>JBAZIW010000038.1:0-2681 GCA_041651655.1 Minisyncoccota bacterium | reverse complement strand
TGTTTCCGACGGTTTTAGCTTTTTCCCCGGAAAGGAAAACCGAGGGTTATGGATTGAATGATAAAGCGTTAGCTTTTATTAAATCAAAAGCTAGTAAAGGATTGATTGTTACCCTTGATTGCGGAATCACTAATTTTAAAGAAATTGAAGACGCTAAAAATAGCGGGTTTTCGGTGGTGGTAATAGACCATCATAAGGCAATCGGTGGAATACCTGAAGCTGCGGAGATTGTTGTTGATCCGAAGCAACCGGATGATGATTATCCCTTTAAAGAATATGCCAATGTCGGTATTGCTTTTAAATTATCAGAAGAGCTTTTAGGCGATAAATTGTCTCCGATGTTAAGAGACAGTTTCTTAGAGTTAACTGCTCTGGCAACTATTTCTGATATGATGCCGGAGGTGGGAGAGAATGAAGAGTGGATTAAAGAAGGATTAGAAAAAATAGAATACAGTCAGAGACCGGCCATCAGAGCAATTTTTTCATTTCTTAATCCGATGGACTTCGGTTCAAAGCGAGACATGGTTTCAAAAATCAATAGTGCTTTGAATTCGGCGTCAATCGAAAACCATATTCCCAAGCCGTATTTGTTTTTAATTGAATCTGATTTTGATAAGACTATGGTAACAGCCCAGGAATTATTTGAAGAAAGTCAGCAGAAACAAAGAGAGATTGCCGTAATGGTTAATGACTTGATTGAAAAGATTTCAATGAGCAATAATTCAAGTATAATTTTTGAGGGTTCTCATATTTGGGAGCCAGAATTTTTAGGCGCCGCTGCTTCTCGATTATGCAATTATTTTGATAAACCAGTTTTTCTCTATAAGAAGGGAGATGAATTTAGCCGGGGAACAGTGAGAGTTCCTAAAGGAATGGATGCGGTTCAGGCGATGGAAAGCTGTAAGGAATTATTGGTGACGTTCGGAGGACATCCTCCGGCAGCCGGATTTACAGTGAAGAACAGCAATCTTTTTAAGTTCGAAGAAGGTTTAAAAAAATATTTTAATTAATAATTATTAATAAAAAAATATGAAAAAAATAATATTAATTCAACTTATCGTTTTATTAGCCGGAACGTTGTTTGCCTGGTTTAATTTTCTTAATGAATATATTTATTGGGCCAAGAACTCATTTTGTTCAGTTGGCTGCGGTATCGGCAATCCGTTCTTCTCTCCATGCTTTGGCGGGGCAGTCTTTTTCACTCTTGCCCTTATCCTTCACTTAATCATCATGAAGAAGAGCAAATAATAGGGCTATTTGGGGGCATATTGCCTCCTTTTTGTTTGGATGGTATGATGTAGTTTCCTAAAGTTTTAAGATTATGGATTTTAAACTGAAAGGGGAAATGAAGCCAAAAGGAGACCAGCCTCAAGCCATTGAAAAATTAGTTCAAGGCTTAAAGCAAGGAATGGGAAAGCAAACATTACTTGGAGTTACTGGGTCTGGTAAGACTTTTACCATAGCGAACGTAATAGACAAGGTGCAGAAGCCGACACTGGTGATTTCGCATAACAAAACCTTAGCGGCTCAATTGTGCAACGAATTCAGGGAATTTTTTCCCGATAATGCCGTTGAATATTTTGTTTCCTATTACGATTATTATCAGCCGGAAACATATATGGTTCCTACGGATACATATATTGAGAAAGAAGCTCAAATCAATGAAGAAATAGAAAGATTAAGACATGCTTGTACTCAGGCTTTAATGACCAGAAAAGATGTAATCATCGTTTGTTCGGTTTCTTGTATTTACGGATTGGGTTCGCCCGATGAATACAAGAAAGTAATGCATGTTTTTAAAAAGGGGGAGAAAATCAGTCGCAAGGAGGTGGCCAAGAAATTAATTGATTTACAATTTGAAAGAACCAATGAAGATTTATTCTTAGGAAAATTCAGATTGAGGGGCCAGGTTTTGGAAATAATGCCGGTGAGTCAAAAAGTAATATACCGAATGAGCATTTCCGACAAGATTGATTCGATAGAACTGATTGACCCGATTAGAAGGAATATTTTGGAAGAAGTTGATGAGATTTCTTTATTTGCCGCGAAGCACTATGTTTTGAATGATGAAACAAAAAAAGAAGCTTTAAAAGAAATAAGAGAAGAATTGGAAGAGAGATTAAAGTTTTTTGAACGGGAAGGAAAATTATTGGAACACGAAAGATTGAAAAGAAGAGTCAATTACGATTTAGAGATGATTGAGAATATCGGCTATTGCCAGGGAATAGAAAACTATTCCAGGCATTTTGACGGAAGAAAGGTAGGGCAACCTCCTTTTACTTTGATAGATTATTTTAAAGCAGCTGATCCTGATTTCTTGACTGTTATTGATGAATCGCATGTTACTATTCCGCAAATCGGGGGAATGTATTTTGGTGATAAATCAAGAAAGAAATCATTAATTGATTATGGTTTTCGCTTAGAAAGTGCATACGATAACCGACCGTTGCAATATTCTGAATTCGAAGAATTAACCAAAAGAAAGATATATGTTTCGGCGACACCGAAAGAAGAAGAGTTAAGTCAAAGTGAGCAAATAGTCGAGCAGATTGTCAGACCGACCGGATTGATTGACCCAGAAGTGATTATCAGGCCGATTACCGACAAAAACGGTGATTCTCAAATTGAAGATTTGATTAAGAGAATTGAAGAGCAGGTTTCGATAAAGGAAAGAACTTTGG
>JBAZIW010000037.1:0-2888 GCA_041651655.1 Minisyncoccota bacterium | reverse complement strand
ATGCCGATGAAAGCATTGGGAACTATCGGTGAAGATTCTTGTGAAATTGTTGTTAGATAAAAGAAGGGGGCGGAGCCGAAAGGCATGTGCGAATCCCGGCGCACATCCGCCCCATTTATAAAATTAAAGGAGGAGAAAAATGAAATTACAGACAAAGGCAAAAGATGAATGGATAATAATCGAGGGAGAAAATCCAGGAGAACAAGCAGAATTTTTGGTGAGGCCGCCAACTCCAAAACAGATAAACGCCTTGATTAGGCAATCAACTAATCACGAATGGGATAAAAACCAGAGATTTGATGATATCGATCTTTACAAATTCAAAATTAAAAAGATTGAACAGGTTATCATTGATTGGAAGCGTATTGAAGACGAAGATGGAAATCCTTTGCCTTGTACAAATGCCAATAAAGAAATTGTTTATCTTTATAACACAGAATTGATCGATAAAGTTTTGCTTGCGGCGGATAAGCTAACAGAAAAAAATATGAAAGAAACTGAGGAAAATGAAAAAAACTTCTTAGTTGGGTAGAATTTTCTACCCAGAAAGGAGCAGTAGTTGATTGTGAAGTTTGTAGGAAAATATATGCAGGAAATCCACCTTGCGATGAATGCAATGTGCCAAAATTATATCCTGATAATATTCAGGTCTGGGAAATTTGGCAAAGATTATCTTTACACAGGGGGATGGGATTTTCTGCTCCTCTAAGGATTGATTTGGGTCAGCTTATGAATTTATGTGAAATGTATGATCTGACAAGAGAAGATTTTGAAATGGTATTAAAAATTGAAGACGCTCGTTATCCATTGCTGATCAGGGGAGAATAAATGGCTGGTGGCATAAAAATTAAAGTCAGCACTGAGGAGGCTCAGACAGCTACTCGGAAATTAAGAGAAGATTTAGCAAAGCTGGGGGCAACTTCTAAATTAACAGAAGCTCAGATTCAATCTCTTGAAAAGAGGATGCCCAATAAAATGGGAGCAGATAAAGCAGAGGAAGCGATTCGGCGTTTATCTTCTTCTATTGGTCAGGGGAGAGGAGAAATTGCTAAATTTCAGCAATCGTTGGCTCCTTCTTCTGTTTCCGAAAGATTTGCATCTACTCTTGGAGTGTTAAAATCTAAGTGGATGGAACTGAGTGTGGCAGCAGTTGGTGCTTACATGGCTTTTAATAAAGCTCTTGATTACATGACTTTGGGAGCCAAAGCAACACAAGCAGAGGAAGCTTTTGAAAATGCTGCAACAGTCTATGGTCTTAATTCTTCTCAAATGATTTCTGATATCAGAAAAGTAACTTTAGAAACTGTTGATGCCTCTCATATACAACAAAAAGCATTAAAAGCAATTGTTCAAGGTGTTGATCCTAAAAAGATACCAGATTTGTTTGAGGCAGCGAGAGTTGGGGCAGTAAAAGCAGGAGAAGATGTTGGAGATGTCATGGATCAACTTATTGATTCCATTGCCAATGAAATGCCCAGAGGATTGAGAAAATTTGGTTTTGTTACTAAAGAAGAGTTTGGTTTAATAACTAAAGCTGCCGCAGCAGGAGTTACAGAAATTAAGCTGTTAGACTTAGCCATAGCACATGCGAAACTTCAACAAATTCAGATGGCATTATCATCAGATACAGCTGCTATTCATATTCAGCAATTCCGAGCATCTGTAGATGAATTAAAAGAAAGTATTGGGAAAGGTTTGAATTGGAGCGCAGAAGTGCTAATGGGTGTATTTCAAGGTATTGCATCAACATCTCTACTTGCTGCGGCAGGAATATTCAAAGTGATTCAAGCAGAGAGAGAGTTGCGGGCTTGGATGGATGAAAAAGTTGGAGCCACAGGATGGGCAGCATATCATAAAGGAAAAGCCGAAAAAGCCGAACAAAATGCGAAAGCGGCTCTTGCTGCCGCAGGAGGGTTAGGAATAAAAGCAGGTCAAAATTTGTATGGATTAGAAACTCCTGTCCTTAGCGAAGCAGAGAAAAAAGACCTTACAAAAGAGGCAGCAAAACAACAGGAAAAAATTGATGAGTTTAGAAAAAAATTAATAGCAGCAGCAGGTAAAAAAGAAAGAGAAGCTGCTGCAAAAGAAGCTGCTGAATTTAAGGCAAGGCAAGATAGCCTTGCGAGAGAATTTCAACTAACAATTGATAAACCATTAGATTTTGAAGATAAGGATTTTTCTGATTATCAAGCTAAATTATTAGAAACACAAAAGAAATATACTGACTATCGAACATCTAAAGAAGTTTCTTCCTCTAAAAAATTAACAACAATGTCCTATAAAGCAGAGCAAGCAGAAAAGCTTAGATTGGAAAAAGAATTTGATGACAAAATTCTTGCCCAAAGAATTGCAGGATATGATGCTTTAAGAGAACTTGATAAATCTCTAACTGATTCTGATTTGACTGAGCTTCAGAAAAGACAATTCGCAGCTAAAGAATTGGCGTTTAAAGAATTAGGGCTTGCGGATAAAGCGAGAGAAATTGGGATAATTAACCTAAATCAATATGCAGATAGGGTGACACAAATAAATGATAAACTCAAAAAAGAAAATTTAAAAACAGAAGTGGAATACAATTCTCAAATAAGTGAATTGCAAGCTCAGCAAAGACTATCCGAATTAGATGGGCTTGAACAAATGGGCTTGGCTCATAGAAATACATTGGAGGAGAGAAAAAAGCTTGTTTCAATAGAATTGGACGCTGCCAAAGCAACACTTGAAACCCTTGATAAAGGGGGTCAAACAGAAGCTTGGCTTCAACAGCAAGCTAAAGTAATTGAATACCAGAAGATTATTAACACTCTCAATCAAGAAACAGCTGAAACAAATCCTTATGAAGCCATGCACATTGCATTGGATAAACTTTATAATGAATATACTGATATAGG
>JBAZIW010000036.1:0-3244 GCA_041651655.1 Minisyncoccota bacterium | reverse complement strand
TGTAAGTACAGATACGGTGCGCGATCTTATTAAAGGAGGTGAGTTACCTATGGTTAAAATAGGGGGACAATGGCGCATAGCTCGCGAGGATCTGATAAAGTGGTACAACAATAAAACTAAATGCAATGCTTGATAATTTGTCATTGAATATATTACAGCTTATGCGTGAAAATGCACACATACACCTGCTAGTAATTGAGCGTAACATAAACAATGAGAGTGATCTATCCAAACATAAGGATATGTATCTGAAAATTGACAGGATAAACAACCTGATAATTGATTTAGATCAGTGCATTAATAAACAAAAGAATGAGTCACAGCGAATGCGCGGTGTAATAAATGCAATGCTTACATACACATTAAACACAAATTTAACCTGAATGTGTTCAGGTGTAGTTGTGGAGGTAAATATATACCGATGATTCTAAGAATTATATACGAGGAGTGTCCTATACCAAATTTTACATGCAGGACAATTGACGGAGGTCCAGTTTATCATGCCTGGGCTGCTATGGGATCTAATCAGTTATATATACATGATGTTGTAAATAAACGATACATACCGATATGAGGTCAACATTAATGAAAAAGGCCAGCAGAAATGCTGAAATGCCTCACCACCAACTTGACATATTTCACAATACAATTGGTCTCGATCCAGCTGAGGTTATGCGCCAGGGTCAGATAAACGGCTACCAGGCATGCCGTATACTTAATTTTTTCAAACGCAATCCGGCAGGACGATACACACCATTTGAAGTGGTAATGCATACAGGTATTAGGGCACCTATAACAAGCGTGCGAAGGGCAATTACTAATCTCACAATGGCTGGATACCTGGTTAAGACAGATTATATGAAGATTGGACAATATGGAATGCCTAATCACACCTGGAAATTAGCGAAATAAACCATGGCAAAAAGATTCCGTGATACAGGCATATGGCAGAAACAATGGTTTCGACGATTGTCGCCCGTTCAAAAATGTTTTGTGAGCTACCTGTTTGATGCTTGCGACAATGCAGGTGTTTGGGATGTTGATCTTGATGCGGCATCATTTTATATCGGTGCTGAGGTAGCCGATCCACGTCAATGGCTACCCAATGACTTTACTATTATTGAGATCGCACCTGACAAATGGTTTATGCCAAAGTTTTTAAAATACCAATATGAAAGTGGTTTAAACAGTAATAAACCGGCTATTAAAAGTGTACGTAACCTCTTAATTAAACATAGCTTAACTGTTACGGTGAATGAATTATATGGTAATGATTACTTAATTATTAATGAATCATTACCTAATGATAAGCTAATCATTAAAGACAAAGACAAAGACAAGGACAAGGACAAGGATAAGGATAAGGAAGAAGAAAAAAAGGGTGCGGGGAAAAAGGAAGAAATGCCGTCGAGGTCAAAATGTCTGATGAGGAACTCGGCTATAACCGTTGTGCAAGTTAAGGAGATGATTAAAACAACGCCAGACCTTGCAGATAATACCCCTGATGCTGAATATTACTACCACGCAGCTCTTGACTGGTCTAATGCGAATAACGAAATGAAAGCTGATTGGCTAGCAACTATACGCAATTTCATCCGGAGGGATCTGAAGGATGGAAAGATACAGCGCGAAAAGATTCCGAAAAATGAACGAGACTGGCATGAGCAGAACCGCATTCAGAAGGAAGCAGATGAACTAATTGGCCCTTTGTTAACGAAACAAAATATTAACGCATGATACTCGAAGATGCTTTCAGGGCTGTAATTGCAGACAGTTACGATGACCGAAACAAGATGCGTACGATTAACAGACGCATGTCAATAGACCGGTTAGTTGATTTTGCGGTGCGTACCGATGAGGCTTTTAAGATATTCAGCTCTCAAGATATGATCCGTGATGCATGTGAGAAGCTGTTTGACCGGGTTAAGGCTCAGCGGCCTGGTTATGTGTATCAGGATCTGGAGAATATAATCTATTTAGGATATAGCAATATGCTGCAAAGTGATCGAAATAAGGATGAGAACAATGGACCTGGTTATTACGAGAAATGGTTTGAACGATACGGTTTGGTTAAATCGTTGGTAAACAATGATAATCAACGTGAAACGCGCCGTAATCAATGGTTACGGTCCGCTTCAAGAAGAATATTTCTTGAACAAAACAACTGATCATGGACGAAAAAGTATCACTGGATATCAATACGATTCGCAATGTTGCGGCTAATTATTTCAACATTAATGAATCATTATTTGATCTTGATACACAAGAGCATGAAATAGTAGTTAGAAGGCAAATGGTTCATTCAATGTGTTGTTTGTTCACAGACAATACCTTATATGAGATTGGTAAGGAAGTTGGGGGAAGGGATCATGCTACAGTCAGCCATTCCAAGAAAACCATAAATAATCTTGTTGATACTGATGTATCAGTTCGGAAATGGTATACTGATTTGTATGATCTTTTTAATAAGATAAGAGAGGATCCCAAATATTTTATTGATCGGTCAATTAAAAACTTAAAGGCTGCGGAAAATCTTTTTAAATGTATTCGTGGATTAGATGGTATTGATCGTATGCTGTTACAGCTTCACGGTATGATTATTACACTGGAGCATGAAAAAAATAATAAGCCGAGTATTGATTCATACTTAGTATCAGGGGACACACAACAGACTAATATACAATAAGATGGCTGTAACTAAAAATATAACATGCAGGGATCTGAATGATTCTGTAATCGATCTGATTGGACAGGTCAATAAATATTACAGTAAAGAGCCGGAGTATAAAACCATGCTCATACATCTGATTTCACTGGCTAAGTTATTTAATATTATGTGTATACGAGAAGTAACCAATGAGTTAGTAAGGGATCAGTCAAGTGCCGATAATAAATAGAAATAGCAGAAAGCGGCCATGGATTAAAATCATACACAGTACTGATCCATTAAGCCGTTTGATATTTGAAAATATATATCATACAACCCGGTGGGAGAAACTGAGAAAACAACGATTAATGATTGAACCATTATGCAGAGAGTGTATGAAAAGGAATATCATAACAATAGCAACGGTTGTTGATCACGTAATACCAATTAAACAGGGTGGTCCTCCATGGAAATTGGAAAACACACAATCAATGTGTGAAGTATGTCACAATAAAAAAAGAAGGGAAGAAAGAGATGGTTACAAATGATTATAAAAGAGGGGGTATGTTAAATTCTAAGTGCATAAGCTACCCGTAT
>JBAZIW010000035.1:0-3530 GCA_041651655.1 Minisyncoccota bacterium | reverse complement strand
GACGAAGAATAATTAATTAATTTTTAAAAATGTTTTTCACTATAACAACTGCGGATATTACAACAATGATAGGATACATTACCGGTATGGTGGGCGATTTTATGCCTATAATATTGATTGTAATGGGTGTTTCAATCGCCATGTATATATTCCGTCAATTAAATAAATAACATGGTCTTAAAAGAGAAATTAAAGCCTTTAATTTTTGCTTTAAGCCTAATTTTAGGCATTTTTGTTATTAATGGAAATGTTTTTGCTTCAACAACAAAATATATTCCGTCTTCAGATTATATTTATTGTTCCGGTTCCGGTGTTTCAAAAGAATGTTTTTTAGAGTCGCCGGGTTCACCCTCTCACTCTTTAGATTATCCTGAAGTTTCTTCTTGGCTTTATTCTGAAATAACTTCGAGCATGGCTGATACTAATTGTAATTACGGACAACACTATGCCGGTTCTTTTTATGCTCGTTGGAATAAATACGATAATAGTGAAACTTTCGTTGATTTTTCTTCGTATGGCGATTATGGTTCGGTTTGGACTACTTCTTTGACTTGTTGGCAATCTCCGACTTCATGTGGCGAGTCTTCTCGCCCTCATGGGGCTGTTTATTTTGGAACAATTTATAATTATCCGTCCTCCGGTGATTATTATTTAAAAATTGTTCCGATTTCTACTTCACTTCCCTTTGGCTGTGGTTCTCCGGCTGATTATGATATTAAAATACCTTTTCATGTTGATAAAGTGGCAAATACAATAACTTTAATTGAACAAGTTATCGAAGACGGAGTTTGCGGAACTGCGAACAATAATTTACCGACAACAATTCCGATAGCCGGAACTGAAGCATGTTATTCCGGGTCAATTAATAATTTGCATGAAAGTTATTCTTTTAATGGTATAATTTATTCATGGTCTTGTTTGGGAAGCGGTGGAGGAATTAGTGTTAATTGCGAAACTTTACCTTATCCAAATCCAATCAACGGAGTTTGCGGAACTGCTAACAATACAACTGTTTACAATCAGCCGGAAGAAAGCGAAAAATGTTCTGCCGGGGCAACTAATTCAACAACTTTAATTACCCTTACCGGGTGGGCATGGGTTTGCGAGGGTCTTTATGGCGGGACTGACGCTTCTTGTTTAGCAACGTATAGCGGAGGAGGAACGCCTCCGACTGACCCGGAAACTTCTCCGATACCGACACCGACAGATTGCGAAGCATATTCAGGAATAGACAAAATACTTTGCAATTTAGGGAATACAATTCAAGGATTGTTTTTGCCCTCCGCCGGGAAAATAGAGGAATTGCAAAATACAATGAACGCTGTCGGAGATGTATTTCCATTTAATTATTTAAGAATAATAGGAGATACATTTAGCAATATGAATATCACTTCAGGAACTTTAACAATGACTTTATGGGGGAATACTGAAACTATCAATCCGGCATTTTTTGACTTGCCTTTATTTTCAAAAGTAAAATTATTTTCAACTATTTTAATTTTATTGATGTTTACTTTTTGGGCTATAAAATATATTAAACATTTTTTTAAATAATATGGGAATTATTGATACATTTTTAGATTTTATAATATGGATTGTTAATAATACTATTTTAAGATTGCCGGAAAGCATTTCAGCTTTACCAATTTCAACAATTCGGTCGACTTTAAATGATTATTCAACCACGTTTGCTTCTGCCTATGGGTTTGCCGACCATTTAATACCTATCGGGTTAATAATGATATTATTCGGGGCGATAATTATCGCCGAGGTGGCTTTGCATTTAGGGTGGAAAGGCATGAAATATATAATTAATTTATTCCGTGGAAGCGGTGGATAATATGGAGATATTTTATATAGTTTTGGGGATAATTTTCATTATAACTTTAGTCCTTTGGTGGCTTTTTGAAAGTGGGTCTTTTGTCGATACAATGACGGATTATCTTAATGATAAAGACAAGCCATTTGACAAAGACAGAAAAAAGTTTTAAGATGTATTCAGATTGCTATGCAAAAAAAGCAAGTCCTCCGGGGCTTGTATTTTTTTTAAATTAATATTATACTAAAGAAAATTAAATATTTCGTTTTGATTGTCGTTAAGAGTTAAATCTATATTGCGACGTTAAAGAGGAGATAGGCTGTAGCAATCTACTATCCCCGCTCTCAATTTTTGGGGGTTAAGTTTATAGAGCTAATATCAGCCTCCCGGCGGGTTTAAACAGTCGGGGAATTATACCGGAGGCAATATAAGGCACTCAAGTTTTCTGCGAACGTAGAGAACAAGAGGCTTTATGCTCAAGAATTGCCCGGAGGGCAATACCTTATCCCCTTTCTTTTTTCTTTCTTAATTCATTATCTTTGACAAAAAAGAAAAAAATTGCTAAAATCCGGCTTGAGAGCCGTAGAAAAAAAGCCGGATTAAAAAATAAAGAAAAAAATGACAATAAATTGTTTACCAATCAACAGAGATATTAAAACAGGATTTGATTGCACCCTTTCGGGCGACCTTGCAAACAATTCTGCGACTTTAATATCTTTAGACGGAACGCCTAATACATACGTTGAGAATTATTGGACAAATGGAGAATTGATAATAGCGATTTTACTTTTTATATTTTTAACTTTCGAGGTTTTAAAATATAGTTTCGAGTTTTTCTTTCCGAAAATAATAGAGGTTAAAAAATGGCACAAATAAAATGATATTTTCAGATTTTTTAGGAATTATAATTTTTACACCGGTATTTATTTTTATATCTCTTTACGGAATAATTGCGATATATAGAATATTCGATAAAAATATATGATAATTGATACAGTTTTTTTTGCATTTAATTATTTTTTTGGAGAAACTGTAATGGAAATTATAGCGGTTTCTTTCGTGGTTGTTTTTATTTTAATAATATTGTATTATACTAATAGAGAATAAAAGTCGGATAGATATTATATCAATTTAATCAAACAAAAATGATTACATTACCTGTAGATTTTGCAACAGGTTTAGTCGCTAACATTTCAACAGTTTTTGCCGATGTTAGTCCTTTGCTTTTGATTGCCGTTGGTGTTCCTTTCGGAATATACGCAATCAAAAAGGTTATCTCTTTAATTCCTAAGAGATAGTCAATCTCCCGGGTTGCCGTCCTTGGCTAAATCTTGTTAATGGTCAAGAATTATAAGGCGTAAAATAAACAAGTATTTCCCCGGATATCTATTTAAAAAAATGATAATTATTACAACGCAATTTATATTGGATTTAATGCAAACAATGGCTGATTTTATAGACGGAATAAAACCATTGATTTTTTTAATTGCCGGAGTATATATTGCTATCGAAATAATTAGGGGAATTATAGACGCCCGGAGATATTCCCGGGGCGAAACGGTAGAAAGGTGGGGCAATATTAATGACGAAGAATAATTAATTAATTTTTAAAAATGTTTTTCACTATAACAACTGCGGATATTACAACAATGATAGGATACATTACCGGTATGGTGGGCGATTTTATGCCTATAATATTGATTGTAATGGG
>JBAZIW010000034.1:0-3878 GCA_041651655.1 Minisyncoccota bacterium | reverse complement strand
TTCACAGCAGGTTTCCGTTGCCGACCTGTCTGAATCAACCTGCGTCATTGTTACGCCGTTGTAAGTCGGTGCGCCTCCCGCCCGTATTGTAGAACCGGCTGTTACTATTCCCAGGACAAGCAGCTTTGCATCCGCTCCACAGGTGTATGAAAGGGTTTGGGGGTTTGATGAACCTGTACCACGAGAGGAAGTATCGTACTGGCTGAAATAGGTGGCATATATTGAATACTTATTGTTATTATGTGCCGCATCAGTCGGATTAGTTGGTGTGGCATAACTGTTGCTATCATCAAAGTGCCCCTGATCCGCATCACCCGCATCATAGTATAAATAATTACCGTTCTGAATAGCCACACTTAATAAATAGCTTGTAGATGCGGCAAGGATAGGTTGAGTTGAAAAAGAACTTGTTCTCCATTGAGCAGTATTTGAAATATAAGTTGCAGCTCCAACTCCGTTGCTTATAATATTAAGATCACTATGGGTGCATATAACTCCTTTTACATAACCTTCAGAACCAGAAGATCGGGTATAAGCACTTAATGATAATGCGGCTATTCCATAAGCAGGGGAAGTGAATATAGACCCCAATAAATCATCGCTTGCTGACGTGGTATATGTCCCACCTCCAGTAGTATAACCAAAGGTGGGGTCGATCACTACGGGATAAACGGCAGCATCAAGGAATTTCTGATCTACGGTTATGTCTAAAATTCCTGTCAGAACATCAATATAGAGTTCACCCCAGAACTCTTTGCCTACTGCATCGGTAGCCTTCGGGCGGTAAATATGGAAAGCTTTGCCTGATCTGTAATTCTTTCCGCCGATAAACTCGCCCCGTTTTTCGGAGTGATAAACAGCGTAAGAACCAACGACATTCTCCGGCCTGAAATCACCCGCCTTAATTTCCTCTGCCGTTAATGCAGGCTGATAGAAAAAATCCAACCCCTTTGTCTGGATGGTGAATTGTAATTTATTGGAGGCAGGTTTTGACGCAAGGATAACCTCAAATTCATAACCGCCTTCTGGGTGGTCATCTGAAGAAGGCTGCTCGTAGAATTGAGTCTTGATTGCACCCTTTTCCCATGAGATAAGTCCGTCCTTTTCGGTAACAACGGCGGCCTGTAATGGAGCGTCATCAACAAGGCGAACCGATAGATTTACCTCATTATCCCAACGCATAAGCTTTGCCTGCGGATAGAAGGTAAAGGGCTGTTTAGAATCCCCTACCTCTACCTGCAAGCTGCCGTGTCTAAGGGTGGCGGTCTTCAGGAAATAAGTATTATCAATGAGCGACAAAACAGCCATTAAGTCCTTCTCACAACTGCGATATTTGAATTATTCAACAAATCTTTTAAATAGCCTTCAATAGTCCGATATACTGTTATGGATGGTTCATTTGCAAAATATTCGGTTTCGATAACATCAATTTTTTCTCTCCTAATATTCGATGTCGTATTGCTTTGTAAACACCCAGCTGATTGAGACTCCTCATAAGCTGCACGACAGACAGCATTTTTCACACCTTTGGGAATTTCCTGATAAAAAGCTAATTCTTCAGAAGACCAATCTTCAGTACTTCCATAATAGCTATCATCCCAGACTCCGTATCGTGGCCATTCAAGAGGGTTTGCCCAATCCATTTTCACGCCTTTGAAAGAGAAAGTTTCTACATAATCCATTCCTCTCAAAATAGCCTGTTCTCTCGCATCAGTTGAAAGCGTGGACCAACCAGTTAAGCCAAGATTGCTTACGAAAGTATCAACTTCTGCTACTGTTACATAGGAATTAGCCGATAGACTTGCGGCGGTTCCATCTTCTATGATTAATGTCGGCATAGCTCATTACCTATCTATTTTGGTTTTTGACTGCCTTATTTTTTTCTCGCCAATAATGATATTTGGATTCATTTCTATCTCTTTTATCTTCTGTTTGTTGTCAATCTCAATTCCATCAATTGCCTCTCCCTCCAATTTCTCTGGCTCAGGTTCTACAACAGTTCCAGGAGGAGTTGGGGAAAATCCCTTAGTTTGAATTACGGTTTTCCAATCAACAGCATGATGGAAAGAATGTCTTGTTCCTTCTTTGTCCCAAGCATAAAACATTGTTGCTTTTGTTGATGCCATATAATCTCCTTTACTGTAAGCTTCTTGTGGTAAATACTGCCGTTGAATCTTCTTTTAAATCATTAGCTACTGGAACAGGCTGAATCGCCTTAAATTTTATCGGAAAAATTGTTTTCGCCATTTGTGCCTCTAACTCCCGCAACATTCCTTCTTTATAAGGGGCGGAGGTTTTTGATAACAGTTGAATCAATATTTGTAAATGCTTTGCTCCTTGCTGCATCTGAATTGAACACAAATGAAACATGGCAAAAGTCAAAGCTTCTGGCCTCATGGTATAAACAAATCTGTTTTTCTTTAGAGCTGGATTATTTTGCCATTGTCCAAATATGCTGCAAAAATCTTTTGCTGCATTTAAGGCAAGTTCTTCATCTTGTACCCACACCCCATATTCCAGAGCCGCCATTGCTAAATCTAAATCTCCCGGCAAATCCTCCAACCCTATATTCAGCCATTCTTTACACCTTTTCTTATCCCCAATTTTCATCAACTGTTTAATCATGGTGAAATAAAGAGATTGATTGAAGTGACTATTAGCCTCTTCTTTGCATGTAAGATATTTTTCTCCCCATTTTATTGCCTCTTCATGACAATCGTTATTCGCATATAATTGGCACAAATAAAAATAGGGAAGTCCTTCATGTACCTCTCCTGTTTCAACCTGCTTCAACAATAGGGTGCTTGTTCTTTTAAATTTTGCCTCTTTTTGCTCAGGTGTCAAATCATACCCATAATGTTTTATTTCCAGCATAGGGCAAAATAATGCTTGCCCCTCGATCTTTGGTTGATTGTGAACAATCCCTTCATATCTAACTCTATTCTTTTTGAAAAATCTTGTAGAATTGAACTGCAAAACATTCAATTCTTTCTGAATGTCTTTTACCACCAATGCAGCTGCATTGTATTTACATTCTTTGAAAAACCTCTTGATGTTTTTTATAGGAGCTTTGTTGACAAAACAAAGCTCCTCATCTGCATCAATGATTAAAATCCACTTTCCTTTAGCATAGGAAATAGACTGGTTACGATGAAGAGAAAAATCATTTGCCCAAGGATGCTCGTAAATACGAGCATTGAATTTTTTTGCTATTTCAATCGTATTATCTGTTGATCCAGTATCAACAATAACAATTTCATCGGCCAGTAGTTTTACCGAATTAAGGCATCTCTCAAGATTTTTCTCTTCATTTTTCACCATCATGCAAGCAGAAATCAAAATCCCGGAATTTGACATATCCACCCCCATTACTGCTTAGAAAGCCACATTTTGAACCGGACATCAGTTTCATTTATCGTCCCAGCACAAATAACATAAGCTCTCAAATAACGTAGAATAGTTCCCGCAAAATCATTATGGAAAGGAGTTCTGTAGAGTCCTGTGCCATCCTGAGTAGCAGACGAACTGCCCGTGGTATCGGCATTCTGAGTACCGGAAACATTTCCAAACTTCACAACCTCTGCCAGCTTAAACGATGCAGTAAATGTAGAAGTTGTTGAGCCCTGTAAAACAATAGCAATAGTACTATTGCTTACGGCAGTCGTATGCTTAGTTTTTGTGGAGACATCGCAGAAAATCATTCCACTTGTATATCCTCCACCTGTATCAAATACCTTCGCAACACCATCAACAGAACCTGCCGAGGATGCTACAATTGCCTCAGAACCGGAATTGTCATTCAAGCAGCATTCTTCGTCGATTATCACTTTTCTGTTATCCAACATTATTTATTACCTCCTCAAAAGTAAAATTTTATT
>JBAZIW010000033.1:0-4276 GCA_041651655.1 Minisyncoccota bacterium | reverse complement strand
AGATCCTATCTGCCAATCCCCCGAAAGTCAATCCCGGGGATCCTGTCACGCTCCAACTGGTTGACAATGCAGGTGTCTGGGTCATCAAGAAGATTGGGCCGGGTGCCAAAGATGCCGCGTTCCAGACCGGCAAGGACCTTCTGCAGCAGAACCTCGAGAAGAAGAAAGCCGAGGATGCGGCAGCCGCGCAGGTGAAGAAAGAGGATGACGAGGCACAGGCACGCATGGCGGAGAACGCTGCGTATGCCAAGCAGCTGGCCGAGGATGCCTTTGTAAAGGATCAGGTATCGAAAATGTGCCTAGACTGCGAGCATACCGCATACTGCCCGACTCACGATTGCAAAGGCGGGTGCGGTACTGAGGCTGCGAAGTTCAAGCCGAAAGCTCCGGAAGGCGGGATTGATGGCATTGTTGCCGCGACCCGGGCCAATGCAGAGAAGGCCATGGAAGCCTCCGGAGCCGCCCCAACAGTCCAGACCCCCATGGAACCCGAGAAACCCGCACCGGTGGCCACAGCGACCGCCCCGCATGTCAATCCTGGGGCAAAGGTTACGGTCAACCCGGTCATCATCAATGACACGCTCCGGCAGGCACCAGCAGATCCTACGGAATGCCCGGTTGAGCTCAAGATTCACCTTGACTGCGGCTCGTATTCCAATTTCGACCTGTCAGCTCCTGCCATGCCGATCGACCAAGCGATTGCCCGTATTGAGGCTGACGGATTGAAAGCCATTGCCATGATGCACCGAATGATGGCGTCTTCGAAAAAGGGATTCTGATGGATCTCAAAAATATCGAAACGTGGGACCAGATGGCCATGGAGCTTGATCGCCAATACATAATACTGGCGAAAAATGGTATTCAATCACGCGAAGCTATAGCCGATCCGGAAACCTTCAAAAAAATCCAGATCGGAATATTCAATACTTTTTGCCCCAACGAGACCCCAGATCCTAATGCCACCTCCATTGATCTTATCTTTCCAGCCGGGCCGGTTGCTCTGATAAAAGGACAGCCCAACAAAGAGCCGTATATCCTGTTTATTGGAGGAAAAATCTAATGCCCCGAGGAAGAGCCGCATACGGTCATGAGCGGAAACCCAAGGTAGAGATTGATGGGATCAAGTTTGCCAGTCCCGGGGAAGCCGAGCGGTATCTGGAACTGATGATCCGGCAGGCAAAAGGGGAGAACATCGAAATCTTCCTTCAGCCGAAATTTGAGATCCAGCCGAAGTTCCGGAAAAACGGTACCCTCTTCCGCCCCATCATTTACATCGCCGATTTCAAGATCATCCATGGAGACGGCCGGATCGAGATTGAGGATGTTAAGGGATGGGGGGGATATACCACCCCCGAATTCAAACTGAAACGGAAACTGTTTGAGTTCAAGTATCCCGAGCTGTCCCTGATTCTCCTGAAACGGCTGGGCAAACCGAAACGAATCCAGGAATTGAAAGACGAGAGGGCTGCATTGAAATGACCGACGAACATCTGGCCGGAGTCACGGACGGCAAAGCCCGCCGGTGTCATTCCCAGTATATGCGCCGGAAGAATGGCGAGAAGGTTGAATATCTGCCATTGAAGAAAGAGATCAAACGGAGCGGGATCCCATGAACGATAAGATACAGTCACATATGGGAACAGATTGCCGTGATTGTGGATGCCATACTTTTGAGCATATTTTGAGACTCCCTTCATATCTCTCTTATACCGATCTCTGGCAATGCAGAGGTTGTAAGCGGGTGATTACGATCAGCAGCTCAACTAAAAAACCAGTGCTGCCCGATGGTGTGATATGAAACAGACCGAACCCACCTGGCGGAAATGCGAGGATTGCGGAAAAGATTATTTCCTTCCGATCGGATACAACGAATCCTGTCCGGAAATCCGGGGGAAATGTATCGACTGCATCAAACAGTTCCAGCGGGATCATGAGATCGGCCCGGTTCCCGAGAAGAAATCCGAACCGGAAAAAGAAGTGTGGTTTTCATGAACACGACCCAGATCAAGACTGTCTGTAAGAAATGCCAGCACAAAACCCTGAAACAGCCGGCCGGTGCCCAGATGCCGACCGACTGGTGCCGGCTTGCCGGGAAAGCCTGCAGCGCGATTGTGAACTGTGAAGAGGCGGCGAAACAGATGAAACGCCGACCAGGAGAAGAAAATGTCGATGAACCCGACGAATATTGAATGGTGCTCGCACAGCTGGAACCCGTTTACGGGCTGCTGTCACCTATGGAATCCCATCTATAAGGGCAACCCCTTGATCAGAGCGTGCGAGTATTGTTATGCCGTGAAGACGGCCGAGAACAAACGCGGGACTCCTGCGTTCCCCAACGGTTTTGAACCGACGTTCCATGCAAACCGGTTGGAAGAGCCGAGGCTTTTCAAGAAGCCGTCGATCATCTTTGCCGATAGCATGAGTGACGCTTTCGGAGACTGGTGGAAGGAATGCGAGATCTACGAGTTCCTTGAACACGTCTGGCAGGCGAAACATCATAAGTTCGTCATCCTGACCAAGAACCCCGAACGGATGAAACGCATTCTTGTCGAGCATTACGAGGAAGAGGAAGAACTTTTCAGCCATGTTTATTTCGGGACCAGCGTGACCGGTCTGGCTGATGGGGTAACCTTCCTGCAGGAAGCGTCCCGTCTCTGTGCGCTCGGTTGCGTTCATGAGATGGGATTCAAGACCGTGATCTCGTTTGAACCGCTCCTTGGCGACCCGGCCGCGCTCATTGCCGGAGTCAGTGAAGTCCAATGGGCCGACTGGATAATCATCGGTGGCCAGACCGGGCCCGTCAAGATTCCTGAATATCACTGGGTAAAGAACATCCTGAAAAGCGTCCCTCTTACAAAACCGATATTCATCAAAGAGAACGCAGGACCGGAATGGTTCAACAAAGAGTTCCCGGCTGACCTCTTGCCGATCGCAAAGAGCTGGGGCAAGGCGTGACCGATGACGGACATTGCCAAAGCCCAGAGAACCGGCGTATCGAAAGACATCATGAGGAAAATGATACAATCTGGGATTCCCCCGAGTGGATTGCCAACAGCGGGCAATTCCTCCGAGAACATCCTGTATGCCGGTTATGTGGAGATCAGTCTGAAGTTCCCCATCATGATGACCCCGAGTTCAAAACCTACGGAAAACCCGAATACCTTGATCTCTCTTGGGCGGTTCCCCTTTGCAACATCGATCATTATGGCGTCCATCACGGACTCTTCCGTTGTCCAGTATGTGGGAAGTTACGATCTCGATCAGACGGAGAAAGATGCTATGTCTGTCGTAAGCCTGATGACCGAAGACGCATTAAACAGAAAAAAGCAGATAGAGCGGAATCCGCCAATGCTGCCAATCGGAAGCGTTATCGGGCAGCGCATCCAGGAAAAGTCATCGACAAAAAAACCGGAAAGTGGGTGACCCGTGGAAGATAAGAAGTGTCCGAAATGCGGAAAACGCATGTTTCTGATTTTTTCAGAGATTGCAGAACCATGGGATCCAGATTATTATATCTGTGAAAATCCGAAATGCCAGTATAAAGAAGAGGTATCTCATGGAAGACCTGACCATAAATGAACTGAAACATCTGCTCTCTCTGCAGGGTTTATGGTATCAGAATGGTTGCACAGAATGTGATATCATCCGTAAGAAACTTGAAACCATGATTGCCGAGCGCCAGGCTGCCGCGGATAAGGCGCTGGGGATTGCCGGCCGGGAATACGAGCATGTGGGCGGATCCAATACTGGTTGATCTCGTCCGGCAGCAGACCGACCTTTTCAACCGGGATGCTGCGGTTGAAGAGAAGATGGCCATCAAGGATAAGATCGATGCCCGCAAACGACAACTGGCAGCGGAAAATCGTTAACCGCTTAAATGATAATCATAACCTTTTTATGTTTAAGCGTTAAACAGTGTTTACATGGTAAAACCGAAATTGGTTCAATGCGTCAAATGTCACGGACGCAACTGGGAAAAGGTTGTTGAAGTCGATGCCGAAGCCGGTACGTTCCTCTGGCAATGCGGCGGTTCACCTGCCCATGCTGATGCAGAAGAGGGGACCAAGAACGGCTGCATGAGGGTCATCGTTGCCACGGAAGCCGAGATCGCAGCAGAGGGGCAGATCTGATATGGCACGGACACGCCCTATGTTCATCTGCTCGGCCATCACGGTATGCCAGGAGAAGGCCAACTGTTGCCCGCACCGGACTCCGCATATCAAGGATGAACGCTGCATCCCGAAAGAGTGCCGGTACGTTCCCAAAGCCAGTAACC
>JBAZIW010000032.1:0-4787 GCA_041651655.1 Minisyncoccota bacterium | reverse complement strand
TGGAATCTATGGGTGATATAATTAAAGCTATGATTGAAGATGTTTATCGTGAAGGCAAAAATGAAATTATTGAATCCAAAGAGGCTACTAAAGCAATAGGTGCAAAAACAGTACAATTATTTAAACAGAAACTTAACAGTACTTTGAAATAATGGCAACAAAAATTGCGATTGAAATTAAAGATTGTAGTCAATGTCCTCATTTTGATGATGAAAGGGTATATACTGCAGATAACTTTGAAATGGTATTTAAATGGACATGCACTAAAGCAAAACGTCAAATTGCTGGCTATGTTGAAACTTTTGATAAAGTACCGATACCTGATTGGTGTCCATGTAAAATATAATTGATATGGGACGATATTCACGTAAAGATATGATTGAGTTTGCAAATTTTGCAAAGAGTTATCAGTCATCCAGAAATGTTAAAGAAGCATATGCTGCTTATTTGAAAGGTGCAAGACTTGTTCCATCCAAAAAACGTGATTTAGCGGAAGAAGGTGGAAAATTTTTAATGCGATTAATGTTGAATGCTGCAGTTGTTTATATTGACGGAATGCTTGTAAAAAGCAGATATGCACCCAAAGAAGAAATTAACGATTTTGATTTTCGTGGTCGTAACTTTAAGACTGAATTCTGGAATGGAAAAACTAAAATTTTAAAACTAAAAACAATATGAAAGATGATCTTGGAAATCGCATGAAGCAATTTTACGAAGACAGAACAAGGTTTCTGCTTCCACGTAGAACATATACAATAATCCGTATTGACGGTAAGGCATTTCACACATATACCAGAGGGTTAAAACAACCTTTTGATCAAGGTCTTATTGATGATATGGATGCTACTGCTTGCTATCTTTGCAAAAATATTCAGGGTAGTAAATTCGGCTATGTACAGTCTGATGAAATTTCTATTCTTATGACTGACTTCGATGCTATTGGCACTGATGCGTGGTTTGATGGTAACATCCAGAAGATCGTCAGTGTTGCTGCTGGTTTGGCTACTGCCGAGTTCAACAGGTTAAGAATGACAAGAATATTAAGTGCTGCTGAAAGTCTTAGTGATCTTGCAACAGATTTAAGTAAAATGAGACTTGCAACTTTCGATGCTCGTGTATTTACAATACCTGCAGACTATGAAGTTGAAAACTACTTCATTTGGAGGCAGAAAGATGCAACAAAAAACAGTATTTCAAGTGTTGCTCGTACTCTATATAGCCAGAAAGAAGTTGATGGTAAGAACAGTGACCAGAAACAGGAAATGATATTTCAGAAGGGTATCAACTGGAATGACTATAACCCAAAACTTAAAAGAGGCAGGTTTATTACGAAAGAAATTCGTATTCTCACAAATGATGCTTTCAAATCATATAATATCAATAACACATACGAAAGAAGTGTTTGGGTAAGTGTTGATTGCCCGATCTTTACACAGGACAGAGAATTTTTACAAAATAAAATCCCTAAAATGATATGAACAATGAATTTCTTGAACGGATTAAGTCGAGAAGAGAAGTGCTTGAGGGAGTTAAGCTCGCACTTAAAGATAAATTCATTGGAATTGATGACGTAATTGATAAGATAATTGACAGTATTTCACTGTGGTATCTTACGCCTGAACTTCAGTTCAGACCCCTCATTGTATCTCTCTGGGGCATTACTGGTGTTGGAAAAACTGATCTTGTTCGTAATCTGGTAAAACTGTTGAAATTCACAGACAAATTCATTGAAATCCAGATGGACATGAAGAACGATTATTCTAAAAACATTGAAAATTTTTTGGAAAGTTCTGGCATTGATTCAGCAGAACCTGCAATACTTCTTCTGGATGAAATTCAACGTTATCGTACAGTCGCTGAAGATGGTAGTATAATTGATAATAAGTATTTCAATGATATCTGGATGCTTCTTTCTGATGGTAAATTTCAAAATAATTCTCAGCGTAGAGCAGAAATACTGGAATTATTATTCGAAGAAATGTACTATACCGACAGAAGAAATAATGAAGATGAAGATGATGAAGCAAGCGATGCACCACCTAAACGACAAAGCGGTAAAAGTAAAAAAGCAAACATAACAAACGCCCCGAAAAAAGAAAAGAGTTATAAATTCAAAACTTCCTATTGGACTGCAAATAGATTTAAAAAAATGCTTAATCTTAAAATTTCTGCAGAAGAAATTATGAAAATGAGTGTTGAGCAACGTATGGAAATTATGGAAGACAGCCTAAAATTAGGTAATGTAAATGAAGGTAAAACATACGAAAAAATGTTGATTTTTATATCTGGTAACCTTGATGAAGCATTCACAATGGCTGAAGAAGTTGAAGACAGTGAAAGGGATGCTGACATATATCATGAACTCAGTAAGAGAATTAACATCATTCACATTAAGAATGCACTTTCAAAACAATTCAAGCCAGAACAAATAGCAAGGTTTGGAAATAACCACGTAATTTATCCCTGTTTGGATAAGAAAAGTTATTATGAAATCATTAAAAGAAATTGCGCAATGATTCTCAACAGGGTTGAAACAGAGCATAATCTAAAAATTACATTATCTGATGCTGTATATGATGCAATTTACAGAAACGGTGTATTTCCAACACAAGGTGTAAGACCAGCGATTTCAACCGTATATAATTTACTTGGCAGTAATCTCCCAACTTTCTTATATCTGTGTCTTGTAAATGATCTGAACAAAATGCATATTGATATTAAAAACAATTTTCTTTTTACTAAGATTAAAGGTAAGAGATATGAGAAAGAAGTTGTGCTTGACATTGATAATATTCGTGATAGAAAAACAAAGGACGAAAAAATACTGGTAACCGTTCATGAAGTAGGTCACGCATTGTTATATGCAATATTATATAAAACTCCACCAAAACAAATTAATGTAAATAGTTCTGGTTTATCAGAAGGTTTTGTTATAAATCATAGTTCAATTGAAAATAAGACATTCTTGAGAAGTCGTATCGCAGTTTATCTGGGTGGTTTAGTTGCTGAAGAACTTGTATTTGGCGAAGAATTTAAATCAATTGGCGCACATGTTGATATATCAAATGCAACTGATGCTGCAGGTAGATATGTTAGAAATTATGCAATGGATGGTATTATTTCAAGAATAATCAAGAAGGAAGCACCGCAACCTCAAGAACTTAATTATGATACTGAAAAAACTGATGATATTATTGAAAATATATTAATTGAAGAAAAGAAAAGAGCAAAAGATTTATTAAATCAGAATATGGGCACATATAAATTACTTGTAAAATATGCTGTTGAAAACAATGGAATCAATGTAGAACATTTTCTTGAAATATGTAATGCAAATGGTTTGAAATTAAAGCAAACAGAAATCAATGATAAGTTAAGTTATTCATATGATGAAAAAGTAACAAAATTTTTAAATCAATAATTGTAACCTTTTTTTATAAATATACGTATAAATATGAAACCATTATTTGAAAGAATTGAGGTCAAAACAATTAATGATCTACCAAAAGAAGATATGGTTATATACGGCAAATATAAAAATAGTGTTACTTTTGAAGCAATTGAATTTCATAAAAATGATTTACAATGGGGTATTAGTAATATAGATTGGTATTTTAAACCTGTTAGCGAAGAAGAAGTACAAAATGAATTATGTATATATCCAAGAATAATAAAAAAATTATGAATTACACAGAATTTTTAACCAGAATTATCGATGAAGGAATTGAAGCAGCTAAAGCTGACTACACCAAAGAATCGGATAAACAAAACTTAGAGGGTTCAATAGCGGGATTTAATGCCTGTCGTGATAAAAGTCCAGAAGAACTTGTTAAAGTATGGCAAAAAGCCAGTGATGATATGAATAATGCTTTTAATGAGCAAAAAGATAATTATTGGTGGTTTCGTTGTTTTCAACTTGAAGTTGAATGGGTTTGCAATGTTGTAAGTGCAATGTTGATGAATCAGGGACAAACTACACCATTATTATCTTGGCTACCAACTGCAAATGGTGCAATGAAAGCAGCATCAATTATCGGAGTAAATCAAATGATATAAAAAATGGTATTTGATAGAAATATAATAAATTAAAAATATGTATACAATTACTGAAAAAGAAAAAACTGATCTTCTTAAATTGGATGAACTTGATAGTTATTTTTTTGTTGATGAATGTGGAGCATTTATATGGCGAATGAATCATGATATGGCAGATGATAGAATTCCACAAGAATCACACAAAGCAATTGATGAAGATATTGTCAAAATCAGAGAACTTCAGAAATTTGTTGTAAATAATTTGACAAGATTTGGAGTTGACCCCGAATCCGTTACCGACAGGAAAAACGGAAGTTACTGGAAATGGTATATGTTCTGGGATACTTGGAAAAAAGGTTTATCTAATGAAGATTGGAATGAAGTTAGTATGCTATTGCAAAAGAAAAAACCTCTTGATAATTTTTTGCCAACAGGAACTTGGAAAGATTTCGTAATACCTGAATAATACCTTTAATCAAAATAAATTTATTATATTTGGTGCAGTTGATTTACAAAAATTTTGTAAGAACAATAAATTACAGTTTTATATATTAAAAAATAATGTTGGATTAATTACAAAAAATATTGTTACTGGAAATAAAATATTTGCTAAAAATACAATAGGATGGAAGAGAATTTAAAATTAAGAATGTATTTTTTTGTTCCGTATAATATATCGGAAATACAAAAAAGCATACAAGCAGGGCATGCACTTGGACGTTATGCATTGAAATATGGCAGAAAAGACCCTG
>JBAZIW010000031.1:0-5221 GCA_041651655.1 Minisyncoccota bacterium | reverse complement strand
AGCAAGCTAAAGTAATTGAATACCAGAAGATTATTAACACTCTCAATCAAGAAACAGCTGAAACAAATCCTTATGAAGCCATGCACATTGCATTGGATAAACTTTATAATGAATATACTGATATAGGAAGACAAATGTCCGAATTGTCCAGAGAGGTTGCCAGCTCTATGCAAACTGCATTTTCTGATTTCTTCTTTGATGTCATGACAGGCAAGCTGAAATCATTTGGTGATTATATCAATTCCTTTTTGGAAAGTGTTGCTCGATCAATTTCAAATGTATTAGCGCAACAAGCTGTGGCGGGAATAATAGATTTTGGAACCTCTTTATTTACAGGCGGAGGAGGAGCTGCAAGTTATGGTGGGACATATATGACTCCTGGAGGAATGGTTAAAATGCCTCATTCTGGTGGACTTCCAGAAACGGACATAATGATGACAAGGTGGGCTTCCGAAGCTTCCTTTGCCAATGCCCAGAGAGCACATACAGGCATTGGACCAGAAGAAAGACCTGTAATAATAAGAAAAGATGAAGGAGTTTTCACAAAAGGACAAATGGCGGCTCTGGCACCGGCACAGCCCCAGAACATAAAGATTGAAATTAAAAATGAAAGTGGAGAAAAATTGAAGGTGAAAGAGTCTCAGACAAGCTTTAATCCTCAAGAGATGGTAGTAACATTATGGTTGGACGCTTGGAATCGTAATGCATGGGGACTTCGTTCTGCGACTGGCGTTTAATAGGAGTGTAATATGGCGACATGGCCGAGCATAGCAAATCCAGATTTTGGCATGGCAGAATATATTTATTTGCCTATTGTCAGAACAGAAAAAGAAGCAAATTATGTTCAAACAAGAAAAAGGGCAACCAGAGACAGAGGCAGCTGGGATTTATCTTGGAAGGCAATGTCAGAAACAGATTATCAAACCTTATTAACTTTTTTTCTGGCGAATCAGGGAACTTCTTTCACTTGGGTTCACCCAAAGACCGCTGTTAGCTATACTTGTGTTTTTTCAACTGATGGTCTGCAATCCAAAATAATATCTCCAACAAGACGATCAGTTGAAGTTGCGATAGAGGAAATATAGATATGTTATCTCTGAATTCAATTGCTATTCAAGAAAAAAATAAGCTGGCCTCAGACAGCGTTTTCTGCATAGCTTTGGAAATTACAATTCCGAGTCTTGTTGATACAATTAAGGTTTGCAACAACACTGAAGACATCGCCTGGAATGGAGCAACTTGGACAGCTTTTCCTTTCATGGTGGAAGAAATTTCAGATGTTTCCTCCGGTGAAGTGCCGAGGGTTGATGTCAAGGTTTCCAATGTTAGCAGAGTTTTTGAAGCATATTTACAGGCTTATGATACATATTGCAAAGCCAATGGATTTTCACCAATTGAGGTTTCGATCTTTGTTATCAATACAGCTGTTATTGCTGCCAGCTCCACTGCTGATGCTGAGGTTGAACATGTATTTGAATTGAAGCAACCAAAAACGGATAGTCAGTGGGCAACCTTTACTTTAGGAGCTTCAAATCCTTTTCAAAGAAGGTTTCCGCAAAATAGAATGCTGAAAAATCATTGCAGGTTTATTTATAAAGGGAGTGATGGAAGATGTGGGGCAACAACAGCTACGTTCACAACCTGTTCTCATACTCTAACAGCATGCAGAGAAAGGGTTAATTCAGAGAGATTTGGTGGCACTCCAGGAATTGGATCAGGGGGATTCAGTGTATTGTAATGTAGCAGATTTAATCCAAACACCTTTTAAATGGGGAGGCAGAGACAAATCTGGCATGGATTGTCAAGGCTTGTTTCTTGAGGTGATGAGGAGATTTGGCAAAAATATTCTTGATGAATTGCCAAAAAACTATTCCTCTCATCAAATAGCAAGATGTATCACGATGAAGATTATTTCAGGAGAATGGCAAAAACAAGAAATACCTGCTCCCGGTGATGCGGTGGCTTTAGCTATTGATCCCATGCTTCCAAATTCAGTGCAGCACTTGGGCGTTTATTTGGGAGAAGGAAAATTTATCCATATTTTAGAGGGGACAAAGGTTATCATTTCCAGAATTGATGATAGATATTATTCAAGGAAAATAAAGGGGTTCTTCAGATGGAACGGTTAATTTCTACATATGTTCACAACCCCTTTGATCCGATTAAATCAAGGGAGACAAAAGAGCTTGTTGGCAGATATTCTGTTCAGCAATGTATAAATGAGTTTTGTAGCAATACAGAAGCAGGATATGATTATGTCGTTTCTATCAATGGAGAATTTTTGCCTGAAGAGCAAAACCTTTCTGAATATTATTTGGAATATGGCAGCATTGTTATTTGCGCTGTTCCTCAAGGCGGAGGAGGCAAAAATCCACTAAGGATTATTGCTATGATTGCAGTTGTGGTCATAGCTGTTGCTTTTGTTCAACCCCAACTTATGACTTTTTTAGGCGGAACAGTTGGGTTGACAGGCAGCACCTTAACTGCGGCGGCATATATAGGAACAACTCTGTTTGCAACGGCGGGCAACCTTCTGGTGAATGCCCTGCTTCCTTTATCAGTAGATAATGCTGGTGCTCCGCTGGGAGATTTTTCAAATTCATCAACTTATGGTTGGGATGTCACATCTAATGAAACAAAAGAAGGAAGTTGTTGGCCTGTTCTTTATGGCAGGGCAAAAATCGCTCCTCCGATTATAGCTAAATATGTTGAGGTCTATAACGACAAACAATATCTGAATTTGTTGTGTGGCGTGGCAGATCATTCTATGGGGTCATTAGATTCGGCTACCATGCAATTGGATGGGAATTCTCTCAGTACAGGTGACGACCTTATTATTGAAACCAGATTGGGAGAAATAGATCAGCCTATCATTCAAGCATTTGGCGACACTCGATCTCTGAAATCAGTTGGAAGTAAATTAACAACAGATTGGACGACTGTGACAACTGATGGAGATGAAGTTGAAGGAATAAGCGTTTCTGTTTCTCTTCCAAAAGGATTGTGGTATGCGGCGGATGATGGCTCCTTGACACAAACAATGGTGGATCTGAATATTGAATACGCTCCAACCTCTGCAACTACCGGCAATTGGGTCAGCATTCAGACCAAAACAGTGTCAAGCTCTTTGGCTACAGTTGATCATTGGTCGGCGGGATATTGGGTAGGATTTGAAAATTGGGTGGAAGTAGAGCAAGGCTCTACTTCTGCAACTCAGCACGAAGAAGGAGAGACTTATTCTTATCCAGCTCTGGAATGGCATTTGGTGAATCTGTCCGGGTCTTATAATAGTTCTCCTGGAGCAAGAGTGCTTTTACTTTGGCATTGGAAACTTGCGGGAGAAGCTCTTTTTGTAACATCAATTGCCACCTCAGCAGATTGCATAACAATTGCTGGTTCTCAATCAAGTCCTATGCATCGAGTCTTTTTTAGAGATCACGTTTCTGCTGCCACATCATATGATATCAGAATGAGGCTTAATAGTGCCCCACCAACTACATCCAGATATGGCAATGATGTGTATTTTGAATACATTGAAGAAATTATGTATGATGATTTCTCATATCCTGGAGCTACCTTGTTGGCTGTTAGAGCATTGGCAACAGATAAAATTTCTGGAGGGATTCCATTAATAACTATCCTGGCCAATAGAGGTTCTGTCCCTGTCTGGAATAGTACATTGGCCACTTGGTGCGATTATTGTTCTGACAATCCAGCTTGGGCATCTTGGGACATGCTGTATAATAAAAATTACGGAGGAGGAATTGATAAAGATAGAATTGACTATACAGCATTTGCCACTTGGGCAACTTTCTGCTCAGCCAACTCGTTAAAGTGCAATATCTATTTTGATCAGATTGTTAATTTTCGGAAAGCTCTTGATACTGTTGGGCAGCTTGGAAGAGGACGAGTTGTTCAACTTGGAAGCACATTCACTTGTTTTGTTGATAAGGTGGAGTCAACGCCGATACAAGGCTTTATGTTTAATGTTGCGAATATGGCAAAAAATTCCTTTACTGAAGAATTTTTAGCTATGGATGATCGAGCGAATGCGATTGAAGTTACCTATTGGGACGAAGATTATGACTATGATCGGAAAACAGTGGAACTATATGGCTCTGATTTTGATACAACAACAAGAGAAATCAAAACATCTCAGGTTAATCTGATTGGATGCACAAATAGAGTCATGGCCATTAAACATGGTCAATATCTTTTGAACTGTAATCGTTATCAAACTATAACTGCTTCCTGGGAGGCTGACATTGATTCACTTGGCTGTATGCCTTGGGACGTTGTTGAAGTCCAGCATGATATACCACAATGGGGATATGGAGGCAGATTAATACAGACAGGAACTTTATCAACTGTTATTCTGGATCAACAGATCACAATGGCGACGACAGGAACTTATGTCATCAGAATAAAGAGTTCTTCTGATGATTCTGTGCAGGAAAAAACAATTGACGCGGTGGCAGTTTCTACTACGACTTGCACCATATCTCCTATTGCGACATTTGATTCCATCGCTGCTACTTATGACATGTACACAGTTTATGAGAATACAACATCAACAAAATGGTTTCGGATTCTGCATTTAGGAAGAAAAGACGACCTTACAAGAAAAGTTGTTGCCATTGAATACAACTCAAATGTTTACAGCGATTCATATACTTGTGCAACACCAGAAAGCTCCTCAGAACTGGACATGGTGAAAGGCCTGAGAGCAGAAGAAATTTGGAAGGGAGGAGCAGAAACAAGAGTTCAAGTTGTCTGGACAGGTTTTGCCCTTGCTTGGCATGTTTGGCATCGAAGAACCTCCGGTGAAATGGTTTGGATCGATGATGGAATTGTAAGAAATCCATACATTGAAATTAAAAATCTTGACTATGGAATAGAGCACGAAATTTGTGTTTCTTATACCAATGATGTCAAAGAAGGATTGACTGTTACAATAACACCGGTGGGCAAAACAACAGCTCCAGGAAACGTAACAGGATTGGCTGCTACAAGTATTGAAGACGGAGTTTCTTTCTCTTGGACTAAGGTTAGTGATTTTGACTTGGTCGGCTATAAGGTCAGGACAGGAATAAAATGGCAAGCAGCTACGACTTATGTTCCCACGGTAAACGTTATCCCCACTGATGGATCTGCTTATCGATATATTTGCCTAACTGGAGGAAAAACCTCAGCTACAACTGAACCTTCTTGGCCAACAGCA
>JBAZIW010000030.1:0-5286 GCA_041651655.1 Minisyncoccota bacterium | reverse complement strand
TCATATCCACGTATCTTTTGAAGCCAGGATAATTTTTTTGACACTGGAATCTGATTAACGCTGCCATGATTAAATCTAAAATCTAACCAATCAGTAAAATTATCAAACTTTCCCAATTCACTCATAGCGGGTTCTTCTACTGGTTCAATTTTATTTTCATTGCCAATAAATTCCGCACCGCATTTTGAACATACGGCACTTAATCCGCGTTTTTCCCATTGATACGTTTTGTTTCCACAATTTCGGCATGGAATAAATTCTTCCACTGGTTCGTATTTGAAGCCGTGGACACAAATATCAAAGTTTCCTTCGCTGTCTTTAAATTCACCATAAAACCACCCAGGTAAATCACGCGCTGGTTCTATTTTGACGACCTCTAATTCTTTTCCAAATAAACGCTTTGGATGGTTATTCCACAAACTTGATTCATGCAATTTCGTTATTCTTACTTTCATTTTCTTCTCCTCTGGTAAGTTTTCTTTTATCCATCCGGCTATCATATCATCCTCCATTATTTGCCAATCCCATTTCCGTTTTCATCAACTTCATCAATATCGTACCCGTCCTCATTCGTCCAGTCAATCCATTCGCCATCCTCGAATACTTGAAGCCCACCAGCGTTCGCATAATCCGGCTTGATATTATGTTCGTATTGAAACAGATCATATTGAGCCAATACGTCAAGCAGTTTTTTTGCTTCTGCAAGTGTTTTTATAGGATATTCGAATGGCTGACCTGGAACTTGTGGAATCCACCACACTTTCAGATCACATTGCTTTGGATTACTAAAATGTTCTTTTTGAATTGCTCTACAATATTTACACATATCATCCTCCATTATTTTTTAACATAATCAGCGCGTGTTCTACTTCTACGCGGTTGAAATGTAATATTCGCTTGTCTGAAAGTTTCACGGTTGCTCCGCCGTCGTGTTTGCTAAAATACCAGCGCGGCTTCTCATCCTGTCCGTTTATCAGAAAGTTTTTGGTTAACTCTATTGCGAGGGATTCGGTAATGTCAGTCATGGTTGTGCCTTAATCATTCGATGATACATAACGATTGAACCGGCAACCGCCACGTTGTAAGAATTGGTATTGATTGATTCAATAGAAACCAATTGGTTACAATGATCAATAATATTTTGTGGCAATCCATTATCTTCAGCCCCCAAAAGATAAATACAACTTCTAGGATGAACATAATTAGACAAAACGTGCCCGCCCATTTCTATGCCAACCAATAACGCGTCAAGCGGCCTGTGATTCTGAAAATCATCAAAATCTTCATAATTCCGTAATGGAATATTGGCATAAGATTTACAAGTATCGCTACTTTGTTTTTTATATCTCCTGCCAATTGTGAAAATTCCAGAAGCCCCTAATTGATATGCAGACCGCCACAACGTACCGACATTGACTTCCGTTTTTGTGTGATAGATTCCTATTTCAAAATATCCGCGTGTCATTTTGTCTTACCTCCATGTGATATTAGATTACGATATTATCTACACGATTGCAAGTTAAATCCGCGTAAAATTCATTTACTCTCTCCTAGTCTCTTGACTAACTCGGTTTTTCAATTATTTTTCTTCCGCATGAAGGGCAATATTCGTATTGATATTTAATCATGGCAACCGGAAGCGCCGTTCTACATTTTTCGCAAACAATAAGAGTGATTCTATTTTGCGTTTCTTGTATTATTGTGGTTTCTTCGGGTTGTTTAATTAACTTTTCTCTATGTTTTGTTTTATCACTCGTTGTCATTTTTCGCCTCCAGTTTTCTAGTCAACCCACCTACCCCAATACGATATTTCTCGCTCACTTCACGCGCTTCTGGTAGTAACTTGATCTCACTTTCGGCACGGTGTATAAGTTGCTCGTAAGTCTGCCTGAATTGCGCTCTAACTGTTGGTACATCGTCCGATTGCAGGTTATCCCAATTACCTATCCGGTTATAAGCTTCCTCAATCATCGGGTGACTAAACCCTTTAGCCTGCTCCCACGAAAATTTATTTATATATTCGATACATTCCTTCCACGCCTCTGACCAATCTGGCAACTTCGGCTGCATTAGTTTGTTTGCAATTTCAATAATTTTAGCAGCGCCATTAGGAGGCCAGTCGTTTTCCCTCATGTATTGTTTAGTAGCAAGTTCTAATATGTCATCTGGAATATCAGGCATTAATCCTTGCCACATGATATGCGTTTTACTGTTTACTGTAAATTTTCCAATGTAGTAATCAGATAAAGCTTTCAGAATGAGAATAACCTTTTCAACGGTTGCCATTAGAATAACCTCATTTGCTGTTGAGCGTCATAAATGCGTTTTTCGGCTATCTTGAAATATCCGGGATCTATTTCTATGCCTATGAAGTTGTGCCCTGTTTTAGCACACGCAACGCCGGTTGTGCCACTCCCCATGAATGGATCAAGGATTGTGTCTCCAGGGTTGGAATATGTCTCAATTAAGTACGCACATAAATCAACTGGTTTTTGTGTTGGGTGTTTTGTGGCATCTTTTGTTTTACCAAATAAAGCACCGTTCCAGTTTGAAAACTCAACAACATCGGTTGGATAACGCTCGCCAGTTTCAACCCAGGTGGTTCTATTCATTTCTCGGTATTGTTTTGACCGCATAGCGTTTACGTTGAGAATCCGCCCAATATCATCCCTATCAATTTTGGATTTAATGGGGTTATAGGTTGGTAGTTTCTCATAAAACACAATAATGTTTTCGTGATTTCTAAGTGGACATTTATTAGCATTCAAAAATCCCTGCGCTTGTGTTTTCTTCCAAATTATTTCATATTTAAATCGATCTCTATTACTTACTATTAAATCAGTTGTGAATGGTTGCGAAGAAAATATGAGAACGGGCGTATTTTGTTTTATAAGTGGGTTGATACCACTCCAAAACAAATTTAAATCAATTGCTTTATCCCAACTTATTGCCGTTGTCCCATACGGCGGGTCGGTAATCACCGCGTCAATACTTTTATCTGGTATCGTCCGCATTATCTCAAGACAATCACCACAATACAATTTAACTTCCATGTAATCCCTCCATTGCTTGTTTTAGTATTGCATCATTACTTGATTGAACATCTTTTTTCTGATAACCTGGAATACCAGTGACGTACCAATCTAACCATTTGAGTGACATAGGATTATAACCACGCGATAACCATTCGACATAACAAGCGCGCGCCCTTTCAACGTCTGGATTGTCACCTAAAATATCAATCACTAAATCAACTAATTCTTTATTAGGTCTTCTTTTTGTGATCGAATAAAAAGTTGAATAAGCAATATGTAAATAACGCGGGTCGGGTTGGTTTTTTGGTTTCTTTGTTTGCTTTTTAGGCAAGTATTCTTCCGCCCACTCTTGTGGCATATCGGCCTGATTATTAAATTCACTGTAAACAGGTTCGGGTTTATTTTCCGGAGCTTTAGCCGGATATATAATATGACCTTTGACATCTGACATTTGATTATATGTAGAAACATCGTCAACGCTTTGATTTGTCGAGGTCTGGGTGTCACTCTGGGCGTCACTCTGGGCGTCACTCTGGGCGTCACTGTCATTTTGTCTAGGATTTATAATAGCTCCATCATAAGAGCGCGGATTAGACCAATTATAAATAATGATAGATTGAGAGTGCTGTCCCTTTTTAGTTGTAATATAATCATTGTCCTCTAAAATTTTACGGTAATCCCTGACTGTGTTTACTGTAAATTCAAGTTCTTGAGCTGCGTTTTTATCAGTCCATTCATGCACTATTCCATCATCCCAGTTCGCATTATCTAAAATATACATATAAAGATAAACAGCTAAACCAAGTTTACGGCGGTGCTTTGGGTCAAGAATTCCACATTTAACTTTTATGTACGTCTTTTTCATTTATAAAATCCTCCACATCTTTAGTGTGTTTTTTAGAATTACAGGATTTACATGATACAACAAGATTATCTAAAGACGTTTCACCGTGTTTTGAATAAGGCTTTACGTGATCTATTGCTACTTCTTTTTCTGATAATTCCTTTTTGCAATAAAAACAAGTAAGTCCATCGCGATCTATTATTTGTTGCCTTAGTTGTTTACTAGGAGAGCGTGGATTTTTTCTTTTCCAATCCACTTCGTATAAAATATCAATTTCTTTTCTGCAAATATCTTTTAGTTCATCATCAACATAATCATTTATTTCAGCATCATTCAATGCAGAAAACATATCGGCATGAATTCCAACATTCGATGAATTTTCAATAATTTCCATAAAAAAGCGTTTTTCAAATTTATTAGAGTAATTTTCAAAATACTTTTTTATTAAAAGAACGTCTCTTTTCCATTCAGAAATACGACTTGCATTTCCTAATACCTTTAGTTGTCTGTCTTTGTCATAATCCCAAAAACCAGATTCACTATCAATCAAAAACCCAACAGTACATTCTTCCGAGTTTATTTCATAAAACATTCCACTATCAGACATTTATAGCTCCTTAAATAAAACGACCACTCATTTCAGGGGCAGGCGGATGAAGGTGATTCCGCTTGACGGGCGGCAGTTTCCTGCCTCTGAAACAAATGGTCGTTAAGTCAAATTTATTAATCATATCCTTCATCCTTTTTGGTACAACATACGCGCGTCACTGCGTAAACCTATTAACATTATACCATAACTTTTTATTTCATCCTGTCAAATCACTTTTAATATAAAGTGACATTTTAATGATTATTATAATTATGATTAGTATTATTTTGTGTCACCGAACTATCAGATTGTGAAGGTTCGGCGCGGCTTTCAGCTTCCTGCGCTCCCAGCTCTTCTATTTCGGCATCAGACAGGTCTCTTTTTACGTCCGTACTGATTTCAACATCCAAATAAGTACCGTCGTAAATATGCTCTGTGTGTTCATCAATCCGTTTCATCAAATCAAAACAGTGCTTAGGTAATCCATATTTTCCATCTTTTGCTTCGCCTTCAGTGTCGTAAGTTGTGGCGCCCATGATTGCATGACATAGATCATCAACGTTCCTGGCGTACACATTCCATATCCACCAAATGTACCGTTGCTCTTGTGATTCTTTGAACCGAAGAGTGCTCAGCTCCAGGCGAAGTTTCTTGTTGTTTTCTTCCAATTCTTTTGAATACTTTATTTGCTCTAATAATCCATCCGCCAATCTTTTAGCATATTGTTCGTTGTCAAATCCATGCCTTATTTCATCTAGACTTATAGATGGTTCGGGTGTTTTATGATCTACAATCATTTCAATATGTCCTTTCAGTCG
>JBAZIW010000029.1:0-5591 GCA_041651655.1 Minisyncoccota bacterium | reverse complement strand
TTTAAATTATCAGAAGAGCTTTTGGGAGATAAATTGTCTCCAATGCTCCGAGATAGTTTTTTGGAGCTAACTGCTTTGGCAACCATTTCCGACATGATGCCGGAAGTGGGAGAGAATGAAGAGTGGATTAAAGAAGGATTAGAAAAAATAGAATACAGTCAGAGACCAGCCATCAGAGCGATTTTTTCATTTCTTAATCCGATGGATTTCGGTTCAAAGCGAGATATGGTTTCAAAAATCAACAGTGCCTTGAATTCGGCGGTAATTGAAAACCATATTCCAAAGCCGTATTTATTTTTAATTGAATCTGATTTTGATAAAACTAAAATAACAGCTCAGGAATTATTTGAAGAAAGTCAGCAGAAACAAAGAGAGATTGCCGTAATAGTTAATGATTTGATTGAAAAGATTTCAATGACCAATAATTCAAGTATAATTTTTGAAGGTTCTCATCTTTGGGAGCCGGAATTTTTAGGCGCCGTTGCTTCCCGTTTATGCAATTATTTTGAGAAACCAGTTTTTCTTTATAAAAAGGGAGAGGAGTTTAGTCGGGGAACAGTGAGGGTTCCTAAAGGAATGGATGCGGTTCAAGCAATGGAAAGTTGTAAAGAATTATTAGTGATGTTTGGAGGACATCCTCCCGCAGCCGGGTTTACAGTGAAGAATAGTAATATTTTCAAGTTCGAAGAAGGTTTAAAAAAATATTTTAATTAATAATTATTAATAAAAAATATGAAGAAAATAATATTATCTCAGTTCGTCGTTTTGTTAGCTGGAACATTATTTGCCTGGTTCAATTTTCTTAACGAATATATTTATTGGGCTAAGAATTCTTTTTGCACCGTTGGGTGTACCGGCGGAACTAATCCTTTCTTTTCTCCGTGCTTCGGCGGGGCAGTCTTTTTCACTATTGCCCTTGTCCTTCATTCGATCATCATGAAGAAGGGTAAGTAATAGGGTTACTTGGGGGCATATTGCCTCCTTTTTGTTTGGATGGTATGATGTAGTTTCCTAAAGTTTTAAGATTATGGATTTTAAACTGAAAGGGGAAATGAAGCCAAAAGGAGACCAGCCTCAAGCCATTGAAAAATTAGTTCAAGGCTTAAAGCAAGGAATGGGAAAGCAAACATTACTTGGAGTTACTGGGTCTGGTAAGACTTTTACCATAGCGAACGTAATAGACAAAGTGCAGAAGCCGACACTGGTGATTTCGCATAACAAAACCTTAGCCGCTCAATTATGCAATGAATTCAGAGAGTTTTTCCCCGACAATGCGGTTGAATATTTCGTTTCCTATTACGACTACTATCAGCCGGAAACATACATGGTTCCTATGGATACGTATATTGAAAAAGAAGCTCAAATCAATGAAGAGATAGACAGATTGAGGCATGCTTGCACTCAAGCCTTAATGACTAGAAAAGACGTAATTATCGTTTGTTCGGTTTCTTGTATTTACGGATTGGGTTCGCCCGAAGAATACAAGAAAGTAATGCATATTTTTAAAAAAGGAGAAAAGATTAGCCGGCAGGAGATAGCGAGAAAACTAATCGATTTGCAGTTCGAAAGAACCAACGAAGATTTATTCTTGGGAAAATTCAGATTAAGAGGTCAGGTTTTAGAAATAATGCCGGTGAGTCAAAAAGTGATCTACCGAATGAATATTTCCGATAAAATCGATTCGATAGAACTAATTGACCCGATTAGAAGGAATATTTTGGAAGAAGTTGATGAAGTTTCTTTATTTGCCGCCAAGCACTATGTTTTAAATGATGAGACAAAGAAAGAAGCTTTAAAGGAAATAAGAGAAGAATTAGAAGAAAGATTAAAGTTTTTTGAGGGTGAAGGAAAATTGTTGGAACATGAAAGATTGAAAAGAAGAGTCAATTATGACTTAGAGATGATTGAGAATATCGGTTATTGTCAGGGAATAGAAAATTATTCAAGACATTTTGACGGAAGAAAGGTGGGACAGCCTCCTTTTACCCTGATAGATTATTTCAAGGCAGCTGATCCTGATTTCTTGACTGTAATTGATGAATCGCACGTGACCATTCCTCAAATCGGGGGAATGTATTTCGGCGACAAATCAAGAAAGAAATCATTGATTGATTACGGTTTTCGTCTAGAGAGTGCCTACGATAATCGACCGTTGCAATATTTTGAATTTGAAGAATTAACCAAGAGAAAGATATATGTTTCGGCGACACCCAAAGAAGAAGAATTAAGTCAAAGCGAACAAATCGTCGAGCAAATCGTTAGACCGACCGGATTGATTGACCCAGAAGTGATTATCAGGCCGATTACCGACAAAAACGGTGATTCTCAAATTGAAGATTTGATTAAGAGAATTGAAGAGCAGGTTTCGATAAAGGAAAGAACTTTGGTCACTACTTTAACCAAAAGAATGGCTGAAGATTTAACAGATTATTTAGAAAAGAAAAAAATCAAAGTTAAATATCTACACAGCGATATTAAGACTTTGGAAAGAATCGATACGATTACCGAATTAAGAAAAGGAACGATCGATGTTATCGTCGGAGTCAATCTATTAAGAGAAGGTTTGGATATTCCCGAAGTTTCATTAGTGGCAGTTCTTGATGCGGATAAGGAAGGATTCTTAAGGAACGAAACCAGCTTAATTCAAACTATCGGGCGTGCGGCCAGAAACGTTAACGGCCGGGTTGTCTTGTATGCCGATAATATTACCAAATCAATTGAGAAAGCGGTCAGTGAAACCGCCAGAAGAAGAGAGATTCAATTGGAGTATAATAAGGAACACGGAATTACTCCGAAAACTATTGAGAAGAGTATTAAGAATATTTTGGAACAGTTTGGACTCACCTCTAAACAATTAAAATCAAAGAAACGTAACGAAAAGATATTAGAAATTGATTTGAAGGGTGATGACAGGCCGTTAAAGGAAATATTAAAGGATAAAAAGCTTAAGATGAAAGAAGCAGCCGATAAATTGGAATTTGAATTGGCAGCAATCTTAAGGGATGAAATTAATCAATTGGAGAAAGAGGTAAAAAAGAAATAATATGCAGGATAAAATAATAATCAAAGGGGCGAGGGAACATAATTTAAAAAATGTTTCCTTAGAATTACCCCGTAATAAAATGGTTGTCTTTACCGGATTGTCCGGATCGGGAAAATCGAGTTTGGCTTTTGATACGATTTTTGCCGAAGGACAGAGAAGATATATCGAATCATTATCCTCATATGCTAGACAGTTTTTGGGAGGAATGCAGAAACCTGATGTTGATGAAATAGAAGGATTATCTCCGGCTATTTCAATTAGCCAGAAAGCTCATAGCAGTAATCCACGTTCTACTGTTTCGACCATCACCGAGATATATGACTATTTAAGGGTTCTGTACGCCAGAATTGGAAAGCCTCACTGTCCTGATTGTGGAATCAGTATTGAAAAGATGACCGCTGATGAGATATTTAAAAAAACAGAAGAGCTGCTTAAAGAAGAAGGAGCGCTGTTCATTTTATCTCCGGTGGTGAGAGGAAGAAAAGGAGAATATTTTCAAATGCTTCAGGATACTTATGAGGCAGGTTTTTCCGAGGTGAGAATTGATGGAAAAATGAGAAGTTTGAAAGAAAGAATACCTTTGGAAAAAGCAAAGATTCATACAATTGAAATCGTGATTGACAAGATATATTTTTCAAAGATTGATGATGATTTTGAATTTAGATTAAATGAAGCGATTGAAACAGCCATCGATATGTCTGATGGTCTTTGTACGATTATTTTCCCCAACAAAGAAGAAAAGATATTTAGCACACAATATTCATGCCCTCATTGCGGATTCAGTTTTCCTGAAATAGAGCCGAGACTGTTCAGTTTTAATAGTCCGTACGGTGCTTGTCCTGAATGTAATGGCTTGGGAGTTGAAAATCCTTTCTCGACTAATCCTTGTCCGGTTTGCGAAGGAAAGAGATTAAACAAGAATGCTTTATCAATTAAAGTTAATGATAAGAATATCTGGGAGGCCACCAATATGACTGTTGAGAAGGCTTTGGAATTCTTTTCTAAGACTGGAGAGGAGATAAGCAAGAAAGACAAAGAAATCGCCGAGGTTATTTTTAATGAGATAAAGAACAGGCTTCAGTTTATGATTGATGTTGGTTTGCATTATATCAGCTTAAACAGAATGTCCGGAACTTTGTCGGGTGGAGAATCGCAGAGAATTCGTTTGGCTTCGCAGGTCGGAACTAAATTAGTCGGAGCATTATATGTTTTAGATGAACCGACTATCGGATTGCATCAGAGAGACAATGAAATGCTGGTGAAGACATTACGAAATTTATGCGATATCGGAAACAGTATTATTGTGGTTGAGCACGATGAGGATACGATTATGACCAGTGATTGGGTTGTTGATTTCGGTCCTCGCGCTGGACAGCACGGAGGAGAAATAATGTTTTCCGGTCCTTTGAATAATTTATTATTAAAAGGAAAAGAAACTTCGAACTGTAAACAATATGGAAGCGCTCAGAAATCATTAACTGGAAAGTATTTGCGAGGAGAAGAAAAAATAGAAATACCCAAAGAAAAGAGAGGGGTTCATAGTAGTATGCCGAAATTGAAAATTATCGGCGCTACGGAAAATAATTTAAAAAACGTTAGCGTTGATATTCCTTTAGGCAGGTTGGTTTGTTTAACCGGTGTTTCCGGTTCGGGAAAATCGACCCTGATGAATAATATTATCTATAAATACGTAACCGGAAAGCTCAATCGTTTTAAGAGGGATATTAAGGTAAAAGAAGTTAAGAATATAGAATATTTAAATAGGGTGGTTAGAGTTGATCAGTCTTTGATCGGTCGTTCTTCGCGTTCCAATCCGGCTACCTACACCAAAGTTTATGACGAGATAAGAGAATTATTTGCTGTAACTCCCGAAGCAAGAATGAAAGGATATAAGCCGGGAAGATTTAGTTTTAATAAACCCGGAGGAAGATGTGAGAATTGCGAAGGAAAAGGAACTTTGGAAATAGAAATGCATTTCTTGCCTAATGTTGAAGTTGTTTGCGATGTTTGTAAAGGACGCAGATTTAATAAAGAAACCTTGGATATACACTATAAGGAAAAGAATATTTCAGATGTTTTAAATATGACTATTGAAGAAGCGGTGGAATTTTTCAAGGATATTCCTTTTATCTACGACAAGCTTAAAGTTTTAAATGAAGTCGGTTTAGGATATTTGACTTTAGGTCAGCCGGCCACAACTTTGTCGGGTGGAGAATCGCAGAGAATTAAATTAAGTAGGGAATTATCAAAACAAGGAACAGCTAAAACATTATTTTTATTGGATGAACCGACCACTGGACTTCATTACGATGATATTAAGAAATTAATGATTCTTTTACAGAAATTAGTTTCTCAAGGAAATACAGTGATGGTAATTGAGCACAATTTGGACTTTATCAAGTGTGCTGACTGGATTATCGATTTGGGACCGGAAGGCGGAGAGAAAGGAGGAAAAGTGGTAGGAGAAGGAACTCCCGAAGAATTATCCAAGATGCCGACCTGGACCGGTAAATATTTAAAAAGAGTTTTAAAAAATGGCTAACTGGCA
>JBAZIW010000028.1:0-5621 GCA_041651655.1 Minisyncoccota bacterium | reverse complement strand
CAGAACCTGCCGAGGATGCTACAATTGCCTCAGAACCGGAATTGTCATTCAAGCAGCATTCTTCGTCGATTATCACTTTTCTGTTATCCAACATTATTTATTACCTCCTCAAAAGTAAAATTTTATTATTAAGGTTTTATTACGCTGTGACAGCCGAGTTCGGCAACCCATAAAGCCTTGCCGCAGCCAAAGGTCGCAGAATTGCCAGCGTGATATACCATTCAACTCTTGTCCTGTAAACAGGCTTGCTCTGCTGCTCGCCAAGATCACGAACATCCATCTCGGCATTCTGCAATCCCAGAACTCCGTTCTCTGCAAAAGACACACAGTAAATGGAAGTCATTTCTGTGCCGTCCCCTGAACCGGATTCAGTAAATGCAAGAATTTCCTGATTATCCTCATCCTTATCTGCGATAAGAATAGGAATATCATTATAACGAGTCACCCTGCGGCCAAAAGCATCCAGATCATAAGTGATGTATCCGCCTACAGTCGAGACTCTTGCAGCCGAAGAAAGCCTCCGTCTCATCGTCTTATTCATAATCAGATGAGTCGGCTCATCTACCGCATCAATCACTTCATCAAGTTTGGCCAGAGATAAAGCAGCAGTAGAACCAGCAGTTGCCGAACTATTGATGAGCTGATCCCCAGTGCAACGAACCTGAAGTCCATCAAATCCTTTCGGATCAGTATCAACATCGCCCTTTATAAACTGCTTCGTTAGATTCAAGGAGAGAGCCTTGATTTTAAGCTGCTCCTGAATTGCTCTCTGGTTTGCACCACCGGTCTTTACCAGAAAAACATCAACATCCAGATCACCACCAGCAATTGCCAGAGACTCAATCACTTTCTCAACTTCTCCGGTGCTCTCTGTGTACGCCTCATTGACTCCCCTGAAAGCCACTCCCGGAAGCATTTTTTCTCTATCGAATTTCAATGCATTTCCAGTAATGTCCTCAAAAGGCAAGTTCGCCATAAGATCAGAACTCCTTGCGAACAACTCCATAACCGTTGCCTTGAGAACCTCATCACGTCCCAAAGCCATTTTTGCACTTTCCACTAAGTTTACAGCCATCTCAAATACCTCCTGTGTAATTTTAAATGTTGTTAAAATAAAAAAATCCCAGTGAAATCTAATCGAATGATTAAATCCCACTGGGATTTCGTTTGCGCTTCCAGCCTCAACTAATTTTTAAATTTGTTCTTCGGATTCACCGAATCCTTGTATTTTTCCTCCTATAATGTTGTTTTCTGACTTCCATCACCATGTAACATCTTCAGTCTCTCCGAGGCTGGAATTTTACTATAATCTATTGAGCCTTTGCCTGCTCCAGCGCCTCCACCAACGCCTCCACCACCGGTGGAAGGTTCAAATAAGAAAGGAGCAACTTCCATCTGTACTATTGCCCATTCTTCAAAGGTCATTTGAGCCTTGCCATCCTTTCCATAGAGAACTTTATCATTCTCTTTTGGAATAGGATTCCCATTTTCATCCAATTTCCATACCCTGCGGCCTCTGGAAAGGATATCAGCCATCGCACCAGCTCTTACTTTTCCAGCAACTGCCTTAGTGATTTCAGAATCAATCAAAACTTCTGAAAGTCTGCTGTGGGTCTTAGAAACCTCCTGATTTTTAACATCAACAGCATCCTGTAATGCTTTAATCTGATTTTCATACTCCTGACGCATTCGCTGAACTTTCTGTTCAACCAGCTCATCAATTTTTCCGGCTTCAATCATTTGCTTATCTTCTATGGCCTGAACCTTTTTCTGCCATTCCTTAACCTTTGCCGGATCAGCACCATATTCGAGAATCTTCTTTTCAAGATCCTCTTTCTCTTTCATAAGCTTGATGTTGTTTTCTCTAAATTCATCAACTTTCTTTTTTGTTTCAGGATCAGACTCAGCATCAAGGTGGAATTTACCATCATCAGCACGCTTATAAAGCTCCCGAAACTTTTCTTCAACATCCTCAATTTTGTCAACTATCAGTTTAAGCATTCATTTCTCCTCCCGGTTGTTATTACCTTGTATCCTCATTTTCATACATTATAATATGTTTACCAAACCAATAAAAGAAAAAAATTACCAGAACTTATAAATACATGTTTTCATTAGTTTAAACAAGTTTTCCTTTGTCATTTTTCTTTCTCAAATACAATGTCATTTTTCTGGCTCGGAAATTTCTTGCTGTGTAAATTGTCCCCATAAGCAATTTCATCAGGAATTCCATCTGGGAAAGCTTCACAAATAACCCGTTCTGTTGCCTCGTCTTCATTATCTTGTTTCACGCCTGTAAAATGTTTGCATTCTCTGGTATAGCATTTTGGTTCTCCTAACATTTTCATTCCTCCTTTCCCATTTCAGCATTCTGTGTGATAATCAACACATCTTCTGCTTCTGTAATTAAATCTATCAAGTTAGATAATGTTTCCGCCACACTTCTATTTCTTGGTGTTCCAAGTAATTGCAATTCCTCCATCAAGTGATCTGTTTTTAAAATGGTACCCTCTTCAAACAATTTTTCCAGCTCTTCAGTATCAGGGTGCTTGCGGATATAAGCAGCCAAATCACTCAATCCTTTATTGCTGGCAACATCGCCAACATATCCATTGCTATCGTAAAGGTAAAAACTCATGGTGCCCTCCTTTTATATATTATACCTGTTTTTGCTTTAATCTCTTCAATAATCGTTTTTCAAAATTTTCTTTAACACCAATTTCTTCCATCGAGGAAAGGCGAAAACTGCCAACGCCAGATCTATAATAAACTTTGCCTGTCCTTTCATCAATTACCAGAGTATGCGCCTTGCCACCTTTTACTCCGGCCACAAAATCATTTTTCCTTTTCAATGAGCTTGGATGCATTGTAATTTTATCATTGCTTGCCCTCACAATAGTTTTAAGCTCAATATGATCTTTGCCAAGAATAATATCAAAGGGAGCATTGTCTGGCGTTTCTGTCCCTTTTATTTTTATAGCCACCAAAGTCTGGTTTCCATCCGCCAGTTTTTGAACTTCTTTTGTAGCTGGTATATGGCTTTTCTTGGCTCGCTCAACTTTTTCAGATATTAAAGCCAATTCTTCTTTCTCAACTATCTTTTCTGCAATAGCTTCTGTTTTAACAGTTCCTACTTTTCCAAACACTCTGGCAAAATACTCTTCTACCTCTTCAGGAAGGATTCGATTCTCTGCCGTGCCGTACAAGGGCGAGGTATATGCTGTAAACGATTCCGCAAAAGCTTCTTTCATGTTTACTACGGAATATTTGGAGACATTCGACCAGTAATATCTTGCTTCAAATAAATCACCCCATTCACTTTGTTCAATTGCTGTCAAAGATTTACTATATATGTGATGGGCGAACTCATGTCGGGCAACGCTTCCTATATCTCCCGCCAAAGAAAGACGTCCAAGTTCCAAAACATCTTCACTTTTTATTCCTTTTGTTGCGATTTTGACAATGCCTTCTTGCTCTTGGTAGAATGCAACGACATTTCTTCTGACTGATTCATCTATAAATTCTACAACCATATGAAACTCTTGAAGCTCTGGTAAAGCTTGGTTACTAAATCTTGGTAAATTCTTGATAATGTTTAAAGATTCTCCTACAAAATCAAGTTTTTTTATTACTGTTTGTTTTGCAAGCACTTTGTTAACATTTAATTGCTTTTTAAAGATTTTCTTTGCTTCCTTAATATCCTGAACTGAGATCCATTCATGCTTTGTTATAATTTCTTCAACAGCTGGACTCTTCATGGCATCAACAAAAGAATTTAACAATTTCTCTTTTTCAGCCCATGGTAATTTTTCAAACCCCGGAGAAGCTTTCATCATTTGCTCTTCTGCTTCTTTTGCTATCTTTGGATTCTTCAAGAAAATGGCCTTGTAACTTTCTTCTGCCTTCTGCTCTAAAAACTTTGCTTCTGCTCGTGCTGCCCTTGCTGCTTCCACTGTCTGTTTTGTATCAGCATAGAATTGAGAAGGAGTTTTGTCCTTGAGGAATTTTATTGATCTATTTTCTGACAATTTCTTTTCAAACTCCTCAGCAGAAGAGCTTTCCAATGCCAGCTTTTTCAATTGGTTTTCAAGTTCTACCTGCTTTTTGGCAAGGATGTCTCCAAGATTAGCTTTCAACTCAGTCAAGGTCAATTCTTTCCCTGTATTATTAACCAAGTCAGCCACATCAAGTTTATTCTCTGACCATAGCTTCCATTTGCCTTGCCCAAGTATAGCTTGCTGATCTTCTACAGATTGTGTTAATAACCAATCCTGATATGTCATCTCCCCAGAAACTTGGCCATTCATAGATGATCGCAAACCAACTGGGATATTACTCAAGCTTGCTTTCTGTTCAAGGGTTAGTGGTGACTTTGGCCCAGCCAACTCACTCCAAGGTTTTGTGATAGGAACAATCGCTGTCCGACACTGCCAATGCAAAGGTGGAGCACCAGGATAAGGAATGTTATGGCCAATAGGATTTCCTTGCATATCATATTGTTTTCCATCAATAGCACGGCATTGCGGAGTTGTTCTTGCATCAAGAGTAGCAACAAATTGAATCCCATCAAGAACATCCTCATTGGCTTTAAACACTTCTTGCCTTGTCACATTGGCCACCTGTAAAACCGATGTTCTTGCCAATGCTGTTGCTTCTCGCTTTGTAAGACTCATGATTCCCGGAGTTGTCTTGGTTCCTCTGATTCTGCTAATCAAGTCGCCAACGCTTTCCCCTTGAACCATTCCAATTTGTAGGGCTTGTGTACCTGCCGCCATTGCAGCTGTCAATTTTGTTTTGGTGGATTCTTTTGCATTTGCCCACCAATCTCCAATGACCTTTCCGTCAATCATTGTATTTTCAACAATAGATTTCACATTATCAGGAGTCAATGTGACTTTGAAGATATCAGCCTTAACAGCTTTGTTTGTTTTATCTACAGCTAATTTTGATTGAACTTTTCCTAACTCCGTCAATTGCTTTTTTGATTCAGTTGCAATTGTCTTGTAGGTGTTGTCAATAATGCCAGAAATTTCTTCATTCAACTTCTCAAGTCTGGCTTGTTTCCATTTAGTCATTGATGGTGATGTTGGATCGATTTTTGCTATCTTGCCAGCTATCTCATCTTGTGCAGCTGTCAGTAAATTCTGAATCTTTTTTGACAATCCATTGGCATACTGTTCAGTAAACAACTGGTTTTTCATGGCATCATCAAACAATTTATTCGGTATTGTCTTTTCCATTTATCAATTCCTATGCTAAAAATTCTGGATTCTGTCCACCAAATATGTCACTACTATCATTGGAAAAAGAAGCGGTTGCTTCTATAAGCAATTTTTCATCAGCAATTGTCCTATCGGGCGGAAGCACTTCACCAACTTGTAAATTATACAAGAAAGTATCCAATGAAATGGCCGATGCTTGCCAGCTTTGTAACAAAGCTGTAATCTGTTGAGAATCAAGGCTTTCGGAAACAAAATCTCTATTCATCATTACCTCTGTTTTGGCTTCTATTCCAAGCCAGATCCCAAGCCAATCAATCGCTTTCATAATGCCTTGTTCGATACAGCCAACCACCCCTGATAAAGTTGCTGTATCACCTGAATATCTCATCCTAACTGTGT
>JBAZIW010000027.1:0-6358 GCA_041651655.1 Minisyncoccota bacterium | reverse complement strand
GAAGAAAATCAAAAAGAACGGAGTTTGCAAGATACATAGAAAAAGCTTTGCCCCGATTAGTCAAATAAGCTAATGGTTCGAATCCTTTCGCCCCTGCCAACTTGAGCGTAGTTAGAGCGCACGAGTCACGTCATAAATTAAACATTTTAAAAACTGTGAAAACACAAGTAATATTGTGTTTTTATTTATTTAAATTTTGCTTTATTTCATAATAAGCGGTATATTAAAACTATAAAAAGTGGCGAAGAGTTTAATAATAATGGCTCCATATAAAAAAGAATTTGACGCGAAAGCATATTGGGCAAAAAAGCCCTATTGCTCTATTTGTAAAAAACATAAAGTAAAGAATGGAACAATTTGTTATGAGTGTAAAAAAATAATGGAAAAAGAAAAAATAAAATCAGACGATAATATTATTAAAGACGAATCTTCTGTTTTATTTGAGGTTGAATCAAGTAAAGAGAATATCTCTATTTCACAAAGTTCTTTCGAAAAAAAAGATTGCATTTCCAATGAAGCACAAAATAAAATTGTTAGACTATTTACATATTTAGAAAAAGCTCTTGCTCTTGATAGCTCTGTTATTAGAGATTTTCGTGTCGCAACAGCTGCTCCTTCTCCTTGGTGGTTAGCGGACTATCCTAACGATGCCGAAAATCTTTATATTCGGTCTTTTGATACAGAAAAAATGACCGATGATTTACTAGAAACAGGTGCATGGCTTAGGGTCGAAAAAAAGAATATTAAACCTGCTCCCAATTTACCAAGCGAACTTATAGAATGGGTTAATGAAATAAATCCTATAGATAGCCCTAACGCAAAAGAAAAAATTGATAGAAAAGAACAATTTGATAATAGTAAGATTCGAGTCAGTGATTTTAAAAAATTCCGTAAAGAATTTAAGCAGGGAAATATTCCTCCTAAATCAATTTATGATTGGGTAATTCTATCGCCAAATAAACTACCAGAGGCAATCAATGAAAAATATAGCGAAGATAAATGGGATGAACATCCAGAACTTAAAAAATTATTATCGGGATATATAGAAAATGAATGGAAGCCTTGGATGGAAAAAGTTAATAAAACATATAAAGCTAACCTTCTTTATGATCAACTTTATGCACTTCGTCTTTTACTTAAAAATGAGGGTGATAGCTATGAATTACTCTTAGGGCAAGGTCTTTTAACTTGGAAGCATCCATCCGTTGGTTTAATTTATACACCAATATTTTTAACTCCCTTAACTCTTGATTTCGATGCTTCAAAAAGAACCATTGAAATTAATCCCGATCCAATGTTTAGGAGTTTTATTGAGATATCTTCTTTGTACGAAACAGATAATCCAGCGGAAATGGATCTAATTACATGGTCTGATAAAATTAATGCAAGTCCTTTTGATTTTTGGCATTTAGAAACACTAAAGATTCAATCGCAGACTTTAATTAATTATATATCAACAGAAAGTGAAGATCGCTTTGAAAATAATATTATTTCTTCTCCAGAAATTACAAAAAATCCAAGTATTTGGAATTCTCCCGTTATCTTTGCACGAAAAAGAAATAACGATCTTTGGTCAAAATATGCAGGAATTATTAGGCGCGATATTGAACAAAATAATGTCGAATCGACCGAGTTCATTACCGATTTGGTCGGTGAATACAAGGAAAAAAATAGTGAAATAAATCAAGAAGTTGAAGAAAAGTCAAAAGATTTTTCGATAAAAGAATCTGAACTACTTTTTCCTTTGCCATGGAATGAGGAACAAAAAAGAATTGCCGAAAGATTGGATATTAATTATGGAGTTGTTGTAAAGGGTCCACCTGGGACTGGAAAGAGTCATACTATTGCAAATCTTATTTCTCGTTTTTTAGCACAAGGCAAAAGTGTTCTCGTTACCTCACAAACGAGTAAGGCACTTGAAGTTTTACGAGATAAGTTACCTGAAAATATTCGTAGTCTTGCAGTGTCACAATTACATCAAACAGCAAAAAGAGATAATGTTCTTCAACAATCAATAAGTGAAATAAGCTCTAACCTTGGCGAAAGGTATACAAAATTTAGTGAATCTCGTGCAGAAACTATCAAAAAAGAACTTTCTCGCGTAAGAGAAGAAAAGGCTTCTCTTGCCAATAAAATTAGGCAATATATTCTCATAGATTCAAATGAAAAAATTGAAATCGATGGAAAAGAAATAAAGCCTATTGAGGCAGCTAAACTTATTAGAGATCATATTGATTCTTCCGATTTATCTTGGTTTACAGATAAAATTAATTTTGATGTTGATTTAAATTTTTCAGAAGAAGATTTAAAAGAGTCTTATCAAATACTTTTAGATTTAGATTGTAAAGATAGAGATTTGTTTAAATTTAAATTGCCGATACTTTCATCTTTGCCCGATGAAGACGTTGTTCTTAGTGCTTTTGCATCCTATCGAGAACTAAGCACTAAAGCAAAAATTACGAATATTATTTTTGATAATTCAAAAATAAATTTTAATCAAGAAGATCTTTCAAAACTTTGGGAAATACTGCTGGACGCAAGGAAAATACTTAATTCAATTGATAAAGATTATGAGCAAGAAATTTTTAATACATGCATAATAAGTAAAAATGAAAGTGAAAAATGGAATACTGTCTTTTCTAAAATTTTAGAAAATATACATATAATAGGTAATGGTAAAAATAAAATAATAGGCCACGAAGTCCAAGGAAAAACATCCCTATCGCCCGATGAATTTTTAGAAGCAATGGATTGTTTAAGAAAAAAGATTTTAAATAAAACAAAAATAGGTTTATTTGATAAAATTCTTCTACCTGCAAACGCAAAAATAATCATAGATAATTACACAGTTGATGGACGTTCTCCCGATAGTTCAGAAAGAATTGAAATACTACATGAAATTGCAGTTATTCAAGTAGCAGAAAAAGAAATAAAAATACTTTTAGACCAAAGTTTTTCAACGTTAAAAAAATCTCCTGAAATAAAAAAAGACCCTCTTAATCTTATTCAACTTGAAGTATTAATTTCAAGCCTACAAAGATTGATAAATTATTGCAATAATTTTTTAATGATAGATGATTTTTTTAAAAAGATTAAACAACTTTCTGACCTGTCATATACTAAAAAAGTAGATATCGAAAATGCTATAGATATTATTGCATCTCACGTAGCCAAATTTGAGATTAAAAAACTAGAAAATTCTTTTTCTGAGTGGATTAATATTCTTGAAAGTACTGATACTGACAATAAGCACGAAATTATTGAAAAACTAATAGAGGCTATAAGAAAAAGAAATACTACTGGTTGGAAAAATTATCTAAATGAACTTATTATTTTAACTAATAAAAAATCTACTGCAGTTCGTCTTAATGAGATTGCAGAAAAAATAAAAAAACACAGTCCGAATTTATATCAAAATATTGTCGATCTTGCTAACCAAAAAAAGAAATTTGAATGTCCCAACAATTTAAATCTTGCGTGGAAAATTATGAGACTAGAATCATGGCTAAATAGTATTCATAATCATGTAGATATTGCTTTCCTTCAAAGCGAATTGGAAAGATTAACTAAGTGCGAATATGAACTTAATTCAGATCTCGTAACAGTTCTTGCTTGGCAAAGACAAATAGACAAAGTAACAAAAAAACAACGCGATGCACTTATGGCATGGTCAGATGCGATGAGAAAATATGGAAAAGGCACGGGTAAGTATGCAAATAAATGGTTACATGCCGCCCAAGACTCTTTAAAAGAAGCTAAAAATGCGGTTCCAGTCTGGATTATGCCATTACATCGAGCTGCACAAATGTTTTCTGAACCAAAAGCAGGAATGTTTGATGTAGTAATTTTCGATGAAGCAAGTCAATGTGATATTCGTGGACTAACAATTGGATATCTTGGGAAAAAATTACTCATAGTTGGTGACCCTGATCAAATAAGTCCAGCTGGAATATTCCAAGACTTAGAAAAAACTTTTGAACTTATTTCAAGATTCCTCTTTGATATACCCCACAAAGATAATTTTTCGATTACTTCAAGTTTATTTGATCTTGCAAAAATCAGAATACCTAATATGATTCAACTAAATGAGCACTTTAGATCTGTGCCCGAAATCATCGCTTTCAGTAATTACTATATTTATGATGCAAAACTTAAGCCATTGCGTCATCCGCATCCAAAGGGATTGTTAAAGCCTGCTCTTGTGCCAATTTTTATTGAAAATGGATATCAAAATACAAATAATAAGGTCAACGAACCAGAAGCAAAAGCTATTGTTGAAAAATTAGTGGAATGCTTGAACGACCCTAATTATCAAAAACGTCCCGATGGACATCTTTGTACCTTCGGAATAATATCACTTCTTGCCGAGGATCAAGCAAAATATATCAAAGATTTAATTCTTCAACATCCACAAATAGGAGAAAAAGTTATTGAAGAAAGAAAAATTATTTGTGGCGATGCTTATGCTTTTCAGGGAGACGAAAGAGATGTAATGTTTCTCTCAATGGTAAAGGCACTCGATTCTAACAATTTAAACGATACCGTAAAAGCATTAACTGATAAAGGAACTGCTCAAAGATTTAATGTTGCTATTACTCGTGCCCGTGATCAAGTATTTCTTTATTATTCAATCCCACTTCAAGAGTTTAGAAATCAAGAAGATTGGAGGTTTAGAATGCTTAACTGGTTTCTTAATCCGAGAACAGAAGAACTTAAAGCAGGCAAGGAAGCATTAAAAAAAGAATTTGATTCTGGTAGAGCTTCACAATTTTCATTTGATGTTGGAAATATTTTAATTGATAAAGGCTATAAGGTTCTTCCAGAATATCCAGTAATTGGGCGAAGAATAGATTTGGTAGTTCAAGGAGAAAATGCACGACTTGCCATAGAATGTGATGGCGATCAATATCATACTCTTGAAAATTTTGAAGAAGATTGGAATAGACAAAGACAATTAGAAAGAGCTGGTTGGATTTTCTGGAGAGTTGCAGGAAGTGCTTTTTATTGTCACAAAGAAAAAGCACTTGATAGTTTATGGAAAAAACTTGACGAACTTGGCATTACTCCATTATAAAAATTTTATATTACTTATTTTCTAAGAAAATTTTCTTTTCTTTTAATAGAATCCTATTTTTAAAGCAAGAAATCAATTCTCTTTTTTCAATATCTTTTCCTTCTTTTAAGATATATTTTGCATAATTGCGAATATCAATATCTCCAATCTCTATTTTATCTTTATTTCCTAGTATAACTCTTTGGAACTTTTTAAATCTTTCTACTTCAACTTTAATTTTTTCTTTTATACCGATCTCATCTAGGTCTATACTATCTAATAATTGTTCAAATTGTTTTAAAAGATATTCTTCGTTTATAGACCCACATTTGCAGTTTCTATCTTTAGATTTAGTGCAAATATAATAAACATACCTATTAACAGTTCCGTCTTTAAGTTTTTTAAACTTTTCATCGGCACTTATACCAGATCCACATAATCCGCAAGTCATTAATCTAGTAAAAGCGAATTCTTTACCCTCTGATTTTATAACCTGACTCTTTATCTGTTGCTGAACCATATCGAACAACTCTTTTGTTATAATCGGCTCATGTTTTCCTGTATAGAAGTTACCACTCTTAAGAGGATATTCAAATACTCCATAATAGAATGTATTTTGGAGTATTAAATAAATATTACCAAGAGTAATTCCTTTCTTACCTGTAACACTTCTAAGGTTGATGTCGAACTTTAACCAATTATATATCTTTCGGCCACTCCATTTTTCATAAGCCACCTTCTCGAACATCTTTTTAACAATAGGAGCACGCTCTGGATCTATTATGGCTTGGCATTTTCTATCCATATGCCTTTCATTTAAATATCCAAGAGGAGGAACCCCTGGTCTTAATCCCATTTCGCACTTAGTTCTAAGACCTCTTTTTACGTTAATACTTTTATTATCATTTTCTAGCTTCGCTTGAGAACAGAGGATCATTAATAAGAACTTTTCATTTGGCGAATTGTTAAAAGTCTGTCCATACGTTCTTATGCCTAGTAATAACTTTTGATCCATTAAATCAACGAGCGACCCTAGGTCGCCCGCATTCCTACTCAATCTATCTGGTGCCCACGTAAGGATGCCATTGAATTTTTCTCTCTTTATATCTTCCAGTATTTCTTTAAAAACTGGTCTTTGCCCCGAATCTTTAGCCGAATGAGATTCTCTTCTAATATCAACTATCTCCAATCCCTCCTTTTCTGCTAATTGAAGCATCTCTTTTACCTGTGACTCAATCGATAATATCTGCCTTTCTTCTGATTCAGTTGATTTTCTAGCATATAAACAATACCTAACTTTTTGAG
>JBAZIW010000026.1:0-6524 GCA_041651655.1 Minisyncoccota bacterium | reverse complement strand
AATTCTTATGGCAGTACTGTAGGTCAGGCTGATTGTACTTCAGTAGCCACTTCTATTATTACTACTGGTACTGACGGAGCTGCTCTATGTGCTGATATTCAATCACAAGGTACTGGAGATTTAAGAATATATATAGATTCGTCATATTGGTGTGTTTCAAAGGTTTTGCCCGGAGGATCAACTTGGTGTATTGACTCTTCAGGTTATGTCGGTGCCCCTACAGCTGCAACAACTTGCGACGCAACAACCCCAAGTTGTAAATAATAAAAGAGAAATTAAACGCCCCTTTCGGGGGTGTTTTCTTTTACTTAATTATGGTAATATTTACTTATGATGTGGTTAATTCTAATCTTTATATTCGGACTAATAATTGGCAGTTTTTTAAATTGTGTTATTTGGAGACTATATAAAGAAGAAAGTTTTGTTTCCGGAAAATCATATTGTCCTCATTGTCGTCACAGTTTAGGATTCTGGGATTTGTTTCCGGTTTTAAGCTATCTTTTTTTAAGAGGGAAGTGCAGATATTGCAAGGGAACAATTTCTTTTCAATATCCTTTGATTGAATTAATAACCGCTATTTTATTTTCTTCTGTTTTTATCTATTTAGGTTCAATAATTTCTTTAGAATTAATTTTTTGGCTGACTGTCATATCTTTTTTGATGGTTGTTTTTGTTTTTGATTTGAAGTATTTTATCATCCCCGATGAAGTTATCTATCCCGCTATATTTCTATCGATTATTTGGTTATTGTATTCTTTTTTTGCGGGAACGATTAGTAGCCACGAAATGGTTTTATCAATCTTTTCTTCCCTCGGAGCATCATTATTTTTCTTTTTAATTTGGTTTTTTTCAAAAGGAACAGCGATGGGATTCGGAGATGTGAAGTTGGCTTTATTAATCGGACTTCTTTTGGGTTTTCCCAATACTATCGTGGCGCTCTTTTTAGGTTTTCTTTTGGGTGCTATAATAGGTTCAGTGATGATATTATTAAAGAAAAAAGGATTAAAGTCGGAAGTTCCGTTTGCGCCGTTTCTGGTGGTGGGAACAATTATCAGTTTTTTCTTCGGAAACAATATAGTTAGTTGGTATCTTTCGTTAACGATATAATTATGAAAAATACTAAAGGTTTTACTTTAATTGAATTGCTGGTTATAATTTCGATTGTGTTTTTAATGAGCGTTGCTGTTTTTTCAAACTACGGAAAAAACAATGAGATTTTTGCTCTGGAAAGAACTTCTCAGAAATTAGCTCAAGATGTAAGGAGGGGACAGGAAATGTCAATTTCAGGATTGGTCGGGAGTGCCACTACTTGCGGTTACGGACTGTTTTTTAATAATGTGACAGAATCTTCAGCCGTTGCTAACCAATATAAATATATTATTTATGAAGAAAAAGATGCCGATTGTAATGCTGCAGTGAGATATTGGCAGGAAGGAACAGATGCGGTCAAAGAAACAATTTATCTTGAAACCGGAATTAAGATTTGTGATATTTTATCGGATGGAGTAACTATAGTTTCTCGTAGTATTTCTTTTGAACCACCTAATCCTTTAACATATATTGGTGGTATTTCTTCCGGGCATACGGCTGCGATTGTTCTTTGTGTGGAAAATGATACCAGTATAACAAGGACGATAACAATTAATAATGCGGGAATGGTTCAACTTACTAAATAATCAAATGGATAACGCTTTCAAAAAAGAAAAAGGTTTTACCTTATTAGAAATGCTTATTTCTATCATGATTATAACGATAGCGGTTTTGCCTATCTATCAAGCGGTTTTTAAGTATACCAGAAATACCCAATTGGAAAGAGAGAACTTTATTGCTTCTTATCTTTGTCAGGAGGGAGTAGAATTTATTAAAAATAAGAGGGATACTAATTGGATTCAGGGATTGGCTTGGGATGACGGGCTTAGTATTTGTTTTGGCAGTGGTTGTGAAGGAGGGCCCTATGGATTGAGTGCTTGGGCTGACAGGACTATATATATAGAGGCTGCTTCTGGATTTTATCGATATCTTACTACTCCTGTAGCGGGCGATATCCAAACTTCATTTAAAAGAAAAATAGTAGTTTCGAAACCGACAGCCGATGAAATGGATATTACGGTCACCGTATATTGGGGAAACAAAACGATGATAGTAAAAGAAAATATATTTAATTGGAGATGATAAACAATAATCAAAAAACAAAAGGTTTTACTTTGGTTGAAACATTGGTTGCTCTTCTTATTTTTGGTTTTGTTTCCGTTATTTTGGTAAATATTTTTGTTTCAGTTTTAAATAGTCAGAAAAGAATTTTACAGAATCAGGAATTGATGAATCAATCGAGTTATGCTTTAGAGTATATGACGAAAGCGATTAGAATGACGGAGAAAGATATGACGGGAGCTTGTTCTGGAGCCGCGGGGGAGAATTTTCGAGTAGGAACAAGCCCTGTTTCCATAGCTTTTTTAGCATATGATCTTAAAGATAGTACCTATAAGTGTGTTCAGTTTTTAATTGAAGATAACGCAATAAAGGAAAGAAGGTCAACGGACGGAAATCTTCCTAGTGGAACAGCTTTGCCCATAACTTCTTCAGCGGTGAGCGTTGAACGTTTAGAATTTTATGTAACTGGCGACATTCTTGGAGATAATATACAGCCAAAAATTACAATTATGATTAAAATGAAATCTCTTTCTTCCTCAACCAATGCACCGGTTATAATTGTTCAGACAACAGTTTCTCAAAGAAAATTAGATATTTAATATGATAAACGAAAATCAAAAAGGAGTATCAGTTTATATAACAATAATAATATTAGCGATTCTTTTAGCCGTTTCTTTGGGATTATCAAGTATTATTGTCGGGGGAGCAAAAATAGTGGAAAATTTAGATAATGCAGTCAAAGCTTTTCATGCTGCCGATACGGGAATAGAAAAGACATTATATAATATTAGAATTCTTGGTGATTGTACGACACCGGTTACAGGAACTCTCAGCACGGATTATACCTACAGCGTTACCATTACTTATTCAGGAGCAAGTTGTACTGAAACAGGAACCGTTATAGAGTCTTTAGGAACATATAAGACAACCAATAGGAAAATAGAAGCTTCTTATTAAAATGAATAAAAACGAAGTACAAAAGAGAATAGAAAAGCTGAAGAATTTAATTAATCACCACCGTTATCTTTATCACGTTTTAAACAGAGAAGAGATATCGGAATCAGCTCTAGATTCCTTGAAAAAGGAACTTTTTGATTTGGAACAAAGTTTTCCTGAATTTATAACTTCTGATTCTCCGACTCAAAGAGTGGGGGGAAAGCCGATAGATGCTTTTAAAAAAGTTGAACATCAGGAAATGATGCGTTCACTAAACGATGCTTTTTCAAGGGAAGATATGGATAATTGGGAAAACAGAAATAAAAAACTTCTTGACGGAGAAATTATCGAGTATTATTGCGAACCTAAGCTTGATGGATTAGCGATAGAATTAATTTACGATAAAGGAATATTAAAAATCGGAGCAACGAGAGGAGATGGAGCAATAGGAGAGGATGTTACTCAAAACATTAAAACAATCGAAGCGATTCCGTTAAAATTAAGAGAGGAAAAAGACATTATCACTGATTTAAAAAAAGAAGGATTGCCGTTTAAACAATTTAATAATATTGTAGTTAGGGGAGAGGCGATAATAACCAAAAAAGAATTCGAAAAGACCAACAAAGAAAGATTAAAAACAGATTTGCCTTTATATGCTAATCCGAGGAATCTGGCTGCCGGTTCTTTGCGACAACTTGATTCAAAGATTACTTCCGAGAGAAATCTTGATGCCGATGTTTATGATTTGGTGACTGATTTTGGACAAAAAACACATGACGAGGAGCATAGAATATTAAAAGTATTGGGATTTAAAACAAACAATAAATACAATAAGCTTTGCAAGAACATGGATGAGGTTTTTACTTTCTATGCTTATTGGCAAAAGAACAGAGAAAAGCTTCCGTATGAAATTGACGGTCTAGTTATCTCGATTAACGATAATGAAATTTTTAATAAATTAGGAGTGGCCGGTAAAGCTCCCCGCGGGGCAATTGCCTTGAAGTTTCCTTTAAAACAATCTACGACAATCGTTGAAGATATTAAAATTCAAGTCGGCAGAACCGGGGCAATGACACCGGTGGCAATTTTAAAGCCGGTGGAAATTAACGGAGTTATTGTGAGTAGGGCGACATTGCATAATGATAAGGAGATAGAAAGACTGGGATTGAAAATCGGAGATACGGTTGTTGTCGGTAGAGCCGGAGATGTTATTCCTGAGGTGATTAAAGTATTCCCGGAGTTAAGAACTGGCAAAGAAAAGAATTTCAAAATGCCTACCGACTGTCCTTCTTGTGAGACAAAATTGGTTAAGCCCGAAAATGAAATAGTCTGGAGGTGTCCCAATTCCAATTGTTTCAGTAGAAAAATAGGTTGGTTTAAGCACTTTGTTTCCCGTTCCGCTTTCAGTATCGATGGTTTGGGACCGAAGATAATCGAGAAGTTTATCGAAGAAGGATTGTTGTCTGACCCATCAGATTTATTCGAATTAAAAGAAGGAGATATTCTTCCTCTTGAAAGATTCGCCGATAAATCAGCCAAGAAAATAGTTTTAAATATCCAAAATAAAAAAGAAGTTTCTTTTTCCCGTTTTATTTACTCTTTGGGAATAAGGAACGTGGGATTAAAGACATCTTTTGATTTAGCACTTAATTTTAAATCAATTGATGATATAGCCGATACTTCGATTGAAGATTTAGAAAACATTTCCGATATCGGACCGATTGTTGCTCAATCGATTTATAATTGGTTTTCTTTAAAAGAAAACAAAGAATTTTTAAAAAGATTAAAAGAGAGGGGAGTCGCCTACTTTGTCGAAAAAAGAAGCGGTAAATTATTAGGTAAGAAATTCGTCATTACCGGAACTTTGGAAAAAATGAGCCGCGATGTTGCCAAAGAAAAAATAGTTTCCTTGGGCGGAGAAGTTTCCGATGCAGTTTCCAAAAATATTGATTATTTGGTTTCGGGAGAAAATCCTGGTTCAAAATATGAAAAAGCAAAAGCATTGGAAATTAAAATATTAAAAGAAGAAGATTTTTTAAAAATGATAAGCTGATATGTTTTTCTTAAACCACATTAAAAGAATGGATTGGATCTTGATTATCGTTAGTTCTTTATTGGCGATAATAGGGATGATTTCAATTTATAGCTCTTCCTCGTCCGGAGATTTTTCTAATTTATACAAACAAATCGGCTTCTTTGTTTTTAGTTTGCTTTGTATGTTTTTGGTTAGTTTCGTGGATAACAGAACGATAAGAGAAAATTCTTCAATCATCCTCACTTTATACTTTTTGTGTATCCTGGCCTTAATCGGTGTATTCTTTTTTGCTCCGGAAATTAGAGGAATTAAATCATGGTATAAAATAGGAATATTTTCTTTCGACCCAATTGAACCGACCAAGATCGTCTTAATTTTGATGCTGGCCAAGTATTTTAGCAAAAGACACGTTGAATTATATAGAATCAGGCATATAATTTTATCTGGAATTTATGCTTTTATTCCCTCGGTTTTAATATTTTTACATCCGGAATTTGGTTCGGTAATGATAATCGTTTCTATTTGGATAGGAATACTTTTGGTTTCGGGAATAAGGGTGAGAGACTTTCTCTTGATTTGTTTGGCTTTTGCTTTGGTCTTTGCCGGGATATGGTCTTTTATGCTTAAAGATTATCAGCGACAAAGAGTTTTTAATTTTATCGCCCCTCAAGATGATCCGCTCGGCGGAGGATGGAATCAGAATCAAGCAAAGATAAGTATCGGCTCAGGAGGATTGCTTGGAAAGGGAATAGGCAATGGTTCGCAAACCCAATATGGATTTTTGCCCGAACCGCAAACCGATTTCATTTTTTCTGCAATCGGAGAGGAGTTGGGTCTTTTGGGAACATCGGCTATTTTTGCCCTTTTCGGATTATTATATTGGAGAATATTAAAGATTGCTCTTGATGCTCGTTCTAATTTTACTAGGCTGTTTGCTACCGGCCTGGCTTTGTCAATCTTTGTTCAAATGGTCATAAATATCGGAATGAATATCGGGTTTTTACCTGTAATCGGAATTCCTTTACCGATGGTTAGCTATGGAGGCAGCAACCTGTTGTTTACCTTTATTGCCTTAGGAATTTTACAGAATATGAAGGTTAATGAGTCTTAAAAGGGAAGGGCAGACAGGTAAAAAGAATCGTATCTATTGACAATTATTTCATTTGTGATAGGATATATTTAATTTGCAAAAATAATTACTTGGTATTTTGATTTCATTACACATTTTTCAGTAATTAATTGTTTTCTTTAACCCTACCAAAAAATAATCAACCAGGGTATTTTTTTGTTTTAATGCCGAAATTTTTAGTCTTTAAGTTAAGCACACATAATTAAAATTATGAAAATCAAAACCAAAAGCTTTGCTAAAAGTAAAATATCCTATCCTTTGCCCAGCTTAATT
>JBAZIW010000025.1:0-6706 GCA_041651655.1 Minisyncoccota bacterium | reverse complement strand
GACATCTTTAACTGAAATTGATTTGGTGCAGACTGAGATTGATCTGGTACAAGCCTCACTATCAACCATTGTTTCGGAAATGAATTTGACTCAAGCCTCTTTATCTACAGTTGTTTCTGAAATTGATTTAGTACAAGCATCAATTTCCACGATAGTCTCTGAGATTGATTTAGTGCAAGCAAGCCTTTCCACAATAGTTTCTGAGATAAATTTAGTACAGGCATCAATAGCTACTTCTTTATCGGAGATAAATTTAGTACAAGCTTCACTATCAACAGTTATTTCTGAGATTGATTTAGTGCAAACGGAAATAAATTTGGCACAAGCTTCCCTATCAACAGCATTGACAGAAATAAATTTAGTACAGGCTTCAATAGCAACAGCTTTATCAGAGATAAATTTAGTTCAAGCATCAATAGCAACCTCTTTATCAGAGATAAATTTAGTTCAAGCAAGCCTATCTACTATTGTTTCTGAGATTGATTTGACTCAAGCCACCTTATCAACTGTTATTTCTGAAATTGATCTTGTTCAAGCAACTTTGTCAACTGCAATTGCTTCCCTTGGAACAATTGAAAATGAAATTGATTTAGTACAAGCAACTTTATCCACAGCTTTATCGGAAATAAATCTTGCTCAATCTTCCCTTTCTACTGTTATTTCTGAGATAAATTTAGTACAGGCATCAATTTCCACGATAGTCTCTGAGATTGATTTAGTACAAGCCACTTTATCAACGGTTATTTCTGAAATTGATTTAGTACAAACGGAAATTGATTTGACTCAAGCTTCTTTATCAACATCTTTAACTGAGATAAACTTGGTACAAGCTTCAATAGCGACCTCTTTATCAGAGATAAATTTAGTTCAAGCAAGCCTATCTACTATTGTTTCTGAGATTGATTTGACTCAAGCCACCTTATCAACTGTTATTTCTGAAATTGATTTGGTACAAGCAAGCCTTTCAACAATTGTTTCCGGGAAAATAGCAGAGATGGCGCAAGGACTTCCAACTTCTACTCCGACTCTAATAGAGGCAACAAATTATTTATATCGAAAATTTAGGAACAAGCAAGAGACCACTGCGACAGATAATAAAATTTATGATGATGCGGGAGTAACTGTGCTATTTCAGGAAACCCACAGTGATGATGGAACGACTTTCACCAAAGGAAAGTATGTGAGCGGATAAAATGTCTGTAGATTTGAAACATAGGGCTTTTATTTCTGGATTAACGGCATGGCCTGACGCAACTATAACTGATGATCTTTGGTATGTTTCTGATACTTATTATTTTCTGAGCTATATTTTCAAAAGCAGTTCATTAGACAGTTTATTGCAGAAAACCGGCATTGTAACCTCGAATTCTTTTGATGCGATTACTCAGAAGGAAGGGCTGACAGCGGTTAGCCAGCAGGATGCTTTATTGCTCATGGCAGGGTTGAATTTCACAACAGAATTGAGTGCCCTAATTGCTCAAGCTGATTTAAGCATAAGTGATATTTTAGATGCTTGTACTCAGTTGACAGGTGAAAAATCAGCAGATTTAGATGCTCTGTTGCTGAAGGAAAACAATTCAACAAACTCTATTTCTATTGATGCGAATTTATTGAAGCTGCTTACAGCAATCGCAAGTCTTGATTCAGCTATTAAATTAAGCTCTACTATTTCCAATTCTTTGGATGCCCTGACTCAGAAAGAAAAATTACTCATCCAGGCAAGTATCGATTCTGTTGTGCAAAAAGCAAATCTTACAAAAGAAGCTGCATTGGATGCCCTCCTAAAAATAACAGCTCTTGGGTTGGTATCCCTTGATTCCATTTTAGAAAAAGAAGGGATTTTGTCTCCAATTTCCCTTGATTCCATTTTAGAAAAAGAAGGAATTTTGTCTCCAATTTCCCTTGATTCCATTTTAGAAAAAGAAGGCTTAACATCAGAATCACTTTTGGATGCCATTGCTACTGTTTTCAAAGAAAACACTTTTCTGCTTGATGCTGCCTTGCAAAAAATATTTTCTGCTTTCCTATCATTAGACTCCGCAATTCAAGAAATTTTTTATCTCTCCTTGCTTTTTAATGCTTGCTTGTCACAATCAAGTTCAAAATCCATATCGGTAGATTCTTGTTTGTTGCAATCAAGTTCAAAATCTATGCTAATGGACTCCTGCTTATTTTCTACCTATGCTTCAAATCTTCTAATCAATGCTTGTGTTCAGCAGGAGCATTTATCATATGCCGATTTACAGGCTCTAATTCAGAAAACCTTAGACAATTCCATTTCCTTGGATTCTGCTGTTTTATTGGCAGATCAGATCAAGACTACTAATGTGGATGCGATAACTTCTATATTCCATGATGAGACCGCCTCCATTGATGCAAAATTATTTTCCGGAGGCCATGTACCGGTTCATGCTATTGTACATAGTAAGAGAACAAAGGTTGTAAAAACCGAAGACGTTTGGGCATAAAAATTTTTAGGAGGTGATATTTATGGCGGCAACACTTCAAATTCATGAGATGTCAGCATTAACAACAGGAACAGACAAAACTTCTGGAACTGTACGATTTAAAGATGCAGATAATGCAACAGTTGATACAAACAATCCGTTATCTGTTCCAGCAGCTGGATCGATTTATTCTTATACAAAGCAATTGAGAGTAAAAATGACTGATCCTCCAGACACAAGTGTTAGCAATTTGAGATGGTACACGGATGGCGGAAATACTTTTGGAACAGGCATTGGGGTAGTTGTTTTTAATCGAGGAACAGATTGGATTGCCAACTATAAAACACAAATGGCAACAAGCGCAGATTTGTTTGGATATGTATCAGCAGCAACCGCTTTTGATGGGGACGTTACGGACACTGGTCCATTCCTGCCAGCTGACGATGATTCTTATATTGGTGATTTGATTCAACTGCAAATGAGCGTTGCTTCAACGGCACCTCACAGAACCTTAACTGCTGAAACTCTGACACTGGCTTATGATGAGATATAAATGAAGATTTCAGAAGCGTATAAATGGGAAGCTGAAAAAAGAGACGGAACGATTATCACGAAAGGTGGTAATCTTCAGGACTGTGTGCGCTTTTCCTTGCTTCCTCAAATCAATCTTCCAAAACAGGATATTATTGGAATTCCAATGATCAGAAGATTTGGAAGGGGATTTCTCAGGCAGAATTTTCAAACAACAGAAATGCTTCCCGGTTTTCTGCATTGGCAAAATGGTTCTAATCAGATCAAAACAGAAAATGACTTGACTGATATTGTTACTCCGGGAAGGCTTATCAAGAAAAGGCATGATGGCGAAAAATGGTGGCTTGTAATCGATGTAAAGCCAGATTTGATAACCATTCTCAAGCCTTATGATGGTAAAACGAAACGGATTGAAACCAGAATATATATCGTGCCTCCGAAACCAGAATATTTGCATTGTGTAGTTTGCAAAGGCTTTCGATTATATGTGAAATCATCTGACGGAACAGTTTTAATTACTCCAGAAAATTATGAGCTGAATTTATGACAACAGGATATTTTGGCACAAAACAGACCACCGAAGAATATTATCTCCAGTTCGATTTTAGTGCGGAAATCGGAGCAGCAACAATTGCTACTGCAGTTGTGGCTATTGTAGATTCAAATGGATCAGATACAACTGCTGCAATGATTGATGATTCGGAGCAAAATGTAGATGGCGGTGCAGTAAATTTCTGGATGAAAAAAGCGGGAACGAATAACATGCAATATGTTATCACCTGCGACATTGATACTTCTCCAGCTGGTCATTATACGAAAAGTGGAATCCTTTGGGTCATGGACGATCCAGTACCTGCTGCTGTTTCAACATCAAGCACTGACTGGGTTAGCAAAAGGAATACAGCTAAAAGGTTAATTGATAAATTTGGAGATTCGATGACTTTAATCCTGGAGAATCACAATGTATATAATGCAACTGCTGATTCTTATTCTGCTGCCGAGACCGAGTATCCAACAATCGGAGTTCTGACAAATCCGACATTAACAAATTCAGCTGGCCAATATGTGAAATCAGATAAAGTTCGATTGCTGTTGTCCACGGAGGATTTGCCAAACTTAGAAACTGCTGATTTCAGAATTGAGTATGATGGGCAAGTTTGGCACCCTGAAAGAATTGTTTCGCTCAAGCCTGGAGGAACAAAACTGATATATTTTATTGATGTAAAATAAGGAGATTAGAAAATGGCAAAAAAAAGTTTCTTAGAAGACAGAATTAAACGCTTAGAAGAAATAATTCATGAAAAAGACGCCAGAATAATTGAGTTGTCAAATTTTTTAGCTGCCAAAGAAGTCAAAAATAAAAAGAAGGATTTCAATGGAACTGAGTGAAGAACTTGCCAGCAATGCCGAGGCTTTTTCTCAACAGCTTAGAAAAATGGCTGTTGTAATTGATGCAGAGATTAGTGCTGCGATCAGAAAAGGAGTTTTAGATGTTTACAAAAGCATCACAAAACGAAGTCCAGTGTTGACAGGAGTTTATCGTGCCAGCAATTCTATTGCTAATCATGATCCATCTCCAGAAGAGGGAGTTGTGAAGAAAGTTATGAAGAAAGGAGAAGTTTTGCCCTCTCCTCAAATTCCAAACTGGACATGGAAGGTTGGTGATGGAGATATTTGGCTATTCAACAATGTGCCTTATGCTGAGAGAATTGAAAATGGCTGGAGTAAAGTGAAGGCTCCTCAAGGTGTTTATAGATTGGCATTGCAAGAAATAACTTTGGCATTAGCTCAAGCTATTCAGAAAAGCAAGATTTTGACTTCAACAGGAGGAGCTGAAGGATGACTCTTGAAGAAATACGATCAGCAATAATGAATGAGTTTACTTCTTCTTGGGCAACAGCTACACCGATTTGTTGGCCTAATCAGATGTTCAGGGAGCCGAATGATATTTGGATCAAGCCAACAATTAGAATGGGAGAAACTTTTTATGGAGAAATTGGAGAAAGTGGCGTGGGATTGCGCACAGGTGTTCTGATGATCCAGATATTTGATTTGGCCAACAATGGCACAAAAAATTCTTTGGATTATGCTGCCAGATTAGAGACTTTATTTAGGAGGCAGGATTTGGAAGGAGTAATGTTCCGTGAATCAAGCACGGATATTATAGGATTAGACGAAAATGGATATTGGAACACTTTGATTTCAATTCCATTTGAAACATGGATTGGTGAATAAAATTTTGAGGAGGTAACACATCATGTCTGTAAATGAAAATATTGGAATTGCCAGAAAACAACGTGTTTTTGCTAAATTAGAAACAGTACTGGGCACATTAGTTTTTCCGAGCGGGACAACCGATTTTATCAGACCGGCTGGAAATGCTGAGATTAGTCAGAATCCTGCCTTTGTTGATTCAGAGGAATTGCAGAATACATTGGACGTTTTAGATCGTTTCCAGAATGCTCTTCCCGCTGGAAAATGGAAAATTCCAATGTATCTTAGACCATCAGGGACAGTTGGATCAGCTCCGCAAGGAGATGCCCTATTTGAAGCATTGCAGGGAGATAAAGAAGCAGTTACTGCCGCCATTTGTACAATAGGAGCTACAGCATCAACTTCTATGATTGAAATAAATACAATTGCTGGCGGCATTTTGCCAGAGAAAGGGGTTGTGACTTTAGCTGGGACAGTTTCTGAAAAGGTTCATTATACAGGAATCACAAGAGTTGCCAGAAATTCGACTTCTGCAACGCTGACTGGCTGTACAAGAGGGTATGCCTCAACTACAGCAGCAACTCATGCACTTGCACAGGTTGTTACTCTATCAAGCATTTTTTATAAACAAGAGCTTACTTCTCCTTCGCTCACAATATGGATAGAATCTGATCATTTTGTTCAGGGAATATACGGAGCTTCTGTTGATGAAGCGGTTTTTGATATCACAAATGAAGGAGCAGTTAAAGTTACGTTTTCTGGGCAGGGAATGAAAATGGTCTATGCAGGAACAAGTGCATTATCCTCTAATTCTGTAGCAACAAATACTCATATTCATGTTGATGATGCCAGTTTGTTTTCTGCTGACGCTTACATTTACAACAAAACGAAACATGATGCAGGTAGTGCAGCGGTTTATTCAAAAATATCTTCTGTTGATACAGCAGCCAATACGTTGACTCTCGCCAATAATCTTGGAACAACAGGAGCAACAGATGATGTTATTTGTGGTTATTTACCTTTGGATGAGACGGTTATCGGCGATCCAATTGAATCCAAAGACACTACACTTCAAATCGATGATGTTGCTGCTACAATTAAGAGTTGTAGCTTAACTATTCGTGCTCCTAAAAAATATGTTGATGATGAAGTTGGTAATGATTACGCAACTGATTTTATGGAGGACACCAGAGATATCAATTCTTCATTGAATGTATATTTCCGAAAAGCAGATGCAAAATATTTCACAGATGGTCTTGCAAATGAAGAGCCCACAATCCTCTTTACCTTTGGAGATACTGCGGGATCAATTATTGATGTGTACTTTAAGAAATGCAACTTGGAAGTGCCGACAATCAATTATGCGTCACCGGCTATCGAATTGACTATGCCGATGAAAGCATTGGGAACTATCGGTGAAGATTCTTGTGAAATTGTTGTTAGATAAAAGAAGGGGGCGGAGCCGAAAGGCATGTGCGAATCCCGGCGCACATCCGCCCCATTTATAAAATTAA
>JBAZIW010000024.1:0-6951 GCA_041651655.1 Minisyncoccota bacterium | reverse complement strand
GTTTCTCCATATTTTACAAAAACAGAACTATTGGTTCTTTCCGCTAGATTTTTGAAATCTACTTCTAAAAATTTATCGTCGATTTTAAGTTTAAAAGATTCAGTCTTCATATTTTAGCACTAGGCTTTTAATCCAATCTTTTTGGTCAATTCCTTGTATGAGTCTTCGCTTGTTCTTTCAAGGAATTTCAAAAGTTTTCTTCTTCTGGCAACCATCTTCAATAAGCCTCTTTTTGAACTGACATCTTTCTTGTGCTTCTTTAAGTGTTCAAGAAGTTTTTGAATTTCTTCTGAAAGTAATGCAACCTGAACTTCAGCTGAGCCAGTATCAGTTTCATTTATTTTGTTATCACTAACGATTTTTGTTTTTTCTTCTGTTGTTAACATAATTTTTTCTTTACTAAATAATTTTGGGTGCCCCGTAGAGGGCTCGAACCCCTGACCTTGAAGTTAAGAGCTTCCTGCTCTACCAACTGAGCTAACGGGGCAAGCCGTTATTCTGTCGTTTTAAAAAACTTAAATATATCGTTTCCTTCATTTGGACTTAATGCATTTATAAATCCGGTAACAATTGCCCAAGCTCCATAAACAACTACTAATCCGAGAACTATCCAGATTAATGTTTTTTTAGCTTGATCAAGCTTTGATGGGTCTCCCGATGAAGTCATCAAGTTAATGGCCGCAATAACGATTGTAACTACAGCGAGCGGAGGAACAATATAAAACATAACGAAATCGATAACCCTAGTGATCGTACAAAAGAGGTCATCAAACGTGCATGCTGCATCATTAGCGCAGTAAACTATTCCACCAGTACCATTGTATTTTGGACAATCAGCTGCAAGGACCGGTGAAAAACTCAAAAACAAAAAAAACAATATTGAAGCAAAGAATAGTCTTTTTAGCTTTGTTTTAAACATGTTAATTGACTTTGTTATGTGTTTGGAGTATATCCTGTTTTTAATAAAAAATCAAGCAGCTCTGTGCCCCCGGCAAGATTCGAACTCGCACCACTGGTTCCGAAGACCAGCACTCTATCCATTGAGCTACGGGGGCTTAATCCTTTTTTCTAATTTTTAGCCTGATTGGCGGCACTGTATCTTGGTCAAAGATTAGTCGATTTTCCAATAATTCCTTGTAATCAGGGTTGTTTCGCAGTTCCTTTATCGGGCTTAATCTCTTGATTAAGACCGGGAAAAGGGAGATAAACATCAATAATCCGGCCATTTCATATCCTCCCCTAAAGGTTAAGGCGAAGATAATGGCGGTTAAGAAGGATAACAGGGTTCCAACCGAAGCTGTCCAGATTATAGTAAAGATTATGGTCGGAATCAAGGCAATAAGCAAGAGGACGGGAGAAAGAGCGAAAAGAGCTCCGATTAAGGCGGCTAATCCCCTGCCTCCTTTAAAGTTAAGGAAGCAAGACCAATTGTGTCCGACAACAGCCAATGCTCCGCAAAAAACCTGAAGTAACGGTGAAAGTCCAAAGTATTGAGCCAAATAAACCGCCAAGTATCCTTTTAAGACATCAAAAATAAAAGTGAAGATTCCTTGCCACAAACCAACGTTCTTAAAAACATTGGAGCCGGAATTCTTTTTCCACCCTATTTCGAGTAAATTTTTGTTGGTTGTGTATTTGGTGATTAAATATCCGAAAGGAAGAGAGCCCAATACGTAAGCAACAATTAAAAGGATAAGAACTTTAAGCATTTTTCTTTTTAATTTGTTCTAAAAGTCTGTCTTTGTGAGAAATGACAACCAGGATTGTTCCGAACAAGATCGGATAGAATAATGTTGGGTCGATAATATAAACCGTGTAAAGACCTACTATCTCCCCGATTAGCCTTCCGACTATCTGATCGGAGATAGCTCTTTTGATAAGCTTGCCATCAATCTTTCCGCCCAATAAGATTTCAAAGATTATCATAAAGATAATAACCGTGGCAATCCAAGCAAGAAATATTTTCCAGTTTAAGAATAACATTACTCCCAATAATGATGCTGCTCCCCTGCCTCCTTTAAAGTTTAGAATAACTGAATAATTATGTCCCAAGATAGCGAAGAATGTTCCTAGTGTTATTGCCAAGGTTGGGTTTTCAGGAATAAAATGTGTAGCCAGAATAATTGCTAAAACTGCTTTTGATGCATCTAATAAAAAGACAATTAAGAAAGAAATTACTCCGATTAGTTTTCCTTTTTCGTGGGAAACGATTCTTAAGGTGTTTAAGGCTCCGGTATTTTTAGAACCGAAAGTCCTCATATCTTTATTAAGGAACAATTTGACGTAAACTAAAGCAAAAGGAATTGAGCCGAGAAGATAAGCAATAAAAGCAACTAAAACGTAATTAATGTTTATCATATTTTATATTAGTTTTCTGTTAAGAAGGAGCAGATTATTGTTCCCGGTCCGACGTGGCAACCGATAACCATACTGGTAATGCTTATAAATTCAATTTTAACTTCCGGATATTTATCTTCGATCAGGGTTCTTAATTTTTGTGCTCCCTCAAGATTGCCGGCATGAGAAATGGCTACTCGGCATTTTTTATTTTCCGATAAGGGTTTCTTGGTCAGATCTTCAAATTGTTTAAACATGGCATCGGCAGTATCTTTGGCTTGCATTCTTAAGTTAGCCGGTTTTATCAAGCCGTCTTTTATCGCTAAAATAGGTCTCATTCCTATTTTTTGCATCTGCGATAAGATAACTGACAAGGTATGGTTTATTCTTCCGCCGGCTTCAAGCCACTTCGGACTTTCCAGCATGGCAAAAAGATGAATTTCAGAAAGCAATGCTTCAAGATTTTTATATACCTCTTCGGCCGATAATCCCTGTTCAATTAATTCAGTCGCCTTAATCGCAAGAAGACTTTCGCTGATATCAGCATTAAGGGTATCGAGAACAAAAATTCTTTTTTGAGTTTCTTCATCGAATATTTTCTTAGCCTGGATAGCCGAATTGTATGTTCCCGAGATAGCTGAACTGATGGTAATGGCAATCACGCTTTCCGATTCTTTCAGTCCTTCTTCAAAAGCTTTTTTAAATACTCCCATTGAAGGCTGAGATGTTTTGGGAGTTGTTTTAATCCCCTGCTTCTCCGCTTCCCTCATTTTTTCAAAGATGTTGTCCCCTTTCAAAGACTCTCCTTCCGGCCACTCCATTACAAAAGGAGCGACGACGAAATTAAACTTATCAATGATTTCTTTCGTAATTGATGCGCTTTCGCCAATAATAATAGATACTTTTTTCATAATTTTAAAATTAACTTTTCTAATTATTGGTTCCAAGAAACGATAAGTGTGCCCGGTCCGATGTGTCCTCCGACTGGGAAGCAAACTAAATTAACGAAAGCGATTTCAGTGTTTTTTAAATTTAAAATCATGGTCTTAAGTTTTTCTACTTGTTCCATATTGTCAGCATGGGTGATTGCGACGATTATTTTTCTTCCTGATTCCCGAGCTTTTTTAGTAGACTTTTCGAATTCTTCAAAAAGAGCCGCGGATAAATCTTTTACATTTTTTTTGATTGCAATGATATTCAATTTACCATTTTTAAATCCGAATATCGGTTTAATATCCATTTTTTCGGCGCGGTTAATGATGACATTGGCAAGACTGGGAAGTCTTCCCGAGGCTTCAAGCCATTGAGATTTTTGATATATCGCCGCCATCTTAATGTTGGGCAATTCTTTGGTAAGATTGGAAATAATGTCTGAAACATTCATTTTTTCTTTAAACAGAGAAATTGCTTTTAAAATTACCAATCCTTCGCATCCGGTTCCTCTTAAAGAATCGAAAATATGAACTTTGTCTTGCAGTTCTTTTTCCAGGAATTTTTTAGCTTGCATGGCTGAGTTGTATGCTCCTGAAACTTTTGATGAAAAAGTGATGCACAAGACTTCTTCAAAGTCTTTAAGTTTTTCTTTGAAAACGGAAAGAAAATCATTGATTGAAGGTTGAGAGGTTTTAACTAATAAATTTTTAATTCCTCTTTTCTCCCCTTCTCTTATCTTTTGGTAAACATTGCCCGGCAGTTCTGCCAATTCTTGAAAATCTATCTTATATCTAACAACGCCAATGTTATTTTCGTTGACTATTTCTTCCGGGAGATCGCAAATCTCGTCAGTCACGAGCCCAATTTTTCCTTTTTCAGTAGACATTATTTGTTTAAACTAAGAGTGCTTATTCTTTGAGAATATTCGTCAGCTGAAATTTCTCCACTGGCTAATAAATTATTCAATCCAGCGTAGTATTGTTCTTGAATTTGAGAAGTTGGGATCTGTGCGTTGAATAATCTTGTATCATCTATACTGCCGATAAAAAGATGAACTGGTGTTCCTCCAGACAATCCACAGCCAATAGTTAAGTTGGCTGACGAGTTAAATAATGAATTGCAGGTTCCGTCCACTGATGTGGTGGCAGCGACAACAGCACCGTCAATGTATAGAGTTAGGGTGCCGGCATTGTAGGTAAAGCCGACTAAGTGCCATTTATTATCAAAAGCAATTGAGGTTGTACTCATATAATCTTTAGAAATATTGGCTCCATCGACAGAAAGCATGACTCTTAATTTGTCAGCTGCGCTGTAAATTATCCAAGATCTTTGACTGCTGTCATCCCATTGCCCAATAATTATTTTTGATTGAGAGACTCCCTTTACCCAACCCATCGCAGTCATAGCTGAAGTAAAGGCCGGAGCATTATTATGCGCGACTGTTACATAAGCAGTGCCGTCGAAATTTAAGCAAGAACTATAAACACAAGATGTCGTATTGTAGGTTGCATTGGTAATGGTGCCGTTAGCTGTCTTCCACCAAGTATCTTGAGCATTAGTTCCCGAGCCTTCATCAAATTTCCATTCGGCTGAAATATTTGACATTAAGCCAGCTCTTAAAGAATTAAAGAAGACCTGACTTTTTGCAATAGTAGCTTTGTCAGTAGATCCACCCATTGATATCACAATCATTCCGGAAAGTATTCCGATGATTGCAATAACGACCAATAATTCGATTAGCGTGAAGGCTTTTCTGTCAAACATATTATTTTTATTTTATTATCTTAAATATATTATTTCACAATCCAACCGATAAGTAAACTATCGGGACAAGCATTGATGCTGGTAACCGGGTCAGTAACATTAATAAAAGAAATATCAGTCTTTTTAATGGTTTTCATTTTAGTTTTTAGCTCTTCAGCTTGAGGTGAATTATCACCGTGAGCGATGACTAGTCTTATCCTCTTCCCTTCTTTGACATCTCTTCTTGATTCTTTTTCTACTTTAGCAAATAAAGCAGCGGCAAAGTTTTTGGTTTTCATTGTTTCAGTGGGAACAAGCTTCCCGTTTTTCATTTCTCCCAAGGCATAACGGACTTCAGTCTTTTTGCTGAACCAGAAGGGCTTGGCTTTCTCTTTATTCCACCAATCAGATTTTTCAATAACGCAGTAAAGTTTGACCGCTTCAACTGTTTTTTCAAGTTTTCTTAATATTTCTTTTACTTTTCTTTGTTCGGCAATCATTTCCACCGCTTCAAGAACAACTAGGGACTGTCCGGCACTGATATTCTTTGAGTCAATCACGAAAACATGCTCTTTTTCATTAGAACTAAGCATTTCTCTACCTTTTTTGGCAGCTTCATAATTATTGGAAAGCTTGGCAGAAGAAACAATACACAAAACGTCTTCGTATTTTTGTAGCTGAGTTTTGTATGATTCCATGAAAAATTCTGGAGCAATTGGCTCTATTTTTGGCTGCGAAACTATACCCTGTTTTTTGGCTTCTTTTATCCTTTGACAGATATTTTCTCCGGCAATGGCTTCTCCTTCCGGCCAAGAAATCCTTAAGGGAATTACCTCTATTCCATAGTGGGTAACGATTTTTGAGCTTAAACCAGATCTTTCATCAACGATAATTCCGATAGAAATATTTTCCACTGATTTTTCTCCGGTCACCTCCTTGGCCATATCTTCAATTCTTAAATTTTCAATTACGCCCAAGGTTTTTATAATACTCCTCACTTCATACGGGTCATCGGTATGAATGTGGATTTTGGTTCTTTCTCCGATTTGAATAACATCAAGACAGTTTCCTAAATGATGTAGTTTGTCTTTGATTTGTTTTTCCGTGTATTCGCCGTCATCAAGTAGGGCCACCACTTCATATCGATTTGATAGTATTTGCACGAATCTCTTTGCTCCGATCGTTTCTTTATCCAGTGATTTAATGGTAAAGGGATCAGATTGTTCTTGCAAAGTATCCAAATATGTTTCCAAAATCATTAAGAATCCCAATCCTCCAGCATCAACAACTCCAGCTTTTTTAAGTACTTCCATTTTGTTGGGAGTATCCAATAGAGCTTCATTGGCCTTAGTTAAGGCATAATGAAATATTTTAATAATATCCTCTTCTTCTTTGGCTTTTTCTTTTACCCCTAAGGCAAAAGCTTGAATTACATCAAGCATTGTTCCCTCTTTGGGATTTTGAATAGAATCTTTAGCTCTTTCGTATCCTTTTTCAAAGGCTTCGCCCAAGATTGTTCCATTCACTGAGGTTTGTTCAGCAATAAAAGGAAAGAATCCGGCTAAAAAACCGGTATAGATTATTCCGGTATTGCCCTGGGCAGCGGTTAAAGCACCGTCCAAAACGCTAGCCGATAATTCTTCAATGCTGGCAAAGTCCTTATTTTCGATACAGTTTTTAATCCCCCTCAATGTGGCGGATAGATTGTTTCCCGTATCCTGGTCCGGTACCGGGAAAACATTGATTTTATTGATTTGTTCCTTGTCTCTTTCGATTCTCTCGCAAGAGAACAAGATCATCTTCTTTAGCTCGTTTTGTGATATTTCTTGCATAATAAAAAAGAATATACTATATAGTAGATTCTTATTTCACTCGGTTCTCTATGTCTTCTAATATTTTTTTAGCCATGTCTTTTCCTCCAAATCCGAAAGCTAGGCC
>JBAZIW010000023.1:0-7286 GCA_041651655.1 Minisyncoccota bacterium | reverse complement strand
TTCGATGATATAATCCAACGTCTTCAATTGATTCTTCAATACACCAAGCCCGACACTTGCGAAATATTCCCGCCGTTCTCTTTCCGTAAGATTCGCACCCATACATTCTATTGATGATATCTTGGCCCTTATTTCGCTTTTCATTTTCTTAAGGTATTCAACATCAGGATTTGTTTCCAGATAGCGTATCAATTGGTTAAGACTTGCTATCTCATTTTTTACTCTTGCCTTTCTTTCCTGTGTTACCCCCCCCCTCCCCCTTAGTTCCTCGAGCAGATAACCAATTTCTTTTTTAATCGATGCGACTGTTTTCATAGCTATTGTGATTTTGTTTCAACTTTCCTTTTACGGTAATGCTTTCTGAAGATCCAGAGCAACAATTTCCCTGGTATAGATCGCTTTATATATATATTAATAATGCGTTCATTCTGATATTTCTGACGCATGGCATTAATCGCATTATCACGTCGATTAACATCGTTAATCAGATTAAAGATTCTTAGTTCATAAAATTTGCGCTGCTCTTCAATCTCAGCGTTGGCTTTAAGATATTTTCTATAGATACTCATAAAAAAGAGTTATATAATTCAGTTTGTTCAGTTGGATTGAAAAAAGCATCATCCCAGATTGTATGTTCTGGGTTCTGGTATAATATCCAGCCTTCATTATGTGGCTGTAGTTTAATAGTACACAATTGTTCATGGGCAAACTTTGCCACCCATATATCAAGCATATTTTTACTCTTTACATGTGCGTAATCAGGGAAGAAATAATCTGTATTGAAGGCCATAACACCTGTTCCTCCAATGCTCAGGGGGCCATCATATATTTCTGTCTTAAGACAATGAAACGCTGCCAGCCTGTCGGTATAACTATTGGCTACAGGTTTCTCCCGCATTATACGTCCATGGCAGGTAAGTATAATTTTGTTCTTTTCGCTCTCCAGCCGATGGATCATGACATTAACATAATCCGGCGGATATATCAAATCATCATCGCAAAGAAATATATAGCCTTCTCGTGGTAGTTCATATGTTTTACCTGCGTCTCCTTTGTGGTTATTTAGATGCATTATTTCACAACCTTCCAGGCCTGTCGGTACCTTTTCATAATTAAGTACCACACGTAATCTGTCGACCTGGTTAATAAGGCTATGCACTGTATTTTTAAGCATCTGCTCGCGCCCTGGAATGGTTGATATTTGAGCTATGATCATTTTATTATTTCCTTACCTACAATGCGGTTTGAACAATTACGATCGTGTATAACCATTACATATAGCGGCTCATCAATGCGTACAGCCGGAAAGTGCAGCAGCATATTGCTATGGCTGCAATAATAAACGGTACGTACAGGTGAATCGTAAAAAGGTTTTTCCGGACTTTCCCAGGGTGTGCCCACCTGTTCTATTAAACTTATGAATGGACTGTTTGGTGACCACCTGGCAGTATCGTAGTATTTACCTGTTGACACTTCTAGTTGCCGGCCATCAGTATCGATAAGGAGAAATTGGCTGCTGAATTTTGACTGGATATTCTCAATAAATTCATCCTCATAATAATCATCATTATCGAGCCTTGAAGTAATGAGCCAGTCACCATTTTTTATTTCTCCTTGACTGTAAAGCCTGTAGATATAATCCCTGGGGTATTGACAAATAACCTGGATAAAGGGAATATCAATATATCTTTTAATGTATTTCCATGGTGTAAGATTGCTGAATGAGAGCAGCCAGATAAAGTTTTTATTCGTTTGCCTGTACATTGCCGGAAGGCAATATTCCTCAAAGAGCTTTACTCGATGTTCCATCCAGGCTTCCTTATCAGGGATATCAGGGTTATTATAGAGATCCATATTGGAACTGAGTTTATTCCACCGCGTGAATATGTAGTGTTTAAACATAACGTTTGCGTATTTCGTCAACATAATCTCTCCTGTTATGAAGGCCTATATATCTCACCATGCTTTTGTTCCTGTTATGGATACGATATATATAAAGCGATTTATCAATGTAATTTCCTTTGTAGCCATTATACATTAACTTAAGATTAAGATCATACTCTTCTGCCGTAATCAGTTCGGGATCGTAACCATTTATAACTGGATCGTCAAATAACCGGCGTCGATACATGATGGTGCCACCATGAATGCGATTTACAGTTAGCATATCATCTAAGCGCGTGGGACCATACCTATACAATGTTTCTTTACCTGTATAATATTCCCAGTTTATTGCGTTGCCATAAACAAAATCATAGTATTGCATACCATTAACCGAATCGGCAATACTATTAGGTGTAAGCATATCATCGTAATCAAGCTTTTTAATAAATCCACCCCTTGATCTTGCAATACCATCATTCATGTTCTGTCCTACCGTTTTTTTACCTTCTACAATAATAAGCTCAACATGAGGGTATGTTTGCTGCTCAACACTTTTTATGGCATCTTTTAAATAATCATGATGATTTTGATATACCGGTATAATAACACTAACAAGCATAGCGATCGCGTATTTTCTGAATATACTCGTGGCGTTTTATTTTCTCCTCCTTGTTTGTCCAGGTACTTTTTTGTAACGGATGTACCCGGTACATGTGAACAAGTTTATTAATATAACCATGCCTGAAACCCATTGAGAATAGGCGTAGATGAAAATCGTATTCTTCGCCTGTCATAAGTGTTTCGTCAAATCCTCCACTATCAGAAAAACATTGACGGGTATACAGCACCGTACCCCCGTGTATCTGATTATGCATGAGCATTTCGTCCAATGATGTTATGTGGCCATAATCAATATAATTCACCTCACCAAAATATTGAGCATTGGCGCTAATGAAATCATACCCGGCCATGCCTGTGACGAGATCGGCAATACTATTGGACGGCAGCATATCATCTTCGGCTAGTATTTTTATAAACTGACCGGTTGATTGTTTGAACCCCCAGTTTATATTCTGTGCACAGTTATATCCGGGCTGGCATGCCATAATTAATTCGATATGCTGGTAGAGCTGATTTTTAACGCTCTGAACTGCACACTTAAGATAGCCCCGGTCAATATTGTATGGTATTATAATGCTTACTTTCACGGCTTTGTACGGCTTTGTATGGTTTTAAAGGTCTCGTAATTCTTGTATTTGCGCTGGCCATAATACTGCTCATAGAGCGCATCGGTTGCTTCATAAGCTTCCTTATGCTTATAACCATAGTTGACCAATTTTATGAACTGCTTGTGGAAACCCGAGTAGTTTTGTAGTGAAAGTATCCAGGGTTCGTATTTACTCATGCCAAAATACGATGAGATGCTATCCCATTCAACACTTGTACGATCAAGAGGCATATTCACCACAAATTCCCATGGGAAAATATTTGTGTTATTTTTAATGTCGAGTATCATTGGTTTATCACCGCAGTCAATGAGATGTTCATTTATGCCATGTTCTTTAAGTATGCGGTAACTGTTGGTATCAAGCCCGGCATCATATTCATCGTTCCATAACTTATCGGGTAATATCTCACGCCAGTACAAACGGCCACTACCAAAACTGAAAGGATGAACAGTGCTGGCATAATTACGCACCAGGTAACATTCTTTACTGTACCAATTAAGAAAATATATATTGTTAAGTCCGGCAAATGGCACTTCATTTTCCATGATATCCTTATAGATATCAATAAGTTCAAGGTTTATGATGCCGTCGCTGTTAAGCTCCATTAAATAATCAAAATCCAGATGTGATAGTGCCCACTGCAATCCAATATTCTTTTTACGGCCAAGCGGACTATTTGGGGCTGATATGATATATGCATCAACATCATCTAGCATTTTAACCAATGCTTTTGCATTGGGATCTTCATCAAGGCTGACAACAGCCATAAGATCCATGTACGGATAGTAGGTTTTCATTCGTATATAGCCATTAATGTACAGCTGTACAATCTCAGGCCTCTTCCAGAAGGGTGTAAATACTAAAATCTGTTGTGCCATTCATATAGTTGTTTTTGGAGTTCCTTGCCTTTATCGGTGAAATAACCTTTATGGACTGTATTGAGATACCATCTTTTGAGATCAGGCACAAAATATATCTTATGATCTTTCTGGCTCAGGCGCCTGGTACCATCTAACTCTATCTGCCAAGGATTCTCGCCAGGAATGAGCTGATCCATGAAGAACTCACGATTCCAGATCGAGGGCGAAAGACTCATCTGGTACATGCTTTCGTTCTGTATTCTCAATAACCCATCTTCCACAATAAATTGATAGGGATAAGTATCTATAGTGTGATTTGGTAAAAGGCGTATGGCATCAGCCTGTTTGTTTATAAGGGTATTTAGATGTGCCTGCAAGAAAGGAGGATTGTCAATGAGCCAACAGTCTTCAAGTAAATAAAAAATATATTTATAAGGCAGCTCTTGAAGTGCCCAAATAAGCATATCTGAAAAAGTCTTCTCAGGACCAGCCATTAATGAAACATAGTTATATGGGAAGTCATTTGTTTCGCACAGAATAAATATTGGTATGTTATGTTGATCCCACCAGCGAAGCATAGAATAATACCAACCTCTCCAGTAAGGCTCGTACTTATCGCAGGTTTGAACTAATATGCAAAGGTCGTTGTTCATAATACGATTTATTGATTACGTTTCCGGCATAATCTAGAACCCTGATATATAGTGCATCACCCCAGCCATATGGTGTATATGATGTTTCAACGCGCACAAAATTGCGCAGGTAATTATCAACATCATTAACACTAGGGCATCCTTCATATAATTCATAAAAAAATACTTTTGTGATTATGTAATCGATCCAGTTCAGTGCGTATCCGGCCCCCTCAAATACTTCTATCTCATAACCGTTAACATTCATATCTAGGAAATTATATCCATAGGTATTGAACTCATCGAGCCGGCAGACAGGAACTTTCATAACCTTCGGAAATTTAATTTCCGGGTACCATTTTAGATAGAGCTTGGGCTTTTTAATTGAGCTGCTTGTCGTTATCGGGGCGGATAAATAAAGATCGGCTTCACCATGCATCCTGCCGAGGGCACATGAATGTGTTTCTATTATAGGATCAATATCACTCGTAATGATCTCTTCCAGCGGATCAAACATTATAATGCGCTTTATACCACATTTATGGTACATATCAATCCAATTACAAATGTTTCCGCCAGCAAAAATTGCACCCGTAATTTTCAAATTATGAGCTTTAATTAATTCCTCCATATTCATGTCATTATATTACAGGTATATCGTAATCTTCATCCTCAAATATTGATTTCATGGGCATAGTATCAGTCATCCATTCACCGATAGACATAACCAGGGCGACCATGCCGTCGACCTTTTCACGTGATCTCTTTTTGTTGATCTTAATATTGCCGGCCGGATCGGTTTCAATCTGCACATTGCTATTCATCCAACGTAACACCGGGTTGCCGGCATGCTGTATTAACCCTTTCATAGCCATACGTTCCAGCTCTTTGGTTGGTGCCGACATGCTGGCATATCCTTGCCCAAAGGGGCTCATATTAAATCCTTCATCCTGAAGCCCTATAACAAGCTGTGAGGAGTTCCACCGGTCATAACCGATTACGGCAATCCTATACAGATGGGATAACTCTCTTATTTTCTGCTTTATAAATTCGTAATCAGTAACATTGCCAGGTGTCGCAATCATGTAGCCTTCTCTGATCCACTGTTCATAATGTATATTTTCTTTCTGTGAACGAGCAGATACATTATTCTCTGGTATAAAAAAATAAGGTATCACCTTTATCCTGTCATCTTCAGGGAAAATCATAACAAATGCTGTTATATCTCGGGTTGAAGCAAGATCCAGCCCGGCATAACATAATGATCCTTCATCAACATTGACGGGTATTGATCCTTGCATCCATGTCACATCATCTATCCAGGTTTCGGCTGTACCTACCCATTGATTTAGATGCAACCTGCGGAAGGTGCTTTCAAAGGAGGGTTCGTTCTTGATTCTGTTAACCTGTTGACGCAGATAGGCTTCTTTAATTATAGTTTCAAAACCTGGATTTGCCTTCTTCCATGTTTTTAACGCATATATATCGTCATCAGGATCAGCGTTGTAAATTACCGGCAAGAATGTTTCATCGTTTATTATTCCCTCTTTTACCTTCCTGGCATACTCATGTATTTCATAGCAGATACTATCTTTATCATAACCTGCTGTTGTAAATGCTATTGTAAGGGGCTGCGTACGGGCCCCCTGGGCAGTGGTCATAACATCCCATAATTCACGATTTGGCTGAACATGCAATTCGTCAAAAATAACCCCGTGGGCGTTGAATCCATGCTTCGTTTTTGCCTCGGCCGATATCACTTTGTAATAGTTCAATGCTCCCTTTTTCTTGATAACGTATTGAAACAACTCTGAATGCTCGCTGAGCTTCTTATTCTGAGTTACCATACTCTTTGCAATATCAAATATGATATGAGCTTGTTCCCGGTCCCCGGCCACAGAATATATCTCCGCCCCCTTTTCATCATCTGACAAGAGCAGATATAATGCTATCGCAGCACCCATTGTAGACTTGGAATTTTTTCTTGGTATCTCCACGTAACATGTTCTATATCGCCTATATCCATTATCCTTTCGCCTCATTCCGAATAATGGGCGGATTATATCATCCTTCTGCCATTTCTTAAGCTTCAGGGGGGTTTTAGCAAGCTCCCCTTTAACGTGAGTGATGAATTTTTCAATGAACTTTATCACCCTATCTGCAGATTTCTGATCATAATAATATTTATCTGAAGTAGCTATCATCTTCATCCGGCTTGTTTGACCCAGATATTTTTGTCCTTGACGCTGGAGTGAATCCGAAAGAGTTTGCAATCTTTATGGCCTTATCGAGCGAATTTTTTGCGTTATAATAATTAGGATTAGTGACCCTATTGCCCTGAACATTATAAATAACGGCACCCTCCTTTCTGACACGGGCCATTGATCTCAGATATTCGGCCATTTCGATACAATAGGCAGTGAGCATAGGCAGATCCACGGACGAGAGCAACCCCTGATTGTATAGCTCAGCAGCTGTCTCGATCCACAGCTGTTTCGCTCTTGTATTATAATCCAGGCTGGATGGTGGTGAGGGCATGCCGGATAATAATGTGGGTGAGAACTCCTTCTTCAGGGCACGTGTGACGTTAAGAGTTCCCTGCAGGATCTTTAGCTTGGTTGGGATTGCGGGTCTGCCAGGCATTTTAGGAGCGTGATAATGTAAAAGTGTCAGAGGGAAGG
>JBAZIW010000022.1:0-7715 GCA_041651655.1 Minisyncoccota bacterium | reverse complement strand
CATAAAACCTCCTTTTTATTCCTCCGCACGGAGGTTTTTCAACTTATTTTTAATCATATATGCAAAATTTCTACGCGATGGGGTAAACACATACATGTAAGAATCCCCTACTTCAACTGGTTGCTTCCGAATGGCATCATATGCCGTATGTGCTCTAATTTTTCTTACCGTATAGGTAAATAGACCATTGAGAACGAGAGCCTTATCAATTTTCGCGTTCTCATCCTTTTCCAGTCTTTCGACGGCCTCAACGGTCACGTCGAAAATAACTTCCTGCATCTTATCCCAAACGATAGAAATATCCTCGATTGTGAAGTCTGCTCTTTTAGCGACTTCTCTGATAAACCAATCTTTTCCCTTATACATTTTTATCCTTTTCCTAACCTATACAAAACTGTATAGGATAATAAATTCAAACCTATCTACACCTTCAACTTAGTATTTGCGAAAAACCATACGTCTATACGAACTATAGAAAGTTTCCCAGTCTCTTTTCGATTTGATGCTCTTTATAGCAGGATGGACATTTGTTGTGTCTTTTGTTAGCTTTTATTTTTTCTCCACAATCCTCGCAGTAAAATGGCAAAAAATCAACCATATGATCTAAATCATCGACGATAATCACATGCTCAGTGGCAGCAATATCCACAAACATAACTTCATATCCACCATTGAAAGTTTCTTTGATATACCCAAGGACTCGCAGAGAATGCAACATTGCTTCTCTATCGACCTTTTTCAAATAAACTTTTGCCATCTTTAGAATTTCATTGAATTTGATATTGACGTAATACCTATCCGCATATTTTTCGTTGATTTTAGGATTTTTTCTAACTGAATTTTCATGATAGAATTTTGCTAAAACCAACATGCAAAATAAAATCTTTTGGGTATCAACGTCCGTCGCCCCCTTCACAAAATCTAATTCGGTTTGACTGATATTTACTGGCATCTCCACTCTCAGTGTCATTTTATTCGTTGAATTGACCGCGTTTCTAATCATCTTATAATAAACAACGTCATTGAATTCTGGATTGAATTTTTCGCAGAATGAATACAATAACTTAGAAATTTTACCCTTATTTTCTCCAAGATATTCGTAATATTTTGCAAGGATAGACAAATCCTTGAAAGACATAAATTTCTTAAATCCACTTTGGAGCAATTCTTCCGCATATTTCTTTTCAGAGAATATAATCGTCATCTTTGATCTGGACCTCCTTAAGCGTATAGCGATTTCCAAGATATTCTATTTCTCCGTTTGGATCTAGGAATGGAACTTCTTTTTTCACATCCTCACTGTTTTTACGAATATTTTCGAGCAACCCTTCGCCAAAAACATCCCAAACGAAAGATTTGCTATCACTTCTCCTGGCCTCATAGCAAATGACTACGCCAAGTGTTGCCAATTCAGTGATGTCCGTACTGATCTGATACGCCTCCTGCCTGATGAACGATGAATATTGCTCAATCGTCTTAAAGCGACTCTCCCCTCGATCATCTTTGAAAGAAACTAAGTTCTGTTTACCCTTTTTATATTTCGTATAGAGATCAAAAACTAATTTTACTTTTTCTGGATCTATTTCAACATCGTGATTTTTCAAAAGTGAAACAGTTTCTTCGTCAATGTTCGAATAAGGAAAATTTGTCAATGGCTTTACACGTTTTTCCATCAGGTGGCAAATCTTATTCATGACGCAGGGCGAGTCTAAAAGTGGTGAAAAGCGATAATACTTTTGGATTACTTCTTCTTCCTCTGGAGTACGATTTGCAGAATTGTACAATGTTTCCAAAGATTTACCAAATTTTGTAATACAAAAATTATTATAATTCGATACGAATTTATCGTATTTTCTTGAATAATCCTGGTACAAATATCTCATGAAATAAGGACGTTTATCAATGATTACGGAATTATTGAAATCAACTTCTTCCTGGCTGGTATTCTCATCAACCTTAGCCCACTTCACCCAATGCTCAGGAAATGGCACGATTTCGATGCCTTTCGTCATGTCGATTTGATCTCCTTGCAATCTGCGACAGGTCTTTAAGCGATTGACAATCTCAATAGACTCCAGCGACCCTTCTTGATGGCAATCCAACATGCTGTACAACGTTGTAGAGCAGTTCGTAACGTATCCGATTCGGCTATCAAAAGATAGTTTATCAATTTTCCACAACTCATTTTCATCGACAATTTGTTTCTTAGCCTTTTTCTTTTCGTAAGTTACGGGAGGTCCACCAAAAGCGCCATCAATAAATTCAGCCTGATTGGTGGTCATAAATAAGTCGCCATCAAAATCAGAGTCGCTCAAAGTCAATACGTCATATCCATGGCTATTAATAATCGTGCATCCAACTTGAAGATGTTGATACCAATCGTTTAGTTTTGTAGTATTCTCCAAATCTAAAACATCGACTTCACTTCGCCATGTCAAAGGTGCTCTCATGGCCGCAATTTTAGAAACCCCACGATCATTCCAAAAACCAGAAAAATATTGTCCCCGCTCCAGGAGTCCCGTAGGTTCGTCGCCTAAAACATACTGCGCCAAAGCATAAGGATCTTGAACGATGAAAGAATAATTCCCATCAAAAATCAAATTGCCAATGTACGATTCTTTGATTTTCTTATTGATCGATCTGATGATATGATTTCGAACATAAGGATCATCAATCATACCAGGGTTGAGTATCAACGCCTTAGAAACAAAGTCACTCACCTTATTGTAAACGTCATCATCGTATGATTGAGCAGTCAATCTCCCCAAAAGATACAAAAGCGTAAATGCTTTTTCGTTTTTCGTCACGTTTTCGAAAAAAGTGACGGTTTTGGAAGATAAAGATTCTATTTGATCATCGTTCAGGTTCAAAACCTGTAGGAATTGATAATTAGAAAAAACAAACACATCATCGTTTTTAGGTGCTGCGCGAGAGACTCCAAAAGTAAATCCATTAATTCTACAATTTTTGTCATATTCTTGTTGAGAGGAATATTGGCTCCATGCTTTGAATTGAGAGGCCGTTAAAATCAAATCCATATCTCGAATGTTAACTTGATTACCCCAAACATCTGTTATAAATTTCTTTTGAGAAACTTCTTCTGCGTATCTATGAAAATCAAAAGTACAAACCATACCTTTCAAAAATGAATTTCTAATAATAAAGCACGATGGAATATGATCAAAATCCATTTCCTCAGCCCAGAGTTTAGCTAATCGAGGAGATATTAACCCCTGGCCATCAAATATATTAAAATCTATTTCTTTTTCTTCTGTCGTAATGGATCTGTCATCATGAATTACATCAACCAATTCTTTTCGCTTCAATTCGTAATCAGGAACCACACAAAAGTAAGGTTGGCTTACGGGAATGGTCCCAGAGTAACTAAGGGCTAAATAAGCATTGTTTTTAGCCAAAACCATTTCTTCGATTTTTCTGCCGTTATTTAAATTTTCTTTAAGTTGTACTTCAATTTTCTTTTGGCAAAATATTACCGTATTTCTACGCGCATGGCCAGAACCACACAGGAGTCGGGTGAATTCTTCCCCGTTTATCGAAAAGCCATTTTTGATCAATAAGTCATAATCATTCTTTTTACTCATCGTTACGGATACGATTTCTGGTACAAATAATAAATCATCAATCTCATTTTCAACTGCAATCAATTCTTCACATTTTTCTTTTTGTCGTCGTAAATGTTTTCGTCTGTAAAATAAATCAGTCAAATATTTTTCATCAAAAATCTTGTTTTTGAGAGCAAAAATTGTAGAAATTACTTGATTTCTGCCCACGGATACCAGTTCCCCATTTTTTCTGGCTTGTTTTAGGGTCAGGTCTATGTTATATTTATAGGTCTTAATGCGGTCTGATTCGAACTTGAAAATATAAAATAGAGATTGTTTTTTCAATAGCCTCTCCTAAATATCGATAAAAGTATAGTTGCCGTTACTACCTATCAAATCTTCCCTATTGATAATTTGGTCACATTTTGTGCACTTAATGGTGCCAAAATCGTCAATTAAAGTGTATTTTTCACCACATTTGCATTGAAAACTGATTAAATCCTCTGGAGCGGCACGTTCACTTCTGCAAAATGGGCATTGGCAATCCTCACCATCCCCAGGCCAATTGACAACCATAATCTTTTCCAATAACTTTACGGACTTTATTTCAAATCCTTCCTCGAAGTGGCTAGACAAGAATTCATCAGCCTCTAAATAAGCAGATGGCAAATCTATAGCTCCAAGTTCAATCTTTCCTTCGTCCAAGTGGTTATGCGCAGGAATATCATCATGCTCTGGAACTTCAAATACATAATCAAATTTAATTGAATAAATATTCATCCTTATCCTCTTTGCAAATACAATCAATATAGAATATTTCAAACTTATCTTTCAACATTTCCGTTGCAGCCGTAAATGCGTCAATAAGATCTACGGCTTCTAAAAGCATATTATCTTTAAATTGTTGTTTTTCATCCCCATGTTTGTATCCAATATAATAACTGTCCACCTTTCGTCCTCCTAATTTGAAAAACCGCCCTCCTCAGCATAATATTCGTACATGTCCCAAAATATCCAGTGGATCATCCTGTCTGGATGGATGTTTGGATGCCTATCTTCTTGGAACAGTACGGCCCTAAAATAATTCCTGCCATGACCAGTAGAAGAACAGAATATCTCCTGCCTCCCCACAAATTCATACAGTTCGTTCTCGCTGTCAAAACCATCAAAATCCATAAATCACCTCTAAAAATATCGTTTCTACAATCCCTACTCTTTTATACTACCACAAAAATCAAGTTTTGTCAAGGATTTTATAACATATTGCTCATTTTGGTTGTTTTTTCAATATTCAGTCGTTGAATTTATTTCGCATAGACTATATATATAATATTAACTTATTAAAGTATCTTAATACAGATAATATCTTAAGTTAATATCTGTATTAATTAATACAGATTATATCTTAAAATAATATCTGTATTAAATATATTTATTAAAATTAAAAGATTCTATAATAATATTTAATACAGATAATATCATAAGATAATATCTGTATTATATATTTATATAAATTAAAAAATATTCTTTAAGAATATTTAATACAGATATTTACTTAAGTTAATCTTCTTAACTAACTTAATACAGAATAACTTCTAGATATAAATTTAAACTTATACATAAGTTCTTAAAATTATATTTTAAACTTAAAACCTTATACTTTAAGAAGTTAATATAATCTATTCTAATACAGAATCATCTATAAAAGAATCTATTATACTTTAATTAATTAAGGGGGTAATCGAATCGATTTTTTTTTGTGATGGAGCCAAAATAACGCTTATATGAAAAACCCCGACTGAGCATACTTTTCTTTTGGAAACCAGATGGACCTGCGCTGAATGATAATCTAGATTATGATAATTTAGATTATTTTGTTTACACTCTATTTTGTTATGGTTTTTTGGATTTATTGTTATTTTGTTTTAGAATTATCTCTACAATGCCTCTAGAAGCCCCACAGTGACATTCTAAGGCGTTTTTATGGTTTATTGGTATAAGTTGACGTTTGAATTATAAAATCGCTTAGAATGGCTCCTAGAGCCGTACAGAGGGCGTTGTGTTTTCGTGAATATATTTTTGTGTAAAGGTAGCCCCCGGTAATGAAGTCAATAAACCTATACTTTCTCCTTTAGTTGCCCGTCGCGATAGCGACGGAACCAGATAAAGTGCGGCGCGACTTCATTTTGAATTCTAAAAATCCTGTAGAATGCCCTAGAAGGGCATAGAATGGCGTTCTAAGCGATTTTGTAGACGAAAAGGTCAAACTATATCAATAGCATATTTAAATCGCTCTACGTGTCACTGTAGGTCATATAGAGGGTATTACGCTCAAACATATTTTTTTGTTACTGAGCTTCATGGAAACCGGAAGGATATTTATTTTTGTTCAGGTTTTGTATAGGTATTAGAAATATGTGGACATATTATGTCCCTTTAATTTTATTAAGGTATTTTTGTAAAAAGTTGAAGATTATTGATATTGTACTTTAAGAATATTGAAGTGGCGTTGCTAGATAATAATAGTTAGGTTGATTAACTATTTGCAGGATTGTACAATCTAAATGATAATTAGATTAGAATGTATATTAGAATTGTTGATGATTATTGTTTTTCATTTTCGATAATTCTTGCGCATTTTAGATCCAGATAATGTTTCACGTGAAACATTGTTGCAGAGTTTTTTAGGGGTGATTCTTAATTAAGCGAGAACAAGTGAGGAAAAGATAATGGACAAATATGCTATTATTGTCCATTACTGAACAAAGTGTTCGATAAATAGGCTAAAATGAACATTTCATTTTTAGTTCAATATTGTTCATTTTTGAGGCGTTTTTAGGGGTTTTTTAGTGTTTTTAGACGATTTTTGTTGATTTTTTGTGATTTTTGAAATGATGATTTTGGTGGATTTTTTTGTTATTTTTTTTGAATGTTAAAGAATTTGATTCTTTAAGGTTGGCAGAGTGAATGTTAAAGAAGCTTGAGGTGTTATAGTTTGTTAAGGTTGGTTAGTTTTTATTGATGAAATTATTACTAATGTTAAAGAATGATGGAGTTGGAGTATTTGCTATTTTGTGTAATATATAATTTATTGTTTTTATGATATTTGTTATTTGTTTTTGTATTTTGTTTTTATTTTTTGTGTGTGAATCAATGTGCTTAGTACCGTGGGTCGCCGCCGGGGGCTGCTGGCGTGTAAAGGTAGGGGTCTGAATACCTGATAATTAGGTAATTATCAGGCATTTGGGGCGGGTATATGCGCCTTCGGTGTGTTGATCTACTCGCCTTCGGTGGTATTGGTTGGGTCTGGCTGAGATGAGGCAGCACCAGTTATAGTTAACACGGCATGAGCAGCAAGGGTCATACAATGTATCAAACAATACCATATATCAAACAGTATCAATAAACAACAAAACGATCTCGATATATACATCTCCTTCCAGCTTTCCCAAACCTTACAATCCCACCAATCTATAAATGAATTTGTCAAACCCCTTGACTCTTTTGCGATTATCCTGTATATTATATCTATGATTACTTACTTAGCTTCGCTCAGTTCCGCCTCCCCCATGCTTTACGATTTGGTTGTTTGTTTGGGGGCGTTTGTATCGTTGGCTTTGGGGTCTGGCTTACTGGCACTCATTGATCGCTTGATCACTCCCGCTATTGAGATAATTACTCTCATCATCGGGCGCAAGATCGGCGGCAAACTGGGCGGGCGGATGGTTAAAAATGTGTACAATCGATTAGACTGTGAGTCTAACCGTGAATTGCTTATTCAAGTTTGTCGATCAAAAAGAGGTGAAAAATGAAGGCATTACTTAAGGTTTTGTTGATTGGCGGGGGCGCGTTGTTGGTCATTGGCGGGGGCGCGTTTGGTATCGCGGCGGGCGTTGTCTTTGTTATCGCGGGGGTAGCATTATGAAGTCTAGACTCTGGATTAAACTATACTGTGTGCAACGGGCGGATTATGGGCTGGCTGTGTGCAAGTCAAGCCGGATCGCAAGTGTAGAATTGGCGTCTGATTTGTGGCGGTTGTACCGCGTGTTACGGTCTTTTCCGTTTTCAATGTAGACTGTTAGACTCCCTCTCCCGATACCAGTTATCGGGGGCGGGCGTGTAGCGGATTGCTACTAATAATCTTGTTTTGGG
>JBAZIW010000021.1:0-8919 GCA_041651655.1 Minisyncoccota bacterium | reverse complement strand
ACAAAGAGATTTTGCGGTATATAATCCGTCGGCTTTGCATGTTGAATGATGTCGAGCGATTCCACTTTGCTGATGTAAAGGGAGCGAACAATGATGCTCATGATGTGATGCTTGCCATCAATTATGATTATTCGATGTTTGACAATCCTATTTCCCTTTATAGTCATCCTACATTATGCGCTTCGGAGAGGGCTTATTGCACAGCCGCATTTGTCTATCCTGCAAGAGACAATTTAGGCACTGTTTTCAAAGACATCGTTGATTTTTCAGACATCCTCATCATCGAATCGGAAGAAGACTTCCAAAAAATAACAGAATATGCTAAAAAACAAAAAGGTAACATTCTGTTTCTACCGAAAAAGGAGGCTTCTGATGACTGACTCAGTTGACAAACCAATTTGGGCATTACGAAATGAGTTGGATATGCTCCGCATGGATGCTGAAAGGGTAGGGCAAAGACAGAAAGAGCTGGATGCGCTGATGAAGATTTTGCATGTTGTTGAGATAGTGCAAGGGCAGAACTTTGACCGCAGAGATTTAATCATAACCGTAAAATTTAGCGATATGGTTCGCTGTAGCAGTGTAGACGATGCCTTGCTGGAAGCTGAAATTAGGAGGTAGCAATGAAAGAGAAGATAGCTGAGATAGTAGCAATAGCGTCAGGAGTTAAGCCTTGCGAAGAAGAATGCGAGACAGACTTATGCCAAATTAACACCACGCTAGCTTGTAACCGATGTCTCGCAGCGCAACTTCAAGCCCTCATAGAGCAGGAGCAGAAGCCGATGAGAGAAGCGCTAGGGTCAGCGAGGATTGTACTGGACTTAATAGCCAACAGTAATAGTGCAAATTTATCTCAGGTAGTAGAGGCATTAGCCAAGATAGACGCAGTATTGGGAGGAAGCCATGAGTAAAGAGATGATGATGTGCAGCCATTGGGAAACTTGCGATGAGCATTTTTGCATAAGGCATAAACCGCATATATGTGGTAAAGATGGGGATGGCACGCTTTGTAAGCCAGCAGACTGGAAGAAGGAAAAGTGTAATGACGCTTGCATCTCCTACATTCCAGAGCAACCCAAGAAGCCTGTAGGGGAGAACCATATGCTGATAGAACTGCTGAGGAGTGCAAAATGTCCTAACTGTGATGGCTCTGGCGAAATTATCCACCAATATCCAAATGGTAGAACAGAATTAGAGTATTGCCAATGGTGTGCCGAAAAGGATATTTTACTGGAGAAGAAGCCTGTAGAGCCAGAGACATGGTGCTGTACAGAATGCGGCCACGAGAATGAGCCGGAACGTGTTGAGTGTGAGAAGTGTGGCTATCCTAAAGACGGGCATGAATCGCTTAACATCAAGCCAGCAGAGATGCCACTGATAACCGAAGATGAAATATACGCATTGCCTCATATGAACCGATACTTACAGAGGGAGGATAAAGCGGCCAAAGACTTCGCAAAAGACCCTCTATACGCGAACGAATCTCGGCTTGCCAGTGAGACCTGTTCGGCAGCATTAATTGGGGAGAAAGAAGGGAGTAGAAAACAGCGAGACGCAGACATGGCTTATCGGCAAAAGAAGTGTGAAGAATGTTTGTTAAAGTCCGTTATAGAGGTTGCCGATTTAACCGCCCACGACTCCGCAGTAGCATCCGCAGCTGTCAAGGAGTTTGCGGAGAAGGTGATAGCGGAATTAGCAGAATTAAAAATATGCCCTCTAGAAAAAACCTGCACAAAAAAGCCTCTACATAATCCATGTACCGCAGATATGCCACATACACACGAAGATAAATGGTGTCCAAACAGACAATCATGGAGTGTAGGATGTCCGACTTGTATTCCGTTGGTATCTGATAAGGTTGAAGCCCACATCCGTGCTATGGCAGGAAAGGAGTAAACCATGAGTAATTTCAAGCAGCGGGTAGAGGAGATACTTTCATTCACCGAGTGTGAGCATGATGGCAGGATTTGCTCTGATATGACACTGGACAAATACGAAGAACGCCCGTCGTGTGTGGAATGCCAAACTGACCGCATCCTCGCCGTCCACAATGCAGAGCTAGACAGGATAGCAGAGGGGATGCAGCAAATTAGAAATCCTTATCTCAAGACAATTAGGAGCGACCCAGGCGAGATTAGTAGTGAGTGGCGGATATTTGACAGAGCTTCAAAGATTGAGTGCAAGGCCAATCAAGCCTACATACAGGCACAGAAAGGAAGTTAAGATGAGAGAGATTAAGTTTCGAGCGTGGGACAAAGAGACCAAAGAAATGATTCAAGTAACCCACATGATGTGGCGTTTTCACTGTGGGTTACGAGTTGATTGTCTTAGTAATGGAACCACCCTACATGATGCCAGTGGTTATGAACTCATGCAATACACAGGGCTGAAGGATAAGAACGGCAAGGAGATATACGAAGGGGATATAATCTCCTACCCCGATACAGAAAGTGACTATGTAGATGTTGGTATTGGGGTTGGTCTAAAGTGTGCCGAAATGTCATGTTATGGGTTTGCTCCTGTGGTATTCGCACTAGGAACATTTGGGCTTGACTGTGATGGTGGTGAATCGTTAGGTAGGGGATTCCACAGCTTTGAGTGGATAACAGACACATATGGATTCACATTTAAAGAACTTGAAGTAATCGGCAACATCTATGAGAACCCTGAGTTAGCAGAGGCACAGAAGGAGGGAATGTGAATATTGTATCAGATAAAAAGGTAAAAACTCGCAAGCCGCATAAGTGCTGGGGGTGCACAGAAGATATACCTATAGGCACAACAGTAATACGTGTTACTAGCGTGGATGGCGGTGAGATAGCAACCGTCTATTGGTGTGATAGGTGCGCTGATTTCATAACCAAAGTAGATTGGGGTGAAGATGGTTGGGAATTTGGAGAACTGAAGCAATGTGATGGTTATCCTTTTAAGGAGGCTTTATGATAGATGAGGTACTGCTGACGCCAGAGGAGAAAGACGAAGTATGGAAGGCAGAGGTTAAGAAAGCTGGCAAGCCATCACTAATGGGTAAGGTTTGGGAGAAAGCCCTTGTCAAAGCCCAATGTCTCAAGCTGCTGGAATGGCTGAAGGAATATTGTACCAATGCGCTGCACAACCTAGACGGGGATTACGCATACATAAGGGCGGAATGTCCAGAGTGTTTAGCAGAGCTAGAATCAAAGCTAAAGGAGGGGTAGTATGGTCGCAACCGTCCATCTGTGTAAATACTGCCTAGACAGTAGAGGTCTAGACCCAAACAGCCAAATAGTGCCTATGTTTATCCGCTCTATTTGTGAAGAATGTGGTGAAAATACAGCGAAATATGAAGTGATTTTGGAAGATGAAGATTAAGGTTGAAATAACAAAAAAGGAAATCAGAGACAACTCCAATATATGGGGTTATGCTGATAATTATGTCCTAAGACGTCTTAAAAACGCCCAAATTCCCGTCTTTCCTTGGCTCCCCATAGAAGTTAATGCGGGAAGATTGAAAAGCACCGAAAAAACACTAACACATACAACTGTTTTTATATGGAGCAAAATGAATCATGAATAAGACGAAAACTGTCAGTGTTATGTTCTCCTGGCTGGAATGGGATTATCTTTCCGAGTGTCTCATAGAGCGCAAATTAAGGTCGGCTGGCATTCCTCTTGTCTCTTTGGCTCCTCTGAGATGTGAAACTGGCACTATAGAACTACGGAATTCAATGTGGTCGGACAAAGTAATTATTGAGTGGAGAGATATTGTGGCCAAAAAGTGGAACCATGAATAAATTTTTTAAGGAAGGGAAAAAATGGAAAGTCTAAAAGAACTAGAAGAATATGGGTATAAAATATGCCTAACCGTTTGCTCGGACATACCATATTCCGAGCCAGAAGAAATTTGTTTGGCTGATGCTTTTTTCTCCGAATTAGAAATATCTGCAAGAATGATAGGCAAAATGCTGGTCGGTTTCATTTTGCAAGGGAAATTTAACGACGAAATCTCAGGGAAAATCACACATATTAAGTTATATTGGCTCGGTCATTTAATGAAGGAGGAAAAAATCAGGTGGCATATTAGCGTTGGTGATGGTTTTAGCTATCATACTGATGTCGTCCTGAATAAACCGACAATTTTTCTCCGCTTTAATAAATGGCTGATCGGGATAGTCAGGAGGATTGAGATATAGTGGAAATACAAACTAAATGCAAAGAGGTCTCCTTGGAAACTTTTGAATCTATATTCGATCTTGAAGATGTTTATGAGCAAAGAATGAAAATGATGGCCAAAAATGCTTATTAAATATGGAGCATGCCTATATGTCGGCACCTCTCACAGGAAAAGAAGAAGGACTACATAAGATATATGTCGGAGAAGATGGCTGGATGAAAATAAGCAGCAAGGAGCATGATGATTTAATTTCTGGTCTGAGAAAATTAGGTAAGATATTAGAATGAAAGAAGGAAGTAAACTTAGAGCATGTATTTATCTAGTTCCTCCCATCAGCTGGGTGAATAGAGCATATCATTTCTTTCGACAAGATGAGGATAGCTGGGCAGCAATAGAGCGCAATTTAATGACTACTTGCGGAACTCTAGTATTGAACATGATTATTTTGATAGCGACAATTATTGCGAGATCTACAGCATGAAGAAAGAAGACCTAGAGCTAGAATTAACGCTCTTCGGCGAGGAATTAGACCAATCACAACATAACTATGACCTTATATATTTCCATCACGGTCTGTCTAGCCAGAGAATACATAGTCAGAATTGCAGAAGGTGCGAGGAATTAAAGAAAATATATCCCCAGTTATATAAATAATTCCCCCTCTCTCTTGTCCTGTTCGTCGCTTTACTTTCAAAGGCAAGAGCGGTTATATTAAAAATTTTTACTTTTCATATGCCAGGATTTAGAATATATAAGGGATAAATATGAATATGGAACTCCATATAACAGACCCAAGACTGCTTACTCATGGCCAGCAAGTTATAGCTTGCATAGATGGCTGTATGGTCGAAGGCGAGATTTGCATAGACAGTGAAAAGGCTGTATATCTGCTGCATGATAGCTTGAGACATGAAGGGGCACAGCCAATAGACGGAGGCTCCTCCAAATACCTTTTCTCATGGTGGCTAGGCTATCTGAGCGAGCCTTCCTACATATGCTGCGATTATGTAATAAACAGGAGAGCGAAGAAATGGAACCATCAGTAGAGTATATATATGCTAGCGGCGAAATAGGAGAACACTTCCAGCAGTATAACTCTCGCTGCCTTGGTATGCTGAATGGCGATGCTGTCCGTGTGATATATGATGAGTCTGGCAGCATAAATGTTGACTGGCAGCCTAAATATGCTATGAAGCGTGATAAGGTCACCTATACATTAACTTGCTCGAGAAGCCAGTGGAAGGATATCCTTGCTCGCTTCAAAGGTACTCTGAAAGAAATAAAGAAGAAGGTGTGGAATCATGAAGCTTAATATCCCTGACTGGGTGATACCGGAAGTGACCAAATTTAGCTGCAAGCTGGGAGAAAACAGAATATTTGCTCCAGAAGCCGTGCTGCACAAAGAAGATGGAGAGCATTACATCTGCCAGAATGTTGCGAATGGAGCTCAGTGTCGTGATACTTGTGGCTACAAATACAGCTGGGTTATTCGCAATTTGTCTGAGAACACCAGCGCATATGAGATAAAAAAGCTGAGGAAGATGAATCATGAATCGTGAAGAAATGACATTCGACTATAAAGACCTGCCAGCTTGGATAATTCCAGAGATAACCGAATTCAAATGCTTCATACAGCATCCTAATGCTGGAAATGGTTGTGAAGTTCCATCAGCGAAAGTGCATATAGAGAATGGCGAGTATTATATAGTGCAAGATTGTGTGCAAGGCAATAGCTGCGAGAACAAATTAGGTTATAAATATAGCTTTGCAATTAGATGTCCTGGGAATACTGGTGTATATGGTCTGGTAAAAAACATAGAGAGGAAAAGACCTCTCAATCATGAATCTTAATTTTACTGTGTAAGAAAACCAGGTAAAAACCACTCCGCAAAGCTAAAATTGAGACTTTAAAAATTTCATACTCAGGGAAAAAATGTTCCGTGATGGGAAAAACGACTCGACTTAGTCAGCAACACTCAGGAGAAGATGATGAACATACTCAATAAAAAGATAAAATGCACCTTCCTTCTCGACGTGAAAACAGAAGATTGCATGATAGTCTTGTATGATGGAAACTTCTATATGCTCTCTGATGACAAAATCCTTGACGATAGCAGCTTGCCGAGCAAAGAAAACAGGCAAGGCTATAAATACTCACTGCTTCTCCGCAAAGGAGATAATTTGGATCAGGTTATAAGAGATTGGCGCATAAGGGATATTAGACCGCTGAGAAAGCTGAACCACGAGACTTAGTGTTCGAGGCGTGCCGTATTTTAAAATTTAGAGGGATTAAATAAAAAAGTAGGGGTTATCTATACCCCGAAGAGGAAAGGCCTGAATTTAACCATTTAAACGACGTCCTAGGGGCTTTTAGCGATATATCCCCCCCCCGATTTTAACTTTTAGGGAACCGAAGATTATAATAAGGAAAAATAGGAAAGGAAGGGTAAAAATGTATAAGCCAACAGTGAAGCGGAAGTGTGAAGTATGTGGAGCAGAATTCTTCGGTCTGAAGATAGACCACTACTTCAAGAGACATCCAGAGTTCAAAATTCGAGGCATTATGCACACAACCAAAGGAGGAACGAAGCAAGGACTACTGGCCTGTATGATGCCTGGCTGCTCCTGGACAGGAAATTATTCTCAGCTTATTCCTCACTATCGTCGCTGCCACTCTGGCCAAATCAAGCCAGCCATAATCAAAATAGAACCAGCCAAAAAGACCTCAGATGTCCTCTTCATCGCCGATCTTATCAGCCAGCTGAATGGAAAAATTGTAGAGCTGGAAAAAAGAGAAAAGGGACAAGATAAAATCATCAGCGAACTAACCGCTGAAAACAAATGTCTACGTGCTAAGCTGGAGGAAAAACAGCAAGAGGTTACTCGGCTGGATGCAGGACTTCTACAAGCTCAGGAGCTGCTATTGCGTAAATAAGACACTTTCTTCTCCGACCTTGGAAAGAGGCTCTCTAAAATATGGGAGCCTTTTTTCTTTTTCTCTTTTCTTTCTTATATATTCTTTCTTTTCTCTTTTTCTTTTTCCAGTATATACTCTCTATATATAACAACTAGAGATAATTGTACTGAGAAGGTATTGTATTGTTAACTGTATAGTCTGGACTAGTGAATAGTTATTGTATTTGAGCGAAGTATATATTATTTCCCCAGTCCACTTATCTCTAGCTGTATATTCTGTTATTCTACTATGAGCACGGTGTTTTTTATTTAGTCCTTCCCTCATCATTATATATATAACTTTGTTATATATATAATGATGCTATTAACTGTAGTGAGTGAAATCTATAGGCTGCTGCAACACTATTTTTCTGAGGCTGAAAAAATTTGCTACTGTTGTTGGCTGCTGCTGTGTAGTGTTGTGTGACTGATGGGTGCATATGGGGGTGCAGGTGTATACGTTGAGCAGGGGACTCCTATTTGGGGCTTGCCTATGTTATAAAATTTTTCTAATTTTTCAGCCAAAACTAACAACTTAACGTAACGCATTCAGCATCATCATTCTTAGTCCCACCTTCATTAGTTTTTCCCAGCTTCTCTAGCATCAGCCCACTCAGCTTCTCATATTTAGCCACTCATAAAAATTTTTACTTCAGAATCTTGAGGATTTATAATATGGATTAGGCTAAGGAGGGAAGCAAAAATGGATATCTCAGAAGCAAGAGAAATATATGCAAACTGCATAGACGGCAAAAATCCTAAGAGATATAGCAAAGAGCAAATATATGAATGCCTCAATGTTCTTAATAATGCTGCGCAGCCTGTGCAATTGGGCAGAATGCAATTTCTGGCTATTCAAGATGCTATTGCTAGAGTAAATGGCGAGAATCCTAGATTACCTTGAAAATTTTTACTTTTTGTTATTAGGGGCTTATAATAATAATTAGAGAAGAAAAGAGCATATCGGCTAAGAATGAAAGAGGAGGGACAAAATGAAAACAGGACTCACGATGGACAGGTTTCTAACACTCGACGCCACCCCAATGTTTGCTGATGTAATCTCTGGAGCATTACCGCGCCCAGAACCATTCCACCCATCACCCGATGACACACGGTGGCGGGATAGGCGCTGCTGGTGGCACTACGCAGTAAATACCCTCGCTGGCAGAAAGGCGCTCGAATATATCGGGTGTACGGTTAACACTAATGAGCCGTGGGTTTCATCCACCGATGGTTGGCGAGTACAGCCCTGGATTGATCGTGGGGAGATAGCGAATGAATGCGATAATCAATTCGGCGGTAGCGTGGAGAAACTACGAGATGCGATTGGAGACCCTACTGCGGGTGTGTTTTACGCTGAGAAGTGTCGCCTGGGCTATCAGGCGGTACAATTCGTCCGATCTAATCAGACTATGATCTGCCTCAACAGAGATGGCACCAGAGCCGCTATAGCACAGATAGGCGGCGAGGGGGCAGAATGAAAATCGATTTGGAATTCTTTCTGCCGTATTTACAGTTACTCCCTGTCTTTCATCGTTATGACAGAGCACTGCATATTTCCCCAGAGAGGCTGATGAACCAATTGCCAATTAAGATGCTGCCAGCGTTTGGGAGCAATTAAGAGAGGTGATATGATGAAATTACAAAATATGGTAGATTTTGTTTATTATGCCGAGCAAACAAGAAAATTCAATCACGAGCAAGGAGAGGAAGATGACAAAGTGGTGTCCTAATTGCAGAAAAATAACAACTCACATAGTTTATAGCAAGGTAAATGGCAATTTGAAAACAATGTGCAAGATATGTGGCAG
>JBAZIW010000020.1:0-9160 GCA_041651655.1 Minisyncoccota bacterium | reverse complement strand
CCGACCAGAGAATTGGCTTTTCAAATAGACAAGGAGTTTAGAGAATTTACCAATGGAATGCATTTATTCTCTATGCTTTGCATTGGAGGAACAAGTGTCAGAGATCAATTAAGAAAGGCAAAAATGAACAATGATTTTGTTATCGGAACCCCGGGCAGAATTAAAGATTTAGTTCAAAGAAAGGCATTGAATATGGCTACCTTCCAAACAATAGTTTTGGACGAAGCCGATAGAATGCTTGATATGGGATTTGTTGAAGACATGAGATTCTTAATGGCTCAGATGCCGGAACAGAAGCAAGCTTTGCTTTTCTCAGCAACTCTTCCTGATGAAATAGAAAGATTATCAAGACAATTTTTAAAGAATCCGGAAAAGATTTCAGTTAAAACAAAAGAATCTTCAACTAATGTTAATCAAGACATTGTTAAGGTTGGAGACCCGGCTAAGAAATTAGATGTTCTTTGTGATCTTTTGAACAAAAAAGAATTTACCAAAGTTCTTGTCTTTGGAAAGACAAAGCACGGAGTGGAAAAGCTTTCCAAATCTTTAATGCAAAAAGGATTTAAAGCTGAATCAATCCACGGAGACAAATCTCAATCAAGAAGAAAAAGAGCTGTTGATATGTTTAAAAGTGGAATAGTTAGAATTTTAGTTGCGACCGATGTTGCTGCCAGAGGATTGGATATTGATAATGTCAGCCATGTTATCAATTACGATATTCCTGCTACTTACGATGACTACGTACACAGAATAGGAAGAACCGGTAGAGGAAAAAAGAAAGGAGAAGCTTTAACATTCATTTAAGTGAAATAAAAAAGTCTGTGTGTTGTATATATATTTAGAGGACCTCTAAAAGATAATAATAAATATAAAACAACATATGGATAAAAGACAGCTTTTATTGTTGTCAGCAGTTTCCGCCTTGATCGTTTCTGGTTTTGGAGCAGTAAATGCCTTTGCATCTAATGATAACGGCATTGCTAATCAAATTCAGAAATTTCAAGAAAGGTTTGGAATAACATTGACTGACGAACAAAAGAATCAGATTCAAACAAAAGAAACCGAAATGGAAACGGAAAGAGCTACCGAGTTGGCTAAATGGGAAGCGATGACTCTGGCCACTTGGAAACAGCAGCAGATAGATAAAATCAATGCTACCACTCAAGAAGAGTTCGACAAAATAAAAGAACATCAAATCAATATGCTTAAGAACGGAAAAGGTTTTGGACCGGGACTAAGCGGAGAAAGAAAGGAAAAGCCAGCTGAATAAGCTGGTTTTCTTTATGAAATATATTACCATTTAGAGTTGTATTAATATATGGTATTATAGTATTAAACCATGGATCAACTTACCGATGAACAAATAGTTAGTACAATTCTTAATGGAGAAAAGGATTTATACCGAGAGATTATCAGACGCTATGAAAAGAAATTGTCTCACTATTTGCTTAAATTTTTAAGCGACCGAGACGACATGGAGGATATCCTTCAGGTCGTCTTTATTAAAGTATATAAGAATTTATATGGTTTTGATGTCGACAAGAAGCTTTCTTCCTGGATATATAGAATCGCCCATAATGAGGCGGTAAACTATTTGAAAAAAAGAAAAACTGGCAGAATTTCTTTGGATGATGTGGAGTATAAGCTTATAGACGAGAAGGCTGATATTAGAGGGAACGCTGATAAGATGTTCTTAAAAGAAGATATTGAAAAGGTTCTTAATGAGATGAATATTAAATACAAAGAACCGATGGTGTTGTTTTATTTTGAAAATATGTCATATGATGAAATCAGTGATATCTTGAGAATACCAAAGAATACCGTCGGAACATTGATTATGAGAGGTAAGAAATCAATAAAAGATAAGTTAGAAGAAATAAACATAAAACATGCAAGATGAAAAGTTAGAAAATTCAATAATGGGAAAGATTAAATCCGGCCAGGTCAAGCTTAAATCAAAGTACATTTTTTTGGCTGAAAAATTAGGATTGGGAACAGCCTTTGCTTTGAGTATGCTTTTGTCGGTTCTTTTCTTTAATTTGATACTTTTCTATCTTAAAGAAACCGATAATCTTAAATATTTAAGTTTTGGAAAGTTTGGTATCTTTGCTTTCTTAGAATCATTTCCTTATTTATTAGTGATTGCGTTTATTGTATTAATTGTTTTTTCTGGATATTTGTTAACCAAGAGCGATGTTTCATACAAGAAGCCGTTTGGATATTTGTCTATCTTAATGGTAGTTTTAATCATGATTTTTGGCGGAATTCTAACTTATACCAATTTAGGTCAAAGTGTAGAAAAGCAGGCCAGAATGGGAAATGAATCAATGAAGATGCTTTTGAATCCGTTATCGTCTGCTCGTGATAGTGGAGTAGCGGGAGTTGTTTTTGAGGAAGGGGAAGACTATTTAATTCTTCAAACTCCTCAAGGATTAAGAAAGATTGAAACTAGAGAAGTTGAAGATATTCCGGAAATTGAAAAAGGACAGTTTATTATTTCAGTTGGCGCAGGAGGAGAAAACTTTAAAGCCAAGAAAATAAGAATAACAAACAGGGAAGATATGCCGGCAGTAGACCGAGGAATTGATTTTAAATTTAAAGGATTTAACGAAATAGAAAGAGAATGCATCGGACAATGCTTCAAGCAAAAAAATAATGATTCGATCTGCTTTAAAGAGTGTCGCGAAAAGCAATAATCAGACCGCCTTCGGGCGGTTTTTAATTTCGGTCTTTTTCTTTTACTAAGTATTGTTTTATTTCAAAACATATTTTATAATGAAGTAATGACTAAAGGTTCAAAAATTAGTTTTATTTATCAAGTTAATAATTTAACATCTCTTTTGAGATGTTTTTAAATAACAACCATATGTCAAATAGAATAATTAATACGTTTCTCTTAACAGTCTTATTCTCGGGTCTTATTATCTGCGGCGGAAGAGTGGTAATTGATGTTTTTGCCGCTGATACTGATATCACTGCTCCGACTCTTCAAAGCGTAGTTACTCCGTCGATTGTTTATACCGGATCTTTTTTTAATGTGACTCTGACGGCAACCGATGATTTTTCAGAAATAGAAGTGGCTAATATTATTCTTGAGGGTCCATCTGGGGTGACTGTTTTGCACGCAGAAATAACTTCGGTAAATTATTCAAACACCAAGATTTACAATATCTTAATGCCGGTCAGTGCTGAAACGGGAACTTGGAAAGTTAAGTCGGTTTATTTGGCTGATGATTCAGGTAACACAAGAACACTTTATTACGGTAATCAAATTAATTATACGTTTTTAGTTCAAACAGGAACGGGAACGGCCCAATCAACTGCCGCAACTTGCACTTCTTTCACTTACGGAAACTGGTGGAGTTGTCAGTCAGATGGAAAACAATTAAGAGCTATTGCTAGTGCTTCTCCTCTTAATTGTGTGGGAGGAAATCCAGTCTTGGCGCAGAGCTGTACTTATGCCTATCAATGTGGAACCAACGCTTCTTTGAGTAGAACTAATTGTATTAATAGTCGCGGAGTGTGGGATGCAAATATTTGTAATTGTGTTTGTTCGACCGGTTATCATTTTGAAGGAAGTGGCTGCTTATACACAACCGTTTCTTTGCCGGCCTGTACCGATGCCAATTACACTGCCTGGTCAGCTTGCCAGACAAACAATACCAAAACCAGAACTCTTTTATCTACGGCCAACTGTTCGGGAAGTTTAACTACTTCTCAATCGTGTACTTATTCTGCAACCTTACCAGCTTGTACTGATGCTGATTATTCTCCTTGGTCAGCTTGCCAGACAAACAATACCAAAACCAGAACTCTTTTATATAATGCTAATTGTTCAGGGAGTTTAGCAACTTCTCAATCATGTACTTATTCAGCAAATCCGCCGGCTTGTACCACTGCTGATTATACTGCCTGGACAGCTTGTGAAAATGGAAAACAAACCAGAACTCTTTTAGCTACTGCCAACTGTTCGGGAGAATTATCAACATCTCAAACTTGTTCTTCGGTGCCTTTTTGTACTGATGCTAATTATGCTGCCTGGTCAGTTTGTAATGCCGACGGAACCAAGACGAGAGCGCTTTTAACTAATGCTAATTGTGTGGGAGCAGCAATTCAGACTCAGGCTTGTTCATCTTCATGCGGTACTGATACTGTTCTAAATGATCAGAAAAAAAATCATTGCATAAGCGGAAATATTACCGGAACATGGGATGAAGTTAATTGTATTTGTGATTGTCCTACTGGTTATAATTTTGGAGAAACAGGTTGTTCGATAAATCAAAGCACATGTACGGCATTTACTTATTCCGATTGGACCGAATGTGTTAGTGGAAAACAATCGAGAATTATTTCGACCAAGTTTCCTACCGGATGTACCGGTGGTTCTCCGGAAGCGCTTAGTAGATATTGTATCGTTTCCGAGACCTGTGTTAAAGATGATTGGATTTGCGGAGAATGGAGCGAGTGTTCTGCTGGAGTTCAAAAAAGAACTTGCACTCTTTCAAAAGATTGTCCAAATGTTGTGACGGAAAGTCCGAAGACACAACAGACTTGCGTTATTTCAACAACCGCTCCTGAATGTCAGTATACTTATACCGATTGGGGAACTTGCGTTAATAAAATGCAGTATAGAGAAATAGCAACCCGTTCACCCGAGGGATGTAAAGATGTAGCGACAGAATCTTTATCGAGAATCTGCACCTCTTCCGGTTCTTGCCAATTTACCTATACCGATTGGAGTAATTGTACTAATGGAAAAAGAACCAGAGAAGTTATTTCTAAATATCCGACTACCTGTACTGATAATCCGATTCTTGAAGAGACTTGTCAGACCGCTTCGGTTTCAGATGATTGTTTAATGATCGGATGGAATACTGCGAGTGATTGCGGTGTTTATACTTATCGAGAAAAAATATTATCTGATTGCAAGACTAGAAATTTAACTACTTTCGACAGCTGCCGTCAGTATATTCTTGAATCCGGCAAGCCGGACAAATGCAATGAACTGAGCGGAATAGCTTGTGATAATCTAATCGATAATGTTATCTTATCCGGATTTAACGATACAATGTCTGCTTATGTCAAAGAACAACTTTATTCTATTTCCGGAGATACTGGAGTAATTAATACTCAAGAAAGAACGGTTATCGTTCAAGTTCCATCAGCCGTTGCCGGAATAACCGAAAATAAAGAAGTAAAGATAGAAGCCATGCCGATTGCTTCTACTGATTCCGGAGAAATTTCAGTAAAATTGATATCAACTTCCAGTGTTTCTTCTCAGGAGAGTTTATCTCCGGTCGGTATTTCTTTTGATACCGATGGTGACGGTTTGCCTGATGACGTTGAAAAACGTTTAGGAACTGATATTAACAAGAAAGATACTGACAATGACGGGGTTGATGATAATGAGGAATTAAAAAATGGAACTAGTCCGCTGGATCCTTTAGCTAAATCAACGAATATAGTTTTATCGGGAGTTGATAAAGCATTGGTTGATGGAAAAGTATTAGAACAGCCAAAACTTGCTAGCTCAACTGTCAGCGAAACATTGGCCGTTAATTCAGTTCAAACAGTCAAAGTAAATCAGAAGAACAATATTAAGTTCCAGGGAAAAGCTGAGCCCAACAAGGTTATCACTTTGTTTATTTACAGTGTGATGCCGATCGTGGTAACGGTTCAAGCTGATTCAAACGGAAACTGGGTTTATGAATTAGATAAAACTTTGGTTGATGGAACTCACGAAGCATATGTGGCGATTAACGATGACGAAGGAAAGATTATTGAAACCAGTTTACCGACTCCGTTCTTCATCGCTCAAGCTGAAGCCGTTTCAGTTGATAATTTTGTTTCAACCGGTGACGCCAGTCAGGTTTCCGATAAGACCAGCGGTATGATTATCTTATATGTTTTAGGGGGATTGGTTGTGGTGTTTGTTCTAATCGCTGGTATTTTGATTATTAGACAGAGATATTCTGAATAGTATGAATTTTAAATTCTTAAAGGATAACAATCAGGTTGTATACTCAATCGCTCTAATGATTTTAATTCCCGGGGTGGTGATTTTAAACACCTGGATGTTTTCAACTTCTTTTCGGGAAACAATTGACCAGAGTTTGCAAGACAAGGCCATCGGCATCGGAGAATCGGTCAATGCCGGACTTTCGAATAAACTTAATTCTCCGGAAGAGATGCAATCTTTTATCAATAACTGGAAAGGATATAACGGTGATACAAAATCTTTAGATGTTTTTTATCGCGACAACGAGGCATTCAAATTAGTGGCAACAATGAATAATGATTCCAAGTTGGGACAGATTGATAATTCTTTTGTCTATATCACTTCTTGGGCCAATGATTGGCCGACCGCACAAAAGATATACGAATCCGACGGAAAGAATAATTACCGCTATTGGCTGGTAGTTATGCCCTTAAAAGACTTAGATGGGCAGAAACAGGCATTGCTGTCAATGAAGCTCTCGGCTGACGTTATAGACACGATTATGGCAGTTGTTTTGGGCAGGTCATATTGGGTACTCTTACTAACCATTGCCTTTATTATTCTGCTTTTATTGGTTAATTCCCGTCTTTTTGAATATTCTATTTTGTATAACAAGATTAAGGAGGTTGATGCGATGAAAGATGAGTTTATCTCTATGGCTTCTCATGAGTTGAGAACTCCGGTTACAGTTATCCGCGGTTATGCCACTTTAATGCTCGAACAAGCCCAGACTTTGGGTGTTAATAAAGAAGCTAAAGAATATTTATCAATTATCGATATTTCTTCGGAAAGATTAAACGGTTTAATTGAAGATCTTTTGAACGTTTCAAGAATTGAACAGGGCAGATTAAAGATGGATGTTAAAGACATGGAAGTTTGGCCGTTGATTGAAGAGACGGTAAAAGAAATGAAAATTCAAGCCGACACCAAAGGATTGGCTTTGTCTTGTACGATGGAGCCCAATACCAAATCTTTTATTTCGGCGGATAAAGATCGCTTGAAACAGGTTTTGATTAATATCATCGGTAATTCAATCAAGTATACTCCCACGGGAAGTGTTGAAGTCAAAGCTTTGAACAGAGATAATAATTTAGTTTTAATGATTAAGGATACCGGCATCGGAATGACGGCTAAACAGAGAGAACATTTGTTTGAAAAATTCTATCGAGTTAAAACTAAAAAAACCGAAGATATTGTCGGAACCGGGTTGGGTCTTTGGATTACCAAACAGATTATTGAATTAATGAAAGGAACAATCATGATTGATTCAATGGAAAATGTGGGAACTCAAGTTACATTAGAATTTCCTTTGATTAAATAATAAACAAAAAATATGTTAAAAGATTTTATCGACTTTCTCAAAGAATACAATATTGCTTCTTTAGCTTTGGCCTTTATTATGGGAGCAGCCAGCACCAGTTTAGTTAATTCTTTGGTTAAGGATATTATCATGCCGATATTTTCTCCCTTAACTTCATCGGGAAATTGGCAGGATGCAATTTTAAGCTTGGGACCGATCAGTATAAAATACGGAGCTTTCTTGGGAGAATTATTGAATTTTGTAATTTTAGGATTAGTGGTCTTTATCATCGCCAAGAAGTTGTTAAAGATGGATAAGCCTGTTAAATAAGATTTGATATTTAAGCTTTTACCCTGTAAAATATACATCATATGAATAATTTAAGAAACATAGACGTTAGAGGGAAAAAAGTATTATTGAGAGCGGATTTTAATGCTCCTTTGACTAAAGAAGGAGAAGTGGGTGATGATTTTAGAATCAGGAAAGTTGCTCCAACTATAGAATATTTAAGAAATAAAGGAGCAAAAATTATCATTATTACTCATTTGGGTCAACCCAAGGGGAAAGACTTAAAATATTCAATCAGACCGATTGCCCGTAAATTATGGGAAGTCGTCGGAGGGAAAGTACAGTTTGTTAATGATACAGTCGGAAAAAATGTTGAAAAGGAGATTGCTCAAATGGAAGAAGGAGAGATAATAGTTTTGGAAAATTTAAGATTTTATAAAGGAGAAGAAGAGAACAGTGAAGAGTTTTCGCAACAGCTTGCCCGATTGGGCGATCTTTTTGTTCAAGACGGATTCGGAGTCTGTCATCGCTCTCATGCTTCAATGGTGGGAGTAACTAAATATCTTCCTTCGTGTCCCGGATTATTGCTTGAAGAAGAAATCAGGGTTTTGTCTAATGCTTTAGTTTCTCCGGAGCGACCGTTGGTTTCAATTATCGGAGGAGCGAAAGTTTCAACCAAGACCAGAGTGATTGAAAGATTATTAGATAAGTCAGATTATTTATTGTTGGGAGGGAAAATCGCCAACTCTTTGTTGGTCGCCAAAGGTATTTGTATTAAAGATTTATTAAGTGATGATGAAGAAGATTTAATGGAGGTTGTAAAAGGAATAGATTTAACGAGTCCCAAGCTTCATTTGCCGATTGATGGAATTATGGCTTTGCATGATTTTGAAGAAGAATATTCAAGAATCGGAGCGGTGGGAACCGTGAGAAGAGAAGAAGGAATCTTTGATATCGGACCGGAAACAGTGGAAAAATACATGGCTGTTTTAAGTGAAGCTAAAACAATAATCTGGAACGGTCCTTTGGGATTGTTTGAAAAACAGCCCTTTGATAAAGGAACGGTGGATATTGCTAAAATGATTGGCGGAATCAATAGTCAGGTTTTTTCAATCGTCGGGGGAGGAGAAACAGTTGAAGCAATACAACAATTAGGAATTGAAAATCAATTTGATCATGTTTCGACCGGCGGTGGTGCCATGCTTGATTTTATGGCTGGGAAAGATTTACCGGGCATTGTTGCCCTAGAAGAGAATAGTAATAAAAAGAAAGATGTTGAAAATTAAAAATATTGATAAAGCGGCGGAAAGAATTAGAAAAGCAGTTTCAAACAATGAACAAATAATTATTTACGGTGATTCTGACTTAGACGGGATATCTTCAATGGTTATCGTTAAAGAATCGATAGATAATTTAATTTCCCTGCTTGCTAAAGATAAAAAGGAGTTGTTTCCGACGGTTTTAGCTTTTTCCCCGGAAAGGAAAACCGAGGGTTATGGATTGAATGATAAAGCGTTAGCTTTTATTAAATCAAAAGCTAGTAAAGGATTGATTGTTACCCTTGATTGCGGAAT
>JBAZIW010000019.1:0-11404 GCA_041651655.1 Minisyncoccota bacterium | reverse complement strand
ATAACTTCCTTAGAAAAGAAAATGAAAGAAGCTTCAAAGAAGGAAGATTTTGAAGAGGCTCAAAGATTAAGGAATCAGATTTTTTCGTTGAATAAGATAAGGGACTTTGCTTTACTCGATAAGAGCTTTTTGATTAACGAAGAGAAGAAAGAAAAATCTTTAAGAATCGAAGGTTACGATATTTCTAATTTGGGAAGCGAAGCCATGGTCGGGAGCATGGTTGTTTTTAATGAGTCCGGACCATTGAAGAGTGAATACAAAAAATTTAAGATTAAAAGCGTTTTCGGACAAAGCGATGTAGATTGTTTAAAAGAAATTTTGGAAAGGAGATTAAAACATTCTGAATGGCCGATGCCTGATTTGATTTTAGTTGACGGAGGAAAGCCTCAAGTTAATGCAATTAAGAATATTTTAAAGAATAATAATTTAGATATTGATGTGGTTGGCATCGCCAAGGGTCCGGAAAGAAAAAAGAACGAATTCTTTTTTGATAAAACAAATATGTTTGTTTTGAGTAATGAAAATCTCTTAATCAGAGCAAGAGATGAGGCTCACAGATTTGCTATTAACTATCAAAGAGAGCTGAAAAGACGTAGCTTGACTTCCTAATTGTCTTTGGTAAAGTATGATTACCACAAATTAAAGTGGCAGCACATTGGTGATTATAATGTTCGGTCTTGGTAAAGATAGCAGATTGCTATATGAAATGGGCTTTGTGCCCAGTACGAATCCAGCCTTATCGATTAGAATCCGCAAAGACTTGATAAAGTTTTTAGAGATTGATAAAAGTCTGGTTGCTGAAAAAGTAAAGCAATTTGAATTCCAAAGCTTTTCTGGCTTTGGTGACGGTAATTTCGGTTTTGATGGTGCCTTTCAAAAGAAAAAAGAGCGGTCGGAGGATATTGAATTTATTATTCCTATTCCTCAGGCATTAAGCGCCCACAGTCCGGCGTGGAAACCTGTTCACGCAGCCGTTCAGAGCATTTCTTTGTTTACCGAACTGGTTCGTTCTTTTTACAGACCCAGTCTATTTTCTTCGGGAAAGAGACAGCTTATTTCTCTGTTTGTCGTTGCCAATCATGAACGTGGATTATATGCCGTTGCCGGTGATTATTCTTCCACTCTTTGCGACTGGCTTGATAATATTGCTTCAAATGATGATTTGAAGAATACTGCAAGAGCAATGGAGCAAACCTATTCCTATCTCTGGAACAGGCCTCGCTGCGGAAATTTCCTGGCTTACCTTCACGAAGGAGGATGTTTGACTGTTCAATGCCCGTCGCATTGCATCGTTTCTCCCAGATCATTAAGGCAGAAAAACAGAGGAGTAGAATTTGACACAAGCGAGATGCGTCATGAAGTTGAAGCTTTGGTCATTCTTTCCGGTCTCTTTGCTCTCTGCGAAACAGCAGGAAGAGATATATATGGTTCCTCATATTGAGGAACTCTTTTTATAAAGATTGAAAATTATCGTTAATGGTAATATGATGAGGAAACAGATATGGAAAAACAAATTAAAGAAATAGAACTCTTGGCTCCGGCCAAGAATTTAAATACGGGAATTGCTGCTATTAATGCCGGTGCCGATGCAATATATATCGGAGCTCCTAAATTCGGAGCCCGGGCGGCCGCTTCCAATTCCTTGGAGGAAATAGGCAAATTAATAGATTATGCTCATCAATTTAGAGTTAAGGTTTATATTACCTTAAATACTATTTTATTTGATAATGAATTAAAGGAAGCCAATGATTTAATTTGGAGCCTTTATGATTTAAAAGCTGACGGAATAATAATCCAAGATATGGGAATTTTGGAAATGGACTTGCCCCCGATTAATTTAATTACCAGTACTCAGACCGACAATTATTCTTTAGAGCGAATAAAGTTTTTAGAGGAGGTCGGATTCAAAAGAGTTATTTTAGCCAGAGAGCTTTCTTTGGAGCAGATTAAGGAAATAAAAGATAATACTAATTTAGAATTGGAATTTTTTGTTCACGGAGCTCTTTGTGTGAGCTTTTCCGGCCGCTGTTATTTAAGTTCGTATTTAAGTGGAAGAAGTGCTAATCGGGGTGAATGTATTCAGGCTTGCCGTTTACCGTATACTTTGGTTGACGGAGATAATAATATTATTGCCAAGAATAAACCACTTCTTTGTTTAAAAGATTTTAATCTTTCTGATAATCTTCTAGAATTGATAGAAGCCGGAGTCACTTCATTTAAAATAGAGGGAAGACTTAAAGATGAAGATTACGTTTCCAATGTTGTCGCTTATTACAACAAAAAACTTAATAGTATTAAAGGAGTAAGAAGAGCTTCTTCGGGCATTGTTTCTTTGGGATTCGAGCCTGATTTAGAAAAGACATTTAATCGAACCTATACCACATATTTTTTAAAAGGAAGACAGAAAAATATTCTTTCTCCTTCTCCCAAATCAGTCGGAAAATTATTGGGAAAGGTGAAAGAGGTTTTTGATGATCATTTTGTTTTAGATAATGATGTTGAGATAAATAATGGAGACGGACTTTGCTATTTTGATAAATCAAACAATCTTATCGGGAGCAATGTGAATGTGGCTTCCGGGAACAAGATATTTTTAAATGATATGTCTGGGATTATTGTCGGACTTGATATTTATCGCAATACCGATACCAAGTTTTTAAAAAGAATTAAAGCAGAAAGAAAGATACTTTTATCTTTCTTATTCAAGGAAAACAGTAAAGGATTCTCTTTGATTGTTAAAGATGATGACGGGAATCAAGGAATTAGTGAAATTGAGATTGATAAAACGGAAGCGGAAAAGAAAGAAAAAGCTATTGAGAATATAACTAATCAATTGGGAAAACTTGGAGAAACAATCTATACTGCTAAAGATATTAAGATTGAATGGAAGAAGCCTTATTTCATTCCGATATCGCAAATTAATGAAATGAGAAGGGAAGCCATTGATAATCTTTCTTCGGAAAGAAAAAAGAATTATAAAATAGAAGAATTTAGAATTAAAGATAACAACACTCCCTTCATCGCAAAATCTCTTTCTTACGAATGGAATGTTTCTAATAAATTAGCCGAACAGTTTTATAAAAAGCACGGAGTTACTGATATTGAGCCGGCTTTTGAACTTAAACAAGGGAGCAAGGTAATGACCACTAAGCATTGCTTAAAGAATCATTTCGGTTTTTGTCCTAAAGAGTATGGAAAAATAAAGGAGCCCCTTTATTTAATTAACGAAAAGGGCCAAAAGTTTCTTCTTAAATTCAACTGTCTTAATTGTCAGATGGAAATAATGGTTGTTGAAAAATAGACTAGAAGATGGTATTATATTAATTAAAATAAAAATATATGAAAATAAATTTCAAATTTAAACCAAATTTCAAATCCAAAAAAACATGGATTATTTCAGCCGTTGTAGTTTTGATTATAATCGTTGCTTTTTCTTTTTTGTCAGGAGGAAATAAAACCTCAAAATACGAAACAGTTAAAGTGGAAAGAGGAGCTTTGGTTCAAACCGTTGATGCAACCGGAAAAGTAGAATCAGCCAATGATTTGTCTCTTCATTTCGATGGAATGGGAATAGTTGAAAATGTTAGAGTAGAAGAAGGTGATAAGGTGAGAGTTGGCCAATGGTTAGCTAACTTATCTTTATCTCAATTAAATGCCGCCGTTGCTCAAGCCCAGGCTTCTTTGGATCAAAAGTTAGCCGGAGCAACCGTTGAACAAGTAAACGTGGCTCAAAAACAAGTTGAGTCAGCTCAGGTTTCTTTGGATAAGGCCGAAGAAACATTGAACGATACTAAAGTTTTAGCTGATAAGAATTTAGCGGCTAAATATTCATATGCTTTGAATGTTTTAGACGATACATATATTAAAATGTATAACGCTTATGCCGCGGTTGATGGTGTAAAGGAGAATTACTTTGAATCCAATGACCAGGAAGGTTTGACCGTGAGAAACAATGAAGAATACCAGATCAAGAGACCGAAAGATGAAACCAAGGTCTATATCGATGCTGCCAAAGCCAGCGGAAAGACCGAAGATATTGATAAGGCAATTTCAAGCGCTAAAGATTCTTTAAGTAAAATACTTGTCGGTTTGACTGTAATTAGGGGTATTTGCGATGATTCAACTTATCAAAACAGAGTCACTTCAACAGAAAAGACTTCTCTTGATACTCAAAAATCATATATCAGTACTGCCCAGACAACTATCTCTTCTTTGGAGAATGAAATTTCTATTTTAAAGATTCAGAATGAAAATAATTTTAATTCAGCTCAAGCGGCCGTTGACGCTGCAACAGCTGCTCTTGAATTACAGCAGGCTAATTACGATTCTTTAATTGCCAAACCGAGAGATATTGATATTGCATATTATCAAGCAGTTTTGGATCAGGCGATTGCCAGCAGGAACAAAGCCATAATCTATGCTCCGATTGAAGGAGTGATAACAAAAGTTAATAAGAAGAAAGGAGAATTGATTTCTTCATCGGAAGCAATGATAGAAATACTTTCGCCTCACTACGAAATTCAAGTTGATATTCCTGAAACAGATGTTGTTAAATTAAAAACAGGCAATGACGTTACTATTACTTTAGATGCTTTGGGTAGTGACACTAAATTTACCGGAAGCATTTTAACAATCGATCCCGCTTCAACAGATATTCAAGATGTTGTTTATTACAAGGTAAAGGTTGGTATTAGCAGTAATAGTGAATTATTTAAATCAGGAATGACTGCCGATGTTTTAATTAAAACAGACAACAGAGACGGAGTTTTATATATTCCTTATCGAGCCGTATTATCAAAGACCGGAACCGATGAGAAATATGTCAGAGTTTTTAAAAATGAACAAATTGAAGAAAGAACAGTTCAATTGGGACTAAGAGCCGATGACGGCAAGGTGGAAATCTTGTCAGGGTTATCTGAAGGTGAAGAAATAGTATTAAAGATTGGAAAATAACATGTTAATCAGCGTTAAGAACTTACAAAAAGATTTTGTTAACGACGACGTTGTAACTTCAGTTTTAAAAGGAGTAACCTTTGATATTAAAAAAGGAGAATTTGTTTCCATTATGGGGCCTTCTGGTTCCGGAAAATCAACCCTGATGCATATCTTGAGTTTTTTAGATAAATTAACCGGAGGAACATATAACTTTGAAGACCGAGATGTCAGCCAGTTGAATGATGATGAATTGGCGGAAATGAGAAGCAAAAAAGTCGGTTTTATCTTTCAATCATTCAATCTTTTAAATAGGTCATCTGTTTTAGAAAATGTAATGCTTCCGTTGGTATATACTGATACTTCGGCTGAAGAAAGAGTTAAAAAAGCTAAAGACTTATTGGAGAAAGTCGGATTGAGTCATCGTCTTCAGTATTCTCCGGGAAAGCTTTCGGGAGGAGAAAAACAAAGAGTGGCTATTGCGAGGGCTTTAATTAACGATCCCGAAGTTATTTTTGCCGATGAGCCAACTGGAAACCTTGATTCTAAATCAGGAGCTCAAGTAATGAAGATTCTTCAGGATTTAAATGATCAGGGCCATACCATTATTTTGGTTACTCACGAGAAATCGACGGCCGAGCATGCGGAAAGAATAATTCGTATAAAGGACGGAGTCATTCTTGAAGATGCAAAAGTTTCTCAAAGGCAAAGGGCCAGCGGAGAAATGCTCAATAAATAATATGAACATTCTTGAGTCGGTAAAAAATTCTGGACACATGATAATTCGCAATAAGATGCGTTCTTTTTTGACGATGTTAGGAATTATTATCGGAATCACGGCCGTGATGATAGTTTTATCTGTCGGAGAGAGTGTTCAGGGATTGATTTTAAACGAAGTTAAAAGTATCGGTTCTAATTTGGTCGGAGTCTTGCCCGGTCATTCAGATGAAAACAGTCCACCTTCAGCTGCTTTCGGAGTTGTTATCACTTCATTGAAATACGAAGACGGAGAAGCAATACTAAAAGGAAATAATCCGTATATAGAATCTTTGGCAATGTATGTTTCGGGAAGCGATATTGTAACAATAGAAGATAATAAGGTGAGTGCTGCCTTTTACGGAACAACAGCTAGTTATCCCGATGTGCAGAATTCTTCAATTGAAGAGGGAAGGTTTTTTACCAAAGAAGAAGAAGTCGGTAATGCTAGAGTAGTGGTTTTGGGAAATCAAATTGCGAAAGATTTATTCGGCGACCAAAATCCAATTGGAATGAAAATGAAAATTAAGAAATCAAGCTTTACGGTAATTGGTATTTTTAAAAAGAAAGGAGGCAGTTTGGTTCAGAACGAAGATGGTAATTTATTTGTTCCCATTTCAACTGCCCAAAATATTCTTTTGGGAATCAATCATATCAGCTTTATGAGGATAAAGATTGATAAGACGGAAAATATAGACGGGGCAATAGAATATATTAAAGATACTTTGCGTGACAGACATGATATAGCTGATGCTAAGGAAGATGATTTTTTTGTTAATTCAACTGCCCAAGCCTTGGAAACAATTTCTGTTATTACAGACGCTTTAAGATTTTTCTTGGCAGCCATTGCGGCGATTTCTTTGATTGTCGGGGGATTTGGAATTATGAACATTATGTTGGCGACGGTTCAGGAAAGAACTAAGGAGATTGGTTTAAGAAAAGCAATCGGAGCAAAAAATGCCGATATCACTAGACAATTTTTAGTTGAAGCTATGGCCATTACTTTTATTAGCGGATTAATTGGAATAATCATCGGTTCTCTTCTTTTGGTTTTAATATCAGTAATTATTAATGCCATGAATTATCATTGGGATTTGATAATTTCTCCTCTTTCAATAATCTTAGGCTGCATTGTTTCCATCGGAATCGGTTTAATTTTCGGAATTGCTCCGGCTAGAAAAGCCAGCCTTTTAAATCCAATTGAAGCTTTAAGACATGAATAAAATATATGCTCAAATTGAATCAGCCTTTATCAGCTTGATGCGTCAAAGATCAAGAACGATTTTGACTATCATTGCTGTTGCTATCGGTATTGCTTCTTTAATTATTATGATTGCGGCTGGAGATGGTCTTAAGGCTATGGTTTTGAAAGAGCTTGAGGCTTACGGTTCGGATGCGATAAATATCGAGGCCAGAGTTCCGGGAAAAGGAGCAGCAGGAAGTGCGACCAGTTTTGCTTCGGGAACTACTATTACTACTTTTAAAAATGAAGATGCGGAAGAAATAGCAAAAGTCGATAATGTGGAATTTTTATATACTTATATTACCGGTCAAGAAGTTATTAAGTATCAAGGAGTGGCGAAAAGCGTAATCATTTTTGGTTATGGAGCCAACGGACCGTTAATTGAAAAAATACCGGTTGGTACGGGAAGATTCTATACCGTCGACGAAGAAGAGTCTTTGTCTTCGGTTATTGTTTTGGGGAGCAAGATTAAAGATACTCTTTTCGGTGATGATGATGCGATAGATAAAACAGTTTATATAAGGGGCAAACCATTTAAAGTGGTCGGGGTTTTGGAAGAAAGAGGAGCTACGTTTGGTATGGATATGGATTCCATTGTTTATATTCCGACTTTAACCATGCAGAAAAAGCTTTTGGGAACGGATTATATTATCGGCTTATCGGCCAAAGTTATAGATGTTGATAAAATCAATGAGACCAAGGAAGAGTTAATACTTTTAATGAGGGAGCTGCACAATATTGATAATCCCGATGAAGATGATTTTGAAGTTATGACCATGGCTGAAGCGATGGATATGGTCTCGGTGGTTTTATCGGCCATTACAATGCTTTTGGCGGTGATAGCCGCAGTATCTTTGGCAGTTGGAGGAGTCGGTATTACAAACATTATGTATGTCTCTGTTATTGAAAGAACTTTTGAAGTTGGATTGAGGAGAGCGGTGGGAGCAAAGAAAAATGATATTTTATGGCAATTCTTATTGGAGGCTTCAATCTTAACATTTTTAGGAGGAGTGATAGGAGTAGCTGTTGGAATGGGAGTTTCATTATTGATTTATTATGTTGCCATATCTTTCGGAATGGATTGGACTTACGCCGTTTCACCTTTTTCAATTATTTCCTCTTTATTATTCTCCGCTTTGATCGGAATGTTCTTCGGTGTTTATCCGGCCCAGAAAGCTGCCAATATGGACCCGATTAATGCTTTGCGTCAGGAGTAATTGACAAGCGTCTTTTATTCTTGTACTATTTTTTTAGCGCGTTTAAAACTCTTTGCGCAAGGAGAACACAATGGAAAAGGTTGCAACAGTTAAACCGACAGTTAATCAGTGGATTAACTATTTGAATATGGGACCAGATGAACAGATTGAATTTTTGAAAGGGCTAATAACCCAAGGAAGAATTACAAGATCTGCCAAGGGAGGTTATCTTGTTTTTTCAGAAAAGGATTACGGAACGATTTACAATCCTTCGCTAAACGACAATAAGATATTGTATTTCGTTTTTGAAAAAGATGCCATTGATTTTGTCGGAGCAATACGGCAAAGAATCGATGAGAACTTTTTGCATTACCGGCTTTGCAACGGCGGATGCAATCATTAAAAAATAAAGGACCAACAGTCCTTTTTTAGTTGAATAAAAATACTAGTCCGGTTATCAAGAAGATTAAGGCCGTAAGATATCTTAATGGTTTTTCTAGCTTTTCCATTTTATTAAAAATGTTTTCTATTTTTTCAGTGTTATAACTTAAAAACAGAGAAAAGATGATGATTGGTAAGCTGGCTCCGATGGCGAAAACAGGAGGGAGGAGTAATCCAGCTGCAGATTTTATCGTTAAAGGAATTAGTATGCCAAAGAAAAGAGCGGCGCTGTGAGGACAAAAGGCTAGAGATAGTACCATTCCTAAGGATAAAGAGCCGAGATAGCCTTTTGATATGGTCGTATCTTTTATTTCTTGTTCTTTTTCATCATCATCTTTATTAGCCAAAACAAACATTACTATTCCGGAAATAATTAAAACCGTTCCTGCTATCATTTCTCCGTATTGTGTTAAGAAGGAGAAATTGAAAGAGGATAGTCCGAAATAGACCAGTAAGGCAATCGCGGTGTAGCTTAAAATTCTTCCCAGGGAATAAAATAATCCGTGCAGGATTATGCTTTTTCTTTTTGAATTTTTGGAAACATAGGCGATGGCTGCTAAATTAGCCATCAAAGGACAGACATCAATGTTTATCAAAATTCCCATTAAAATGGCGGTTAAAAATTGTTCAATCATGTTTTGATTATATCTTATGTTTAAAATATTGAAAAGTTGTCTTAATAATTATTTTATATTAAGATATATATATGGAAACATTGATTAAGCCTAAAATATTAACACTTTGTCTTACCAAGGAGGATGGAATGATTCTTTTGGGAATGAAGAAGCGAGGATTTGGCGAGGGCAGATGGAACGGATTCGGTGGAAAGGTTGAAGAAGGAGAAACAGTTATTGAGGCGGCAATCAGAGAGACTAAAGAAGAATCGGGATTGAATGTTGAAGAATTGGAAGAAAAAGGTATTGTTCATTTTCATTTCCTCGACACAGGAAAGATTATGGAAGTTCATATTTTTGATGTTTTAAAATACGGTGGAGAGATAATAGAGACGGAAGAGATGAGTCCTAAATGGTTTAAAGTTGATGAGATTCCTTTTGATAAGATGTGGGCCGATGATGTATATTGGATGCCGTTGTTTTTGAACGGAGAGAAATTCAAGGGTAAATTTGTTTTTGAGAATAATGATAAGTTATTAAATTATAATCTTGAAAAATATGACAGTTAAAAAAAACCAAGTGATCATTGGAATAATTTTGCTTTTAGTTATCGGTATTTCAATTGGATATTTTTTAAAGAACTTTAAAGAGATTATTCCCGAAAATCAGGGAATTCAGATAGACAATATTAAAGAGGGGCAGATTATTAAATCACCTTTGATTATTAGTGGAACCGTTACTCAGGGAAAATGGGCCGGTTTTGAGGGACAAATGGGAAGAGTTGAATTGGTTGAATCAGACGGAACAATACTCGGTTCCGCTCTTTTAATGGCTACTTCTGATTTTATGAAATTTCCCGCTACCTTTGAAGCAGATTTGAGTTTTGTTCCTCCCAAGGGAAATGAAGCTTTCCTTGTTTTCTATAATGACAATCCGAGCGGATTGCCGGAGAATTCGGCAATGATGAGTATTCCAGTTAAGGTTTCTTCAGAAAAGACTAAGATTATTTTGTATTTTGGAAAACAGGGAGATGATTCTTGTAAAAACAATTATCCGATAGAAAGAGAAATTACTAAAGTGGAAGGAATTGCTCGAGCCACCATTGAAGAATTATTAAAAGGATTGACTCAGGAAGAAAAAGAAAATGGTTATTTTACCAGTATACCCGAAGGAGTGGAGATTAATAGCTTGACGATTGTTAACGGAACAGCAACAATAGATTTTAATGAGACATTAGAACAAGGAGTTGGAGGTTCTTGCCGAGTGTTGGCAATCAGAGAACAAATCATTCAAACCTTGATGCAGTTTTCATCAGTTCAAAAAGTTATAATCAGCATAAATGGAAGAACGGAAGATATCCTTCAGCCATAATAAAAAAATATGATAGAAGCAAACAAAGGGACCTCTTTGGTTATCATGATTTTAAGTGTGATAGTGTTAGTGATTATTAGCCTTTTTGTGTATCGGGAATTTTTTGCTACAACGGGAAATAAACAAAATATTAATTTTGTTGAGGAGGGAAATCTTGTTTTTAATAATCCCGGTCTTACCGAAAACGTTTGGTATCTAGTATACGATACCGAGGGCGCTGCGGCCAACAATGTTAAATTGATTTTTGACGAAAATAGTCTTTGTAAGAATCAAACTTCTTGTTCTGATTTAATGATCGGACAACAGGTTGAGATTAGGGGAGTAAAAACCGATGGAGAAGTTTTAGTTAAGGAACTTCGATAATATTAATTAAGTGATTCTTTGTGGATAATTTTATTGCTAATAAAAATAAGGCAAGGTAAAATATTATTAGCACCTCAAAGGTCGGTTAATAAACCAAAGAAAATAAAATGAAAAAACTAAGCACAGTAGGTTTAATTGCTCTGACGCTTGTAATCATCGGAGGATTAAATTGGGGATTAGTTGGTTTCTTTAGTTTTAATCTTGTTACCGCACTGTTTGGAAGTACTATGTTAACTAATATAGTATATGACTTGGTTGGAATATCAGCCCTCTATCTAGCTTTCGGTTGTTTTATGGGTAAAGAATAATTATGATGGTAAGAAATCGCTTCGGCGATTTTTTACTTTCCTAATTTATGGTATAGTATATATAATAATTAATAAATATTTTAAAATGAGCAATACAAAAAAACTTTATCGCTCAAAGACCAATCGTGTTATTTTCGGAATTTGCGGTGGCTTGGGTGAGTACTTCGACATAGATCCTTT
>JBAZIW010000018.1:0-12365 GCA_041651655.1 Minisyncoccota bacterium | reverse complement strand
GCCATAAAAGCAATTAGCCAATCACGCTCAAACTTCCCTCCAAGCTCCCCAAGAACACCCGGCATGGCAAAAAGTTGATTACTTTCATCCTCATCAAATATCATCCCAATAGTCGATTGCTCAAATGGATTGAACCAATTGCTGATATTTTTCGCCACACGATTGTAATTCCTGACTTCCTCCTCAGCTTGCTCAACTCTCCCCATTGCAATCTGGCCTTGTATTTTTTCCGACAGTAAAATAAGCGATCTTTCCTTGAAATAGTTTCTTGTCTGCTCTGTGAGATACTCATAATTGATATGACCATCACCTTCTGCATATTTCTGAGACAAGTCGGAAAGAAATGTTTTGACCAAATCAGCATCAGCCTCTTTCATCATATCTTGTTCAACAGCAAATATATTCTGGATCTCTTTGCCGGGAGATTTTTTGAATTGCTTGAAATAAAGTTTGACCCATAAATAAATTATCCTTGCATAATCAATCTTGAAGTAATGTTTTTGAGCCATTTTGCAAAGTTGCGAACAAAATTGATCGTTGACAATAGCACCAGTAATAATCCTCTTTTCAATGTCTCCCGAAACAACCCCACGCTTGATGCCTGCCAAAGTGCGCTCCTTTTCTTATCATCAATCAAGTTCTGATAACGCTGCTTCTGCCCTGTCCTTTTCTTCCTGGGCTTCTTTTCCTTTTATCCTGCGTAACCTTTCTTCTTCTTGTTCGTTGCAATAACTATCATATCCATCAATAATATAGCCCATCTCTTTCAAGTAAGGTTCCAATTTGTTTCTGATGAAATTCTCACTTCCAAGCCAAAACGGAACCCTCTCAAAATCGTAACCCTCTTTTTGAAGCACCATTATAATAAGATCGGTGCAGGTAGCAGGATATTTATTGTTGTATCCTGAAATGCATCTGAAATCTTTTATATCGACAAAGAAATTATAAATTTTTTCGGCGGTTTTTCGGAAAATATTTTCATCGTCAATAGTAAATTTCTTGTGTGGAACTTCTTTTTTCCACATTTCTTTCAATGTTTCCACTATGATAGGATAAGGATTTTTTGCTTCTTTTGTATATTTTTGCCATATACAATCCCATGGAGCAAGGCACTCCTGAAACCAAGATTTGATATTGATCCTTGATTCTAATAACCGCTTTCTGATCAACGGACTTGGCTCAATGAACTCTGATAAGGAAGTTCTAACCGCCATTGAACTTTGGTAAAGTTTACAGTGATCCAAGGTTAGCAATTTGTAATAATTTTGAAATGATGATCTGATTTCCTCATCGCTATATCCTTGATTGATAATGTGGTCTAAAGTTTTAAGGGAATTTTTACATGTTTTTGATAAGATGTTTTTGATGGGATGGTAAGGAATTGGTTGACCAAGGCTATTCCAATACAATAGAAGATTTTTTGCTCTATCGGAATAACCTTCCATAGCCATAAATTCCTCTTGTGATAAAGGATGCTTTTGGGTAAGGGTTTTGCTTCGGATAATTTTTATTCCATCTTTATCAGAAACAGATTGAGTTGTTGCGCAACTCAGTTTTTCTTCTTTAGAAGAAAAACCATTATTTCTATTTATATTATTATTATGATCCGGTTTTTTTAGGGTATCAAGATCCGGTTTTTTTAGGGTATCAAGATCCGGTTTTTTTAGGTAACTGGGAGCCGGTAAATCAAGGTTCAAGTTACCGGAAAAACCCGGATCAAGAACCTGATTTTTCAGGTCTATGATTTCCATCAATTTCAATGAATCAATGTAATAATAATTCCTACACGGAAGCCCTTTTCTCTTTATTTTCAGAAAGCCTTGTTCGATAAATTTTTTGATGTATGTGGATTGCAAATCAGGATATATCCCAGTGTCCAGATAGATTTTTTCTTGCGTGATAAAAAAATAATCATCCTCGGATATTTTTTCTGTCCTTATCAATTGTGTCCTATGATCATATAGGTTTGTAATCCACAAACTTTCTGACAAACCAAATGCTTTTACCATTGCTTTATTCAGCTGCCAGAATCCTCCACCAAGAAAATTAGCTATATGCTTGTTTGATTTTTCATAAATCTCATCAGTCATTTCTCCTCCTATTGTTTATAAAATAAAAAAAGCCTTAGCTGATAAGGCTGGTTGGCTTTGCTTGGCGGCAAGGACAAAAGGAGTTGTTTTCGAGGACAAATAGGCAATTGAAGCTGAAATAAATTTACTCAACTTGCAATTGTTATTGATGGCGAAAATTTTCCAACCAGCCTTATCAACTAAGGCTTTCAAAACACAATGTTTTACTTCTACTTCCACATATAACTCCTATGCTCTTCCTGCCGCCAAGCAATATTATATAAGAAAATTTTTTCGATAAAAGAAAAAAATTAATTTTTTTTATGTTTTCCAAATAAAATTACGGACTTCGATGGCCTCTTCAGGCGATAAATCGGCGGGATCTCCCTTATCAAGCTCGATAACATTGATCTTATCAAATATGCCACTTAGGCTTGTAGCCAGCTTGTAAGCATCTTTGGTGGCATCAGAATCATACAAGACACAAACTTTTTTAGGATTTTTTGCCTTTAACATCAAGATTCTTTCTGAATTCATTCCCTTTCCAAGTGTGGCAACAAATCCGTCCCCCATTCTCCAAACATCTGCAACCCCTTCAACAACTACAGCCACATCTTTTATGGTATCATAGTTGTATAGACAATCCTTGGCGGATACAATGGAGTTTTCTTTTGGGCAATTCAAATACTTTACAATGCCTTCTTTCCTTACGGTGCTCATTGCAACATAAGAAACCATTTTGCCGTCAATAAAAATTGGTGTAATAATCCGAAACCGGAACTTTTCGTCTCCTGTATTGTAAACAGCTTTCAATTGATACTTGTGAAATAAAAAATCTGGATCAAAACCTCTGGAAGAGAGATAGGTTTTGTGAGGTGGAGGAAGATAGTTTAAAAGACCGTTAGGCTCTTTTAAAAACCCTCCTTTTTTTTGGCTATAAGGTGCCAAATCAAGGAGTTTATCCTGAGCCTGTGCAAAGTTATATCCCTCGGAAAAATCCTTTGAAATTCGGCCTATATTTAGCCCTTTGAAAATCTTAATTTCTTTGAGAAGATCAAGCACAAACCCCTTCTGATTACAAACCCAGCAGTGGAATCCACCAGAGGCGATATTGATTCCACAATGGTAAGAACTGTCTCCGCAGAATGGACAAACTTCTAAATTTAGCCATCCTGTGGAGACATTTTTGCCCCGATCCTTGTAAGCAATAGAATATTCATCAAGCAAAGCCTTTATATCAAAACCAATCATATTCTCCTCTCTCCTTTGCACAAATAGACTGTATTCTCCTTAGCTCTTTGAGTTCACCCCTTTTGAATCTGCCAGCTGTATTTTTCCAGCTATCCACAATAAAAAGTTCTCCAAATTCTATTTCCTTGAACAGCCTCATGCTCTTAACCGGCTGATCTGGGACAAGGTTTGGATTTTTTCTATACTCCTCAAAACACTGTTGTGCTTCTTCAAGTGAATCACAATAGTGTTCCACCGAACCGCCACCACGAACCAATATTTCAATGCTGTACTGATTCATAATGTCCTCCTTTCATTCCTTTAAATTCAAAATCCCCATTTCTTCATAAATCTTCAATCTGGCAACGGTATGCTCGGCCAGATAAGGATAAGGATCAAGAAAATCAATAATCAGAAGTTCTTCTTTCCCCTCTGATGTTCTCAATCCTCTCCCAATAGCCTGCAAAACCATCGTTTCAGATTTTCCACCAATCCCATTGATTACACAATCAAGAGATGGGATATTGATCCCTTCTCGCCAAGCACTTGTAACAATAACACATTTTACTTGCTTGGATTGCAAGGCCAGTTTGATTTTTTCTCGCAAATTTCTTTCTGTTTCGCCATGAACCAATTCCGAGGAAACATCGTAAAATTCTCTTAACATTTCCTTGATAATTTCTCCATGATGGTTAACCACATCGGTTATCATGATCAAAACAGAGTTGCCTTGACGCACCTGACTGGCTGCCTCCTTGGCAATCAAGCGGTTTCTGACTTTATTCAAAATGATCATGTGCTTGTATAAATCCCGGTATTTTGTGCAATCGGTTGAAACTTTTGAAACCGGGATGAGTTTCAATCGTGGCTTGACAAGTATGCCCTTCTGGATTCCTTCTTCCAATGACAATTCTCCTATGATTGGCCCAAGATAACCCTCACATATCAGCTGTTCCCTGCCTGATTTCAATGGCGTAGCTGTAAACCCAATTCGGATATAAGCAAGGCAGTTCTCAAAAATGAACGAGTATTGGCCTCCTTTTGTTCCAGCGTGATGAGCTTCGTCAACAATCAATATATTTGTATTTGCCAACAGCCCAAGGTATTTTGGATCTTCCAACAAATGAAGACCTTTTTGAACCATCAATATTGTGATTCTTCTGGGGTTAAACCCCTTTTGTCCAATCCAACCAACCTCATCATCCCCAAACCATCTTGTAAATTCTACAATGGTTTGATCAAACAGAGCCTGAGTATGGACACAAAAAACAGCCGTTGCTTTGGGATGCTGTGATATAATGCCACCTGCGATAACTGTCTTGCCTGATCCAGTGGGTGATTGTATGATTCCTCTTCCGTATTTGTTGACAAGAGAAATCAAATTGTTCTGATCCTCCCGGAGTTCAAGGGAGGGCAAATGCACCCTCCCTTGAACTGGAAGAGAAAACGGGTTTGGATCTATTTCAACTTCGATATCTTGATCAGCACAGTAATTCATAACCCTTGGTAGCAACCCGGCATGGAACCAGCCTCTGTGTGGGTGATTACAATGATAAGCCATTACCTTTGACTTGTCCTTCTTGTATGCTCCTCTCTTCCAGCGCACAGACTCATACTCAAAGCATTTCTTGATTTGAGCGATGCTGACGGCCGGAGTGACTTGACAATATATGGGGTCAATAAAATTTATTTTCATGCTTTTATTATACCTTCTTATTCAAAGCACGAGACGAAATTTTTTATTTCACCGATGATTTTTTTCACAAACCTTCTGTCTTCTCTTCGGACATATTTTTTCTCGTCTCTCCATTGTCGGCAAAGAGCTTCTTCAATTTTCTGTGTCGTAACTCCTCTGAAACTCTTAACCCCAAGCATCTCCAATATTTCCGCAGGAGATTCAATGATCATTCTGACAATCTGCTTTGCTTCATCAGATAAATTTTTGAATGTTTTTTCCACTGCTTGTTCATGCTCTTTCCGAAGCAAACATGCTTCAGGATCTTCATAAGCCGCCGAAAATAAAGCTGCATTATCATCCAGAGGAACGTAATTGTATTCATCAGCTGCATCCCATGCTGCCATCCATGCCCATTTGTCAATCGTTTTCATGAAAAACCTCCTTTGCTGTTTGATAAGATTCGATTGTTTTCCCTTGTGAACACTTTACGCATCCTTCTTGTTTTTTGTTTTGTCTGGCAATACAAACCTTGATATCAAGTTGTTGATTGCATCGTTTGCAATAGAAAAACGGATGCAGAACGAACAATTCACAAGATGATGAGCCATAATCTGCCTGTCTGTTTTTATTACAAAATTGCCTGATGACAGGCTCGTCAGGATCTCCTGTTGTCTTGTTCTTTCTGCCAGAAGCATAACCGCTACAATAACCACAAGTCAAGACTGGTGATTCAGTTTTCAGTTTTATCCTGCTGATCTTCAGTGCCATAACGATTCTCCCTTCTGATAATTTGTTTTGCTGCCTTCTCGATGATTTGTGAGGCAAGTGTGGATGGGAAAAGCTCTTGCCTCCTTGCCTCCCGGTTGATTGCCGCCTTTGCTTCTTTGGTAATATATGTTCCTTGAATTATTTTTTTGATTTTCATCTTATCCTCCTATTATCCTTTTGACCAAGAGCAAATCCAAATAATACACCCATCACAAAAATCACTATGCTGCCAACGAAAATTTCAATAAATTCCATTTTTAATTCCCTCCTTTTTAGGGATATATTTTTACACCTAATTCCTTGGCAATCTTATATATGGTTGTTTTGTCCTTTGTTTTATGAAGGACATCTTCTACTCTACGTCTTATTTCTCTCCAATCCGTTGGGGCTAAAAGCACTATCTCCACATAATCCTCATCAGAATCGGAATCACGGTATGTTGCATAATATTCACGCCTAAACTCCAACGCTATCACGTTCCAATCGGCTATTTGCTCGCCGATTGTTGGAGCTTCCTCACTGGTTGTTGGATCATAATTGCAAGCATGCGCCCGCTCCCATTTCTCCACTAATGGTATTGTTCCCCCTTTTAAAACCGCCGTGACGTGTACGGCATCAATGGATGTGCCTGCAACACCTTCCCAATGATATGCGAATGGGGTGAAGCCCATTACATCATCAATGGTTTTAAGGCCAAATTCTCCAGCCATCCTTTTCTGTGTTCCCAATTCCATTATTTGCTTTCCCATTTTCTTTCTCCTTTCTTTTTTTTGGATGTCCCTTGGAGGACTTCGCAGCCCTGTCCTCCGTGCATCCTACCAACAAAGGAAGAACGTCTAATTCCCTTCGTGCTGCTTCCGATGCCTGTCGCACCTGCGGGACATCTTTTTTAGTCTAAAATACTCTCAATTATTTCTTCTTTATCAATTAACTTTTTCGCTAACATGGAATCAATTGATCCATCAAAAACAATATGCTGAACCAATACATTGTTGATTTGACCAATTCTGTGCAGCCTATCTTCCGCTTGCGCAATCGTTGCTGGCGTCCAATCTAATTCAGCAAAAATTACATGTGATGCTTTTGTCAAAGTAATTCCTACCCCAGCAGCCTTCATCCCGCCAACGAATACATTGATTTTTCCTGCTTGGAAATCATCAACAATTTGCTGCCGTTTTTCCATTGAAGTGCTGCCATCCAACTTTTCTGCCGTGAACCCTGCTTTTCTAATGCCTTCAACAATTCCATCGAGAACATCGGTATGGTGAGCAAATACCACTACACTTCCTTCATTCTCCGCAGCATCAGAAACCATTTCCACAACTGAAGGAAGTTTCTTGATTGCTGTTTCATGTCGCAATTTAGCAATTTCTGTGAAATCAGCCAAAGCCCCTGCTCTCAAGTTTTGTACTGCCAACCGATACTCTTCTGTATCGGTTTTGCCAGAATTGCGAAGTTCAGCAATTTTATCTTTCATTTCTTTGGTTTTTTCTTCATGTTTTGCCCATGCTTTTTGCTCCTTATTAATCTGAGGAGCAAAACCATCTGGCGCCAAAGTAATAAGCTGGTGCGTTTTTTCTGGAAGCTCTTTTAGAACTTGAGATTTCTCCCGGCGCACCATTATTGTTTCCCTGAGCTTTTTACCAAGTTCTTCAGTATTGCAAGAGCCTGAAACATCCCAACCATATCTGGTTTCTTGTCCATTACAATATCTCAAGACATAATATCTCCAGCTCCGGGCAAATTCTACTTCCAAGGATCTCAACAAAGGATGCAATTCTATCGGCCTGTTTAGCACAGGCGTTCCCGTCAGGAAAATCTTTCTTTTTGCTGTAATGGCAGGAATTTCTTTATATCCCAGAATTTCCTGAGTCCTTTGCGCTTTGGGATTCTTTAAATAATGTGACTCATCACAAATCATCAGATCCCAGTTGATTGATTTGATCTCTTTGGAATATTTTCTTACCATCTCATAATTAATGATAATAATGTTGCTTTGCTCTGAAAAGCCAGAACCATCAATAACTTCAATGGAACGCTTGCGTGATAGAAATGGGAAAGGAGAAACTAACCACTTTTCCATCTCCCGTTTCCAATTCAATTTTAATGTTGCCGGACAAATCACCAATACTTTTTCGATATCTGGATTCAAATTGATGAACCCAATAGCTTGAATTGTCTTTCCTAATCCCATTTCATCCGCAATGAGGCTGTTTTTTCTCTCGTTGCAATAAGCTATCCCTGCCCTTTGAAACGGCCTATACATCAAGCCTTCTGGAACAGGAATGTCCAGATTGGATGAAACTGCCCTTGAATTTTCTATTGCAGCAATTTTTTGACCCAACATTTTATTGATTGATGCTATGGTTTCTTCATCAGCATACATCTGTAGCTTCTTTGCCTTTTCAGCATCATCCGTCCACCATACCTCTTGAGCTGGATTCCAACGAAACCCAGCTTCTTTTGGAATAGCACGTTCTTCATAGGAAGAACGGGCAACCCAACTTTTCTCACCGAGTAGTTCCACCTTCATTTTTATACCTCCCTTTATTGGTTTTGTTGTAAGCCTCATCAGGTTTAACCAACATCGTGGCCAGCCATCTGGATGTTGGATCAGGTCTCCTTGGACTACCCCCAAGTGCCCCTTTCTTTTAACAGGATTTCAACAGCCTGTTTTGTTCTGCTATCAGGATCGAAAGAGTTTGGTGGGTTTACACCTCCTTTTTCTTCTGACTCTCATTTTCGGATATCGCCTGGCTTCACTCGCCTCCCATCCGAAATTTTTAAAGAACCTCTTCCCTTCTTTCAATTATAATATAATGCTTCTTTTTAAAAAAATCAAGAAATATTTTTTCTATAACTACTTGATTTAATTAGCTTCCAAAAAAAATAAAAAAAATTTAAAAAAAAGAAGGGGAGAATAAAAAAGCGGCATGGGAAAGGAGAGGAAAACCATGCCGCTGTTGTCCCGGATCAGCAGAGGGAGGACTGACCGGGCAATTTCATATTATAATAAGGTTATTTGTCGCTTGGCAATGGGCTTTGTTTCAAATACAAAGCCACAGCCAAGATTGCCGAAGTTGCGCATACCGTTAGCAGGTTTTTCAATCCTGCTTGTAAATTAAAGTCCTGCGGATTAACGATTATCAATGTAACAGAATTAGCCACACCACCGATTACAGCCGCTAAAAGCCCCTTAAACCACATTATAATTGTATCTTTATTCATTTATGCCTCCTTATAATCTGGTATGTTAGCTGGGTCTCTTGCCAACATACCTGCTTTTGCTTCCTGATATATTACATCTATCTGCTCATCTGTGAGGCCAGCTTGCTTCATGTATTGGATATATGCAATCAATCCAACCTTAGCCATCTCCCCTATCGCTGTAATTACCATTGCATCCATATTTATTCACCTCCTGCTAACGCTGTTAGCTGATTTATCAACACGGTCAATGTTTGTGTGTCTTCAAGGGAAACGGTTCCTCCCCCATCAATAACAGATACATAGATTTTCAGAAGAGGCCATATTTTTCCAAGGAGCACCTTCTTCTTCTGTGCCATCTGCTTCTGCCCACTTGTGGCTGATGGGGAGTTCATAATATACATGCAATCATCATATTCTGCATTATAAATTCCCATCCAAATAACACCTTGCCGTTTTGGAGTCAGTTCTGTTTTACCATTGAAAACAGCACACCCAACCAGTACAAACAACATCAATAATCCTATCAAATACTTTTTTCTCATAATTCCTCCTATGTGTTTATTTTCTTCCATTCATGGTTACTGAATAGTGATTCCCGTCAGTTTTCAATCCATCCTTTTTTGGCCCATTCCCACCCCAATAACAATCTGGATGCAGCCCCTCCCAATATACTCCAAACACCTGATGGTCTTCTGTCCTGTCAAGGTATTTCCCATTCTTACACAAATCGATGTCCATAGCTAATCCATCATAATGCAAACTATTTTTCTTGTGCTTTAATCCATCCTTACCAAGCATGGGTTCATAACCATTAGCAAGCATTTCATTCAATAGGTACGCAACACACTTGGTAAACAACCTTCTCCTATCTCCCAATTCACTCATTAAATCATCCTCCTCTCATTTTCTGACATAACCATTCCCATCCAGCGGCTGCAAGGCCAATAACAAAAGCAGCAAATAATATGATCCAAAATAGATTGTTTCTGATTGCGGTAATTCCATTGCGAAACCAATCAAATCGTTCAAGAGGTACAAGTCTTGCGTCGATGCTCTGATATGTTTCTGTTACTGTGTTTTTTATAGTTTGCAAAATTTCCTTCTTCAAACCATTTACGAGAATATCCTGAACCTTCTGTAATCCAACAGCGTTTTTCTCTTGGCTTGCAATGATATCCTTTAGCAATCCCATTACTTCTTCTTGCTTCACATTCAAAGACATGATTTTTTCATTCTGCCTCCTGATGTTTTCCCAAATTTTCGAGTGTTCTAAAGCATTTATTGCTTCTTCTCCTAATTCTTTTCTTCTTTCGTCACCATTCCAAACCATTTTGAAAATCTCCTATCTAATCCATATTTGATGATTCATAAAGAAAATCATGCCCTCGTTATTGTTACACTAAAGCTTGCTGCGTTAGGATTAAACCCGGCCTCTATGCTCGCCCAATTATAGGTAGCTCCAAGCGCGGTTGATGTTCCGGTTAGGCCAGATGCGGAGGGTGTTAATTGCTGTCCTGCATAAACATCATCAAACCTGACCTGTTGTCCCGGAGCACCCGTAATATTTAGAGCAAGGAAATGTGCCGCTGTTGCCGTATATTTACTCTCCCCATTCTCCCATGATGTGGCTGACCGTACAAATGCGGCATTACTCAGAGATATGAATGCATCGGTGGCGTCAATGTTTTTTATCCAGCCACCAAAAACCAACAATTGTCCCGCCGATGCTCCCGACGCACGAAAACGGCAAGAGGAGGTCGTGCCCCTTGCTATATTTATCGACTTGCTCCCCGTACCTCCCGTACGTTCATCTGCTACGGACGAAGCTGTGCTGCTACCTCCCGTGTCCATCCATCCAGTGGGAGGGTCGCCGGTTTCCATGTTGCCGTTATTCGTATCACCCGTAACAGTGTAGTTATATGTCTCGCCCGTCCCCTTCGCCTTCGCGTAAAGATAGGCGTTTTTGCTGCCATCGTTAAAGTTAACTTTCCAGCCTGAGCCATCCAACCAACTCAAATCATTAGAGGGGAGGCCGGTATAGGTAAAGGTAGGATTAGATATAAAGGCAGTCCCCGCGACGGTGCTGAGTTTGGCAACAACGGAAGTTAAAGTAACTCCGGAGCCGTACTTTATGGCTTTGATGATCTCGTTCATTGTCGACAACTGAGCAAAAGTTAAAGAGGGATTCAGACTCCAATAACTGAGGACTTCTTTTTCCCATCCTTGACCGGACAATAGAATTTTAGCTGGCATGTTACCATTGATACACACCCCATTCAGTGTATCTATTCCATTCTTTTGGATTTGGAGACTATGATCATTTGCGAGAAATATACTTTGCACAACACCACCTCCAATTACGCCAAATACCCTCCGTTGGCAGCTGCCTCGTATGAGATGAAAACAGTTAGGTCAACAGGAATTGGCCCAGTGCCCGTTAAAGTCATGACAATTGCACCTCTTGCAACATCCGCTCTCAAGGCCACATCACCACTCCAAGAAACCTGTTTATCTGTTGCATCAAAATTGGCTCTTAGTCCACTTGTTGAATCAATAAATGTCACACATTTAGATGTGCCGCCATATATTGCCAAATTTGTCAGGCTTGCCGATGTCGCCCCATTAGACACAACTATTATTGATTTGATATTGCAAGCAGTACTGGTTGTGGTAGCAATTGTTATATCACCCACGCTCGCAGAGGATGAAACTTCTTTAATGAAATATTGAGTTTTGCCAGTAGCACGATTTACTGCATCCGTTCCGCCTTCTAACCCAGTTTCCAGAATGAGGATATTGGCGTTTGCCGTAGAGATGGAAGCCTGAGCCAAATCAATTTCTGAAATTATTGTTGATATACTGGCTTGAGTCAGATTTATCTCGGATAAAGCTGTTGCTATACTTGCCTGAGCCAGATTTATCTCAGAAATTACCGTTGATAATGTAGCTTGAGCAAGATCAATTTCCGATACAATTGTTGAAATACTGGCTTGAACTAAATTTATTTCAGACAATGCCGTAGAAATGGAAGCTTGTGCAAGATCAATTTCATTTTCTATGGTTCCAAGAGAAGCAATTGCAGTAGATATTGAAGCCTGAGCCAGATTTATCTCAGAAATTACCGTTGATAATGTAGCTTGAGCTAAATTTATCTCGGATAAAGCTGTCGCAATTGAAGCCTGAGCCAAATCAATTTCATTTTCTATGGTTCCAAGAGAAGCAATTGCAGTAGATATTGAAGCCATGAGACCTTCAATATAAGTATCAAGATCCTCAGCTTCTATAACTGCGTTGCTCCAAACCATTGTTGGAACATATAGAGTATCAGCATCCAGAGTAACAGTTATCCCGCCAACTACCAATTTATACAAATCGCCGACAGCCCATTCGGCAGCAAGGAATTGATAATC
>JBAZIW010000017.1:0-13162 GCA_041651655.1 Minisyncoccota bacterium | reverse complement strand
GTTTGTGGAACCAATGCTCAGGCATATGCCAACTCTGTCACTGCCTACAGTGGCACCTTCTGTGCTGCCGGTACGGCTAATCCAACTTCTCCCGCTTTCCCAGCGGCTGGAGCTTCAGTTTCCTGGACTTGTACCGGAGCCCTTGGCGGAACAAGTCCAACTTGTACCGCTTCACGAGCCGGAACTCCGGTTAACGGAACTTGCGGTACTTCCGCTCAAACTTGTGATTCTATCGCTTTAGCGGCTGCTCCGACTACTAATCTTTGCGCCACCGGAACCGCTTCAGCGATTGCGGGAACCGGTCCTTGGACTTGGACTTGCGCCGGACTATATGGCGGAGCTACTTCCGGTACTTGTACCGCCTACAAAGCTAATTTATGTAATTCACAGCATGCCAGTCAACAATGTACTTGCAAAGGAGGAACAGTGGTTTCTGTAGGTTCGTGCAGTATATGTAAATTAGGAAATGCTTGTTCTGGCGGTTATTGTTGTCCTTCCGGCTGGACACGTTACCAAAATTATAGCGAGGGCCAAGGTGCTTGTTATTCATTTACTAATGAACAGGGTCAAACTTATAATTTAGGTACTTCTTGTGGTGCTCTTGAATCGATACCTAATCCTCTTGTTTGCGGAGCTTCAGGTAGCGACTCGCATGGTTGTATGTGGAGGACTTGCCCTAATAATGGATGGGCATGGGGTAATTCTACTCCCGCATTCTGCAATACTGGTACTCAGTGGCCTTCATCATTTTGGGTTAGTAGTCTTAATAAATGTAATACTTATTATTGTCCTTGCTGTCCGTCAGCCCGTCTTGGTTGTTATTAAAAAAACATTATTTTTGCCCGAGGATTTTCCTCGGGCTTTTGTTTTATTGCAGTATTTAGAATATTAAGGTAAAATTAAGATATGGAAATATTAAGTTTTGAAGAAACAAAAAAAATTTTATTAAAATACAAGCTTCCTTTTTGCAGGACGGAGATTTTTAATTCAAAAGAGAAAGCATTAGTATTTGCGAAGCAGATAGGCTTTCCGGTGGTGTTGAAAATTCATGCACAAAAGATATTTCATAAGTCTGAAATCGGAGGAGTCAAGGTGAATATTAAAAACGAGGAAGAATTTAGTGTTGCTTGGGATGAAATCGAGAAAAATATTCAAGGAAAGAACATTGAAGGGGTTTTAGTTCAAGAAATGGTTTCGGGAAATGAAATCGCCATCGGCATGAAAAGAGATTCTCAATTCGGACCCGTCTTAATGTTCGGATTAGGTGGAATCTTTATTGAAATAATCAAAGACGTTGCTTTCAGGATTGCTCCGATCGGGAAAGAAGAGGCAATTAGAATGATAAAGGAAACGAAAGGATTCGAAGTGTTAAATGGAGCTAGGGGAAAGAAGAAAGTTGATTTAGATAATATTGCGGAAATGATAATTAATCTTTCTAATCTTTCAATAAAAGAAGAAAAGGTGCAATCAATTGATTTTAATCCTGTTATGGTTACTGATAAGCAAGCCTTAATTACTGATTTTCGAATAATCATATGAAGAAAATATTTGAACCAAAATCAATAGCTTTGATCGGAGCGAGCGATGAATTGAGGACGGTCGGTTTTGGATTGGCGAATAATCTTTTAATCGGAAAAGATAAAAGAAAGATATATTTTATCAATCCTAAGAGAAAAGAAGTTTTTGGATACAAATGTTTTGATGTTATTTCGGATATTAAAGAAAAAATAGACTTAGTTATTATCGCCGTGCCAGCAAAAATAGTTAAGAGTATTGTTTTTGGTTGTTGCGAAAAGAAAGTCGGTGCGATTATCATTGTTTCTTCCGGTTTTAAAGAAGCGGGCAATGCAAAAGAAGAGGAGGAGATTAGGGAACTAGTTAAAAAATACAAAATTCCCTTAATCGGACCGAATTGTTTGGGAATAATCAATCCTTCTCTTGATTTAAACGCTTCTTTTGCTCCCATTACTCCTAAAAAGGGAAGTATTGCTTTTCTTTCTCAGTCCGGAGCTTTATTGGATTCGGTTATTGATAGAAATAGGATGGGCTTTTCAAAGGTTGTTTCTTACGGTAATGAGGCAGATATTGATTTGAGTGATTTTATTGAATATTTAAAGACAGACAAAGAAACAAAAGTAATTGCTATTTATTTCGAGGGAGTCAAAGATGGTCATAAGTTTATGCGGATTGCTAAAGAGGTTTCTAATATCAAGCCGATAGTCGCTATTAAATCGGGAAGAAGCGACAAAGGCAAGGCGGCGGTCGGAACTCATACCGGAACATTGGCCGGAGATTATAATGTTTATCAAACCGCCATGAAACAATCCGGTGTTATTTTGGTTGATACCTTAGAAGAATTGTTCGATGTTTCTCTTTCTTTAAGTTTATTGCCAAGATGCGAAAACGGAATCGGAATTGTCACCAATGGTGGTGGTTTAGGTGTTTTGACGGTTGATTATTGTTCTGAAATGAATATTGAGATTCCCGGTTTGAGTAAAGCAACAATCTCGTTTTTGGAAAAGAACAAAGCAATGGAGAAAGTGGTCAACAAAAACAACCCTTTAGATGTATTGGGAGATGCATTGTCTGACAGATATGCCGTCGCAATTGAAAGTTTGCTTAAGCAAGACGACATTAATGGATTGATTGTTATCTCTACTCCGCAATTAATGACAGAGCATGATAAAAATGCTAAAATAATAGTGGAGTTAAGAAATAAATACCCCTTGAAACCGATTATTTGCTGTTTTTTGGGCGGACAATCAGTTGATTCGGCAATTGATTATCTGGAAACAAATAAAATACCCAATTACACCGATACCAAGAGGGCAGTGAAGAGTATTAGAGGTTTGATAAAAAAATGAACAGAGCAAAAGGAAACATAATAATATTCATTTTAGATATCTTATTCGTGATACTGTTTTTAATAATTAGCATAATAAATCTTTTCGGAGGATTTTAATACAAAATGACAAATACACTATTTTTTTCAGAAATAAGGAAGAAGGATGTCGGAGTTGTTGGAGGAAAGAATGCATCGCTCGGCGAAATGTATTCTTTATTGACTCCTAAAGGAATTAAAATTCCCAACGGTTTCGCTACCACCGCCGATGCGTATAAAAACTTTTTAGCTTTTAACGGAATTGATAAAAAATTGGAGAAATTGTTTGACGGACTTGATTTAACTAAATTGGAAAATGTACAGAAGGCGGGCAAGAAATCAAGAGAAATGATTTTGAATGGAAAATTTCCCGATGATCTTAAAAAAGATATTATTGCCGGATACAGAAAGCTATCTGAAGAATACGGAGAGAATTGTGACGTGGCGGTAAGAAGTTCAGCCACGGCCGAAGATTTGCCCGATGCCTCTTTTGCTGGACAGCACGAATCATATTTAAATATTAAAGGAGAGAAAGATGTTATCGAAGCAGCGAAATACTGCATTTCATCTTTATTCACTGACCGAGCTATTGCTTACAGACGTGACAAGGGATTTCCTCAATTATCAGTCTATCTTTCAGTAGTGATTCAGAAAATGATCAGGAGTGATTTGGCTTCTTCGGGAATCATGTTTACTCTTGATACTGATACGGGATTCAATGATGTTGTTTTAATCAATTCTATCTGGGGAATCGGAGAAATGATTGTTAAAGGAAGAATTACTCCTGACAAGTTTTTCGTTTATAAACCGACCATGAAACAAGGGTATAAGGCGATCATTAATAAAGAATTGGGAAGAAAGGACGGCAAATATATTTATCGAGAAAGCGGGGGAGTCAAAGAGGTAAAAACTAATAAAGAAGAATACGAAAAATATTCAATTACCGATGAAGAAGTTTTGACCTTAGCCGAGTGGGGCTGTTTGATTGAAGAACACTACGGCGCTCCTCAGGATATTGAATGGGCTAAGGACGGAAAAACTGGAGAATTGTTTATCGTTCAGTCTCGTCCAGAAACAGTTCATTCTTTAAAATCAAAAAAAGGAAATACTTACGAGGAATATCAGATTGATGCCGAAATAAAGCCGATTCTAACCGGTATCAGTATCGGAGGAAAAATCGGCAAGGGAATGGTAAGGGTAATCACCGATGTTAAGAAAATGAAAGACTTTAAAAAAGGAGAAGTTTTGGTTACCAAGATGACCGACCCCGATTGGAATGCTATTTTAACAATGTCTGGTGCGGTCATCACCGACGAAGGAGGAAAGACTTGCCATTCGGCAATTATTTCCAGAGAATTAGGAATTCCTTGCGTTGTCGGAACAGGAGAAGCAACCACAAAATTAAAAACGGGAATGATGGTGACGGTTGATTGCAGTTCCGGAGCCGAAGGCAGGATTCTTGAAGGAGATGTTCCTTTTACAGTTAAGGAATACAATTTGGATGAAATTCCACAGCTTAAAACAAAAATAACATTGAATATCGGAGCTCCGGATATGGCTTTCAAGTCTTCTTTCTTACCTAATGACGGAGTCGGATTAGCCAGAGAAGAATTTATTATCGCGGAAAAAGTCAGAATTCATCCTTTGGCTTTATATAATTACGAAAAAATCAAAAAAGGAGAGATTAAGATTTCTGAAAAAGATTTGAGTGTGATTGAAGAATTAACCAGGGAATACGAAGACAAAAGAGAATACTTTGTAAACGAGTTGGCCGAAGGAGTTGCTCAGATTGCGGCTGCTTTCTATCCCAAAAAAGTGATTGTCAGATTTTCCGACTTTAAGACTAATGAATACAAGAATCTAATCGGAGGTAATCCTTTTGAAGGAGAAGAATCTAATCCGATGATTGGTTTCAGGGGTGCTTGCCGATATATTGATCCCAGCTTCCAGCCGGCTTTTAAAATGGAATGTGAGGCGATTAAAAGGGTTAGGGAAGAGTTTGGATTGACTAACGTTGCGGTAATGGTTCCTTTCTGTCGAACCGTTGAGGAAGGAAAGAAGGTGGTTGAATTAATTAGGGAATTTGGATTAAAAAAAGAAGAGATGCCGGTCTATGTAATGTGCGAGATCCCTTCTAATGTTATTCTAATCGACCAGTTCTTGGAAGTTTTCGATGGAATGAGTATCGGTTCAAACGATCTAACCCAATTGACTTTGGGATTGGATAGGGATAACGGAGGAATTGCATATATTGGCAACGAAAAAAATGAAGCGGTTAAGGAATTAATCAGAAAAGTAATCAGAACTTGCAAGGAAAAAAATAAATACTGCGGAATTTGCGGTCAGGCTCCTTCCGATTATCCTGATTTTGCCGAATTCTTAGTCGAAGAAGGAATTGAGAGTATTTCTTTGAACGGAGATACGGTTTTGAAAACAATAATAGCTTTAGGAAAATTAAAATAATATGTTTGATATAATTACATTCGGTTCGGCAACATGGGATATCTATTTAAAGATAGACAAGAAGAATATTTTAAAGAGCGAAAGTTTTCCTTCCGGTCTGGGCGTGGCTTTTGATTTGGGAGCGAAAATAGATATTAATGATATGTATTTCAGTTTCGGCGGGGGAGGAATGAACACAGCTTTCACTTTTCAAAAACAAGGATTCAAGGCCGCTTATTGCGGTTCGGTGGGCAACGATATTCCTGGCAAGGAAATTATTGCGGAGATGGAAAAAATGGGAATCGGTACCGAATTTATCCAGAAGAACGAAAGACCGACCAACAATTCGGTCATCTTGAATACTTCCGAAGAGGATAGAACGGTTTTAGCTTACCGCGGAGCGTCGGAAATGCTTGATAAAGAAGAAATACTTTGGGGAGGAATGAGTCCGTCCTGGTTTTATCTGGCTCCTTTGTCCGGTAAATTAAGTTCTTTAACCGAAGACATCGTTGACTTTGCCAAGAAGAATAAAATCAAGGTAGCCATTAATTTGGGTAATTCTCAGATTATTTTAGGTAAAGAAAAACTTGAACCGATATTAAAAAAAGCCGAAGTTCTTTTATTAAATCTAGAAGAAGCTTCTTTATTAACCGGAGTTGATATCAAAGATGAAATGGGAATAATGAGAGAATTAAACAGGATTCATCCGGGAATCAATACGGTGACTAAAGGTCCAGAAGGAGTTTTGGTTTCCGAGCAGGATGTTTTATTCGAGGCAACCTCATGCAAGGTTAAGGTGGTTGATAAGACGGGAGCGGGAGATGCTTTCGGTTCAGGCTTTATTTCCGGCTTAATTAAATCAAATATGGACATTGAGTGGGCAATCCGATTGGGAATCGCCAATTCAGTTTCTTGTATCAAGGTAAGGGGAGCTATTAACGGATTATTGGAAGAAGGAGTCGATGCTAAAAAGATCGGAGAAAAGATAAAAGTGGAAAGAACCAAAATTATTTAACTTTATTGCCAAAAAGCAAAAAACAGTATATATTGTAATAGTTTAGAGTCGACAAATAATATATACAAATGAGTTTGAAATAAAGAAAAAAATGACAAGTTTAACAGCAAAATTAAGAGAAAAGAAAGGCGCTGCTTTCAGAGCAGACAACAGTGCAGACGTGATTCCTGCCGTTTTATACGGTTCTGACGTTGAAAACATGTCTTTAGAGATAGACAGAAAGAGCTTTGAGAAAGTTTTTAAAGACGTGGGAGAAACCTTGATTGACCTTGAAGTAGACGGAAAGAAATATTCCGCTCTAATTTACGATACACAGGTTAATCCTTTGACTCAGGAATTAATTCACGTTGATTTCTACCAACCTAACTTGAAAGAAGAAGTTGAAACCGAAGTTCCATTGGAATTAATCGGAGAAGCTCCGGCTTTGAAGCTTGGCGGAACATTGATTATGAATATGAAAGAAATTTCAGTTTCTGCTCTTCCTAAAGATTTACCGAGCAAAATCGTTATCGACGTATCGGTATTAAACACTTTTGAGGATGCCATTACAGTTAAAGACATTAAACTTCCTGCCGGTGTTACTATTGAAATAGATAATCCTGAGGAAATAATTGTTCAGGTTGTTGAACCTGAAGATGTTGAAGAAGAATTGGCTAAGCCGATTGAAGATGTTAACAAGGAACCGGAAAAGGCAGAGGCTCCGAAGAAAGAAGAGGAACCAGCTCCCGAAGAATCAAAATAATTTTTTATCTATGTTTTTTAGTTTTTTCAAAACTAAGAGCTTACAAAAATTAATGTTTCTCGCGATAACAGGAATTTTATTTCCTGTTATTTTCGTATCAGCTGATATTTCTGATTTAGATGAAATGTGCGCCAATGAGGGGTGGAAAACAGCCTGCGACACAATTTCCGATTCCGAATGTCAGAATTTATTGAATCAATGCCAGACTTATTTTGAAGGAAAGAAGAAAGAAATCGAGTCTGATATTACCAAAACCAGCGCCGAGAAGAATACTTTAAAGAATCAAATTACCACCTTAACCAAGAAGATAAAAGACTTGGATTATCAAATCTATCAATCGAATCTTTCCATTAAAAGTTTGGGATTTCAGATTGTTGATACAACCAAATCAATTACCGAAACAGAAAGGGAAATAGGATTACAGAAAGAAAAAATAGGATTAATTTTGCAGGCGGTGGCCGATGAAGATAAGAAATCTTTTATCGAAGTTTTGATTGAAAGCAAAACTATTTCTGATTTTTTTGATAATCTTGTTTATCTGGAAACTTTAAATGTTAAAAACCAGGAACTTTTGGATTATTTTCAAAAATTACAAGAAACTTTGGAAAATCAAAAAGTTAGCCTGGAAGAAGACAAGGGAGAAACTGAAAGTCTTTTAAAATTACAAAGCATTCAAAAAACTGAATCGGCGGCAACCAAAGCTACCAAAGATCAGTTATATACTTTAACCGAAGCTCAATACCAGGCGCAACTGAAGGAGAAAGAAGATATTGCTAAAAAGACAGCAGAGATTGCTGCCAGATTAATTCAAATGACCGGTTTGGCTGAAGACCAAAAAGCCCCCACTTTTGGAGAGGCTTTGGCTTTGGCAAAACAAGTAGGGGAGGAGGTCGGGGTAAGACCAGCGTTCTTATTGGCTATTATCAGCCAGGAATCGGCGATTGGAAGGAATGTTGGTCAGTGTTATGTCACTGATGCTAAAACCGGAGCAGGAAAGTATAGCAACGGAAGTTTGATTTCAAGGATTATGCATCCGACCCGTGATTTACCGGTCTTCTTAGAGATTATTAATAAATCGGGAAGAGTAATGGAAAAAACTCCAGTTTCTTGCTGGATTAATGATTGTGTTTCTCAGTATGCCGGCAGACTTTATCACTGCAAGGCATATGTTTCTGAAACAGGAGCGATTACTTGTGCTAAATCGGGATACGTCGCATATGGATTCGGAGGAGCGATGGGTCCGGCTCAGTTCATTCCCAGTACTTGGAAATTGTACGAAGAAAAAGTTAAAACTCAGACCGGCAAGTCATATGCCGATCCGTGGAATATTAATGATGCCTTTACCGCCGCCGCACTGTACTTAAAAGCTTTGGGCGGGGGAGCGCAGTCAGGAGAGTATAAGGCGGCTTCAAAATACTACGGAGGTTCTTCCGCATATGCTTCAAGCGTATCAACCAGGTCCTGGTGTATTAATGAATATATGACCAAGGGTTCAATGTCTGATTACTGTCAAGGATTGATTTTCTAAAAGAATAAGAGCCACCGATTTTTAAGGGTGGCTCATTTTGATTTTAGGAGGATTTAATGAAATTTCCGATTTCGACTTTTATTCCTCCGAAAATTTTGTCCCTGACTTTTTCTTCTGCGATAAACACTTCCAGTTTGCCAATATCATGGGCTAACTGGGGATTAGCTTCTGCGGGAAGAATTCGGTCACCGATACAAAAGATCAAAGATTTTGTAAGACCTTTTAAGTCTTCTTTTCTGGAAAAGTGCTGGGTTGAGTCGTTCGCCATTTTGTGCAATTGGAGTATGCGCTCCCTTAAATCATTGACGTCGCTCTTCATACAATAATATTATACACAATGTTTAAAAGTCAAGAGGGGGTAAAAAAGGGAAAACAGAGCGGTTAGCTCTGCTTGTTTAATTCTTCGGAAACTTTCTCAATCATCTTATCTATTTTTCCGTCCATTATTGATTCAATATCGTGGAAATTCTTTCCGATTCTGTGATCGGTGACCCGGTCTTGAGGGAAGTTATAGGTTCTCATTTTCTCTTCTCTCATCGCAGTTCCGATTTGCGCCTTTCTGGCACCACCCATTTGCTTATCCAAATCTTCTTTTTGTTTAGCCAATAGTCTGGCGGCTAAAACAGAGAGGGCACTTTCTTTATTTTGTTGTAGACTTCTTTCAGTTTGACAGGTGACTACTTCTCCGGTCGGAACGTGAATAATTCTAATCGCCGACATTCTTTTGTTAACGTATTGTCCGCCCGCTCCTGAAGCTTTATAGTACTCGCTTCTTATATCCTGCGGCCTGATGTTGATTTGAGTGGCTGAAGGCTTAGCTAAAACGGCAATCGTTGCGGTTGAAGTGTGAATTCTTCCTTGTTTTTCGGTTGAGGGAATTCTTTGCACTCGGTGAACACCGGCTTCGTTTTTGAATTTAGAATAAACATCATCACCGGATATTTCTAAGGTCATATCTTTAATTCCTCCGATTTCAGTTTTGCTTTCGTCCAAAACATTGACTTTCCAGCCCTTGGTTTGGGCGTAGCGGGTATACATTCTGGCTAAATCGGATGCAAAAAGAGCGGCCTCTTCTCCGCCGACACCCGCTCTTATTTCCATAATCACCGCATTATATTTTTGATTTTCTTCTGACATAAAAGATTATTTTCTCTTTTTAGCAGCTCTTTCTTTGAATTTTTGGATTCTGCCTACCTGGTCAGAGCTTCTTTCTTTTCCTGTGTAGAAAGGATGGCACTGTGAACAAATTTCCACTTCCATGTTTTCAATAGTTGAACCAACTTCAAAAACATTTCCGCAAGCGCAGCGAATCTTAGCTTTTTCAAAGTATTTTGGATGAATGTCTTTTTTCATATTCCGTAATTACCTTTTAATAATTAAGGTATAGCAAAAAATTGGCTTGAAATCAAGGGCCTGATATGATATTATCTTGATAATACAATTTAAATTAAAAATATGAATTTTGAACAACCGCCAGAAGAACAATTAAATAAAGAGGGGGCAGAACAGGAAAATTATGACCCAAAGGAAGAGATTATCACCAAATTAGATAAAGGCTTTTTAGATAGCGCGGAAGATATAGCCGAAAAGAATAATATTGATAAAGGAATCTTAGAAATGCTAATTGGGGAAAACGTTTTGGATAAATTTGGAGAAAGAAATCATAAAGATACTTTGAATATTTTAGAGCACTTCAATCTTAAGGAAAAATTTTTAAACAATAAAGAATTTATTAAGTTGGGGAAGGAAAGGGTAGAATTAAAACTATCTCAAGGGAACATTGATAAGGCTAACGAAGTATTAGAGGATTTAGGTATCGATAAAGAATTTTTAAAAAGCGAAGAAGCGAAAAAAGCAGCCGAAACCGGAATTAAAAACATATTAGCTTCGGATAAGACCGACGAGGCGATAGAGGCTCAAAAGATGTTTAATATTGACGACAGCTTTATGAAGAGCGCAGTCAAAGATGAAATCAAAGTTCGCTTAAGGGATGATTTAGTTACTGGAGCGGTTTCTCTTCAGAAAAAGTTTGGTATTACTCCGGAGTTTATAAACGATACTGTTAAGGAAGAGGTTCTAACCCGTCTTTCATCCGGAAAGAGTCTTAATAATATAGCGAACCTTGTCAGTAAGTTGGATGGGGATGTTACCTTTTTGAATGATCCAAAAATAAAAGAAGCGGTAAAAGCCAGAATTGATGAGATGATGGAGATGGAAGCCAGCGGTCGGGAAAAAATACCGGAAATATTTAACAAGAACTAAATTCTTGACAAATACCGTATATTATTCTATCCTGAAAAAAGCAAGAGTTGATAACTTATTATGCCCGACTACAAGGAGACCAAGGAGGCCTATCTCAAAACTCCCGAAGGAGATATTGATGAGCGAGCCAACATCCTCAAGAAGCTGTTTGATCTCGCAATGACTAGCGATGAGATAAAGGAGGCCTGGAAAATTCTGGGTGAGCTCTCAGATTATGTGGCCAAATGCGCAGAACGTCGAAACCAGACCCTAAAAACTTAGGGTCTTTAATTATGGCTCTTGCCTTTTTATTTTTCTCGTGATATATATAGGACATAATAAAATTAAGACAAATACGTTAGTTATGTCACTTCGCAGCTATGCGAATGTGATTTATTCAGTGCCAATATTATGGAAGAAATAAAAACAGAAAAAAAGATAGGATACAACATTTCAGTCGACGATATGATTACGGCTGGTCTTGGCTATGGCCACGACAAATCAAAGTTGAATCCAAAAATGAAAGATTATATCGCCAAGCAGAAAGACAGAATACATATTATTGACTTGGATAAGACAGCCGAGAAATTAACCGAAGCTTTAGACTTTTTAAAACAGTTAAAGAGTGAAGGAAAATCAGTCGCTTTTGTCGGAACTAAAGTTGCCGTTCGAGATTTGGTAAAAGAGATTGCCATTAAATGCAATTCTCCTTACGTAACCGAAAGATGGATCGGCGGAGTTTTCACTAATTTTAAAGAGATAAGAAAGAGAATCAACTACTTCAAGGAATTAGAAGCGAAGACAAAAGAAATTGATTTCGAAAAGAAGTACGTTAAGAAGGAAAGATTGACCATGTTGAAGGAATTAGAAAGATTGAGATTGAAGTTCGATGGTGTGAAGAATATGGAAGAATTACCCAAAGCAGTTTTCATAGTCGATGTGATGAAAGACGAAATAGCACTAACCGAAGCAAGACAGTGCGGAATCAAGGTAATCGCCTTAGCTGACACCAACATTAATCCAAATTTAATCGATTATCCCATTCCGGGAAACGATGACGCTTATACATCTATAGAATACGTTCTCTATAAGATAGAGGAAGTATTAAACGGCAAAGCTGCCGAATAAATCTAATTTATTAAAACACATGGTAGTAAACATAGATTTAGTTAAACAACTAAGAGAGGAAACAGGCATTTCTTTGGCTGAATGCAAGAAAGCTCTTGAAGAATCAGAAGGACAAATCGACAAAGCTAAAGAATATTTAAAAAAGAGGGGACAGGCCGTTGCCGCCAAGAAAGTTGACAGAGCGGTTGGTTCTGGAACGATTGAAACATACGTTCATTCAAGCGGAAGATTGGGAGTTATGCTCGAGATAAACTGCGAGACTGATTTTGTTGCTCGCGGAGAGGATTTTAAAACTCTGGCTCACGAGATTTGTTTGCAGATTGCCAGCATGAAACCTTCATACGTTAAAGAAGAAGATATTCCGGAAGATATTATCGGAAAAGAAAGGGCAACAATTGAAGAGACCGTCAAAGAAATGAATAAGCCGGCCGAGATGATAGAGGGAATCATTAAAGGAAAATTGGATAAGATTAAGAAAGATATTTGTTTGGTTAATCAGTTATGGATAAAGGATGACACCAAGACAATGCAAGTTTTGATAAACGAGTACATTGCCAAAACAGGAGAGAATATAGTTGTTAAAAGATTCATAATATATGAATTTTGATATTATTTCCTTAATTGTTTTAATCGTCAGTTTTCTTTCTTTATCAGTTTTAATTTTTAAAAAAGTTCCGCAGTTAAAGGCCATGCCTGAACCGGAAGCTATTTTTTTGAAAAAAGAATTGAAAAAGAAGATTAGTGAAAAAACAAAAAAAGTAATAAAGGAAAACTCAAATTCATTGGAGGCGATATTGCATAAATTGTTAAGTAAGATTAGAATAATATCACTAAAGATTGATAAGAAGATGTCCGATTGGATAACAAAGCTTCGAGAGAGATCATTGGAAAGAACAAAGGGTTTAGACAATTACTGGAGGGAGATAAAAGCCTCGGTTAAGAAGAAAAAAGATTAATTTTAGGCCGGCATAGCTCAGCGGTAGAGCAACTGTTTTGTAAACAGTAGGTCGGGGGTTCAAATCCGTCTGCCGGCTCATAATCGATAGTTGACAATCAGCGAAAGAAAGGGTAAGATTCTATTTGTTCGCAGTAGTTTGATAAATTAATAAAGCATTTTTCAGCAATCATTTTAGTAGGATATTAGTAAGCAATTTTAAGTAAGTTTTTTAGAGTTGTTCCGCTAAT
>JBAZIW010000016.1:0-14700 GCA_041651655.1 Minisyncoccota bacterium | reverse complement strand
TAACTGGCGTATTGGTACCACTCCTCCGTTATATAATGATGATAATTAGTTAATTATGATATTTTTTGATGAATTAGTAAGCAAGCTGCAGGAGAGCGATCCATTTTCATTTGTTCGTTATGGCGATGGAGAATGGGCGTGCATATTTGGCATGCAAAGCAAAAACTGCGACGGCAATATCTACTTTACTGACCTTGGCAAGGCTCTTGAAAAGATAGTACTAAGCCAGCCACATTATTATATGGGCATGCAATACGGTGCCCTGGTATCTGATTATTATAACCTGAAGGATAAGATATATCCTTTTATTTGGGATCTCAATATAAATTGGGTGAATGCTGATATTTTACACCGTGCCAGCGAGTTTAATAAGATACAGCCTTTCTTTAAAGCTTTAAAAGCACGCCAGGTTATTCTTGTTGGCGCCAATTATTTTGATCGATTAAAATTATTTCCATTTATCGATCATGTAATTATACCCCCTCATAATTGCTGGCTCGTAAAGGATACAATATATAATCAATTGGTAGAAAAGATAAACAGGTTGGAAGCCGGGCTAGTAGTATTATTTATGGCCTCTATGACCACAAATGTACTTATTGATGATCTTTACAAAATATTTGGTCATAACACAACATTCATTGATATAGGATCGGTTTTTGATCCATATCTTGGCTTAAACAAACGCCGTTATCATTACAAAATTATTAACCGCGAGTAAAAAAGTAAACAAAGTTTACCATAATCCTAAATCATTCATGTGACATTTGAATCAGTATATGATTGTTATTCATGTGAATGATAGAATTTAACTGGAAAAAATTTCCTTTTTTCTTCAAGCGGGCCACCATGAACATGCCGCAGGCCATGCTTGAGGACTTTTTTAAAACATGGGATTACGAATCCGAAGCGGGTATTTCAGTTAATCCTGATACTGCATTTACACTCTCAGCTGTTTATCGTGCCATAAATCTTCTCAGCAGCACCATCGGCACATTACCAGTTAAACTATACCATAAGAACGGATCGAGTCGCGTTGAAGTTGATAATCTGCCAGGCATAAAAATATTCAATGATCCCACGCAGAGCAGTGTGCAGGTTATAATGCGCGAATCTATTCAGGCAGCGGCATTGAGCTGGGGCAATGGTTATGGTTATATTCAAAGGAATGGAAATAACCAGCCACTGGCAATTGATTTTCTTGACCCACAGGTAGTTACCCCCAAACTCGGCAAAGATAAAAAAGTATATTATGACATTGCCGGAGGCGAATCAAATATACCGAGCCGGTACATATTTCATATACCCGCCCTATGTTTTAATGGCGTAACAGGTAAAAGTCCTATTGAAGTGGCACGCCAAAGCATTGGCGGAGGGCTGGCAATGCAAAAATATGGCAACCAGTTTTTTAAGAACGGCGCCAAATCATCCGGAGTATTAACACACCCTCTGCAGCTAAGTGATACCGCACGTGACAGGTACCGGGAGAGATTTGAAAAGAAGCTCAAGGGACCAGAAGGCGGAACCATGATACTCGAGGAGGGCGTAAAATATACCCCTCTTACAATACCCAATGAGCAGGCGCAGTTTCTTCAAAGCCGCAAGTTCACCATTGAAGAGATAGCCCGTTGGTTTGGTATACCACCCCATCTGCTTGCCGATCTTGACAGGGCTACTTATTCCAATATTGAAGAGCAGGGTATTGATTTTGTCACTTATTCACTTACGCCATGGATTGTTCGATGGGAGCAGGAATTAAATCGTAAACTACTCAGCCCGGGTGAACGTGTTAATCATTATTTCAAATTCAATCTTAACGGGTTACTGAGGGGTGACGCCAAAACAAGGGCTGAATATTACCGCCAGATGCTCGATATGGGTGTGCTAAGTATTAATGAGGTACGCCAGCTTGAAGAGTTTAACGATATAGCTGGTGGTGATATACACCTGGTACAGCTGGCACGTACAACGTTAGATAAAATAGGGAAAGATGGAAACGCTTGAGCGGCCTTATCCAAATGAGCATGCCTGCAGGCTGAGACAACCTAATGGTAATGATACAAGACGTGAAAATGGAGAACGTGAGCACGATGGGAAAAAGTATGATGTTATATACCAAAAGAAGGATGATGCATCATGGGAAGAACAGGCATACCGGTATCCCAGGGAAGTATGGACGGCAGAGAGCGCTCACGCTCATTGTAAACAGCATAACGGAATATTATTTGAACCCGCAACAGAGGAGGAAAAAACAATGACATGCAAACAGGTACGATATGGTGAGCTGAGGTCCATTGATGATTCAGCCAGGACAGCGGAATTTATTATAAGCTCCGGCACCAGGGACAGGCATAAAACAGTTTTGAATCCGAAAAACTGGGCGCTTGACAACTACCGCAAAAACCCTATTGTAGGCTATGACCATGATATTTATGGAGGAGTATGTGCCGGATCCGATCCTGATAAGATAATTGGCAAATCGGAAATATGGCAGGAGAACGATCAGCTCATAGCACGCGTTATATTCGAGCCTGAGAGCATTAACCAAATGGCTGAGAAGATACGGAGAAAAGTGGCATTCGGCACCCTGCGCGCGGCCAGCGTTGGCTTTTATCCGATATCAGTTAACGGTGAAGAAGGCTATTATGGTGAAGGCGATGAAGAACGCGGCAAGCCCAACGAAACATTTTATTATTATGGACAGGAACTCGTTGAATGGAGCATAGTGAATATACCCTCAAATCCTGATGCCGTTAAAAAAGCTTTACGCTCGCAGGTGGCCAATGCCCTGTTATACCTGCAGCGCGAGCTTGGTAACAGATTTACCATTGCTGAAATTGAAAAGCTCAGAATATTTGAAGCTATTGCAATGCTTGATAATCCTGAAAAGAGGAAAAAGAAAAGCAAAACCGATGTGCTTGTTGAGCTTATCGAGGAAAGCATTGGAAAATCAATTTTGGAAATTGAGGGGCTAACCGTTAAAGGATTGCTCTCGGTATTTAACGGCGATGACATTGAGAAAATACTTAAGGCTGATGGCAAACGCAAGTCAACCTATGGAGAGAGCAAATACCATGAATATTTGGTAAGGCAAGCCAATTATCGTTAACACTAATATTATAAAAAAATGACAATCGAAAACTGGTATGAAAAGAAAGCGGAACTCCTTAACAAGATCAAGGAGGCCGCACAGAAAGCCAAATCCCGTGGCGATGATGAGCTCGACAAAGAGACCATGAACACAGAGTTTGAAGGATGGTATAAAGAGCTGGACGAGGTTGAGAGGACCATCAAAAATCTTGAGGCTGCCGAGAGAAGGATCGCTGAGACAGCTGAGGTGATTGATAATAATAAGCCCGGAAAAGATCCTGAGGTAAACAAGGAATCATATTCAAAGGCATTTGAAGAGTTCCTTCGCAAGGGATATTCACGCATGAGCACGGAGAACCGTGAGATTCTCGAACTGAAGAACCCGGGCATGAAAGGTGAGCTGCGTGCAAACCAGCTATATACCACCGACGCTTATGGTGGATACACCATACCCGAGCTGATGGGTGATAAGATTGCCACCGCTCAGAAATTCATTGGTGGTATGCTCACCCCGGGGCTGGTATATAACCTCAAAACGCCTACCGGAGCAAGCATGACATTCCCGACGGTCGATGATACCGCTGTGAGTGGCTACCTGCTGACGGAGAAAACCGACAATACCACATCGGCCACAGATATGACCTTTGGTGTGGTAACACTGGCTGCATACAAATATACCAGTGGTATGCTTTACGTATCGAATGAATTGCTGAATGATTCAGCGTTCGATTTTGCCGGTTGGCTCGTTGAACAGCTCCTGGTGAGATACTACAGGGGTGTGAATACGGCCCTCACTACCGGCACCGGAAGCTCACAGCCAAAAGGTATCAAGTCCTGTGTGCTTGCTGCCGGCGATGAAGCCGGTGGAACACGTACCATTACGCGTACCAATCTTCTCAACCTGGTATATACCCTGGACCGCGCATACCTGAATAATGCCACATGGATGTTCAATGCCGATACGCTGAAAAACATACGTGCCCTGGTGCAGAGTTCAACATATAACGAAAGCCCGTTATGGCAGGAGAGTGTGCGTAGTGGTGAGCCCGGAACACTCGAAGGAAGGCCATGGGTTGTGAACCCTGCCTGCGACAGCCTGTATCCGAGACGACATCCTATTTTCTTCGGCGATTTCAAACATTATTACTACCGGGAGGCCGGTCCTCTGCGGGTAATAAGGTTGAATGAGCTGAGGGCTGCTTATGACGAAACAGCTTTTACTGTGCTCGGTCGTATTGATGGCAATATGGTTGCTGCTGATTATCCTGTCAAGAGTATACAGTGTGCTACTACATAGGTTTGGCTGTTACCTATGTCAAGGGATGGATCTTCTCGCGGGGATCCATTCCCTTCCCTTATTTTAATATTTAAAACGATAAGCCATGAAAGTACGATTTATTGAATCAGTCTTCGGAGCGATCAATGTAGGACGCGGGCAGGTTGTTAACCTTACACCAAAAGAGGCCAATTACTACATCGAGAAAAAGATGGCAGTAGCGGTATTTGAGGCTGGCGATGAAAAGCAATTACCTCCCGAGGTGCAGGAAATTAAAACAACGAAAACTAAAAAAAGGCCGATAAGACGCGAATAATGAGATTTAAACTCATAACGGCGCCAATTGATTGGGCAGTTACTCTCGATGAGGTTAAAACGCACCTGCGTATCACCGGCACTGATGATGACAAATATCTGCAGTCGCTCATATATGCCGCGCAGCAAAGGGTTGAGGAAGAGTATGGGCTCGCGTTAACACCGGCAACATGGGAAGCTTATCTGGATACCTTTCCTAAAGGGGAAATTGAAATATACCGTTATCCGATAGCATCAATTACGAGTGTGAAATACATCGATAATAACGGTGCAACGCAAACAGTGAGCAGCGGTAATTATTCAACCGATATCACAGGCCAGCCGGCTAGGATAATACCTGATAACAGTTACGATTGGCCCGAGGTTGAAGAGGTGGCTAATGCTGTGCAGATTCGTTTTGTCACGGGATGGACCACACCTGAGATAATACCCGCAGATATTAAGCATGCTTTACTACTGATCATTGGTGACTGGTATCTTAACCGTGAGGATCAGAATTTTAATTTTACCGTATTCAGACGCATAGTGCCTTCATTACTGTCAAAATACTTATACAGATGATACCTGCAGGCAGCCTTGACAGGCTTATAACTATTCAATATCCACCATCGACCAAGAACGATTACGGGGAGGTAAACCTGTCGGCTGGCTGGACACAGCTTGACCAGGTATGGTCCAGGATTGAATATATGGGAGGCAGCGAAGCCGTGGAAGGAGGCAAGGTAACAGCTTTGAACAAGATAGTATTTATCGTTCGATACCGCACTGATATAGCGGTTAACATGCGTGTGAGCTATGAAAGTAAGTATTATTATATACAGTTCATTGAAGAGATTGAAAGACGCGAAGGGCTGAGGTTAATATGTGAGGTACGTGACTGATGAGCTACCTGGGGAAAGCAATATATGAAATAATAAAGGCGGTTGAGGCCGATTGCTATCCTTCAGTTGCGCCTAATGATGCCACCGAACCTTACGTTGTGTACACAATTATCAGCAATGTACCTGAAGATACGAAGCAGGGAATATCAGAGCTTGACATTATACGTGTTCAGATAGATATTTACGCTGATGAATATGAGGATGCCCATACGCTGGCTGCTTCTGTACGCTCAGCCATGGATCGCAGGAAAGGTACCATACGAGGCAATATTATAGACAATATAATATTCGATGGCGAAAATGATATGCAGGAAAGTGAAACTGAGCTCTACCGTGTTACGCAGGATTATTTTGTACGATTAAGATACACATAATGAAAGTAAGGCTGATAAAAGAACATGAGATCGCTCCAGGTTTAATATGGCCAGTGGGTAAAGAAGTATTTGTCGACAAAGAAACAGCAAGGCTATGGTTATTACGTGGAATCGCTAAGCCTGTAAATGAGTCGATACTAGATATATTCAAAAAGAAAAAGAAAAAACAAACTAAAACTGAATAACAATGGCATCAACTGGATTTGTAGAAGGAACCGATCTTCTGGTATACTGGAACGGCACGGCTATTGCTTACAGCAAAAACTGTACATTAAACATGGAGCTGGGAAACACTCCAACAACCAACAAGGATGATTCGGGGTGGGAAGGTATATTACCAACAAAAAGGAAATGGAGTGTTGACGGTGATGGATTGTATAATTATGCCGGTAGCGTGAGTGATCTGTTCGCGCTATACAATAACCGTACGCGTGTGAGCATCAAATTTACCAACAACACACCGGGTGATAAGTATTATACTGGCTATGCTTACATAACAAAGCTGCAACTGTCGGCTCCCGATGGTGAAACGGCAACCTATTCGTTCTCGTTTGGGGGCGATGGTACACTGGCCGAATATGCTGTTACCTGAAAAATAACACATATCCCCAATGGAAAAAATATTTATAGGTGGCAGAGAGCGTCCCATTAAATACGGCTGGAATAGCATACGTATTTTTTGCCGTATCTCCGGCATCACGCTGACTGAGCTTAGTAGGATAGGCGATGACCTGACACCCGATAACATCACAACATTGATATATGCAGGGCTGAAACATGCTGCGGAGCGTGAAAAACTGGAAGTAGATTTCACCATTGATGATGTTGGTGATTGGATAAATGAGGACATAGCAGTCATTTCCAAGTGTATGCAGTTATTCAGACAGCAAATGCCTGAATTAAAAAATCAGCAAGCCCCCGTGGAGGGGGCAAAATAGTACCTCTGGACTTTGATGATCTGGTGGGTATAGCCCTGGGAGTACTAAAAATGACTGAAAACGAATTTTGGGGGATGACTCCCAGGGTTTTTTTTAATGCTTTTGATGCTTACATAAAACAGAGGGAACAGGATATACATATTTCATGGGAACAGGCGCGGTTTATAGCTGTGGGGATGGTTAACTGTTTTTTAAAGAAGCCAATAAAGAATATTAATTATGTGCGGTTCCCGTGGGAAACCAGCGTTGCTGATCCCGATGAGGCAAAGAGGCAATTTGATTATTGGGTTAAACGCTTTGACAGGATAGAGAGACGATATGGGCGTAATTAGCAGAATATGGGAGCAGAAGCGATGGCCTGTTAAACCGGCTGTTAAAGCAGGAGGCACTGTTATACTTGGTGCCGATAAGCTGGAGGCCATGCTCGATGAGGCGGGGGCGGGCAGGCCATGGGATCGTAAAATACTATTGCGATTTTTCAAATTGGCTGCTAGACCCATGGTAGAAGCCATGAAACTAAATGCCCCTGTATCCGATAAGGCTGTAGCTATATTAGCCCAGAGACATTTCACAAAAAAGAAAGGCATTCATTTTAAGTTATCTCTTCACAGGCCCGGGCAGTTAAAACGAAGTATAGGTATTGTTGAGGGGAAGGGGCGTGTTATTTATATAGGCCCCAGGATAGGGAGAAAAGCGCTGCTGGGGTCGGATGGCTGGTATGCCAGGTTCGTTGAATACGGTATACCATCGCGTAAATATAAGGCTAATCCCTTCCTCCGCAGAAGCATTGATTCAACGAAAGATGCGGTATTGAAATTCATAGTTGATAATCTGGCTGATTATTATATAGGCTGGCTTAACGCCAAAAATATGAAGAACTGATGTCACGCGTATCGATAGCGGAACTGAAAGCGATATTGACTGCCGATACAAAACAGTACCAGGCAGCCATGGGCCAGGCGCAGGGTAAGGCTTCGTCATTGCAAGGTATGTTTGGCGAACTTGGTAAGAAAATAAGTGCTGCCTTCACTATTACTGCTGTTATAGCCGGCTTTGTTAAGGCATTGAAATCATCGGAAGGAGGGGCGGACAAACTAAGTTTTGCCATTGATGAGGTTAAAGGAGGTCTAGAAGGCTTTGGCAGGCTCATAACGGGTGTCATCCTGGGCAACCTGAATAATTACACAACCAATATATGGAAGAGTGCTATAGCCACCCGTGATCTAAAGATGGCCCTTGACGAGCTGCAGGATATAGCAGCGTCTGATAAACTAAAAAAGAGCTTCCTGGAATCATCGCTGCAGATGCTGAGGGTACAAATAGCAGGAGCAACGGATAAGAACGAGAAAGCCAGGCTTATACAGGAAGCTATAAACACACAGAAAGAGATCACACAGGTCACGCTTGCCGAGATAAGGGACCGCATCAATGCCTACGAGGTATATTTCAAACAGATGAGCGGGTTGTCAACCGATGCAGCCAATAAATATTTTGAGGAGTTTCGTAAGATAGCCGGTAATGAGCGGCAGATTTTCGGCGTCGGAGGAGCGGGAGGGCAATATGGATTATGGAAGCAGCAACTTGAGAGTCAGAAAGAACGCAACAGGCTCATAGGTGAGGGTGTCGATCCGCAGCTGAGGTTCACTGTTGCAGCCGCTGAGATGTACCAGGAGATGCGTAATGCCATGAAACCTGAAGAGTGGAACCAATGGATTGGCATGCTGGCTGATTATAATAATGCACTGGCGACAGGAAGCGCGGATCTCGTAAGGTTGACAAATGCATTAACTGGTGCGGAAACTGCGATTAACAGACGTACTCCGGGCGGGAAGAAAATGGAATATGCGCCTTTTGAATTTATTGGTCATCCAAGAAATGTTAAAGATCTGAAAGAAATGGCTAATGCCTATTCTTTAATTGCTGACAATATAGGCATGGCAAGGATTCAATATGAACTGCTGGCAAAAGAGACGGCTGAATGGAATGAGACATTCAAAAATATGATAGGTGACCTTGTTGCCCAGGTATCTACCGATCTGTTTGATATGATCGCGCAGGGTGAGTTCTCACTTGAAAGTTTTGGCAATACAATATTAACTGCTATGGGTAATTTCCTGAAGCAATATGGTGCCATGCTCGTAGCTTATGGTATTGCACAGGAAGCATTTAATAATAATCTGGATCCGGCAGTAAAAATTGCAGCGGGACTGGCCATGATAGCCATTGGTGCTGCTCTAGGCGCCATGGGTGCAAAGGCCGGAGAAATAGTGGGCGGAGGAAGTAGTGGCGGAGGCGGAGGTAGCGGGGCTTTCCAGGGAGTATTTCAGGGTGCAACAAGTGGATTTGGTATGGGCAATCAAGTTGAGTTATTTGCAACCATTAGAAACAAAGACATTTATTTATCAAGTAAGAAAGGTGAATCCGAATTTAACAGAATAGGATAATGGCTTTTGCCACTAAATATGAGTATACCTATTACGATGCGCGAGGCGTAAAAACCTGGGTTGATATTCAGGATGAGAGCGGAGAGACCAAGGCTGATATCGAGCGTATGGGAGACGAGCCTTTCGTCATCGAATACGAGGGGAAGGGTGATGATGTGTTAGAGGTGATAAAAGGATCTTCCTGTAAGTTAACATTAATGACCTCTGAAACACAAACATGGGAAGAATTTTGGAGTGCCAGCCCAAAAGAGTATAAAATAATTATATCAAAATATATCGATGGCTCATGGTATGGTATATGGACTGGGTGGATATTGCCGGAAAATATATCAGAAGAAGACGTCGGGCATCCTCATTCTTTCATCCTGACGGCCACAGACGGACTTGGTGACCTCAAAAATTATGCATGTGATGATGATGGTACAAGGTATACAGGTAACACTAAGCTGTCATCTATAATATATTATTGTCTGAATAAGATAGGGCTAGGGCTTAACGTAGTATCAGCTGTTAATATATATGATACATCAATGGATAATGATCCAACCACCGACGATCCACTTATTCAATGTAATGTAAATGCAGAGGCACTGCTCGATGAGAATTATGTTCCAAGGAATTGTTATGATGTACTTAATGAGATACTGAAATGTTACAATGCCAGAATATTCATTGGTAATATACCAGGGCTGTCTACTAATCCAACATGGAATATCATTCCTATCGCTGAAAACGCACAAACATTCTATTGTCGGGAATTAAGCGATGCAGCAACAATAGCTGGTTATAGTACTTATAATCCCCAAAAAACCATAACCACAACATGGGCTGACAGAACATCGATGTTGAAATTCATAAACAATTCAAAGGTAAAATCAAAGTTAAGCAGATATAAAAAAGTAAGGTATGTACAAGACTATGGCTATAAAGACAGAAGACTAATACCCTACTCTAACTTCCCTTCTTTTATTTTTTCCGGCGGCATATCCGATGCTGATATCGCTCATTGGTCAAAGGGAGATTCTGCCACTTTATATTATACAATTAAGGATGATTATTTCAGCTATTTGGGAATAAAATATGTTGCCGGCGATGCTGATTATGTTTATAGTCCCAATGTATCATATTACGACCCTATGGCTGCCGCAGGGGATGGCAAATTAAGCTTCGAGGTTAAATTTCGCATGAATGGAACCCCAAACGCTACTGCTACATTTAAGATGAAGATAAAGTTGTGGGATGGTAGTAATTGGTGGTATTTGAAGGAAGGAACCGGATGGACGGTTCTTGATAGTGCTATAACATACAGCGGGATAAGTGTTGAAAGCGGGTGGGTTGTAAAAAATATTTGCGTTGATGAGCTTGTATCCCCTCCTGATTATTTTGTAATTATGTTATATCAGCCGACAAGCATATCTGGTACAGTTACGTCTGTTGACATTGAGCATTTTGACATGTGGCTGGAGCCAGGCCTTGCCTATACCTTCCCGAGAACAACAGGCACGACCGCTTCATACGACGCGAAAGGCACTGCTACAAAAGAAATAACATTTAAGTTTGGAGATGCGCCATCAAGTGTCAATGAATTGCTTGTTTACCAGAACCTCTTTTATACCGTATCTCCGCAGACATTGACTTCCTCATGGAGATGGCATGGATCAACAGAGAGCGGTCATTTAAAAACTCTCATAGAAAACTATTTGGGCCACCTTTATGGCAATGACAGGCTGCAGATAGAAGGGGAGATATTTGGCAGCTATTCGTTTGCCGATGTTCTTGTGGATCCGAATAATGATAATAAAAGATTTCTTTGTACCGGTGGATCCTATCATGATCGTACATGTACCTGGGAGGCTCATTGGGCTGAAATATTTGGTCATGATTATGATGAAGTTTTAACGCTCGCTGAAGCTTCGGCTTCTTCAAGTTTTGATAATATTATCGTTAAAACTTCATCAATACAACCAGATATAAGGGCAAAGAAAGATGGGGAAGATTATAATAACACCGGTGAACTCAATTATACAGCTGGTAATTATTCATTCGATATTGATGTAAGCCCAGATATAATACAATGGGCTGTGTCAGATGATGCAGCATGGGTCACCTGTTCAGATAGCGGAACAGGGGATAAGAATGGTGTTGCATTTAGTGTTACCGAGAATGATACCGGGTCACCGCGGAGCGCAACAATTACAATCACTGAAAGCGGCACGTCTTATGGTGCCGCAGACTGGACTATTACTGTTCATCAAATAGCTAATCCCATATGAGTGTAACAAATTTTGCAAAATATCATTTAATGGATGGTGGTTTTGACCTGAACACCGATACAATAAAATGTGCGTTATTGAACACATCTCACACAACCAATATTGATACGCAAGAGTATTTTGATGATGTAAGCACCAATGAGGTGAGCGGTACCGGTTATACGGCCGGGGGAAAAGCATTGTCAGGAAAGTCCATTAATAAAGATAATAGCAATAACCTTGCATATTTTGATGCTACAGATGTGTCATGGACCAATGCAACATTAAGCAATGTAAAACATGCTTGTATTTATAAAGACACAGGTACGCCAGGTACGAGCCCGATTCTATGTATAATAACATTGACAAATACATATAATGTTACGGGGGCTACTTTTACGATTGTCTGGAGTGCGAATGGCATCTTTAAAATAACATAGGAATTTGTAAAATTAAATTAATAGGAGAAAAACAAATGGCAAGTTTGGGATTAAACATTATGGCAAAAAACGGTATGGATATCTATTCCGGGGCTGGTACATATACCGGCAAATGGCCGGCATTTGTGACGATAGGATCAACTGTTTTAGCTGCCTATACAGATGATGGCAAGTGGCCAACGGTTATTCCTTTGGCTACAGCCATAGAAGGTGGTACACTGATCACCGCAAATAACAATTTCACCAGCATACAGGTTACAAGCGGTGCTATTGAATGCATAAGAGAGTATTAAAATGATTGGTATAGGCTTTGGGCTGGCGCCCTGTATAAGCATATCAAAAGTGCTTGTTCGGTTTCCCGGTATAACATCGGCAATTAATGTTGAATCAGCCGAGTCGGTTACAACAGGTGGTACAACCATTACCCACGATAAAGCATTTGCTGATACTGAGTATGCTGTTATTGGCCGCTGTTATGATGAGAGCGGTAATAATGTTGAATATTTAATTGATGCTAAAATAGCAGCCAGTTATGATATAACACCTACCATCGATGCATCATGGGACGGAATATGTATTGGATACATCAACACATTGTCAGCCTATGCAAAAGTTGTGTCGGTTGTTACAACAGGCACTGCCATAAGCGATCTCAAATTTGCCAGCTCTGACTATGCCATATTGGTAATGTGCCATAATACATCGGGCGAACCGGTTGATTACACAATAACAGACAAGGGCCAAACAGGATTCATAATTACGCCGGCTGAGGACGCAACGGCAGAAATCATATGCATAGCTACCGGGTATACGCTTAACTGCAGGTCTGCCAACGATATAGCTGTTGTGGTTGCCGGAACATCCATTGTATTTTCTACCCTGGGTACGACTGATTATGCCATAGCCATACGCTGTTATGATGGTGATGGAAATAACATCGATTATACTGTAACAAATAAGGCAGCGACTGGATTTAAGGTAACGCCGGCGAGTAATGGATATATCGATTACATAGCTCACAAGGATTCATAATGAAAAGACTGATAATATTTTTGTTATTACTACTGCCTTTGACTGTTAATGCTCAGACAAAGACAGTTAACAATCTGAAGGTGGTAGGTAAAACGCAGATAGGTGATACCATACTGATTGACTCAGCCAAGGTGGTGAGCGATACGCTGAATATATGGTATTCAACTGGTGAATTGACAGGATGGAAAACGAATCTTAAGAATATAAAGGTGCGTGGATGGATCAAGTTCGGGACAAACGGATCGGCTATTGATTCTATCAAGCTGGAGAGCGACACCCTGAGGTTCTATGTTGGTGCGACAAAGTATTCATTTGTAAAAGCAGTTAAAAATGAGTGAAATGAAACGGTTATTGATCATATTGTTGTTGGTCCCCACCATTGCGTTTGGCCAGACACGAACGGTCAATAACCTTAAAATAAATGGGTATCTGAAGGTCTCCGATAATGGTTCCCGTGTGGATACCCTCAAAATATCAAATGATTCGCTGTATATGTATTCGGGTGGTATTGCCTATCATATCCAGGGTGATACATCTCCCGGTGGTACAGGCGATGAGGATATCTATGCTGGTGACTACTTCATCAATGCGTTACATGGCAATGATGAGTGGTCAGGCACCCGGGCTGACTCAGCATGGAAAACCATCACACGTCTTAACACAGAGATTACTGCAGGCAACATCGGGGCCGGGGACACCATATCCCTCCGTGCGGGACAGGTACACCACGGGAGCATAGCCAGTGGCGGATATGACGGGTCATCAGGCAATGAGATCACTGTTACCTCTTATGGGACGGGAAGGGCAACACTGACAGGAGCGAAACGTATCACGACCGGTTGGAGCGATACGGATGATAACAATATCTGGAAACTGACAGATGAGGACCTGCCATCTACCGATGTTGACCTGCCGGGAATAAAAATCAATAGTACCTGGTATGCCATCGGCCGATACCCCAACTCCGGGTGGCTAACAATGGATGCCGTTGACACTGACACCATATTCTATGATGCAGGAATAACACAAGCTGATCATACCTGGGATGATGCCCAGGCGGTTATCCGGGACTCACGATTCTCCATAGCTCGCTCCCAGGTGCACCGTCAGACAGGGGACAGTGTGTACCTTACGGAGACCACCTATCATGCCCTGGACCAGGGCTGGGGTTACTTCTTCCAAAATGACACCAACTGCCTGGATCAGAATGGAGAATGGGCATTTGACTACTCCACCCAAACCATCTATGTATACTGGAACGATGACATGAATGACTGTGTTGTTGATGTGCCTACCCTGGAGGAAGGGATATATCTCACCGGGTCAAACTATTGGATTGTTGACTCATTGATTATCGAAATGTTCTACGCACAAGGGCTGCATCTCAGCACGTCCGACTATTGCCAGGCCACAAACAACCTGATCCGTTATTGCGGTACCTGGGGAATACGCAACGGGGGTAGTGCGGATAATAATGTCATTCAGTATAATACACTCACAAATCTACCAAACAACGGGATAAGGGTATACCTGAGCACCGGAGTGCAGGTACTTAATAACACCATGACCAATATCGGGATGATACCGGGCATGGGCCAGGGAGGGACAGATACTTATTCGGCTATCATAGAATCCGCTGCTGCAGCCGGGGGTAACAT
>JBAZIW010000015.1:0-17483 GCA_041651655.1 Minisyncoccota bacterium | reverse complement strand
GACTCGTGCGCTCTAACTACGCTCAAGTTGGCAGGGGCGAAAGGATTCGAACCATTAGCTTATTTGACTAATCGGGGCAAAGCTTTTTCTATGTATCTTGCAAACTCCGTTCTTTTTGATTTTCTTCATGTGTTCCTTTGTTCCATATCCTTTATGCTTTTTAAAGTTGTATGCCGGATATACTTTATCATACTCAATCATTATCCTGTCTCTCGTTACCTTAGCGATAATGCTGGCTGCGGAAACGGAAAATACCTTGTTATCAGCTTTGATAATCGACAATTGGTCAATTTCTAAATCAAGCTTCATCTTTCCGTCGAGGATAAGATGATCAACTTTGATATTGTTCTTCTTTTCTAAATCTTTAATCGCTTTAATCATTGATATTTTGGTTGCTTCTAAGATATTAATTCTATCAATCATCTTTTCTGAAACCATTCCGATTCCCCATTTCAACTTAGAACTGTTGATTAGATTAGGATAGACCGCTTCCCTCTTCTTTTCACTTAATTTTTTTGAATCTCTTACCGATTTGATTTTTTTCGCGTGTCCGAAGTCTTTTTCGAGAATTAAAACAGCGCTGGACACTACCGGACCAGCCAAAGGGCCTCTTCCCGCCTCATCAATTCCCGCCACGTATTTATACCCCTTTTTCCAGAGCCTCTTTTCTTCTTGAATCATAATCAAATATGGGATATTATTAAGATATATTAAACATATTAACATATGGTCATATTAAACGGCAATAATAAAGAAGAAGTCTTGGGTCAGATGGAAATAATCAATGAAATCAAGATGGCGGAAAAAGAAGGCCGCCCGGTTGATTTCAGTAATAAGACTCTGTCTGATTTTAATGTTATTATTGATAAGATTAAATTCGGTTTGAATCTGGAAAATGCAAAAATAATGGGTCCGGTCTTCTTGGGAGAAATTGTCATTATCGGAGACCTTAATTTGAAAGGAGCGGTTATCAACGGTTCATTATACTTGGGCAAGGCGGATATAAAAAAGGATTTGATATTTGAAAACGCCCAAATCAACGGAGCGATTAATCTAGTCGGAGCTAAAATCGGAGGAAATATTAATGCCAGAGGATTAATTACTGCTGGTTTCTTGTCTCTCGCCAAAACGGAAATATTCGGCGACGTGATTTTAGAAAATGCTGAAATCGAATCAGCTAACTACGATGACTTACTGGTAAGAGGAGATGCTTTCTTTGGTACAGCTAATGTCGGCGGAAACCTTAACTTAGGAAAAATGAAAACCTCGGGAACGATTGATTTAGAAGAAACCAATGTCGGCAGCAATCTTGTTTTGACGGGAACGGAAAGCCAAAAAGGAGCGATTGATACGACTAGGGCAAAAATAGGAGGAAAAAAGATTATTTAATTGAATTAGACAAATGAATCAGAAGTTTACACATTTGCATTTGCACTCGCACTATTCTCTTTTGGATGGCTTAGCGAAAATAGATGACATTATTGATAGGGTCAAAGAACTTGGCATGGATTCAGTTGCCATCACTGATCACGGAACCATGTACGGAGTAATCGAATTCTATCAAAAAGCCAAAGCTAAAGGAATCAAACCGATTATCGGCTGCGAAGTATATGAAGCAATTAGAGGCATGGAAGATAAGACTCCTAATCTTGATGGCAGGCGTTTTCACTTGATTCTTTTGGTTAGAAACGAGCAAGGATACAAAAACTTGGTAAAGATTGTCACCGAAGCTCATTTAAAAGGCTTTTACTACAAGCCCAGAGTTGATTTAGAGTTGTTGGAAAAGTATTCGGAAGGATTAATCGGTATGTCTGCCTGTTTACAAGGACGAATCCCCCACTTATTGCTTTCCAATAAAATGGAAGAAGCGGAAGAAATGGCCTTGCGATATCAAAAAATGTTCGGCAAAGGAAATTATTATTTGGAAATTCAAAATCATCCCGGCATACCCGAACAAGCCAGAGCTAATAAAATGATGATTGAATTGAGTAAGAAAACAGGAATTCCATTGGTTGCCACCAACGACTCTCACTATGTTAATAAAGATGATGCCGAAGCTCAGGATGTTTTAATGTTAATCAATACCGGAGCCGATATTAACGACAAAGAAAGATTATCAATGATCGGAGATGATTTTTCTATCAAATCGGGAGAAGAAATGATCAAAGATTTTAAAGATGTTCCCGAAGCGATTGAAAATACTCAAAAAATAGTCGAACAATGCAATCTAGAATTAAAATTGGGAGAATTCAAACTTCCCTCTTTTGATGTTCCCGAAGGAAAAACTTCGGAAAGTTATTTAAGGGAATTATGTTATCTGGGAATTGAAAAGAAATACGATATTCATTCTCCCGAGTTAAAAGATATTCTTGATAAGGTGGAAAAAGGAAAAGAATTCAAAGTTGAAGAAATCAAAGACACTAAATTGAAAGAAGTGATTGAAAGAATGGAATACGAATTGTCGGTCATCAACCGTACCGGCTTTTCCGGATACTTTTTAATCGTTCAGGATTTTGTTAACTGGGCTAAGAACAACAGAATCGTTGTCGGTCCGGGCAGAGGTTCGGCCGGAGGTTCGATTGTCGCCTTTTTAGCCAACATCACCAACGTTGATCCTTTAAGATATAATCTGTACTTTCAGAGGTTCTTGAATCCGGACAGAATATCACCGCCTGATATTGATTTGGATTTTACCGACAAAAGAAGAGATGAGGTTATTAACTACGTCGCCGAAAAATACGGTAGAAATAAAGTGGCTCAGATTATCACTTTCGGAACTATGGCCGCCAAGGCTTCCATTCGTGATGTCGGTAGAGCTTTAGGTTATCAATATTCATATTGTGACAAAATTGCAAAAATGATTCCAATGGGCTTTAGTTTAAGCGAAACTCTAGAAAAAATAGATGAATTCAAAAGTCTATATGAATCAGACAAAGAAGCGGAAAGATTAATTGATTTGGCTTTGAAAATTGAAGGCTGTGCCAGGCACGCTTCGACTCACGCTTGCGGAGTGGTAATTTCCAGAAACCCTTTAGATGATTCCGTTCCTATCCAACATCCGACTCAGGATGAAAACGGAATCGTTACTCAATATGAAATGCATGCCGTTGAATCAATGGGATTATTAAAAATGGATTTCTTGGGATTGAAAAACTTAACCATCATCGAAGAAACACTGAAAAGAATTTATGCTGTCCGCGGAATCAATGTTGATATCGACCGAATTCCTTTAGACGACCCCAAGACCTATAAATTATTACAAGACGGAGATTGTATCGGCGTCTTCCAATTAGAGTCCGATGGAATGAGAAGATACGTTAAGCAATTGAAGCCGACTGAAATCGAAGATATTATCGCCTTGGTTGCTTTGTATCGTCCCGGTCCGATGCAACATATTCCCGAATATATTAACGGCAAGCACAAAAGAAAGGAAGTTAAATACATGCATCCTTTATTAAAGCCAATTCTTGAAAACACTTATGGTATTCCCGTTTACCAAGAACAAATCATGCGTATCGCCCAAGATTTAGCCGGCTTTACCTTGGCCGAAGCCGATATCTTGAGAAAAGCGATCGGTAAAAAGATTGAAAAGCTTTTAATGGAACAGAAAGACAAGTTCGTTGATGGAATGAAGAAGAATAAAATTGATGAAAGAATTGCCGTTGAACTATGGCATTGGATTGAACCGTTTGCGAGATATTCGTTTAATAAGTCACATGCTGCCTGCTACGCCATTATCGCCTACCAGACCGCTTACCTCAAAGCTAATTATCCGGTTGAATACATGGCTGCCTTACTTACCGCTGAAGGTTCTGACTTAGAAAGAATTTCAATTCTAATCGAAGAATGTAAGAAAATGAAAATTGAAGTCTTGCCTCCGGAAATCAATGAAAGTTTCAGCAATTTCAGTGTGGTTCCGGATAAAAGACAAATCAGGTTCGGATTGTCAGCCATTAAAAACGTCGGTTACAATATCGTCGAACTGATTGTTAATGAAAGAAAAAAGAATGGACACTTTAAAACCATCGAAGATTTTATTTCTCGAGTCGAGGCCAAAGTCTTAAATAAAAAATCATTGGAATCTTTGACCAGAGCCGGAGCTTTTGACAATCTAAAAGAAAGAAATCAAATTCTTTTAAATTTAGAGAAGCTTTTGGATTGGTCTAAGAAAAATCAGAAAATAAAGGAGAGTGGACAAAGAGGCTTGTTTGATAATTCAACTTCGGTCAGTTTTTCTAACGGAATCACTTTGAGTAATGTGGAACCAGCTAATGAATACGATAAATTAATGTGGGAAAAAGAATTGTTGGGTCTGTACATTTCCGGTCATCCTTTGGAAAAGCATCGAGAAATGTTGGAACAGCAAACGACGTCAATTAGAAAGATTGTTGCCGATTTAAACGGTACGGGCGCCGGCAGCCGAAACCCATTTGAAAAATATATTATTAACGGAGAGACGGTCACGATCGGAGGCATCATCTCCAGTATTAAAAAAATACTGACGAAAAAGGGAGACCCGATGATGTTCATCAAGGTTCAAGATTTGACGGACACGATCGAGGTAGTCGTCTTCCCTTCAATGATTGAAAAGAATCCCTACGCTTTTGTAGAAAATAAAATAGTGTCGATTACCGGTAGGACGGATACGAAAGACGGAATGCCGAAAGTAATCGCCAGTGAAGTTGAAGAAATATTAGAAGCATAATTATAAATATATGGAATTAGAAGAAATAAAACATTCATTATCACACATCTTGGCCGCAGCCGTTAAAGAATTATATCCGACTGCCAAATTCGGCATCGGACCAGCCATTGAAAACGGTTTCTATTATGATATTGAAGTCGAGCTCAAAGAAGAAGATTTGGCTAAAATAGAAAAGAAAATGAAAGAGCTTCTTAAAAAGGATATTCCTTTTGTTAAAAAAGATATCTCCAAAAAGGAAGCCAAGAAAATATTTGCTGACCAACCCTACAAATTAGATTTAATTGAAGAAATACCCGATGAAAAAGTTTCCATCTACACTTCGGGTGATTTTGTTGATTTATGTAAAGGACCTCATATTAAATCAACTAAAGAAATCAATGCCAAGGCTTTTAAATTACAGAAGTTAGCCGGTGCCTACTGGAAGGGCGATGAAAAGAATAATATGCTAACCAGAATATACGGTCTAGCTTTTGAAACAGAAGAAAAATTGAACGAATATTTAATCATGCTTACCGAGGCGGAAAAGAGAGACCACCGAAAATTAGGAAAAGAATTGGATTTATTCCACATCGATGAAGAAGTCGGTATCGGTTTGGTTCTCTGGCACCCCAAGGGAGCAATCTTGTGGAGAATCATTGAAGACTTTTGGTTTAAAAAACATTTAGAGAACGGATATGATTTGGTGCGAACTCCGCATATCGGAAACAGAAGATTATGGGAACGTAGCGGACACTGGGGCTTTTATTCAGGCAGCATGTATCCACCGATAGAAGTTGGACAATCGCTTGAAGAATTAAAAAACAAAGATGAAGTTAAAGAATCTGAACAGTTCTTGTTGAAACCGATGAACTGTCCTTTCCACGTTTCAATTTATAACAGTTCTCCTCGCTCTTACCGAGATTTGCCGTTGCTTTGGGCGGAAACAGGAACCGTTTATCGATTTGAAAAAAAAGGAGAACTTTCCGGTCTAACTAGAGTAAGAGGATTCACTCAGGACGATGCTCACATCATCTGCCGCAAAGACCAGGTTGAAGAAGAATTAAAGAAAGTAATTGACTTTATCCTTTTCATTTACAAAGCTTTCGGATTTAATGCTGACTCGGTCAATGTCTATCTCTCACTAAGGGATCCGAAGAATAAAGAAAAGTATGCCGGTACTGATGAAGGATGGAATTTCTCAGAATCAGTCTTAAGACAAGTTGCTAAAGACAAAGGATTAAATTTTAAAGAAGAAGAAGGTGAAGCAGCTTTCTACGGTCCTAAATTAGACTTTAAAATTAAAGATGCTTTGGGACGTGAATGGCAATGTTCAACTTTACAATTCGATTTCAATTTGCCGGAAAGATTCCAAATGGAATTCACCAATGACCAAGGAGAAAAAGAACAGCCATATATGTTGCACCGTGCCCTATTCGGTTCGTTCGAAAGATTCATCGGTCTTTTAATCGAACATTACGCTGGAGCCTTCCCTTTCTGGTTAGCTCCTGTTCAAATTAAAATTCTTCCAGTCGGAGAATCTCACCGTGAATACGCCAAAGAGGTTGCCGAACAACTAAAAGAATACCGGGTAAAGATAGACGATAATAATGAAACTATCGGCAAAAAGATTAGAAGTGGTGAAATGGAAAAAATCCCCTACCTATTAGTGGTTGGAGACGTAGAAAAAGAAAATAAGACTGTCAGTGTAAGACAAAGAGGAAAAATAGACTTGGGAGTATTAAGCATTGAAGAATTTATTAAGAAAATTAATAATTAAGATATGAAAAAAATATTATTCTTAGTTCTTGTTACCATTCTAATGTTCTCATCTTTTTCCGTCTTTGCTGAAGAAGCGACTATCACGGCCGAAGACTTGAATGTTTCCGAGCCAACCGTTCTTCCTACTAATCCTTTTTATTTCTTAAAAGAGTTTGGCCGAGAAATTCAAATGTTGATTACTCTGGACCCGACCAAAAAAGCGGAAATAAAATTAAAAATTGCCAGTGAAAAATTACTTGAAGCCGATAAATTATCAGGTAGTAAGGAAGATTTAGAAAAAGCTTTGTCTAATTATACTAATTCTCTCAATAGTCTTCGAGAATATGCTTCGACCTTAAAGCAAGACAGCGAAAGCAGTAATATTTTCCTAAAAAAAATAACTATTCAAACCTTCAATCAACAAAAATTGTTGGATCAAATAGCTGACAAGCAAGCTGAATCATCGCAAAAGATTTTCGAATCAAAAGAAAAAGCTTTGAATAGTCTGACTAATACTTCTTTAGGATTAGGTTCTTCGGAAAAAGTCAGAGATGCGATTGAGGAAGCGATCAACAGTGCAAAAACAGGAACACCTAATGTTTTAGATGTATTAAAAAGAGTAGAAGGAATCGTTCCTGAACAGGCCAAAAAAGCAATTATTGAGGTAGAGAATAAAATTATCGCCAAAAGATTAAGCGAGACTAATTTAACCGAAGAAGAGAAAAATAAACTAGATGAATATCTTTCGGAATTAAAAACAAAAAGTGAATACAAAGATTTAATTTCCGAAGAATACATTCAAAAATTGGTAGCCGAAAATCAGGATATTTTAAATAGCCTGGGAAATATTTCAGAAGAAGACAAAGCTAAATTGCTAGAATACGGCAAAAGTGTCTTATCTGGAGAAGATGTTGACTATGAAGATATTTTAAACGGTCTGTTTTCTTTAGGTATCTCTTCCGATGCCAAAAGAATAGTTGATGAAATACAATCACAAATTGCCAACAGATACAGCGATGGCGGTATCACTTGTCTCGAAGTCGTTAATCCGGTTTGTGGAACCGATAATAAAGACTACAACAATATTTGTGAAGCAAAGAAAGTCGGAGTCGGAGTTGCCTATCGAGGAAAATGCGGAACTTGTATCGGTGAAGGAAAAATTGTCGCTATCGGAAAAGTATGTTGTCCCGGATATGAGTCTATTCTAAAAGACGGACAAAAGATTTGTCAGAAAATATCTGAAACCGATGATTCAAACAATGTTGTTTGTGTCACTCTTTGGGATCCGGTCTGCGGAGAAAACGGAAAAACATATAGCAATGAATGCTACAGTAAAGCCGCCGGAATAAGTATTAAATACAAAGGAGAGTGTCAAAAAGAAACGCTTCAAATCGCCAATCCGGCATCAACCTTTTGTGTTCAGCAAGGATACAAAATAGAGATAAGAAATAACGAGGACGGAAGCCAATACGGAGTTTGTGTTTTTAGCGACGGAAAGGAATGCGAGGAATGGAAATTCTACAATAAAGAATGCGGAACGGGATATAGGAAATAATTTGAAATAAAAAAAGTCCGGTTGAAGTGAATTAGTTGTTTACCTGTCTTGTTTCGGTAAAATTCACTTTCCGGACATTTGATGGTGGCCTTACCCTTAATGGTACGCGCAGGACACGATCTTTTTCTATCGTCGGCTGGATTGTTCCAATGTCGACGATATTGTTCAACATGCAGTTCATTCCTTCAGTAGTAACGTTCATCATGTTCTTTCCCTTCCTGTATGACCTTTAATGTTCTGAGGATATTATAGAACATATACTTAAATTTGTCAATAGGTTGTATTAACACCCTATTTTGTGTAATATTTACATATGAAATATCACATTATCACCTTTGGCTGCCAAATGAACAGGTCTGATTCAGAGAGAATCGCTTCTGTCCTGGAAGGCCTAAATTACAAGGAAACTCTTAACCAAAAAGAGGCTGATTTAGTGATAATAAATATGTGTTCAGTGAGGCAATCAGCCGTTGACCGAGTTTACGGACTAGTTCCCCAATTCAGGGCCCTTAAAACGAAGAATAAAGCCTTTAAAACGGTTCTAACCGGCTGTGTTTTGAAGCCGGAAAGAACCAAATTAGCCGAAGTCTTTGATTTCGTCTTAGATAAAGAACATTTGGATAAATGGCCGGAATTACTAAAAGGAAAAGAAGTCAAAGCTAATCGGTTTGATTACTTAAATATTGACCCTAAACATCAGAGCAAAATACAAGCCTTTGTTCCCATCTCCAACGGTTGCGATAACTTCTGTACTTACTGCGCTGTCCCCTTCACCCGCGGCAGACTGATTTCCAGAAACCACAAAGATATCTTAAAAGAAGTTAAAGATTTGGCAATGAAGGGATACAAGGAAATCTGGCTTTTGGGAGAAAACGTTAACAGTTATTATTCTAAAGGAATTGATTTCAGTAAACTAATAAAAGAGATTGATAAGATTGAAGGAAAGTTTTGGTTGCGCTTTACCAGTCCCCATCCCAAAGATTTTTCCGATGAATTAATTAAAAACTTAAAAGAAAGCAAGAAATTTGTTCCCTATCTTAATCTGCCGGTTCAATCGGGAGACAACACTATTTTGAGAAAAATGAATCGACCGTATACTAGAGAAAAGTATTTGGCTTTGGTTAAAAAAATAAAAAAAGTGTTCAATAATAATATCGGTATTTCAACTGACATCATCGTTGGTTTCCCCGATGAAACCGAAGCACAATTTAAAAACAGTGAAAGATTAATGAAAGAAGTTCAGTTTGATTTAGCTTTCATTTCCGAATACTCCCCTCGCCCCCAATCTTTTTCCTGTGAGAAATTGGAAAATAATGTTCTCAAAAAAGATAAAAAAAGAAGAGCAATGGCTTTAAATCAAATATTGAAAGAAACTGCTTTAAAAAACAATTTAAAATTATTAAACAAAGAAGTTGAGGTTTTGGTCTTAGAAAAAGACGGCGAATATTGCAATGGCCGAACCGGAGAGAATAAAGCGATAAGATTCAAATCAAATGAAGACTTGTCGGGAAAGTTTGTTAAGGTCAAAATAATTAAAGCCACGGCCTGGAACTTTGAAGGAATTTTAGTTAAACCGAAACTGATTGTTGTTTTGGGTCCTACTGCTTCCGGCAAAACCGATTTAGCAATTGATTTAGCTAAGAAATTTAACGGAGAAATAGTTACCGCTGATTCAAGAACAATATATAAAGAAATGGATATCGGAACCGCCAAACCGAAAGAACTAAAAAAAGTTCCTCATTATTTAATTGATATCGTTTCTCCTGACGAAGAATTTAATGTTGCCTTATTTAAACAAGAAGCCGTTAAAAAGATTGATGAAATAATAGAAAGCGGAAGACTTCCTATTCTTGTCGGCGGAACCGGATTGTATATTAAATCAATTGTTGAAAACCTTGATTTCCCTCAAGTTAAAGCCGATGAAAAATTAAGGAAGAAGCTGGAAAAGAAAAACACTGAAGAACTGTTTGAAATGTATAAAGATTTGGATAAAGAAGGAGCAAATAAGATAGACAAAAACAACAGAAGAAGATTAATCAGAGCAATTGAAGTTTCTTTGTCGCTTAAAGAACCTTTCTTTAAAGAAAGAAAAAAAGAACCAATATATGATATTCTTCAGATTGGAATTAAAATTAATAAAAAAGAACTGGAAGAGAGAATCAGAAAAAGAGTTGATATAATGATTAAGCAAGGACTGGAAAAAGAAGTAAAGAAGTTATCCAAAAAATACGGCTTCAATATTCCCCCCATGCAAACCATCGGCTACCGTGAATGGGAAGATTATTTTGATAAAAAAGAAACTCTTGAAAATACAATTGAAAAAATAAAAACAAATACCATCAAATTCGCCAAAAGACAGATGACCTGGTTCAAGAAAGATAAAACTATTAAGTGGATATAAAAAAGAGAACGAATTTTTCGTTCTCAATGTGTTGTATCAAAGGTTACCATTATGCTATATTTTTCCAAGAAAGTCCTGAGACTTTCTTTTTCAATATACCAAATGGATTTTGCTTGCTCGATTTCTTCTACGGCTTTGATTTGTTTGGCAGTTATCCATTTTTTGATTTGAGCCTCGGGTATATTTAATCCTTTAGCCACTTCGTTGATCCGACAGTAATCTCCCCTGTTTGTTTTTCTTGCCTTTACCGTATAAGACCTCATTCCCGGTTTTGGTAAAACTTCGGGTCTGTAATTTTCAGGAGGCTGAATATCTTCATCGTCCGAAGAATCTTCTGGTAATACAATAGAAGATGTATCTCTCTTGTCTACCTCTGGCTTTCCTGTTTTAATAACACCACCGTGATCTGGTGAAAGATCGGGGGGCGGATCGTTATTTGGAACAATAGACTCCTTTTTTGATTTAATAAGCTTCTCCAATTTGTTCCTTTCAATTCTCCATCCCCTTCCTTTTATTTCGGCTGGTATTATTCCTTCTTTACACTGCCTTATAAAAACATCGTATGTAATATTGAGATTTTCTGCGGCTTCCTTGCCTCCAACAAAATCGCCTTCTTTGTTTCCCTTTTTTGGTTTTTTTGTCTCGGGTTCAATTTTGGGAGAAGGTAATAACCGCTTTGCTATCTCATGTACTTTTTTAAAAAAGTCCTTGATTATTTCTATATTGACCAGTTTTTCGCCGCTATTCCTGATATCGGCAACCATGGTCACATTAATTAACATTTCAATGTCTTTGGGGCTGCAATTTAATACTTTTGCAGCATCTTCAATGCTCATCCATGCGCTTTTGTAGTTAGCCATCTAATCATCACCTCATTTGACAAAGATCTGTTATCGCTAATTAAAGCGATTTAACTAAAGAATATACGATTTATCTGTTATTTGTCAAATAACAAAAAAGAGCCTTTCGGCTCCCTTTATTTTTATTTTTCTTCTTTCTTTTGATCCATTCCGCAACAGCACTTTCCTTTTTCTTTGCAAATAATTCCCAATCCAATGACTATTAAAAGACAAGGCCAGATTATTTGCCAAGCATCTCCAGAAATAATTCCCATGCTTTGCAATAAAAAGGCTACACCGATAATTACAATAACGATTCCAATCAACATATTTTTGAATTTAATATATATTAACGACCTTTTTATATTATTAATATTATACCAGATAATTAGTGATAAAAAAAGCGGATTGATATTATCTCACCGTTATAATTTTCTGATTTCTTTGCAGACTGTTTCTGCCAGATCGAGCACTACCTCGATTTTTTCAAAATTTCTTCTCCACTTCGGAAAAACATATATCTTAATGTGTTTGTTTTTATAGTTTTCCCAGCTGTGGCCGAACCTTATCGGATAAAAGAAAAAATGTCCGAGCCTTTCATGAATAGTGATTCCGGGGAAATATGATATATACATTTCTGCTGCCCCCGCTGTCCCTCCTAATGGACCCGGACCGGAAGACCATGCAGAATCAAGTGATTGAAAGTCTTTATTATTCTTTGTCCAACAGAACCATGCTTTTTTCAATAAAGATTGAAAATCAATGGTGTTGACCCGGCCGATACTTTCAATATCGGACTGAAGGCTAATATACAAAAGAATAATATCGGCAACATCGCCAAAGCGTATTTCCTTAAGATATTCTTCTCTTTTAAACATCTCGCCCTTTATTCCATCATCAGTACTTTCTTTTACAAGCTTCGATATTTGCTCTCTGCAATCAGTAGCCATCATAAACCTCCTATGTAGTTGGGAAAGAACTTTCCTTCCAGATAAATACTAATCCTTTTCTAGTTAAAAAGTCAATTTAAGTAAATTAAAACAGCCCGTAAAGGGCTGCTTAATTTATTTATCCAAGTTTTTTCTTCAACAGCTCGCTTACCGTCTGCGGATTGGCTTTTCCTTTGGAAGCCGCCATAACTTGTCCAACCAAGAAGGTAAAGCTGTTCTGTTTTCCTTTTTTATAATCTTCAACTGCCTTGTCGTTCTTAGTTAAAACATCGGAAATGATTTTATCTATCTCTCCCCCATCGTTTATCTGTTTTAATCCTTTAGCATCTAGAATATCAGACGGATCTTTCTGAGTATTATACATTTCCAATAGGATTATTTTAGCAATACTACTTGAAATATCTCCTTCGGTAATCATACAGATTAATTCGGCAAAGTTTTCCGCCGTAATTTTCTTTTCTAGTTTAATTGAATCGTATTCTTTCATTTCCGAGTCATTCTTAATTAAAGCCTGAAGATCGGTGGAAAGATAATTAGAACAAACCTTGATTGAATTAATCAAATCATTCTTGCAATCCCTGTCTTCTCTCCAGCATTTTAATTCAGAAACTATTTTTTCAAAATAATCAGAAAGAACCTCGTCTTTGATATAGAATTCGATTGATTTGGCATCTAAGGAATATTCTTCACTAAATCTATTTCTTTTTCCTTCCGGTAATTCCGGCAATCTTCCCTGAATATCATTAATCATTTCATTAGAAATATTTAAGGGCGGTAAATCAGGCTCCGGGAAATACCTGTATTCAAAAGAATCTTCTTTATTCCTCTGCTCCATGGTAATTTGCTTAGTATCGTGCCAACCTCTTGTTTCTTGAGTAACCTTTTTCCCTTCATCCAATAATTCAGTCTGTCTTTTAACCTCAAATTCGATTGATTTCTCAACTACTCTAAAAGAATTAAGATTTTTAATTTCCACCTTGGTTCCCAATTGTTCGGTCTTGCTGATTGAAATATTGACCTCGCATCTCATTTGTCCCTTTTCCATGTCGGCATCGGAAACATTGATGTATCTTAAAATCAATTGCAATTCTTGAGCAAACTTCTTCGCTTCTTCGGCCGAATTAATATCCGGCTCGGTTACCAATTCCATCAAAGGAACACCAGCACGATTGAAATCAACCAAACTTGAACCGTCGGGAGCGTGATTTAATCTGCCCGTATCTTCTTCCATGTGAATCCTATTGATTCTGATTCTTTTCACAGTTCCATCATCTAAATGAATATCTAAATATCCATTCTTGCAAATCGGCAAATCAAATTGAGAAATCTGATATCCTTTCGGTAAATCGGGATAGAAATAACTTTTTCGGTCAAACTTAGAATGATTCTGTATTTCACAATGCAAAGCCAAACCGGTTAAAATAATATTATTGATTGCTTCTTCGTTAATTACCGGCAAGGTTCCCGGATGAGCCATGCAAATGGGACAGACGTTCTTGTTTGGTGTCTTTTCATCGGGATTGTTAGCACAAGAACAAAACATTTTTGATTTTGTTTTTGATTCAAAGTGTATTTCTAATCCGATGGTTGTTTTGTACATATTATTTCTTTAATTCTTTCATTATTGAAACTCCGTGAGAAGAACCGATAATATCAGCTCCGGCCTTAATCATTGCCTTAATATCTTTTAAGGTTTTAATGTTTCCCGAAGCCTTGATTAATAATCCGGGAGCATTCTCTCTCATTATCTTCAAGTGCTTAGCCTTTTCCGCTATTTCTCTATTCTCCAAAGGATCTTTATCAGTTGCCGTCTTAACGCAAATCGCTCCAGCTTTTTTAACAATTGAAGAAACCTTGGCTATTTCTGAATCGGTAAGCATACCCGAAACAATAATCACCTTAGTGTCATGTAATTTACAAATATCTTTTAAATCTTTTTCAATCTTCCCCCATCTTTCGTGCTTAACATCAACAACATTAACTACAATATCCAAATCATCGGCTCCGTCTAAAATAGCTTTCTTGGCTATTCTTAATCTTTCTTCGTGGGTGCTGTCTCCAATCGGGTCGTCAATTAAAACCACTGTCTTGATTCCTGTTCCGCTTAATTCATTAGCCACTAGCTTAACAAAATTAGGTCTGATGCAAACTCCGCGGAATTGATATTCTTTCGCTTCATTACAAGTCTTAATGATATCATCTTTTTTAGATTCAATTCTGATATTTGTATGGTCGATGTATTGGTTTATCTTCATATTCCGAATTTTTTATTTAATATTTCTAATATATCTTTTGAAACATCTTCGATTGATTTTTCTCCGTCGATAATTACCCAATCGCAGAAGATATTATTTTCAGCCGCTTTTTCATATCCTTCAGCCACGGTTTTTAAAAACTTTTTATCTTCTTCGTGTCTATCCAGATTGCCTCCTTTTTCTTTTGTTTTCCTGTTAAAAGATGTTTCGGCCGATATTTTAACATAGATGCATAGGTCGGGTTTCGGCAGTTTAAACATCTCCGAAAGCTTTAACATTTTGTCTAAAGGAAATCCTTTTAAGCACTGGTAAACAATTGTTGAGGTAAAATATCTGTCTGCAATTATAATACCATTTTCAAGATATTTTTCCATGCTTTCCGTATCTTTAGTGAAATCGGCGAAATAGATCAATGTTTCAGTATCAATCGGAAAATCGTATTTCTTATGTAAAAAATTATGAATTATTTGTCCAATCGGGCCATCGTATCCCGGATATGATTTTAATTTAACATCGTATCCTTTTTTGGATAAAAAATCAGACAAAAAGTTTGTCTGAGTTTCTCCTCCGCAGCCGTCAATTCCTTCTATTACGATAAACTTTCCCTTATTAAGTTCCATTTGAATTTGTTTAGGCTTTTTCTAATTTGCTTTCCTGAGGATGCTGAGCGCCAACGTATTTGGCATTCTTTTTTAAATAATACGGATTAGTAGTTGGAGAAGATAACGGTTCGAATACTAATTGGCAAATTCTTGTTCCCGGATACAATAACACGGGAATCATGCCGATGTTTTCCATTTCCAAGACAATCTTACCCTTAAATCCTGGATCAATATGTCCGGCAGTTGAATGGATAACAATACCCAATCTTCCTAAAGATGATCGTCCGTCAATTCTCGCTGCTACATCAGCCGGCAAAAATACTTCTTCCATCGTCACTCCTAAAACAAATTCACCGGGGTGAAAAACAAATGCTTCTCCGGCCGGAACTATAACCGGCTTGGTCATTCCGTCTAATCCTTTAGGATCTTTGGTGTCGATAAAAGCTTTTTTAGTGTGTTCAAAGACCGCAAACTCATCCCCCAACCTTAAATCCAAAGAAGCCGAACCTAATTGCTCTTCAAGGTTTGGCTTCGGGGTAATCTGAATCTTATTTTCTTCTATCAGTTTTTTAATGTCTCTGTCTGATAAAATCATTTATAGTTTAATCAATGACTTCTATTCCTAATGACTTGGCAGTACCAGTTAAGGTCTTCATTGCTTGGTCAACATCATTAGTATTCATATCCTGCATTTTTTGCTCGGCTACTTCTCTTAATTGAGCTTTGGTAATCTTTCCAACTTTCTTTTTATTGGCTTCGCCAGATCCTTTTTCCAAACCAATCTTAGCTTTGATTAGTTGTGGAGCCGGAGGCTGTTTTAAAACCATTGAGTAAGTTCTGTCTTCGTAAACGGTAATGTCAGCAGGAATCTTGAAGTTTCCCTTGTCTCTGGTTAGTTCGTTGAATTTAGAACAAAACTCAGCAATGTTCACACCCTGAGATGCCAAAGCCGGACCTACTGGAGGTGCGGGAGTGGCTTTTCCGGCCTGAATATGCAATTTTACGATCGCTTTTACTTTCTTTGCCATATACTTAAATCTTTTTAATTTGTAATGATTCTAGTTCCAGCGGAGTATCTCTGCCGAACATGTTGATTAACACTTTAACTTTTCCTTTCTCTTTATCGATTCCCGAAACCTTTCCGTCAGAATCTTTGAACGGTCCGTCGATAATCTTGACGGCATCGCCTTTCTTGAAGTCAATTTTGTATTTCGGTTCTTCAACTTCAACTCTCTTTTTCAAAGACAGCATCTCTTCCAATGATACCGGTAGCGGAACTGTTCCCGAACCGACGAATCCAGTTACATTGGGAGTATTTCTGACTACGTACCATGAATCATCCGTAACGATCATTTCAACTAGTACGTATCCCGGGTATATCTTTTCTTCGACTGTTTTCTTCTTTCCATTTCTAATCTTAATCTTTTTTTCCTTCGGAACCATGACGTTAAAAATCTTGTCTTCCATTCCTAAAGATTCTATCCTTTGGGTCAAGCTCTTGGCGACTGCGTCTTCATATCCAGAATATGTATGCAAGACATACCATCTTCTTTCATTTGTAATTTGTTGTTTTGACATATGTTTAGAATATGAAATTCTCCATTAAATAGATGTATAATAGGTCGCATAAACCCAAAAATCCAGCCACGACTATACAAATAGCAATAACTGTTAAGGTGTATTTAATAGTTTCTGATTTGGTTGGCCAGGTGATTTTTTTGATTTCAGACCAAGCACCGCCAAGAAAATTGGATACTTTGTTTTCAGATTTCATATACGATTAGATTACCAAAAAGAGGCATAATTGTCAATTAGAGTATAAAAAAACGACCACTTGGTGGGCCGTTAGAATACACTTACCAGAACCTGGAAGATTCCTAGTTCGAAAGCGGCAAAACCGCAAACAACCAAGAGTACCGATAACATTAACTTTTCGGTAGATTCTTGATTGAATTTCCACAGCGATACAAGGCCGGATAACATCACAACTAATCCGACTACCATGAATAAAGCTCCGACTATCATCATGCTTATTCTCTCTGAATAATTATAATACAAAATAATATAATGTCAATATAACAAAAAACAGGGACAATGCCCTGCTTTTAATTATACGTCCAAGTTCTTTACACTCTTTGCTGAAGTTTGAATAAATCTTTTTCTCGGAGCTACCTCTTTACCCATCAACATGTCAAAGGTTCTATCGGCTTCGATTGCATCTTCAATAGTGACCCTCAATAAGACTCTTCTTTCCGGATCCATGGTTGTCTCCCAAAGTTGTTCCGGATTCATTTCTCCCAAACCTTTATATCTTTGAATGCTGTATTTAGTGTCGGGCTTCATTTTCTTAATTGCCGCTTCCTTGTCATCATCATTGTAATAATACTTGGATTCTTTTCCAATTTGTATTTTAAATAAAGGAGGCTGAGCTAGATACAA
>JBAZIW010000014.1:0-17925 GCA_041651655.1 Minisyncoccota bacterium | reverse complement strand
ATTGACTTTCGTATTATATAATGATACAATTTATGTATTACGAAAGTGAGGTGGTAAAAGTGAAGAAAAAAATGGGTAGGCCAACTGACAATCCCAAAGTCAGGTGTGTACAGGCAAAACTTGACGAAGATACATCCGCTATACTGATAAGTTTTTGCAAAGACACTGGCGTTACTGAATCCGAGGCTATAAGAAAGGCTATAAGGAAACTAAATGAAAAGTAATGGAAGCCCTTTGACCGACCAAAGCTGAAGGACTTCCAAAATCGAAAGAGGTATCTTTCTACGGACAGTATAGCACGTAGAAATATTTCTTTCAAGTGTGTATATGAAAGGAGTATTTATGAACGAATTAGTATTTTTAGACCCAAACGACATTAACGAAACACCATTTACTACATCGGAGGTTATTGCGGAGAATGGAAAAGTAAGACACGATACCGTTCAACATCTTATAAGGGATTATCAAAATGACATAGAAGAATTTGGAAAGCTCGCATTTGAAATGCGACCTTATGGGGAGGGAATAAACGGATTTAAAATCCGTAAATCAAACGCAGGAAGACCAGAGAAAATTTATCACCTTAACGAAGAGCAGGCAACATTACTTATAACTTATATGAAGAATACCCTTCCTGTTCGTAATTTTAAAAAGGCTCTTGTCAAACAATTCTATATAATGCAGAAGGAACTCACAAAACGTATCACTACTAGAGAAATAGGCAAAAGAGCAAGAGAAGCTTTAACCGATGCAATTCAGGGATTGCCTGAAAGCCCTCATAAATGTTTTAAGTATAATCAGTATACCGACTTGATATATAAAATCGTATTTGGGAAAATTGCCAGAAAACTAAGAGAAGAGTACGGAATAACCAAAAAGGACAGCTTGAGAGATAGGTTTTCAGCAGAAGAAAACGAAAAGGTTGACAAGCTTGAACAAATGATTAGTTCAATGATTGAACTAGGATACGATTACGGCACTATAAAGGCAGCGTTGACAAAGAAATATTTAAAGACTGCGTAAGGTGATTACAATGATTATATGCGGATGCGGAGGGATGTCTTTTGATATCCTTTCTTTTATACCTCACGAAGAGGTATTTTTTTATGATGATTTAAAGACTGGAAATTTCGAAGGATACAAGATTTTAGGCACGATAGATGATCTATGCCGAACGCAGACGGATGATGTTGTCTACCTGGGAATCGGTTCAGTGGGTGATAACCGAACACGCAACCGAATATATGAGAAACTTACAAAGGCCGGCATAAAAACCCGGCCTTTAATTATGTCAAGCTTTATAAACAGAAATGTCGAAATAGGACAAAATTGTTTATTAAACATTGGCTCTCAGGTACACCATGATTGTGTGATTAGTGAATCGTGCGTAATTTCTCCAGGAGCCATACTGTGCGGAAACGTAACGCTTGAAGGCAATAATTTTATTGGAGCTGGGGCGGTTATCATTCAAGGCGTTACCATTGGTGAAAATTCTGTTGTAGGAGCTGGCTCCATTGTTATACGTGATGTTCCTGCAAATACAGTTGTTGTTGGGAATCCTGCAAAATTTCTGAAAGAATGTTAAGGAGTTGATACTATGCCTTATGGATTTACAGATGCACAGTGGGCGGCTATGCCTGCGCCTGAAAAAGAGGCTTATGTTACAGCGGAAGCGAAAAAGAAAAAGGCGCAGACAGGGACTACGGTTACGCCTGTGAAGGCAACTACTATTACCCCTGGTGTTACTACGCCTAAAACGCCTGTTACAACTACACCTACCACACAGACAACTACAGATCCGGATCAGAAACTTGCGAGCGATTACGCCAGCGGCAAAATAAGCAAGGCTGAACTGGATGCCGGTATGCAGAAGCTGAGAAGTGCATCTGCTACACAGACAGGTACACAGACAAGTACACAGACAGGCGCTACAGCAACAACAGACCCGATTATACAGCAGTACAAGAACGCCTACGCAACCGCACAAGCCGCAGGAAATACGCTAGGTATGCTAAATGCAGCAGAGGGCGCAGACAAGCGCAGGGTTGAACTGGGGCAGGCTCCTATTAATGCGGCACAGATACAACGACTTACGAACCAATTGACACCCGAACAAAAGCTGGAAAGAGCCAGCGGTAGCATGATGAACAAACAGAATGAACTTGCAAATTTCAGTCAGAACTATAAGCCTGAAACCTCTGAGCAGGACTATATGAGCCAGATATCAAGCTATATAGACAGTCTGTTAAAGCAACAGCAAAATGAGACAGAGGCAGCTAATAAAAAGGCAAGAAGCGGCATATTGACCGATGCGGAAATATCAAAACGCGAACTTGACGATGCATATGCGGCACAATTGGCTGAATTGTCAAGTCAGGCTGATGCTATCCGGAACGCCTATTCCAGCAGCAAAAGGAATGTTGAAACGCAAAATGTCGATACCATGAACAATCTTACGGCACAGGCTGACAAGATAGTCCAGTTATACGAACAGAATAAATCCCAGTTGGGTATTGATAAGCAGGACTTGATAGATGATCTGGCGGCAAGTGCTGAAAACATAAGAAACGCTTATGCCTCCGGAGCTAGAAACCTTGAATCACAAAATACTGAAACATTGGACGAATTAGCGGCGCAGACAGATAAAATAATGTCACTGTTTGAGCAAAGTAAAAACCGGTTAAGCACAGACAAGCAAAGCCAGATGGACGATATCCTTTTTAGTATTGACCAAATTAAAAACGCATACACAACCGCAAAAACCGGTATAGAAGCTCAAAAAGCAGAAACCTTGCCTACATATGATACTGCAATGAACCAGCAAGACGTTCTCGCGCAAAGAGAAAAAAAGGCAGTAGAAGCAGACTTTGCACAAAGAGGATTAGGCGCAGGCGGTCAGGTTGTTTCTGAATTGGGACAACTAGGCCAAGAAAATTTAAGTCAGATTGGAAAAATTACCGGACAGAAACAAGCTTATGAAAGGGATGTTTCTAATCAGTTATCAGGGCTTGAACGTGAACAGGCAACGGGACTTGCTTCAGCAGAACGTAATAAAATGCAGGTAGAACAGGATTATGCTAATGCCATAAATGAAATTGAGTCTAATAAAACCTTAAGCCTGTCTGATGTTGAGAGACTAAAAGCACAAGCCACGAAAGATTATCAAAATGCCCTTGCTGATCTTGAGCAGGGACAGGCAACCGGTCTTGCTGATGTAGAAAGGGAAAAGGCTCAGGCTGAACGCCAATATGCTGCAAAATTGAGTGAGATTGAATCAAATAAAGCTTTGAGTTCTGCTGAAGTGGAACAATTGAAAGCACAGGCGACAAGGGACTACCAGAATTCACTTGCAGACCTTGAGCAGTCACAGACAACAGCTTTAGCAGATGTGGCACGAGCAGGTTCTACGGCGGCTCAGTCTTTGTCAAGCGGCAAAATGTCTATAATCCAGAAGGTCAACAATGCGCTGAATAATCTTACCACGGATGAACAGTCTACGCTTGCCGATCTTGCGGAACAGAGGGCGCAGATGCTGTATGAGGCTAAACAGACCTACGGCGAGCAAAGCACAGAGGAAAGGAATACAGCATTTAACCAGCTTTTGGCGGAGGCTGGCGTTGCGGCTGATTCAGTGGATGCGATACGCAGCCTGATAGATGATTACAACGAAGCTGAAATGGCCGCACTGGAATATAAGATAAAGGAATTTGAGTACAACAGTCTGTCAGAAACGCAGAAGCTTGAAATGGACAGGTTAAAACAGGAAATAAAGCTTGGCAACATTTCAGCAGCACAGGCAGAAGCGCAACTAAAGCTTCAACAGGATAAATTTAAGTTTGATAAAGAACAGCAACTTACAGAAACCGAAAGAGCAGAGTATAACAACTATATCGACATGGTTGACAGCAGTTCGTTTGTTTCCAGGGATGCAGTTAATGTGACACAAGTCAGCGACAAAACAGGGCTTAGAAACTATATTATAGGGCTAAACCTTGATGATAATGTTACTGATTCTTTACTGCTAAGATACGGATTATCCATTAATTAAGGTGGTGATAGCATGAGCAAGTACGATAAAGAACGCGAGGCATTAGGACTTAAATCCGTAGGCACAACTACAAAAAGCGAGACTCACAAGCAAAGCAAATACAGTAAAGAGCGCAGACTCTTACAATTGCCTGAATTTGACCTTGATGCAGATTTTCGCAAAACTGCAATAGCCAAACAGAAGCTTGTCCATGCGAACAGAGCGCAAGATGAACAAAAACTGAGTATCACTTTGAATAAGCCTGCCGACAAAAAAGCTAAAGCGGTTATTCCTGCATACAACAGCAAATCACCTTTTTACAATACGCCTATCATCGGCGATATGTTGAAAAAAGACGAAGAAAAGACACGCGAAACTGCCGCCAAAGTGCTGAACGACAAAGAACTTGACATTTTAGCAAAAGGTTTGACATATGAGCTTAAAAGTGAAAATATGCCAGGCGGTATAACGCAAAAGTATTTTAAGCCTGGACAGAACGTGCCTAAAGATGTGTCGGAGAGCTTTGACAGCGTATGGCAAAAAGTAGAGTATGCTAAAAAGAGTAAGCTTGAAAAGGTTAGCAGTAGGATAGGGCGCAAGGCGGCTGAAACCTATGTCGGTGACAAAAGCGCACAGGAGTATGCGGAAGCTACTGGACAGGCAGATGCAGGTAAGGTTGGTAACGTAGTTGGCGACATAGCAGGAACCATACTTGGATATGCGGGACCTTCCGGAACAGTTGGCAATCAAACGATGATAGGCGCATCAAATAAACTTGGCGAAAACGCTATAATGAAACTTACGTCAAAGATTCCCGCTCTTGCAAAACATCCACTTGTATCAAGGACGGCACAGGGTTTGATAGAAGATATTCCTTTAACGGCGTATACGGCTATGGCAGAGGGGCAAACACCGAAAGAGGCGGTAAAAACATATGCGGAACAGGCTCCATATAGTATCGGCGGAGAACTGTTATTCCACGGATTAGGCAAAGCTGGCGCAAAAATAGGGGATGCTCTGGCGGCGAAAAAAGCAACAAAAACAGCAACAGGTACGCTTGACAATATTGTTGATGTTGCCAAAAAGTATAAAGCGCCCGAAACAAATCAGTTACCTTCCGCTAAAAGATTGTTGCTGCCTGAAAAGGCTACAGGAAGTTTAGAGGCTCCAAGCGTACCATTGACGCAGTATGAGAAAAAGCTGTTGAAAACAACTCCGCAAACATCCAAAGCAACTGAAAAATTGAAAACCCTTGCTGAAAAACAGCGTCAGCAGGTCGCAAGCCAGACAGGCTCAAAGGTGTTGCCTGAACAGCCCAAAAAACTTCAAGTCCCCGAACAGTACAAAAAGGAAATGCCGCGAAGGGTGACGAGCGCAGAAATCGAGAGTACAAAAGGCACAGTTCCCGAAGTAAAGAAGCTGAACATGCCTGAACCTGCTAAGACGAGCGCAGGGCAAGCGCCTACACCGGCTACAGGGGCAAAACAGGCACAGACACCTTTACCAGCTAAAGCGGCTCAGGAGGGCATACAGAAGCTTAAAACGAGTAAGTTTAGAACTAACACAATAGAGCGTTCAACTATGATACCCGACGATATAAAGAAAAAGCTTAAGCCCGAAGATTACGACTTTGTCCCTGAAACGTCAAAGGAATGGCAGGATAACGCCGTAAAGAACATTGAAACAGACAGGGCAAAGGTGGTAAAGGGTATCAAAGAGGCTGATTCCATATCAGGAGGCACACAGGCGCACGAGGCGGCAATTATCACGGAGGAGCTTGTTGCAAAGGCTAAAAATGGCGACGAGAAAGAATTGCTTGAATGGCTGCCTACAGTAGCAGAAAAAACGCGCGAAACCGCAAGGGGATTGAAAGGCACAGACACAGGATGGGAAAAGAGTCCGGCAGATGCACTGATAAAGGCACAAAGAACGCTTGATAACGCTGTACCTGATGATGTCGCAAGGGCGGTAAAGTCTGATGTCAAAGCTGCTAAAAAGGTGCTTGATGAAGTAAACAAAGTTAATGCAAACAGCGTGGACGATGTGTTCAAAGACTTTTTAAGTGAAAAGCCAAAGGTGACAAAAGCGTTGCGTGAGTATCTTGACAAGCAGGAAACCGCCGCCACACAAAGAATAAGAGACTATTTCAAACCGACCGATGGCGTTATAAAGATGCGAGCGGGGCCTCCTGGTGAAATATTGACCGACCTTGCAACCGTAGGCGCGGCTAAACTTGCAAGAAAAACGCTGGACTTCGCCGATTGGTCTGTTGAAATGATTAATGAATTCGGCGAGAAGGTCAAGCCTTATTTGAAACAGATATTTGACAAATCAAATGATTTGATTAAGTCAAAGTCATTGAAAGCACCGGCATCCAGTATTGACAAAACTATCCGCAAGGTCATGAGCGAAAACGGTGTAAAGATACAGGACATTGCAAGAAAGCATGTTTCCGAGATAGACGCTACAGGTCAGACTTTAGCACAGAAATTCGTTGCACAGTTAGGACTTTCCGAAGAAGCGGCTGCAAAGGTGGAAAAGATATTTGTTCAGCGTATGAAGGATATGACAACTACCAAAAAACAGCAGATACTTGACCAGATGTTCAAACCGAGAAAAGCATCACAAAGGAAAGCTTTGTCCGATAGGATAATTGAACTGTCCAACATGGGCGCAATAGGTGATGAAAAATATGCTAAAGTGCTTAAAGAAAAGTATAACATACCTGAACTGAATGCCGATGATGTGCAAAGAATCATTAAACAGTCAGAGGAAATTCAGGGCATGACGGACGTGTTCAAACGGCAAGCGGCAACAAATAAGATGATGGCCGATATACAAAAGAAAATACCGTCTACTTTTGGCTCAAAAGTTAAAGCGTATACGATGGTTAATACTTTGCTAAACCCTAAAACCATAGGCTCAAGGAACATATTAGGCAACATAACACAGGGTGCGGCAATGCGCGTCAACAAAGCTTTCCTTTCCGCGATAGATTTTACGGCATCAAAACTTACGGGAGCGGAAAGAAAAGTCACTTTTAAAACTAATCGTGGGCTTGCAAATGTGGTAAAGGATTTTTTCAGTGATGTTAAAATCGGCGGAAAAGCAGGATGGGAAGGATATAATCCTTATGGTACTATAAGCGAATTCAGGATGGCTACACAGGCGTTTCAAGGCAAATATGATCCGTTGACTTATCTTGAAAAAGCATTGGGAGCATCTTTAAGCGGTGCAGGCGATTATCCTTTTTACATGAAGGCTGTCATGGATTCAGTAGGCGAACAGTCTGTGTTAAGGGCAATGAATGAAGGCTACACAGGTAAAGCGTTAAAGGCGCAGGCAAAAGTATACGCTGATGAAGTGATAAACAGCGCAAAGAACATATCGGACTTTTCAAAGCGTGTTTTGGACGTTGCAAATCGCGCAGGCGAAAAAGCAACTTTCCGTGATGCAAATGTTATAAGCGCAGTATTGTCAGGTGTACACGATACCTTAAATATCGCAGGAATAGGCAAGCACAAACCGACGATAGGCAAGATAGCGTCAAGGGAATTCGGGCTGGGCGATATGGTGATAATGTTTGCTAAGACTCCTGGCGCTTTGCTTAACATAGGGCTTGAATATAGTCCTTTAGGCGTAGTTAAATCAGGGCTTGAAATGTTAACCGGAATTACGAAAGCAAGCAAAGAAAATGTTACAGAATCAATTGTCAAGGCTGTATCGGGAACATTGCTGTTGACTGGCACAGGGTATTACTTAACGGCTAAAGGCGCAATGAAGGGTAAAGCTCCGAGCGACAAGGAGGCAAGAGAATTCTTTGACGAAAACGGGCAAAAAGAATATTCGTTCAACACGGATGCAATTGTCAGATGGGTTAAAGGCGGATTCAAAGATGAATCATTGTTAAAACCGCAAGATGGGGATAAATGGTATACCTATGATTGGCTGTCGCCGTTTGCGTTCAATGTCGGATTAGGCGCGAATGTGGCGCAGGAAGGCGTTAAGCTTAACACATTAAAGGCATTGCCTGATACTTTGGGCGCAAGCATGAAAATGTTTGCTGAGAATGATGCATTGTCGGGGTTACTGGACAAGAACTACAAAGAATTTGATGAACGTTTGATAAACACTCTTGTTTCCATGCCGTCAAGGTTTGTTCCGTTGGGTTCCATAGTGAATCAGGTCAGGCAGATGAAAGACAACACAAAGCGAAATACGGCAAGTGATGATCCAAAACAAAAGGCGATCAACCTTTTAAAAAATCGTATTCCCGGACTGTCAGAACAACTTCCTGCCGTGTTAACGACTACAGGCGAAGTAAAAGAAATGTATGCTGGCGGATCAAACAATCCGTTGAATGTTTTGCTAAGTCCTGGGTATTTGGGGATTTACAAAACATCACCGGGAAGAGAACTGTTGAAAAACCTTTATAAGTCCACGGGCAAAACGTCGCAGTTCCCGAAGCTACAAACTAATAAGATAAAAATATACGGCACGGAGTATCCATTATCAAATGACCAAAAAGCAGATTTGCAGAAGTATGTGGGACAAATGACGTGGAGCACGCTGGATAGTTTAGTTACTGCCAAATCTAACAAAGGAAAGGAGTTTGCAGACCTTGACGATGAAATCAAACTTAAGGTGATAAGTAATCTTATGGAGGAAATCGGTAACAAGGCTGAATTGTATATGGCAAATAAACTAAAGATAAAAAAACCGACTAAGCAGGAAACAAAGGATAAAAAAGTTGAAATACCTAAATTCAAAATGGCGAACTGAGGCATCCGAAAGGGTGCCTTATCTTTTGAAAGGAGTTTTATGGACATTATCGCTGAAATCGGGCTAAACCATGACGGAAATCTGAACAAGGCCATTGACATGATACGCATTGCCAAAGAGTGTAATTGTTCAACTGTTAAGTTTCAGTATTATCTTATTGACATCCTGTGCGCTGACAGAAACGACTACACGGCATATGATTTGCTGAAAAGGCTATGCCCGAAGCCACAATGGATTCCGATACTTGCGGATGAATGCGAGCGGCAGGGACTGGAATTTTTAATTACTCCTTTTTGCAGATATTCAGCTGAAGCCATATATCCGTATGTAAAAAGAATAAAGGTGGCTTCGCCAGAAGTGGCAAACTTAAGGTATCTTGAATTTTTGTCAACACTTGGGAAACATCTTGTCCTAAGTACCGGCAAAGTTAATGACGAACAACTCGATAGGATATTTGATACGCTCAAGGTACCCATAAGTTTACTTTATTGCGTGTCTAAATATCCTTCCTTTCCTTCCGACTATAATTTAAGCGAAATAAGTAGGCTTCGTGATCGCTATAAATGTAAAGTGGGTATATCGTGCCATTGTGCCGGAATTCGCAACGCCATTGATGCAGTTAAATTACACGGTGCCGAAATTGTTGAAAAACATTTCAAAATAGATGAAAATTGCGTAGATGCAGCAGTATCATTAAACCCTGGTGAATTTGCTAAGATGGCAAATATAATTAAGGGAATATGATGAAAGAATATTTGTATTGTGATATAATATTGGAGTGGGATAGCCCGACGGGGCGAAAAGCGGTTTTCCGAGCCGCTCTCCCACTATAATAAATCGGACAACACGACGGAGGTGTTTTTGTTATGAAGCGGAACAGTGTCAATTTGGTGGGTATGCGTTTTGGAAGATTAGTTGTTATTAAGAATTTGGGCGTTATTAACGGACATACTTCATGGGAATGCAAATGTGATTGTGATAATATTGTTAAAACAACGACAAGTCGATTGGTTCATGAATACACTCAAAGCTGCGGATGTTTGCAAAAATATAGGGCATCGGAAACAAGCAAGACTCACGGAATGAGGCACACCAGATTATATCGCTGTTGGTTTAGTATGCTACAAAGATGCAAAAATATTAAAGATGCTGCTTATAAGGATTACGGCGGTAGGGGAATAATTGTATGTGGAGAATGGGGAAAATTTGAGGCGTTCAGAGATTGGGCAATGGCGAGCGGGTACGCTGATGATTTGACAATTGACCGCATTGATAACAGCGGCAATTACGAACCGTCAAACTGTAAATGGTCAACGATGAAAGAACAAAATAATAATAAAAGATGGAACCGGTTATTTTCTTACAATGGCAAAACGCAAAATATCGCTCAATGGGCTGATGAAACAAATATTCCATATAAAACACTACATAGAAGGTTAACTTTTTGCAAGTGGCCCATGGAAAAGGCTTTGACAGAACCAATACATAATACCAAACGAAAACGCCCCTCATAAGGGCGTTTTTTAATGCAATAAAAATGACACAAATAATAAGGGGGAAATATGGAAAAAGGAATTGATGTTATTGCGCAGTACATAACCTATAATCCGGTTGTGACAAACGGGATTCAGACATTTGACAACATGTTTATTTTGGTGGATGCCGAGGACAAATTAGGAGCCGGTATGTTATATCCACAGATGGAGGTCACAGCATGTTTGAGCGCAACCTAAAGCTTTTAGCGGAATTTCAGGAAAATGTATTTAAGAAGATGCAAAAACCCGAAACAGAATTGACTTTCAAAGAAGAAATAATGTTCGGGACAAACGAAAAACAGGTTATAGACAATTTGGTTATCAAGCTTGATGATAAGGCTATGACCGTCGGAACGTATGATGAATCATGGCTGGCAAACGTCAACCCTGATCTGCATACTATTATTGTGTTCGGGCTTGGAATGGGGTATCACGTTGAAGCGTTGATAAAGAAATGTCCTAATAAGAAGATAATTGTTATCGAACCGGATAAGAAGCTATTTTACCATGCCGTGCAAATCAAGGACTTTGAATTCATCATCAAGAATTGCACTATCTGGCTTGACGAACCCGCTGAACTGGTGAGATTAAAGATACATGAGCTTATTACTCATCCATTGGCAAGAGGGATTCTATTATTGCCATTTTTTGTGGAAGCATACAAGGAATATTTTGCTGTTTTGATAGACGGCTTAAAGCGGACTATGAACGATTGGGCGGTTATGGTGAATACCAAAAGGTGTTTAGTGGACAAATGGTATACCAATAGGATAAAGAACGATGAAGTACAATCAGTTAATTTCTCTAACTTTGTGGGTAAATTCAAAGATATTCCGGCTATACTTGTAGGCGGCGGCGCAAGTTTGATTGAGCATATACCTTTGTTGCGGCAACTGGAAAACAAAGCTGTTATATTTGCCGCAGGGACGACAATCGAAATTCTTTTAAATCATGGGATTACTCCTACATTTATGGCTGCAATAGACCAGGATCCCATATCCGAAGGAGGGCTTCACGAACACCTTGAAGCAGACGTGCCATTGATTTTTGACGGTCAAGTAGCGCAGAATTCGCTTAACTACAAAGGCAAAAAGATACAGATGCAGTTGAACGTCAACAGGTATACGGGAATGGTTATCCCTGATTTGCCTATAATTGAATCAGCTCCATCAATTGGCAATGTCGGACTGGACATACTCCACAAAATGGGGTGTTCTCCTATACTTATGGTAGGCATGGACTTTTCTTACGGATACGGCAAGCTTTATTGTGACGGTACGCGTTTTCAGGAAGAACGAAAAGACACAGGACAGTTTGTTACCATTGTAAATAACTTTGGTGAAGCTGTGGCAACTGAACCGTCATTTTTGAGCATGGTTAACTGGTTTGAAGAATACGTCCCGAGAATAAAGCCTAATGTGATAAATTGTACACACAAAGGCGTTGTATTCAAAAGCATACCATGGCAGCCAATAAGCGATTTTGTTTTTGAAAAGGAATATGATTTTAAGTCCATGATAAATGAATGCTATAAAGAATACATTGACGTATATCAGGTAAAACAAGTAAAAGCAGATATAAAGACCGAACTTGAAGAATTCAAGGAATTTGTTGAAAAAAACAAATCTGTCAATCCGGCATTCCAGAAGTATAAAGCGTGGATTTTGATAGATGAATATGTCCAGTCTGACATTTATATTGCAGAAATACGCAGTGAAGGACGCATAAAAAGAGGCATGGATAAAGCAGAGTCTATCAAGATATTTCAGGAGCAAAGAGTTAATTTTGTTCTGGCGGCGATAAACAAACTGCTGGAATTGTTTTAAACGAGTAGGCCGGACAGGACGAAACCCTGCCCGGCCCGATACCCTCCAATGTCGGCGGTGCGCTGGCAAAGGAAGGTTATACAATAATATCACAAAATGAGAGGCGGTGCAAGATGGATGTAGGTAGCATTATAGTAGCGGTAATTGCTTTTGCGGGCACATTATCGGGTAGTTTTATCGCACAACGCAAAAGTACGGCGCTTATAGCGTACAGGCTAGAGCAGCTTGAAATCAAAGTAGGCAAGCATAATAATCTTATCGAGCGAACATACAAGCTGGAAGAACGGTGTGAAGTGTTCGACGAAAAAATCAAAGTGGCGAACAACAGGATCAAAGATTTGGAGGAACCGGCTATCAACGTTCGCAAAATTGTAAAGGAGGTCTAAAATGTATAACGTACCTGAAAGCATGAAACTGTCAAAAAATTTTACATTAAATGAATTCGCCTGCAAGGACGGCAGCAAAACGCTCACTATTGACTATGAGCTGATTGAAAAGCTCCAGCAATTACGGGATAAGGTAAACAAGCCTGTAAACATCACATCCGGGTACAGAAGCGTAGCATACAACAAAAAGTGTGGCGGCATAGCGACAAGCAATCACCTACTGGGCAAGGCCGCGGATATAAAAATATCCCGTATGACACCGCTTGAGGTCGCAAAGCTGGCGGATACATTCGGGTTCCTGGGCATAGGCGTGTACCCTACTTTTACGCATGTGGATACGCAGGGCAGCACAAACGGAAGAAAGATATATTGGAAACAAGGTGCTGATGGCGTGAAGCATTTTGTAGATTCTTTATGAAAGGAGAATGAACTATGTTAAAAGAGAAATTTGCAAAGCTGGTGGATGTGAAATCAATTGTAACGCTTGCAATGACCGGCATTATGGCAGCATTGTTGTTAGGCAAGTTTAATCCGCCTCCTGAAATGATGGCATTGTATTCAACGGCTTACGGTGCGGTGATTACATACTTTTTCACACATAAGAAAACTGAACAATAATACAAGTTTAAAGCCCTCGAGCCTATATGGTTTCGGGGGCCTCTTTTATTTCTTCCCACTTTGATTCATTGGCACAAGGGCAATAATCGCCATACATATTCTTTGTGTTTTCAATTTCACTTTCTGTCGCTATGCAATGCTGTGTTCCGTTTATATCCAATTCATAACATTTTGCAACGCAAATATATTTTTTCATCCCATCACCATCCTTTCAGTTAACTATGCTGGCTTAATTGGCGTACAGCAATGCGTTTCGCATCTGCTACCTACATCACATACATATTCGCCATCTTTTAGTAGCGCCCATCTGCCACAGTGCTTATCTTCATACCATCCTGCGGTTAAAATATCGCCAACATTAGCAATAATTTTACCATCAATAAGCCCGTCTCTGGATATATCATAAATTACTTTGTATCTTGGTTTATTGTCGTAAACCTCATTGTTCAGCTCTACTAGCCTTTTAACATTGTGCATCAAATCATTTGTGCTGTCAGGCCATACCAGCCCGAAATTATGCATAATTATTCTGCAACTATCAACATCTTTCGGCATTTCTAGCCGCTTATCTCCGAACATCTTTATTCCTCCCTTACCTTCTCTGCCTCTTACAAGTCCCCTTCTTTACAGGAAACTTTACACCCATTGTACAATAGTAAAATGTTTCGCCCCATCCATCCTGAGTAGACTCATAGTCATAATTACAGCATTCCAGACAGCATTTAGGTATAAATACTTTGTAAACCTGTCTGCCTTCAATGCCGTACTCGTTTATGTCGTAATCCATCCCTATTACCTCCATTCACCCGCCATTTCCGCTAATACACAGTTCCGACATTCCCTTTAGGCCTTGTGCAATGGTCAAAATTATAATCCGTATCGTGCCCTGTAAAATCAACGAGCCACCATTTAAGTCCACCATAGCTGTAGTTATCTATTAATTCCTCTGCAATGTCATATTTTTTGCCATCAATCCAAGCGTTCCATTGTTCACGTTCTTTGTTGTAATAGAAGCCATTTAACCTTAAAAATACTTCTTTGCTGTCGCGATTTAAAGATAAATCTTTTTCATCCATCCCTATTACCTTCCTTCTCTCCAAACAAAATCTAAACAACAATCATCATTATCACATGTATTTTGTCCTGCCTCAACTTCTCTGTAGCAATTAGGACATTGATATTTGCCGTTATCTAATGGTATTGGACAATAGCATTTAGTTTCCATATCGTACATGATTTGCTCACATTCTGATTCCGGCAGTCCGCATTCAAGCAAGCATTCCAGAACTTCTTCGCGCGTCCTGTTCAAACGTATAGAGAATGCAATCCCAGCCATTGTCATTGTGTTGCATTTCTCTACTGGCCTGTATCCATATTCGCCATATTGCTTTTTACGCCATTCTTCATATTCGGGCTTATCCATAAATTCAGTTACAAATCCGTCGGAAATTGAAGTAAAACAAGCCCATTTGCCATTATGCTCTACGTTGTATCTTGGCATCCCATTACCCCCCTTCTATCATATCCGCAACTTTGTCCGCAATGTATCTAGCCTGAACATCATTTCTATCAGATTCCTCTTCGCACTCGTCGCAATCCTTGCCACAGCCCTTACATGGCTCATGCGGAACAAAGTCCGTCCAGTCAACTTTTTCTGCTAATTCCTTGTAATCCTCTTCATCCATGTCCTCAAAGCGGCTATCTTTGCAGAGACAATAATAGAATGGATCTCCGCAAAGCTCAACCAGCGAACAATTGCCGCAATGTTGGTCTAAGTCTGATATTTTCATAGGTTACCTCCTTTCTCCTGCTTTGTTCATGCTTACGCGAATTAATTCACTTTTACCTTTGCGCCATTAAATGTAATAACGGTATGGGTATTCATACCCCATTCATCTGATACATTTTTCCAATCCGTAACAAAGGATATATCTGCAATTGTAGTCTCATACCCTTGCTTATTCATATCAGACACTATCAATCTTTTAATATCCTCTGCTGAGTAATTTGCAATTTGTATTTCTCTTTCAGTGTGCATCGTTATGTTTTCTTTTAATATTTTCATTTTAAACTTTTCCCTCCCATCCTTTATTTTGTGATACTGCTATTGTGGATTACTTACTTAAATTTCGAATCGCCATATTTAGAGCCTCAACAACCTTTTCATTATCTTCTCTTGCTTCTATAGCGTATTCTTCGCCTCTATCTGCCTCACCAATCGAGGTTTCAAATTGCCTTTGTATCTCTTTTAATACTTCAATTGCTTTTATTTTTGTCATGACTTACCTTCCCATCCCTTTATTTTGTGCAAATGTAGGAGCAGGCAGGGTTTGCAACCTGCACCAGCGTCCGCCGACACCGCTCTACTCAACTACCGCCGCAAGATTACCTTGTTAAGCTACTACCCCTACTCTATTATTATAATCTTTTTGGGCGGATGTGTCAAGAAAATTCTTGCAATATTCAAAGAATAATGATATAATATAATCATAAATTTAAGGAGGCGTTTCTATGATTAAAGTTGGTTCCAGGGTTAATTTGATTAAGACAATACGATTGATTATGCCTGGTAAAATGAAAGATATTAATGTAAGCAAAAAGAATCCATGCAAAGGCGTCATTACTTCAATGAGAAGGAAACAGGTTGCTGGCAATAATGTAGTGATGTGTGATTTTAGACCTGACGCATTGAAAACAGAAGAGGTGTTTGCCTTCGGATTGAAAGCTTTTGAAGAAATAAAGGAGGCCCGGAATGAAACGCTCAACAAAGAATGACCGCACAATAACATTGACACAACCTGCATTACAAGTATACGATTCATGGCCTCACATGGAGAAATCGAAGCGTGTCTCTGATGCCATAATCGCCAAAGCGCAAAACAGCAGCGGAGAGTTTGAGACTAGGGTGAGCAAGTTGGAGAAACGAGTTGAGAAGTTGGAGGGGGATAAATGAATTTGATTAACACACTTATTTTATGGTTCATGCAACGCCAACTTAACAAACTCCGTAAGAAGCAGAACACGCCATATATCTACATAAAAGGCACTAGTAAAGACTACCCAAAATATTTAATGTACACCGACGATGAAGTTGTGCGCAACAAGATGCATGCAATAAATTGAGGGGATGAAGGGAGAAGGGATGAAAGTAAAAGTTATATTAAGTATTGGCTATCCATCAGCAGACCACAGGGATGTAATTGAAATACCCGATGAAGAACTGGAAGGACTTACGAAGAGTGAAAGAGAAGATGTAATTAATGAGAATGTAAGGGAATGGGCAGACAATTACATTGAAATAGATTGGGATATAGTGGGATAAAGGGGGGAGAAGCATGATATATAAACTAGGCTACAACCTGCCTAAAGCAGAAATAAACAAGCGTGTTATGGCATACGATGCCAACCAGATTAGAATCACGCAATTGCTGGAATTTGCCAATGCTGAAAAGGCGCGTTGCGAAGCATCTATAGAAAATTTAACAAAAGATTATGCTAAAGCACTTGACCAAAATTTACAGCTAAACGAGCAGTTGAGAAGGTACAAAGAAGTGCTGTACCGCGGTCCTATAGGGTTAAGCACAAAAACGCGTATCTCGATGATTGACGAAGCCAACCAAGCCGAAATAGCACGGTTGCAGGCCGAAATAATACAGTTACGGGGCAAATATAACAGACTGTGTGAAGCAAACAGTTTAGACGATGTAGTATGGGGAAAAACGTGGACAGAAATGGAAAAACAGCAAACGGAAATTGCACGGCTTAAAGCAAAACTGGAACTGTGCAGGGAAAGCCTTATTGAATGCAGAGTATGTTCTATGATGCCTGGTGAAGTTGAAAAGATCACTACGGAGGCCCTGGCAGCCATAGAGAGGAGAGATGGGGAATGAATACCACGGAACTAATAAAATTACTCCAAAGCGTTGAACATGGAGCATCCGGAAGGCCAAGGGAGATAAGTTTTAATGTAGGCAAACAATTTATACCCGAAGCCAGAATAAGCATTGACGGAACGGGGGACGGGTGCGCTGGTGCGGAATTATGCTTGCGAATAGAGGGGAGCAACGACAATGATAAACTGTAACGACTGTGAATTTATCAGCCTGACAGAAGATAAGCAGCAAGGCAAGCACATTGATCACATATGCCTAAAGCACAACGAAAGGGTATATCACAAAAGCAACATACCTTGTGAATATCATAAGCGTATATACCCATGTCCACAGTGCGGTGGGAATGATTTCAGCAAAAGGAGGGATGGGGAGTGAGTGATACTTACAAATTTGCCAAAGAAATGGTTAACAACTTTCCCGATTTCAAAAAGGAAATGCTGACAGGTTATATCGAACTAGATAAAGAATGTCCTAATTGCGGCGGAAATAAAATCAAGCCTGTTGTCAATAAGGTTTACACATGCACTGAATGTGGGGTTAATTTTGCAGATGAATTGCCAGGATATTATTGGATGGGTTAAGCCGCACCAACCAACGCCCTGACACCAGGGCTTATTTTTTGGTTCAATTTCAAAACGCCGAAGTTCACCGCAAAACACCGTATAGAAAATTAAGAAAGAACGAAGATAAGAAAAGGGTTTCTAACAAAGAAAGAACCAAAGAAAAAACACTTCCCCCAAAGAACAGAAGCAAGAAAGAAGTGTCAGTGTTGAGGTTCCGCTTAAAATCTTTTTGAAAAGATTTTGGAACTAACTGCCATCAACGACAGTCGTTCGCCTCCAAGCTTAACACAGTTTT
>JBAZIW010000013.1:0-20483 GCA_041651655.1 Minisyncoccota bacterium | reverse complement strand
GCAGGCAAGGTCGGTCTAGAACCCCTACCCTCCAAGCAGTGTAAGGGTTCTTTGGGGGTCTTGGCGATACTCAATTTGAGGTGTCTAGGTCTGATCAAAATGAGACAAATGAGACAGTATAAAAAGGAATTGTCTCGTATGTCTATTTAACGTTTTTAAAGGAGATAAAGCTTTTAATTTTTTTCTTCGAATTTAAAAAGACGCAATCCATTTAAAATTACCAAGATAGTTACCCCAACATCGGCAAATATTGCCAAAGCAAGGCTACTTTTTCCTAAAAGCGCCAAAGCGAGAAATACTAGCTTAATTGTTATTGCTGCCCCAGTATTAATCATAATAGTTTGACTTGCTTTTTTTCCTAATTTAATCAAGTAAGGAATGTTAGTAATATTATTATTCATAAGAGCTATATCAGCATTTTCTATAGCAACATCTGACCCGATTGCGCCCATAGCAATTCCAACTGAAGAAGTCGCAAGAGATGGTGCATCGTTTACTCCATCGCCTACCATTGCCACGTATTTATAGTGTTTTGTGAGATTAGACAGTTCTGTAACTTTATCTTGAGGAAGAAGCCCTGCCTTTATTTCTCTTATTCCTATCTGATTAGCGATAAAATGAGCAGATAATCCATTGTCTCCGGTTAACATTATCGGTGTTACGCCAATATCTAATAATTTATTGATTGTCGGTTTGCTCTCTTTTCTCAATTCATCGGAAATGCCAATCACTCCGATTACTTTTTCGTTATCAGCCATAACTATTACTGTCTTACCCTGTTTTTCGAGAGATTCAACCTGTTCGACTACCCCTTGTTCAACTTTAAACTGTTCAGCGATGAACTTAAGGTTGCCCACGCAATGATGGCTGCTTGTGCAAACTAAGCAATCTCCTTTAACACCTTTGCCAGCTACTGATTCGAAATTAGAAAATTTATGTGGTTCAAGATTGTATTTCTTTGCTTCCGATATTATGCTTTGGGAGATTGGGTGCTCTGAAAAAATTTCCATGCCTGAAGCACATGATAAAAGTTCTTCCTTAGTAAATCCATTTAAAGGAATAATATCTGATACGATCGGCTTACCTAAAGTTAGAGTACCCGTTTTATCAAAGGCAATGGCCTTTATCTTTCCCAATTCTTCAATAAATCTTCCTCCTTTGATAATTATGCCCTTTTTGGTGGCATTGCCAATTGCAGAAAAAATGGTAATCGGAGTCGAGATTACTAGTGCGCATGGACAAGAAATAAGGAGAAGCGTTAGTGCTTGAGTAAACCAAGGGATAAACGGCTCATTTAATAGCCAAACGGGAACAACAACTAATAAAAAAGAAATCGAAATAACTGCAGGAGTATAATATTTGGCGAATTTTTCAATAAACTTATGAGCACGAGATTTTTTTTCTGCTGATTTATATGTCAAATCAACTATTTTTGAAAGAGTACTATCTTTAGCAGTTTTTAAAACTTCTACTTCTAGATATCCGCTTCCATTCATGGTTCCAGCGAAAACAAAATCATCCTTACTTTTATTTTTAGGCAAAGGCTCGCCAGTTATATTCGCTTCATTAACTGAAGAGTTTCCTAGAATAATCTTTCCGTCTAAAGGAATTTGATCTCCGGGCTTAATAATGATGATGTCTCCAATTTTAATCTTGTCGATCGGCGTTTTATCAGCCATTCCTTTGATTTGGGCTAATTTAGGAGCCTTATCAATTAATTCTTTTAATGCCGATTGGCTTTTTCCAATCCCATACTCCTCTAAAGCCTCGCCCAGCCCAAATAAGATTATAATTATCGAAGCTTCCTCGAATTTTTGTAAAAATACTGCTCCAATGATAGCAATAAACATAAGGAGATTAATATCGGAGAAATTCAGCTTGATAAGGCTTTTTATTCCGCTTACAACAATGCTTCTTCCAAAAACAAGGGCGATGATGATAAAAAATAACAATCTAGCCCACAAGCTGATATCAATAGAAAAGAAGGACATTATTTCTAAGGGGGCAACAAAAAACAAAGAGACTATCAGCCACTTAATCTTCTTTTTTGGATCGGATTCAATTTTTTCTTGCTTTTCCTTTTCGGAACAATCGCAACTACAAGTGCTCATAATTTAACTTTTAATTAGTAATGCGTACAATTATAAAATTCTTTTGAATGTTTTTTAAGTAATTTTCTTGCACAAATAATAATATCGGAAACGTCTTTTGAGGCAACCTCATAAAGAACTTCTCTTCCCCTTTTCTCTTTTTTAATAAGTCCACACTCTAAAAGGCAGGATAAATGGGCCGAGGTATTAGACTGAGATAGATTTGTTTTTTCCGCAATCTCAGTTACTGTTCTCGGCCCATCTAATATTGTAGAGACTATTGATAGTCGAGATTGATCAGCGAATCCTTTGAATAATTTCGCTTCAAGTTGAATTTGTTGTGTTTTCATATATGAACGTATTATCATATATTCATATATGAGTCAACTGCATTTAATCAAAATATAGATTATTTTGCAACTATTTCGTTATAAAATAAAAAATAATTGAAAGAATTATTAAGGGAATCCAAGCCCAGATAACTTTCTGATAGCGGAATAATGATCCACCATTCTTAGCTCGTATTGCCCTATACCATTTTTCGAAACCATAAAAAACAATACTGCCGATAAAGATAGTCAAAATCAGCTTATCCATTCCCCAAATTGTGTTATATTCGTCTCCGATAACTTCGATTGAGCGGAGGGGCCAGATAACCGTTGCATATGACAATATGATTATCAAGGTATTTCTTAATGTGAATTTAATATTCTTTTTGTCTAGCCATTGTATTGTCCACATTATAATAGCCACAGTCATCCCTCCTATCCATAATCCAGTAATCGTGTCATCTATTTTTAACCATCGAGCTAATCCAACACCGCTGGAAACGCCGATTACACAAACTGGACAGATTGCTAAAGCTGCTTGGGCATAAAAAGTAGAAATCAGCGATATTAAAGACACAAGTGTAATTTTTTTCTTGTTCATTTTTTAATTATTAGCTTGATTAATTACAGCTACCGCTTCCTGAGGCACCAGATTGATTAGTTCCCTTTCCAAAACCAGGAGCCGGAGCCTCTGTTGATAGCTGATCCTGGCATTCGCTTGGAGCATTGTTAAAGGCGCTGCAAATTGTTTTAAGTAGGCTTGCGCTATCACGACCTGATTGGATAGTTGTGCCATTAATGACTAAAGTTGGAGAACCCTGTACACCGTATTTGTCATTATCTGCTTTGTGAACATTGAAATTAGTTCCAGTTATATCAAATTGATTAGCTGCTTCATCCATGCAGGAATTTGTTTTATTATCATCAACTCCAGCAGATTTTAGACAAGCATTAGCATCACCACTAATCAAAAAACAATCTAGATAAGAATAGAATTCAGCAGGTTGGACTTTGTCAATGCAGTATTGGCGAAGATTTTCCTGATTTTCTTTTTCACCATGCATTGTATAAGAAACAAATTTCAACTTAAAGTCTATTTTATCGCCCAGAGCTTTAACGGCAGGAAGAATGCCTTTTTCTATTTGTGTTCCGTATGGACAGTAACTCATGACAAAAAGCTCGACAGTTGGCTTATCTGATTTTTCTTCTACTGCGATAGATGGTGAATTTGAGCTAGTATTTTCAGTGGCAACTTCAGATAAACTATATACTTGCGGATAGAGCTTTTTGCCATCTTTAGAGATATATGAATTTATTTTTTGTCCGTTATAATCAACCTCTAGTTTGTATAAATCGTTTTCTTTTCCAATTACCTTGACAGTTGCTGATCCTTGTCCCTGCAATAATTTCGCATTTATGAACTCGGCAGAATTTTTTTCAATTATTTTTGTTGATAGCCAAGATAATTTATTAACAGATAAATAAGTAATTGAGCCTATTAAAATCATAGTGACCGCTCCGACAATCAAGCCAGTTAAAAATTGTTTATTGATTAATTTAAGTTTATGCATATTTTTTTAAGATATTTTTATATAACAAAAAACCGCTTTTATTTTTTAAAAATAAAACGTTAAAATATATATCAAAAAATTTTAGGATTCAGAATGCCTTTAGCAAATAAAGGGGTAAGCAAATTATGCTCCAGATTAAAACGTTTTAAAGCGGTTTTGGTCCTACCTTGAAGCTCTAAAAGTTTTTCATTATTTTCATAAAATATGAAAAATAAAATTACTAAAATTAGTAAACAATAAAGAGGTAAATTATTGTTTACAATAGCTATTGTAAATGAGGACTTTTCTTCCAAATGGCTTATAAGACTTTCATCAACGCAATTACCATCACTGCATACAGAGTTTTGAATGTCAAAAAAACAGCCGTCTGGAAAACAAACATTTAAAAAAATAGATGAAGCAAAGAAAATAAAAAAAGAAATAATTATTATTAATGATAAGATAGCTTTTTTCATATTTGTTGGAACTGAATCATTATTTTCATCTTACAGCATTTAGTATTTTTTTAATAGTCCCCTATCGTTGTTTATATTAATAATTCAATATGGTGTCGTTTAATATACCTTGTGCGACTTTTTTAAATGATAGAAATAACCAATTCTATTAAATCAATTCTCCAAATTAAGAATATTAGTAAGACTATAGCCACTGTGAATATGCAATGGATATAAAATGGAAGCTGACCTTTCAAAGTCGGCTTTTTTGCCTTCGTCATCATATCTTTTATGTCTTTCTTTTCTATTTCTGACATATTTGATTTTTCTACAGTTTTTAGCATGCTGACAAGAGAGGACTCTTGTCCTCTTATTGCATCAATAAAGTTTAGCCAAATTCCTAATGGAATTATAGCAAGCAAGACTGTTAATATTAATTTTACCGAAAAGCCGACGGCTATTAAATTTGGATTGAAGGTGGCTATAATTAAAAGCATTGCAGATAAGGAGCATATCGTCGGCATAGAATCCCACAATCTTGAAATAGAATGTTTTAATAAATCCAATTGTTTATTAAGACTTTCTTTAGTAATTACCGAAGCAGATGAGCTGTCTAATAATTTTAATATAGGATTTATAACCTGATCGGCTAATCCAAGCTCTTTTAAAAATGATATTATTTTTACTTTTTCTTCCTCATTCATAATTTTTTATATTTTCAAAAATATTATTATTATCTTTGTAGTCATAACTCTTTTGTTTTATTTTTTCGAAATTAGCAAAAACATTGGTTGGAATTTTTCGACATTGACTAGCAAAAGTATTGTGAATAATTTTTAAATATTTATCATTAGGATAATATTGTCCGATTGCTCCAATTTCATGATTAATATTGGCTCTTACTTCCCTATTTTTGTGTCCAGACCCATCAATACTAATATTTTGACCGTCACTAGAAATTACATAATATTCTTCTCCAGACAATAAATCCTCTAATGACTGTTCTTGGTGCGCCATTTTATTAATAAAAATAACCATCGTCCTATTTCCGTCGTATTGTCTAAACTTATGCCTACAATCTTGAAGATGATCATGAAAATTAGGAGTATTTGTAAACCAATAAGCTGCCGCTTCACCTCTTACTAATTTGTTCCCTATCTCTTCGGCCTGTTTTTTTAATATATTGTTCAAGAATAAAACTTTAACTTCTATTAAAATATTATTATTTAGTTCTTTTATGTCAGGTTTTTTCTTTTCAGTGTCTTTTTCTTGTTTTTCAAAATCAACACAGTTTAAACCAAGATTATTAAGAAAAAGCATTATTTCGTCCCTGTATTTTTCATGAATTTCTTTTTCCCTTAACATATATAATTTATTTATCTAAATTTTCAAGAAAATTCTGAATCTCTAAAAAATTAATTTTTTCGGCATTTAATTCATTAATTATAATCGATAATTCTTTAGAAATAGGAGTAAGCCTAGAATTAACCACATAGGAAAGAATAATACTTTTTATTAGTAAATTATAGTTAACATTTTCAATTCTAGCTAAGTTTGACCCTATGACCGGCATAGCCATTGCATTTCTTTCTCCCTTTATTCTAACCATATTCCATATTTTACCTAATGATATCCACAATTCTTCAAAGCTTGACTTTGCCATCAAATTATTATTCATAAAACTGTAGCCACAACAAAAATAGTTAACTGATCCGTACCTTATGCAAACTGTTGTGCCAATGTCATATCTTTCATTCTTGCCGATAGTTTTCTCTTTATCAATTTTTGGATTTAGCTTAAGCTTATCAAGTTCTATTTTTAAATCTCTATCGAGTCTTGATTTATCAGAACGATAAATTTTTTCTAAAAATTGTCCCTGAATACTTTCTTTACTTATTATTTCCCCGATTTCAGTATCAAAGGTATCAGACATGCCAATTACAATATTCTTTTTATCGGAAGAAAATAAGTCCCCGACAATGATTTCTATTTTATGACCCGGAATTGAATAGTAAAAAGATGAAGATAATTTAGGGAAAGATTTAATGAGAGCAAAAAAAATTGAAACAAAAATAATAATTTTGAAACCATTCTCTCCATAATTAAATGTTTGAGGCCACAATATGTCTCCTACCCCAAGTAGCAATGCGAGGAATCCAAAAAAAGAAATGAAATTACATAAAACAATTTTAAGCATTGACCAGGAAAGTACAGTCGACTTGTATTTTTTTATATTCATAGCCCAAGTTTTTCATAGACAGAATCCTTGTAAGAAAATCTGTGACTCTTGCATGATTCTTTGTCTTTATTGTTTTGATAATCTTCAGGAAAGTCATCAAGGGCATATTTTATAATTGCTGCGTTGAAAGAAACGCTTATTGTGTAGACGTTGTCTTTTATTGAGCTTGGACACAATCCATCGTCGTAACCTCTTTTATTGTTTAAATTTACTACTATAATAGGTATATTATTTTTTCTAGCAAAATCAATTTCCCAAGGTACAAACTTTCGAAGATATTTAGTATTTTCTCCAACCAATAGAATCATTTGTTTTGCATTCTTCATTCGCTCTCTCAATTGAGCCTTAATAGATTCTTCGGTGCTTGTATCTCTAGCAGAATTTAATTCGTGTGCATCATAAAAATCGAAATCTATGTGTTTATTTTCTTTCCATGCCTTCATTAGGTAGTAAGATTTTATATCGTTATCGCCATCGAAAGCAACGTATGTTTTGTTTTTGTAAGCCATGGTCGTTTTTTATTTTTTTATTATAGCCTGGGTAACTTAAATTACCCAGGCTTATGCGATTTACTTTTCCTCACGGATTGCTTTTCGTACTTCATTAATAGAAGCATCTTCGGGCAGGCCAAGTTTTTCCTTGATGGTTCCTAATTTGGCATCAGAACGAAATTCGTTAAATTCCGTATAATCTTTACGCAAATTACCAGCTAAAGAATCATTTCTTTCTCTGCGGAATGATCCATCGTTATTTCTGTCATGTTTTGGTAGTGGCATGTTAGTGTTGATTTTTTATTAAATATGGTATACTTTAATAAAGTCTGTTGAAAAGCTGCTTTTTATAAAGCGGTTTTTCTTTAGTAAAGTTGATCCATATTTATTCTGTCAGTTTATAATTCTAGTACTCGCCGGCTATCGACTTTGTGCAGCATAATGCTGTAGCAGTTAAATACTAGAAAGCTTTCCTTTTATTTAAGGGAAGCTTTTTAATGCTTAACTATATTATGGCGTAACTTTCTGCTTTGCTAATTTTTAATATATCTTTTACTATTCCACAGAAAGATATATTGTTGTTCTGATGATTGACTAAATATATCGGTTTGTATTCCGGATTATTAGAAGCTGGCTCTAAATAAGGCATGCCATTTTTTCTTTTGAAATATTTAACAGTAGCCTCATCGCCAATTAAAGCAACTACGATTGCATTTTCTTCGGGGTTTGGCTGTCTTTTTACTAAAAGAAAATCTCCTGAATCGATACCCGCCTTTTCCATACTATCTCCAGTTGCTATCAAAAACATATATTCCCCAACCTCGCCCGATAGCTTTTTAGCAGGATATGCAATATAAGCACTTATGTCTTGATCAGTTAATCTTAATTTGCCGCACGATCCTTCCCCTACGACAGGAATATTAACGGTAGCTTTATATGTGTCTTTATTAAGCTTTAATCCTCTCGAAAATTGCTCAGAAATGAGAAATCCTTTAGCTTTAAGGGCGTTTGTGTGTTGCTGAACGGAGCTTATGGCTCCATATCCTAAATATTCCCTAACCTCATTTAAGGTAGGATTTCGTCCGTTTTGACCTATAAGAGTTTTGATCGCTTGCAATACCTCTTTTTGTTTTCTTGTTAATTCCATAATTATATGATATGATTTACGTGCTACCAAGTAATTATATACCTATTCCTAACGCATGTCAAATATCAACAATAAACAACTGAATAATAACCACTGGGGCCCTATTTATGGGACTTATGGAGAGCTTGTGATCGCCGAAGAGAAAAAACAGATAGAGATAAACAAGATAAAGGCGATAGAAAAAAATAATTTTCTTCTAGAAAAATTATTAAGTAGTAAAGAAGGAAAAGACCAATTACCCAAACCTAAAAAAGTAGATCTATTTATTAGTAAGAATGGAGATATTTATCGTTCACCCAAACAAAAATATCATTATTGTTTTAAGGAAGGAAAAATGAGAATCGGAATACTTGAAATTTTAATTAGAGATAAGGGATATGTAGAAACTAGACGTTTATTAAATAATCTACATAGTGAAAGCGAGGATTCTATAAGAAAAAGCATACTTTCTATCAACGAAAAAGTATGTGGAGGATTAAGATTACCAGAGAAAGAAAAATTAATTATAGGAAAAAATAATAGCGGATATAAAATAAATCCTTTTTACAAAATAAAAATTGTCTCCTAGGTGTAGTGCACAAATTATACTTTAAAGCCCATTTTACGGGCTTTTTTATTGTTCAACATTACACATAGGAGGGATGTAAGAGACAAATAATAATTGCGAAAATGAACATAAGAAATGGTCGACAAGATAATAAACTAATAATTAACGATATTATCAACTAATTTTAAATTCATGGAAACAAAAAACAATATAGACATAAAGTACGTGGACATTAATCTGCTCAAGGGTGCCGAGTACAACGCTAGGAAACATTCAAAAGAGCAAATGGAGCAGCTAAAAGAATCCATAAAAAGATTTGGTCTTGTGGACCCAATTATCTGCAATAGCGTGCCAGAAAGAAACAATGTGGTAATTGGCGGACATTTCAGGGTTGAAGCCGCTAAGGAATTAGGCATAACAATGGCTCCAGTCGTCTATATCAAAATATCAGATATTGCCAAAGAGAAGGAACTTAATCTCCGTCTTAATAAAAATACCGGGGAATTCGATATTGATCTGCTGGCTGAGTTCGACGAGTCTTTTCTTGCCGATGTAGGTTTTGATAGTCAGGAGCTAGATGATATTTTCTCGATTGAAGATACGCCCGAAGAATTTGATCTCAAAAAAGAACTCGAAAAATTAAACATTCAAAATATTTTTGTCCAAAAAGGAGATGTTTATGAATTAGACGGGTCAAAGGTAATGTGCGGCGATTCAACGATAGAGGCAGACATGCTCAAACTCATGAACGGAGACAAGGCAGATATGTGTTTTACCGATCCGCCATATATCTTAAATTATCTAAAGGGCAAGACCAAACAAAAAGATGGCGTTACTACTGGCTTTGGAATGAAGAAGAACAGACGCTATTTAGAAACAGATGTTTTGCCTGATAATTTTACAGAGCAATGGATGGGTAACATTAGTAGGGTGGCTAAAGAAAACTTCGCCATTATTGTTTACGAAAATTGGAAGAATATCCGTACGATATGGAATGAAATAGAGAAATATTGGAAGGTAAAGAATATGATTGTATGGCATCTTCCTAACCGAGTACAAGGATTCTCGGCAAAGTATAAATTTTTCAACAAGCACGACATTGCTATGGTTGGGACTTCTGACAATGTCGAGCTTAATGAAGAAGATGAAGGTGAGCTTTTAGAAAATGAATATGAAACCGCCTTGTATGCAATAGGTGGAAAACCACACTGGGAATCATACGAAAAGGGCAAGAGGATCTGCCCAACAGATCATTTAGATTTCAAAGCAGCCGACGAAAAATCATCAGGACAAGGAATAATTTTCGGGACAAAACCTTTGGAGATAATTATCCCCTATATCAAAGTTCTAACTAAGCGAGGCGACCTCATCGTCGAACCGTTTGGAGGCAGTGGATCAACATTAATAGCATCGGCAAGGATGAATCGCCGATGTTATCTCATGGAAAAGTCCCCTGTTTACACAGAAGTTATACTTAGAAGATGGGAAATCGAAACTGGTAAAAAACCCGTAAAGATAAATTAATATGATTGACGCAAAGACAAAACAAAAGCTTCTTAATGGACTCCATAAATTTGGAAATATATACATGGCTTGTCTTAGCGTTGGAATCAGTAGGGCCGATTATTATCGTTGGAAAGAAAAAGATAAAAAGTTTAGAGAAAAGGCTGAAGAGGCAGTTCGAATGGGGAGAGAAAATTTTGTTGATATTAGTGAAGGCAGTCTTATGAAGAATGTTAAAAACGGAAATCAAAAGGCAATAGAATTTGCCCTTAAGCATAATTCTCAAAGATATAAGACGGAATCAAGTCAAAAATCGGGGCGATGGGACGAGCCTCTCCCTCCCGTTAAGATCACCATACTTCCAGACCCGAAAGACATCCTTAACGATAACTTACACGATTAATTTTTACAGACAGTCGTTTGACATGGAACTCCATCGCTATCTCCGTCTAGTCTAGTTACCCCGCAGGTATTAAGAAAGTATCTAGCTTCTTCACAAGTTGTCATTTGTGAGCAGGTTGTTTTAGTCCCGCAGGATCCGAAAGATGAGGTCGATGATGAGGTGTTTGTAGCTTGTGGCTCTGCAGATTTCAATTCCCCATTACAGGTAGTCGGACTCCATAATCCTTTATTGTTCGTCTTGGCGTAGACTTGAGATTCCTTGAATTCCTTCTGATACTTATAGGCGGTATTATATGTATATTCGTAGGCGTAACCTTCTTTAATCATATAGAGATTAAAGTTAGTTCCATCTTCTAGAAATACATATCGCAAAAGTCTGCTGTATTTATCTAATTCGCCTTGGGTCGAATCTGCCTCAAGGGATACTTTCTTTCCCGTAAGCAATGATTTAGCTTTATCTGAAGCTTCCTTGCCAAAACATTCCACTGGTGTTCTTGGATCGACAGTCTCAGGAGTATTGATGCCTATGAGCCTTAGTCGTTTTGTTTCTCCATTAATGCTAACGTCGATAGTATCTCCATCAACTACTTTTACAACACTGTAAAGAATTGCTTTACTGCCTGTTGCTTCTGGCAAAGATTCAATAACTTTTGAATCATTATTGGATGCAACTTGAGCAGTTTGTTGGCTATTAGTATTTTCGTTTGACTTTACTGGTTGTTCTTGATTTTGTGTTGACTCTGAAGTTTCGGAAATAGCTTCAGTTTGCTGATTAATTTGTTTACCATTTGACTGCTCATTTGAGGCAGCTGGAGCAGTAAAGCCAATTATGATTAGAGATGCAAAAGCTAATCCAGTAAAGATTAAAGAAATCATTTTTCGGGACTTAATCTTTACCAAAGATGGCTTGATTAATCCTGCTATTAGGCCGATTATCGATAAAAAGAAGATGAAGAAAAAAATATATTCTATCATATGATTATTTTGATTCTTCTTTTTTCTTAGCTATCATATCTCTTCCGATTAAGACCGCTTTTTGAAAAATAGAGAATTTCTGTCTTTGGAATGTTATCGCGTAGTTGCTTTTTTGAGCACTATTGTTTCCTCCCCAATAGCTTAGACTAGCCGATTGAGTGGCTGGGGAAAGTAATTCTACTACTCCATTAATGAGAGATTTGTTTATCTCAATTCCTGTTAGATTTCTATAATCAAAAGCTGTACATCTTCCACCGAATAGATTACCAGTGTTAAATCCCCATTTGACGATATAGACATGGTTATCAGTTAAAATAAAACCCTCTCCGAAAGTCCCCTTTAGTTTAACTAGAATGCTTTCTCCTCTTCGAATGTTCTCGGCTAAGATTTCTTCACCCTTTTTGCCTAATGGCTGTACGAGTTCATTTTCGTTCATATTTTTTTATTTATTATTATCTTTACTAATATTGTGGTAACAAAAAGCCCACCACAGGGTAGAGGCCGAAGCCCCTCATACCGGTTTCCCGATATGGCATATAAGACAATACGCCCCATGATGGGTTCTTTATGTCTTATATGTCTTTCGGACCATGCCCTTGAAATTCAAAGGTTTAGGCCACTGCTATTAAATTGTGATTACATAATAGCTCAAAAATAGAAAAAAGTGTAGTCTTTTAGTCTACACTTTGCCTACATCATAATTCTAATTATATTCGATAAAAACCTTGTATTTAAAATAGTGAGTACAAGATCGGTATATTTTTCGTCCCTTTTGAGATCCTTCATTGCCCTGGCACATGCAGTCGCCATCTATTTCGGTTTTTCTTTCGCTAACCATTTCTCTGATTACCTTGCCTATTGAAAATCCACCCCCATAACAATGTGGATTACTGCAATCTATATATTCACCTAAATTTTCTTTTGAATAAGAGTATTTTTGTCCCTTAGAGGCAATTTCGGCTTCTTCAATTTCAACCCTAATATTTTTTATTTCGGGAAATGCTTCTTGGAATGAAACTTTTTTTCCAAATACTGGTCGAGTTCTATTAAAAATATCAGAAGCTTTTTCATTTTCCATTTTAATTATTTATTTTATATATTAACTTTTGAATATAGATTTTTTTGGAAATCAAAGAATGTCGAACGAATAGAGCTAACGTCTCCAAGAATATTTATTGCGTCTGCTGGAGAATTATACTTCAAGTTTAATAAGATGGGTAATTTTTCTTCAGCTAATTCTTCAACTCCTTTTTCTTTATACTTGGAAAGAACGAAATCTAAAAATTCCTTATGCTTTTCATCTAGCCCTTTTAGAATGCTTTCTTTTGTATTATTTATTCTTTGTTGTCTAGTAATTAATGGAGTGTTGTATGATAGGTAAGAAAGGACATCAAAGAGATCGCAGTCTTCTGCATTAACAACTTTTTGAATATTATCTAGTTGTTCTAGGTCAATGCCTAAGTCAAAAAGTCTTTCTAGAAATTCTTTTCTTGTTATTGGATTTGACCATATCTTTCTTAACTCTTCCTCGTTTTTGAACAAATCTGGTAGCACTCCATATATTTTGACAATAAATTCTTCAGAAGAAAGAGGCTTTCCATCTGCACCCCAAAAGGAAGTAGAAATCATGTGTTGAATTTCACGTTCTTTTCCGTCTCGTAATTTTATCTTTAATTTTTTCTTTGGTTGATTTTCGCAGATGCAAGGATCTTGTTTGCATACAGGACAAATCTTAGGTGGTTTTTCACATTCGCATGGTTTTTTGCCGCAAATAGGACATATTTGTGGTGGATTTTTTTCACATTCACAAGGATATTTTCCGCATTTTGAACAAATTTCTTCTACAGGATCACCGTCCCATTCTGGATCAGCAAAGTGATGATAAGCATCTACAAAATCATAAATTGTAAAGTACTCCTTACCATCAAAAAGTCTAGTTCCACGACCGATAATTTGCTTGAATTCAATCATGGAATTTACTGGACGCATTAAAACAATATTTCTAATATTTCTAGCGTCTACTCCGGTAGAAAGTTTTTGTGAGGTGGTAAGAATCGTAGGGATTGTTTTTTCATTGTCTTGAAATTCGCGTAAATATTGTTCTCCGCGGAATCCATCGTTAGCTGTTACTCTAACGCAATAGTTAGGATCACTACTTTCCTTCATTTGATTTACTAAATCCCTAACTGCAGCAGCGTGATCTTGTGTCGCACAGAATATGATTGTTTTTTCTTTTTGATTTATTTCATCTAAAACTATACGAACTCTTTTAGCTTCACGTGCCTTTATTTCAATTATTTTATTAAAATCCGATTCTTCATATATCTTTCCTTCTTCAACCTCACCTTCTATTATTTGATCGTCCGAAGTATATACGTAATCATCGAGTGTGGTTTTAATTCTTTTTACTTTAAAAGGAGTCAAAAAACCATCGTTCACTCCTTCTTTAAGCGAATAAGTATAAACTGGCTCACCGAAGTATTTATATGTATCTACGTTATCTTGTCTTTTTGGTGTAGCGGTAAGTCCAATCTGAACGGCTGGAGAAAAATATTCTAAAATCCCTCGCCAATTACCTTCGTCATTTGCACCACCACGATGACATTCATCAATAATTATTAGATCAAAGAAATCTGAAGGATATTCTCCAAAATAAGGAGTACCTTCTGACCCACTCATGAAAGTTTGGAAAATCGTAAAATAAATACTACCACTCATTGGAACGCCTCCTCTTCTCCTGATGTCTAGAGGATTAATACGTACCATCGCATCATTTGGGAAAATTGAAAAATCATTACCAAAAGCTTGATCAGCAAGAATGTTTCTGTCAGCTAAAAATAATATTCTTGGTCTGCGACTCCCGTCTCTTTTAAGATTCCAGCGGGTTTGAAATAGCTTCCAGGCAATTTGAGCTGCTACAGCTGTTTTACCTGTTCCAGTTGCCATCGTAATTAATATGCGCGACTTTTCTTCGGCGATAGCATCCATTGTATTATTAATGGCTAATTCTTGGTAATAACGTTTACCTTTTTCACCTTCTATTGGAATAGTATTAAATTTAGCTTTCCATTCGTTTTGCTTAGAAAAAGTTTTATTCCATAATTCATCGGGAGTTGGGAAATTATCAATACTCCCCTCTTTCCCAGTTTTCATGGATATTTCATAAATATCCTTTCCATTAGTGGCGTAAGTATAATCAATTTGTAATTTTTCTGCGTATATTTTGGCTTGCATTACTCCTTCCGATGTAGATAAATTTTCAGCTTTAGCCTCAATTACTCCAATTTTACGATTTTTATATATTAAAATATAGTCAGCTATTTCTGGCTTGCTTCGTGCACCACCAGTTAGAATTTTACCTTCAGTAATACGAAATTCGCGTGAGATTTTTGACCCATCTACTTCGCCCCATCCACTTGCTTTAAGCTTTGGGTCTATATATTCAGCTCTTGTCTCCGATTCATTCATATCTGTACTATATTACAAATCTCCATTAAATGCACGTTTTAAGATAGATTTTTTCAATTCTTCTAAACTTTCTAATTTTTGTTTATAAGTTGATTCTAGCTTTTTTGTTTTGACGGACAGTGTGTCAAGTTTAGTAATGATAGCTTTTTGTCTAGCTATAGATTTGGGAAACAAAATTATTTGATTTTTGATTTCCTTGTCTGTTACCGCTGGATAACTAGCTCCTTTTTGTAATCTTTCCATTTTTTCATTAAAATCATTACTTTGCAAGAAATAAAAAATTAATTTATTAATGAGGACATCTTTAGATCTCAAAATAAAATAACCTGTACTACAAACTTGTTCATTAAGATTTTCTGGAACAATCGCAATTCTTTTTAATGTTGGCCTAATAGTTGCATAAATTACATCATTAGTTTTAATAAGTTTTCTTGCCCTACTCGGTGCATCTTTTCCTTTTACTAATGTTGTATTTTCTATAGAAAATGTTTTTTTGTTAATACTTGACACATCTACGTAAATAAACTCTTTGCTAGGTTCATTTAAGGGATTAATGGTTTCTGTTTTTTGAAGAATGTCTCCTAGCTTTTCCCTTGCCCAATCTTTTTCTGGATTTGTAAAAACACTCTGCAAATATGATTCAAAAAGTTCTTTAGAGTTCTGGATATTTTTTTCTGCGTTTTCTCTTGCTTTTTCTATCTTTTCAATAAGTTCGTCTAATATTTTTGTTATGCGTTTTTGTTCTGTAAGAGGTGGCAATAAAATCTTAATTTTAGAATATTCTGATATCCAATATCTTTTGTGGATGCCAGTGTGATCAAAACTAATATTTTGCATTATATAAAAAAGAAATTTAGCATCAGATACATTTTTAACTGGATGCAAAATTTTCATCGCAGACGACTTAACTTTAAAAGGAAAATTAACAAATTTAGTAGCTGTTGTAAAATCGTCAAAAATAATTACTGGTAAATCTTTTGTGGGGAAAATGCCACTTTTTTCTTTTGTTTTTCCTAGAATAAAGGATTTCCCAGCTGTTAAAACGGGCGTTTCGTAATCATCCTTATAGCTTGTAGATTTTACAATATATTGTGTTGGCTGTTCGTATTCTAAAACCTCACCAAGTTTTTTTGCTTGCCAATTATTTTTCATTAATTTGCCTTAGAATATTTTTCAAAATATCGTTATTTTCTTGATCCAACTTTTTTATTTCCTCAAAGATATCTTTTGGCTCTCGCAAGATAGCCTCGTTATTTTTATTAGGATTTTTTACCGATAAATCAAAAGTTATTTGATCAATATCTTTAATGTCTATACTCCATGAATTATTACTATTCGGTCTTGCCTTTTGTAGCTCCACAAATTCAGCTAAATCAGTTTCATTCAGAGGTTTCCCCTTGCCAAGATTACGATCAAGATTTAATTGATAAAACCAGACCTTTTTTGTTGGTGCTCCTTTTTCGAAAAATAAAACTACAGTTTTTACTCCCGCACCCTGAAAGGCACCTCCTGGTAAATCAAGTACCGTGTGAAGATTACAATTTTCTAAAAGAAGCTTACGCAATGAAACCGAAGCATTGTCGGTATTAGAAAGAAAGGTGTTTTTAATTATGATGCCAGCTTTACCGCCAGCTTTTAAAATTTTAATAAAGTGTTGAAGAAATAAAAAGGCTGTTTCGCCCGTTTTAATTGGAAAATTTTGTTGAATTTCTCGGCCAATTCCCGCTCCAAAAGGAGGATTTGCTAAAATAATATCATAACGGTCTTTTTCTTGAATATCATTAATATTTTCTGATAATGTATTCATGTGTCTAATGTTTGGAGCTTCAATTCCATGCAGAATCATATTCATAATGCCAATAATATAAGCAAGAGATTTTATTTCTTTGCCGTAAAAAGTTTTATTTTGAAGCGTTGCCATCTGACTTGAAGAAAGTTTGGTTTGATTTTGCGTGAGATAGTTATATGCTTCTACTAAAAATCCTGCACTACCGCAAGCTCCATCATAAATAGTATCACCAATCTTTGGGTCGACTACCTTAACAATAGTTCTAATCAATGGACGTGGAGTGTAATACTCGCCCCCATTTCTTCCTGCATTACCCATATTCTTAATTTTGGCTTCGTAAAGATGGGAAAGTTCATGCTTTTCTTCGTAAAGTCTGAAATGCATACCATCAACTATATTTAAAATTTCTCTTAGCTTATAACCACTAGAAATTTTGTTTTTTAATTCAGAAAAGATTTCTCCTATTTTATATTCAATAGTATTGGGTTCTTCCGCTTTAAATTTTTTGAGATATGGGAAAAGTTTATTGTTAACAAAATCTGTAAGGTCATCGCCATCCAATGCTTTGTTGTGATCTAATCTACCGTCACCGTTTTTTGGGCAGGCCCAATTATTCCAACGATATTCTGAGGACAAAATATATGCATATTTTTTTCCAGCCAATTCTGCTTCAGTTTTTTTAGTTTCTTCTAAATCATCAAGGTATTTCAAAAACAGGATCCAAGAGGTTTGTTCAACGTAATCAAGTTCGGTCCCACATCCGGAATCAGTATGAAGAATACTGTCTATATTTTTAAATGATTGTTCAAACATGTTTTAATTAATAAAGAATTGACTAATTTTGTATATCTTACAATAAAAATGGTAATTAGTAAAATACTTTTAGTCTCCAGTTTGTCTACATCTGGGTCTGGACTTCCTTGTACTATTGCGTCATCCTTGTCCATAATAACAGTAAATAAAAGCAATATGGAGCAAGTAGTGATAACAAAAAATAATAATCAATCCCCTATTCTAGACGTTAAAATTAAGTACTGCTTGTATGCAAGGAAATCAACCGAAGCTGAAGATAGACAGGCCCTCTCAATAGATTCTCAAATAAAGGAAATGTTGACTTTAGCCGAAAGAGAGAGCCTTGACATCGTTGAAATTAAAAGAGAGTCGCATTCTTCTAAAGAAGTTGGTCAAAGAGCAGTTTTTAACGAAATGATTAAAGAGATTCGTGAAGCTAAATATAATGGCATTCTGACATGGGCTCCAGATAGATTAAGCAGGAATGCTGGAGACTTGGGATCAATCGTAGATTTAATGGATCAGAAGCTATTAATCGAAATAAGAACATACGGACAGAAGTTCACCAATAATCCTAATGAAAAGTTCCTTTTAATGATATTGGGCTCTCAGGCAAAACTTGAAAATGACAATAAAGCGGTCAATGTGAAGCGAGGACTAAGGACTAGGTGTGAGATGGGTTGGAGGCCTGGAACGGCTCCCACAGGCTATTTAAACGAGAAATACGTGGATAAGAAGTGCCAAGTAAGGATTGATCCAAGGCGAGCCCCTATAATCAAGCAAATGTTTGAAAGAGTGGCTGATGAGCAATGGAGCGGTAGAAAGGTTTGTCGCTGGCTAACGGAAATTAAATTTAAGACTAAAAATGGAAAATCATTATCAATAGGAAACATTTATCGTATTTTTAGGAATCCATTTTATTACGGAGAATTCGAATATCCTACTGGTAGTGGTAAGTGGTATATCGGTAAACATGTACCGATTATAACTAAAGAATTATTTGATAGAGTTCAGACGACTTTAAATGAGAATTTTATACCAAAAACAGAAAGTAAGGAATTTGTTTTTACTAAGCTAATAAAATGCGGATATTGCGGATCGGGCATATCAGCTGATGAAAAATTTAAAAAACTAAAAGACGGCGGTACTAATCGCCATGTTTATTACTTCTGTACAAAGGCAAGAAATATAGACTGCGATAATCATGCAATTAACGAAAAAGACCTTCTTGATGAATTGGTGGAATTAATAGATAGAGTTAATTTAGATGAATTAGGAATAAAAGAAAAAATAAGGCAAGAGATATCTCGAATTAATAAATTTAATATCGAAGTACTTGGGAATAAGAAAGAAAAAAACGACATTAATGTTGATATAAGAAGCTACATTAAATATATCCTTAGGCAAGGAACAATTTTAGAAAAAAGAGAAATACTATCTTGCCTTAAAAGCAGACTAATACTAAAGGATAAAAAAATTATATTAGAATAAATTATTTATTTTTTTTCAAAAAATTAATTAAGCAACATCTTACAAGTCCTTCAAAAAAGTAAGCGTATGGCAATTTTTGTGTTGCAGGAAAGAAGCGATTATCTATAAACATGCCTACCGTAGGATCTGTATCCCATTTTTCCTCTCCTTTTACAATATGGCTCAAATACATACTTTCGCCACTATGTAAATATCCAGATCGAGCGTTATATATTGCTCCTAATATTTTTGGTAATTGCTCTTTTTTAATTTTGCAATGTTTAGCTTTATAATTGCCACCCTTTAAGCATCTCGAAGAGTTCTCGATGATAAAATTGATAAATTTTAGTTTTGCCTTCCTGGTTTCAAATATTTTTTCTAGTTCTTTTGAAATTTCTTTAGAAAATTCTTCTTTTTTTATTACATCTTTTAGGTTTTTACCTTTCAATAAATCGTCTTTTTTATTTAATTCAATAAATTTTGAAAGAGATTCTATTGATGAAACCAATCTTATGAAGATCATTTCGCTATCTATACCAACCTCTTTTAATGATTGAGCGTAATGATAACACGATAAAATGAATTGCTGATGGTACTTTTCTTTTAGTAGTTTTATTAAATCTAAAAATTCGCTTAAACCTTTTGCAAAATTTTTATTATTTGAAGAAAATATTTGAGGATGGATAAATTGGCTACATGGTTTATAGATAAAAACATTTTCTATTTTAATTCTCAATCCATTTTCTGTTAATTCTCCATTATATGTTGCTAATAGATAAAAACGGCATCGAAAATATAAAGAAAAAATAGACACAATCTCTCCTACTATCCCATCTTTAAAATAATAGCCCTTTTTATTTCTTTCATCACTTTGAGGAAATTCTTCATTTTGATAATATCTAATTTTTAAAGAATAATGATATAGACCATTTTGATCTTTCTCCATTGTTAATGGTCCGCATAAAATACTACCGTTAATATAATTAAGTACACCGGCTATACGGCATTCCGTTGCAATTTCATATTCAATAATATATGTTTTTGCATCTTTCCTTTTTATTTTTTCGATATTGCGTATCCATCCTATTCGATTGTCAATTTTTTTATTCATATTTAAAAAACACCTCAAAAAGAGGTGCTATTACTGACTATTAAATTTGATATTATTAGACGCATATGTATGATTATTTGACCATGTCTCTAGGTCGCCTGACTTGTCACTAGCGTGCAGGGGCG
>JBAZIW010000012.1:0-21076 GCA_041651655.1 Minisyncoccota bacterium | reverse complement strand
TCTACTTTGACATCAGTTGGATGATCAACTAGTGTTTTAACGATAAACTCAAGAAATTCGATATCTTTTGCTTCTGCCATGCTAGTTCTTTTATTTCTAAATACTATACTTTTCACCGGGTAGTTCGACCTTTCCTTTTATCATTATATTACTCGCTACCCTTTTCCGATATTAAGGTATAAAAAAGCAAGAATAGCTTAAAACTATTCTGCCTTGGGAGCTTCTTCTGCTACAGGAGTCGTTTCTTCTACTTTTGGAGTCTCTTCTACTACAGGTACTTCTTCTGCTTTAGGGGCAGGAGCAGCTACTGGTGCCGGTTCGGCTTCAGGATTCTTTTTCTTTTTGAAAACAATCTTCTTTTTCTCTCCCTTTACAATGTTTTCGTTGATAAGAATGTTGTTAACTGTATCTGAAGGAATTGCTCCGACACTAATCCAGTATTGAATTCTATCTGCGTGCAAGATTTTCTCTTTAGTCAAAGGGTTGTAAAATCCTACCTGCTCGACAAACTTTCCTCCCTGGGGTGGATTGTTTCTGTCTGTAACGACAACCTTGTATGAAGGCTGTTTTTTCTTTCCTGTTCTAAATAGTCTGATTACTAACATATTCGGTTATTATTAATTACAAAAATATCTTACACTATTACTCAATTATTTTCAACCCCTGAGCATTACCAATCTTTAACCTTCAAAGCTTCGTCAGCCGCTTTTAGTTCGGCTTCGTGCTTTGAAGAACCGTCTCCTTTGGCCACCAATTCATCTCCTAAGAACACTCCAACAATGAAGAATCTCATATGGTCGGGACCGCTTTCTTCCAAAACCTGGTAAACCGGAGTGATCGCCACAATTTCCTGGGCTTTCTCCTGGAAGAGCGATTTAGGGTCTTTAAATAGTCTTTTTTCAATGATTTCAGGAAGCTTTCTGTCTATCAGGTTCTTTTCAATGAAAACCTTGGTTTCTTCGTATCCTTGATCCAAATAAAGAGCACCGATAAAGGCTTCAAAGGTATCGCTTAAAATATACTTTCTGGCTTTACCCTTTTCTTTCTCTTCTCCCGATGACAGCAAAAGAAAATCTTCGAATCCTATTTCCTTGGCTGTATCCGAGAGGATATTAGCATTAACTAAAGAAGCTCTCCATCCGGTCATCTCTCCTTCCGGCTTGTCAGGATAACTGCGGAAAAGATAATCGGTGGTTATTAATTCTAAAACTGCATCTCCCAAGAATTCCAATCTCTCGTTGTGTGAGAGATAGAAATCGGGATTCTCGTTCAAATAAGAACGGTGGCAGAAAGCCTGGATTAATAAATCTTTATTCTTAAAAGAAACATTTAATGATTTTTCCAAAATAGAAAAATCTTTCATATTACTCTTCTTCATGTTCGTTTTCTCCTTTATTTTCTTCTTCCTCTTCTCCGACGATTTCTCGATACACTGTTCCCAAAACTCCGTTGATGAATTTTCTCGAGTTCTCTCCGCCGAAGTTCTTGGCCAGTTCAATGGCTTCGTTGATAGCTACCTTCGGAGGAACCTCGTCTTTATTCTCATAAAGAAGTTCAAAAATGCCGATCCGTAAAACATTCCTATCGAGAATGTTTATCTGATTGATCGGCCACTCCGGAGCAGTTTTTTCAATAATTTTGTCGATAACTTCAAGATTTTCTTTGACGCCGTTAACGATCGCCCAAATAAAATCATAGCTTTCAAGGCCTTTACCGAATTCTTCGATATTTTTTTCGGTTATTTTTTCCAAATCATTATCAACCTTTCCGTGAAAGTCCCATTCATACAGGCTTTGCATTGCGACAGATCTTGATAGGTGCCTTGAGGCCATATTATTTCTTTTCTTCTTTTTTAGATTCTGAAGTTTTAGTTTCTCCTATTTCTTTTTGTCTCTTCTTCTGTTCTTTTTTCTCTAATTTAGCCATTACGTTTACAAGTTCAGTTCCCTTGTAGTAGCCGCAATAACCGCAAAGAGTGTGAGGTAAAACAGGCTTTCCGCATTTAGCGCATTTAACTAAAACAGGGGCCTTAATAAAGATGTTTCCCCTTCTTCTGTTTTTTCTTGATTGATTGTGTCTTTGTTTTGGTACTGCCATATTCTTATCTTTAAATCTATATAACTATTATACATTTTTAAAAGTTTTTGTCAAAAAAAAGAGGCAATGCCTCTTATCGATATGCTACCAGAAAATCTCTTTCCTGTTCCTTCTTGTCTCTGGCGAAAGGAACATCTTCGGCCACTATCGGGACCTCTTCTTTTGCATCCATGTTAACGACATCAATGAGTCTTTTCGATAGTTCAAAATCGATAGGTAAGACAATAATCGAAGCCGCAACGTTGGTGCATATTCCTGTAGGCATATCTCCTAGCAGGTCTTTCAGGCCTTCAAGAATCTTTTCATTATCGACTTCCAGGTCTTTGAATTGTTCTTTCAGATAGAATTCAAAGATTACTCTGACCTTACCCTTTTCTCCTACCGGGTATTCGTCTTCAAGAATAAATGGTTCTTCCATGACAATCACCTAAATGTAAAGGTTCTGCCTAATGTTTAGGCAAGAATATTATACATCGATTTGCTTGATTTGTGAAATTTATAAAAAAAGAGATGTGATTTAATAAACCACATCTTTTTGTTCTCAAAGCATTACCACGACGACATAAAGAATTCCGGAAAGTCCAGCCAGAATGGTAGTTGAACCAATAATAGCTTGCTGGTAGAGAGGAGATTTTAGCTCCTTTCCGTATTCTGTCATGACCGTTGCCGGCAGGTGCTGTTTGTATGACTTGTGGGTTGCGTGAATCAAGAAGAGATGACTTAATCCAGCCAGGATCAAGATAAAACCAATGATGATTCCTATCGTCCCCATCGTTGCGAAGATAATCGCAATTGCAAAGACGATAGCGGCCCACATAACAGCTCCTAAGACAATTTGCATTTCCTTTTCCATTTCAAACACCTTAATTTGAGATACTAATATTATACAATATATCACTATAGTATGTCAATAGTAAAATACACGGGCTATTTAGAGCCTATTTTACATTATTTTTAAAATATGATACTTTAATAATCGACCCCTCAAGAGCAATATCTTCGAGTGGTCTGTGGAAACGAAACGGAGTCGAGAAGAATGAAAAGCATAGGAATCATTGTAGCCCTTTGCATAATCATTGCCATGCTTTCATTCGATGTGATGCTGATCGTTGATTCGGCCTCCAGATCAACACCTCCAAAACAAGCGAGTTCTTTCAGCTCTGTCGAACAATCGGGAAATCTTTCCCGGGAAGCTCTAAAGGATTGCTACATTATTCCGGGGAAAGGTCCTCCGGTTCAAATGTAGCAAGAACAACAATTTCTTCCACATAACAGTACACCAGGGGGAAAGCAAAAAGCTTTCCTCATTTTTTTATTTAAACTTCAGCGATAATCACCACGTAGTTTTTACCGTATTTCTTGGCGCACTTGGGACAAGTTGTGTACCACATATACATTTTTTTAATGCTTAAATTCTTGCCCTTGGCATATTCTTCAAAGTTTTTGCACCACTCCCCTGTTTTACTAAAATCACCTTCGTAAACTTTGCTTAAATATTTACCGCTTAAAGATACATTCTCGGCTCCCGGGACTTCTTTGTCTACCGCTAAATAAATATCCATATTCCATTGAGAAGGATGGTCAGAAAGACAAAGCCAATCGGGTATTTGAGCTCCGGCTTGTTCGGCTTTCTTATTCAGTCTTGTGATGACCGAACCGAAATTAAGAGGCATGTAGAATAAAGTAAAAACTTTGTCTTTAATAAATCTTTTATTACTCCACTCGAATATTTTTTCATCCCACGGAGTCGGATCGAACTTTGGACAGCATTCAATATCGTTGTTCATATTTTTTAATGATATTATTATGTTTAAATTTTACCACAAAACAATAATTGTCAAAAGTCTTAAGCAATTTGACTTAATCATATTTAGGCTTGAAATAAAGAACAATTAAAAACCCCGCCATAAGACGGAGTTTTATTTTAGCTAAGTACTTTTTATTACTGCTGATTCTTTTTCTCTTGGCAACCACATTTGCAATCAGGAGCACATGAACAACAATAAACGCAAACTCCCGGATTGCAAGAACACTCAGTTTTTTCATTTAAAGGCATTCCGCAAGTACAAGTTTTTTCTTCGTTTTCCATATTATTTAAATAATTATTATATAATTATAATATTACTTATTGAATAATTTAACAAACCAACCGAATAAACTAAACTTACTTTCATTAGCTTTAACAATGTCATTAATTTTTTGACGATTTTCTTCTAATGTTTTAATTTGATCCTGAATAGTTGTTATATCTTGGCTGTTCTCTAGTTTGCCTAATAATGTATTCAATCTATCTATACGATTATCCGTATTCGCAATTTCGCTACGTAATTGGCCGATATTTTTATAATCTAAACCGATTAAGAATATCTTTAATCCGTTTCTGGCATTAACTTTATCTATAGTATTAGCTATATCGTCTTTACTTTGATTTTGCTGTTGAGCCATAACTCTTATTTGATCGCCAATTTCTCCTTGTTCATTATCAGCAGCATTTAAAAGATTTTGAACAACCGTTGATATATTATTCCTGTGTTCTTCTCCATTAATCTTACCATTATCCTTTGCTTCAACAAAAATAACTGAACAACAAAAAGTAGACACTAAAACTAAAAATGCTACAAACAATGAGATGCTTTTTATTTTTTGCATATTTTATATTTATTAATAATATATGACCTTTAATAAATTATATTATAAATAAAAAGTTTGTCTATACTGAAAGGTTCTAAGGTTTAATTTTTTTCAACTGATCCATCGAATTTTTTATAAACTTTCCAAATTTACGATCTTTCCCTCTTTTTTCAATATCGGTCATTTCGTAATATTCAGCTTCCTTTTTTAATTTAATGTAATTTAGATATTTTTCTTCGTCTAATTTTTTTGTTTTAACGGCTTCTAAAACAGCACAACCGGATTCTTGTATGTGAGTACAGTCGGCGTATTTACAATCTTTGGCTAAAACAATGATTTCATCAAAAATATTATCTATTCCGGTACTTGCACCCGCTACTCCCACCTCTCTTGTTCCCGGATTATCAATTACAATTCCGCCATTTTCTAGAAAATACATTTCCCTGCTTGTGGTTGTATGTTTGCCCTTGTGTGTAGAGGTGCTTATTTCGCTTGTTTTGATTTTATCTTTTCCTATCAATTTATTTATCAAAGATGATTTTCCTATGCCGGATGAACCCAAGAAACAATATGTCTTCCCTTTTTCTATATAATACATCAATTCCTCCAATCCTTGTTCAGAAATCGTACTGGTTGAAATGATATCTATATCATTGAATCTGTTTTTTATCTGACTTATTTTTTGATTTAATTCTTCTTCTGAAATCAAATCAATTTTATTCAATATCATCACCGGTTTGATTTTACCTTCATTTGCCAAAACAAGATATCTTTCAAAGCGGTTAAGATTGTAATCTCTATCAACAGCTTCAACGATAAAAGCGGTATCGATATTGGTGGCAATAATTTGAGTATCTTGTTTATTACTGTATTTTTTATAAAGGACGGTTTTTCTTGGCAGGATTTCATGGATAATCGCCATTTCTTTATCAGGCATAGTTATGGCTACCCAGTCTCCAACCGCCGGAAAATCTTCTCTTTTGGTGGCATTAAATATCTTCTTTCCTGTTATCTTTGCTAAATATTCACCATCTGTATCTTTTACTTTGTATGCTTCTTTGTATTCAGAAATAACCCTGGCAATTAAATATTTTTCTAATCCTAAAGACTTTCTTTTTGATTCAAAGAAATCATTATAACCTAAATCTTCTAATTTGATTTTTATAGCCTCACTAGTCATACTTTAAATCGATTTCATTTAAGTTTATTTTATTAACTCAACCATTAAGCTTTCTAAGGGTATTCCGTTGTATTGTTCTTTACTGATTTCTTTATTTTCTCGAAGAATATTAACTTTGAAGCCGGCGCTTTTAATTTTATCCAAATAATCATCTTTCAATAATGCTCCCGCAACACAACCGCACAATAAATCTTTATCGTTTCTCTGTTCATCTGAAAGTTCTTCCAGCAAAACAATGTCCGAAAGATAAATCTTTCCTCCCGGCTTGAGAACCCTATATGCTTCTTTAAAGGTTTTAACTTTATCAGGAGTTAAATTGATAACACAATTAGTGATTATCGTATCAACTGAATTATCTTTTAACGGTAAGTTTTCTATTTCTCCTAAAAGAAATTCCACATTGGTTATATTTTGTTTTTTGGCGTTTTCTTTTGCTTTTTCTATCATTTCTTCAGTCATATCAACACCGATAACTTTTCCTTTATCGCCAACCCTTTTAGCGGCTAAAATAGCATCTATACCGGCTCCCGATCCTAAATCTAAGACCGTATCACCTTCTTTTATTCTTCCAAATGCCAATGGATTTCCGCACCCGAGACCAAGATTGGCCTCACCAACAATTTTTAATTCTTCCTCAGAGTAGCCAATACTTTTGGAGATATCTTTTGTATTACTGCATCCGCACCCGCAAGAAGAATTATTGATTGCTATATCTTTATACTTGTCTTTAACAATATTTTTAATAGATTCTTTTTTAATAGTCATATAGTTTTATTCATATTAAGATTATTATATCTCTTAAAATAAAAAACACCAACATTTGAAATTGGAGTTTATATAAAAAAGAAGTAGAATAAATCTACTTTTTTGCCGAATGAAACTGTTGTAGAAGCATGACTTCCAGGTCGAAAGGAATGTCTTTTAGGGCTTCGACAGCTTGATTCAATTCCGGAATCGGGGTTGTGGTGAGCCTGATGAAGGGCGCTAATCTTCCCCTTACATTGGTTACCTTTACATTGTGTTCTGTAATCACTATATCTTTCTCGGGAACAACACCTTTCAGTGCTTTGATTACCCTCTTTCTGACTTCCTTATCAAAGGGATCAGAAAATCCAAAGAGCTCTATGTTCGGCATTTTTGCCTCCGGTATATGGATAGAATAAAAATTTTATTTTGTCAACTTATTCAAACGCAAGAGAAATTCTTCTATTAATTTTTTGACCTCAAGATAATTTTTAGTTTCCATTAGTCTATCTCTAAGTTCTTTGGCGCCATCAAACCCTTTTGCATATGCGTGAAAATGTTTTTTCATAACATTAAATTGCTTGGGGTCATTAAAGAGTTTAATATGTTCAACAATGGCTTTTAGTTTCTCTTGAGTAGTGGGTAATCTATCAGAAAAGAACCAAGGATTTCCCACGGTAGCTCTTCCAACCATAATTCCGTCAAGCTTGTTTTCTTTAGCTAATTCGCGAGCTTGCTTAAGAGATTTTACATCTCCATTTCCAATAATCAACGTCTCCGGAGAATACAAATCTCTCAATTTTACAATTTCTTTTGCTAAATTCCATTGTGCGGGAAAACGATACATTTCTTTCTTGGTACGAAAATGTATAATAAGGGCGGCAATATTTTCCTGTAAGATGGGAACAATCCATTCAGTGATTTGATTTTCATTATACCCAAGACGAGTTTTTACCGAAACGGGAATTTTTGTTCCTTCCTTTGTCGCTCTGATAATTTGTTTTGCCAAATCGACATCTTTTATTAATGCTGCGCCCGCTCCTTGTTTTTCTATGGCTTTGTCAGGGCATCCCATATTAATATCGATACCATCGAAACCAAGTTTTTCAATTTCCTTTGCTGCTTTTTTAAAATATGCGGGATCGGAACCAAAAATCTGGGCAACGATCGGATGTTCGGCCGGAGAAAACTTTAAGGTTTTAAGGCATATCTCACGACCCTTGGAAAATAATCCCTCGACCGAGACAAACTCTGTCCAAAAAACATCGGGTCGGCCGTGTTTTAAAAGCATAAGCCTGAATGCATCGTCAGTAACTCCCGACATCGGAGCTGCAACGAAAATAGGCTTTTTCAATTTTTTCCAAAAATTAGATTGCATATTTTTCCAATATAAAAATCTTTATTATTAAATCATGACAAACATTGGCATGCAAGACAAGGACGAACTCAAACTTTTTTGAGGTTAAATTAGTTATAATTAATGAATTTATTATTGTCAAAATCGTTAATTTATGTTAGAATATAGAAAAATAATGACCATTCGGTCTTTTTATAATACTAATGAAAGTTGCTATAAATATTACTAGGGAACCGTTGGGCGGAATAACTTCTGTTAATTTGAATCTTTTAAATTATCTCCATGGATCAAATATATCTTTTTTGGGTATAGAGTTAAATGCTTTTAGAAAGTTCAAATCACCAAAGGCTTATCGGCACTTATCTCCTAGTTGGTTTGATCATCAAATTATTAGTATTTGCGATTTTTCGATAAACGAAATAGTAAAAAACGCTAATTCCCTTAAAGATGTTGAAGAAAAATTCAAATCAATAATAGAAATAGTAAGAGATATTTTAAGGAAAGAAAAGCCTGATGTATTTTTAATAAATGGAACGTATTATATTCCATGGATATTATCAATAGCGGCTCGCAAAGAAGGAATTCCAATTGTTTTGTGGTACGCAGGAGTTCTTGCAAAAGAGACTGCTCATTTTAAACAGAACCAAAGAGATATTTTCTTAGAAATGGAAAAAAATATTATTAAAAATTCTTCCTCGATAATTTTTCCCTCTCAGATTTGCAAAGACGTGATTTTGAATGAAATATCAAATTCAAAAAAAGTAAAGGGTGGATATGTTATTCCCAATCCAATATCACCTATTTTTACTAAAGAAAAAAAACAAGGCAAAGTATTAACAAATAAAATAGTTTTTATTGGTAGAGATACTCCTATTAAAAATATAGAAGCTTTTATTTCTCTTCATTCATTATTAAAGCGAAAAGGATGGAAGCATGAGGCCACAATAGTAAATGGAAAGGAACACAAAGCCATTAAAAATATGCCCAGCGATATAAAGATAATCCCAATGATGCCTAATGGAGAAATGAGTTCTTTTTATCAAAAACAGGGATTAGTAATAAGTCCGTCTCATTTTGAAACATTTGGTAATGTTCCGGTTGAAACAGCTTGTACGGGAACTCCTGTATTGGTAAATAAAAATATGGGTTGCGCGGAGGTATTTTATCAAGCAGGATTAGAAGAAATGGTTGTAGATTTTGATGATTTAGAATTGGTAGCCAATAAAACCATTAATTTTTGCGGGAAAAAAATAGAACCATCGAAGGTAAAAAATCTTAAAGATTTAGTAGATTGTGAAAATATCTCCCAAAAAATAATTAAAATTTTAAAAGATTTTTCCAAAAAATATTAATTTATTGATTTTAAATTTGCGGGGACGCTGGAACATTATCGGAACCTTTTTGAGGTTGAATTTATCGTATTGAACCAGTTACATTAGATATTTTAAGTAATATATTCCCATTGTTAAGAATAATATTGCTATAAAATATCTCATAATTAGCTCTAATTTTTGTAATATTTTGAAAGTATTGCCTACTTTTTGGACACTAAAAGAAATTAAAAAAGAAAAAATAATGACTGGTAGTCCTGTTCCCAGGGCGAATAACAATGGCATGACTAAACCATTGGAAGATTTTATAATCAAAGGAATAAGGGCTCCGAAAAATAAGACTCCGCTGTAGGGGCAAAAAGCCAAGGCAAACAACATTCCCAATAATAATGAACCTAGGTATCCCTTATTTGATAGCCACAATTTAATTTTTTCTAATTTTTCTCCTCCAATTTTAAAATTAACCTTGAAAAGTCCGAACATAAAAAGAGCGATAATAATAAGTATTGGCCCTAAGACTTTATCTCCCCAACCTTGAAAAAATCTAGACACATTAAATTCAGAAAATCCAAAATATATTAAACTTACGATAATCACATAGCTTAATCCCCTGCCGATAGTATAAAATAACCCATTCAGTAATGATTTCTTGCTGTCTTTTATGTCTTTAGAGATATAAGCAATAGCAGTAATATTTGTTGCTAAAGGGCAAGGACTAATGGAAGTTAAGATGCCCAGCAAAAAAGCAGTTAAGAACGGAATTTGATAGATATCAATCAAGTAATTAATAAAATCTATCATGATCAGCTTTTTAAAATATTCTCTAATTTTTCTTTGAAGTAAGATTCGAAATTTTCTTCATTGCCAACCAATCTCCATACTTTTAAATCCTGTTCAATATAATCCTTTCCGCTTCTTATCGTATTAATAAAAAGAGAAGATCCAGAGGCTTGGAATTTTTCAACCAATTCGTAATTTTCTGGCAAATCAATGTTTATCTCTCTAAAAACTATTTTCCCTAAATTTAGTTCTTCGCTAAAATTATTATCAATCGTTTGCTTGGCAAATTTACCAATATTAACACAAGAAATGCATCTTTGGGTGGCGTGAAATAAGAATACTTCTATCTTATCTGTTTTAGGTAATTTAATATCTATAACACTATAATTAACATTCGATTGTTCTTTCTTTTGATTATAGTTAGATAAAATAAATCCAGAAACAACCATAACAACTATAACAATTAAAATAATATATCTTTTCATATTATAAAATTAAATAAATATCCCATAATAATTATACCAATAGTAACTATGCCAAAAAATATCGCCAATAACTTCCAGCGCATAACCTTTTTCAAAATTAAAGCTTCGGGAAGTGAAAGTGTTACAATAGCTGTCATGAAAGCTAAAACCGTTCCCAAAGGAGCTCCTTTGCCCACTAGTGCCTCCATAATTGGAAGTACGGTCACAGAATTAGCATAAAGAGGTATGCCCAAAATTACAGCCATAGGAACAGTCCACCAAGATTTGGCTGATAAAAAATTCTCTACCAAGCTACTTGGCACAAACCCATGGATGATGGCTCCCACCCCAACGCCCAGAATAACATAAGGGAAAATCTTTTTCGTAATGATGATTCCATCTTTCCAAAAATAAGAAATAAGTTTTTTGAATACTAATTTGCCTCCATTGTCTGATTCTACCTGTGCCCTTGATTTAAAATTTAGAAGTTCGGGTATGATATATTTTTCAACTTTGAGTTTTTGGATTATCATCCCTCCGATTACTGCAATCATTAACCCAAAAAGATTATATAAAATAGTGACTTTCCATCCGAACATGGCCGGAAATAAATACAAAGAAGATTCATTGATTAATGGTGAACTTATTAAAAATGCAAATGTAACACCTAATGGTATTCCAGCGCCCATAAAACCGATGAATAAAGGAATTGATGAGCAAGAGCAAAATGGAGTAACAACCCCTAACAAGGCAGCCATTATATAATTAAGACCGAGCCAGCGTTTCTTACTTAAAATATCTCGAGCTCTTTCCATAGGAAAATAGTATCTAATTATCGCCATTAGATAATTAATGAATAATAAAAGAATACCAATCTTAATAGTATCGTAGACAAAAAAATTAACGGCACTTCCCCAAAAAGATCCTTCTGCGAACCCTATCAGCCCGTAACTTATAGTGTTGGCCAAAAATTGTATTGGGTAAAAAATATCCATATTTAGCATTTTCCTCCGCAAGAACAGGGAGACGAAGATTCATCTTTTGTTTTTTCACCTGCAATGTATTTTTTAATCACCTCTTCGACTTCTTTAGTATTTAAAACTTTGCCGATTATCACAGGATCTTTATTAATAACCAAAACAGGAAAAGACATAAAACCTAATCCTATTATTTGTTGAATATCATCTATATATTCTACATTAATATCCATTTTTAGATTAATTGCAGCTTCTTTTGCTGATTTAAATAATTCTTTACATGATTCACAGCCAGAACCATATACTACTATTTTTTCTATTTTATTATTCATAATATTTAATTAAAATTTAATTTTGCTATTCTTTCCCCTTTTTCTGTAAGAGAATAATGAACCCAGAGTCCCTTTTTACTATCTTTCACTAGTCCCGCATCTTTTAACTTCTTGAGATGATGCGAAACAAGACTTTGAGATAATCCGATATTTTCAATAATATTACAGACGCACTGTTCCCCGCCTTTTAAGACACAAAGAATCCTAAGACGATTCTCTTCAGCAATTACTTTTAATAATTCAACAACTTTAGCAGTTTCTTTAATTGATTTTTTATTTTTACAACATTTAGGTTTCATAGTATATGAATAAATATTAATATACTTATTAACCGGTGTCAAATAAAAAAAACCAACAATAGTTTCGGCTTGATTTTGCAGGCCGAGTCGAGCTCGAACCCCAGGGATGTATACCCCACAAGGAAAATTTAAGTACTTTTATCTTATCATATCGACGCGACTTGAGCTATCTAAAAAGTGACAAAAGTGACACAGAATCAATATTAATAGTTACATCAATACGTCACTTTGTTTATTCTATTAAATTGGATTGACTATTAAAAAGTTAAGAGTAGAATCTTAATTAAGGCTCCTTAAAAAGCTGACTAGGATAGGCTTCTGCCCCTCTTAAAGTTCAGATTAGCTATACTTTAATCCCCTCCACAGGTACTAATAGGTATTTGTGGCGGGGGTTGATTTAAAGGTCAGCAATCTCTGAATAATAAGAAAAGCTAAAGCTAAACCAAAATGACAAAGAAAATTGTTGTAAGGACAGGCGAGAAAGTTCCAGTTTCTGGACAGTATCGTCCGTCTGGCGGAAGAACCGAATCTACCTTTACAAAGGGAGAACCGGCCACTCCGAATAATATTGGCAAAAGACAATCTTGGACATTAGTCGACAAGACTAAACATAAAAGATAGTTAATTGCTAGTCATCGATTCCTAGTTAGCTTTTTACGGAGTTTTATATATATTCTCCAACATCTTTGCTGCTATAAATATTACCATAAATATCAAACAATCTATCCTTTTTTAACATTGATCGAGAAGCAATGGGATTCTTATTTTTTAAGAAATTATTATTAATAGCTTTTTTGAATCTATTCTTAGTTATAAAACCTATTTTGTTTATTTTAGAATTTTCTCCTAATTCTATAATAATTAGTTCGTCCCAAGGATTTTTAATCGGAGTAGTGCTTCCCTTCTTATTCTCCGATGTGATGATTTTTACAGAAACTTTTTTATTATCGGCTATTATATCATAGCCAACCTGAACCATATTTTCATTTCTAGCAACCTTTTTTCTTTTTAATTTATGTTTTAAAAATTGTAAGGCTATAAATTCCCCAATTCTTCCGATGATATTGTCATTGCCGTTTAATTCTGGAATTTTATCTGCTGCCTCTCTAAAATTTTTTCTGGCGACAAGATAGTTTTTTGCTAGTTTTTTAAGATTTTCTTCATTTTTCATACTGGTAATATGTTTCCTTTTTTATACCAATTTTTTGTTATAATTTTCCCTGCTTTATTAGACACTCCGAGTACTATATATAGGCCAAGCTTATAATTGTAACCATCTGTTCCTTTTGTCATTTCTTTAATTTTCCATAAATCATCCCCAATAGGGTTATTATTAGTTTCAATTTCTATAGCAACTAGATTGTTGTCTATATTCCTTTCATGAATAGCTATATCTAGTTCTATATTTCCACCATTTAAAAGTTTAGGTTTACCTTTGTGCTTATTACAAAAAGGATCAATAATTATATTATTTATATTTAAGTTAGCAGATATTTCATTCGCAAAATGGGAAGTAAAATTTCTTTCAACTCGGCCATTTTTTAAAAGACTTATTTCTTTTTTAATTATAGACTGAATAGAATTTTCAATATTTAATATTAAGTAATGTTCTTTTTTTGTGATCATGATATTTTGGGCTATCCCTTTACTATATTATTTAATTTTTTAAATATTTCCACCATAGCTAAAGTGTCTAATTTGCAATATTCAAACATATCTTTTTTAAGACTTTCTTTTTCTTCGGACTGTTCTAATCCTATAAGTTTTCTATAAGAAGTAGAAGCATCGCCCCCTCCTTGAATATTTAGTTTTTTATAGGATAACCAAGGAATAATTACTGGTAGTACTGCCTTGACAGACCAACCCCCCTTGAAATCCTTATGAATATAATAGCCATTCTTAAAAGGTATTCCTAAATCATAAACCCTATTATTAATAGATAATAATTGTTTTTTGAACTTTGGGTACATTTCGGCCATTTCCTTGTTTCTAGTTTTTTCAAATGATTCATTCCAAACGATAATTGTTCCCGTCTCTCCAATATTATTGGTTAGGCTTTCTAACAAATCAGGAACTGGATCATTCCAATCAGATGCCAAGAATTCATAATGTTCAGCTTCTGATTCCGGGTTTTTTATAATATGAAGAGAGTACTGAAAAACCATTTGTTGATAAGGACGGAATCCATCAAATAAAGGAATTGCTGGAGAATAGCTTTCATAATCAAGAAAATATAGCGGATAAGAAAGTTTAGATAGTTCTTTTTTGATGCCATCTTCATTAATCAACACCTTATTTTGTGTTTTAGCAACGTAATAATTTTGTTTGTTTTCTCGAGTAACATATCCTTCTGGAACATCTTCAAGATTAATCTTGCCTTCATTCACCAATTCAATTAAATGGTCTTCTTTAAGTGAAAGATCATATATTGAGTGTTCTGGGACATTTTTCCAACAATAACCAGTAAAGCCACATTCGTAAGGATTAAAACATTGTTTTAATATTTTGACTTCTGGTTCATCGGATGTTTTTTTAATAAAAGATAAAGCTTGTTTAATATTTTCATTAATAAAAAATTCAATAGCATTAACTTTTTCAGTGACATCTTCTTTTTTAATTAATTTGCATGGTTCAATTTCCCCATTTTTTACATATTGATTGTTGACATAGTAAACATAGGTATTCCCTACTTTAATGCCACAATTAATAAGACATTGTTTCTGAAAGGCAACATCAATTATATGCTGATCTTTTACATCAGTAGATGATTTGATTTCAATTAAGTCCCAACAATTAGATTCTTTATTAAAAGTTAATAGATCATTTCTGCAAAATATTTCTTCATCGAAAAAACTTGGCTGAATTAATACTTTTTTATCAGACTTTAAAATTTCTTTAGTATTCTTTATGTCTTCAAGAACATCTAATTCTGTTTTACAGTCAATGCCATTTTCAAATTCTTTGTAAGCCCAAAATTCAATACTTTCTCCTTGAAGCTGTCTATAGTCTAAGTTATCTTCGCCAATAAATAGTTCTTTCTTATTTTTATAAAGCCAAAGATATTTTGGACACTGTAAAAAATATAAAAATTGAGTTTTTGATAGCATTTATTTTTCTTTATTTTTATATAAATGAGGATTTGCTCTTTTATCTACTTTAAGCAATAAACTAAAGAATTCTAATAAATTTTGTTTTGCTTCCCAATCTCCAGCATCTTTCACTTCCTTATTCCTTTGTTTCTTTTCTATGTTTTTGAAATTTTTCATAATCTTCTTTTGATATAGGTCTATATATAACCTTCATTAAACTTAATAGTTTTGTTGCTTGCTCTGTGGCTTCTTTATCGGATAAATTAATTCCGTATTCTTTTTTATAGATTGCTTTGTATTCTTTTAGTGCTTTTTCGGAAATCATACATTTAATCAATTACAGAAATATACATGCATCTGCACCAACCACTAGGAGCTTTTGGATTTAATTTACAAGTACATTCTTTTACTGGAATAGGCATTTCTTTTAATGCTTGCTCTATTGTAAAAATTTTTCCTGAAAACTTTTGACATTCTTGGCATGATTGATCATTGCAGGTTAATATTTCTACTCTTTTGAAGCAATCTAATTTTTTAAGAATAATAAGTTCGCATTTAGCAACTTCTTTTAATATATAAAAACAATCTTTTCCTTGTTCGTGAAGAAAAAGAGCTTGGTTAAAATATATCATCTTAATTTCTTGCCAATCATCTTTTTTTATATATTCTTGCAATAAATAATTAGAAAGGCCCCAAAGAACATCATCTTCTTTTGGTGGAGCCCCGAATTTTCTAGATAAACTATCTTTAATTGCTAAATATTTTTTTTCACTATATAAAGGAGAATCGCTTAATCTTTTTTTAAATTCTTCTGTGGTGGCGATTTCGTGACGTTCTTTTTCAATTTTTTCTGCTTCATTTTTTGTTGTAACCACGCGAACGTTATCTTTTGGTCGAGTACGAACAAACATAAACTCACCACAATGAGGACATTTTGTTTTAGATCCTGGAACCTTAGAAAGAGTTTTGTGACAATAAGGACACTCTGCCTTTCTCTCATCTTTTGGTTTGTAGTTATTGGTATTATTAGCGAATAAACTACTTAGAAAAGACATATTTTGCAAAATAAAACACCTCAAAAAGAGGTGCCATTATTAACTATTCGGTTATTTATTGCTATTTTCATTGGCTCAATCATATACCCAAAATCATAATAAATCAATAAATTTCTTCATTTATTCTTTATAATCCATTCTTGGCATTTATTTGCCCAAGGTATAGGCATTTGGACTGAGGCAAGTTCTGTTCCGTGACCTATGATTTTCAAGATTCCGTTACCCATTCCCTTAACATCAACAACTACCGTTTCGATATCATTAACTAGTACGCGAAATGTTTTACCGTAAGGATGGCTGAATTTTAGGAAAACATCTTCAATCTCTAATTTTCCTCCTGCGCCCATTAACCCTATTTGAAAAACTTTTTTATTCATATTTTTATCTGATCGGACTTTTTATTGTGATGTCGACTTGGCTTTTTTATACAAAAAGCCCACCACAGGTAGAGGCCGAAGCCTCTCATACCGGTTTCCCGATATGGCCGATCAGACACCCCATGATGGGTTGTTTATTCTGATCGGACTCGTAGCCATGCCCATATTGCTAAAGGTTTAGGCTATTACTATTAAATTGTGATTACATAATATCGCAAAAACTAAAAATTGTATAGCCTTTTAGTCTACAGTATTGTTTTATTGACTTAATGTGTTATTTTAAATATATGGAAGAAGATAATACTATAAAAAAGTACGAAATTGTTGATAATCGTGAATACGCCGATATGATATTTGATTATATTGAATGGGGTGGAACTAAACCTAGAAAACCTAAAGAATGGCATCCAGAATTATTATATAACTCAAAATTACACCAAGGAGCTAAAGTAACTACAGATATTTCAAAGGTAGAAATGAGCATGTCTCCTGCTGGATTATTAATGATAGTAGAATATTGCTTAAGTAAAGAAAATTTAAATAAATATAATAATTCTCTAAAGTCTGGAAATAAGTTTAAAATATTTATTCCTAAAGATAAAAAAATAAGGATTATCTTTGATAAAAACTTAAAAGAATCAATTGAAGCTAATAATAAACGAGTGGGATATAAGCAATACGATAAAGATATACAGATGTCTGCTGATTTTTTAAGTCTTGACATAAAAGAAGGAAGACTTATAATTAAATCGATAATAAGAGAGTAGCTCTTTTTTAAAACAAATTGCAGGTACCACGGATTTTGGACTTATGTCCGATACAAGATATATTCAATAAACAATAGATCAAAGAGGTTCGCCTCGGTCGTGCCCGCTTAGAAAGACAGCTTAAATAATTGCTTTTAGGCTCTCTTTCTGAGTGGGTTTTTTGTTTAAAAAGACTTGTCGACATTCTTTTATTGAATATAACAATAATTTTAAACATATGAAAAAATTACAATGGCGCACGGTGCAAAAAAGAGTAGACGATCTTATTCCACAGGACACTAATCCAAGAATAATTTCCAATAAGCAAATGGAAGATCTTAAAAAAAGTATTGAGAAAATGAACATTGTTGAAATTCCTGCATGTGATCTTAATTTTCGCATTCTTGCGGGACACCAGAGAGTAAAAGCATTGCAATTGCTTGGTCGTGGTAATGAAATAATCGACGTAAGGGTGCCCAATAGACAATTAACTAAGGAAGAATCAAAAAGATATCTTATTGCAAGTAATGCTCTTGGCGGAGACTGGGATTTTGAGAGTCTTAAGTCATTTAAACTAGATTTATTAACGGATATCGGATTTGATCAAATAGAATTATCAAAAATGTGGGATGAACATCCTGAAATAAAAGAAGACACTTTTGACAATGAAAAAGAATTAGGGAAAATCAGAAAAACAGATATTAAGTTAGGAGACTTATTTGCTTTAGGTAGACACAGATTGATTTGTGCAAATTCGCTTGATCCTAATAATGTAAAGGCATTAATGGGAGAAGTAAGGGCGGACTTAATCAATGATGATATTCCATTCAATATAGGTCTTTCGTATGACCGAGGTGTGGGCAGTAGAAAACACTATGGTGGCACGATTAATGATAATAAAAGCGATGAAGACTATAAGATATTCGTAAAGACTATCATACAAAACGCTCTATCGGTAACAAAAAAAGATGCTCATGTTATGTTCTTCTGCGACGAACGATATGTTTGGCTTCTCCAGACTACATATAAGGAACTTGGTATTGATTCAAAAAGAATTCTTGTTTGGTTGAAAAATAATAGTTCCCCTACTCCCACCTCAGCATTTAATAAGGTGACAGAATTTATAGTTTATGGAACTATCGGGTCCCCTTATTTGTCGAAATTATTTTTGAATTTTAATGAAATTCAAAACGATGGCATGACCGCAGGTAATAATTTATCAGAAGAAATTATGGATCAACTAAATATTTGGATGGTAAAGAGATTGCCAAGTAATCAATATTCGCATCCGACCGAAAAGAGCCCGTCATTGCATTATAAAGCCCTTAGAAGGTGTACGCGGGTTGGAGATGTTGTTCTTGATCTTACGGCTGGCTCAGGAAGCATTTTAGTGGCTTGTGAGCAATTAAAAAGAACGGCATATGTAGCAGAGTTAGAGCCAATTTTCTGTCAGCTTATTATAAATCATTACGAAAAACTAACAGGTAAAAAAGCAAAATTAATTAAAAACATCTATGAAGAAAAATAAAGTAAAAAATCAATTTTTAGATGAACTTAGAAAAATTCCAATAATTCAAGTTGCATGTGAAAAAACTTCTTTATCAAGAAATAGTATTTATAGGTGGAAAAAAGAAGACATGGAATTTTCTAAAGCTGTAGATGAAGCATTGGCTGACGGAGAGTCTTTTATTAATGAAATGTGTGAATCTCAATTGCTTGGTTTAATAAAAGACAAGAGTTGGCCAGCACTTGCCTTCTGGCTTCGCCATAGAAACTCTAAGTTTAGAGATAAAGTTGAGGTAACCACTAAGATCGAAAAAGATGAATCTTTAACGCCAGAACAAGAAGCGGTAGTTAGAGAAGCACTTCATTTATCTTCAATTAATATTAGTAACATTGATAACAAAGAAAATGAACAATAATATAATAATATCCCCTAAAATAATAGATTCGATGATAAAGGATCGCAAAATCAGAACAGCGATAGCTAAGGAAAGCCATTGGTACTTTTTCCATTTTTATTTTGCTCATTATGTAAAATTCCCTACAGCTGATTTTCAAAGAGAAATTATAAGCTTTACAGAAAACGATCAGATTAAAAATCTTTTTCTTATAGCTTTTAGATCTTCTGGAAAATCAACTTTTATTACTACTTCATATCCCCTATGGGCCATTCTAGGAAGACAACAAAAAAAGTTTATTCTTATTATTGGACAAACTCGTAATCAAGCGAAGCAACACATGATGAATTTAAAGAGAGAGCTTGAGACCAACGAACTTTTAAAAAGAGACCTAGGACCATTTCAAGAAGAAAGCGATGAATGGGGTTCAACTTCTCTTGTTTTTTCGGATTATAATGCCCGAATTACGGCGGTATCAATAGAGCAAGGGGTTCGTGGACTTAGACATAACGAACACAGGCCAGACGTTATTATAGGTGACGATATTGAAGATTTAGCATCAACTAAGACCAGGGAAGGTAGAAATAAAATATATAATTGGTTTATGGGTGAAGTTATTCCTGCTGGTGATAAAAATACTCGTCTTATTATAGTTGGAAATCTTTTGCATGAAGATTCTCTTCTTATGCGTATTAAAGATTCGATTGAAGAAAATCGCATGAATGGATTATTTAAATCTTATCCAATTATAGACGATAGTGGTAATATTGTTTGGCTAGGCAAATACCCAACCATGGATGATATCGAGGAAGAAAGAAGAAGAACAGGAGATGATCGCGCATGGCAAAGAGAATATATGCTTAAAATTCTACCCGGAGAAGGTCAATGTATTGAACTAGAATGGATTCATTATTATGGCGGTCTCCCTAGTTCTAACAAAAAAGATCCTAGTTATTTACCATTTTATAGAACGATAATTGGGATTGATTTAGCAATATCAAAAAGAGAAACTGCTGATTATACAGCGATGATTATAGGGGCAGTGTATGGTTACGGTTCAGATACTAAGATATTTATATTGCCCAAGATAATCAACAAGAGAATGTCATTTCCAGAAACCGTAGAGATGTGCAAGATTTTAGAAGAATCTTATTATGAAGACGGCCTTTTCCCTATTTTTGTAATAGAAGATGTGGCGTATCAAAAAGCATTGCCACAACAATTAGAATGCGAAGGAATTCATAATATTGAGACAACTAGACCTGGCGGTTCTGACAAAAGAACTAGGTTAAATTTAACATCTAACTTAATCAAAAGTGGCAGAATTATTTTCCCTAAGTATGGATGCGAAGAATTGATAAATCAGATAGTTCATTTCGGAGTTGAAAAACATGACGATCTGGCGGATGCATTTTCTAATGTTGTTTTATATATAAGTGAAAATCCACCAAGTTGGATAGGTTTTGCATAGTTTTAAATTGCCAACACGTTGTCGACAACTAGGGCTTAGCAAAATAAACCTTCTGCGTCATAATATGGGCATATGGAAGTATTTAAAACAGCTCAAACAGGATTTGCAGATACAATAACTCAAAAAGTTAGGTATTGTTTATATGCTAGAAAATCAACTGAATCAGAAGAAAGGCAGATATTATCGATTGAGTCACAGGTAAAAGAGATGCTTCAATTAGCAGAAAAGGAGGGATTGGAGATAGT
>JBAZIW010000011.1:0-25236 GCA_041651655.1 Minisyncoccota bacterium | reverse complement strand
TAAGGTAGGCTCAATAAGAGGGACGAAGTCGTAACAAGGCACGGGTAGCGGAAGCTGCTCGTGGATCATTTATTTTTTTTCAAATTGACGACCTTAATTAGTTCTTGAGTGATCACTGAACTAATTACGAGGTATTGGTCTCTCTACCTAAACAAGAGACTATCTTGAGCGGGACAACTCTAAGAAACTAACTATTATCCTAAATGAAAAGCATTGGACCTTTCCAGTATCGTCTTTTTCGTAATCAATACGAAAGGGCCGGGCGAGAAATGTGCAAAGATTGCCTAAATTTTATCAAAGAAGATTCAAATCTCCTTGATTTGGGCTGCGGCTCAGGCATAATTGGCAAAGAATTCGGGAGATTTTTTAATTCCGAGGTATTGGGATTAGATATTATTGACAACCGAGTCGTTGAAATTCCTTTTCGAAGATATGACGGAAACAATCTTTCTTTTTTAAAAGATAATTCCTATGATGCGGTTTTGATTAATTTCGTTTTGCACCATTGTCAAAATCCGATAGAACTGCTAAAAGAAGCTAAGAGAGTTTCGAAAGGAATTATCATTTTGTATGAGAATATTCCTGAAGGATTGTTGAGTAAATTGTTCTGTTATTTTCACGGAACTTCGTTTGCTTATTTCTTCCAGAAAAATTCAAACAAAGGGCATTTTTTTACCAGAAAAGAATGGGAAAGTATATTTGAAAAGTTAGGGTTAAAAGTGATATACTCAAGTAACGTTTCGGGATTGAAATTAATGAAAGAGCATTTGTATGTTTTAAACAAGGGTGTGTAGCTCAGCTGGTTAGAGCGCGTCACTGATAATGACGAGGTCCCTGGTTCGAGTCCAGGCATACCCACAGGCAGTATTTTATGAGGGGCCGATGGCTCAATTGGTAGAGCACCTCATTTGCAATGAGGGGGTTCGGGGTTCGAGTCCCCGTCGGTCCACAAAGAAAGACACCCGTAGAGGGTGTTTTTGTTTATTGACAAATTATATTTTTATAGTATGATTGTAATCAGTAATTTGAGGTTTTATCATGACAGAGAAACTGACGGGAAGAACTATTATTGTTCCCAAAGGAGATATAGTCAACAAGGATATTGTCCTTGTTGCGGACGACAAATATTTTTCCTCCTTAACAGTGGGAGGGAGAATAGTTGGCAAGGTATCGGTACACCAAGAACAGGCTTCACCCGGACGTTTGTGCCCAACAAATATCCATATCGTCATTCCTCCCGGCGGTTCATTAACCGGAGACATTGCTAAAGCCGATCATGTCGAGATCTCCGGAGAGTATTCGGGAGATATTGTTGATGCGGGAATCATCAAAATTCACAAAGGAGCGACGGTAAAAGGCAAGCTTCATTGCGTTTTCTTTTACAAGGGAGAAGATACTGAAGTGGAAGCACAAGTAACTGCGCAAGTTTGCAGGGAGCTATAACATCGTTTATAGCTCTTTTTTTATTTTTAATCTTTTGATATAATAACTGCATTAGAAATATTAATAACCTATATGATTTTCGAAATATTTATAGTTGTTTTAGGACTTTGTGTTTTCGAGATTATTAGCAGTGTTGATAATGCAATTATCAATGCCCATGTTTTGAAAACAATGCCTGAAAAGTTCAGGAAAATCTTTTTGTTTTGGGGAATTATCTTTGCCGTCTTCATTGTCAGGGGATTGTTACCGTTTTTGATTGTCTGGCTGACCAATCCAAGCTTATCAATGATTCAGGTATTTTCTTCGGCCTTCTCTTCTGCCGATACCGGAATGATTGCTGAATCACTCGAGGCTTCAAAGCCGTTGCTTCTTTTGGGAGGTGGTTCGTACTTGTTTTTGGTCTTTTTAGCTTGGTTATTTTTAGAAGAAAAGAAATGTGTTTTCTTGGTTGAGAAGTTTATTCACCGCCAGGGAGTTTGGTTTTATGCTATCGCTTCGATTTTTACAACTCTAGTCGTTTATTTTTCCGTTCAAATTAATCCTATTTTAGCTTTAGCGGCAACCATCGGAGTTTCAGCCTTTTTCATTACAGACGGATTTAAAAAGAATGCCGAAGAAAAAGAAAAAGAATTGATGAGCGGGAATATGAGTGCTTGGAGTAAGATTTTATATCTGGAAGTATTAGATGCTTCTTTCTCAATTGATGGAGTAATCGGAGCCTTCGCTTTTACCATGTCCATTCCTTTGATTATTTTAGGAAACGGATTGGGTGCTTTAATTGTCAGACAATTAACCATTAAAGGAATCGACAGTATTAGCAAATATGCTTATCTGAAGAACGGAGCGATGTATTCAATCGGATTATTGGGAGGTATTATGACGTTAGAGAGTTTCGGTAATGAATATCCTTTCTGGATCGCTCCAATAAGCACCTTTGCTTTGCTCGCATTCTTCATGTTTCTTTCAATGAAAGAATTAAAAAAGAAACAAGTACAAACTGTCTGTTGATAACTGATTTGCGTGCTTTTTATCGTCTTGGTATAATAATTGCATAATAATGTCCATTTATTCCAAGTTTCTTTTATCTCTTTTGATTTAAGGAATGTAAGAAAATGGAAAAATATATGATACAAGATTGGTCATTGATCACCATGCAGGCTTTGCAGGGAGCATGGGAAGAAATGCTTTTGTTTCTTCCGAACCTGATTGCCGCAATCATTATTTTCATTCTGGGCTGGTTCATCGCCATCTGGATTGGAAAATTAATCGCTCAGATATTGAACAAGCTTAAATTCGACAGCGTCTTTGAAAAGACTGGTTGGAGAGAGGCTTTAAGTAATGCTGACGTTAAGGTAAACCCGTCAAGCTTTATCGGAGCAATTTGCAAATGGATTCTTGTTGTCGTTTTCTTGATGATTGTAACAGATATCATGGGTTGGGTGGCTTTTGCCGGACTATTGGCAAAAATCATTGCTTGGATGCCGAACCTATTGGTTGCCATCATTATTCTAGTTGTTGCGATTATTATCGCTGACATTGTCGAGAAATTGGTTAAAGTATCAACCAAGAAAATGGGAATCAGTTCCGTTAATTTCTTGGGTTCAGTAGTTAAAGGCGCATTATATGTTTTCGCCGGTCTAGCCGTATTATTGCAATTAGGAGTTACTCCGGAGATTGTAAAAGTATTGGTAATGGGATTCGTCGGAACATTAACCTTGGCTTTGGGATTATCCTTCGGCTTGGGTGGAAAAGATGCTGCTGCCAGAATTATTGAAGATGTGAGAAAAAGAGTTTCTGACAAGGAATAATTTTTAAACTAAAAGCGCGCCGTTAATACGGTGCGTTTTTTTGTTAAAAAAAAGAGCACTGTTTATTGTTCAACAGTGCTGTTGGGGGTAGGCCTTTCGTTTTCCGGCGGTTTTAAAATAACGAGCAGTATCCCAGTTCCGGAGATGACGATTACTGCTACGGCAATAATTTCCGGAATATTAACCATCGAGACTCCGGCCGAGAATAGAAGTAATAATCCGGAAAGAATCGTTCCTTCGTAATTTATCTTTTGAGAAAAATTAACTAAGGCGATACCGACGGTTCCGAAAATTATTCCGAGAAGCAGACCTTCAATGTCTCCAAAAACGGAATAACAGACAAAAAGGATGATGGCGATTAAGATCAAAAACACTCCAAGAAGATCAAAGTTGTCTTTTCTCATAAAGCACCTCCTGTGCTGGTTTAAGTAAACTCCTTTATCAATTAAAAGTCAAATAAAAGACGCACAGCTGTTTAGCGGTGCGTTGTTCAATTACTCAGTACAATGGGGATAAACATCCCGAAGATGCAGACGAGAAAGCCTTCTGCCGGATTTGGAGTCCTCTGGAGAAGAACCATTCCCATCGAAACCATTATTGCCAGAATTGCTACTCCGGCAAAGATCTTTCCAACGGAAAGTTCGTTTCTGATTTTCATTGCCATAGATTGTCAACCTCCTGTATATTTTTTACCCCTTTTATTGTTAAAAGTCAATAAAGTAGTAGCGCACCATATTATAATGGTGCGCGTTAGTAGTAGTGATCGTAGATAATAGCAATGGCGACAATAACCGCACAGGCGATTCCGAAAGGTTCGGAAATCATGCGGAACAGCAGGTAAGACGTGGAACAGGCCACGACGGCCATTATTAAAACTACGATTTTCCAGATGGTCTCTGCCGCTTTTTCAAGATTCATTGAATAAGCCTCCGATAATCAAGAGTAAAATAAGCAAGATTATGGAGAAAAGAAATCCCTCTAAAATGGCAAAAACTAACGTTATAATAGAAACAGCTGCAATGAGAGCTGTTAATTAAAAATTCTCTCAAGGAGCCGATTCACAATATCACCTGCTTATTTTTTAGTCTTTTTATCGCTTTAAGTCAATATTTGACCCGGAGCCTTTAATTTGTTATTTTATATCTAATGGAATCTCATGAATTAAGAAAACTTTTTTTAGATTTTTTTGCTGAAAAGGGACACAAGATAGTTCCTTCGTCTTCTCTTTTGCCAACCGATCCCTCCGTCTTATTCACCACGGCCGGAATGCAGCAGTTTTCCTTATATTTATCGGGAAAGAAGGATCCAATTAAAGACTTTAATTCGAGGCACTTGGCTTCTTGCCAGAAATGTTTCCGAACCGGGGACATTGAAGAAATAGGAGACGATACTCATCATACTTTTTTTGAAATGCTTGGAAACTGGTCTATCGGTCAGGACGATACAGGATATTTCAAAGAAGGGGCGATTAAATATGCAATTGAATTTTTGGTTGATACATTGAAATTGGATAAAGAAAAGATTCACGTGACTGTTTTTAAGGGAGAAGGGAATATCTCGAGAGATGAAGAGGCAATCAATCTTTGGCTTAAATACGGAATACCGGCGGAAAGAATAAAAGAATGCTCTAAAAAGGATAATTTCTGGGGTCCGGTTTCTGATACCGGTCCTTGCGGCCCTTGTTCTGAAATTCATTACGACCGTGGAGAAGAATTGGGTTGCGGCAGGCCGGATTGCGGTCCGAACTGCGAACATTGTAAAAGAGTGGTCGAGATTTGGAATCTCGTCTTTATGCAATATTTTAAAAATGAGAAAGGGGAGTACGAATTGTTGTCTCAGACAAATATTGATACTGGAATCGGGTTCGAAAGATTGTTATCGCTATTGAATAAGAAAAGCGCTTCTTACGAAACAGATTTATTCATCGATTGTATTTCTAAACTGGAAGAAATATCGGGCAAGAATTATTTAGAAAACAAAAAAGCTTTCCGAATTATTGCTGACCATATCCGCAGTTCTGTTTTTGTAATTAGTGACGGGATTGAACCGTCTAATATCGGACAAGGATATATTTTAAGAAGATTATTAAGAAGAACTATTAGGTACGGGAAAACACTGGGATTGTCTTCACAGTTTTATCTTCCTTTAATTGATATGGTTATTGATAAATACAAGGATGTTTATCTTAATATTTTTACCAGAAAAGAAGAGATTGTCGAAACGTTTAAAAAAGAAGAATATAAATTTGAGGCGACTCTTGAAAAAGGCTTAAAAAAGCTTTCAGTAGCAAAAGAATTAACCGGGGAAGAAGTTTTCGATTTATATCAAAGTTCTGGATTTCCCTTGGAATTAACGCAAGAAATTGCGCAGGAAAAAGGAATTGCTATTATTAATATCAATGATTATTATAGTGCCTTAGAAAAACATCAAAGCATTTCTCGAGCCGGAGCGGAAAAGAAGTTCGGAGGAGTAGGGAAGGATGCAGGAGAAGAGGGAGCTAAGCTGCATACCGCCACTCATTTGCTTCATGCGGCCCTAAGAAGGGTTTTGGGAGAGCATGTTGAACAGATGGGCTCGGATATCAACGCGGAAAGATTGAGGTTTGATTTTAAGCATACGCAGAAAATGACGCCGGAAGAAATCAAACAAGTTGAAGACATGATTAATTTAAAAATCAAAGAAGATTTAGAGGTCAAGAAAGAGGAAATGAGTTTGGATGAAGCCTTAAAGTCGGGAGCGATCGCTTTCTTTAAAGAGAAATATCCGGACACGGTTAAAGTTTGGACAATACATAATCCTCAGACTGGAGAAGTGTTTTCTAAAGAAATTTGCGCTGGTCCTCATGTTGAGAAAACGGGACAGTTAAAATCATTTAAAATAATCAAAGAAGAAAGTTCCAGCGCCGGGGTAAGAAGAATTAAAGCAATTGTAAATCAATAAATATATGGTAAAGAAAATATACGACATTATTCCTCCCGAACATCAAGTGGAGAAGCATGAAGAATTAGCTAAGGAATGTTCTGTCCGAGAGCCGATAAAAAGAACCAGGAAGAAATTTCCTTTTATTCCTTTCTTGGTAATTATTGTTTTGTCTTTAGTGGGAGTATTTTTCTTTGTCCAAGGCAAAGCAGATGTTTTTATTACCCCTAAAACCGAAGAAGTTACAATTGAAGCCAGTTTTAAAATTAATACGGCTGAAGCGGTGATTGATTACGAAAACAACGTTGTTCCGGGTATAGTTTTTGCCGATAAGAGAGATGGTTCAATGAGCTATAATTCCACCGGTACCGATGACAAAGCGAAGAAAGCAACTGGAACGATAAAGGTGTTTAATAAAATCAGTCCGGCCAAAGCTTTGAGTTTAATCAAGGGTACCAGATTTATGTCCGCTACCGGAGAGTTGATTTACAAATCAGATGCCGCCTTTACTGTTCCCAAGGCTGTTTCCGGTTCCGTTCCCGGTTCAGTTGAAGTTAAGGTTACCGCGGCTGAAGCTGGTGAGAAATATAATATTTCTTCAACAATTTTCTCAGTGCCTGGTTTAAATGGTTCTGAATATTATTCAAACATTTGGGCCGAATCGGTTACTCCGATGGCCGGAGGGGAAGAATCAAAAATAAAGATTGTTACCAGTAACGATATTCTTGCGGCTAAGGATGAATTTGAAGGACAATATGATGAAGAATCAAAGCAGGCTTTAATCGCTACCATTCCTCAAGGATACACTTATTTTTCTGAAGATATTAATCCGGTGATTAGTAATTTATCAGTTAGTGCCGTTTCTGGAGATGAATTGGATTCATTTAATGTTGCGGGACATATTGAAACCGAAGTCACTGTTTTTAGAGATGAAGATGTGAATAAACTAGGGGAGTCGTTGTTATCTAAAGATATTTCCGAATTGAAAACAATGGTTCCGGGAAGCGTGACTTATGAGGTAAAAGAAAAGAAATTAAACAAAGACGGAACCATTTCTTTAAGTGTTACTTATAAAGGCAGGATTTATTCAATGCCGGATAATGCTTTATTGTTAGACAGCCTAAAGGGTAAAGACACTAATTATTCAGTAAATCTCTTATCAAACATCCCGGAAATAGAGAGAGTAGAAATTAAGCTTTCTCCGTGGTTTAAGCTAAAAATTCCCAATAACGAAAAAAGAATAAACATTCAGTTGAAGTTTTAAATATTTACACAAATAATAAATCGTGGTAAAAAGTAGATAATAGCCAAAAACGCTTGTATCTCTTGACCAAAAGCGAAAGTTTTGCTATTGTCTTATTATCTTTCAAATGGTAAAACAAGACGACAAGATTAAAAAAGAAGGAGTTGTATCAGAGAGCTTGCCTGACGGCTTTTTTAAGGTGCGATTAGATGACGACCAATCTGAAGTATTGGCGCATTTGGCAGGCAAATTGAGAGTCTTTAAAATCAGGATTTTACCTGGTGATAAAGTTACTGTAGAAATGACTCCCTACGACGCAAGAAGGGGGAGGATAATATTCAGAAAAAAATAACATGAAGGTAAAACCATCAGTTAAGAAAATTTGTAAAGATTGTAAAATCGTCCGCAGAGAAGGACGCGTTTATGTTATTTGCAAAAAGAACGCTAAACACAAACAAAGACAAGGTGCATAATTAAACACACTATGGCAAGAATTATCGGAATTAACATTCCAGACGAAAAAATAATAGAAGTTGGATTATCTTACATTTACGGAATAGGACCATCTTTAGCTAAAAAGATTTTAACTGATTGTAATATTCCTTTAAACAAAAAAGCCAAGGATTTAACTCAGGATGATATCAGTTTATTAAAGCAATACATTGAAAAGAATTATAGAGTGGAAGGAGATTTGAAGAGAGATGTGATGATGAACATTAAAAGATTAAGAGATATTGGTTCATGGAGAGGTTCTAGGCACGCCAAGGGTTTGCCGGTAAGAGGACAGACAACTAGAATCAATAACAGAACAGTAAGACATAACGTCAGGAAGACAGTCGGTTCAGGAAGAAAGGCTGCTCCGGGACCTAAATAGAATTTAATATACTATGGGTAAAAAACACGTCATACAAAAAACTGAAGAAGAAATGATCAAAGAGGGTGAACAGTTGGAAAAGACTTTAAGCAAAGAGCCTAAGGTTTCTAAAGCTGCTGCGACCAGAGAAGGAAAGATGTATATCTTCAGTTCATACAACAACACAATCATGACTTTAACTGACACTATGGGTAATGTTTTAGCCTCAAAGTCAGCCGGAAAGATTGGATTTAAGGGAAGCAAGAAATCAACTCCTTTCGCCGCTTCAAAGATTTCTGAAACTGTCGGTGCAATTGCCGAAAAGATGGGAATCAGAAAGATTCAAGTAGTGGTAAAGGGTATTGGTTCAGGAAGAGAATCGGCATTGAGATCAATCGCCAATCAGGGATTCGAGATAAACTCTATTAAAGATGTTACTCCAGTTCCACACAACGGTTGCAAGCCTAAGAAACCCAGAAGGTTATAATCTTTAATATATTTATGAAACAAGCAAAGTGTAAAATTTGTAGAAGGTTAGGAGACAAACTTTTCTTAAAAGGAGAGAAGTGTTTGGGTTCTAAATGTGCAATGATTAAGCGTCCGTTTGCACCGGGACAGAAGGCCAAGAAAAGAAGGTCTAATTTGACTGAGTACGGCCGTGAAATGAGAGAAAAGCAGAAGGTTAAGAAGTGGTACAATATTTCTGAATCACAATTCAGAGATTACGTATTTGAAGTTATGGATAACAGAGCTTCCGGAGTTGATATTGCCTCTCAATTGATCGCTAAATTGGAAAGCAGAATCGATAACATTGTTTTCAGAATGGGTTGGGCTAAGTCTCGTGGTCAAGCTAGATTGCTTGTTAGTCACGGACATATTTTAGTCAACGGAAGAAAGATTGATATCCCTTCATACCGAACCAGCGTCGGAGACACCATTTCAATCAGAGAAGGTTCAAAAAACAGAGAAGCTTTGAAAGGAATACCCGAAACAATGAAAAAATACAGCTTGCCAAAATGGTTAAGCTTTGACGGAAGCAAAATCGAAGGTAAGATTATGAGATTCCCAACACCGGAAGATGTACAATTACCATCTGAGGTTTCAACAATCTTTGAGCACTATTCAAGGTAATAAAATAAATATCATAACTAAAACATATGATTCCATTGCCAACTTCAATTAAAACAAAAAAGGTGAGCGACAACAACACTATTTTCGAAATAGAGTCGCTTTATCCTGGCTACGGAATTACTCTCGGCAATGCCATCAGGAGAGTTCTTTTGTCATCTCTAAACGGTGCTGCCGTAACTGAGGTGAAGATTAAGAATGCTCCTCATGAATTTGCTACTATTTCTGGAGTAAAGGAAGATGTTTTACACATCTTAATGAATATTAAACAGTTAAGATTTAAATTATTTACCGACGAACCTCAATTGGCAATCTTAAAGATTAAAGGGGAGAGTGAGGTTACTGGAAAGGATTTTGAATGCCCAGCTGATTTGAAATTAGCCAACCCGGACTTGCATATTGCGACAATAACTGATAAGAATACAGAATTGGAAATCGAAATCAAGATTGAGAAAGGAGTCGGCTATGTTTTTGAAGATAAAGAAACAAAGAAAGATATTGGCGTTATCGGAATGGATGCAATTTTTACTCCAATTAAGAAAGCCAACTATGTTGTTGAAAACATGAGAGTCGGAAACAGAACTGACTTTGATAAGATTTCTTTGGAAATCGAAACTGACGGAACAATTAAGCCGGAAGAAGCTTTTGCTGAAACCTTAGAAACCCTTTTAGCTCAATTCGGTTTTATGGCCGAGCAGATGGGGGGAATAAAGGCGGAAGCTGTTGCCGAAGAAGAAGCAACTGAACCAAAAAAGAAAGTAGCAAAAAAGACAACCAAAAAGAAAGAAAAGTAATATGAAAAAAATACAGAAAGGTAGAAGATTACATAGAGAAAGAGATCAGAGACATGCATTGTTGAAGACTTTGGCTACATCTTTGATTTTAAAAGAAAAGATTACCACTACTGAAGCTAAGGCCAAAGAGCTTTCTCCTTTTGTTCAAAGAAAAATAACCAGAGCCAAGAAGGGAGATATGGCTTCTCGCAGATATTTAGCCACTTCTTTTACCCCCAAAGCAGTTAAGAAATTAATCGATGACTTGGGAGTCAGATACAAGGACAGAAAAGGAGGTTATGTTAGGATAACAAAAATGGGACAGAGAAAATCAGACAGTTCTAAAATGGCAATGATTCAATTAGTTTAAGAATATGAAAAAAGTAATCACAACAGCAAAAGAAACAATAAAGATTGATGCAACAGGCAAAGTTTTAGGAAGACTTGCGACTGATATTTGCGCTATCTTACAAGGAAAGAAAACAGTCGCTTATGCTCCCAACAAAGAGCCAAATAATGTTATCATTGTTTCTAACGCCGATAAAATAAAAGTTACCGGAAATAAGATGGAGGATGAAACATATTTCAGACACACCGGATATCTTGGAAACGACAAGCACACTCCGATGAATGTAATATTTAAAAAGAATCCCGGACAGCTTATTAAATTCGCTGTTAACGGAATGTTACCAAAGAATAGATTAAGAGCAAGACACTTAAAGAGATTAAAGTTTGAATAATCATATGGCTGAGAAAAAAACAACAAAAAAACCGGCAGAGAAAAAAGAAAAAAAAGTTTCTCCTGTTAAAAAGGAAACCAAAAAGAAGGTTGCCGAGGTTATAGAAGAAGTAAAGGAAGTAAAACCAGAAACAAAGATTGAAAATGTTGATTTCGGTTTGCCAACCAGAGTTGATGACGATGATGATTTTGTTGTAAACGAAGATGATTTTAAAGATTTAGGAGATAAGTATTTTGAAGCTACCGGAAGAAGAAAGACGGCCATTGCCAGAGTCAGACTATACACTAAGGGAGACAAGGTGATAGAAGTTAATAATATGGCATTTACCAAATACTTCCCGACCAAAGTATTGCAAGCAACCGCTTTATCTTCACTAGACAAGATGAAGTCATTGGATAGGTTCAAAGTTACCGCTATGGTCAAAGGAGGAGGTGTAAACGCCCAAGCTGAGGCTGTAAGGCACGGTATTGCCAGAGCCTTGGTAATCTTCAATCCTGATTACAGAAAGAGATTGAGAAAGGCGGGATTCTTAACTAGAGATCCAAGAATGAAAGAAAGAAAGAAGCCTGGTTTAAGAAGAGCCAGAAGAGCACCACAATGGAGCAAACGTTAATATTTGGAAAGACACTCGAAAGAGTGTCTTTTTAGTTGCTTTTTAATAACTGAATAAGATATAATAAATATATAATTAATAGCAATTAAAAGTATGCAAAGAATAAAATATTATTTGTTTCTTGCTTCTTGTATTTTGTTTTCTTTTGCCGGAGCAGTTAATGCAACCGTAGATTCAAGTACTAGTTCTGGATATGATGCAGTGATATATGACAGCACGATTCAATTCAGCGCTGTTTTAAACAGTAGTGGAAATGTTGAAACTTCCTGGAGCGCTTACACTAAAAGCAGCGAGATGCTTACTTATTATAAGTTGGTAAGATCTTCCACGGTTGCCAATCCGGTTTATCCTGATAATGGATATATTTTTTATTCTTCAGACGTGGACACTCTTTCATATACCGACTCTAACGTTCCTGCTGGAATAAACTATTACCGAATTTGTCAGATAGCGGGAACAAAAAGATATTGTTCAGCAAATGTTGTTACCATTAATAAAGTAACAACCACTGCTACTACTGATAATTCAGCGATAAGTTTAACTGGTACAGTTTCCGGTTCGACAATTAATGTTTCTTGGACGCTAACAAATTCATCAGTCACATCATTTAAGGTTGTTTGGGGAAAGAGTCAGAACCCGGTCTATCCCAGCAGATCAACCGATAGTTATCATTATCTTACTTCCGGAGAAATGACTGACAGTATTACCGGTTTAGCCAATGGAAAATATTTTGTTCGTGTCTGTATTTATAACAACGGTGTTTGTACAAAATACAGTAATGAAATTATTGCCGAAGTAAATAATTCTTCAATAACATCTCAAAATCCAAACACCGTGGTTGTTTGCACGGAAGAGTATTCTCCAGTTTGTGGTTCTGATAAGAAAACATATTCTAACTCATGTTATGCTAAGAAATACGGCATAACTAGTTATACCGAAGGAAAATGTATAACTCAATCAACACCCAATAATTCAACAACGAATAATCTTGGAATAACGTTTGATAAGCCATTAGACCAGATGAGCAGAGATGAGCTTATTAAAACCTTAATTGCAATTTTGATAGCTTTACTTAGTAAATAAGCAAAACAAAGCCAGAGCGGAAGCTCTGGTTTTTTGTTTGACAAAAAGACATATCGGAATTAAACTTTAGCCAGTTAACTCCAAAGGAGTTAGTCTCGTATCTCAATATGAGATTTTTGAAAAAATGATTATGATGATAGGTGATTTCATGACAGAAGAAGGACTAAGGTTAATCAAGTTTCTTTACGCGGTTTTCTTTGAAAAGAAAACAGGAAGGGTTTTATTGATTAAAACCGAAAACAGATTTGAATTGCCAGGAGGAGAAGTTACCGATATTCCTGAGCTTGCTGATGAAAGATGGAAGAGAGACTTCCTGATTAAAACAATTCCCATCCAGACGGGTCTGGCTGCTTATCTTGTTGAACAAGAAGTCCAGCCGATGCCGGCGACCTACGAAGCTTATGACTTCCGTGAGGGAAAGGAGTTCTCGGCGATTATCGTCAGTGAAATTGATTCTTGTCAGGCAACTAATGGCAAGGTAAGGTTTTGCGACGTTAAACAGCTTAGAAGGCTTGTCCGTGAAGGCAAGATTATTAGAGGCCAAGAGCTTCTTATCTTGCGAGCCTTTGTGAGTCGCGATTGTCCCGGGAAAAAAATCAGAGCTGCAGCCGAGCAGTTGCTAAGAAAAAAACACCAATAACACTCATTTTTAATAGGGTGTTTTCTTTTACGGCAATAGTTTGTTTTCAGAAACAATTAGTTCTTCTTTATCTAAGAGGAATAGTTTTTTAGTGTTTCCATTGAAGAATATTTTCGATATTCCTGATTGGGGGAGTTCAAAAGAATTAACATGGTCACGATTGTCTATTTCACTGATGTTAATTTTATTGTTTAAGGTATAAACAAAATAATCTCCGTTTAGCCATTTAATATCTCCAATGTTTTGAGAAAATCTTGAGATAAAAACAACTGAATAAGCTTGAGAGAAGAAAGGAGTCTCAGTCTTTTTTAATAATAATAATAAAAGTTCATTATCGGCGGCAAATAGTATTCGTTCGTAGAAAGGAGTGTATTTTAATTCTGTTTTTGCTTCTATTTTTTTATCAAATATTTTTGTTTCTTTATTGAACAAATAAACAATTTTTTTATTTTCAATTAAGAAGATTTCGTTTTCCATTGCTATTAATTCGTATGTTTTGCCTGTTGTTTCCAAAGGTTCTTTAGACAAGGTTTCATTGGTGTTAAGAAGGATATTGTCTTTATAAAGCAATCCGTTCTCAAAAGAGTAAACATCGCTTCCAGAGATTGCAAAAGCGCTCACCGTGCCTTTTTTAAACAATCTGGGAGTGGCTTGTTTGTCGGCATTAATTCTGTAAATCAAGTTGTTTGATTGGTAAAAGAAGCTTCCTTCGTTGTTTGAATCAAAAACAACGCTTTGAGTCTTGCTGCTCATTGATTTGATTAAAGAAATAGTCGAAGTTTCTGTATTTAACAAGTAATGTAATCCGGTCGATGTTTTAATCAGGGCTCTTTTGCCAGTAACGGAGAATGAGATGTCGGAAATGTTGTAAGGAGTCTGGGTTTTTGAAAGAATTTTTTGAGTTTCCTTCTTTTCCGAGTCATAAGACAACAATTCATTGGAAACGGTTAGTAAAAGTATCTTATTATTGTCGGGAAAAGGATAGAAATTTTTAACATCGTTGTCGATTGAAGTAAAGGGTATTTCATCGGGGAAGAGAATAATGTATTTAGCTTCGGTTACTTTCTTTTCTTTTACTTCCAAATTTTTCTCCCAAGAATAATAATTTTCTTTTTCTATTTTTATATTATGATTTTCGGGTAATAAGTTTTGAATTAAAACATCTTTAGAAAAACCGGAAGTTCTATTCTTATAATCGTTATCAATAGTGACAACGGCATCGCTGGGTATTGTTTTTATATAAATTCCTCCGGTTTCAAGGAACTTCATTTTCTTTATATCAAAACGGTACCCCTGTGAATACATGATTATTGAGGGAGCGATTACTGCAAAGACCAAAACCATTAAAATGAATAAAACTGTACGTGTTCTTTTTGTCATATACTTCATTTATACATCAAAAAGCCTCTCTTGCCAATTGCCGTTTCGGTGTGTTAGAATGGGGTATATTATGAAAATAGGAATAGATCTAGGTACTAAAAATTCTCTCGTATTCATTCCAGACAAAGGGGTTGTTTTGAATGAGCCTTCAGTGGTGGCTGTTTCGGTAACGGAAAACAGGATTTTGGCTGTCGGACGAGAAGCAAAAGAAATGATTGGAAGAACTCCCGAAGAAATTCAGGTTTTTAGGCCGTTAAAGGACGGAGTAATTGCCGATTACCGAATTACTCAAACCATGATCAAGCATTTCATTTCTAAAGTTAATACAGGATTCTTTAAATTTTTTAAACCGGAATTATTAATCGGAGTTCCGGCTGGAATTACTTCAACCGAAAAAAGAGCCGTGATTGAAGCGGGAATTTTAGCGGGAGCGAAAGAAGTCTTCGTGGCCAAAGAGCCGATTCTTTCAGCCATCGGAGCGGGGATACCGATTAATTCTTCTTCGGGTCATTTAATTATCGATATCGGAGGAGGAACGGCCGAAGTGGCAGTTATCTCTTTAGGTGGAATCGTTTGTTCTCATTCTTTAAGAGTGGCGGGAGATAAATTGGATGTGGCTGTTTCTGAATATATTAAGAATAAGCATAACTTGGCAATTGGAGAGCAGACAGCCGAAGATATTAAAATGAAAATCGGAACTGCCTTGCCGGAAAAGGAACCGAAATATCTTGAAATTAGAGGTAGAGATTTGATTACTGGATTACCAAAAAATATTAAAGTTTCTTCAAATGAAATTTGCGAAGCGATTGCCGAACCTTTAGCGGAAATAGTTCAATGTGTTAAAAACGTATTAAGAGAAACTCCGCCGGAATTATCAGCCGATATTATGGATAAGGGAATGGTGGTGGCCGGAGGAGGCGCTTGCTTACGAAATATTGCAGCATTATTATCTAAAACAACCGGTGTCCCTTGTTTTGTTGCCGATGATCCGTTAAGTTGCGTGGCCAAAGGAACCGGAGCGGTTTTGGACAACCTTGATTTATACAAGAAAAGTATAATGGCTAAAAAATAATATATGCCGGAAGAAAAATTTGTAATACAAGGCGGCAAGAAATTGTCGGGAGAAATAGAAGCGAGAGGCTCAAAAAACGCAGCCTTTCCTGTTTTAATTGCGACACTATTAACTAGTGAAGATTGTGTTATCGATAATATTCCTTTAGTCGAAGATATTTTCAGAATGCTGGAAATATTTGAAAGCATGAAAGTTAAGGTTGAATGGTTGGGTAAAAGGAAAATTAGAGTTAATGCTAAAAACATGGATCCTTCGAAAATCAATTCCGATTTGGTTTTGAAGTTTCGCGGTTCGGTTCTTTTGTTCGGGGCTATCTTATCAAGATTTGGAAAAGTTAATTTACCTCAGCCCGGCGGATGTGTTATTGGAGTTAGGCCGATTGATACTCACTTGGATGCTTTTTCTCAAATGGGAGTGGATATTAAAGAAAAGAGAGGAAAGTTTATTATGACCGCTCCTCAAAAGTTAAAAGACAATATGGTGATTATGGATGAATTGTCGGTCACCGCAACCGCCAATGTTTTACTTTTTTCCAGCTTATTAAACGAGAAGGTTATAATTAAGGTTGCCGACGGAGATTATCAGAATCAGGAACTTTGCAAGGTTTTAAAAAAGATGGGAGCTAAGATTTCTGGATTCGGACAGCACACTTTATCTATTATTGGACAAAAGAAATTAAAAGGATTCAAACATTTTTTAATTCACGATCCGATTGAAGCCGGTACTTTCATTATTATGGCTTTAGCGGTTAAGGGAAATATTCTAGTTAAGAATGTGGAATATCCTTTCTTGGAATTTGTTTTAAAGAAATTGGAAGATTGCGGAGCTAAATTCGAAATCATTAAAAGAAAAAAAGATTTAGTTGATGTTCAGGTTTTGCCGTCTAAAGATATTAAAATCAGAAAGATGCAAAGTTTGCCTTTCCCGGGATTTCCTTCAGATTTGCTTTCCGTCTTGGGGGTCTTGGCAACTCAGACCAAGGGAGTGACATTAATTCATGATCCTTTATACGAAGGAAGGTTGAAATACATGGAAGGGCTAACCAAGATGGGAGCGGATATATTCTTTTCCGACCCGCACCGGGCGGCCATCAACGGAATCACTAAATTGTACGGAGCAGATATGGGTTCGTTTGATTTAAGAGGCGGAGCATCATTAATTACCGCCGGATTAATTGCCGAAGGAAAAACAACAATCAGGAATATTTATCAGGTTGACAGGGGATACGAAAAAATAGAAGAAAGGCTTCAAAAATTAGGAGCCGATATTAAAAGAGTAAAAGATTAAAATGACAATCGGGCATAAAAAACAGAGAGAAGTGTTGGAGAGGCTGGCCAAAGGCAAAAACATTCCCCATGCTTTACTGTTTTCCGGAATCGAGAAGATTGGAAAAAAGAAAGTGGCTGTCGAATTTGTTAAAAGTATTTTTTGCGAAAAAGAAAAAGGATTCTGTGGTGAATGTTATTCTTGTAGAAGTATAGACTCATCAAGTTTTCCCGATTTATCAATCATCGAAGCCAAAGACCGAAACATTGAAATTGAAGAGGTGAGAGATTTGCAAAACAGACTGTCTTTAAAATCATATAACAATTCGCTTAAGATCGGGATTATCGATGATGCTCACTTGATGAGGAAAGATGCCCAGAATGCACTTTTAAAGGTTTTAGAAGAGCCGAAGGGAGATACCTTGCTAATCTTAATCACTTCTTATCCCCAGATGCTCTTGCCGACGGTCCGTTCAAGATTGGAAGAAATAAAATTTTCAATTGTTTCGAGAAAAGAAATAGAAGACTATCTGATTTCCCTCGGAGCCAAAGAAGAGAAAGCCAAAGAAATCGCTTTAATTTCTTCAGGACAAATCGGGAAGGCAATAGAATTCTTTAACGATGAAGACAAATTAAATTTCTTTAATAAGGCGGTAAAAGATATTGTTTTATTGGCCCGTTCGGAAATGTATAAAAGATTTGACTTTGCCAAAGAATTCAAGGAGAATCAAGATGAGATTGTAAATGTATTAGATATATGGGAGAGGTTTATGAGGCGGGAGATATTATTGAAGGTATACGGCAATAAGGGAAGTCTGGAGAATTATTCATTAAAGAAGATAAAAGAGGTGATTGACGAATTAGAGAAAACTAAATATTTAATAGAGAATACGAATGTTAATAAGAAATTGGCATTAGAAAATTTGTTAATAACATTATAATAATTTTTTAAATATATGTACGAACAAATTATAAAAGAAAAAGAACCGGAAATGGACAAAGTGTTAGACTTTGTCACTAAAAAGATTTCAAGTTTTAGGACTGGCCGAGCCACTCCGGCTTTGATTGAAAATATTCAAGCCGAGTGTTTCGGACAAATGATGCCGATTAAACAATTGGCGGCTATTTCAGTTCCCAGTGCGAGGCAACTTTCGATCCAGCCCTGGGATAAATCATATGTTGAAGCAATCGAAAAAGCCATTTTAAGAGAGGGAGCAGGACTATCTCCGGTAGTTTCCGGCGATGTCGTTCTTATCAATATGCCGCAGATGTCGGAAGAATTGAGAAAAGAATTATCAAGAGCTCTTTCTCAAATTAATGATGATGCCAAAAAAACAATTAGAAAATACAGAGATGAAGCTTGGTCAGATATTCAGGACAAAACCAGGGAAGGATTAATCAGGGAAGACGATAAGTTTAAAGCTAAGGATAAATTACAAGAATTAGTCGATAAGTATAATGAAAAGGTTGATGATTTAATTGACCGTAAGAAAGTTGAAGTAGAAGGATAATATGTTTTTAATAGATATCATAGTTTTTTTAATAGTTTTGGGAATCGTTGTTTTTGTCCATGAGTTGGGCCATTTTATCGCGGCTAAAACTTCAGGGGTAAAAGTTGAAGAATTCGGACTCGGCTTTCCTCCCAGACTTTGGAAAAAAACAATCGGCGAAACTCAGTATTTTATCGGGGCGATTCCTTTCGGAGGAATGACCAGGATTTTCGGTATGGATGAAATGGATGAAGAAAAAGACAAAGACTCTAGAGGCTATGAATCTAAAAACGCTTGGAAGAAATTATGGATTTGCGGCGGAGGAGTAGTTTTTAATTTGCTTTTCGCGGTAATCGTTTTTTACGGCCTGATTGCTTCTTCCGGATTTAGATCGGAACAGGCGTTGATTTTTTCTGAATATCATTTTCCTTTCGGAAACCAAGTCAATCAAGTTTTGATTGCTCAAGTTGCTCCCGATTCTCCGGCAGAAATATCAGGATTGAAATCATACGATACGGTTGTCGGCGTTAATGGAAAAATAATTAACGGTTCAAAAGAATTCAGTACTATTATTTCTGAGAATAAAGGTAATAAAGTTATTCTTCAATTAAAAGATGGAAGGGAAGTGAGTATTATACCGAGAGTTGAATATCCTTCAACTGAAGGTCCTTTGGGTGTCGGTTTGAGAGATATGGCCATATTGAATTATTCAAGCATTCCCGAAAAAGCCTTGGTGGGATTCTTGCACACTTATAATATTACTGATTATTCTGTTTCCGCGATGGGTTATATTTTCTCTTATGCCATCTCGCACAAATCGATGGATGCAATAGCTTCTTCAATGGCCGGACCGGTGGGAATCTTTGCCATTACTAAATTAACACTCGAAAAAGGACTTTACGATATGCTGAATTTGATTGCCATTCTTTCGATTGCTTTGGGGGTAAGTAATTTATTGCCCATTCCGGCGATGGACGGAGCCAAATTAATCTACGTCGGTTTAGAATCGGCAAACAAGAAAGTATTCAGCAAGGAATTGCAGATTAAGATTGAAAGCGCGGGAGCGATATTTTTAATCATTTTGGCAGTGGCAATAATTTTTAAAGACTTTATTCAATTTAAAGATATAATATTTAAATAATATGAAACAAGCTGATTTATTAACAAGGACAGTCAAAGAAAATCCTAAAGACGAAGTTAGTTTAAATGCTAAGCTTTTAACCAGGGGCGGATTTGTCGATAAATTAGCTAGTGGCATATATACCTATCTTCCTTTGGGTTTAAGAGTTTTAAATAAGATAGAAAATATTGTCAGAGAAGAAATGAACAATATCGAGGCTCAAGAAATTTTAATGCCGTCGTTACTTCCCAAGGAAAACTGGGAAAAGACGGGCCGTTGGAATGTGGAAGAGATGTATAAGATTCACGATGAGAATTTGGGACTTGGTTGGACTCACGAAGAAATTATTACTCCTTTAATGAAGAAGCATATTTTGTCTTCTCATGATTTACCTAAAGCAGTTTATCAGATTCAGTCTAAATTCAGGAACGAACCGAGAGCCAAATCAGGTATTTTGCGCGGCCGTGAATTTTTAATGAAAGATCTTTATTCTTTTCACAACAGTGAAGAGAGTTTGAATGAATATTACGAGAGAGTTAAGAGGGCCTATGTCCGTGTTTACGAGAGGTGTGGATTAAAAGACAAAACATATTTGACTTTGGCTAGCGGAGGAACATTTTCTTCTTCGTCTCATGAATTCCAAACGATTACTTCGGCCGGAGAAGATATTATTTATATCTGTAAAGATTGCGGCAATGCAATCAATAAAGAAGTATTTGATGAAAAGTGTTCTTGTGGAGGCAAAAACTTTATTGAAGAAAAAGCAATTGAAGTCGGTAATATTTTTAAACTGGGAACCAAGTATTCTGAGATATTTGATTTGAAAGATGAAAATGGAAAGCATTTGATTATGGGTTGTTATGGTATTGGTATTAGTCGATTGATGGGAGCGGTAACAGAAGTGTTTAACGATGAGAAAGGAATTAAGTGGCCATCAAACATTGCTCCGTTCGGTGTTCATTTGATTTCTCTTGATATGGGAAATCTAGAAACCAAACAAAAAGCGGAAGAAATTTATGATATTTTACAAAATTCAAAACTTGAAGTATTATATGACAACAGAGATGATAAGACAGCGGGAGAAAAGCTTAATGATTGCGATTTGATAGGTATTCCCGTGCGCATAGTTATCAGTCAAAAGACGTTAAAAGAAGAGAGCGTTGAAGTAAAGAAAAGAAGTGAAGAGAAGACAGAATTAGTGAAGATTAAAGATTTAATTGATTTTCTAAAAAATGACATTCAAGAATAATTTAAATAAATATTTTTCCAGCTTATCACAAGACATTGCTATTGATTTGGGAACAGCCAATTGTTTGGTTTATGTTCGCGGCCGAGGAATTATTTTGTCCGAGCCTTCAGTCGTGGCTTTGAATAAAAAAACTGGACAGGTTTTAGCAATCGGTAGAGAAGCGGAAAAAATGGTGGGAAGAACTCCGAGCCATATCGTTGCGATCAGACCTCTTGTTAACGGAGTTATTTCTGATTTTGAAGTAACCGAACAAATGCTCCGATATTTAATTGAAAGAGCCAGACAGGATAAGTTTACTTTCTTGAAACCGAGAGTAATTGTCGGTATTCCTTCCGGAGTAACCGAGGTTGAAAAGAAAGCAGTGAGAGATGCGACCAAATCAGCCGGAGCCAGAGAAGTATTCTTAATTGAAGAGCCGATGGCTTCAGCGATCGGAGCCAGAATGCCGGTACAAGATCCTTCTGGTAATTTCGTCGTTGATATCGGAGGAGGAACCACCGAAGTGGCGGTCATCTCTTTGGGTGGAATCGTGGTCGCCAAGAGTTTGAGAATTGCCGGAGACAAATTAAACAACGACATTATTCAGTTTGCTCAGGAAAAATATAAATTATTAATCGGAGTGAGAACAGCTGAAAAGATTAAAATAAATATTGGAGCGGTATACTTTGAAAAAGAGCCTTTGAAGCAGGACAATAAAACTATGCCGATGAGAGGAAGGAATTTGGTAACCGGTTTACCCGAGGAAGTGATTATTTCTCAGACCGATGTCAAGAAAGCATTAGACAGATCTATCAATCAGATAGTTTTAGAAATCAAAAATACAATAGAAATGACCCCGCCGGAATTATTGGCCGATATTATGAAAAAGGGAATCGCTTTGTCAGGCGGAGGAGCGCAATTACGAGGATTGGATAAAATGATTGTTAAAGAAACCAATATTCCTACTTACATTATCGAAGACCCAATGACTGCGGTAGCGAGAGGGGCGGGAATGGTTTTGGAAAACCTTGATGAGTTCCACGATGTCTTGGTTGAAACAGAAGAATTGCAACCACCAAAATAGTAATTAAACAACAACTTTTTAGTTGTTGTTTTTATATAAAAATGATCAGAAAAATTAAACCGCATACGTTAGATAAATTAACGTTAGTTGATAAATGTACTAATGCATATCTTGTAGCTACAAAAAGACTAAATAATAAATATTATATAGATGCTTTTGCCGGAACAGGAAAATGCTTTCTTTGTAGTAGAGTACGTTGTTCAATTAATAATGATGAAAAATGCCGTAATTGTGGTAGAGGTAAATTTATTGATGGTTCATGTCTCAGAGTTTTAAAAATTAAAAATAATTTTGATAAATATTTTTTTATTGATTTGATAAATTCAAACGTAAATTTATTAAAAAAATATGTGAACGATGATGAGGAAATTGATGCTAATCTTAAAGAAAAAATAGAATATATCAAAGGTGATTCTAATAAGGTTTTAAAAAAGATTTGTGATAAATTAAAAGATGAAAAATATATAGGCTGTTTAGCCTTTCTTGATCCAGAAGGTCCAGAATTATACTGGGAAACAATAAGATATTTATCAGAAATTCCTAAAATTGATTTATTAATTTTATATGCATACGAAATGTCTTTAGTTAGATTAACTGGAGAGTATAAAGAAAAGTTAGATAAATTTTATGGAGGAGAAGAATGGAGAGAAATTTATATGAAAGGTTCTTCTGCTCAAAAAAGAACAAATAATCTATTAAATTTTTATATAGATAATTTGAAAAAGTTGGGTTTTATGGTTGCTGAAAAAAGAATAACAAGAAAGATGAGAGGTGGTCATGCACTATATCATTTAATTGGAGCCTCTAAAAATAGGGCGGGTTTTAATATATTCCAAGGAGTTTTAAACGACAAAGAACTTGATGGTCAAAAAAAGCTTCCGATATAGCATGGTGTTTTTTAGAATAAATAGTATAATATAATTGATGGAAAAGATATTAAGAAAATCACTATTATATAAGAGCGGCGTTGAATATGCTGATTATTGTATTAACCATGTAGAGGGTTGCTCTCATGGTTGTAAATTCCCTTGTTATGCGATGATGATGAAAAAGAGATGTGGAATGATTAAGAATTATAATGATTGGATAAAACCCAAAATAGTGGGGAATGCTTTAGAGTTATTAGATGTAGAAATTCCTAAATTAAAGGGGAAAATAAAGGTAGTTCATCTTTGCTTTACTACGGATCCTTTTATGTATGGAAAAAAAGAAGTTCGTAATTTGACTTTAAAGATAATAGAAAAACTTAATAAAAATGGAATTAAATGTACTGTTTTAACTAAAGGAATATATCCAAAAGAATTAATTAATACTGATAAGTATGGAAAGAATAATGAATATGCAATTACCTTAGTCTCCCTAAGTAATAAATTTAAAAAAGAATTTGAACCGGGAGCAGCTCCATACCTAAAAAGAATAAAGTCTTTAAAATATTTACATGATAATGGTCTTAAGACGTGGATAAGCATGGAACCATATCCTACCCCCAATTTAGTTAAACAAGATTTATTAAATATTTTAGATAAAATTAATTTTGCTGATAAAATAGTATTTGGAAAGTTAAATTATAATGTTAAAGTTACTCAATTTGAAGATAATAAGTCTTTCTATGAAGAATGCGCAGATATTGTTATAAATTTTTGCGAAAACAACAACGTTAAGTATCATATAAAATATGGAACAAAAAAGGTTGATAATAAAAAGACAGAAAATCTTTTTAGAAAGAAATCAAACTTACAATTAGCTGTTTAATTTTTCTTAAAGATGTATTTATTAAAAAGTTTTAATATGAAAATTAGAGAAATTAAAACAAAAGAAGTAGATATATTTTTAGATTTTTTTAAAAAATCTGTAAAAAATCAATTTGACGAATATTCTAAAAAATCAAAGGATTTTTTATTGAAAAGAGAATGGACAAAAGAAAGAATTAAAAATTCAATTAGAGGAAAGTACGTTATTTTTCTTTTAGCTTTTGATAAGGAAAAAATTGTTGGGTATTTAATCGGAGGGCATCATTTTGGAGGAATTGCTACTATTATGTGGATAGCAGTTGATGAAGGTTATCAGGGAAGAGGAATTGGAAAAAGGTTATTAAATAATTTTATATCTCTTTTAAAAAAAGAGGGAGCTCATAAGATCAATCTTACAGTGACAAACAAAAGAAATATCGGCTTTTATGAGAAGCTTGGATTTGAGGTTCAATGTTTTTCAGAAAAAGATTACTTTGGACTTGATTCTTATCTGATGTATAAGGACATACAGAAGTCTAAGTGGTAATATTGACACAATATAACTATTATTGTATTATATTTTCAATAGTTCTTTAAAAGGAAATTGTTTTCGTAGGTAGCGCTTTTGATATTTTTGTATCAAGTGCGCTACCCACGAATTGGGTATGCTACTACAAAAGAGGTTTTGAGAAAAAATGACCGTCAAGGTTGAAGTGGTCGCAAGACTTAACGACCCTGAAAAAATTGAAGCGATGAAGAGAAATCCCAGAGACTGTAGTCTTCGGGAAACAAAGAGCGGAGTGGCTGTTTACCTTCCCTTAAAGAATGGTATCTGTTACAATGTTCCTTCTCTTCTGTATGATGAAGAATTTCGGATGAACATCAGCGAAGGCAGAAGCAATGACGGCATGGTTACCGTCGTCTGTTCCATCGATGGAAAGCCGTTCAGGCCTTTCTGGGTGAGGGGCAGAAAGAACCAAAGGGAAGACGACAAAGAAGTCGATGCTCGTTTTTCTCTCTACGGTTCGGTCTGTGTCATCACCTTAAACCGGCTTGGACTGTTTATAATCCAGAAACTCTGGGTTGAGAAAAAGTACGGACGTGCCGAAGTGAGGACTAAAGAATTTTTCTCCACTGTTCTCAAAAGGAACGGAGGAAAATTCATCTTCAGCGAGGGCATGTTCGGAACCAAGTCGTTTCTTGGCTATTTCGAAAAAGCGACCAAGGCGGCGATAAGGAAAGCCAACTCTTTCGATGGAGGCGGTCCAATGTTTTTCCTTGAGAAAGACCCGGTTGTAGTTTTTCACGATGAGATGCCGGCAGGAATGTCTCTTGATAACAGGAAGCCTGGAAAGACTGTAATTTCCGGCGGAATGACCGTAAGAGTCAACTCAGAAACTTAATCTTTTTAACCCTTGTTTGGACAATCCAGATGGGGGTCTTTTTATATGCAGAAAAAGCACTTGACAATCCCTATTAATCTGCTAAATTAGTACATACATGATAAATATAAAGAAGATACAAACAGTAAATAGGCGGTTTTAAAAAATAGCTTAATTTAAGTTGTTTCTAAAAGCCGCGCGAAAGCGTCTTTTTTATTTCGTGTAAAGCATTTTGATAAATT
>JBAZIW010000010.1:0-26635 GCA_041651655.1 Minisyncoccota bacterium | reverse complement strand
TCGTCAAGTTTTGCCTGTACACACCTGACTTTGGGATTGTCAGTTGGCCTACCCATTTTTTTCTTCACTTTTACCACCTCACTTTCGTAATACATAAATTGTATCATTATATAATACGAAAGTCAATATGCCTTTATAATTTTGAGCATTAAAAAAGCGAGCGCATAAATTACGCACCCGCATCCGCATATAATCATTGAATCATCCCTTTATCTGATATCGTTCCATTTCCCCGATGTAATGGTTTTTGCGCTCCCTTTACTGTATTCGCCTGTATATTTATCAAAAGTATAAACAATGCGCCTATCAGTGTCCACATAAAAAGAATATCTGTCTGACATATCTTCAAATAATTTTATTATCGTACTGGCTGCAATCGCACAGCTTAACAGCAAGGCAGCTATAACAATGCATATTCCTAGAAATTTAGTTTTCATCATACCACCCCTGCTACATTATACCTTTTTTAATCTTTCTTGTATATTGGCAAGATAAGATTTATTTATTTCGTATATCGGCGGTGAAAACTTATCATACTTTTCCATGTGTTTCAGCATTCTTTTAGATATTTCTATTTGCGCCGCCATGGAATTCTGATATTCAAGCAATGTTGAAATGGCTTCGCATCTTGTTTTAAGTTCTTTTAAGTCATATGTCAAACTAAAGTTATAGCAAAGTAGGTTATACGACTTTATAAATTCCCTGTCCTCATCTGCCAACGTCTTGAGTGCAATAACATCAAACATGACAGACAGCGAATTCAAAGTATTGTTAAAATCATTCACGCCGATATTTTTTTTGTTTTCAAGCCTGTCTTTCATAAAATCAACAAGTTTTATTATTTTATCTTTGCTGTATTCAAAAACATTGTAGTACCGTCCGTTTAAGTAGCATTTAAGAGCTTTAATCGTCTGTTCCATTTTTGTACTCCTTATTAAAATATTCTACTTTATACCATTCAAGCTTGCACACATTAGGGTTCGGTATAAACATATCGCCCACTGTTTCATACTGACAACCCATACAGCCATGAGAGCATTGATCTTTTATAAAACACGTCTCGCACATTGGCAAGGTGTCAGCTTCAAAGCTCAAAGCCGCTATGCAGTTTTCTACATTGCGGGCATTTATGCCGGTTATCTTTCCGCCGTCCGTGATAAACTGTCCATATTCAAGCCCATCGTAGGACGTCCTGTGACAAGGCACAATCATTAAATCACCCATTCTGACATACAGCGCAGATTGAAGCCCACAACCGATTCCACGCCCTATTTTGGACACCATGGAACCAAGTATATTAAATCCTTCTTTGTGAACGTCTCTTCCTTTTCCCCTGCACCATCTGACAAGATATTGTACAAATTCACCGAACTTTGCCATTTGCTCTTCTGTCCATTCTTCATTGCGAACCTCAAGGAGATACAAAGGATAGTTTGTGTACCCGTGCTTGTCGAACATTTCAATAAACCAGCTAAAGTTATCTATCCAGTTTTCTATGTAAGTTGAGTAAATCATGGGATGAAATCCGTATCCATATTTTTTACAGAATTCAAATACCCTGTCGTAATAATCATCATCCCGAATCATTTCTCCGTTTGCAGGTCGGTTATCCTCGCAGTATTTGCCGTCCATCGAACAACTCAAAGCTAACCTTATGCCGATATTTTTAAATTTTTCAATATAGTTTTCAACCCTTTCAGTAAGTTTTTCACTGCATATAAAAGTGAAGTTTGTCGGTATGCAGATTTGCTTTATTCCGCTGCCTTTCAACTTTTCATGTATCAACTCAAGTGCATCGAAACCAAGCTTCTGTGAAAACAATTCACCGCTGAATATATCTATTTTGGGCTTATAGTTATTATCTATCAGCCAATCCAAAAGCATGGACAGATTTTCAAGTATAACTTTAGAATCCGTCAAATGTTCAGGATACAAATCCTGTTTATGGTTCTGCAAATAGCAATACTTACACCTGAGATTGCAGTTTGGAGTAAGATATATTTCCAGCCCTTTGAAATTCACGTTTGCCAAGTCCTGTTTATCGTTTTTCCAAGCATTAAAAAAAGTGCCCTGTAAGACACTTTTTAAAAGAATATCATTTTCTGTCATAGTGTCTCCTTTACAATTTTTTGCATACATCCGTTTCCAAGCAACCTTATTAATGAAAGCGGCGGTATCAATAAGCTCCCTGTTTTTATCTTATTTTCAGCAGGACAGCTAAACCCTGTATGAATCAATAATGCCAGTAAATAGCACAAATCATTGTCTCTAAAATCATCTGATACCTGGCCGCATATCATTAGTTCCTTTATCATGGTTACGGTTGTGTTTATCTTGAATCTCATAAAGTCATGATAAGCTCTGTTGGTGTACATTATGCGGCTTTTTTTATATTTATTGTCTCTATGGAACGACGTATTATTAAACCCTCTTTCGTGCAACTTATCACCGTACGCCAGTTTAAAATATTCCGGACTGTCATAAAAAAACGTATGGTGGCATATATGCATGTTTCCGTTATAGTCTAAACCGTATTGTGTATCGCCGCCTGAACAGGTGAACATTTTAAATTTATACTGTAGTTCACGGTTAAAGTTCAACAGCTTTTTAAATCTCATAACATATCCATTAGTTTCTGTGTAGTATTTTAAAAACCGTTCCTGTTGATTTAACCTTTTAACCTCTGATATATATTTAAAAAACTGTCCCGCAACTTTACCATCTTCCGACGTATAATTCCCAGGAACCTCAAAGGTGGGTGTAGGCGGTAAAACTTTTTCGTCAGCAAGTTCGTCAAAAAATTTATACCATTCAATGACTTTATCAAGTGTATTTAAATCATTTTTCATGTTATCAATTGTTATTGTCGGTTTAAAACACATGTTTACAAACGAATACGGTTTTAAAAGTTCCTCTACTTCTTTGTAATGACTTATTATCTTATTAGTGGCGTTTTTGTGCCTATTTTTATCAGTTATGCTTGCGGGACCATCCAATGAAAATTGTACATTAAGTTTGCAGCCTTTAAGCTTTTCAACTTCTTTCGCCAGTTCAACTATTTGCAAATGATTAGTCAATAGATTAGTTGAAAACTTTATTTCTTTCAGCCAAATCAATTCTTTGACTAACGGTATAAAGTATTCCATTGTCAAAGTAGGTTCAGTTCCCCAAAACGATAAATAATACGGTTTCTGTTCTTTTAAAAAGTTTAAATATGTGCCGTTTTTCATGGATTCAATAATTCTGTTGTGAATTTTTTTCATTTCTTCGTTTTTCGGTATAAAACAATAAGAACATGCCATATTGCATGTTCCTGCGCTCATCAACTCTATTGCTTCCATTTCATTCCTCCAATTTGAGCGTCAGCCTTTCGATATACTTTTTGTTTTGACGCGCCGCCCCAATAGATACCCTGTATTCATCCGCTGCAATTGCGTAGTTTCGCATTGCGTATATATCGTTTGCAGAATTAGCTTCTCTGAATTTGCTTTGTAAATATCCTATATAATCCTTAAAAACTTCCTTAGATTGCGCTATGGTGAAGTAATCGTATTTATATTTCGGAGGATTGCCAAGTATACTGCAAACGCGGTCAACCATAGCGTTCCATTCGCTTATAACCATATACTCATTCGCCGTATGTATCTTATAGTATCCAACGGAAAGATTAGCTCCGTAAATGTTCCATTCAGGCATTAAAGCGCATATGTCTGTGGCGCTGATTGCATCCTTAAATACAAATCCAAAACTTTCAATGTATTTATTAGCCTGATCGTTACGTGCTGCATATGTGTAATAATTATTTTTGCCTTTTCCATCAAGTTCAATCAAGATGTTTACTTTTGGATTAATTTTATCAACTGCATATTTGGCACCTAACAATCCTATTTCTTCTTTACTGCAAAACAAAACATACGGCTTGTATCCCCTGTTTATAACCTCAAATATCGCAGATACCCCCGCCCTGTCGTCTGCGCCAAGCCCTGTTTTTGATGTTAAAATGTCCTGTTCAAAAATAACCTCCGGCAAAGTTTCGTGTACCGTGTCTGTATGCGCAACCAATAATATGGGTATATCCCCTTCTGAGTAAATGTAAATATTACCTTTACCTACCAATGGCGAATACCCATTTGCGCTTAAATATGTTTGAATTTCTGAAACTAATTCAGTTTCCGACATACTGAACAAATGTGTATATTCAAACGTTGATTCAGCAAAAACCGGACAGAATATCAAGGAAAAACAAAGTATTAAACTTAACAATATTTTAGTTTTCATAAATTACCTCTTGAGTAAATTATATACCATTATTTGCAATAGTCAATATGTCAATTTACAGAATTAACAGGGAAATCGTTGCCTATGTCAACGGTTGTCCACCATGTGCTATTTTGTGAAGCATCTGCCACTGAGTCTACATAACTATTGTTATCACTGTTTATGCTTGAATTTTGGCTGCCATCAGCAGAGCTATCGGCGGTGGCGTTTACAGTAGCATTATCGCCCGTGTCAACTGTAGTGTCTGCTGTTGCGTTAACTGTGGCGTTGTCAGAAGCACATCCGGATGGATTGTCTTTTAAAAAATCTATATTAGTATGCAATTCAGCCCAATGTATGGTCTTAATTTCGGTTACGCCAGTTACTATATTTTCGCTCCATGTAAATCCCATATAATCGCCCCCATTAAACCGTTGCGTTATCGCCGCTATCAATAACAGAATTTGCAGTACCATAAATCGTCGCATTTTCGCCAGAATCAACGCTTATGTCGTCTCCAAGATCGTAGCTTGCGTCATCCCCGCTATTTACCGACGTATCATCTCCGCTGTCTACAGTTGTGTTTTTGCTGCTATTTGCCGTTGCATTTGCAGTAGTATCAACCGTAGTATCCTCGCTGGAATTTTCACTTGAACACGATAATGTGCTCGCACTTGCCAAATCACACGCTGAACGTATTTCATTTATTTGTGCCGCAAAAATATAACTTCCACTTGTGCAGGAAGCCATTTGTGTCCATGTAAAAGACGTTGCCCTTGCAACCACTTCCGCCGAAGCATTGCTTTTTACTTCCAATACCGCCGAAGCCGTTATTACTGATCCTGTTGCTATTGTATTAGCCCACACATAAGCCATATTATCACCTACTTATATACTGCGTTATATACTTTTGTTGCGTAAAAATAGCCATTAAAACCTATGCTTGTTGTTGTTCCGGTTGGTGCTGTTGTTGCTCTTGCGAAACCGGACAAAAGACTGCTTACAGCGGTGCAATTCAATGAATTCTGCGCCGTGGCCGCACTTGCCGCATAACTTGCGCTCGCTGCTGCCAAAGCCGTAGTAGCCGCATTTGCAGTTGTCGCCCTTGCCGCTGTGGTAGCTGACAAAGCTCCTTGTGCTGTCGTTGCGCTTGCGGCGAATAACGCAGATACTGCGTATAATGCTGTAGCCGCATAAGTGGCCGATACTGCTTTTAAGGCTGTAGTTGCCGCTGCCGCCGTTACCGCCGTAGTCGCATTTGCCGCTGTTCCTGCGCTCGCTGCATAAGTAGCACTTGCCGCAGCTAAAGCCGTTGTTGCTGCCAAGGCTGTTACCGCATAAGCCGCAGATGCCGCATAACTGGCGCTTGCGTTTATCGCAGAAACCGCCGTGTTCAGTGACCGTATGGCAGAATATACCGATGAACCTGTCGATACTCCTGTTATGCCACTTATGCCTATATAATCGGCTCCGCTTACGCCGCTTAATATGCCAAGTTCATCTACTGCGCTGTTCAGCAATGGACGGTAAATGGCGTTTAGCTGGCTTGCTATATCGTTCCAATTGGCTTGAAGATTGCCGCCTGTGGCTAAATTTGATGAATCAAAAACTGTCCACGGATTTGTTCCGGACAGCGTTAATGTAATTGTTGATACCGCTGCTGCACTAATCATAAAATCACCCCTTTATTGCACGTAACTTATTATAATTTAGTCACCCGTCTAATTCTTGCAATGGTGCCCGATGATAACAAATCTAAATCACCACCACTTGTCTGAGTGGCTATAATGCTTACCGTTTCATTTGCGGCAAGTTCCAAAAAAGCACTTGCGCTAATATATGTGGAAACAGTTCCTACACTTGGTATTGATAAAACGCTTATACTGTTCAAATTTAAATATCTAACACCGGTTACGTTCCCATTATAACGAAAACGCACACATATATCGTATATGCCTTTTTGCAATACTTTTATTTTTCCAGTTCCGCTTTCTATTCCGCAAAAGTCCTCGCTGTTATATGATGTTTTTGCTTCCCACACAACTTCGGTATTTGCGGTATCTGGTATACTTTGGTTTGAGGTTTTAGAGAATATCGCATATTTGGCTAAATCCGCAAATTGTGCGGGAATTCCGTTTATCACATCAAACCCCACATTAAGCAGATTCCCCTTATTATCGTAGTACCCTCTCGGTCTTATATAATCGTCTCTTCTGTCAACCACCTATATCACCCGCCGATCTATCGTATAGTGCAATTTGCTGTTAAGCAAAGTAAAACCCTCGTTCAAAGTATTACACTGTACTTTATACTGAAAATACTTACCTTTAAGGTTAATCGGTACTCTTTTCGGAAAGTTTGCATATATCGCTTTGTTCGGCGCAAATTCGTTAGGGTCGAACAAGTCAGGCAGCCAAATTCCTCCCAGTTCATACGATGCCGACACAGAAGAACCGGTTATGTCATTTATATATACCGTTATTGCTATCGTGGTGTTGCCAAACATTGACCGGAATTCAAAGTACAAATGCGTGAACAGTTTAATCAAGTCGTAGCTATTCCCTGGATTCATTTTCTTTGAATACCAGTATGCATCAATCGCCGTTCCGTCGTCGCTCACTGCGGAAGGGTCAAGCTTGTACAGATTACCAGCGCCGCCAAAATACATGTACCCGTCCTTGACGTTGAAGCATGTCGGCTCATGCGCCAAAGTCCACTTAATCCACGGATAAATAGTTCTGCCGCTGCTTTGATGAATAAGATTTTGCTGTAGGATGAAAATCTGGTTATTGACATGCAGCCAGTATTTTTTATCGTGTATTGTGCCAAATGCGCTTGCCCTGCTTGCAGCTGTTTCTGTCATAAGTCCGTCGCGTATTCCGGTAAAGCCGTTTATGTCCTCACTGATAAGGTCAAGCTTGTACCCTGCGCCCTCTGTCCTTAACTGTACTACGCCTCTTTGACTTAATGCCGTAGGTATGCCGTCAACCAGCCTTAAAGTATCGGTTGCGATAAGCCCTTCGCCGTCGTACATTTCAGTGATTGAATTATTCGGAGGCGCGCCAATCAAACCATGAATGGAACGGTATTTCCACAGTTGCAGGGTGTTTGCAGTCTTAAGAAATCCCATCATTTTATCATTTTTTACCCCTACATCAGCATATGATGTTGCAGGAAAGTAAGTCGGATCCACGGTATCGCACCAGAATACTCTCGCAGGAAACGACGGATTGCCGCTCAGATAAGCGTTGGTGTCGTTGCCCTCGCCGTATGTCTCGCAGAATGTACAGTTGGTGATGCAGGTTGCAAGTAACACAGGCTTGTATGCTGTTATTTCAACATTACCTATACCCGATGTTGGCGCAGTAGTCAGAGCAAAGTACCCGCTTGCATAATTCACTGTGTAACCCGCTGTAGCCGCACCAGATGTCAAAGTAGCGTTATCCACGATAACTATGTTGTTGCCTGTCGTAAGGCTCTCAAATGACATGTAGAACGTCGTAGACGTGCCGTTGCCTGAGAATGTTTCTTCAAATGCAGATGTAAGATAGTTCAGTTCGTCAATCTGCCCTCCGCCTGTGCCGTCAGGATTTTTGTCAGCGTAGTATGTCGGAACATACCCCATCACTGTTGATGCCGTTGCGCCGTTATATTCAATATATCCCGAACCGTCCATGATATAAATATTGCCGTTCATTTCAAATGCTCTTGTAGTGCCGGATGCCATTCCAGAATAAATCGTAGTGGCAGAACCCGCAAGGTCTATGTTCAGCGCAGTACCCATAGGATAAATGAAATCGGATGAACTGAACGAATTGTAGACGAACAGTGCATTAATGTTTTGTGTCGCAAGTGCCGTTGAATAGTACCTTGTATATCCATAGCGTGAATTTATGCCGTACAGTTCATTGTTTACGATATTTTCACAATCCGGACTTTGGTCGTCGTTTATGTCAGTAGGCGGTTTTGTTACATTTAGTCCGCCTATAAAAGCTGTTATAGGATATTCCTGTAGTGCCATATTATCACCACCTGCGCGAATTGTTTATAGTCTGTTTGCCGTGTTCAGTTGACGTGTCTATTGAATTGCGCTTCTTTTCATATTCCGCTATAAACGCCTGTCCCTGTCCAACATTTATCCCATTGCCGATAAGTATGTCGCCGGCCACGCCGTAAGGAATCATTAAAGCTGTCCTGTCTTTTATCAACAATACGTCTGTAGCTGTTGCCACTGCTGACGGTATAATCCAATAGTCAAGGAAGAATTCAGCAGAATATCCCCTGCTTATCAAAAGATTGCCGCCGTCGATTCTGTAGTCTGTCAGCGTCCCACATTCCCCATTTACGCAGTATCTGACCTTCTTTATGTCGCCATAGTCAGACGGTAAGGCATATTCACAGTATGGCTTAAATGAAGGTATAGCAGCAGTAGAATCACCAAAAGTGTAGGGATAAAAAGCTGCATTCCTTATTCTGTATTCCTGATCGCCGTAAAAGTTCAATTTGATATAATCGGATGATACCGTCGCTGTGACAAAGTTCCTGTACACTGTGAATGTACTTGCCGCTGTTACGGTTACAGTGGACAAGGTTGTCATGGTCGAAATGCTTGAACCTTCCAGAATGTCTACGCTATGTGCACCATCACATTCATAATAATAGGCGTATGCACTTGCCGCCGTATATCCTACGCTTGTTGTGGTATGGGTATCATAGGAAAATGTTTCACCTAACATGTTTGCTATCGGAAACTGCGATATTGCCACGCTTGACGCTATCTTGTCCTTTTGGGCAAGTTCAAAATAGTGAACATTAACGCTCTCTAAAACTCTATTTGTCAAAGACAAATCAATATTTGCGCTTATTGTCGAATATTCGGCCAATAATTTATAGGCAAAGTTTTTTATATCGTTTAATGTGTAATTTCCCACCCATATCACCCCTTTCAAATAAAATAGGAGCCTGTTGGCTCCTTTTGTTCAAACATTTATCCAATTGCGAACCTACGCTCTATTCAAAAGCATATAATTCACGCTCCTTTATTTCTTCATATGGCGTCAAGTTTTTATCAAAAGCATATGAAATACAAAATCCTCCTTAAAATTCATCAGTTATCCAAGAAAGATATAAATTATTACGCTTTTTAAACACTACAGAACTCTTACAATGCCTACATTCAAATTTAGCTTGCTTTGTATCGTCTGGTGGATATTCCTCCACCTCTGTTTTGCATCGTGGACATAATAATTTCTCGTTTTCAATACTAATTGGCTGTAACATACTTTTGCCTCCTATTTTAATTATATACATAATTCTTAAAAAATAAACCGTTTACTAAGTGCGAACTCAAAGACTTTTCACAAAATTCTCAACAATCGTTGAAAAATACGCATGTCCAGCATCATTAAGATGAGTACCGTCAACATTTAAAAAAGTGCCTTGACGAGCTGTTGTTATTGCGGCTGGTATACCGCTTTCAGGCTCTTTATTATATATTAACGGTACATTATCAGCCCATGTGTCAAGTATAGGGATGGCATACTTTACACCCATTGCTCTTATTGCTGTTCTATATGTCAAATTTAGGAATGCCGGAGGTATTATAATTCCAATTTTAGCAGTAGCATGATTTGTAATAAGATAATTTAAAACTACATCCCAAGCCCCATAAAACGTAACGTTAGTTGTATCCGCTGATGTGCCAACCGTTGCGCTTTGACCAGCGTCATTTATACCATACATAATTAGTATGTAATCAGCGTCCGTATCAAGCTGAGTATATAACCCGTCAGCGTCTGAAAAACCATTGGTTTGACCATCTCTATGAGTTAGTAACCATCCCTGCCGTCCATAATTACGGTATTTCATATTATTACGTTGAGCTATCAACGCACCAAATGTCGGTTTTAAAAGTGTATCAAAGTCGGTCAGCGTAGTTCTTTGCCCCTCTGTAATGCTATCTCCTACAAGCACAATTTTTTTATCACTTAAGCTGCTTTTGAGCGGTATTACGTTCTTATTCCTATATATTGTTTTTGTGTTTGCAAAATATCCACCGTTGATAATAGCTTCTACCATGTCAGTTGTAAGCCTGTCGGTTATATCAACCATTATCAAATCACTATACTCAATTACAGCATCCTTGGCGGCTTGGTTAATGGAATAGCCCATATCCAATATACCATCAGAAGTTGCGGTTAGGATTTGCCCTAAACATTGGTATGAATCCAAATAAAGAGTACTTCCAGCTTGCGTCCCTGAACTGTTTACACCATGTCCATTATAGCTGGTAGAAAAATATGAGTTTACTGCTAATTTTGCCGCAGTGGCAGTAGATGAATCAGTGTTAGGATCTATTGATGTAAAAACACTTCCAGATCCATACGATGTACATTTTTCTTTAACGCAAAACAAATATGAATGTCCATCCGTCACATTGAAGCTCGCTTTAAGATATGGTGCTGAACTATCTAATGCTGCCAAATCAAGCATTACAGGAGTATCGCCAGGGTCTGTGCTGGGCATTCCGCTTGAGCCAACAAGAGCAACTAGATCAGATGTGCCGAACATATTCACAAGGTCAAGTTTCCAGTTGTCTATAGCGGTGTCATGCTGCGCAATTTCTGCCACTTGTTCGGTATTATCCGTTACCTCTCCCCAATTATTAGTAAATTTGATTCCCATAAAATCACCCCTTACAGGTCTATTTGTAAATATTTTAATGGTTGCGCCGCGCTTGCTAAAAACCATATTCCAGTAGTCAAATGTAACGGTCCTACTTTTTCGCCTGTGCCGATATCCCAGCTGCCGGTTCCAGAGCCAAGCGTTGACGCTATGCCCATATAAATCAAACCGGTTCCTGCATTGTGTATATGAAATGTGCCGTTATATGGAAAAGTTGTTGCTACCGTGGATACCGTCATTGACGATACCAGATTGAATGAATACCCATCTTCTTTAATTATTTGCGCCATAATTATTCCCCCTTACAAAATCTTGAGTGCACCGCCAGTCTTTGCGGCGTGTCCAAATTGCCTTTTGAATCGCTTGTCTTGCCGCATTTCTTGCATGTGTAAAGCTTTTTCGCTGTAATCTTTCTAGGTTCCTTTTCTTTAACTTCTTCTTTAGCCTCATGCGGCTTCAAAAGCATGATTATTTCCGAAAGTTGCTCGGATATATTTGACAGGAGCATGTTGCCTGTGTCGTTTTGTACGCGTTTTTGATCTATATAATGCATATTCCCTCCAAAAAAATAAGGCGGTTTTTAAGCCGCCTATTTTCTAAGCATTTCCAATTACCATGTAATATGCGGCTACCTCGGTTGCCGTACCGGATGCATTGCACACTATCCACCGTACGCCTGTCTGCGTTGCCACGGCACCAGCTATGATGCCTGTTGCCTGCGGTGTTATATGCGCATACAAAGCGGTTGACAGTCCACAGTTTGTCACGCTTGACATTACCGTAGCATTTGACGCTGTTACTGTGCCAAAAGCCACTTTATATTTTGTGCCGTATAAAAGCGCATTAAGCTGCGCTGCTGTAGCTGTAACACCGGACAAAGTCCCTGCACTTGCTGCGTATGATGCGGATGCCGCTGCCAATGCTGTAGTAGCTGCTGCCGCCGTTACCGCCGTAGTCGCATTTGCCGCTGTTCCTGCGCTCGCTGCATAAGTAGCACTTGCCGCAGCTAAAGCCGTTGTTGCTGCCAAGGCTGTTACCGCATAAGCCGCAGATGCCGCATAACTGGCGCTTGCTGCCGCATCTGCTGTCGTGGCTCTTAATGCCGCTTGTGCTGTCGAAGCCGACACCGCATAAGTTGCGCTGGCGGCTGCTAATGAAGTTGCTGCTGCGTCTGCCGTAGCTGCTCTTAGTGTATAGCCTGTTATCATTCCAGCTGTTACTGTTGATGCAAGTCCGCTGAACAGGTTGTTGATCTGCGAAGCTTCACAGCTTGCGGTCAAGCCTGAAAATACTCTGTTCATAGCTACATAGTTTGCGCTTGCCGTCAATCCAGACACAAGATTATTGACTGCCGATGCGTATTGGTACATGGTGCCGGCTGAATCGTAAAAGCCTTCTGCGCGGACATATGAGGATACCCTCGTTGTTTCAGTAGACATTTTGTTTCACCTCCAAAAAGCACCTTTTCAGGTGTTCAAATTTTGTTTCTTGATTTGTAGTAGCACGATCGGCTACAATATTTAGCCCTGCCACGTTCTACATTTGAAATTACTGCATCAAATTCCTTCCCGCATACTTGACAATTCACATTGACTAAGCTTTTTCGTTCCTTTTGTTTCATGGAAGGCATATTTTTAAAATCATTATTTAAACATTGCCTGCTACAATACCTTCCCCTGCCATCATCAATTCTTGCCTGAGTTGTAGGAAAGCCCTTTCCGCAATACTTACATTGCGCAATAACTTGTTTAGTTATAGGCTTTGGTTTATGTGTGCCGGTTTGCGCCTTTTGTGAGCATTCAGGAGAACAGTATTTGCCCCTTCCAATTGACCGCTTATATGCAGTAGTCCAAAATTCCTTTCCGCATACAAGGCAATTTGCCGTAAAGCTTGTTTTGGGTTGAGACATACTCGCGTGCTTACATTCTTTACTGCAATATTTGCCGCGTCCGTCAAGAAGTCTGTCTGTAGTAATTTGAAACTCAATTCCGCAAGCTTGACATTTAGTTGTTGTAATGGCATGTATTCTGTTTCTATGTGGATTGTGCAGCTTGGTATGGCACGAATTGCAAAGGGTTATCAAGTTGTCGAGGTCATTATTAACGTTTTCACTATTGCCGCTTTCGTCGATATGATGAACAGCAATGTGATGTGTACTTTTGCAAACAGTGCAAGCATGCCCATCGCGGATTAAAGCCTTCTTTCTGTTGCCTCCAAATCTCTCGTCGTCTTTGGACTTTACATTAAAAAAAGTCTTCCTGCATTCATCGCCACAAAATACCATATGATGGCTGTCGGGAATAAACGTTTTTCCACAACCTTTGCACGGTACAGGAAACACGGGATTAGCCTTTTCGTACGTATGCTTTCTGTAGCAACTACGGCTGCAACACATTTTGTCGCTTCTTTCTGCCTCAAATTCATGCCCACAACTCACGCACACCTTAACCAATGCCAACACCTCCAATATAATGATACATTTATTGTACCACTATATTGGAGAATAGTCAATTATTTTTTGTATACTTAGTTGGATGATTGCCTCAAAATGCGCTATGCAGGTATATTTCCGATTGCCCACTGCCAAAGATATATCCCAATTCCGAACCTTGCATACACCCCAACTTCCCATGACATTGTTTGCCAATTCCTGTTATCTGAAGTTTCAGGAGCCACTCTGTCAAGGAAATACAGGTTTTCTTTCATGTTTCTGCTGTCAAGCCAGAACCACGGAGAACCAGTCTTGCCGGACTGTTTTCTCAGTTTGTTCCAAACAATAACTTTGAACATTCCCTGATATACGTTATAATCATTGTTTGCTACCGACGGCTTTTTGTCACTGTTGGCAAGCTCAAGAGCAGTTTTTGCGTTTTCAAGTCCAACCATTAGAATATCACCAAAAAATGAACCCTGATTACCAACATCGTCCGTGAATTGCCCCATTGTCACTATGTTTCCGTTGAGATTATCGCCGTCAAGCGTATCTGTGGTTTTGTTATCGAGATAGGTTGAACTTACCTTGCCGCTTTTGCTGACATGGGTATCGTCAACAAACGGCTCACCATCAGCCGATAATGTCCATGTATAGGACTCGTCATCCATAGTAAAAGACGTCTGATCTGCGTTTACAAATATAGCCGCCGCAAAGTCCTCCTGTGTGTTGTAGCCCGAATTCATCAAACCGCCAGCCCTGTTGCGCATATTAAGCAGTTTGTTGTCGTCAAGGAATTTTCTTCCAAATATTTCAGTGAGGGAGAATTCCTCAAATGAAATATTTTTAGTGAAATATTCCTGAACGTCTTCATAGTTTCTGGTACCGTGCATTTTTTTCATACGGCCATGCGCCGATGTTCCGCTTATTGCAACATCGGGTTCATCGACGGGTTGTCTGGTGAATAGCTCCTCTATAATGCTTTTGTTGGCTCTTTGCTGTCCGATTTCCTCCATAAATGCAAATATGGTTGTATCGTATTTGCCAACAAGGTTATTAAATTCTGTAGCTGTGTAATTAATCATTTATGCCACCTCCCTTTATATTGCAGGGGCAAAGATTACATAAATTGAACTGGTCGGAGAATCCGCCGTTGCAACCTTATGAACCAATAGCCCCGTGCCTACCGCTACCGCACCGTTAACGCTTGTTCCAACAGATGCGGAACCAATATTAACTTTGGCGCCTGCAACCGTGTCGGCTGTTATGGCTGTAGACGGTGTAGTTTTCCATACCTGATTGTCATTGACAGGTATTACCGTTGGATAGTAACTTGCCGTTACTACGGATGAGGCGGCTGAAACCTGACAAACTGCGTATACTACGTCGGCTGTATCTGCATAGCAAAGGGCACCGCCCGTTGTTTTCAGAGCCTGACCGACATATAACGCATATCCGCTTAGTGCGGGTAATCTTTTATCCGTGGTGAGACTGTTGCCGTCACCCTGGACGAATTTTGCAAATTCAAACATAATTGAATCCCTCCCAATAAACAAAATAACGGGAGGTTATTCCCGTCATTCCGTTCTGTGATATTTTTGGTAATACATCTTTTGTTTTAACGGATCTTTGATTCCGGATTTCTCAAGTTGTCTTTGAGTTTCGACAGGCACAATAACATTTTCGTATTCTGCCGCTGCGTTTGCTCCGTTAACTTGTGCAGTGTGAGCTGTGCTCATTAAAGTAACCTTTGCCTGATTTGCGCCGGTCTTTCTGGCGCTTTCAACATCCGTGTCGTATCTGTGCTCCTTAAGGTGACTCAGCAATGAACGCTTGCTCTTTCCTTCATCCCACGCTTTCCATACCTCTTCGGGTATGTCTTTCGCTTCTTTAATGTCAGGAAACACTTTTTGCGCCTCTTTAAAAGAATTGACAAGGAACCTGTCCTTGCGCTCTTTTTCGGCGGCTTTAATCAGCGGATGTTCATTTACTTTTTCGTCAATCTTTTTTGTCAGCACTTCGTAGATTTTGCCTTCATCGACTACGGGTTTTTCAGGTTGCGTTATTTCAGGCGTTTCGCCTATGCTTTCAAGGTATTCAAGATACTCGTCCACGCTTGAAAAGCCTTCCGGTAAAGCCTTTTTGGTAAGCTTGTCGAACTTGGTTTTGTATCCCTCATTCTCTTTCATAAGGTTGTCTGTCATTTCAGCTTTCCTTCTCAGTTCCGCAAAGGCAGCGTTTTGAGAGTCATTTTTAAAATCTTTCTGCTCGGCGACAACAGAATCGTTTGCGCCTGTGTTTTCTGTTTGGGTTGCGGCGACCTCCCCACCGTTTGCGCCTCCACCATCTACTTCTTCCATAAATGGCTGTTTAATATATTCAAACATAAATAACCTCCATTAATTTGAGTTTTCTGCCCGATCTCACGGGAATTTTTTTAGGACTTTCCTTTGTTCTGGCAGGGTTTAGATCGTAAATCCTTGCCCTTCATTACCTGGGTTGTGGACTGCGGCTTTTCGCCGTTTGCGGAACCCATTGTATAAGTTCCTTTATTGGGCATAACCTTCTTCATGTGTATCACCTCCTTAACTTGTCGTTTATGATAATGTTCATCATTGCTTCTTCTTCTGCTTCTGATACTTCACGTGAAGGAATGTTGCCCTTCTGTGAAGCCAGCATATCCCGGACATACTGCAAGTCTGCGCCGGGGTTGTAATGTACTTTGGTGGTGCTGCGCCCTTTTTCGCCCCCGCCCGGTAAAGAATATGTTCCTTTGTTTTTCATCATTTGAATCACCCCTCTATATCCATCAATTCAAAGGCTTCTCCATCCCGCCATAATTCTTCCTGCATCTTTTCGCCCTTTTGTAAACCTGTTATTTTGACCGTACAGCCTTCAAACTCCTTTAACAGGTCTGATATCTTATAGCAAGGCATATTGAACACCACAAGGCCGTTATAGTCCTCTGTGATTGTCCTGATAATGCCTTTTGCCACGCTTTCTTTACTTGCCATATACCTTTCACAGTTTAAATCTGTCACCGTCAACGGCAAGCCCTGTCTATACTGTTCGCGCCAAACTTCGATAACAGAGCCGCTTGAACCAATTACGTTACCGCTTCTGGTTACAATAAACCTTGTTCTGTTTTTCCCCTGCCATTGCCAGGCGCTTAAAACAAGCCCTTCCGCCAAAGCCTTTGTGTAAGCGTACATGTTACAGGGATTTACAACCTTATCAGTAGACATTTGTACAAACGCCTCGATGTTATTTTCAAAGGCGCATTCAAGAGCATTCTGTACGCCTACAACATTTGTCTGTAGAGCTTCAAAAGGTGAGCCTTCGCAGAAAGAAACGTGTTTTAAAGCTGCACAATTTATGACTATATGGCAATCCCTGAAAGCTAAATTAAGTCTGCTTTTATTTACTATATCGCCGATAAAATATCTTAACTTGGGATGATCGCCGTATTTCTGTTTCAATAAAAAGAACCTATACTCATCACGGGCATAAATTCTTATTGCGTGTACATCCGTATTTATCAGCTGTTCAATCAAGGCTTCACCAACTGTGCCAGTTCCGCCTATTATTAATATTGTTTTATCAGATAGCAACTTTTGTACCTCCTATTTTCTGCGCAATTGAATTTAACAATTGTCCCTGCGGATTTGCCTGTTTTGCCGCCTCGACCTGTTGCTGTTGCTGCATCATTTGTTGCTGCGCCATCATTTGCTGGTCGTATTGTTCCTGCAAAGCCTGTTGAATCGTATCGGCATATGGAAAGCTTAATTTTGACATCAGTTTCCAAACTAACAGATTTCTTTCAGATGGTTCAAGATACCCACCGCCAGCCAACTCTTTGATTTGTTCAATTAATACGGTTCTGTTTTTACTCATTGCAGCTTCTGCCGATATTTCAATGTCCCAACCTGACCACACGGGAGTATCACCCTGCATTTTCACCATATCGAGTTTGTTGAACGTACCATATTCGGGTTTTAGTTTATTGTCTATCCTGTAAGGTCTGTCGCCGTCAGAAAAGCAAAGTATGTGGTCACACAGTAATTGATATATCCGCTTGTAGGCAATATTTTTTTCATTTGCCTTTATGCCTATTTTCTCCGCCGTCTGGTTAATAAGTGAATCCGTCATTTTGCCGGACTGTGATTCACCTTTGTTTATACCCTGCCATACTGATGTAATGCCTATCATGTATTGAAGCTGGTCGGATATGAACGAATAAAACTCAAGAGCTTCCCGCCCATTGTCCTTGAAGTCTACGGCTAAAAAGTTATGCACATCGTTTACGCCAATAACGGTCAAACTGTCATTATCCAGCAATGCAGCAGCTTCTTCTTCCATAGCTTTGCTGTACAGAATCTTTGTCGTACCTTTGAGAATCTTTTCCTCATGCTTGTATATCATCTTTTTCATTGTCTGCTCAAAATCAGCGGTTCTTTCAATGTCCGATATACCAACTATCGACTTTGAACGCGGGATGTTATTCTGTATAACTATCGGAATGGACTTGGGCCCCTTGGGATAATAGTAAGGAACCTGTGTACCTTGAGGTATTTTGACAACAGGAGTTTTGATTTTATTTACTGCTCCCGAATCATCCGTTACATCTTCCTCGATTTCCGTCATATAATCCTCGTCAACGGTTTCATAATCAAGAAAAGCTTCATTGCCTTTTTCATCCTGGACATATTCTTCTTTTTCAGGATCGTACCTGCGCCTATGGTAATACTTTGGCTTTTTTGACAAAATGAGTTTATCGCTGAAAACCGTCAGGCAAAGCTCATCATCATCATCAAGATACCACTTTTCTATAATGGTATACTTTGTAAGCGGGTGATTCATCTGCTCAGTCATAAGATCAATATGTGCGTTTGCATCATTGGTGTTATGCACTTTTGAACCGTTGCCGTCGCCTACTGTGTCATACTTTATATCAGCGCAAAGCCCATAATCGGGTAACTTTTTAGCAATATCGCCGTACTTTTTGATGCATTCCTGCAAAGTCACGTTTTCAATATGGTACATGCAGCGGCATTTGTTCTTGTCTACGCTGCCAGCCGCCCACGCTATATTCTTTGGGTGAACTTCGACTATCTCAGGTCTGCCTCTGAATCCGGGGCCTTGATAGTTGTTATTCCATAGAACCTTATAGCAGGTCATGCCGTGCTTTTTTACTACTCTTTCAGCGGATGAATTGACCTCGTCAAGATCACTGTTTCTGATAGTATAGTCTGCTTCTGCCTGTAATTTTTTTACGGACAGTTCATCATCTTCCGCCACAGGTTTAAACACTGCTTCGGGTATGTTAAGGTCAATCTGTGCCTCTATAATGGACTGCGATATTCTTATGGGTGTACGCGCATCATCTGTAGCACTGGCGGAATATGTATTGCCAAACGTCCTGTCACCGACATAAATCTTTTCCTCACGGTCAAACTTATCATTCCACGGCTGCTTTTCCTTGTCGGCGGCTTCGTACTCTTCCATAAGGGTAGTCGCTTCTCTGACCATTTCATCTATATCTTTAATTTCCTGCATTTTCCTTTTCCCCCTGTCTATAAGGGTTTTAACAGGTCGAAATATATCCACGTTATCACCTGCTTTTTATTCAAGAATCCGTTTCTTTATCTGCACACGCTGTAACGACTTGCCGTATTCTTCCAAAAACTGGGATACGGGAAAGCCCACGTCTCGAAAACCCAACATTGCATACGCCGCCACGCCGTACATAAATTCAATATCAAATGTGTTTTTATAGGCCGTATCTGTTCGATAAAGCTTTTCGTCAAACGTTGCCATAAGACCGATAAGCCGTTCTGCGGCAAATTCCATAAGTTCATCTTTGGACATTTTGCACATTGATTTCCGTTTGGTTTCGGGACGCTTCGGAACGTCTTTTATAGGTTTAACTGTTGGAGCCATCCTGATTTCAGGCGTTGCGGTGTTTTCAAAATCCATTTCATTTCCTCCCATATTTCTTTTGATAATATCGTTTCAGTTGCGGGTTTTTTGTTGAATCTATTAGTATACTTGGATGAGTGTACTTTGTGTTGTCCCACTTCTCAGGTTCGGGGGCTGTATATGCGCGTTGCTGTGAGCGGGCTTCATGCTGCAACGCAAAGGCGAAAATGGTATCATCATGACAACCTGTTTCATGCTCAGGTTTTCCGCTATCTTTGTATATAAAAGTTGTCATATCAAGCAACGTATCAAGGTCATTAATTGTTTCAGAGTTTTCCCTGACAACCGCCCTTATCCTGTCGATTACAACCGGTCTTGTTGTGCTTGTATTTTTCCAACCGAACGTTTGTTGTTTATCTTCGTGAATTTTGTCAATGTTGGCTCTTTTGTACTGGTTATAATACCCTAGTCTTTGTACTTCTTTAACTGTTGTATAGCCGTGTCCGTCCTCCTGAACCTCAATACACAGCAAAGCATTGTTGTAATACTTGGCAAGCTTGAATAGTTCAAATCCAAATGGCTCAGGCTCCATGTGAATTTTTATTGCCGCCACTTGTTCACACGTTACATTGTCGCCAACCGACGCCGTGCTGTAATCACCGTCTTTTAGCCCTGCGGCAGTATCTGAACCGACCGTATAAGGCTTGTTTCGCTCAGGATGCTTGAATATTTTCACTACTCCGTATTGGTTGGGAATAAACTTGATTTTACCGCCCGTATATTCCAAATCACCAATTTCAAAGGGTTTAGTCTTGTATCTGCTTCTTAATATCTCTATCCGTTTTTGCACTTTTGCAAGGTCAAATACAGGACGTCCGGTGTGAATAAAAGCTTCTTCCGGTGTGCTTGGATTTTCCTGTTTCATAAGGTCTGTGTCGCCTTGGCAGTCATTTTCTAAACTCCAGCGATACCACTTAATTCTTTCTGCCGGTAAATTAAAAAGCTCAACAAGCATTTTTTCATACTCATTGAGATTGCTCATTATCCGTTCACGTTCTTCTTCTGTAACGGGCATCTGGTATTCTTCATGATCAAACCAGCTAAAGAAAAGCGGTACAAATTCATTTTCTTTATTGCAAGCCTTATCCCACATTTCTTTGAAAAAATTGAAACCCTGTGCAGTTGATTCAATAATGACGCATGAATCTTTCGTTTTTGGTACTGACTGCATTATGCCTATGAAAATCTGCTTTGCGTCGCCCTCATAAAACGCCAACTCTGATAAGTGAACGTAATGATGAGTGTCGGAACGTCCTATGCCTGAGCCTCCTGCTGTGGCTATCTTGAATCTGCTGTTAAGCCCGAATCCATCCGATTTATCCGTACTTGGCTTGTCAAATATCAGTTCCTGCGAATTTGATGCTTTTCTGAGCGGTTTTATTATCGCAGGAAGGTTGTCGTACATGAACTTTGTCTTGTTGAAAATCGCATTTGTTGATTTGTCGGTATGCGCAACTACTAAAGCGGTTTTATTGAACGCTGTAGCCGTTTTATGCAGATATTTTGCCTGCACATAAGTTGATACGCCGGGCTGTCTTGGTTTAAGAATAATAAGTCTTACTGGCTTTCCTTTAGTCTCAATCTCCTTTATTTTATTGTCAATCTGCCTTTGGATGTTATTCATAACAAAAGACACTTTTTGGGTGTCCTTGTTGATTATTTTTATGAACTTTTCTGAATATACATCAAAGTCAAGCAGTTTTTTTAGTTCTTCCACTACCCCACCCCGTTTTTCGACATAAAAAAATAAGGCAGTTTCCCGCCTTATTCAAAATATATTTATAGGAGATAAGCCATATTGTTAACTAAGTAGTGCCTGTGTTCTTTTAAGTAAAGTGTTTCTTAACCTTTTGTATCTTTTAACGGCATCAGTTATTTTATAAGCTTTTGTGTTCACATCGTTTGTCTTAATTCTAAGTACATCCCAATCACTTCCAAGTAAACCCAAAACTTTCTTATCCCGTTCCTCATCTCTCTTTTTGTTTTCGATACCGTGATATAACTCGCCATCAATTTCAAGTACAATTTTGTAATCTGGCAATAAAAAATCAACTTTGTTTCTTCCAATTTTATACTGATGCTTTAGCTTAATCTTGTCCTTTATCAACACTAACGCTGCCATCATTTCTTCTGTGCTGCCAAACCATCCGTTTTTATTTATGTATCCATGCATTTTATTGATCGCTATTTGGTAATTATTCATATTTTGGTGCTGTTGAGCCAATCTCTGAATTGAACATTCCAACTTTTTGTATGCTTTTTGTAAATACTCAGGATTTTCATTTAATTTTTTCGCATTTGCTGCTTCACGTTTGCATTTAGAGCATGTATAATCTTTGCCTCGGATGTAGCTAAGCATTTCAAACTGCATTTTGCACTTACAGCAAGGCACGGTATAATAAATTGCCCTTCCTGCCTTTCTCATTGGTATATTGTCTTCAACCGCATATTTATACACTGTATTGACACCGCCTTTCGTGCTACGCCTCATATACAATGACGAGAAGGAAGTAAGGCAACTTCTTTTCGCTCCGTCGAGCTATCTCGCCATGCTTATATTATACCACAATATTACTATAAAGCAAATTAACTCCGCAAAACTACACACTTTCATTAATGTTTTCGCATAATTTTTTTAACGCTTCATTTCTCAATTCGTAACATCTAGTTTCTTGGTAATGGATTAGTGGGAAAATTGCTTTCCAGCTATATCCTTTAAAATATCTTAGTTCAATTATTTTATGCTCAGTCTCGGTTAATTTTGTAAGTCCATTCATAACTACTTTTTCGGTTTCGTTAAGCTGTTGCATTTGAGTATTGTAATATTCAAGGTGCGCTGAACAATTATCAATAATTTCTTTAACCGCTTTATACACAGCGTCTGGCAGATCGCTACTTTTTGGCATTCCATTAAGCACAGGGACACGCAATGTATCGCGTATGTTTTCTATCCTTTCCCTTTCTTTGATGATCATTTTTTCTATATCGTGTTTTCTGTTTGGTATATTTGAATATTCAAGCAATAGTCTTTCTATATGTAGCACATTCAAATGATACACCCCCATCACACCTTCCTGAAAACTGGTTTTTCGCAATGTCCGTTTATCAGTAAATCTTTTGCAGTTCCCTTATCGATTGCCTTTCTACAAATCGTCAGCGCAATTTCTGCGGCTTCTATTGTTACAGCAACGTCATTCAGCGTATGGCTAAATGAAGGAGCTATATAAGGCATTAAAATGCCTTGGTCAATCATACATTGGTCAAATAAAGTTTTAAGCTCCATGTATGAAAATGATATTAATGGATTTGCACCTTCAATTATTCCCGTTCCTTCTTTGCCGTGGCATTTTATTTTGATATGTTCGCTTAAATATGTTCCGTCCGACAACTGCGTATTGTTTTTTAGTATAGCCGCACTAATACCATTTACAAGAAAACGTCCTGTTTGATTCAAATGCATAATTACGTTTTCATTTTTTATTTCCCTTATGGTAGCTATTGCCGCCGCCAAATCAGGCGTATTGCTAAAATAAGTACCCGAAAGCAGAAATACATTTCCTTTGCCTCTTAATCCCAAATCAAACAGTTCTTTTCTGCCAGCCAGGCAGCTTACAGCATATCCATTTCCCATTCCTTTTCCATAACAGGCTAAGTCAGGCTTGATGCCATATAGCCCTTGTACGCCTCGTATATCGTACCGGAACCCAGATATTGTTTCGTCAAGTATAAACATGCAGCCGTATTTGTCGCACAGGTCACGGATGTACTGCAGCTTTTCTTTTGTAACGTCTACCGTAGCGGGGTCAAGCATTATTGCGGCTACGTTATTGACAAATGTTAGATACTCAAGTTCTGTTATTTTTTCCGTATCGCTTATTTTGCAACGTTTTTTAAACATATCATTGTATGAATATTTACCAACTCGTTGATTTTTCGGTATGCCGCCATTCACAGGCGTTGTGCCGATAAAAAAGTCAGCTGTGCTTATAAATGGGTTTTCTTCAGCAATCAGCACAATATCTCTGCCTGTATAAGCCCTTGCAAGTTTTACGGCGGCATGTGTAGCGTCACTCCCATTTTTCCCAAACTTGCATTCCTCGCCCAGCTTCAATTCCTGCGTAATAATCTCGCGTAATTCGCCTTCATATGGATTAGATCGCGTAAAACATACGCCTTTGTCTATGGCTTTCTTTGCTGCATCATCTACTGCGGGATAACAATAACCTAATAAGACAGCTCTTAAAGCCATTCCCCAATCTATAAACTCCCTGCCATCCGTCGCTGTTACGTGACAGCCCTTGCCGCTAATAAAAGTGTCAGGCGCGTTATTTGGGAAACAATCTTGTGAGCGGCTGTATGTAGCGTAGTATTTCATTCTTTTGTAACCTCCTTTTTCAATATGTGGTCAAAGTTTGATACAGGGTAAAGAGAAACAAATATTTTGGCCAAATGAACAACCATAACTTCATTGAATTGTTTCTTTTGCCTTCTGGTTGTTTCTGAAACGTTCGCTTCATCCATTAAATCATCAGCTATGTCGCAAATTTCTCCAGTTACAATATGGTATAGTTCATGTATTATTGATTCATACCAATCAGTAGATAAGGCTAAATGGTCTACATTAATGTATATTCTGGCTTCTTTTCTTAGCCTATATCTTTCGCACATCATTGCAGTGTCCAGATCATCAGAATTCATCAGATGTTTTACTTCATACTGATTCGTATATATAATTTCAATATCCCAGTCCATGATACGCATAATGCGCCGCAATTCATTTATTATCTGCTCAATCTGTTCCTTTGTTGGCATATATTTCCTCCCATAAAATTTGGCATTAAAAAACAGCCATTTGGCTGTCGAGATGTGCTAAGTTCTTATTTTGAATGCTTTGTTTTAGATAATATCAGATATGCGAGCACAAGTATTGCAGCGCCTATCAACTCACCGATAAAAAAATCCGCAAAGTTGTTTATTTTAAGCCCTCCCTTCTATCTTTCCAAGCATATCCATCACCACTTTTTCATCATCATGGCTGAACAAATACTCTGCTTTGCACTGTATAGCATCAATGAAATTCTGCATTTCGGCAATATACATCTGTTCGCATATGTTAGCATTGTAACCGTCTGCCGCCTTGCCTTTGTCGTAACCATACGTTATAACTGCACCGTCAGGATATTCAAGTGATACATAGCTGTTGTTCCAGTTCCACAGCAGATTGCACTTTTCGCCAACGATACGCAGTTCACGGATAGCGGGGCGGGAAACAATATCTATAAGTATTGAACCAATGCAAGTAGAAAAATGTACAGTCATAGCGTACACATCTAAAGATGATATTTGGGCATCATCCATTTTTTTATCGCCCATTCCGCCAACTGCCATCGGGCGGCCTAAAAGGTATGCCAGCCAACTTAATTCAAAAACCAGCATTTCTTTGCCGCCATATGCCGCCGCATAATAATTTGCAAAATCGAACCCCTTCGGTCTCCAATCCCTGATGTGCTGTCCAAGATGATATTGAAAAGTATAGATTTTACCTATCAAGCCATCACCTATAATCTCGCACATTTTTTGAATCCCAGGATGATAAATTAGTGAACAGGATGGGTAATACGGGCCTTCTGTATAGTTTACAATGTCGGCCTCGCAAAATACAGGTATCCCAAGCTTTGACGCGAACGTAATATATGTACCTTTAGTTTTTGGGGGACTACAGACTATCATTGCGTCAGGTTCATATATCTGCGCAACCTCATCAATGGTCGCTTTGTCTGTCACATCCCATACCGCAAAATTATTATATCCAAGTGCTTTCAAACACCTTTGCCTACGTTTACTCATACTTCCGTTACCCACTAGCAAAAAGCGCATATTATTTTACCCTCCCTATCATTGCATCAGTTCCGCAGTCCATATCAGTCAATGGGTTGTATGGTACATTATCATGAGTTGCATTTATCACGCCGCCGCATGAAGCTATATATTTTTTGCTGTCAATTTTAAATTCGAGCCGGCAGTACTCGCCGTTATGCTTTGACAGCATATCCACAATGTTTGTTTTACCAATAGTCAGTTTCATAATTCCACCTCTATAAATCTTTCCGTTTCGTCAATATCGTTCAAGCAATCACCGTTGAATCTAGTGCACGCCAGCCACTATAAAACGCACGCTATTTTATGTCTCCCTTTGTTTTGTATTGGCTCCGTAAACGCTCTTTTTATGCTCCAGTGGTATCTAATCCTGCTTTTAAGAACAAAATAATCAATATTAAGTTCTCTTGACCATTGCGCTAGTGTTTGCCTTTTACCCTTGTACGTTATATAATGGTTACTCCTTGTATTATTTGCCTGTACGGTTTTTGTCGTCCATCTGCAATTGTTTGGTTCATAGTTACCATTTACATTGATACGATCGATCGTCAAATCGTCAGAATAACCATTAGACAACGCCCAATCACGAAATAAAATATATTCATACCATTCTGAGCAAATAATTATCCCGCGGCCTCCATAATTTTTGTAATCTTTTAAATTAGCATTGCTACACCTACTGTGAATTTGCCTCCATATCCTATGTAATCTTGTTTTACTGTCTCCGTGTATTGTACGTTTAACCTTTTCCCGTTGTAAACATGAGCAACTTTGAGTTTTGCCCCAACGCAAATCATTTACTCTTACAATTGTTGTCTTGCCGCAATCACATATACACTCCCATTTAATTGGTGTGTTTTTTGTTCCATGTGAATGCATTTTTGTTACAATTAATCGTCCAAATCTTCGCCCCGTCAAATCTTCGAATTTCCCTGTCATTTTTACATCACTCCTTTGCATTAATTATATCACTTTTACATCACTATTGCAAACATTTATGCGTATGTGTTATAATGGCTTCGGGGGTGATATTATGGTTTCAAAAGACAATACTCGCATAATCGTTTCGTTACCAAAAGCATTAAAACAGCAACTTGAAGAACTTGCAAAGAATGAAAACCGGTCATTGAGCAATTACATTTTACATATTCTGAAAGAGCACTCTGAGTCACGTTAAATCAACTTCAATAAATCTTTCAGATGTATCTAATTCATTAAGGCATTTCCCGTCATAATTGTAAACGGCACTATGCCCATTTGCATTTATACCAATAGTCAGGCACCTGCCTTCAATCGCCCTTGCTTTAAGCAAAGCATCCCAGTGATGTATCCGTACAAGAGGCCAATCGGCAGGAACCAAAATTAAATCAGGGTTAACCATTTTTGCGAACAGTTCCGGAAAGCGAA
>JBAZIW010000009.1:0-30494 GCA_041651655.1 Minisyncoccota bacterium | reverse complement strand
CCGATAGGGTCAAGCATCTATCTCATTCCCTTTAGCGTCATAGGATTTATGGAATGGAGGTTCGCAATATCCAACTATTGCAACCGGCATTTTTGAAGTATCGAAATAACCACCTAACGCCGGTTGCCCCGGAAGTTGCTCGACACGTTTAGCCACTTCATCCCCGTATTTACGTTTCAACTCGCGGTATAACGTGTCCGCCTTAGCTGTCAGCTTATGCGCTCGTGAATAGAGTCCGTTGAGATAATGGATTACTGGTTCGGGATCGTCTCCAGCTAATAAATAACCGTGGTCATTCGAATAGACAATGAACCCGCGCTCTTGTAAAGCTGTAATGCACAATCTCACCTTACGGGTGGTTATGCTATCTATCTTGTCATAAATCACGGCTGCCATGTAATCCAGATCGTAGGGACTTTCCGCTTCTTGAAACATACCTAGTAATCTATCAACGTCTTGTTGGTCTACTGTTAGGTTGAACATTATGACACCTCCGGGGGATTAGGAAACTCAATCCAATAAGTAACAATTACTTTGTGTCCATCTTGCCACCAAAAACCATCTGCATAACAACAAGAATCAACCGCTTTTGATTTAGTGTTAGTTCCTAAAACGTTTTTTTCTTCTTCCGGCAACCTCTCACTAACTGGAATCCATTGTGTGAGTTTGGTTAGACGGTCGATTTCGGCCAATAGACATGGGATAGCGTTGTATTCCCAAATCCCGTCAAATGGATTTTTACGCAACTTTTCATGTAACTCTTTTGAATATTCCATTACATCCTCCATTTATCGATAATTATCAAAATCGTTATTTTTTATAAGTTACGCCCATCCCAGCCATATCAAAACGCCACTTAATAACATCATCTTGAAAAACAGCGCACCAATTAACATACGCCATTTGTCCATTTTCTGCGTAAATTTCTATTTTTGTAACCCCGTTATTTCCAACCTTGAAACAGCTTCCTTCATCGTTTTGCACAGACCAAACAGATTCTATTTCTCGCGTATCGTGAAGTAAATCATCATCTTTTGCTATCATCTCATCCTCCAATGGAGGCTATTTTGTTAGAATAGCCTCCGATAGACTAATTATTCAGCCGGTTTGAATGTATCTCCGACTTCAATCTCATACGCCGTGACTTCTAGACCGGCCGGGTAATCAATGCCGTCTTTTTTATAGGTACGCGGCTCTTTGACCTGACCCGTCACCGTGATACGATCACCTTTTTTCAGCGCATCATTAGCAACGGCTAATTCTTCCCACGCGGCACAATTTACCCAAACTGACTTGTTATATCCTTTTTCCCTGTCACCTCCTGTGTAGAGCGATAATCCGATTTCAAGCACCTGTTTACCCTGTGGGGTAAAACGTGATTCACACTTCATTACAGTTCCGGTAATTTTAATATTTGCCATTATTCAACTCCATCTGCAAGTTTTTGATATTGTTCAAGTGTTAGTTTTCCAATGATTTTGCCGGCAGACTTCATACCGCTGACTTCTTTAGCTGCGTCAACTTTTGACATATTCCATGAGGCTGCAAACAGTTCGATCACCTTGGCGTTCATGCAGTCGTAGGTTTCGTCATTCGTCACTTTTTCTTCTGTAGTGACGGGTTGCGATTCAGGTAATATTGACGGCTGTTTTGGTTCTGGTTCAAACCCGAGCTCGGTTATATTTTGTTCAACAGATCTTGTTGGTTTTTCTTCCGATTCATCCATGACATAATGAAAATCTGTTGATTCTACCATTTCAGAATCATCAAAGTTGTCTGGTTCTGGAAGGTGAATACGCGGGAAGCGTTTCCGTAGGCATAATTTTTCACCACGTTTTTTAGCGCGTTCGTGACGGTCAAACTTCTCTGTTTTACCTTCGCGAGCGAAGTTCTCACTTCCGTAAACTACGCCCCATGAAACCGTGACCGGTTCGGCTCCAATAAGTTCTTTTGATTTGTCAAACGCATCAAAGAACGGAACGCCAGCGTTTACAAAATCAAGGGCGATTTCTTTGATCGAATCAGTCCAACGCTTACGAGATACAGAATCATGCAGTACTACCTTGTAGGCAATATCTTTTTCAGGGTCAAAAACACAATCAGCAGGGTCAGCATGGAAGTATTCACACCACATATTCCCGCCAGCCTGGTTAGCAAGTTTCGCCTCAAAATCAAGTTGGTCTTGCGCCTTTGTTCTCCATCCTGCTACACCAGGGCACGGCCCGACACCCGGAAGGTAATAACACTCTCCAGCGAAAGGATTTAACCCATTGGCCGCTGAATATTGAGCAAGTGAATAAACCTCATTGTCTGAAAGTTTATTACCATTGACGATCATGTATTTCAACCGCTGCGCAATTTCACGCGCCACGAGCTGAATTTCACTTGATTTTACTTCTGTTTGAATTGCTTTAGTTTGATCTGTCATTTCAATCCTCCAAATAACTCATGTGATAATTCTTTTCTTAAATTTTCTTCCGGTTCGTCGTTAGGGTCATAATCCCACGACGCGCCACAATCACAAATCCATATTTTATTTTCGTCTCGAATAAGCTCTCCTGTCTTTGATAGTTTACCACCACCGCGAAACATAGTTACTTGATTAGGACAGTGTTCACACATTGCTACACCTTCCATGTCTTACCAGTCACCCAGATAGCCAGCGGGATGATACCGAACAGGAACGCCCCGCGCCAATGCGTAGTAGACAAAATAACATTGTCTTTTATTTTCTTCGTTCGCCATGCGTAAATTACGATCATGTGTACCTCCAGGCGATAATGACATATCCTTCAGAAAGTTCTTCTTTTTGAAAAGGAATGGAACTTTCTCCAAAGAACACTTGAAACCATTTTGTTTTTCCTCTTTCGTACTCACTGTCAAACATTCCGCCACTATCATCCCTTGGACGAATAAATTTTATTGATTCAATTAAACCCCTGTTTGTTTTTACATCAACGGAAACTTTATTTCCTCTAGGCAATTCTTTGTTCGGATCGTGCCACGGATTCCCAAACAATTTTTTTAGAATATTCATCCCTCACCTTCCTTTTTCTTAATTGTCAACACCGGCACTCTGACCGTTCCTGATCCTTTTCGCGCCTGTAATGCCTCGTGTACCAATGTCCTGATGATTACAGACTGTGGCATGCCGTCCGCGGACATTTTGACAATCTCGTCGTGGTCATCCTCGTACGGCTTGAAGGGTATTGCTGTTGATAGTTTCGCCATTCATTTCTCCTTTTGATATTTTAGGTATCTGCCAGCTATGAAGCCAACAGTGAATACACACAAGATGAAAATACATTGTCCTAGTGTGAGCATGATTCAGTCCTCAAACATTGGACGAAACCACGCCATTGGAATGTTTTCATTGATCCACTCCAGAGCACATTTTTTTACTATGATCCAAAGAACTCTGTAAACAGATTCTGGATATTCAGACGCTGATCGATTCCAGGTAATTTTATACTTACCAGAAAGTTTATCGATTTCCGGAATAACTAACTCCATCACATTGTTCGCTTGGGATTCAGACATTCCGTAGCCAGTTAATAATTTTATAAACTTCTCAAGCATTGTCATTCTCATTCTCCTCTCTGCGTGATACGATGCGCAGCCCCGTTGGTTGATTATTTCTTGCTAGACGCTGCGTATTCAGCAAGCGTGGCATATTCTTTGCCACCGATCATCCAGACGCGCTTGCCTTGTGAATTGGTGATACGTTGGTGAGAAATTCCGTTGTCGCGCAGTTGCTTCTTTATATATAACTTACTGTTGTTTGATTTCATTTATTACCTCCGTTTGAATGTTTGTCTGTTATGTATAAAGTATATAACACCTTATACCAAATGTCAATAGTTTTTTACGGCGATTTAACACCAGTTTCCAAACACGCTTATTTGATAGTTATTATCAGCATAGAAGTACATCTAAAATGTCGGTTATGCCACCCAGGAAGCCCCACAATCAATGAGGCACATTGTTGTGTATTCCAATGACCAATAACGCCATAAAACGGTATTATCATGCAACAAAAAACCGCCCGGAGATCAACTCATACAGGCGGTTTCGATAACCCATGCGGGTCATCCACCTCCGATTAACGGATTGACTTATTATAACCTATTTGTCGCATAATTGTCAAATATAGCCATTTCAGGATATAAAAACCTGCCAGTGGAGGCCTGGCAGGTCAGCGGGGATACACTAATCATAATCGATTCGATCCCGCATGAATATTATAGCACTAAATGAAGCATCCCCGCTGGCTTTTCAACCATACGGGGAGGCTGTTGACAATCACACGGCATGGAGCCGAGTTTCTTCCGGCGCAGCGACCCGCAATCCGGTATAGGATTGTCTGGCCTTATTACGGCCTCGTTATTTGAGTAGTCAGGTCGCTGCCTGTTTCGATTTTACCCAGTCATACGCTGGAATGGTAACTGGGATGCTATCCCGTGTGTCCTACGAAACCAAGCCCCTCACTGTACTCAGTAAACCCACCCTAAACGCATATAGCGTGTCAAGTGGTAGAACCGTGAGAGCGCAAACGAACGCTCATTGGCATTATGCCGTCCTTCCCTTAGACGATCACGGTTGTCTTACATGCAGCCAAGTCTTAGCATTCGTACCGCTTATGCAGCACTCTTGACCGCGCTTTGTGTGGCTCGGAAGGCTGGCAATTTACCGAATTTGAGCGCTCGTACCACTACACCACACAACCTACCAATAAACAAACTCCAAATACATAAGTATTATACACTACTTGTCAAGCGTTTATCATTATAGACATTAAATGTCTATTATGCTATTTTCTTCAGCACGTTCCAATCTGTCATCATATTCAAATCGTATGGGTATCCATTTTTTACTAAGCACGCGCCTAACACATGTCTCTTTGATCCCCTGGTTCTTTGCGAACAATATGCTAGCCTATCCTCGTCAACACAACATCCGGTCTGAATAGCAAAGTATTTTCCTGAAGCATCCATCATCCTTGAATATGAATGAGAGTGCCCCATGATAACGTGACAATGAAATTGATTAGCGATATTTACTGCGGTTGATTGTGCTGATCCTACTGGATGTTCAATCCTATAATCACCTTTTTCGGTGTGCAGAATTGAGTAATAATACGGCGCTATTTTGTATTTTGGATTATCCCCGACTGTAAATTGTTTTAATTGATCTGCAAACATCGGAGAATTCAACGCCGATAACAACCGTCCATCGTGGTTCCCGATCACATAGACTATTTCATCAAAGGCACTAGACAAGTCTCTAAATGCGTGTTTCGCTGTTTCTACTTCACCGCCTATATCATCATCATGGTTAGGTTCGAATTGTTCTATTGTATCTAAAAATTCTCCCTGTAGTTTTTCTGGTAATCTTTGCATAAATTCCATTAGCTTGTCATGCGCCTTGTCTGATATATCCCCTTGATTCTCTGACTTCCAATTGGCTTCCCAGTGGCTAATAGAATTGAAGTGCATTGCATCACCGGCTATATTACATTGTCTTACCTTCAACGTGACCGCTAATTCTATACACCTATTCATAAATTCGGCGTGATGATACGGAAACTCTGGGTCGGGAAGTATAAGACAATCCCCTGTCTGTTCTAAAGGTTGATTGTATTTTGGGTAAGGCGATTCTTTTATCGGATTGAATTGATATGAAGTGTGTACTGAACCTACTATCCTACGATATATTCCACGCACCCGCTCTGAGTCCATGCCAACTGCAGTTCCAATTTGTGCCCATGAATGATTACCTGATTCTACCAATTCTTTTATTATGCGCTTCTGTTCATCGTTTACAACGGTTCGCATTTATCCTCCTCTCAAAATAATACCGGCATTACGCCGGCATTTGATAGGTTCATTATACGTTACTTTTATCCCTTTAGTCCGAGCGCTGCCAGGATCCCAGCTATTATCACTCCTATTGAATTGGTAAGACTCCACCCGTTTACTCTCTTTTCAAGGTGATCTATTCGAATGTCTTGCGTGGATTGGCAGGTAATCACGGTATCAAGTTTGCTTGACATATCAGTCTGATTTTCACTGATAACATCTTGATTTTTCACCAGTGCGTCCAGCTTGTTGTTTATGTGCATTAACCATTCTTTCGTTGTAGTCGGTTCTAGTGTTTTTACGGTATCGCCTGCCATGTTTCACCTCTTAGTGTAGTTCAGGATGTGCGTTCCAAAGTTTCTCGAGCTTTTCAGAATCTGTTAAAGTGGGTTGATCGTCCCCGCCTTGACCAGGTTTCAATAACGCCGTTAAATCCTTAACAATGTTTAGATCAATAACTGGAGCGCCTATTCCATTACCATAAATATACCCGGGTGCCTTTGAAGTGTACTGCCACATTGCATAAGTAGACCATGCGCCCGTAGGGGGTACTGGAATGTCATTGTAATTAGCAACCCAAAGAGGACAGGATGTAAAATTTCTGAATGTGTATTTGTATCCTGTAACCGTAGCTTGTTTCAATTGAGTTAATCCAGTATTGAGATACATCACTAATTCGTGACCGGTCTCTAATAAGTATTCATTCTTGAAAGCTAAGGCTTCTTTCAGCGCGGTTCCGTACATACTAGAGAGCTTAGCCCATCCCGAACCTGATGAATCTTCCAAGTCCAATACGCCCCTTAAATTACCGAATCCAGATAGTTTATCCAAGAAATATTTACATTGATCTCTTCCTGATTGACCTGTGTAATTGAAAAACCAATACCCGCCCCTATACGATAATGGGCACGACTGACTGTTTTCTATAAATTTCGTATCAAGGTAACTTCCCGTAGGACTCCCACCCCCCACTTTTAGATAAGTTCCCTCAACGCCCTGATTAATAGCTTTTTGCCAGTCTATTCTTTCATTCCATTTACTGCAATCCGTAAAAATCATTTTTCACTCCCAAAATATAGGCGACCCACCACCAGCCACGAACCCGTCTTCTGTCTGAAGTTCAACACGTCTTATTCCTATGTAAGTTGCCGCGCCCCATCCATCAGAAATTTTGAGCGCGTAATATCGATATGACGCGGCGTTATTAACCGTGATGTACTTCGGATCGGCTTGGTTTGCGGCTACGTGTTGCTCGAATTGGTACGTTCCAATAGCAGTCCATCCGGTATCTGTACCATACGTTAATTCAGCAAAAGAAGCGGATGAATTGGAACCCATGAGCACAAAGTTCTTACAACCCGTGTCTGTCTCTAATCCACTGTAATGAGAATTCTCGTAGTAGATTCTCCTGATTATTTTTTCAGCACCAAGGTCTATGTGAAATCTCTGATTGGTCAGCGTCCCGTTAGGCGTTAACCATTGATTACCGGCATAACTTCCTGTCAAAGCCCTTTCAGGATCGGTAGTGTAGTACGGCCAGTAGCTTGTTGAATACTTTGACGTTGCCTTTACGTAAGTATCATTATGAGCGGGTGGGTACTGTGAAGTATAACCCATTATGACACCGCCGTTTTCTTCCCTAGAATTGAAAGTGAGAGATTAGTGACTGTTCCAGCACCCGTAACATACGGATATAACCAATCGCCCTTGTCAAATGTCGTAGCTGTCCATCCTGTGAAAACCGTCCCTTGATAAATCTGCGTTCCTGCTAATGCCGGTTTTGTTGCAGTTCCAATCATTGAAAACGCGGTACCTGGCGTTCCTGTTCCTACTTGTGCATAAGTCATTTTATAAATGTCAACCGTACCATTCCCTTTGATAGTCCCGGAGTTCAATCTTATTGATTCAATTGTCCCTGCGAACCCGCATTCCATAGGTGCGTATAACGTTGATCCAGCCGGACTAGAAATGAGATATGTCACTCCAAATTGATAATTAGACATTGTGCTCAATGAAGCGCGTAAAGTAGTTCCCGCTTCTGAATATGGGAACTGTGCCGTTCCCGTTGGCGTTCCTTGTGTTAGTGCTGAAATTTTTGTATCTGTCATGTTTTCCCTATCCTTTTTATATTCTGCATACAGGACTTCCAGAAGGAGTCCCAACAATTCCGTGCATATTGTCAATGACCTTGTCATTGGCGGTCATGGTTAAATATGTGTAGTGTGCTATGTCAGATGTTTTGATAAATGGTGCTTCGAATTGTAATCCACGAGTTGCCGGTTCAGTTCCACTGTTGTTTTTTGAAAATTCATCTTCTGTAAGTTCTACATTGAATAATTTTATTCTCCCGATTGTTCCGCCACATCCGTAACCATATTCACAAACACCATCTTCAAGTAGAGAAACTCCATTAATTATAATTCTATTGCCTATGTCGTTAAAATAACCCAAGACGTAGTCTTCTAGTGCCGTTGTTTTAGTAAAAGTTACCGGTGTTACCGGTGATCCGCCATAATAAAATTTTATACTTTCCGTTATTCTATTGAATGAAATTCCTATTCTAACAAAAGCTTCTTCTGTAAAATAACTAGACAAATAACCTAGATATTTAAACTGTTCATCCATAAATGCAAACATCAGAAGTGCTCCATTTGTATATACATAGAATCCAGAGATATAAGCTCCCCCATCGGCTATTTCCCATGCGGCCTTACTTAATATTATTCCAGCCGTGTCTTTAGTGAAATCAATTATCAATGATAAATAATCTTGATTAGATAATTGTTCTATGTTATCAAAAACAATAACATCTTTATGTAGATGGACGGTTTCTATCTCAACCGGCGTCAAATTCCCCGCATCCTCTGAATAATGCTCTTTGACAATCCAACTAAACTCAATTATCGTACCACTCAAAACAGTAAAACTAATTCCTTGAATGTAGTACCATGAAGATATATTTTTACTCGTGTCTGTAAGACTAATCAAGTCCCCAATATCCAAAGTCAAGAACGCATACATGTTTTTAGTCGATCTATTGGCAACCATATTTATTTTGTTCACTTTGTTTCTTGGGTCTTTTTCAAAATAGACGATTCTATCAGCAAACTGTTGACCTCTTTCAATATCACTTTGCATCACTTGACTCATTGAAAATTCACTCACATCATAATTTTCCTGTGAGGTTGTGTCACTTGCTTTTGCTACAATTTCATCTGATTGATAAACACCCTGTCCCCTGCATTGGAACTTTGTAACGGCACTATAATAAACCGAATTGTTTACTATCGTCACCGTTGGTTTATTTGAACCATAAACTACTGACACGGTATGATCGGCCGTCAAATCTGTCCCGGTTCCATATTTATTCGTGTTCATTGTGTAATCAGTAGTGCCTACTGGTTGAATCATCAACGAGTCATAAACCGTGATTGTCTCACCGGTGTTTGGTCGTTTATATTCACCGTCAAACGTTTTAGTCTGACCTGGAGCAATAGTAAACGGCGTCGTAATCTCATACAAAACGACCGGTGAAGCATCCGCTTTTTTCGGGTATGCAATTACTTTTGCATCGTTAATTATGTTCGCACCATAATCTCTATTGAGTGATTTAAAATTAGCGGTTCCAAATGTCGCGTCTTCTGACACGTCTAATATTAACTTCCCGCCATCCTCTTTTAGTAAGAACCCGCCATCCCCCTTAAGCAAGAATCCGGAATTTTCATTGTCTACTGGAATTTTAGATAATGTATTTAATCCATTCCTATGATTGGCGTTTTCAAAAACTAATGTTTCCCCCAAGTCAGTATCTGATTTTGTATAGATATATCCAATTTCAGATAGTGCAATTTTGTTAAACTCTGTTGCCACTTTCGTTTTCGGAGTTGCCGTATCAAATAAAGCATCAAACGCATTAACCCCAACATCTAACGACTTAGCTAAAGGCTGCTCTGTTATGTCATTTGTAAGCAGTGTTGAAATTGCAACATCCCCGGTATTGTTAGTTTGAATAATCGTATTGGTCAGTGACCTTTGGTAAGCATTACGCATCCAATCTAACACTGTCACCTTGACAAACGATACCGTCGATTCGGCGCTCCAAACTATATCATCTGGAACTATGTTTTTTACGGTTCCATAAAATCTTACATAGTCTTTTCCTTCAAATGTGTATTTCAAAACTATCTTTACACCGATATTCCATCCTTCAGTAACAGTACTCAAACTTGGATCCCATAATCCAGTAGAATTATTCAACCAAAAAGATAACGTGCCAACGTCTGATAATCTATCATCTTCTTGATTAGTCAAGAATCCTCTTTTTACCGTCAAAGCAGTTTCCACTAATTCAGTTACTCTATTTGAAGTAATGTCAACCCAGATACCATTTAGTTTTGCATATAACTTTTCTGTTATGTCCATTATCGCCCCGATTTTATAAGTTGATTGCTCAGAATAAGCGCGTTCATGTAAGGATCAAACGACCCTAACGCGTTCAATAGTTGACGCTCGAAGGAACTTGACTCACTCGCTCCTGTTGGCGTGATCTTTACGTGTTCACCTGATTGGACATTGATACGGTATGAGTCGTTTGGATAGCCGGGTGGTACAATGAAATCCGCTCCATTTGCATATCCCGTATCGCCATGCCGTAATCCTTCGCCTGAAGCAACGCCCTCTGCGATTGATTTAGCAACAGATGGAGACGTTCCACCTTGTCTTAGCGTTCTATAAATAGTCGTTATGGTATTAGTAATATTCATTCCATGAACGCTGTCAAAAGAATCCTGCAATTGTTGGTTATAAGACGACACTTCTTGTAAAAAGTTATATTGATCTTGCGCTCTTTTTGCGTTTTCTTCGCTCAACATCCCCGTATCAATTTGGAACTGTAACAGGAACGCCATATCGCCTTTAGATAAATCACCATCGGCTGTTAACATCTGTGTATAGACGTTCAGCATCCATTTATTTGTCATGTCTTGTTGTTCTTGTTTTAATTGTTCTACGGCGTCTTTTCGTTCGGTAATTCCCTTTTTATCCCAAGGATTATTTTTTATGTAATCTGCTAAGTCTTTTTCAGCCTGTAATAATTTTGCCTCACTATCTGTTAAATTCGAGGCATATCCAGAAACAGACTCGTAATAAAATTGCCTTGCATCACTGGCTTTTTTTGCAACTTCTTCAGCTGTTTCACCATATTCATTTAATGTACCAATACCATCTGCAAGTTCTCTATGCCAACTTCCAGAAGCATCCCTCCAGACATAAAAACCATCTACTAATCTTTTTCCAGTTATTTCTGCTGTTCCATTAGCAAATTCGAGTTTTTGTAAATCTATTAATTCTTGTTCATTTGCCCTATGTTTTTTTGACTCCATTATTGTGCCGTCAAATATTACGTTTAAATAATCAGCCATGGCTCCACTGGTAGATTGTGTGCCAGATGCTATTTTATTTAACATTACAACAAATGCGGTAAAATCTCCGATATTTCTAGAACCTATTTCTTCTCCTAGCTCACTAATGTTGTTCTTTAGTATCTCAACTTGTCCAGCGTATGTTGTTCCCATTGCCAGAGCCATTCCACCGACTTCTTTATTTAATTCTCCCATGATTAGCTTTTGATAACCAGCTACGTCTCCGGTTTCAAACATTGACTTAGCCATTGCTATTTGTGCATCTGAAAACGATACGCCGATTCTTTTCATAGCAGACATACCCGCAGGATCATTCAATGCTTTTCCAACTTGAATAATGGACGAATTCAAATCTTGACCAAAAGCAGCAGACATATCCATAGCTGCTTTCAATGCTTCTGGAAATACTTCTTTTCCGACCTTAGTAAAAGTCAACAATAAGGCTTCTGCGTTCATTATTGTTTCTTCTGAATTTACAGTTACCTTAGATAGAGAGGATGCGTATTGATCTAACTCATATCTTGAAACTCCTGCCTCATATCCAGTTGAAGCTAAAACTGAATTTAACTTAGCGCTCATTTTTTCAGCTTCGGCAGCTTCTAAAATTGTTACTTTATAAACATCTGATAATACCTGAAAACCTTTTCTTGCAATTTCTAACCCACTATTTAACTCTGTAAATGAACCTTTCAGCCCGCTTACTTTAGACTTTGAACTAGCCAACCCCTTTTCGAGGTCGGCTGTTTTTGCGCCAATGTTGTACCACATCGATCCTATTTGACCCATGTTACCTCTTTAACTCTTTTGCCTTTGCACGTCCATCCTCAATAGCAAAATGGTTTTGTAAATCATGTACTGATAATGCTCTGACTTCTGATAACGTCCAGCCCATTTTTTCAGCAAGAGTCCATTCAATTAATTCAATAGGAGCGGGTGCACCAAAACCAACACATTCGAACACCCGCTGGCTTAGTTTGGGTCAACTGGCCTCATGGCCTTTTCAACCAAGGCGTTATAAAACTTTTTGGCTTCATTCATTGTCAATGACGTTATGACTTTTTCTGGAAGTCCGGTAATTTTACAAAGTATTTCTACTTCTTTTTTTCTTGCAAATACCGGACTTCTCAAATCCTGCCACTCGCCAAAAGTCAGTTTATCCAGATCGAATGTAACCTCATCCCCATTCGGTAAAATAAAATCAGCCATTAGTTAGTCCCTTCAGTCCTTGCACCGTCACCCTGCCATGACACACTCGCAACCACGGTGTTGTTATATGGATAACTAAAACCAACACCGTTTGAAATTGCCAACTCTGAATAATACGGTTTGCCAGCGGCAGTGCCTTCAGGTTGCCATTTCAAAGTACCCGGAGTTCCCTCAGCTAAGATTGAATAAAGCGAGGTTCCACCGGTATTAGTTCCACTCTGAATATATGCAGACATTGAAGCACTAGAGTCTTTTACTCCAGCCAAATGCTTTTTATGTGTATCCGCACCACTCGTTTGATCATATAGATCAACAGTTGGAGTATAGTCAAAAGTGGTCTGATTTCCACTAATAACCGTTCCATTCCAACTTACAACTAATGCACTTCCTGAATAAGAATTTGTACTCATAGTTTAATCCTTTCAACAACGAACACGATATAAGGCTCCCGCGTTGTAAACGCGGTCTCCATTGCTCAATATTTCAGTATTTTCAATCTCACCTTCCCTGGCAGTCCAAAAATTATTCCTGCCTGTTATAGTCAATGTCTTACCGTGTAATAAACTATCTATTTGCGTAGCGATATTCCCGGCATTTGCAGTAGACGTTTTGGAATATCCTCGAATGTAATAAATAACGTTTGACTCTCTATTGGGTGTCTCGTTTGTCTCACCGCCACCTTGTAAGTTAAAAACTACGTAAGGGTAACTGGCATTATCCGGTGCAATGTCTTTATAGATCGAAGTAGTTCCCGCAAGTAAAGCAGTTAGCGCGGTTCCTTGCTGAAGTGTCAGATAGAGTGCGCTAGAAATGTTATTCATGACCTGTTAGTCCCTTCCAACGCTCACCTGAATTAAACTTCTGTAAAACATTTTCGGCAGCCGGTGTTAAAAACGGTTGAGCAGCTTGTTTACTTGTACCAAACTCAACAAATTCCGCATAATTCACACTCGGCCCCACGTTGACAAATCCATCATCTGGTTTAGGGTGCTGAATTGTTTTAACTTTAGGGTTAGCTCCCTTAGCATTTGAATCAGCAACATTGAAAGTATTCCCTTCCGGCGTTTCGGTATAGGTAGAATTTCTCATAGCCGAAGTATCAACCGCCGCTCGTTGTTTAGCTTCGCTCTCAACGTCAAAACCTATGATTTTCACAATCGCATCTCTGTTTTTTCCGAGAGCGTTCATAACCCTATCAACTTCTTTGGTATCGATAATTAAATTACTCATGTTTTTTCCAGTTCAGCGCGAACGAAAATATTCCAAGATCTATTAGAACCACTCACTGCCACGACATTATATTGATCCGACCCGTAAGCAAATCTATTCTGTGTAGTAATGGTAGCGTTATAAGGCAGGGTTAATATTGTCTTTTGGTATGATTGATACCCGCCGCCTTGTAATTGTTCACGACCATTTACAACGTCTATACGGCAATCCACAGCAACAGTACCCGACCACGCCACAGAGTTACCGCCTTGACCGTCACTTGTTTGTGTCGAAGTTAGCACGGTGCCAGAATCGGGCAGGAACGTGTCGCTTGCCTGTTGTCTCATAAAAGCTAATTGAGCGTTGCTTATTCCAGTCACCGCATATCTCCACGATAAATTGTTATGCTTTCTTTATGCGCTAAACCTTGGAAGTATTCAGCTTGTTTCATGTAAGACGAATAAACCTGATTACCTTTGATCGAATGATTGTCGCTTGACCAATCAACATTATTAGCCACATTACTAGCTTTCTTACGCCATATATCAGCGGCGGCGGAATTGACATCATAAGTCCTTGCGGTAACGTAGAACGCCGTCCCTCGTGTGTCATTAGTAAAATTAATAACTCCGCGCGTGTAATCGACTGAATAGAGCGAAGTACCAACAGCAGTACCACCCGCGTATTGCAAGTAAAACACCGTCCCTGATTCCAGATTAGGCGCTGTTCTAAATTCCTTGTAAACTACAGACCCCACCGCCTGTTCGGGGTGTACTTCCATCGGTTCGTATTGTAAATCTTGACGGTGATTATCTAATACAGTTTGGATATGATCATCCGAGAAGTAGGTAGAAGTCCCCACTATAAATTCGCTAGTCCCTGCATTAGATAACTCTCTTACGGTTTGTACTAAGTCAGTCATTCCAGTTCGCATAATTACACCTTATACTTTATGTGATCATCATACATAGTTGCTTTCATCATTGAAAATCTCTTACTTGCTGGTTGTATTCCATGCCAACCTAAAATAACCGGTTTCTCAACTTCATTGACGTTTACAGTAGCATTGAATCTGTCATCCAGCTTGAATATTAAATCAGATTCTTTAACCAGTTCGTTGAATGAACCTTGCTCCATCCATCTCTTATCACCAGGGAAAGAATCCCACCATTTACGCATGAAGTCTAAAACACCTTTGCCATTTTTTACAAAAACCACCCCGACATTTAAGTGAGTCGGCACTTGCCATTCTTTAGGGAACTTATCAGACTTGTGTTCACAGCATCCGATAAATTTATCAGTAAATGCGTTTCGTAAATCCTCATCACCTACTATTGCCGTATCTGTGTCAAGCCAAAAGACATATTCATATCCTCTTTCAAGAGCATCAATAATCATTTTGATCTTATGCCATGCCCCTGTTAATACACCTTTATCTAATGCGTAATCACCTATGTAACATTGGTAATCCATTTTGTGAGACATAGCATAAGCGGCATGTCTTTGGAATGTAAGACGTAACATATCCGAGAAGTGAAAACTATTAGGAATCTCATTCGAGTTACACTGTTGAATAATCAAGGCATTGTTCATAATCCAGCCTCAATTTCTTTCAATACGGGTTGCCAATATTTCGAGTAAACCAAATCAGCATCATACTCTAATGCGCCCTTTAATGCTTTTTCTCTCGATGATGGGTGTAAGTATTCAAGGTTCATTTTTCTCTCAATGGCTTCAATCTTTGGGATATATTGATAACTCCCTTGCGGTGTATAAAATGAGGTTGCGTCCGCAAAATCGATCTTGTGACCACTAAAACATAATTCACTCATTGCAGTCCAATCACCAACAATTACGGGGGTTCCACATGCTTGTGCTTCAACAATCGGAATACCAAACCCTTCCCCCATTGACGCTAATATAAACACGTCAAATGAACTATATAGGTTTCTCATAAAATCAGTGGGAGCTCCAGAATAAGAAAAATACGGATCGGTAAATATAACGTCTTTTCCAATTTCTAATCCCATTTGTGGACACAATTCTCTAAAATGAACCGCGTCTTGTATTCCCTGTCCATCGTTTGTATGTAGTACATATACAGCATCTTTGTGTTTCATCTTAAATAATCTAAACGCTGTCATCATTTCAACAAATGACTTACGAGACGGGTGAGCGCCTTTATTCATCGCCACTGTTCCAACTATGTATGTATCCTTTGGGAGTTGTAAACATTCTCTTGCTTCTTCTTTTTTCACTGGAAAATATTGCTTTGTATCAACAGCATGAGGTACGTAATAACAATCCATTCCTGCCTCATGCGTTTTTTCTACTCCATACTTACTCATTGCAATTCGTTTGTATGCAGATTTCAATCTCTCTCTTACTAAAGGAGGCATAGGGTTAGAATCTACAGGATAATAAGGAATCCACTTATAGTTTCTTGGGATCCTTTCAGTTTCAATTACCCACGCATCAGTAAGTGAAAACATTATGTCAGTACCATACCGCGAGGTATGTTCCCAACATATATCTTGTCCATAGGGATGTAATGCTTGCGGAAAAACTTTTATTCCATTTATATCAAGTATGTTACCAGTAAGGCCACAATAAGCAATTAAAGCAGGGTCGTGACCATCTTCCTTGAATCTTGGTAGGAATAGGTTTGTTTGTGTTCCATATCCCGACCCCCACCATGAAGCGTTGCTTAACCATGTAAATTTCACGTTATCCCTCACGTTTATCCCGTTTGCTGCCGGCCAGGGCTGGGATATGGCCTCTTCGCGTCTAGACGCTAGACCGGCAGTTTTATTTTACTTACCCATTACGGCGTTGAATCCACCAGTAACGTTGAACGCGGTAGCATTCACGGCAGTACCAATGTATTCAAGAGCCACGTATTCACCACCATCCACCCAACCATCAGACACGGTAGCAAATCCAGTACGTGTAGTTCCAGCAGTCCACGCACCCGAACCAGCGATTGAGCAAATAGTTCCAGTAGGAGTCTGTGATGTTCCACTTGCTAAAGTAACAAGAGCAAACCCAGGAGCCGAACCGGCGGCTAATGCAACGTCTGAGACAATCCATGTCTCTGTTACAGTGAATCCACCACCATTAGCATCAGCGGGAGCTTTAGCGAACGGCAAGCGAACAGTACCAACATACACAGTGCCAGCAAAGGCAAAAGAGTTAGTCAAGTGATCCATATTTACCTCTTAGCTTTCCGGCGCAGTCGCGTCAGCTTTGATCTGGACGCCTAATTCAGGACGCCATACGCCTTTAGCGTATACCATAGACAAGTTCATTTCTACACCGCGCCGTGATTCGTCACGTTCTGGACGAATACGGATAGGCCGTCTCCAATCAAGAGCAATTGCGTTCTTGGGGAACACACCTCCGACGAAGTCTCCAGCGCTATCAGCGCTTGCAAACACCTGATAAATGTCAACCCCCATATAGCGGGCAACAAATCCGTTACGGGTCATTTCTTCGGTGTAACCAGGTGCCTGTGCAAGTGAAGACCCAGCAACAGATGCGGCTTTAGCTAACACAGCGTATTGGTAACCATGTAAAACACAAGACAACGGAACCATAGCGTTCTTGTTGGCGTTTCTAGCCTGAGCGATTGCAGCCGCAACCCACCCCCAAGTAATAGCTGTATTGATAGTGCCAACGGTACCACCGGTAAGGCTTGAGAATAACCCTACTACGTCAGTTTCAACATAGCTCAAAGCAGCCAAACCTAACTCGCGTGCGGCATCGTTAGCAATATCTTCGGGTACTTCTGATTCTTGACGAAGATCTGAAATAAAGAATTGATCACCGTATTCATACGGGGTCAATGTTTGATCAGCCGAAGGCGTAAAGCTGGATGAAGTCAGATCGTCTCCATCGCTCACTTGCTTGACCGTAGTGGAATTATATTTATAACTCACACGCGGGTTAGCGCCCGAAGCGTCTCTAAATACAGTAACCAAGTTTTGAACTGTTGCCAGTTCACGCGTTACAAGGTAAGCGCGTTCTTGGATGTCTTGGGCGATACTTGATACGTCACCCCAAATGTTATAACCCATAGTTACTCCTTTTTTATCTTAGCCCCATCTCCTTTAGTATTTCTAATGGGGTCTTTTTGGCTTCTGCTTGACCGCCCGGATTAGTGGCGTTAATGTTTACGGCGGTCTTTTTCGGTAATGTTTCCAGAATTTCTTTAGCGTCTTTTTCGATTTCTTCCGGTGTCTCACCTTGTAATCGAAGCGCTAAACTTTCTGGAAGTCCCAACTTAGTTGCGATTGATTGCTTCAATGATTCCGTTTTCAATCGTTTGTTTTCTGCCTCAAGTTCTTTAGCGCGGTTTTGCAACTTTTCAGTTTCAGACATTTCTGCCTCTTTGCGTTTTTGTTCCGCGTCTTTGAACTTTTGTAATTCCTTTTCAAGGTTTACTTTAACAGTATTTACTTCGTCAAACCTACTCTTAGGAATCATGTGTTCAACGGTATCGGTATTTTTCGGCTCCGCGGCCGGTTGCTGAACAGGTGTTTCAATTACAGGTTCTTTTTTTTCTATTGCTACTTGATCTGACATTTCTATTTTCCTTTTCGTTTTTAACGTGCAACGCCACGCAGGAGATTAATAACAAAATAGCCAGCCTCGAATGAGGTTGACTTAAAACTACATATAAAGCGTTGGCTATTGATTACTTACGGATTGTGCATCACGCACTTAGTACATTATAACACATTATTTTTTATGTGTCTTTTTCTTCTTTGAAACACTTATGGCAATTGCAACTGCCTGGGAATGTGGCTTGCCTTCTCTTTGCAACGTCTCAATATTTTTACCGATGTTCTTTTTACCTTTTTTGAGTGGCATGGTTATTCCTTTCGTGTTAAATAAGACATAATCATCTGCAAGTGACTTGTAACCCGCTCCTCGTGTTCAATACCATCCTCGCGCATTTCATTCAAAACGATATGTAATAACTCGTGGATGATAATTTTTTCAATTTCTTTTTCTTCCATGTCTTTGAGTTGAACATAACTAAAATCTAAATCAGCCGTGAAGTATTTCCATGAACTGTCACACGTTGCCGCCGTTGAATATCCTTCATCCCTTGCGGCTCCTAGATAATCTCGAACACCGAAATTTATAGTCCACATTCCGAGAAATAGATTAGACTTCCATTTCTTCAAATACTTATTTATAACAGCTTTCAATTGGAGTGCAGTTCTATCCTTCACGGCGCACCATTGCCTGACAATACACCATAACTATATTCCCATCTAATCCCCTGTAATTAGTGACTGATACGCCGCCTTGTGGCTGATATCCCAAATTAATATTTGCCTCAACCAATTCAACAATATCAAGAACGTCATTGGCGTGGCAAATTCTATATTCTCCGTATTGATGGTCTTTTAACTTCTCAATAGTATCAATAATGTTATTTCCCTTTTTTACATCAACCGGCGCGTTCTTACTTCCCTTTGGTCTACTCATTTAGTTGCCTCCCACAGCGAATATTTATTTTTCCATTTATGGTATTTCATCATTTTTAAATATCTATAAATACCCGGCTTGATTATCGCATGATAGTATTTTTGTGGATATTTTTCTCTCGCCTCTGCAATCAACTTTGCAATATCGCTCCAGGATAGTTCACTCATTATTCTCCTATCAATTCTTTGAGCGGAGTTACCCCGCGCATTTCGCCATACACATCATCCGGCCTTTGTGTTGATAATTGAGACAACTCGAAAGCACCGTTTTTATAAGCCTCATAATACTTCGGCCCCATCAAATCTCTTTGTTTATTTTCGTCTAAGGAGTTGAACCAATCCTGCCCAGCGGTATCACTCCCGAACGGGTTTTCACTACCGATAGTCAACGGGATCATAGCACAATGCCCGTTGTAATGGTCATCCATAACCTCATCGGCATCGTGTACGGTTCCATGCATCACGACACAACTCATACAACAGACATCATCTAGGGTAGACATCCATACCCACTTCGGGCAAATATCACGGTTAGCCACGTATGACGCCCTGTTAGCCTCTCGATAGCTGTAAATCTGCACCGTACGCGTCATTCTCAAAGCATCCGTAAGCCCACCGCCTAAGCTATCTTGTATAAGCCTTGCGATTGTCTTAGGGTTATTCCCTAGCGCCACGTTATCTATAATCGTTTGCGCAACTCTTAGCGCGTTTTCACCAGCCAGTTTTTCAAGCCGTTTCATCAATGTTGAACCTTCGCCAAAGTATGAGATTAGGGTCTCAATCGCTTTGGGGTTCAATTGTCTAAATACTCCAGCCACGGCAGGATTACCGGCAATCGTCAGCAACCTGGCATTGTTCGCTCCCAATTTGATAGCATCGCTTGCCGCCTGTTGCATGACAGTTCCCGCGTACCCTTGAAACTTCGTTAGTTCTTTTTCAATCTCAAGAATGAGTGATTTATAAGAGTCCAGTTTTCTAACCTTTGCGGCGTTTATACCTTCGATGTTCGCCATTTCTAGGGTCAATACTTTTATCTTATCCTGTAACCGACCGTACATATCCCCATAAGCCTTGATAATCTGAGACAACGCTTTATTATCCCGTTGCTCTAATGCTTTACGGAATTGATTAGCAAGGTCTACTATGTTAGTCACTGGTTGATCGGTCATAATTAACTAATCATCGTTTTCACAAATGGATCATTTTTATCTATCTTTGACGAACAAATTGATTGCATATAATTAAACATTCCGCTTCTATGTTCGTTGTTTATTCTCTGCAATAATTTTGACCATTCAGTCGCTTTTTTATCAAGTTCAGGTGATGCCATTTTTAGAATGTCAAAATACCTAAATCCATCAGTATTATATTTAATTTCAGGATAACGAGAAAGATATTTTTCTACTTCCCAGTGACATTTTTGTACAAATTCCGTATATTCTTTATATGTTTTATCGTCAAGATTCATAACCCATTTACCGCGCAACCCTTCAAAATCAAACATTTTACACCTCCTCAAACTTGCCGCTTGTTGGCTTGCCATCCACTAATCTGCTTCCAACTCGCATAACTGTGTATTGATCGACTGGTTCTATGACTTCAACTAAACACGCTTCATTCCCTGATAGCGCTTGCTTACAGATTGATTGTAGCATATCCTCATTCTCCAATAGATAATACTTGAATCCGTAAACATCGGCTATCTTTTTCAGCGGTGGTAATGTCAGTCCGCTCTTTTCAGTTGATCCAACGTACCGTCCTTCAAAGTATTTATTCTGCGTGTTCACTATCGACCCGTAACCGCCGTTATTCAAGATGAACATTTTTATATTCAATTTGTCGCGTCTTACTAATTCTAACTCTTGACTGTTCATCTGAAAACAGCCGTCACCACCCACGTAAACAACCCGTTTACCAGTTGCATATGCACTACCAATAGCGATAGGCAATCCCGCCCCCATTGCACCGATGGCGCACGCGCTCGGAAAACGTTGGCCAAATTTTACCCGCCATGACTGCAGTAACCTACAAGTATTAGTCCCTGATTGTGAGGTTGCTATCACGTCATCTTTTGTGCATAAGTCTGATAGGGTGTCAATTAGTTTATAGTTGTTTATCATGCTTTTCTATTCTTAGTTTTGCTATTTCCATTCCAGCGTTTACTAATGCCCTGCCAACCTCTCCATAAGTTAGGTTATGAAATATTTCTGCATCGTTATCTATCTTGTCTTTATTTTCAACAAACTTATCTAAACAATATTGTATTTGTTCGCCAACGTCTATTTTCTTTTCTGGGTCGTAGAAATTATCCCTGTTTATCATTAGTTCCCTCTGTAAAGTTTTCTAAGTATTTAATAGCCGATTTTAGGATTGAGATGTCGTCACTCATTCTACCAATTCCCTGATTGCAATTTGAACAAAGCAATCCGCGAACTTTTCCAGTAACGTGGTCATGATCTATTGCAAGTCTTCTAATTATTCCTTGTTTCCTATCAAAACTCGTTTCTGGTTTTCCACAAATAGCGCAAACTCCGTTTTGTAATTTAAAATAATTTTCATATTCTATTTCATCAATATTATATTTGTTGATTATATAAGAATTTCTTCCGCACTTTCTACAATAAGAACCTTTTCCACTAACAGTTCTTTTATCTGGAGGAAATTCGTCAATGTTTTTTAATTCATTGCATTTTGTGCATTGTTTCATTCTATCTATAATAATAATTTTTTTTGATTCATAATAACAATCTCTACCACAATATTTCATGTTTTTACTTGGACTACTCTTATATTCTTTTCCACATTGTTGGCATGTTTTAGTTGTCATTTTATAAACACATTCTCTTTTTGCATCTCTTTAGGTCTTAGGGTGTTTATTTGACATTATGACATTCCTATTCTTGATTCCAAAACTTCATAATGCCATTTCCAAAATCCGCTTACCATAAGACCTAACTCTGTACAAAAATCCTCGTCATTTTCTTTGATGTTAAAACCAGACACTTCTAGCCATTGAATACACGCGTGAGAACATTCATGTGTAACTACGCCTGATCCATAATCTCCTTTTACAAAATGAATTGTACCAATATTTTGCTGCCAAATAGGTTTTAACGTCCCGCCTGGTAATTGTTCGGCGTTGTATTTATTTGGATGAAAGAATGCATACCACGGAACTTTTTTACCAGCCCCATATTTTGAAAATAATTTTCGATTACCCCAAACCATAATATCAACAATACAACCATTTTTGAAAATATATTTATGCGAGTAAACATCTTTTATTTTTTCAACCATCTGGCTTATCCCTTTTCTAAAATGAATATGTTTTGTTTTTGAAGTTCTTTACACTCTTTTACCCATTGACCATAGTCCCCTCCAATATTCAACGCACACAAAAACTCTTTACAATCCGCGTTTATCTTTAGCCATGAATCGTCAAACTTCTTTAGCTCCGCAGGGTCAATGTCTACCACAATCTTGACGGCTTGTTTTGCGAATCCATCTAAATTATACGCTACTTGATCTAAGTCTAGTTTCACCCCTAAAACTAATATCAGGTCACACATTCCAGTTATCTTGTTGGCCGCGGTCTGACCAATTGCCCCCGGTCTGCCACAATAAAGAGGATGATTGTCTGATAGCAACCCCATTGACTTCCATGTTAGCAATACAGGGCATTTGAAGGCATCCAGAAGCCCGTAGAACTGTTTTTCTGCGTTGCTTGATACAATTCCATGTCCTGCAAAAATAACAGGCTTAGAACACGTTTCAGTCAATCGCTTTACGTTGTCAACTCCGACTGCGATATTCTCTTTATTCTGCCAGTCTATCCACTCGTTGAATTGTACTGAAAACGATTCGAGTTTGTCGGGTTCTATTTCAGCGCTCTGAATATCTAACGGAATGTCAACCCAAACTGGACCCTTGCGTCCGTGCATAGCAGCGTGAATCGCAGCGCCTAGAATAATTTTTATCTTTGATGGGTCTTTTACAGTCACCGCATACTTCGTGATCGGTTCAACTATTGAGACAATATCACATTCCTGCGTTCCTTTATATCTCATTCCAGATTCACCCATCATGTGAATAGTTTGAACCTGACCGGATATAAATAATATTGGCATTGAATCCATCCACGCTGCTAGGCAAGGTGTTACTGCATTAGTCCCACCTGGCCCCGTTGTAACCATGCATACGCCTAATTGATTTGTCATGTTAGCGTGTCCATAAGCCATGAATCCTGCCCCCTGTTCGTGTAATGCAGCAGTGTAGGATAGTTTTGACTTACCCAGTGCATCATTCAGGTGCATACTTCCACCCCCCGACAAGAAGTACACTCGTTTGGTGTATTGGCTTACAACGTCAAGGATGTAATCAGATAGTCTCATATCACTATAATTTCATTCTCACATTCTAGTTTTATTCTATCAACTAACTTGCCTTTTTGTGATTGTGCGATAACTAAAACGGTAAAAGTATCATACGGTTTCTTTTCATAAACAGGTAATCCATTGATCGTCTCACCTATATACGCGGGATCGTTACATACAAAATATTGTACATTAGGCCAGTATCTAGCCAACAAGTGAGCACAAATATCACCGTATCCCCAAATTACAACAGGTCTATCCACAAGTTCTTTAAGCTTAGTTAATTTTTCTGCCATGTTACGAATAACGAACCATTGAGAATTACAACTAACCACAGTTGAATCTTTGACGAACACGAACATTCTACACCCGCCGTGTCTCTCGTGGTATTCATGTGTCTCTTGTAATTCAAATCCGTATCGCTCCATGAGTCTTAACATATCGATCATTCTAAAGTGATTAATATGTACCTGCGTAAAATCAAGTATGGGCATTTCAAGAGGTCTCTCTAACGCCATTGAAGTAGCATCTGGAATGTCAACGATCAAAGTACCACCAGCTTTTAGCGACTTTGATATTTTATCCATAGCATCGTTCATATCATAGATGTGTTCTAAAACATGCTCTGAGACAATAACATCCACATTACCGGGCATTTCTTGACCACACCCATAAACAGAGACATTATAGAATCCATTTGATCGTAGGAACATCGACAATCCAGAATCGCCACCGCCGAAATCTACTATTTTTATATCTTTGTCGAATTGTCCCGAGATGTAATCTGCACGATCTTTCAATCGTTTTTGGTTGGCTTCGTCTACCACCCCATAACCGTATTTCTCGGTGTAGTACCAGTCATAATCTTGTTGAGTAATCGTAGGGTGATCGCCATAAAGCATCCCACATTCACACCTAAACCAGTCAATATAATCAGGACGTTTCCAATTATCGGGAACTAAAAAATCAGACCGCCATAATTGAAGTCGTTTATCAGAATTACACACAGGACATCGCCTCATGTCTACTCCTTATCGCACTCGATACAATTCGTTCTATCAATGTCACCAAAGAACTCGCATTCATCACACCTTGATCTAAATTCTAACATCTGTCTGATTCCATATTCCAGGGTAAAGTGTCTTTGCAATCCCAAGTCCTCTGCTTTACTGCAATCAGGTACATAATAAGGTTGTGCATCAATAAAAGGTTTATTGGATTCTATAATTTCAGCGGGAGGTACAACGTAAGACGCCACTCTCATAGCCAACTTGTCAATAGTTATTTCTCGATTCCCTCCGACGTTATAAATTCCATTCTCTGATTGTATGAGTTTGCATAACCACACAATTGCATCTGCAATATACATATAGGTTCTTACTGAATGAGAATAAACTATTAATGGTTTGTTATTCTTTACGGCATCAACAAAGGCGGTGATAGCAAAATGGTTCTTCATTCCAGTACCACAAAACGCAAACAGACGAGTAATACAATAATCTAATCCCGAACGCCTCAACACTAACTCACTTCTAGCCTTTTCAATAGCGTAATCGTTTCGCGTATTGTAAAGCATATCCTCTGTTGCTTTTTCGTGTAACGTCCCGTAGACCGCCCCGGATGAAGCGTAAAGGATTTTAGCGTTTGATCGTTTCGCACATTCTATTACGGGTTCAATCGGAGTGGGTGCAAAGTGGAAGATGTAATCAAAGTCTATCAAGTGTAAAAATGGAAGTAGGTTCTCTCTTTCAGGAACATATAAAGGTTTGCATATATCGGTCAACGCCTTGCGCATCCACGACCCGAAAAAGCCAGACGCGCCGGTTATCAGGACTGACTTATTCTCGAATCCATTTATGTGTTTTTGCATGAATTGAATATCATAAGTTTCTGACAATGTAACTCCTCTCCAAAAACTCACTAATCATGTTAACAGTATAGTCTAATTGATCGAAATTTAGACCATGCCACGAACCCACCCAAAACGAATCGTTGTGTATCTTGTCACAATTTGTAAGTGGTTCGTCAATGATAAACTTTACGTCTTTATAAGCCGGCTGTTTCGTGATGTTACCGGCAAATATGACCCTTGAACCGACTCCCTTATTGTGCAGGAATAGCATAATATCTTTGCGCGTGAAATCAACACCATCCCTCAATGTAAGCGGGAATCCAAACCACGGCGTATCAGGTAATACAGACTTCGGTAAAATAAAATAGTTTTCAAACTTCTTCATTCTCTGATAAAGGTAATGAAAATTCCTGATTCTAATTTCTGTAAATCCAGGCAATTTCTTTAGTTGTTCAATTCCAATCGCAGCTTGTACTTCAGTCGCCTTCAGGTTGTATCCTATGTTTGAGTAAGTGTATTTGTGATCCCCATTATCAAACCTATGACCGCACGTGTTATCCTCACCCGGTAGACACCAACAATCCCTGCCCCAATCTCGGAGTGAGCGAAGTGTCTTATATAATTGTGGGTCATCTGTTGTCACCATCCCGCCCTCTCCCGTTGTCATGTGGTGAGCGGGGTAGAATGAGAATGTCTGCATGAGTCCTGTGTATTTTCCAGGAAACATTGCATCGCACGAATCTTCTATCAATGAATATGGATGGTAATTACCTAATGTCATAGCACCATAAGTACCGCCTTTAGGTAACAGCGTTTCAATATCAACATCCACTAAGTTGATGTAACCTTGATTAGTTTGTAACAATGGATTGATAGTAGTTGGAAAAGATAGCGCAGGAGTTACGTATAATAATTGCCCGCTTTTCTTTGTCAATGCACTAACGGCTAGTAAATTAGCAGAAGATCCGCTATTGCAAAACACGCCGTATCTCTTACCAACATACGATGCAAACTCATGCTCGAATTGTTCACTTAACTTATAAGAGGCTATCTGACCAGAGCGTATAACTCTAATCGCAGCCTCTTTTTCGCATTCGTCAATTACTTGACCTGATATCGGTACTCGTAACTCATTACCTTTATTCAATCAGCACCTCCCAAGTGCATTCCCTTATTTAGTATAGCACGAATTATTGACCTCTTGTAAAGTTAGCAAGTAATGCCGCGCCGATGTTATCTCCCCGTGATTTTTCTTGCTCTATCTTTGGTTGTTCATTCTCATAGTTATAGCCGCGATTATCAGAGACCGTTTCCTTGCTTGCTAATCCGTTCTCTAAGTCGAATTTCAACCCGGCGATTTCTTCAGTCTCATTCACCGGTAACGGATCAGGCCATTCGATATTACCTTCGTCCTCTTGCATACCAGCCAAAAGTAGCATACGTCTATTGAGTTCCAAGATAGCGTCGCCGTATAACTGTTGTTTAGTTGCGTTCTTTGCCAGCGCGTCTTGATATAAAACTCTTATGCCAAAGTTAGTCAATGCGCCTAGTTTGTCATTCATGCTTGAAATATCAACAGTCCTTGTAATGTCAAACATTGATTGTCTAAGGGTCATAAAGTAGCTGTTAGAACTTGACAGGTCTGATTGCATTTCGACTGACAATATATCTTGACCCTGAGATAGTGGCACAATCTTACCTGGCTCAATATCAACAGGCGAACCATTACCGAACCCTATTCCCTTTAGGATAGGGTGAGCGTGTAATCTAAGAATCTTAGAGATATTCGATGACGTTAAATTGATACGATCCTGTAACAGTCTTACGTCTGAGGTAGCATCTGGAACCCCATAAACAGATTCAACGCTAGGTAAGTTTTGGCCGTGAATAATTGGCGGGAACTCCCACTCCCAAACCTGCTTAGTTTCAACCTTGAATTTGCTATTCTCAAAGATTCCAGATTCTATCAACCACTGTCCATTTTGCTGCAATGACGTTTTTTCCATGAACACTTTTTCTTTTCCATCTCGCTTGACCATGTAAGTAATGACATAAGCCGTAACCTGTTCGATGTCATCCTCTTTGGTTTCAATGGTCATCAACAATGGATCCAAAACAACAAGACGCGGAATACCGTTACCTTTACCATCTGGAATAACCTTACAATACCAGGTGCCAGATTCACCACCCGTAGTGCCTATTTTGTGCAGCAGTAGTTCTTTACGGTTCGCATCCCACACTTGATTAAGATATTGTTCGGTTGCATCATTCTGGTAATCAAACTCAATCCCCTTGCCAAATAACATTGATACCGACCTGTCTATGACAAGGCCGGTGAAGTTCATAATGATATTGTCATCCGGTGAGGTTGGTTTATTATGTAACTGCTTTTTCTGGATACCTACGCGGTACATCCTCTGTCCAGCAAGCTCTTTTCTGCGTTCCGCATACGCTTGCGGCAACATCCAGTCATTTATTCTATCAGCCACGCGTCCGGCTATGTTGTCAAATAAGCTATCAAATATACCCATAGGTTGCTCCTAAAAACTATAATCTAGTAGTTTCAATTCTTTTCCAATAGCCTGATGTGCTATTGCTAAACTCATTACACAATCATCATGCTGACCCTCTGGAGCAGAATAACTGTATAATCCCCCGGGCGTTCTCTTGCTTTCAAAGGATAATAACTCACCAACTAAAACAGGATTATCCAAAATCTTTATGCTCCCGTGTTCAAATTTCGATTGCAAATCCTTTATGATTAAATCCTTGCTCGCATTAGTTGTCTGAAAAGGAATGACATTTATTGACTTGTATCTTAAGTGATCTAATACGCCTTGACCAATCGAGTTTACTTCTATCATCATTCCTTGTAATCGCCAAATGTGAAATATCGCCTCTAATCTGTCCTCAAGTACAGGATAATCTAACCTATTGAACCTATCCATAAAAACCATGTCGCCGGTTTCAGCATCTAACACGGTCACGACTGTAAAGTCCACACTAGAAGCAACGTCAACACCGGCAACGTATTGTCTACCTTCAATCCTTTTATCCAACGGTTGCAAACAAGCAGCTTCTTGTACCCTTCGAAACACCATTCCATCACTTGTAATAAATTCAGCTAATATCTCTTGTCTGTAAGTGATTTCAGGTAGTGTGCGCTTAGCCTCTTCCAACTCACTCTTAGGTATGTACGGATTATCCCAGGTTGATCGCTGCCAACTCGACCATTCAGTCTCTAGGGGGTCAGCACCGCGTTTGTATAATGCCTGAAAATAGTCATACCCTCTCGGAGTTGAACATATCATCGCCCCGCCCATGAGATCCATTAGAGTCACCCTGATTACATACTCCCAAGAATATTGTAAGTGTGCAACTTTAGCCGCTTCGTTGATAATCACTCGTTTATAGTGCTTACCTCTCGAAGCGTCTTTGTCCTCTAATGACCACATGGTTATATTCCCGCCCGTGGCTATTTGTAATCTTTTTTCCTGTTCGGATTTGTCCGTTGTAATTGGTGCTAATGTGTTTACTAACCAATCCCAATTTTCTACTAATACTTTGTAGTTAGGTTCATACCACGCAACCGGATAACCTGATAACATCCCTTCAACCGCGTAGTTACGTTGTATGACATCCTTGCCCCAACGGCGGCCATTACACAAAACATTGAACCGATTAAGGTTGTCATGTATCTCTTGTTGGCTCGGATGATACGCTGGTAATATTAGTTTGACCGTTTTCATATTCTACAATTACCCTCAATCCATTGTCTGCAATATCATCAAGCGCGTTCTTAGCTTGACCGTCCACATGCACGTACAGCCACTTCATAAAGTCAATCCAATCCTTGACTGATATTACACTGTCCTCTGAATCTTTAGGAAAACGTATCTTACCAGTTGTCACGGCAGCTACGATGTTTTGCGCTATCAATTTCTTACCCGGAACTTCGCTACCATCCGGCAAAGTTACTTTATGAGACAACTCCTTAACTAGTAAATCGGTCAAAGCTCTATCCTTCTTTGGCCGCCCGTTCGGATTGTTAGTTCTTCCTTTTACACCTGCCATGTGTTACCTTTTGTAAAACAGATTATTGACCTCGCAAACTCTTTTGCGCTGGTCTACCTTGTTTGCTATCATGCGAGTTGTCGCCCACCGTTTGATCTTTAGGCGTACATTCAATGTCCAAAACAACACCAATGCGTTGACATTCCATGAACATAGCGGCTTGCATTATCGCGGTCTCTGGCAAGTCGATTGAAACCCGTATTCCGTGATCGACAAGGGTCTTGACTCCATAAACCGCTCCATAGCATTTGATCGGCTCACTCATTCACCACTCCTGGTATAGGTCATGCAAAAGCAAACTTACTAACTCGAAATAATCCAAGTAGCCAGTCAAACCAGATACGCCATTTATTCATCCCATCCTCACAATCTAGACAATTGCCTGCTTATGTTATTGTACCATAAATGCGAAGCCCCGCCAGATAGACGGGGCTCGGATGCTACTTCTACACATGGTAGATAAGACTATGTCTAGTATAACACACGCCCCCTGACCGTTTCCGGCCAAGGGGCAAAGAGAAGAAGAATGCACTCCTATTATACTACTTTTCTACATTCCTGATGAAGCGCGTCAATTGCTTCTTTTGCATCACACACTTTTTGAGACAATTCAAGGTTATGGTATATCAAGTCCATGCGCTTGTTCATCTCTGAATTAGGGTGTGCAATTTCAGCCGGCGAGACTTGTAGATTCTTGAAGTCCGGTAAAACGAACGTCCATGAATCGCCGTCTTTAAATACTCTGATTTCTTTCATTCATTCACCAACTTCAAAGTATGCAGCATTGCCCTTTTCCGCTGCGTCTTCCACGGCAATACCAACGATCAGCGACACAATGACCGGCTGCCACGCTCCGATAAGCCAAAGGATGTTATTCCCTACTTCTGGAGATACGTACTGGCCAATGAAATAGGTAGCGGTTGACAATACAACGTCAAATACCATGAGCCAAAACTTGCGACTTTTCAAAATCATTATTTACCTTCCTTTTCTGGAATATCTGA
>JBAZIW010000008.1:0-44418 GCA_041651655.1 Minisyncoccota bacterium | reverse complement strand
TCTGTTTTGGCTTCTATTCCAAGCCAGATCCCAAGCCAATCAATCGCTTTCATAATGCCTTGTTCGATACAGCCAACCACCCCTGATAAAGTTGCTGTATCACCTGAATATCTCATCCTAACTGTGTCCGCTGCTTCAGCTGCTTTTTTCTGCTCTTCAAGCATTCTTGCCCCTATAATAGCCATCTGATTTTCAAGTTTATCAATAGCAGCAAGCACAGCCGACAATCCAGAGCCTGTAAATTCCAGATAGCCACATTTTGCATTTGGATCATCACTTACCCATGCCCTATTTGCACCAATGTACAAATCAGTTCCCTTGCCAAATCCTGCCGCCCAAGGTGTTGGAATCGCACAATAATGAAGCCCATGATAATAGTCAACAGTTAATTGCCAATGCTTGATGTTTAGATTTGCTAAGTCCATCAAGGGAGGAGGATCGGGAATTGGTGTGTTACTCAATGATCCCAAGAAAACAAATGGGATTTCAGTTGCATTCTTTCCCCTGATTCTCGGCAATATATCCTCCCCATCTTGAACCCATTCCTCTTTTCCTTTAACAGCCGAAACAGAATTTTTCTTATACAATCGTATAACAAGAACCCCATCCTCTATTGATAAAACCCTTATCCTTTCAATAGAGCTATCAGCAAAAGGATTATCAGGATCAGGAACTGATTCCACTTCAAGCAAGGACAACAAGGTCAACTTATAATCCGATCCAAGTCTTTCAGTTTTCAAGTTCAAAATAGATGAAGGTGCATAAAGGGCAAAGTATGGATTGTTATTTTCTGATTGTTCTATTGGCATATCAATCAGAATCCCATAATAGCCAAATTCTAAAATATTTGTCAGGCAAACCTTGATGACTTCCTGAATTGACTCATTATACAAAGTTATCCCACCAAGAAGCTTATCAATGGATGCATGGGTTTTGATAACTGGCTCTTTCCTGATAATTGCCCCCACCAGCCCCGTTACTGTTCTCAAAAAGGCATTGAAAAAAGTTCCTCTATTTCTATAAGCATCATATTCTTTTGCCGTCTGGCCTGACAATTTTGGAAGATACAAATCACCCATATCCTTGATTGTTTCTTCTCCTTCACATATTGCTCCTATCTTCTGCCATCTGTTATTGAATGCTTTGTAATATGTTGATTTGGTATCTGGCTGTAATATCATTCTTTACCTCCTAATTTGTCCCGGAAGTTGTTAATCTTTTTCTGGCAGCTTGCTCCGCAGCCTTCAGACTCAATACCATCATTTCAAAAACCACTTTATAACCAAGATAATCGCCTCTAACAACTGAATGTCCTGCAATGGTTTCAATTTCGGGATAAACATCAATCCCGGCTTCAACTAACCCTTTAACATCCATTTGGCCTGAGATGTTGATGATTTTTATCAAAGGGTTTTCTTTCAAAATCCTGTCAATGCTGATAACGCTTCTGATCTGATCATTGTCTTGACCAATCCATAAGCCATCATCAAGAAAATTCCCATGATCTGCCACAATTATTGCATCATAATCCTTCAAAGAACCAAAAGATGTTCTGACAAAATCAATCTTATTTATTTCCAAAGCCTGAACATAATAGCTTGCCCATAATCCGGTTGACAGCAGTAGATATTTGTCCTTCCATACTGTCAGGCCGGCATCAAACAAAACCTTCAAAAACTTGAATCCCATCGAATTAAGAATTCCAGAATTTACTTCATCTGTTTCAATAAGTTCTATGCCCTTATTTAAACAAGCCTGAATTTCAATATCTGACGGCCTTATTTGCTGTTGTGACATCATGAGGGCTATAATTGCCGTATCTTTCATTTTCGCCACGTCTAAGGCTGTTACAGGCCGTATAAAGCCTGTATTGGTTATTATATCAGCTTCAGCTATCTTATCCCTTGAACTTGTGATTCTTATATTGTCAGAGCCTTCCACCTTATTTTCAAAAAGCAAATCTTTATCATACATATAAACCATCTGTGCATTAGCAAAAGCAGGAATCATCCCTGCCAGAAAATAATCATTGGTGGCCACTTCAGTAAAAACAGTCAATCCCGTCAAATCCAATTCATATTTCTCAACCAACTTTTCAATCCATTTAATTTTTACTAAGATCCCCTCTTTGTCAATCTTTCCCACTCAAGAACTCCTCTTTTATTTCGGATAATGTTTTTGTTTTCCCTAAGTATGAAGACATTTGCACCAAATAATCTTTTGCACCAAACTTATCCCGGTTAATAAATTCTTCTGCATCTTTGAAATCACCGCCCTTTGGAAAATTATTCTTGTAGTTTAAATAAGTGTCCCAGCAATCAGTATTCAGGAAGATGTGCAAGGGATGAAAACACAAGACTTTCAATCCGGGAGCTTTGCTGATATCCTTCCATCCAAGATTTTGAGAAACTTCGCCATCATCAGACCAATAGTATGGGATCTTGACAATTTGTTTATTAATACTGCTATATCTCGCCAGCAAGGGCTTAATATTTTTCATCCCACCAAGATATATTGAACTGTCAACAGCAAAACCAAGCATGGCAAACAATTGTGCAATCTGTGCAGAATATACCATGGCATGAGTTCTTACGGATTTGGCTTCTGGAAAAATATCCATCAGGTTTTTCATGATCTGAAAAGGATTCTTGCCTTGTGTTGTTCCTTGTAGAAAGTTTGGATGGATCCCAACTTCAACAAATTTAGTCGAAGCCAGTTTCTCACAGACAGGGCTTCTATGCGTCATGAACCAAGTGGTTGTTATGCCATAATAATCTATAAGAGAAGCAGCATAATCAATTGCAAAATCAGGTGCCCAATCCACATCAAATGTAATAGCTATATCACCCATCTCCTTCCCTCCTCTTGTGGGTCGCTTCCTGATCTGTATCTGTTGATAAAACTTCCGCCTGAAATGGGCCAAACAAGATAGACATCAACTGCCTTGTCAATCTCTCACTCTCTGTCTTTAATTGATCTGGTGTAATAAACCGCTCTCCTGCAAGATGATGTAGAGGCGAAAACAACAGATGGATCATTTCATGTCTTGCAGTATTAACTACCAGCTCATTTGTAGGAATGGAATTGTGCCAATTCAAACTTAATCTAATTACAACTGCATGGTTCAAAACATCAGTCCATATTTGTGCCCTGTTATCCTCATCTTTTTCATGCTCAAAAAATAACTTCCAATCATTCAAGCCCCATTCCTCTTTTAACCTCATGCATTCATCCACGAATATTTTGTAATGCTCTTCTGTTGTTTTGGCCATCAATTACCCCTCTCCATGTATTTTCTCATATCAATCAATCCTTCTCGATAACTGTAAGCTGGTTCCCAACCCAATTCCTTTTTTGCCTTTCCAATCAGAAAAATACAGCTTTTCTTCCTAACTTCTTCCTTGTCTGTACACATGATGATCTTGGATGATTTTCCAACAGGAGAGAAAACAGAAACAATATCTTCAATCTCCTGCAAGATAGATAAGCCCTTACCAGAGCCTATGTTGTACCAGCCTTCTGCCCCAGGAGCCTGAATTGCTTTTATAATTGCGCTTACAACATCCTTCACATATATCATGTCCCTCACTGTTTTCGGAGGATTGCCCCAGACCTCAATATCTTTTGCCTTCTTTGCTTTTGCAATGAATTGGTGAAATGGTGAATTGAATTTTGTATCCTTACTTCCAAATCCTCTGATATTAGCCAATCGTAAATTCACCCCATGTAAAACTCCCTGCCTTGTATATGCGTCAACCATATTAGCAGCCGCAATCTTTGATGCAATAAAAGGGATGGCATTCTTCTCAAACGAGTTTGTCCCAAACTCCTGAGAACTTTCTTCTCTGATATAAACTGTATAACTTTTGTTTGTATCGGAATGCGTCATGGCATATATGAATTTCCTGATATTGTTTTTCCTTGCAAATTCTAAAGCATTGAATGTTCCCAAGGCATTTGTCATGAAATAATCTTTCGGCTGATGACCATCAATCATCAGCAAAGCTGCAAGATGGACTACGGCATCAATATCCTTTGTAACTCTTGGATCAAGCCAAAATTCAAAATTGTCCGACACATCCACATGAGGAGTTACAACACCCCAGCCCATATTGATGATTTCCTCAATCAAATATCTTCCCACGAATCCATGCGCACCTGTAACCAAAACCCTCATTCAGCCCTTCTCCTTTCCCGGCCAAGTTGCTATTGGCCTAACATGCTCTCTCCAAACCGCAAAACGCTCTTGTTTAATTTTTCTTGCTGGATTGCCAACTACTGTTGATCCTGCTGGAACATCCTCAAGCACAACAGCTCCCATGCCAATTGTACAATCCGAACCAATGCTTATCCCATCTTTAATCTGTGCACCCAAACCGATAAAACATCTATCGCCAATTTTTACTCCACCACCAATCCCAACATTGGCAACAATCAAACAATCATCCCCTATAACCACATTATGAGCAATATGGACAAGATTATCAATTTTTGTTCCATTGCCTATAATCGTTGATCCAAATGTTGCTCCGTCAATAGTTGTATTTGCTCCAATCTCAACATCATCCCCTATAACAACATTCCCATAATGAAGAAATCTCTGTAAACTTCCACCCTTTTGCCGCTCGTAAGAAAAGCCATCCTCACCAATGACGCATCCGGGTTTGATTCTAACATTTTTGCCTATTCTGGTTTTCTCAGCAATATCAAAAGCACCGCCACAATTATAGATATCATGTTTGTATATCCTACTCTCAGCAGAAAAATACTCATTCAGCATCCTTACAAAAAATCTACGAGGATTATCTGTGATAACCAGAGTACAAATATCTTGATCAATATCAATCAAGCGGTCTGTTATAACTGTGCCTTGAATCTCCGACAGGTCAAGCTTCTTTGAAAGAAAAGAAATTGAATTGGAAGTCGTATTTCTAACATCGACAGGAATGCTAAACTTACGGTTATTATCACCAACAATTGTAATTCTCTCCCCAAGAATCAGCTTTTGAACCATCTCCGCAACTGTATATTCTTTCATCCATTCTCCTTTTTCATTAACAAATCAGCTAAATCAGCATCACCAATCTCTTTAACAAATGTAAAATTATCTCTGTAATCAGCATGAAGGTTATCCATTTTGTTTCTGAAGTGCTGTCTCATTATATTCAGATATCCTTTGTCATGATGACAATAATGGATTGGATGCAAAAGAATCTGAACCGGCCTTGCAGCATTTTTTACAAACTCATAAGGATCCTTGTCCCTGAAATTCATGCAGGAATCAGAAATATAATTTGCGTCAGACCAGATCCTCTCATTATAAGCATCAATATATCCCTCTAATGGAAACTTATCTGGATTTGTAGATGGATTGTGATAACTCACAGATTTCACATGATATCTTTCTGGCAATACGCATTCCAGCATTTGAGCCTCTATGTATAGCATTCTCTGCGCATCATAGGGATGAATCACAGGATCAAAATGCAATCCAATCTCGAACCCTTGCCGACACATAGCTTCAAGAATTGTTCTGGATTGCAAAGAAAAAATATTGTATGTCTCAGAAGCGACCCGGATGAAAAAAGTTGAATTAATTCCCATGTGCCACTCTATATTAGCCACAACATATGCAGAAAACAAATCCAAATCAACATCATGCCGTACTACAATTGGATTCTCAATGCTTTCCATGTTTTCCATATCAGCAAAAGAAGTGGTTGTTCCTTGAGTTTTCAAGAAATCAAAATATTCTCTCAATTGCTTATGAGTAAATTCCCATTTCATTTTTTCTTCTCCTTCCATCCAGTTGAGTAAATAGCCTTGCCTTGCTTTTCGGCTTGTTTCTTTGTCGGATAAACTTTACCTGACTTCCCCCATCTGTATCCGCCCTTCACTTTCCTTACAGGCATCTTCACCTCCCAAATACTTAAATGGTATAACATAAAAATAAGGATAACATTCCAAAATTTCTTCTTTTGTAACTCCCTCTGGCAAATCATTTAACATCTTGGTGCAATATGTATAGGGAACTTCGTCAGCCCCAAACCGCTTCTTGAAATGCTTCACCCCATCCATCCCATTCACTAAAGATCCGCCCCAATTCCAATACTTGTAATGCCTCATTACAGCATCAGCCATTGCAGCATGAATGAGAATATGCAAAGGATTGATTGATCGAAACTCTTCAACTGTTGCTGGTATCATATAATCAACGGTGTTGTTATAGTATTTGAGAAGCAACGCAGCAACTGGCTGATCGGACTTGCGTTCATAAGAGACGAACAATTTGTAATCCTTTCTTGCTGTAAATTCCTTGATGATATCGAACTCCCTGTCTTTATAAGGTGCACCAACAGAAACCATATTTTCTCTGTGGACTCGCTTGATAAAATCAAAGGATTCTTCTTCATATGTTTCACTCCAACGGCACATCTCCATTGATTTTCTAACCTGATTTCTGGTTTTCTGATGATATAGAGAAAACAAATCAGTTACAAGAGTGGGAAGCTTTGTGACCATTCCAATTCTTGAATCTGTCAAATAAGAGCCGCCTGTACATTCGTCAAATATCTTTTCCACATCATAAATATCGCCTTGTATTAACGGGTTTGTAATGATGGTGGCAGATAAACAATTTGTCATCTCGGCAACTTTCAAAAATGTCTCAACCAATGCTTTGGCAGCTTCTTCATTATCAGCCATAACTCCGGGATTACTACCAAACCAAGGCAAGGAATTCAACACTGTTCCATATTTTCCTTTCCTGAAAAAAGCAGGCAAGATCCCAGTAATTTCATTCTCATGTCTTGTTGTTATGTACCAAGGTAGGCATTCTTCTCCCAGCAAGGCAGTCAAAAAACGGCAGAAGCCAAGAGATGCATTGAATGAAGAATGATCAAATTTTTTGATATAATCTTCGTACGCCTTTTCATGCTCAATAGTCAGTGGATTGTGCATTTCTCTTCCTTTCCCAAATTATTTCTGTGCCAAATACCAGTCAATGGTTTTCTTCAATCCCTCTTTCATTCCTATCTTATGTTCGAAATGGAGAATATCTTTGGCTCTTAATGTATTAGCAATATGCCTTCTAACATCACCGGCTCTTTCAGGCTGATACAAAACTTTTTCATCTGTTCCCATCAGCTCTTGTATCTCCTGAATAATCCAACCAATAGAAACATCATGGCCGGATGCAATATTGAAGATTTGTCCTCCAAGATCATCCCTGCCCAAGACCATCTGTGCAGCTCTTACAGTATCACCAACATATATGTAATCTCTTGTTTGCTTCCCACTTCCGTAAATAATAGGAACTTTCCCTTCTCTCAATCTCTGGATTGTCAAAGGAATCACACCAGCGTATGAGCCGCCATTTTGTCTTTCACCATAATTATTGAATGGCCTGATTATTGTAATATCACAACCAAAGGTCTTAATATAAGAGCTACAAATGAAATCACCAGCTGCTTTGCTGGCAGCATAAGGAGTTGATGGCTCAATGGGATGCTTCTCGCACATTGGTTCATACTGGGCAGAGCCATAAACTTCAGATGAACTGAAATGAATCAACCGCCCGTAATATTTTCCTTGCTGAAGAAGACAGCATAAGTTGTTTACAATACGGATATTGGCTTCAACATTCCTATAAGGATCAACAAGGGAATGAGGCAAAGGCAAAACAGCCAGATTGAAAATTACATCTGGCTTAACTGCAATAATAGCTGCATACATTCTATGATACAAAGAAGCATCGACCTTGTAGAATTCAACTGTGTCTGGAAGATTCTCCCTTTTCCCCAAGAAAAGGTTATCCACCACAGAAACAGCATGACCTGCTTTTACCAATCCATCAGCCAGATGGCTCCCAATGAAACCTGCTCCCCCCACGACCATTATTTTCATGTTACCACCTTATCCCTATTCCTGCATTCTGGTTATGCAATACGGCGGCACCCTCAATTCCAATCCAAGAAGCTAACTATATCTTCCACCACTTGGATGGTAATACATGAGCAACTAACAATTCTCCAACCAATGCAGCCGCAAATACCAGATCAACTTTTTCTCCAGAAGGATGATCCCCCAATATTGGATTTCTCTCCCTCCACCTATCTGGATGATCGGATATTTCATGGGTCTGCCGCCAATCACAGAAATTTACAGCAATAGATGTCGTAGCCAAAGCAATATCCGTTTTGTCCCACTTATCAAAAGCAGTTGCAGAAATTGGAAAAAGCAAAATCAGCAAGATCACAAAAGTTTTCATTTTCCCTCTCCTTTCTTAAATATCCTCACTCGTTCGATGCCTTCTCCATCGAGTTGTTCTTGTCTGACAGCAATCAGACAACTCATCCTCTCCTTCAGGCTTACAAAACAAACCACACTTCTCGCAAGTAAAATAAAGCTTCAATCCTGTTACAGTTGCTGAAATTGAATTGCCAATCATCAACCAACCCTCCGGCCTCTTTCATCAGCAAAATGATGAAACGACCCAACGCCAACATAATAAGCATCATCATAGTAACAAGTGTCATAAGGATCTTCTTTCAACATGTCAGCGGATATCAATTCTGTATATTCTTTCAATTGTCCATCGTCCATAGCTGCAAAAGTTCGATCCCTCCCTTTGTCCCTCTGCTCTTTCCATTGCTTTTTAGAAAAATACAACTTCCCTGTCAATCCTGATTCTGTTAGCTTCTGGCTGAAATCAATTCCTTCTCTTCCCATATTTTCTCCTTTCGTTCATATATATTATAATACTTTTATCACCATTCCTTCGACAAATCTAAACCCGGATAAATAGGAAAGGAAACCACATTATCATACAGATATTGAGAATTTGGAAAATAATCCTTTTTTCTGATAGGGAAAGCATCAGGAAATTCATGACAAGCATATGTTCCAATTCCTGTTTCAAACCCGTGATGCTTTAGATAATTAATTACTGTTGGCCTTGTTCCGGGAACACATAAAGGAGTATAAGATTGGTAAATGTTTCTATAACCATCAGGAGACACAACCATCTTAGACAAAACAGAATCGCTCTTGATAATCTCATCCCATTGCTTTGCCACTTCTTGCCTTTTCTGTATGATAGTTCCAATCTTTTTCAACTGAGCCAATCCAATTGCAGCTGTTATATCAGACATCTTATAATTGAAGCCTTTTCTATCAAATTGAATCTCACCTGTTCTTCTGTGAGCTCTTTCCATTCCAAAGGAAGAAAGCTTTCTGATCCTCTCAGCCCAAAGACGATTAGAAGTTACAACAATCCCGCCTTCTCCCGTTGTTATCCCTTTTCTGGCATGTAAAGAAAAGCATCCCAGATCACCCTGAATTCCAACCATTCTCCTGTTAGTTTTTACATAAGATGCTCCAAAAGAACAAGCAGCATCTTCTATCAAGTAAATTTTTCTATTCTTGGCGACTGAATAATTCTCCTTGAGTTCACTTTTGATTTCATTCATTCCCGGACATGGTTGACCAAACAGGTGGACAACAATAACTGCTTTGGTGCTTGGTGTTATTGCCTTGACAAAATCTCGATGCCTTATGCTATATGCCTGCAATCCCACATCGGTAAATACTGGCCTTGCTCCTGTTTGCATTACCGCCAATGCCGTTGCTGGAAAAGTATAATCAGGAACAATTACATCATCGCCTCTTCCAATCCCTAATGCAACCAGAGACAGATACAATGCAGAAGTACAATTGGAAACGGTAATGGCATGTTCGCATTCTATGAATTTGCAGATAGCATCCTCAAATTCTTCACACTTTTTCCCTTGAGCAATCCAACCAGAATCCATTACCTCCTTGACGGCATCAATCTCTTCTTGTCCATAATAAGGACTTGTTAAAGGAATCATAATCAAGTCTTACTACTTGAAAAGCAATTTAAATGGACAAATGAAAACAGATCAAAAAACCATCCTCTTGTTAATCGCTTACTATCTTCCTGCTTTTTCTTTAGCTGCCTTTGCTCTATTCTCCATTTCTTGAGATTTTCAATATTTTCTCTGGTTGTGATATCTTTTGCCGGAAAATATCTCCTCAATTCAACCATGCTTCTACTTGCACACCGTGGACAAAATTCATCCTCCTGCCTATAAATTGTATCGCAATCTAAGCACACAACAGCCTCCCTAACATACATGTCAGCCTCCTTTCAGCAACACCATCCTGTTTTTAGAATCCTTTTTGCAGGGTTTCCAGCAACAATTGTATAGTCGGGAATATTTTCTGTTACAACCGCACCAGCTCCGATCATAGCACCAGCACCAATTGTAACACCCGGCAATATGATGGATCCTGCCCCAATACTTGCCTTTGTCTTGACCAATATCTTTTCCCACGCTTGCTTATGGGAGGGAGGATATTTATCATTGCAGAAAACAACTCCCGGCCCAATAAAGCAATCGTCCTCAATTGTAACGCCCTCTGGGATAAAGCAATGAGCCCCAATCCTGCAATTATTGCCAATCTCAACCTCTGGCCCAATCTCAACAAAAGCCCCAATGTTACAATTTTCTCCTATGCTACAATTTCCATAGATATTGACTAATTCTGGATGCCAGATTTTAACACTTTCTGAAATACAGCTATTTTTATCAATCGGCATCTCAGGCCTCCGTTACGAAGAAGGAATCCTTTCCAACTTCTACACATATAGATTCTTGTTCGCTAAACATTCCAGAATCAACATCAATATACTCAATCTCTAAATCATCAGTCACACCTTCTAACTCAACCTTTTCCTTGAATTCTCCCCAATTCATTGGCAACCTCCTCCTATATATTATAATTGTTTATTCTCAGAAATCGTTGTAAATAATATCTGGATTTCTGAATCCCTTTGCATACAGCTCACTATGCATAATCAGATCAAACAAGTATAAATACCTTTTCAGGATAGTCTTGGTTCTGAAATTGGCAAAAGCAAATATCCGGCTTGTAACTCCCAACTGCCTTACATACTCATAATTGCCAACAAGATTTCTAATTCTCTCCTTCAAAGTTTCTTTTCTGATCGGGATAACAGGAGTGTCAGGAAAGAAACTCATGATCCAAGGATCAAGGCAAGATAAAACCACATGACCAAGATACATGCTTTCCACCCCACTGATCCCCCATGCGGAATGAAGGCTGGTAAAGGTTGCATGGCTGTTTCTTTTCCTTTCCAGACATTCATTATTATTCAAGCCAGAGATGATATCTAACTCTATGTTGCAGCCTTCTCTTTTCAATTCATTAATTGTATCTTGGAAAAAATCATATCCTTTCAATGGATGGCCAGCTGATCCAGCGCAAATCCTGAGTGGCTCACCTTCTTCATATGGCGCACAAAAAGGGATATCATTCCAATCCACATCACCATAGGCAGTCATAAAGGAGTTCAAGTGATAAAAAGAGCCCAGCAACTGACTTGTAATACTCCACCCTGTTCCTGTAATTGCCGCAACCCCTGTCCTATCATGGAACTCCTTAATTGCAGCACCATTGTCTCTCAATTCTGAACCATAATATTTCACACAACAATTGTTTTTGTTCAGGATAGTATTGAAATCAATTCCCGGCCAATTGAATATCCCTCTTCCAAAATGGAAGAAATCACATTGCTTGCACCAATCAGTTGCCTCTTTTCTTGCCTCATCTGAATTGAGAATAATATCCTTAGCATAAGAAAAGGAATCATCATGGGCAATGATACATCTGGCCTCATGTTTGGTGTATTTGTTAATTGCTCTTGTAAGAAAGGTCAGTTGACCACCTATGTTGAAATCGCTGATTATTGCTATTTTCATTTCTCCAACCATCTCCTTAATGCATCCGTTGCTTTCAGTTCAGGGACTACAGTGGATGAATATTTACCGGTAGTGGCCATTGCAATCACCCTGATAAAACAATAACCAACCAATGCTTCAGGAAGCTTCCAAGCCAACCATGATAGAAATTTGTCCACCATCAATCCAAATTTAATTTTCATTTCACCCTCTTTTCGTCTTTCAAGCAGCCCTCTATAAGCATCAAATAATTGATACAATCTCCAAATTTCTCATCAATCAAGGCCTGAGTAATTTGCTCGCCAGATAACAAAACATCATATATACATTCAATTTGTTTTGTTACCAGAGATAGAGCATATTGAGAAGGCAAGCAATTCAATCGAGCAGATCCAACTTTGAAATTATGAAGCCTGTCCTCTTCTGTGGCATACTCTTTTGCTTTCTGAATCAATGTATGTCTGCTCATTTTTACTCTTCGCTCAAACAGCTGTTCAAATTCTTTTACTCCCATCACGCCTCCTTTTTCTTATTGGTTTCAAGCAAGGTCTGAATAAATGGATGAGGATATTGCCCATTCAATATTTCAGCATTAGGTAAAATACAATGACCACCAATCCTCCCGTATGGTGCATCAAGGACATAACGCTGTTTTCCCGGCCTACCTGTTGCCTTTACCAATTGATTGTAAAACCAGTCATATTCCTTTACCATGGCATAATTCAGCCCAATAGCCATTGCCACTTCATTGGAATATCTTGCAAGCTCAATATTAATCCCATAGACCAAAGTTGACCTTAGTTTGAGAAATTCTGTATGCTCTGGACATGGCAATAAAACAACGTCACATTTTGCTTCCTTGAAGAAATCACATACAATTTCTGTGTCCTTCGTCCAACCATTTGCAACAGCATATCCGCCGACATAACGATAATGCTTAGATATTGATTCTCCCATTGTACAATGATCGCCTTCGATTGGAGAATGAATTGCATCTAATTTTCTGGAAGTACCAACTGGAACGCTGGAAAAAATTACCAATGGAACTATGTTAATCCATTTCTTGTACTTCTGAATTTCACTAACAAACTTGTCATTATAAGGAATAGCAATGAGACAAATATCCACATCTCTTTCAAAACGATTAAACGCCTTTCCCGGATCATAAACTTTTATATCATGATATTTTCCCCATGCCTCATGAATGCCCTTTCCAACTTCACCGTAACCAATCAATAATGCTTTCATTCTTCCCTCTCAGTGAATATGAATTTGTTTTTCGCCCTTGCTATAAGCCAACACAAGACCAAATCTTTGAAAAATAATTCCTTGTTTGGAGGATTCCTTGTTGACCATGTCAATTGCTTGGAGAAGATGAATTTGTGCCACATCCATTGTTGCTTGTATTTCTGGATTCGCCTTTGTTATTTCGTCAAACAATTCCAACTGTTCCTCATTTTCTTTTTCCATCATTGGATCTGAATGCTCTTTCAACATAACTGCTCCCTCCCAATACGCACCTTATGGATTGTTCCACTGTAACGAAAGCCATGCTCCTCACTATTTTTGTCCAGAATGTAATGAAGATAAAATACATCACGAGGCTTAATCCCTCTTCCCGCAAGTATTTCCTCATACATTCTGTTGTATAGGGCTTGCATATCCATCCCCATCAAATCAATAGCCTTACCATTCAGGGTAATAATCTCCCGGATCTGCGTTCCTTCTGATTTTACTTCTCCCTCAAAATCAGCATCGAGCAAGATAGCAAGATCAATGTAATGGATGAAGAACTCATAAAAGTTACCACCTGACAATCTTGGATTGCCTTTCCAGCTCTTGAAAAAATCAGCATCCCTCACCATTGTTACATTGATCAAATCTGTTTCTGCTGGCTCTGGAAGGTTTTCCATATAACGCAATTGCATACAAATGTTGATCCGATCGTCATCAATAATCGGCTCCCAAGGCAAGCATAAAGGTTTCTCACAGATGACCTTTGCATCACTATTAGCCAGAATCCTTTTGGTGTAAAGATGATGGAGATAATTTGGGCAAGCAATAATCACATAATCAACTCCATTATAATTCACCTCTACCTCTTTTGTCTGCTCATACTTCGGTGGATCATGAATCCACTCCAAACTGCCGCCTACATGCTGAATCGCCTTCTTATGTCTTCTTGCTGCATATCCATCCCCAATTAAACCAAACTTCATTCTCCCTCCTTTATGAATCCAAGTTTATACAACATCTTAACAAATTGCTCTGGATCTGTTTTCTCAAGAGCCAATAATTGCTCTGCCAGTTCATTTCCCTCAATTGCGCAAGATGCAAGTGCATCTAAAACCAATGAAACTTGTAGATGCTCAGTGATATTCATCATAGGATATCACCAAACTCTTTGTCCCATCTTTTCCAACATTTTTCTTTTTTGGGAAAATGGGCACAATTACGCACCGGATAACCAAGATGATGCCAGCATTCTTCCCATCTTGGCTTCTTATCAGCATCAGCTTCATACCACCAGCAAGGGCAAGCGAATTTTCTCATCTCTGTTCCTGAAATAAACTCCCTGCCATCCAACCAATCCCCATAAGACATTCCACCAAAATCAGAAAACTGATACTTGCCTATTCCAACAACAATACCGGGATTGTGCTGTATAACATGCTTTACATCATCCCTCATTTTCCTTCTGCTAAAATCCTTGTACTCATAATGGTAATGATAGCAGCCTGTTCCTTTGCATTTGGCGCATACAACCGCAAACCCGTCATATTCTGACAGCCCCATATACAACCCAGTCCCACCGCAAGCCTTGCATTCTTCATCAATCTCAATTACCGGCATAACCTATCATGTTCTCCTTTATTATTGTTCCATCTGGTTCTTGTTTGAATATAACTTTCTTTCTGATTGCTGGAAGCGATCCTGATTGGAAAACTTTGCATTCACTTTCATAACAGAAAGATCCGATCTTGGAATGGAATAAACATTTTTCTTCATAACATTCTGTAATCATAATCTTGCCTCCTTTCAGTTGTGATCTGTTAGTGGATCAGACTCAACATCCTTCAGGCAATATTATAAGTTTTTTCAGTTGTATCTTCATGAATATTTTGTTGGTTGTTCTTTTGAATTTGATCCATCAATTTCTCGATGGTTTCTTCTTGAACTTGTATTCTGTAATGATAATCAAGTACGACCTTGAACAATTCAGCCGATGACATTGATGTAATATTTATTTCTTCCAAGATAGCTCCTTCTTTCTTCCCGGATTAAACGCCTTTTACAACAGCCATTCCAGCACCAATTTTCCTAACAGGAAACTCCTGATGAATGTAATAGCCAATGGCATCAGTCAAGTGAGTAAGCTCTGGACTTTTTTTCTTATCAATCTCGCCAGAACCACCTTCCACGCATTGTACGCCTTCAAAATCTTTTACAACATGAGGAGCCTTGGATGGATCAACATATAACCTTATTTTTCCATCCATTGTTTTCAATCTTGAATTTACTGAATTGACACGGTCTCTTTCTGACGGATTTGACTTGGCTACATTGAATAATAACCTATCGCCAAAATGTCGGCCAAGACTTTGCCTGACCAGATCCCAGTCGGTTCCACCAAGCTTTGCTGTTCCTTTTGAACCGCCAGTTGCATCGCCATATATAGCAATCCTCCCTTGGTGATTTCCCCAGTCATTTATCAACTTATTACAAACCAGAACTGTATTGCTGTTCCTTGGAATGTAAACTTCTCCAATTACACCCGTTGCTGTTTCCCCAGTCAAATAAGCATTTGTTGAAATATCTTTGATTGGCTTCTCTTGCAATACAACAGCGACGCCGGGAGCAACATTGAAATCCAGACAGAAAATCAAAGGCTGTTTTTTATCATACAGAATCTTTGCTTGGTGAGTGAAATATTGATAGGGATAATATGTCCGGCCTGTGAAATTGATAAATGATCCTTCATATTCCTGTTGGTAAACAAGTTCATCAAGGTCTTTCTTGGCTGCATCAATCTCACTTTGTGGTAATATATCAGAGCTGAACCAATGATAATATGCCCATTCACCAGACTCGTTGGCCTGTGCTTCCTTGGCAACATCATAATAGTGATTCCTGCCTTCTGGAACTCCAATCAGATCACACCAGCCATTTCTATCCGCTAATGCTGGCCTGACATGCTCGCCCCACGCTTGCTTCTTCATATTACCAAATTCATCAAGTATGCCGCCGTCCCAAGGCGAGCCTTCAATTCTCTCTGGCTTGTCCATTCCAACAATAAATATGGTTGCTCCATTTGTAAGATAGATTGCCATTTCTGATTCATTTGGATGTTTGCTCTGAGCCCATCTCGGTGTAAGACGTTTTAGATCATCCCAATAGATTCTTTTGGCCTGATCTCTTGTTGGTGCGGCTGCGAAAAACCTCGGATCTTCATATTTGACCGATGGGAATGACTTGTCAAGAAAGTAATTCATTGCCCTCTTTATCAGCTTCCTTTTGGCCAATTCTGTTTTACCGGATCTTCTACCAGCTGGATTGACTATGAACCTTTTTGAACAGTTCCATAATTGATGTTGAATAATGTGCTCTCTTAATGGAACCCAGCGACTTGTTGGATAATAAGCTGGACTATGACTTTCCTGTGGGATCGGTTGCTTCTTCAATTTGCCTCATTGCTTGTTGGTATTTCTTGGCTTCTTCTGCGGGATCCTTTGATTGACCTGAACTTTCCCAAAACAATCCAAGATGTTTTCCGACTTCTATCAAAGCGGTCTTTTTATCATACAGCTTGAACTTGTATGATGGAACTGTGATGGCCACTCTCTTGATTTTCAACTTGCCTTTCTCATCTACATGTTCAAAAGCTTGCCATCTTGTTTCCTCTTTTGTCTCCAGAGATTCGATTGCTCCAGAGTGTTGAGAAGCCAGTAAGTCACTGGATTTAAACACTTTATTGCCCTCTGAATCCCATGCCATGTAGTTCTTGATATCACTGAATGCAATCTTGGCCAACTCATTCAATACATTTTGCTCTGTAATCTCGGAAACTTTACACCGTCTATCAACTTCTTCCTGTATCGCTTGTTGAACGTCTGGCCTTCTATACAATGCAGTAGCTTGTTCCCTATCGGTTTCTTCATTTCCGGTTCCATAGCCGCACTTCTTAAATGCCTTATATGTCTGGAAACAAGTCAGATATTCATTTACAAACAATTTTACTTTCAGGTATTTTCTGTTGAATGCTCCGGGTTTTCTGCCTCTATTGCTTTTGACTGGTTTTGGATTATTTTCTGATAATCTTGTTATCTTCATGAATCATATTTTAGTTGGTTTCCCTTATAAATAAAAGAAATCAATTAATTTTTCGGTTAAGCCATTGATTTTCTAAGGTTTTCTCATTTCAGATAATGCTCTGGTAAGTTCCAGACTTGCTCTTTTACAGGCGGCTGATTGTTTTCCTGTAATAATAGTCATGATGGTCATAGAAGATGGATTTGCTGTAATTGTTTCCATTTTATAAGGAACATTTTCAGCTATTATGATAAACTCTTTTGCTCTTGTAATTGCCTGACTCAATTTATCTACCTGCATTTTTTATTCCCTTTCTTCTGTTAGATTTTCGCCCTTTTGTAAAATCCTTACATATTCCATGTGGTTTTATTTAAAGCTACTTTCCAACATAGTCCGTAAGCCAGCTTCGTCTCTTTTGAAAGCATCAAGCCAAATTGATATTATCGTGTCCCGTAAAAAAGTATTTTCTTCTTTCGGTTTTTCTGTTTCTTCTGAATGTCTTCCTGATATGGCTTTCCTGACTGCTTGCCATAGATCAGAAGTACATTTTGGAATTGGTGATGGAGCAACGCTACACATCCAAATATTATCACATAACAATTCATCCAGATGTTTGTATTCATCCCATACTTTCTCAATAATATCCAATCTCCTGTTTAAATCCTCTATTGTTCCCACTTTGTTCTGATATTTATCAAGGCTAATACTCATTTTTTCTCTCCTTTCTTGTTTTATGGTGTCTTTGGCTGTATTATTCATCAAGAATTTTCTGATACTCTGTATGGATTTGTTCTTTTACTGATTTCTTATTGTCTATATTTTCATGATCCATATTTAATCCTTTAATCGGTATTGAGCAGCTTTACTTTTACATCAAACAATTCGGCGTGGCACATATCAAAATCAATATTCTCTATTGCTGTTTGTTTGGCATCCCATTCGTTTTCCGCTTCAACCTCAATGATTGCATTAAACATATATTCAACCGTTACTTTATATTTATTCATTTTACACTCCCTTGAGTTAAATAAAGGGAAGCGCTTGCAATCTTTAACCGGATACGCTTCCCCTTATCCTGACACAAACCCCTTCCACATCCATATTACTATACTTCCCGGATATAAACAACCCCATATTTCTCTATGGCTTCGATTAATTTATCTGTCCCTTTTATATCCGCATCTCTCAACCTCGCAAGATAAGGGATATCTAATTTGCCAATATAGGCGTGTATAAAATCATCAACACTTTCCACATATTTTTTCTAAGTATATATTTTAATTCGTCTGGCAACGAACCATTTATTTTATTCTCCGGTTCCCACATTAAAGTGCTGCTCATTATTCTCCTCATCTACTAAATATTCAATAGCTTCATCCCTTAGTTCGCCGGTATCGTCAAGAAGGTAATAAATCGGGACATAATAAAGTTGGCTCCCTAATTTGGCAAGAAATTTCCACAATAATTCCTTACTGTGCCGCCTCATCTCCCTGAGTATTGCTATCTTCCCAACATCAGAAGTATAGTCAATGTAGCAACCCACTCCTAATAGCTCTGCTATTTGTTTATTTTTGTCCATTTATTTATCCCTTTTCTGTCCGGTAAAAGCTTCATAACTCCATTTGTTCAACTGAAACATCATTTTATTATAATCATATTTAAGTGTCAATTCATCAAAATAATGTTCCCAATGCTCTTTTCTGTCCATGGCCGCTTTTGCTTTCCTTGATGTCTCTTGGATTATTTGCCTTCTTATTCCATTGATGAGTTCGTTGCGGTATATCATAAAAAATCCCAGACCAACAACTAATGCAATTATTGTCTTTATCGCTGTTAACATTTATATCTCCTTATTCTCATGCCTTCAATCGGAATCATATTCCACCCTATCTTTCTCTTTTTGCTTACGTTCCTGAATGGTAATTTTATAAAAGTATTTTCTTGGATTGCCACACATCCAGCAAGAACAAGGCGTAGGAGTATTCACGACACGACCATTTTCCTTTTCGGAAAGTTTTCTCCCCCAATGATAATGCCGTTTCTTCATTAACCTGCGTCTATGGTGAATCTTAAAAGCTCTGCCTCGCATTTTATCCTCTTTATCTTGTCTTCGGCTCTAACCGTGCAATCTGTGCTAACAATCTTGTAGTTGCTGCATATTCAGGGTTTAAGATTTTAGAAATCCAAGCAGAAAGCAAGGGTGTGTATGCAATACAGAGAAGTAATACTATTCCCACAATCAACAGAACAGATAGGTGGCTTTCTCCATTTCTACCGCCACCAGATTTTTTAAACAACACCCCAAACAAAACAGTAAAAATTGTTGTCATTACAGCCCATATAATGATTCCAGCATATCCTTCAATTATGGCCTGTTTTACATACCACGGGAATATCTTGTCTGCCGTAACCCCTATTTGAGCTGCTAACTTTTCAAGTAACCTTGTGATATTATCTCCGACATCAATACTAAGCTTCATTTTATCCATTTTTCTCCTTCTCCCGCACAATTACATAGTAAGCAACGCTAACATAGCCACCATCATAACCAGCAATTTTCTTTTCCCTTCCCTCAATGTTTACACAATATCCCGATTTTACAAGGGGCATGATAATCTTCTCACCATCTTTATAATTTTGAACCTTCAACTCAGCTATTGTTTTCATTTCCCCTCCTCTATTAACTTTTTTACTTATTTCAGGATATTTAGATGGCTGGCCTATCCCCATAGCTGGTTCATTATACATTGCTTCCCATGAATTGAGATAATTCAAGAAAAGAAGTCTTAGCCTTCTATTTTCTTGCAAACGCCTATTCCATCTCCAATAAAAAAGACGGTACACCAGCATATCAAAATACCACTTCATCTTCTTCCTCCTTCTGCTCTATCATCAGTTCAGTTGGAAGATAAACCCATGACCCTTTGCTTGTTACTGGATATAAAGAAAATACTTTTTGCCAAAATTCTCTTCTTTTCTTCTCTGCTTGCTTCCCACACTTTACCGCCTTACGAAACCCAAAAGGCAACTTAGTGTAAATATCCCGCAATCTCCGATATGCCTCCATCTCTACCATAATATCATCCAGCCCTTTCGGTATTGGCAATCTCTTGTTATTCTCGTTCATTTTATCCCTCCTTCTCCCTTCCCACAATTATATAGTAATCGGTTCCGATCTGACCATCACGCTCTCTTTCCTCGACCCTTACAAAGTACCCTGAATTTGCAAGGGCTGAAACCATGTTTTCCCTATCTCTATAATTTTGTATCTTAAACTCTACTGCTGTTTTCATTTTATTCCCTCCAATAAATCGGACACATCAATATCTTCATATTCCGGCAGGTACGACCACTTCATAGCCGCTATTTGGGCGGCATATTTTTTCCTTGTTTTTTCATCACCTTGAATCCAATCGCCATAAATATAATCCTCACAAGGCGCATCACTCCATGTCTTAATAGTAATTTCTCTCCACTCATCTGCAGGGCAAAGGAAACACCTTCCCATGTTGATAGCACGCCCTAACCGCCTACACTTCCTTGCCGTGGAAGAAACGATTATTGAAGCCCTTTCTGCAATCTCGCACGCAGGGCAATCACAAAAAACTTACTAAGATAATGCGGCAGTTTATTATCTCCCGAAACTGCCAATTCGCCCCACGCTTTCTTGTCTATCCCTTCCAACGCTTTAAACTGTTCCTGTTTCATAATGCCTCCTTACAGCACAGCCTTTTAAACTCATCCTTTAAATCATTCAGTTTATCCTTCAATGATGTCGAAAGAATAAGTCTTATTGCATCCCATGTATCAGAATCAATATTAACAATAGAGAAATGCTGATCATCTGAGTTGATAAAATCGACGGTAATAAATTCCTCACATAAAAAACCAATCTCTTGCTCGATGTCTTGTATCTTCAATGATAACTCATTCGCTTTTTCTAAGGTTTTAAGGTTCATGGTTTAATCTCCTATATTGAGCATCGTTATGTAGTGATAAGAAAAGCGTCCCCATAATCAGCAATGGCTAAAAATGTATAACCTGTAAATTGTTTTACATAGCCTTTGGCCTTGATGAAATCTCGGAGGAGGTTTCTGTGCGCTTCCATTCCAGTAGGAGTGAGTTCTTTTGTTTTCTCGCCCCAAAAATCTTCGGGATTAAATGGATTAAACCAATCCACAAGCTGTATTTCAACAGGATAGCCCCCATTGAAACAAAAACCCTCTGGATACTGCAACGGCAACCGGAAAACACGCATGAAGTTGGTCGCCTCCGTCACTATACACATTTATTCTCCTTTACCTCAGCATCAAGGCATTTCTGGCAACGTAATAATCTGTTGTTTTCGCCACGCAATAAAGTTTCATTATTAAACATCAGACAAATATCTCCATCATCCTCGTCGATGTATCTGTAGATGTCAAATAAATCGCACTCCCGGCAGTCATCTTTGGGAACATCTTTTGTAATTGTTGTTCTTATTCTTGGCATGGTTTATCCTCCTTTACTTCCGCTTTAAGGCAAGCTTTACAACGCTGGTATTTATAATTCTTATTTTTACGCAGTCTTGTCCAGTTCACCCCTCCGAACACCACACAATAAAGACCATCTGTTTCAGAGGAGGAGCAATCACACTTCTCACAACCATTTAATGGAACTTCTTTTGTTATTGTTATTCTTGGCATTAAATCTCCCCCTTAACACGCTCAAATACGTGGTAAATCAGCTCTCCTCCTCCCAACTGAACCGTGTTGATATATTTTCTTTCCATACCCTTTTCTTCATTGATTGCCATTCCTGTTGGATATACCTCAAATGTCCTTTCTTCTATCAACTGACTATTAGTATCAACCAGCACCCAGATGCAAATATATTCTTTCTGTACTTGAGCAGTAAGGACTACCGCTCCCTTAGGAATATGCAGTCTATTTATTGACCGACCAAGACTATATTTGAATATCTTTTTCATAAATCCTCCTCCCTTTTGTTTAAATTCCAAGGCAAGCCACAATCTTACTATACACCTCTCTTGCCAGTTTTGCATCATATAGGGCTGTATGCAATTTTTCATCAACCACAGGAATTTCCAAATGCTCTGCAACAGTTTTCAATTTGAAATTCTGCATCTCCGCTCTGCTAACCTGACAAGCAAACATCGCCAAATTCATCACGCAAACCCAAGGATGCCAAAACCAGCTACCGAAATAATCATCATCCAATTTGTAAAACCAATTTCTCAATATCTGTTGATCAAATTCTGATCCATACCCTATAACCACAAATTTGTCTCTTCTATCATACCGGTCAACATATTTGTCCATCAGATCAATAAACTTCCCTAAAACAATTTCAGGAGAAGGAAAGCTTGATATTTTTTCTATGCTCATCCCATTATTTTCAAACGCATCAGTATTTACTTCATCTTCTTCAAAGATGTCACAATTGAACTCAAACTCTTCTTCTCTCCTCCCAGCAACAATAACTCCACCAAGTTGATACATCCCTACAGCATTCACATTAACCCCAGTTGTTTCCGTATCGATAAATAATTGCTTGACCATTTTTCCTCCTTGATTTCAAATTCCAATTCTATCAATAGAACTAACCGCCCAACGACATGGTTTGCATAAATGATAATGCTGCGTCAAATTATCTCCCCAAATCGGAGATTCAAATGACTTGTTGCACCTCATACAGACAAACTTCCCATGGTTTGCCGGACTCCCACAATTTGTAATTGAATTTCTGGTGTATAAATCCAACCCAATTTCCCTGCGGCATGTAATACACCAATCTTCATGACCAAGGCTTTTCTTTGAAAAACAATGTGTGGATTTTATTTCTTTGCATTTTTCACAAACCCTTAAATCTGTTATGCGAGTAAGCCTTAATTTTTTTGTTCTCAGCATGAAAACCTGATTTACTGAGATGCCTAACTTTTCAGCAATTTCTCTATCGTTCAAGCCCTTATTGAATAATTTCTCTGTTAATTTTAGTTTTGCCGGCATTTCCTCTGGGGATATTGATTGCGACCTTGTCTTCATTATCACCTATACCCTTCACAAGTTTGAGATGAGATTTGTTTCCATCATGAGTTACTTGATATGACCTATCCGCTGCTTCAATCAATTCGTCATCGTGCGTGATAATAATAATTTGGAAATTCAATTTGTGGCTGATCTCTCTTAACACTTGCCCACCTAAAGAAATCAGCTTCCCCATATTTTTCATTGGTTCATCAAAAATCATTACATTTCTGCTTCTTGGATTCTGCAATGACCACAGCACTATCCTTGCTGCAAAACTTATTACATCAATCAATCCTCCTGCAACATCATCCCCTAAATTGTCATATATCCGTTCTTGGCCGTCAACAGTTTCGGTTACAAGCAAGCGGCATTCCATTTTGTTTCTTTTTCTTTCTATTTCCAAACTGAATTTCAAAGGTCTATCAAAAACACTTTGGATGGCCATTGTAACCAAGGATTCAACCCTGTCTTTGAATCTTTTCTGTGTATTTTGCGACACTTCTACCAGAATCCAGCGTGCTTTTGTCTGGATATCAACCAGCTTCTTGAGAGATTCAAACTGGCTCTTTTTTCTTTCCAATTGATGTTCCAACAGCTTGCAATTGGCTTGCGCACCGGAAAACTCACTTTGGATTTCTTGTATCGTCATCATCGATAACCTTCCAGCTTCTCTTCTGCAATATTGAGCAATTCAGTTTCTCTTTCTTTTTTTATCTCAATCTGTTCTCTCATTTCTTCAAGCTTCTTATATGCCTCATTGATATCCTTAACCCCAAAATCTTTCTTGATGCTGTCAAGGATCGCATCTCTGGCACCTTCTTTCTGAGCCTTCTCATTTTTCAATCTTTCGATTTTTTCCCTTAGCTTTTTCAAAACAAGCTCCCGATCCATCATTTCTCCTCCATCAGTCCTGACAAATAATCAACAACCTCTTTATCAATCCCATTTGTTCTAATAAATTCATACAGATTGTCTTGAAATGAAACGCCTTGCAATTGTTCATCCTGCTTCATCATGTCAATAAAATTTTGCAATTTGCCTTCTGCTTCACTCTGAATCTCAATATGATCACGACTTAAAACCTCTTCAGAAGGCTGATGAGGAATTGTAACCCATTCTAATTCCCTTGTCTCCGTGTCAAATATGACAATTTTAGGTTCATGCTGAAAATTATACTCAGTTGCCTCTTTGCGCAACATTGGCCCAAGATTCAATATAGTCATGTTTCCAATTCTTTCCACGAATGTTCTGTGAATATCCCCGCACAAAATCAAATCATACCCAGAATGCAATGAAAGAAATTTCTTGGCAGCAGTATATACGCAACCGGGATATGCCGGAGCATCAGAAATAGGGGCATGAATAATGAGTATGTTTAGCCCTTCCATATCTGGCTTAGGAATTTCACCACCAAATGAGCAGCCTTGCAAATAACAGTTCCCGCCAATGTAAACAGATTTATCATCAGCAATTTCAACCAATCCTGCTTTTGCTAATATCCCAAGATTTGTTTTATCTCTCGTCTCTTCTGAATACAGATATGTATCATGCTGGCCATAAACCGTATAAACCGATGCACCACACGTCTTCAACCGATCCATAACATGAGAAAGCAGCGACCAGCTTCTTGGCTTATCAAAGAAATCTCCGGCTTGTAAAATTGGAGCATCCAGCTCATCAGCTTTTTTAAGAACAAAAGCCAATTTATCAAATTGAACTTTGGTAAGATCATCTTTCCTGCCAATAGGATTTTGATAAACCAAATGCCAATCAGAACATAATATCAATTTCATAATGTCTCCATAATTTTGCCAATCTGCTTTTCACTGATAGATGATAAACAAACAGGACAAGTTTTCATTTCTTTCCACAAATCAGCATATTCTTTTTTTGCTGCCTTGATTTCGCCGGCAAGACCTTCGCAAAGGTAACAAATCGAATTGAATTTGTCTGTAGCTGTTTCCAGATCATCAAAAAATACCACAAAAGCCTGAATATCTGAAATTTCATTACATTCTTTTTCAGCCGATAAAGCAATTAATATGTTGGCAAGACTTTTTTCCAACTTTTCAAAATTAGAAATAGCAATAGCCAATTTGCTCCCTTGTCGACCCAACTCAGCCCAATCCGTGACCTCCAATTTATCTACCAAAATTTTAAATTCCAAGGCATCATTTTCGCGTTTTTCTATCTGGGAAGTATAAAGTTCCCATTTTTCTATTTGAGCCTGTAAAAGGGTATGTATAGCTATTTCTTTTTCGTAATTTTCTGCCTTATTTACATATTTCTCAGCCAACAAATATTCTTCAATTTTCTCAGAATCCCTACAAATTTCTTCAAGATGCTCAAGTTTAGTATCCAGATCCATCGTGGCCTTGAAAAATGCCCTTAATTCCTCGTTGTTCTTACTGAGAGCATTAATCAATTTTTCCGTTTCTTCAAGATCATCATACTTTTTCAGGGCAATTTCTTCCCGCCCAATTTCAGAATTGAGCCTGACCAGATCACGATTATTTTGATTGACCTGACTTGTAACCTCAGAAACCCATCCATCAACATCTTCTAATTTTGTAATCTTGTTGACAATTCTGGCAATTTCTCCCGGAGATGACATTACAAGAAATGGCTCATCAAACTGCTTTTGCATATTCAATTCGGACATATTGAGAACTTGATCTATCTGATCAGGTATTCCTGATGATGGAGCAGCAGATTCCCAACCATCCATCTTGTAAATGCTTTCATCAAGCACTTTCCCATTTTTCTTGTGAATGTGAATCTTTTTCTCAAGAGAAACAGTCTTCCCATCAAACAGCTCCAAGGAAATTTCCGTTGATCCTTTATTACCAGCAAAGTCGGAAAAATAATGAGCACCTTGCGGCCTATTTTCCAACAGCAATCTCATTGCCCTCAGAATAGCTGTTTTCCCTGTAAATGATAATCCTTGGATAACATTCACGCCAGGAGAAAACTCAATTTCTGTATTCGCATGGCTTTGAAAATTCTTGATTGATAATCGCTTGAACATATTTTATCCCTTTTCCAAACTTTCCATGTGTCTCAGATAATGCCTACGGACTATCTGTGGAGACCAATTTGCTCCGTGGATTGGCCAATACGCTTGTGTATTCAATGTATCCGCTATACTCTTGAAAGACAATTTATCATAGAATCGCCAGAAGAAAATATTGCTATCAGCTTCTTTCATGAGATCAGCTTTCTTGCGCCAACGACCAGTCGCTTTATAGATACGGAAAACAAGCACGGCATTCCATTTCTTGGCTGATCTTGGCCATAACCCACGATCATTCAGTCCCATAGCAATTGTCTCAAAAGACTTTTTCTCCATTTCTCGCAAGCGAACAATCTCACTGATAATGATTCGTTCTAATTCTTTACGCTCCTTCCACTCTGCCAGTTTCTTCTCCTTCTCTTTGCCATAAAAACACTTTCCATATGCAACATTCATCACATCACCTCACTAATATTCCATTGTTTTAAAATCTGCAAAGCCTTGCCATGCAGCTTCTTCCCCTTACGATAGAATGTGTTAAAACGTCTGGCCTGATATTCGCTCGCTAAATGATAAGTGTATCTTTTTGGAACATCTTGTTTGATATTCTGGATAAAAACAGAAATATCTATGATCCCATCTGGATTCTTAACGCACGACTCAAGAATTAGTTTCATCATCAGCTCCTTTCTTGAATGTATTATAATGTAGTTTTGATAATTTCTGGCAAATTTATTGCCCATTCCAGAAAAGTTTTTGTTGGCATAATGATTCCAATGCCTCTTCCAATGCCTCTTATCCCACAAGAAAAGCCAGAATAATTTCCAAGCCAAGATTGTAACTTTGTAAAATATAATTCTCCAATCATAATGCAGGAGGAGCGAGCATTTCTCCGAAAAATAAGAACAGGAGTTCTATTTGATAACGTTGAATCCCGCAAACATTGCTTCCACATTTTGATAATCACAGGCTCTTTTTGGTGAGAATCTAAAATATCAAGGATGTCCCATCGGATGGTTGTTGTTTTATCAATATACTTGATAATTTTACCATTCTGCTTGACGGGAATCTTCATCACTTCACCTTCTGTATCTCTGATCTTTCCTTTCCCGCCATAACCCGTCTTACATTCTATGTTCCAAATCCTGATAAGCGGCTCCCCAATAGGATCAGAACAAGTCAAATCCCCTGCCTGTAAAGCTGTATCTTTCCCTGCCTTCCTCCTTTGTGTAAATCTGGCACCAGAAGAATGACTTCTGTAGAAAACATCATCTCTCTTTGCACCAGTCCACCACAAGGAAAGTTGTTTTGCCACTTCCCTTTCAAACGAACCACCTTTAGCCATCATCACTCCTTAAATAGATCAGAAAAATATTCTGGATGTTTTATTTGCTTTTGAATTTCTTGGCAGAAATACAACCATTGCGGTAAACGATGAGTTATCCTTTGGGAAATTATGTTGCGGAGTTCTTTGTATGACATCTTCCACTCTCTTGTTGATAAAAAACCTTCAGGAAGATTATTTTTTACAGTCAATAAATTTTCTACCGATTTGTCTGCACCATATGCAGCAATCGCCATATTCAATTTAGCTAAAGTTGTTGGAAATATAGGATATTCAAAATTTTCCTGCGTGAGTAATGCCTTGTGGATTGTATGCATGGTTGAATCAGATTGTTTTGAACAAAGCCTATAAGTATCAGCCTCCTGCCACCAAAATCTTGGCGCGGTAACTTTCAACCAAACTTCTATATGCTCAAGAAATTTATTGTGGCCAAAATCCTTGCTGTACAATTTGTGGGAAACTTCCTGAATCCTCCAAACACTTTGCTGTTTGGAAAGGCTCAATCCAAACATAGCTGAATCAAAACCAGCTTCTTCCAGAATTTCTACTTTCAAAATTCAAATGCCTCCTCCCATTTTTTCCAATTCTCTTCTTTTAGAAAACTTTTGAATCCGTATTGGCCGAACATATCCTGAAACTTATCCTCTGAAATTTCATCTGGAACAATTTCCAGCTTTTTGATCGCCTTTTTACCAGAATAAGGTAACCTTACCAAGGGCAGGTTAAACGCCTTAATTTGGCATCCCTCCGTTGATTCTATCGTGTCTTTAGCCTTGCCTTTCAGAATCCCGGCAATATACTTTGCTGCTGTTTTGTCCCCAACTCCTTTTATCCCAACCACGTTATCTCCGGGACAGCCAGAAATAGCCTTGACCTCCGCCCACTGGCTTGCTTTTATACTATAATACTGTTCCATGAAATCACTGAGCCGGAAATTTCTCTTGAAATTATGCAACTGGACATTGATATCAAGTAATTGGAATAAATCTTCATCACTCGACACGATAGTACAATGTTTATCCAAAGCCTTCAAATCATCAACAGCCACAGCAATCAAGTCATCTGCTTCATAACCGCTTTGGTACAGGATATTCTTGAATCCCATATAGGGCAAAACCATATTTCTCAAATCATCCATTTGTCGGTATGTATCAGCCAAATCTTCCGCTTGCTCCGCAGTCAGATCCTTATGCCGATTATTTTTATACTCTGGAGAATAAACTTTTCTCCATGAATTTCTTGAATCCCAACAAAATACAAAATCATGGCATTTGAATTTCTCAGCCAGAACCAGCAATTGCCTAATAAAATCAAAAACCACATGAACAGATTTGTTTTCATAAGAAAGACTTGTCATGCCAAAGGCAGAACGATAGCAAAGCCAATTACAATCAAGAATGATTTTTTTCATTATCCTCCCAAAAAATATTCGTTCTTAACATGCTTCTATTCATATCTTTTCCTTCTATCAGTTTTTATGGCCTCTTCAACTTCATTCCAAGCCTCTTCAACTCTTCTTGCCAGCTCATCTTGCAGCTGATTGTTTTCAATAAAGGCGATCAAATCCGCCCTGTTATAATCCTGTCCATCCCAAGACAATAGTTTGACTTTTGGCCCATACAGATAAGCAAGCGATGATGAAATATCATCCACACCATAATCGAACAATACAATCAGTTCAGCCTCCCGGAAAGGTTTAGCAACTTTATTGCGCTTCATTTTAGCAAGGATCCTGATGCCATATACCCGTTCCTCTCCCCTGAAAGTCTTTTTGAGTTTTTCAATTTCAGCCAACCAGCATACTTGATGAGTATAGAAATCAAGAGCCTTTCCGCCTGTCCGACCATATTTTTCACCAAATGTAACGCCTATCTTTTGGCGGATCTGAGAAATAATTACCAATGTAATATCTTTCCCTTGCATCTTTGAACAAATATTTGCGAAAAAACTCTGACTGAGAAATTTGGCCTTTTCTACACCATATGTCCCATCTTCCTCTTTATCATTTTTGACTGCCTTGTCAAATCTATCAAGCCCTTCTTGAGATGTAAGGGAATCCAAAGAATCAATAACATATATCAGCATTTCTCCCTGCTTGTGGGAATCAATTTCACGACCAAATTTCCTGCCCCACTCTTGTACTGTACAAGAATTTTCCCAAGTAATACTTTTCTTGAATTCTTTCCCATACATCTTTTCAATGGGAAAATCCATCACACCTTCTGCATTGTCATAAACGATCTTGACCTTCTTGACAGCAGGAAAGACAGCAGATTCAATTTCTTTCCCATGGTGCAAGGCATAGGCACATAATTCCAAGGCCATCATGGTTTTTCCACTACTACCATCCCCAACTAAATTGATGATTCTGCCTCTTGCCCAGCCTCCATTCCTGCCTTTCCCAGAAGCAGCAAGATTTAACAGGCATGAGCCTGTATGTAAAAAATCAACCGGAGATTCTTCTATTTCTGAAATTTGTTTTGAAGGATTTTCTGAAACTTTTGTAGAATCTGGCCTATCTATTTTCATCAATTCTCCTTATTACACAGTAATAAAAAGCGGAGCAAATTTTGCTCCGCTTATCTGCATAGATGTTATCTTTTTTCCCGTTCCAAACGATCAGCTTCTTTTGCGCATTCCTTCCAAGACTGACATTTGTCGCAATCAGGCTTTTCATCAATATCAATTCCAAACACGTGCCCATGCGGACAGCCAGATGAAGATGTCTTTTTCTCTTGTGCCTTTTCTTTTGTACTTTTCGCTCCGGCTTTCTCTGCCTCTTTCTTTTTTCTGACAGCGGCCAGCTTTTCCTCTAATTCTCTTTCTTCCCTTTCTTCATCCGTTTCAACCTGTTCCTTCTTCTCCTCTACAGGCTTACTCTTTTCCTCAACTTTCTTTACTTCTTTATCATACTTTTTGGTTCTCTCAGAAGCAATCCCTTCTGGGACATCATTATCATCATAAGGAACACCCCAAGTTTCCTCATAAGCTGAAGCATAAGTCGGCCACGCAATAATCTCATCAAGAACATGAGCAGCTTCAAGTATCGAATCCGGCACTTCAGTCTGACGTTCTTCAAAATGGATCCCAATATATTTTGTTAACTCATTCTTGCCTTGCTTGTCAAAACCAATTGACCTACCTTCCAGTGTAGGATCCATGAAATTAACATAATTCTCAGGCTGCTGCCCCGGAGATGTTGAAGATCTTCTTGCAATAACATCAAGATATTGCTGAAACAAATATGATGATGCATTCCAGACCTGAACACCACTATTAGGGTTTTTTCTATCATAAACATTATACAAAACCCTCGGCCAACCCGCTACCTTAAATGGCTTTATTTCTTCCTCTGACATCATTGCTGCAACTCTTCTGCGATACTCCTGACAAGCTGGGCATTTTCCTCTTGCTCCCTTGAATGTCTTTTCCATGCAGATTATATCCTCCCCAGTTTGGCTCAATTTCGGATGAATATAAATCACCAACTTATGAGCAACTTCTCCTGGGCCAATCGGATCATTCTCACCTGCTATATAAGGGATAATGTCAATCAAATTAGCATCCATAGGTGTTTTGTAATACTTCAAAGAAACATTTGAAACAAAAAGACTTCCCGTCCTACGGTAAAAAGTCTGCTCTTTCTGCTGTCGTTTCTGAAGGTTCTCCTGCATTTGCCTCTTGCTTGGTACTGCCATTTTTTGTTTCCTCCTTTGATTTCTTGTTATGCTGTTTTTTTGCTTCAAAATAACTACGAAAAACCCCATACATCCAAACCCGTATTGCAATGTATCCAATTATTAACCCTGAGACTATCAAAACCACATAGTCAAAAAGTGAATATCCACTCATCTCCCCATCTCCTTTCTTTTCATTGCTTTTCTTGCCATTCTATCTAATTCCTCTGATTCCTCCTGTTTGTGCTGAATAGCCTTTTCTCGCCTCTCTTTGTATCCATCCGGCATATTGAAAGCCTTGTCTTGATTTTCAGATAATCTGTCCAATGATTTTTTCTTGTGCTCCATAGCCCATTTGATAGCATCAAGCTCATTAACTCTGGCTTCGGTATCAATCAATTCCAGAGACACTTTCTCATATTCGGCATCAGAACGGACAGCCGAATCAACCCTTGTATCCGTTGGAGCTTTGTCATTAACAGTTAATTCAACACGATATTTATTGTATAATGTGGCTTTCAAAACTTTCTTCTTCAACCAGATTATATCCTTCAATCTCAATTCTTTTGCATACCGAACCGCCCAGTTGGCATACAGAGAAGCTTGTTTAATCCATTCCCCATCAAGATCATTCTCATTTATCTCTACATCGCCCTTGTAATCAAATCCCTCTGGCATAAAATTCCCTCCTTTCCTTGCCTATATTATAAGGATTTTAGGCTGTTTCTCTATATATATTTTTCTAAACATCAGTTGTTTGACTCATATAAGCAGCATAAGATAATCCGGCCTTTCCTACCCAAACAAAAGAATCCTTAAAATTCTGGATGATAAATGCAGCTCTATCATTTCGTTTGCTATTCAATAAAACTTGATTCATGTATCCCAATACAGCCATCCGAATCCTCTCAGGATCATCCTTCAATTCTTTCAATATACCAGCAACAGTTTCCCAAGAATTTTTATTATTCAAAAGAGCCTGACACAATTCCTTAACCTCCCGGTGAACTGCTGCATTGATAAGAGAAATCGCATCTTCATCATTTTTTACATCTCTGACTGTATCTAATGCAACAATAATCTCCCGTGGAATGCCCTCACAACATTCCATGATGGTTTGCTTAACTTCTGGCGTGATGGTTATCTTCTCTTCATGGCAAATCCAGCGGATCAAAAAATTCTGTTCTTTTGTATTTAAAACTTTCACCTCATAACATTTTGACCGGCTCTTGATTGTTGTGGGAACTTTCTGTAATTCAGTAGTGCAAAGAACAAAATAACAATGAGATGGTGGAGCTTCCAGCGTTTTCAATAATGAATCAAAAGCATTCCCGGTTAAACGATGGCATTCATCAATTATATATATCTTGTATTTGCTTCCCATCGGTGAATATTGAGCAGCTTCTTTAATCTGCCGGGCATTGTCAACTCCAGTATTATCCGCCGCATCAATCTCATTGATATCAATTTCTGCAATTTCTAATTTGGCAGCAATCAATCTTGCAATAGTTGTTTTCCCGCAACCTCTTGGCCCATAAAATAGAAAGGTTCTCGTTCTACCGATTGCCGACAACAAAGATTCCTTCAAAGCATTATTCCCAATCAACTCATCAAAAGTCTTTGGCCTATATTTCAAATGCAACTCTTCCCGATCCGCCATTACTTCAATCCTCCCAATAAATTTATTTTCTCAACAAAATTCTTGATTCCTTCTTCAAATAAAGCCTTATTTGTTGGATTTCTTAATACCGCTGATGGATGAAGGCACCAACAAATCCAGATCCCTCTTTTTTCATCCCATTCTGTTTTCCCTGATAATTTTGTAATTCCGCCTTCTTCTCCCTTGAAATATTTTAGGGGAGTATTGCCCAAAGCAAGGCAAAACTTTGCGTCCAATCTTTTTATCTCTTCATCAATCCATTTTGAACAGGCAGAAATATGTTCTAAATTCGGTGTTTTTATATTTCCCGGATAACAACGGCAAACATTGCATACATGAAATTGCCGCCTTGTCAGCTCATACTTCCTTAACTCTTTCCAAAGCAAATCACCTGCCTTACCAATAAATCCTTTCCCTTCTTTATCTTCTTCTCTTCCCGGAGCTTCCCCAATAATAGGAATGTTGTATATTCCATATGAAGATAAAACTGGCCGAGTTGCCTCTGCTCTCAAAGCACAAGAATCGCAATAAATCAATTCCGTATTTCTGTATCTTCTCTGAAAAAAAAGTCCGGGGATATACCGATCTAATTGCTTCTTTATCCTTTGTTGTGAAACATTGAATGAAAAATATTTTGATAAATCATCTACAGGGTTTTCTCCAATTGCACCAATCTCAATAAGTAATTTTTCTATTGCAGATGTTTTCTTACTGTTTCCTCCACCCGAAAAGAAAAAACTCAATTTTTCTTGCTTTGGAACTTTATAGTCCTGACATTCTTGAGCCTTCTTTTCACCAATCCCTTTCACTTCAATAAAAGGAACGTAAATATTCCCTCCCTTAACCGTCCACTTGGTAGCATCTGAAACCCCAATTCTTGGCAAAATTATATTCAACCCCAATCTTTTCGCTTCCTCTACCAATTCTTCCTTTTTCCCATCAGATCCATAGGATAAATTCGCACAAATAAACTCAGCAGGATAGAATAATTTACAAAAAGCGCACCAATAAGCAATCATCGCATATTCAACCGAATGTGATTTGTTGAAAGAATAATTTGCATGTTTCTCTAATGCAGCCCAAAAATCTTCCACTTCATCATTTGTCATTGTTCCTTGTTTTTGACAACCATCCAGAAACATTTGTTTATATCTTTCAAATTCATCGATGTTCCTTTTTTTAGCAATTATCTTCCTAATTTTATCGGCAACAGAATATGGCAAATCAGCCACTTTGTAAATCACCTCCATTATCTGCTCTTGATAAATAATTATCCCGAAAGTGTCTTTTGTAATTTCTTCATAAATAGGATGCTTCTTTTCCCATTTTCCTCCATGTTTTCTTTTGATAAATTCTGCTGTCATTCCACTATCCGCTGGCCCAGGTCTTACAAGAGCAACAACATCACTCATCAAACCAAAATTATCTATACCAACCTCCTTGCATAACTTAGTTGTCGCCCATGTATTGAATTGGAAAACTCCAACTGTTTGCCCTTTTGTCAATACATCAAACACTTCCTTATTATCCAAGGATATTTTTTCAAAAACCAAATCTTGGTTATGGTTCTGTTTGACAAGCCTTTTTATTTCATTCAAAACAGATAAAGTATTCAATCCTAAAATATCAAGTTTCATCAAACCCATATATTCGGCATCATCTTTACTCCAATTGATGACTTCTTGATTTGATCTGGTTGCGATATTGCCCCTTGTTCCTTTAGTCAAGTCCTCAGCCGAAACAATCAATGCAGCTGCATGTTGACCACAGCCTCTAATTTGGCCTTCAAGACGGGATGCATAATCAACAACTTCTGGATATTTCTCCGAAAACCAATGATGAGATGCTTCTGAAATAGAATTATCCCCATTTTCATCATCTTGAATAATCTTTGCAAATTCATCCACATCTTTATATGGAACATCAAAAACACGGGCAACATCTCTGATAGCCATCCGCCCTTTCATTTGCAGAAAAGTAGAAACAGAAGCAATATTATTCTTGCCATACTTCTCTTCAAGATGTTCCCGGATTAAATGCTTTTTTGTATCCTCAAAATCAATATCAATATCTGGATAATCAATTCGATTTTCGTTGATAAAACGAGAAAATAACAATTTATACCTAATCGGATCAACAGTAGTAATTCCTAATAGATAGGCAATCAAACTGCCTCCAACGCTGCCCCTCCCTGGGCCAATCATGATATCATTGTTATAACACCAATCAACCAGCTCTTTCACAATCAAAAAATAACGGATGAATTTCTTCTTCCTAATCAAATCAAACTCTTCTTCAAATCTCTCCAGATATTCCTTGTTTTCGATAAGATCAGATTGAAACAAAGTTTGATATCCATCTAAACACAGCGATCTCAAAAATTCTTCTTCCCGTAAAATAACATTTTCTATCAATTGAGTATTAACAGGTGGAAGAAAAATCTCTTTTTTCTCAATCCGAAAATCCTTGCATTTTTCAGCAACTTCAATTGTATTCCTGATTGCGGAAAGATATTCTGATTTGAGTAATACATTTTGTTTTTTGAAAGCATCCTTTATTTCTTGTTCAGACATCAAATACAAAGAGTTTTCTTGAAACCGGAAGCGGCTTTTATCATTCCAAGTTGCTTTTGTTTGAATTGCCAATAAAACTTCTTGCAAATCATTATCTCTCTGCTCGATATAATGGCAATCATTTGTAGCAACCAGAGGCCAATAAATGAACTCTTCACTAATCCTTGAACATAATCTATTTAGAACTTTCTGATCTTCTAATTCATGTGGCATGACTTCAAGATAAACATCATCAGGCAATTCATTTTTTAAATCCGAAAGAAAAGGTAAATGTTTTTCATTTAAAAGAACGCTTGCCGGGCAACCCGTCAGAAATACCAAACCTTGACGATGCTCAAGGATAATCTTAAAATCAACCCTTGGTTTGTAGTAAAAACCTTCAAGATTTGCAATAGTCAACATTCTACAAAGATTTTCAAACCCTTCATTATTCTTAATCAATACCGTTATATGATAACGATTTTCTTTCTTTTCTTTGTGGGAAATATCTGGAACAAAATATAATTCGCAACCCAGTATTGGCGTTATCCCTATTTTGTTGGCCTCTCTTTGAAAATCCAAAAGGCCATCAATATTCCCGTGGTTGGTTAAGGCCAGATAATCCTGACCCATTTCCTTTGCTCTTTTGAGATAATCTTTTGCTTTGCCTACCCCATCAAGCAAACTATATTCATTATGAACATGTAGATGACAAAACATCATTATCCTCTTTTATTGTTTCAATTCGACATTCAAACTCATCATAAAATTCTTTTTCTATTCCATGGTAGTGGAATGAAAATAATCTATTGGTGCCATACTTTATTAACAATAATTCTCGTGGGGTGTAATGTTTCCGGCCAGATAGATAATCATTATTCCCCTTTCAATGCGATGACATGACGAAATTCATTGCTTTTGAAAAGAGCCTTATTCTGATCAAAAAACATTGTATGTGTGTGATTGAGAATATCCAGAAAAAACGATGCAACAATAACAAAAGTAATTGAAAGTCGTGCTTGAATGCGGGATTCACATTCAATCCAACCTAATTTATTCTGTCCTTTACATTTCAGTTTGCCTTTATTGATCTGCACTTCGATTTCTTGGTTATCTCCGCCTTCTTCCGTCAAGATAGAAGCGGTTTTAACCAAGTTATCTATATTCTCAGGCAATACAATTTCATCCTTGCTTATTCCCTCCAAAAAAGAAACATAATCAGGAAATTCAGCATCTACTAATCGAGAACAAAATATTGCCCCTTCCTTTGTGAAAAAATAAATCCATGTTTTTTCTTCTGAAAGAGCAAATTCAGCAACATCAAATTTAATCAATTCCACGGCCGATAAGGCTGGTAATAATACTGAACACCCCAATGAGCTTTTCATTTTATATTCACTGATGCGCAAATTATCGGTAGAAGCGATATAATCATCATGTAAATATAAACATGTCAACGCCGGGATACTCATATTGGTAGAAGCGGAAAAAACACATAATTTGATAGCCTCTTTAAAATCCTCAGGTAATTTCTTTGCTCGTTTTGGCACCTCATCTAAATTCAAGGATTGCACAAAAGACAAAATTACATCACCAGAATTGGCGGCAAGAACAGCTCTTACCTTCAATCCTTCTATACGCAATATTCCATCATTAACTTCAATATTGATATCATCATCTGGAATATTATTTGCAATCTTAAAAAATTCCTCCGCCGCAACTGAGCAGGTGAAATCTGTCCGCACAGGATATGAAACACATATGCGATCATTGAAAGTTAAAACACGATCCCCTGTAAAAATAAAGTGTGTTGCTTGTTCTACAATGGCTTTTTGAGCCAACCCGGGTTTGATTGCAGATAAGACATCAACCAATTTTTGCTTCTTTATTTTCATAAAATTCTCCTTTTGTAATCATTTCCCATGTCTTTTTCCTAAAAGGAATCGGGCATTTGTCTGATAAATCATAATTAGATAACAGGATATTTGCCCCATTTATTGACAATTTCATGCATTGAAACACTGTCCTTGGTTCTGTAGACGCAAGATAGATAATCATTCCTTGATTTTTCTGTGAATTAAACCTGTTTCAACATACTCCTGAACGATATCTGAGTTTTGTTTCTTCAAAAAAAAGTAGGATATAAGCCTTGTAAAAGCTCCAGTCTTTGTCAATGTAACGCCTTGATTATCTTCTAACCACGTTGCCAGATAAATTATCATCAACCCTCCCTTTCTTGCCGCAATTCTCTAAAACGTTTATCCATATCAACCCTCTTGGTGTCTATATCATAAAATGAAAACAATCTATTTGCCTTCAATTGATATAGTTTTTTTGCCGTCTTAATAAGATACCCCCCCGCAAGATAAATTTTCATGGTCTAAACCCAAATCCACTTAGAGAGGTCCTTTTCCAAGCCCACGGCCATGATGGCAAAGATCTCTCCAGATCCATAAAATAAATGATATTTAATTCATCTCTTTGTTTATAATCATTTGAGAGGCCTGGTTCAATCACAATCTCCACCATGTCACGCATAGCCAATAATTTGTTAGGAGCATAGATATGAAACTCTTCAATCATCTCCCTAACAGCCGGAGCATCAGCACTATTAACCCATCTTTCACCATCTTGCAATTTATATGTTTTTCTATTTTCTTCCTTATACTCTGATTTACCAATTTTGAATCCTTTCTCCTTAAGATATTGCAAGATCATGTTTTGTTCCATAGGTGCAAAAGTATTAAAATGTTTACCCTCCTCTATTTGATCTGGAGATTGATTTGAAACCGTCACTTTCCATGAAGACTCATCATATACATAAGAGCCATTTACCTTTCTGGGAACAAACACACTTCCAAACCTACCCGTTAACACCCAACTTGTAGAATCCACTGAATACCAAGGATAACGAAGCAGTAATTCCAAAGAAGTCATACCAAAACCATGAATTTTACACTTAGGCATTCCATCAATTGTATTACAAATAATTTCAAAACACATATCCAAAAAACTCCTGCGTTGAGCTGTTGTATAACCAGTCGCCATACCACCAAGACAAAAATATGGATATTCAAGACATCTATAAAGATAAGAGATATCATCCTCGATGTGATAAACTGGCAGTGGACTCAACCCTGCATCTTCCATAATTTTTTGATTTTTCCAGCCTGCCTCTGCATCACCAATTACATCCAAATTAGCATAAACAGTAATATATTTTTTATTCTCCTTGATAAATTTAATATATTCACCGATATCTATCTCCACTCCTTTGGATTTAGCAGAGAAAGCACCACTATCCAGAAATAAGTTTATCAATTTGCACCTCCTTTAAGTTAAAAGATTTATCATCAATAATCATATCGTACGTCAACTTATCAAAGATAATATGATGAAATTTTACTCCATGTCTCAACAACCAATTTGTAGTTATATCAAGATCGTCAATTCTTCTGGAAGTATATAAAATAATTTGATGACCCTGAGTATACAGATAATTAACAATGGAGATATTTGACAGATTGGGTGTTCTGGTTGCATAATCCCATCCATCAATCTCAATAGTTAGTATGCCATCAATATCTACTGCGATACGCATCGATTTCTCTTGTAATAGCAACATTCCTGGCTGTAACATATTTTCCTTTCATTGCCCTATCGTAATAACTATCCAACATTTCTTCATTCCAAAAATCAAGATCGTATCCATTGGAGCGGAGAGCAATCCACTTTCTAAAACAAGATGGACATGCACCACAATAATTATCTAATCCAGTACTATAACAGGAGGTGGTTTTCAAAATTTCATCATCCCCAACATTCTCTTTATACCATCTAACAACTTGTTCTTTAGTCATATACCAAAAGGGACTTTGAATTAAGATAGTTCGGCCTTCCAATTTTGTCAATAGAACACTAAACTCCGCAAAAATCTCTTTATTTTTATCGGAAACCATATCATCAAGAAGCCCTGCTATAATAATACGATTGGAATATTTCACTGCCTGGCACGCCAGAAGAAGATTGCGAAAAGGAATATAAGCATTATCCCCGTGTTCACGATCCGATAAATTCAATGAATTATCAATAATTGTCGTTGGTATGAGTTTTTTAACAACACTAATCTCTCTTAGTGAGTATCTCGATTGAAGATTAAAATACACTGTTTTTGGCTTATTGAGATAATGCCAAGCAACAAAAGAATCAATGCCACCAGAAAACAACAAAATCATCTATTGATCCTCCATTTCTTACTCATAGGTGAATATAATCAGTAAAAGGAATTATTCCAGCTTTGATGGCATGAGCATCAATGTGGGTATTCCATAAACAACCAGGACATGTTGTCTGAACAATGGGCTTCCAATAAACACCAAACTCATCCCACTCATCCATCAAATTCACCAAATCAAAAATACGACCTTGTTTTGGTTGAAAGTCATCACAAGGATAAACGGACATATCTACATCAACTGTTACCCATGCAGGAAAATTATCCTCCATCGCACAATTCCAATTATAATCAGTGATCAAATCTGGTTGGCAAATCAATTTCTCAATAAAAAATGGGCTGGTATGAACCAGATATCCTTGGTGTTTTAATTGTTTAATCTGATCTAAGACAACAACCAAATCATCAAAATCAGTTTGTTTAAAAAGTAATTCTTGAATTCCTATATAATTTTTACATTTACCACCTTCTTGTCCCCGATCCCAGTGTATCAAATCAAAAAATGACCATATACCTCTTCTCGACATCTCCAGAATCATTTGTGGATACAAGTTAAAATTTGTTCTGGTCATTGTTGCAATTGTCGCTACATCCCTTACAGCACCCTTATTAGAAAAATATGTTAATCCATCGATAGCCAGCTCTAATTTACTTTGACTACTTTTTCCAAGTGGAACCATATCATAACTCATTGAAAGGGATTTAGCCCCTTTGGCATACAACAAATCTAATTTTTGATAGAAATTGGGAATCTTCCCCGACGTGATAATAGTAGTGTGAATACCAATCGACTCTGCATATCCCACTATCTCTGGCAATTTATCAAACTCACAAAGCGGTTCTGCTCCGTAGAAAGCAATAAATCCGCAATCGAGCAATTTCAAAGAATCAATCCCCTTCTTCCAATCTTCCAAACTACGCAGATTTTTTCTTCCATCCACCATCCCACAATAGTCACACTTCAAAAAACAATTTCGCGACCACAATATCTCTGCCTTAATAATCCTCATTTTATTAATCCCATTAATTCCTGTCGACTTGTCATATTATCAAGAAAAGCCCCCGTTAAAGATGATGTTATCATAGAACTATGTTGTTTCTGTACTCCCCTCATCCTCATACAAAGATGTGATGCTTCGATGATACAGGCAGCACCTTTTGGATGTAGGTAGGTCTCAAGACACTCAGTTACCTGTTGACACAATCTTTCTTGAATCTGCAATCTCTTGGAATACATATCAACTATTCTTGCCAATTTGGATACACCTAACACTTTACCATCAGGAATGTAGGCAACATGTGCTTTACCAAAGAAGGGCAATATGTGATGTTCACAATGCGAATAAACTTCAATATCCTTCAATAATACAATCTCATCATAATTATTAGAATCAAAAACCTTGATCAAATTTGTAGGATCTTGTTTGTATCCACTAAACATAAATTCCAACGACTTCGCTACTCGCTTAGGAGTTTCTTGTAATCCCTCTCTTGTGGGATCTTCTCCAATAAACTGGAGGATGCGAGTGACATTATCTTCAATCGTGGATGCATTAGAATTCTTTTCCCACCAATAATCAATCCAATCAAGTTTATCAACTTCCCGAACATAGTATTTTGGTTTATTGGGAGTGTATGATTTTACATGAATACAAACAATATCATTTTGTACGAAGGGCGATATTGTCAACCCGGTATCAACAATGTCATCTGCAATAAGAATATCATGACCAACAGGAATATCCATCAAGGGTAATTGCAACCTCTGACTTAAAGCAATTGATAAGGGTATTCCTCCATTTGGGATGCCATAAATCGCCCTGTACTTTTTATGATCAATCTGTCCTACCAAAATATCAACGTCTCTTGAAAAATCAGCTCTTGTATAATCCATCTCAATTCCTTTTTATTCGTTGGGATTCTTCTCTGCCTTGTAAACACCCGTTTCACTATCCAAAACAACTAAGGAATCACCACGCGTCATCATATGCAACAAATGACTTCTACTTCTGGCTGATGCCGCTTTTTTATCACCAAGTCGATTAAGAAGCATGTCGGTAATTTGGTCTCGTGTTGCTCCCTCATAAAGCATAGTGTCTATATCTGCCGCAATCGAACCCTTCACATGTCCAAATCCATTTTTGCCTGTTGCTTCTGATTTCTTTTTTTCTTTTGCGTGTGGTTTTTTAGAAGTCGACTCTTTGGAAACGGGGACATCTTTCTTTTCTTCAGCAACTAACAAAGACATATAATATGTCCCTGTTTCTTTTGGGCCAGTCCAGTTTCCATTTTCGTCATCAGGAATGGACTGAACAGCCTTCACAAAAAGATCAACCACCTCCTCTTTTGATTTGCCAACCAACCCAGGAATTTTATCGGCAAGAATCCCACTATCATTTAACCTCTTTACCTCTACCGCCAAATCCTTGAATCTGATCTCCTTCATGTCCACCAGTTTCGTCTTCATTTCATTCTCCTTTCATTTTGTTGTTCACTACCATTTATTAACTTTCAACCACCCTTCAAATATATTATATTTGTTTATGAGAAAAACTTCACAAATATTTTTACAAAACTTTTCTCAAACTAATCCTCTCAGCATTGCCGGATAATTTATCTCCAAATCTATTTGAGAACCCAAACCCAGGTAAATTACCAATCCCATCCACAGCAAGGGCAAAATTGTAAATCTTAGCGAGTAACAACAAAACATCTTTTTGTTGAGGAAGATATTTCAAAAAAACATTTATTTTTCTCTTGATAAGATCAGTTTTCCTTGCATCATTTAATGATACCGAAGTGTCGGACAAAAATTCATAAACCATCTCCATAATTACTTTTACATTCTCCCGTAAAACATCAAAAGATTGGTATTGATAATGCCGAATTTGATGCAAACATAAATCTCTAATAAGACCATTATAATCATCCCCATAATTATATGATTTACCGTTGAGAACAACTATAATATTCCCGGAATCTTTTATGCTCATCTCTCCTCCTCCTGTTTGATATTTGGCCAGATATATTTGTGCAATTGTAAATTAATAACACAATGAAAAAGATTATCTTTTTGTAACCAAGTTATCAACTCTGCTGGATCCAGTTGCCCATGCATAGGACTAACAGCGATGAAAGCATCCCATGCCAAAGATGTTCTTAAAACAGGAAAAATTTCATTATACTCTTCTCTATCACCAACAACAAATTTAACCCAATCAGATTCTCTTAATTTAGCAAATTTACATCTTCTTTCAAAATTGTGTCCGACAGAAGATGATTTATAATCAACAATCCAACTATCAACAAGCCAATCTAATTCAGGCCACTCCGAAGGAATTGGCAAAGTTCCATTTGCCTCAATAGAAATATTATATTCCTTTTTTTTCAAAGCTAAACATAAAAAATATAATTCTTCTTTCTGCAACAATGGTTCTCCACCCGTAATTGTTATTTTGCCACAACCACCCCAAGAATTCTCAACATGATCCACTATTTCCGCGACAGACATTTCTATCCCTTTATTATCCCAAGACCATTTTGTATCACAATAATCACAGAATAGATTGCAACCTGCCAATCGAATAAAAGTGGAAAATCGTCCTTGATGGAACTTATTTACTTCGCCATCAATAGAATTAAAGATTGATACAATTTTCATTCTTTCCTCCATTCGGCATAAGAATTAATTGTTTCCCATAAACGGACTCTCATAACAATTATAGAACCAGAAATTTCACTCAATGAGGATTGCAGACAAGAAGCAATAGCCTCCACCATTGTTTCTGCTGTTGGATTTTGCCATATGTTATTCAAATCCTGGTGATCAATATCCTCCAAAACAATTCTTTCGACAATTTCCTTCAAATCACCAAAATCTAAAACCATTCCTTGAGAAGGCCCCTCTTCAACTATAGGTCCAGTTATTTCAATTTCGAGCCGGTAAGAATGCCCGTGAATATTTCTACATTTTCCCTTGTGATGAGGCAAATGGTGTGCTGCCTCAAATCTGAATTGTCTACAAATCGATATCATCAATTATCCCTCTCTTTCTTTTCTCGACCATTCCGCATCAAGAAATGGTTGGCCTAACGCTAATGACTGCAATACCATCACCTCGCCTTTGAAACTAAATTCCTCATGCCTATGAGCAATAACCGACACTCTCATAATCCCATGATCTTTTTCTTCAGGAGTTTGGTTCAATCCAAACAGCAGATCTACATGAGCCAGCTTCCTGATATCCTCTGCTGTATCCTCTTGCTCCAAAGAAGTTTTTGAAATTGATTTTCTATTACTCTGCAATACCGTAGCCACCAGACAATGCCTTCTCGAAGCCAAGCCTTTCCCTTTTGTCCAAACATGATCTGCTTTTGCCCGTTCTGAATAATTGTTTGTACCTTGTCCCGGATTTGAAATATCAAAATAATCAAAACACAGCACATCAGGCACAAACCCTTCTTGACTTTCCAAATCCTCCAAATCATTTTCGGCATCATCAAAAGAAGCAGAAAAGGCAGGATAAGCCATTACTCTTAAATTATTGCCATAAAGCATTTTCAAATCTCTTGACTTTTTGCTGACTACTTTGGCACTCAATTCCTTTGTTTTCAGCATAACATACCATGGGACAGGAATATAGCTGCCGTCTTTCTTTTCTCTACAAAGAACACAAGGGTGATAACCTTGTACATGTTTGAACTCTGGCAATTTGCTGGACTCTGGAGATTTCACTCCTACCATGCAAACCCTTTCTGATTTTGCACAAGTATTGTCCTGATTTCTCGCACAATCCATCACGGGATATTTTCT
>JBAZIW010000007.1:0-56885 GCA_041651655.1 Minisyncoccota bacterium | reverse complement strand
GTTTTGTGATATTTCTTGCATAATAAAAAAGAATATACTATATAGTAGATTCTTATTTCACTCGGTTCTCTATGTCTTCTAATATTTTTTTAGCCATGTCTTTTCCTCCAAATCCGAAAGCTAGGCCTAAAGAAATAACCAATAAGGCAATGGCTCCGATGAAGATGACTAAAACAAGTGTCTGAACAATCTGTAACTGATATAAAATAGCTAAAATAGCTAAAACCCAAGCTCCGGAAGAGATTATATCTCCCAAAAGGTTTGAATAGGTTATTTTTTCTTTTTCCAGGCTTCCAATTACAATCTTTTTACTGAAATCGGCAATATATATAGTAGCAACGAAGATAATCATGGAAATGAAGATGTTGGGATAATATTCCACTACCCCGCTGACAATCTTTCCAAGCGTTTCCAATCTTAGAACATCCAAAGAAATGACTAAAAATAACAAGAAGAAATAGAATTCGATGATTGAACCAAAGAACTTGGAAACATTCATTTTAGTATCGAATCTGTCAAAAAAGCTTTCCCAACCCAAAGATTTAAGAATCTGATTTACTCTTAATTTATTGAAAAAGTTAACAGAAAGCGCCTTGATTCTATTGGCAATTACCCAACCGGAGATAATAACGATTAATGCCCAAGTAATGTCGGGCAAGCGAGACAATATTTCTTGATAAAATAGAAAAAATGCTTCTTGCATAATTTATTTATATACATTATTAAACTGTATTAATTCTATCTTACCACTTGGCTTTATGCAACCCCAAGTTATACCCAACCCTATTGGAGACAATATGTATGAATAATGTCAAGAGAAACAAAGTTAGCCAAAACTTTAAAGGAAGGTTAAGAATCGGCTGAAGGAAAATAAAAGCTCCGATAACGTAATTGGTTTGGTCAAAAGGAATAAAAGCGGTTCCCGGTCTTAATCTTAATCTCCTCTTGACAAAAGCGAAGAATATGTCCCCGAATATAATACCAACTGATAATAATACTCCCAATAACCAACTATTGATTGAATGAATATCAAATCCAATGTTGTTATAGATCGATAAATTGTAATAATCGTTGATATAAATGAGTAATTGAGTTAAAAGCGTGCAAAAGAATAGCTCAAACACTAATCCTCTCCAGGTTTTGTGATTTCCCAATAAAGGCACTCCTTTTATCTCTAATCCCCCATCAATAGGTTTGTTTAGCCTATTTAGGAGATTAAAAGTATTAGCCAAAGGAGGAGTGGCATTGGCAATATATGCCGGGAAGAAGAAATATATGCAAGATAGTATATATAGGAAGTTCATAGTCTAAGTATATATTAAAAGCTGACCATAATCAATCAGCTTTTAATGATTCTTTTTTCAGTACCTTCTTTTAATCTTTTAATGTTTTCACGGTGAGCCCAGAATAATATAGGTATATATAGTATTCCAAGAGATAAATAAGCGACTGAATGAGTGATTAGCCAAAATAACAGCGGAACGAACCAAATAACGATTAAATTAGTCAAACTCATTATTTTTATCAGTCTTAAGGCAATGATCCATATTAATAGGAAGACTAATGAGTATTTCCATCCTAAAATCACAATCATTGAAGCAAAGACACTGGAAACGGCTTTTCCCCCTTTAAATTTAAGCCAAACCGGAAACATATGTCCAAGCATGGGAGCAAGGATGATTAAACAGATATACCAATCATTAACTAAATATTGTTTAGCAATGATTGCCGGCAAGATAACCTTTAAAACATCTAATAAACCAACAAGAATTGCATATTTGAATCCTAAGACTCTGGAAACATTGGTTGCTCCAATATTACCACTTCCTTGTTTTTGAATATCAACTTTCTTTAATTTAGCAATAATATATCCAAAAGGGATAGAACCAAAGAAATAACCTAAGATAACAAAGACTGTTAACAAAATGTTTTGATCCATATGTTGTTATTAAGTTGATTATAGTGTCGGGATGCCGGGATTTGAACCCGGATTACAGACTCCCGAAGCCTGCATAATGCCATTATATGACATCCCGATGGATGTTTCACGTGAAACATTTACCACACGTGTTTCACGTGAAACATTTCTAAGTTTTATTCTGGACACGATTCTGGACATTCTGGACACGATTCTGGACAAACTGTGGATATTCTGGACAAATTGGGGATAATTCTGGACACGATTCTGGACAAGTTGTGGACCTGATAAGAATCGAACTTATATTCCTACCGTGTGAAGGTAGTGTTCTACCATTTAACTACAGGTCCATAAATGTTTCACGTGAAACATTTGAACTGCGAAAGAGGTAAAACTTGTGGACCCGATGAGAATTGAACTCATATCTCTGCAATGCGAATGCAGTATTCTACCGTTGGACTACAGGCCCATGCAATGTTTCACGTGAAACATTTGCGATACGTGTTTCACGTGAAACACTATGCAACCCAGTATTTTTCTTTTGTTTCTTGATCTTCTTTAGTAATTACTTTGTTTTTTTCTTCTTTTGCCTCTTTGGCCAGGCTATTTAACTCTTCATCATTTAATTTACCTAACTCTTTCAATCTCTTTTTTAAATATGCCTTGGTATTGTTCTTTGGTTCTTTTAACACATCTTCTAGTAATATGTCCAATATCATGCCTACTTTCGGGGAAGGTTTAATCTTTAATCCATCGATTACTTCCTGGCCATTGATTTTAAGCATTTTAACAGAAACTGGGTCTTTTGACACCTTTTCGATCATATATTTAAGATGTCTTAGTTTATACGGTTCAGCCTTGGGACATCCGGAACCGATTCTATCAGCCATTCTTAACTGTAGTAATTCTTCAACACTCTCTAATCCAACGTTTTTAATCAATCTTCTGACTGAAGATTCGCCAACTTCATCAACATTATAGTAAAAGAGGTGATATCTGACCAAGTTAGTTATCTTTAATACGTCTTTCTTGGGGAATCTTAGACGATCAAGTACTTTTTCGGTCATTTGAGCGCCAACTACTTCGTGGTTATAAAAGGTTGAATTAATACCTTCGCCCCTTTTAGTTTTCGGTTTTCCGATATCATGCAAGAGGGAAGCCATACGAACGTGGAAATTAAAGCCTTTTCTGGCTGAATAATTCAAGCATTCAAGGTTGTGTTTATAGCAATCATAGACATGATGCTTGTTTTGACTAACCTCAAAACCTTCTTCCAATTCTGGTATTATATAGCTTAATAGTCCTTTATTTCTTAATGATTCGATTCCGGAGGCGGCATTTTCACTATTAATCATCTTGATTAATTCGTCTCTGATTCTTTCTTTAGATATCTTATCCAATAAAGGAGCATTATCTTTGATTGCTTGCTTGGTTTTCTCTTCAATTGTCCATCCTGCACCCAAAGTAGTCTTTAATCTGACCGCTCTCATCATCCTTAGGGCATCCTCAGAGAACCTCTCTTTTGCGGTACCTACAGCACGAATGATTTCATTTTTTAGATCTTTTTGACCATCAAACAAATCAATGATTTCTAATTCCGACCTATTTTTGATGGTCATGGCGATAGCATTTACCGTAAAATCCCTTCTTTTTAGATCCTCTTCAATGGTTTTTGACCAAGTTACTTTATCTGGATGGCGACTATCAGTATAAACAGCTTCATTTCTATAGGTAGTTATTTCAATAACCTCAAAATCATCCTTTTTTTGAGGAAAAGCGACTCCGACCGTGCCGAAGTCATTTTCGTAGAAAGTTTTGATTTTTAAATCATTAAAAACCTTTTGGGTTTCTTCCGGGGTGGCATTGGTGGTAACATCCCAGTCAGCCGGGGATTTACCTCTTAAAAAATCTCTAGTACAGCCGCCGACAATATATGCCTCAAAACCTTGCTTGTGGAGGTTATCAAGACAAAAGAATACTTCTTCAGGAATTATACTTAAATCCTTTTTCATGAGTATATAATATCTCAATTTGTTTAACTTGACAACTGCATTTCTTTTGCTAGAATATAGACAAGAAAAGGTAGTTTTTTGATTGGTCGGATAGTTCCGACCTTTTTAATAATAAATTTAAAAAATAATAAATAAAAAAAGAATATGGATTTTCAAGGATTTTTATCAGCCATTTCTCAGATTGCCGATGAGAAAGGTTTGTCACAAGAGAGAGTTTTAGAAACAGTTGAACATGCTTTAGCTTCGGCTTACAAAAAAGAATACGGTAAGAAAGGACAGGTTATCAAAGCCAAGATTAATCCCAAAGGAGGAAAGATTGATTTTTGGAGAGTAAGAAACGTTGTTGACGATACGATGGTATATATTCCGGAAAAAGTTGAAGTTGAAGGAGAAGAACCGATTGAACAGGAAGAAGAAATATCGGTTAAAATTAAAGACAGCTACCGACCGACCGAGGCTGAATTAAATACTGAAGAAACAGAAAAAGAAGGAGAAGAATCAGAAAGAAGAGTAAGATACAATGCTGAAAAACATATCTTAATTGAGGAAGCTAAAAAAGAGGATCCGAAGTTAAAAGCCGGGGAAGAATTGGTTATTCCACTAGAACCGAAGGATGACTTTGGTAGAATCGCTGCCCAAACTGCGAAGCAAGTTGTTTTACAGAAGATAAGAGAAGCGGAAAAGGAAGTTGTCTTAGCTGAATACAAATCAAAAGAAGGGGAGATTGTTTCGGGAATCGCCCAGAGAATTGAAGGAATCAATGTTTACTTTGATATTGGTAAATCATTAGGAGTATTACCTAAAGAAGAACAAATCAGAGGCGAATTTTACAAGGAAGGACAGAGATTAAAATTGTATGTTCTGCGTGTTGATACTACTCCCAAAGGACCGATTATCTTGTTATCCAGAAGTTATCCTAAACTGATTTCCAAGTTGTTTGAATTGGAAGTTCCTGAAATATCAGGCGGCCAGATTGAGATAAAATCAATTGCCAGAGAGCCCGGTTCAAGAACTAAGATTGCCGTCCTATCTACTGCTGATGGTGTTGATCCAATCGGAGCTATGGTTGGACAAAGGGGAGTGCGTGTGGCAGCTGTAATGTCTGAATTGGGCGGTGAAAAGATTGATATTATTGAATACGATGAAGAACCGACCAAGTTCATCGCCAATGCTTTATCTCCCGCGAAAATCATTAATGTTATCGCCGAAGCCAAGAACGTGGCAACCGTGGTTGTTCCTAAGGATCAATTGTCTTTAGCGATCGGAAAAGACGGTCAAAACGTCAGATTGGCCGCTAAATTAACCGGTTGGAAAATCGACGTTAAGAGTGAAGATCAGATTAATGAAAAGAACGAAGAGGAAGAAGAATTGGACATCGATGACGAAGAAGAATCAACAGTTGAATAATTTAAAAAGATGAAATACGAAATCAAAGAAATATCAACAATCAAGAGAAAAGCTGAGGTTGAAGTGACTCCCGAAGAGTTCGAAAATTACTATACTCAAGCCTTATCAGAAATATCAAAGGGAGTAGAATTGCCCGGCTTTAGAAAAGGAAAAGTTCCGGAAAAAATAGTCGAAGAAAAGGTAAGTCAGGAAGGAGTTTTGGGTGAAGCCGCTGAAGCCGCAGTTCGAGACAATTGGATTAAGATTGTGAAAGAAGCAAAGGTGGAAGCAGTGTCTCAACCTAAGGTGGAAGTTGTTAAAGTTGCCAGAGGAAATCCTTTTGTTTTTACCGCTGAATTTGAAATTCTTCCGGAAATAAAATTACCCGACTTAAAGAGCATTCAGGTTAAAAAAGAAGAAATAAAAATCGAGGAAAAAGAAATCGAAGACACTCTTAATTGGTTAAGACAATCAAGAGCCAAGATGACTAAAAAAGACGGAGCAGTGGAAAATAGTGACTTCGTTGAATTTACTTTTTCTTGTTTGAATATTGAAAACGATCCTGAGAAAAAAGACAGAATTGTGATTGGAAAGGGTCACTATATTCCCGGCATGGAAGAAGCTTTGTTGGGAATGAAAGAAGGGGACCACAAAGATTTTGAAACAGAAAATCCTCAAAATAAAAAAGAAAAATTAGAGATCTGTGTTAAAGTTGATTCGGTTAATAAAATGGAATTGCCGGAAGTTAACGATGAGTGGGTTAAAACCTTAGGTAAATTTACCGACGTTAATTCTTTAAAAGAAGATATTAAAAAAGGAATCAAAGAAGAAAAAGAAATTGCTCAAAAGCAACAGAGAAGGGAAGAGGCAATCAAGAAAGTTTTAGAAAAAACAAAGTTTGAAGTTCCTGAAGCCTTAATCGAAAGAGAAGTTTTATTCATGATGGATAACATCAAATCAAGGGTTAATTCCGAACTACAAATCAGCCTAGAAGAGTATTTAAAGCAGATAAAAAAGACGGAAGAAGATTTGAAAAAAGACTTCGAAAAAATAGCGATAGAAAGGGTAAAAGGATTCTTAGTCTTGCATCAAATATCCAAAGATGAGAAAATAGAAGCAGGAGAAGAGGAAATAAATCAGAAAATAGAAGAGCTACTTAGTCAATACCCAGACAAAGAAGCGGCCAAGAAGAATATGAATATGGAACAGGCCAAAATGTATATTGAAGACGAGTTAAAAAGAGAAAAAATATTTAAATTATTTGACTGTTAAAAAAATATGTTAATTCCAACAGTTATAGAAAAAACACAAGCGGGGGAGAGAGCCTATGATATCTATTCAAGACTTTTAAAAGAAAGGATTATTTTTCTATCTGGAGTTATTGATGACCATATTGCCAATGTTGTTGTGGCTCAGCTTCTTCATTTGGCATCAAAAGATCCAGACAAAGATATTCAATTATACATTAATAGTCCCGGAGGTTCAGTCACAGCCGGTTTAGCCATTTACGATACGATGCAGTATATAAAACCGGATGTTTCTACCGTTTCAATCGGAATGACAGCTTCAATGGGAGCCTTGATTCTTACGGCTGGAGCAAAAGGAAAGAGATATGCTTTGCCGAACTCAGAAATTCTTCTTCATCAGGTAATGGGAGGAGCCAAAGGACAAGCTTCAGAGATAGAAATCACCGCTAAGCAGATTTTAAGGATAAAGGAGAATATTAATAAGATTTTAGCCAAGCACACCGGACAATCTTTATCAAAAATTGCTCAGGATACCGATCGAGATTTCTACCTTTCAGCCGAAGAAGCGAAAGCTTACGGAGTGGTTGATGAAGTTATCGTTCCCAAGAAGTAAAATTGATTGACAACTTGTTTCAATATTGAGATAATTAGAGCATAAGATAATATTCAAACATACAATATGTCGTCCCAGAAAATTAAAAGCAAAAAGTTTATTACAGTTTTTTTAATCCTTTTATTTTTAATTGCTGGGGCATTTTTGTTTTCACAAAAATTAGTAAATTTTAATGTATTTGCGGTCGGGGAGGGTTGGTTGTCTGGTTATACATATAGGAAACCAATAACTACTACAAATCCTACTTATTCTGTTGTTCAATTTACAACTGTTGGTACTTATAATTGGGTAGTTCCTGCTGGGGTCACTTCAGTTGAATACCTTGTTGTCGGAGGTGGTGGAGGAGGAGCCGGTGGTGGAGGAGGAGCCGGTGGTTTTGTTGAGGGAACTATATCTACTACTGGTGGAACTAGCTACACTGTTGTTGTTGGTGCTGGTGGTACTGCAGGAGTTAATGCTAATGGTGGTATCGGCGGAAATTCTAAATTTTCAACATTAATTGGTTATGGTGGCGGAGGTGGCGGATGGGGAAATCATAGTTTACCAACTACTGGAGGTTCCGGAGGTGGTGGCGGACATTGGGACTATATAACCGGAGCAGCTGCAACTCAGCCAGGTTCTTCTAGTGGTGGATACGGATATGCTGGTGGTAATGGTTTAGCTATGGGTGATGGAGCCGGAGGTGGTGGCGGAGCTGGTGCGGTTGGTGCCAATTCACCTGGTAATCCTGCTTCTGGTGCTGGTGGAATTGGAAGACAATCTAGTATATCGGGAACAGCTACTTATTATGCCGGTGGTGGTGGAGGAGGGAGTCAATATACTACCGGTAATGGTGCCGGTGGTCTTGGTGGTGGTGGAGCCGGTGGTCTAAATACAGCTGGAGCTGCTGGCACAAACGGTTTAGGCGGCGGTGGTGGAGGAGGTAATCTTTATGGTGGCAATTGTTCAGGTGGAGCCGGTGGTTCCGGTATTGTCATTATTCGTTATCTTACTCCAGCTTTAACTAATTATCAGGTTAAGTTAACCGTTCCATATGTTGCTTCAAAAATGAATGCCGATTTTAGTGATTTAAGATTTACATCATCAGATGGTTCAACAGAACTTTCTTATTGGATTGAATCATATACAGCCTCATCTTCGGCTGTAGTTTGGGTAAAGATTGCTTCTATTCCTTCTGGCAGTAGTACAATATATATGTATTACGGAAAAACTACTGCAACTACTACTTCTAATGGAGTTAATACTTTTGATTTTTTTGATGATTTCTCGGGAGCAAGTATTGATACAACAAAATGGACACTCACTGGTGCTCCAACAATTGTAAGTGGAGTTGCTAATATTAATAATAATCAAGGTATCGTAATGAGTACCGCTCTTGCTACTCCAATTATTTTTGATGTTAAATATCAGAGACCATCTTATTTTAGGAATAGAACCAAGACATATCCTACTCCAACCGGGGTAGCTGATTGGGGGGATTTTTCAACTTCCTTATATTGGAATGGTTTTACTGGTACCACATTAGCAGTAAATACGTGGTATTTGTTTAGTCATGTTTATGCTTCGAATGCTTTTTATTGGAATATTTCTGCTTATGGAGGTTCACAAGTATTTACAAGAAGTGCGAGTTACACTGGAACATCTGCATATCTGTCTTACGCAGGAACTGAATCAACAAGTTCTCAGCTAAGATTAGATTGGGTGTTAGGACGTAAGTATGCCGAAACAGTGCCTTCTTTGACAATTGGAGCTGAAGAAAGTCAGCCTGGTGTTTGTGGTTCCAGTAATGGTGCTAATCTTTATTCTGCTCCAACAACAAATCTTTGCACTACAGGAACAGCTTCTGCTGTTTCTGGTTCTGGTCCTTGGACTTGGAATTGTATAGGTTCAGCAACGGTAAGTTGTTCTGCTAATTTGGCAGTTAACGGTGCTTGTGGAACAAGTAATGGAGCTAGTTTTGATTCTGCTCCAACAATAAATCTCTGCGCCGTGGGAGCAGCTTCTGTTGTGGTGGGTAGCGGTCCTTGGAGTTGGTCTTGCGCGGGAGTGAATGGAGGAGGAACTCCTTTTTGTATGTCAAATGCAACAGTTAGTGGAGATTCTATCAGAAGTGGTTTATATACAATTGAAAAATATGTTGGAGTAGGTACAACTACATGGAAAGTCCCTGCCGGAGTTACCAGTGCAGAAGTTTTGGTTGTCGGTGGCGGCGGTGGCGGCGGAATGGATATGGGAGGAGGCGGAGGTGGCGGAGGCGTTATTCATAATGCATCTGTTTCGTTAACTCCTGGAGCATCAACGACAATAACTGTCGGAGCAGGTGGTTTAGGTGCTCCTGCGGCTAGAACGAATAGTCAAACAAATAATCATCAATTTACTGTTCCAGCTACGAGTGGTGGAAATTCCGTATTTGGAACAACCTTAACTGCAGTTGGTGGTGGATTCGGAGGAAGCTCCTATCGAGGATATACTCCGGGCATTGCCGGAGGAAACGGAGGTTCCGGAGGTGGTGCAGGTGGATATAATGACAATGCCGGAACTTTTTCTGGTGGAACCGGAACAGCCGGCCAAGGAAATAGGGGAGGAAATTCTACCGCGGCATATTATTCTGGTGGAGGTGGAGGAGCTGGAGCAGCTGGAGGAGATTCAACTGCTCAAGCAAATGGAGGAATTGGTTTTTCTTGTTCTATTTTAGGAACCGCCTATTATTGGGGTGGAGGAGGCGGCGGAGCTGGATATTCAATCTGTGGTGGTAATGGTGGTGCTGGTGGAGGCGGCGGTGGCGCTGTTTGTGCTACTACTGGCGGAAGCGGATTAAATGTTGGCAGTGCTGGTGGTGGTGGTTCTGTAAATAGCCAAACTAATATGCCCGGTGGAAACGGTGGACCGTTTACCGGCGGTGGAGGTGGAGGAGGTTCACATTATAACTGGAATAATAGGGGAGGAAACGGAGGTTCTGGTATTGTGGTTATAAAATATCTAACTCAACATCTTAACGGATGGGATTATAGAAAACAGATAGCGATAAGTAATACCAGCGGAATAGTTTTATCGAATCATCAAATCAAATTAACAGTCAGTTATGTCAGTGGAAAAATGAAATCCGATTTCAGTGATTTGAGATTTACGCGATTGGATGGTGTTACAAATCTTCCTTACTGGATTGAATCATACACGGCTTCGACTTCGGCTATAGTTTGGGTTAATGTTGATAGTATTCCGATTACCGGTAATCAGATATTTATGTATTACGGAAATTCTTCAGCTGTTTCGGCTAGTAGCTTTGATAATACCAATACTTTTTCTATGACCGGATTAGTTGAATGGTTAAAGGTAGACAGTATTACCGGTCTTTCTGATGGAGCATCGGTAGCAACATTAGCTGACAGTAGCGGAAACGGTAATAGTGTTACTCAAGCAACAGCATCTCGTCAGCCGATTTATAAAACAAACATATTAAATGGAAAACCAGTATTGAGACTTACGGCTGCGAGTCAACAAACAATGACTGTTGCTACTAATTTTGCTGCTCCAACTACTATCATGTATGTTAGTAGAATGTCTGGAGCTACGAAAGGAAGAGTTCTTTCCGGGCTAACTAATAACTGGCTTTTAGGATATCACGGCGGATTAAAATCAAGAGCTTATTTCGTAGGATGGGTGACTACTACTGGTACTGCAGCCGATGCTAATTGGTATATTTATAGCGCTACCATCGGTGGAGCCGGAGTAAATTCTACTTTTTATGAAAATGGAAGTAATATTATCAGCAATCAGGGTGGTGTCACTGGTCCTAACGGTTTATCTTTAAGCGGTTATCTTGCTACGAGTGAGTTCTCTGATGCCGATATTGCCGAAGTGTTAATTTATAATTCTACTCTTTCTAGCGGACTGCGTTCGACAGTTGAACGTTATTTATCTAATAAATATGCCTTGACTTATACTCCAAATTATACTGAACCAACTTCTTCTTTCGGTTCAGAAGAATTTGATGGTCCGATTTTAACTCAAGTTACGGCTGTTCCGAGTTCAACGACTAATCCCGTTACTTATACTTTTAATTCAACCAAGGCCGGTACTGTTACTTATTCCGGAGACTGTGCCAGCTATACTACTTCCGTAGCAGCCGGAAACAGTACAATTACTTTTAATCCTTTATCCTCTGGAACACACAGTAATTGCAAAATTATGGTAACCGATAGTCTTGGCATTAAAAGTGCTCTTTTATCAGTCAATTCTTTCACAGTAACTTATGATGCCCAATGTGCTTCCATGGCTACCGGAGGAATAATAACTCGATCTGGTAGTTACTGTATTCATACCTTCATTTCAAACGGAACCTTTGATCCGGTCAGCGATGTGATTGCCAATGTTTTGGTTGTTGCCGGTGGTGGAGGAGGCGGCGGAGACAATGGTGGTGGAGGAGGCGGAGGTGGAGTTGTTTACAATTCTGCTTATACTGTTGGTGCCAGTGGTGTCTCTGTTACTGTCGGAGCCGGCGGTAACGGATCTACAGTTAATGTAGATGACGGAACAAGTGGACAAAATTCTGTTTTTGGAACTATTACCGCAATTGGAGGAGGAAGGGGAGCCACTGGTCAAGCTGGAACTTCTTTGCCTTTGGTTGGAGGTTCCGGAGGTGGTGGTGACGGAGAGCGTGCTATTGCTGGTGCTGCTGGAACTGCGGGACAAGGAAATGCTGGTGGAACTGGAGTAAGCGGCGGAGCCGGTGGTGGAGGAGGAGCCGGAGCAGTTGGAGGAAATTCAACTGGAGCCGGGGCAGCCGGAGCCGGTGGTGCTGGTTTAGCTAATAGTATTTCCGGTGTTTCAACTTATTATGCCGGAGGTGGTGGTGGTGGAAACGAAAATGGTTATACTGGCGGCGGAGCCGGTGGAATCGGCGGCGGTGGAGCGGGTAATGCCGGATACGGCGTCTCGGGTGTTGCTAATTCTGGCGGCGGAGGAGGTGGTGCCGGTTGGGATAATCTTACTGCTACTGGTGGTAACGGAGGTTCCGGTGTCGTTATTGTTCGTTATTCTCTAGTAACAGGAGGACTGGGTATGTCTAGCGGTAATCCGGGAACAGATTGTAATCAAATCTATGTTTATAATTCACAGGCACATGTTAACGGTGTTTATTGGATAAAACCAAATTCAACCTTTGCTCCTTTCCAGGTCTATTGTGATATGGTGACCGATGGGGGAGGATGGACTTTGATTGGTAAAGGAAGAGAAGGATGGACTTGGAATAATGCCGGACAGGGAACTACTGATGATTTAGCTTTTAGTCCAGACAGTAATACGGTTTCTTATCTTCCCGCAACCACGATTGATGCGATAATTAAAAGAGATATTAATACTTTGTCGGGTGGGGTTAGAATATATAGATTTGGAGTAAATCAAGACTGGAGATTTAATTATCCAACTATGACGACTTGGGATTGGGGAATGGCAACTAGTAAGACAGCAGTTGTTGCTTCAAGAACTCCTGCTTGTACAGGCACTACCACGGGAAATACCAGCGACACTTATTGGTGTGACGGCGTTAATGCTTGTAATAGAATCTTTACCTGGGCTTGGGCCAGTCATAATTCTATAATGGGTTGGTCTGCCGGCTCTACTTGTAGCTGTACGGGATATGGAACGGACGGATGGTGTTATGCGTCTGAAGGGCACGTTATCTTAAGAACTCAGGTTTGGATTAAAAATCCTAACCCCGGATCTTTATTTATGCCAACCTGGAAAGAAATATCGCCTTTTTAACAAATACTTGAAGCCCTTGCTCCTGCAAGGGTTTTTTGTTATACTAAATTTGTAAGTATATTAACGTTAATTTTGAATTTTTGGTAATTATTTAATAATCTGAAGAATGAATTTTAGTGGAAAACTTTAAAACTGAAAATTGATTATTTATTGTGCGCCAAATTTTCATATTGAAAATATGGAAACATTATTGATTGGGGCAGCGATTATTTCGCTATTCGTCGGTGGCGTTGTCGGTTATTATATCCGTCAGTCAATCGCCAGGAAAAGAGCAGGAACGATTGAGGCTGAATTACAGAAAAAGATTGCTCAAACCAGACAGACTGCTGAAGAAATAATGGCGAAAGCCAAAGAAAAGGCGGAAGAAACAGAAAAGAAAATCGCAGCCGATATAGAAGAAAGACAGAAGGTAGTAATAAAGGCAGAAAATAGACTCTTTAAGAAAGAAGAAGAGATAGAAGCCAAAGACAAACAAACTGAAGAAAAACAAAAGGAAGCGGTTGAAAAATTAGAGAAAGCAAAACAAATAAGAGAAGAACTAGATCGTTTAAGAGCTGAATCGATACAAAAACTAGAAAAAATAGCAGGACTGAATAAAGAGCAGGCCAAAGTTGAGCTATTAGAAAAAACAGAAAAAGAATACGAAGTGGATGTATTGGAAAGAATCAGAAAACTTGAGTTGAGAGGAACTGAACAATACGAAAAGAAAGCTAAAGAAATTATCGCAACCGCAGTTCAATCATATGCTCTCCCTCAAACTCAAGAAATAACAACATCTTCGGTTGTTCTTCCATCTGAAGAAATCAAAGGAAGAATTATTGGAAAAGAGGGAAGGAACATCAGAGCTTTTGAAAAAGCGGCTGGAGTTGAGTTAATCGTTGATGAAACTCCAGGGTTGGTAATTATTTCCAGCTTTAATCCGGTCAGAAGGGAAGTGGCGAAGATTGCTTTGGAAAAATTACTAAGAGATGGCAGAATTCAGCCGGCTAGAGTTGAAACAGAGATTGAAAAAGCGACCGAAGAAGTAAACAAGAAGATCAGGGAAGCCGGAGAAGCGGCCGTCTACGAAACCGGAGTCTTGGATCTTCCGGAAAAGTTAGTTCAGGTCTTAGGAAGACTACAATACAGGACCAGTTACGGTCAAAACGTGTTAAATCACTCAATCGAAGTAGCTCATTTAGCCGCTGCTTTAGCGTCAGAAATAGGCTTAAACGTGGCACTTTCCAAAAAAGCTGGTTTATTGCATGATATAGGAAAAGCCCTTGACTATAAGATAGAAGGGTCTCATACTGATATTGGAGCAAAGATTTTAGAGAAGTTTAACATAGACCCAGCCATCATTTCCGCGATGAGGTCGCATCACGAAGAGTATCCTTACGAAAGTTCAGAAGCGGTAATTGTTCAAACTGCTGATCAGATATCAGGAGCCAGACCGGGAGCCAGAAAAGATACATTAGAGAATTATCTAAAGAGATTGGAAGACCTGGAAGACATTGCCAACTCATTTACGGGCGTTGAAAAATCATATGCTATTCAAGGAGGCAGGGAATTGAGAGTGTTTGTTAAACCGAAAGAAGTAGATGATTTAACAGCCCATAAGCTAGCCAGAGAAGTGGCTCAGAAGATTCAACAGGAATTAAAATATCCTGGAGAAATCAAGGTTATGGTGATAAGAGAATCGAGAGTAACTGAATATGCGAAATAATAAAAGGTCGATAACATTATATAAGAATTTAATATATACACTAAAATGACAAAAGACGACATCGTAGAAGCAATCGTTAAGAAAACAGCCATGGCAAAGAAAGACGCTGCCGAGGCATTAAACACAATCATTGAAGAAATAACAAAAACTCTATCTAAGGGTGGAGATGTAACTTTGACAGGATTCGGAACATTTAAAGTAGGAGCCAGAGCTGCCAGAGAAGGAAGAAATCCTAAAACAGGAGAAAAAATCAAGATTCCTGCAATGAAGACTCCAAAATTCAAAGCCGGAAAAGGATTGAAAGACGCTGTTAGATAAAATTAAAAACAAAAGCCACCCGTAAGGGTGGTTTTGTGTTATGTGGACCTGCGGGGAGTCGGACCCCGGTTAAATCCATGCCATGGACTCGTGATACCGTTATACTACAGGCCCCTTTTTATCACATTTGGTAACTCTAATAATTCTGCGAACACCTTAGATGAAAAATAATCTATGCAGCAAACTCCTTTATAATCTAGTTTTTTTGTTGGTTTACCAATTGTTCTTGGATCGATTCTAGTTTTATAAAATTGACTCAATGGAATTTTTGTAATTTCTGACCATAATTTTTCTAGCGTTTTTGTATTTTGGTCAGCTCTACACTGAACTGTGCAACGAAACTTTTTTTCGTCAATATCATAAACTAAACGTAATAAATATAGAAATAGACTAATTACCATGGGTTCGGAATTTCCAAAAAGCAACGATCCTCTTTTTCTATCTTTTCTTCCCTCGCCCAAATATAGCATAGCAAGAGCAATTTTGGCAACATCCTTATTCTTAATAGTTTTTATTAAAGGAACGTTTTCGCTATGGATCATCTCTAATTCTTTTCGTCTCACGATTTTACTTGTCTCTATGGAACATATTCTTGCCTTAATCAAAGCTTCATTATTTAATTTTTTAAGCTTAGCCTTGTATTCATGAGGTAGGGGAATGTCTCTACACCAAGAAGATAAAGTTCCTTTTGGGATAATAACTTTAAGCTTAGAAATGATTTCATTATATGTATTACCTTTCTTTCTTAAGGTAATTACTTTTTCTTTAAGATCGTTTTTCATGCCTTAATTGTACCACAGGCCTTATCAATGTGCAACTTGTGTCCTCGAGGGGAATCGAACCTCTATCTAGGGCTTAGGAGTCCCTTGTTCTATCCATTGAACTACGAGGACAGGGTAATTGATAAGGCCAGATTATCATATTTTATAGTTGTTTACAATATTTTTTTATGATAGAATTAATTCATGAAAAAATCTCCAATCGTAGAAATAGCGAAGAAGATTTGTCCGGCGGTAATAACTATTATCGCATCTCGCGATTTGCCGCAAATCGATGAATTTTACTTCCTTCCCTACAAAGGAGAGAAAGTTGCTTTTCCTAAAAATATAAATGGAGAGAAGCAAAAAACTAAAATCGGAGGAGGAAGCGGATTTATTATTTCGAAAGACGGATACGTTTTAACTTGCAATCACGTGGTTGAAGAAACAGATGCCGACTATACCGTTATTATCGACCCTGACAGGAGATACAAAGCCAAGGTCTTATCAAGAGATTCCTTAACTGATACGGCGATTCTTAAAATTGAAGACGGAGTTGCTTTTCCTTTCTTAAAAATGGGAGATTCCGACAATGTTGAATTAGGAGAAACGGTAATTGCTGTCGGAAATCCTTTAGGGGAATTCGAAGATACTCTGTCTTTAGGAATTGTTTCCGGATTAAGTAGAAGAATTACAGCGTATAATGGAGCCAATACAACATCGAAAGCTACCAGTTTAAGAGGATTGATTCAAACTGACGCAGCGATTAATCCTGGCAACTCGGGAGGACCATTAGTGAATATGGATGGGGAAGCGATCGCGATAAACACAGCCATGATTATGGGAGCGGAAAATATCGGATTCGCTCTGCCGATTAATTACGTTAAAGAAGATTTAAAAGAAATTAAAAAAGAAGGAAGAGTTAAAAGACCGTATCTGGGGGTAAAGTATATTATTCTAAACGAACATATCGCCAAAGCTAATAAAATAGAATGCTGTTACGGAGCCTTGGTCGTGAGGGAAATGTTCGGAGAGCCAGCAGTAGCCAAGAATTCCAGTGCCGAACAGGCCGGATTGAAAGAGTACGATATTATTTTGGAAATCAACGGGAAAAAGATAACTCAAGATAATTCCATTAACGATGTTTTATCAGATTGCGCTGTTGGAGAAAAAATAAATTTGTTAGTTTTGAGAAATAGGGAAGAGATAAAATTAGAAACAACGCTTAAAGAAAGAAAATAATGAATAAAATTACAATCGCATCTTTTATATCTTTTATTAGTTTATTTTTTGCTCAGACCGCTTTGGCTGTTTGTCCTGTTTGTGTAGTTGGAGTCTCGGCCGGATTAGGATTGGCCCGATGGCTTAAGATAGACGATACTATTACCGGTCTTTGGATCGGAGGATTAACCGTCGGTTTGATTATGTGGACGATTGAGTGGTTAAATAAAAGGAATATTAAATTTAAAGGCAGAGATATTTTGGTAATCGTATCTTATTATGCCACGGTTATCTGGCCTCTTCGTTCAATTGAGGTTATTGGCAATCAGTATCACACTATTTGGGGGATGGATAAATTGATTTTAACTATCTTTATCGGTAGTATTGCTTTTTTCGGATTTGAAAAATGGTACAGAGTAATGAGAGCAAAAAACGGAAAATCTCTTTTCCGTTATCAAAAAATTGTTTGGGCCTGGTTACCATTAGTTATTCTTTCTGTCTTATTTTTCTTTTTGACTAGACAATAAAAAGATTACTTTTTCTTTTCTTTCTTTTTATTTCTTTGAGCGTTTTTAACTTTGCCCTCCAATCTGGCCGGACGGACAATGCGTTCTTCGCGCTCAATATCGTAAGCTGTTTTCTTTGCCATATGTTTAATTATATTTTGAATCAGCACAAGGAAGAAGTCAATGTTTAAATTTAAAAAAGAACACATATTAATCTTATTTTTATTTATAGTCATTACAATAGGGCTATTTTATTTTATCTTTGATTTTAAACATGCAGACAAAGTCTTTCCTGGAGTCTATGTTGGAGAAATAAACATCGGAGGAAAAACATTATTAGAGGCAAAGAAATTAATAAACGAAAAGTTAGATTTGGTTAATCAAAAAGGTATTTCTTTTTACTACAACGATCGGGAAGTGATTATTTATCCAATCAATTCTTCTTCTGATGCTGCCGTATTAGACGTTCTGATTAATTTCAAAGTTGATGAAACTATTAACGAAGCGATGGTAATCGGCCGAACCGGAAATCTTATAACAGACTTTAAAAACCGATTAAGTCCTTTCTTTAATAATTATCATCATATTAAGTTAATAACTAATTTTAATAATAATGAAGTTATCGGTGATTTAAAGCAGGGTTTTTCAATTCTTGATCCGGAAAATGCTACCTATTATTTTGATTCTGAAAATAATTTATTAATTAAACCAGGAAGAGTGGGTAAATTGATTTATTACGAAGAATCAATGGATACTTTAAGGAATAATTTAAGTGAACTTAATTTTTCGAATATTAATTTAAGAGGTGATGATGCTGACCCGGAAATATCAGAATCTGACTGCTTAATAATGGAGGAAAATGTAAAAAATGTTTTAGGCTTAACTCCAATTAAATTAAAGTATAATAAGAATGAATGGATTGTCGATGAAAAGTCTTTATTAAAAATGATAATCTTATCCAAAAAAGAAACTGGCCTATCTGTTGATTTGGATGAAAATAAAATTAAGGATTATATAACAAATAGCGTTGCTTTAAAAATAGATCAAGATGCTATTTTGCCGAAATTTAATTTGAATGCCGGAATAGTCGAAAATTTTATACCCGGCAGAGAGGGGAGAAAGTTAAATGTCGATTTAACGGTAAAATCAATAGCAGATTTGTTAGTTAGCCCTTTTAAAGAATTAAATCTTCCTGTTGAGGTTTTACCGTATTCTTATAAGGATGGAGAAACCGAAAATATTTTGGGAATTAAGGAGATTATCGGCCGTTATTCTTTAGGATTCGAAGGATCAACAAGTGCCCGTATTTCGAATATTAAAAACGGTGCCAAATCGCTCAACGGATTATTACTCAGACCAAATGAAGAATTTTCCATGCTTAAGGCTTTAGGGTCAGTCGATGAGGCTCACGGGTACGTTAAAGAGGCGGTTATAAAAGGCAATGCAATTTCTTACGAATTTGGAGGCGGTCTTTGTCATACAAGCACCACTCTTTTTAGGGCAATTCTTGATACAGGATTACCGATAACTATGCGTCAAAATCATTCTTACAATATGCCTTATTATCAACCAGCAGGAATTGATGCTACGATTTACGATCCATATCCAGACTTTAAGTTTGTTAACGATACCGGAAACTATATCTTAATACAGGCCGAGGCAAACAACAAAGAGATGGATATTGAATTGTGGGGAATTAAGGACGGAAGGACTGTAGATAAGATAGAGCCGATTATTTATAATATAGTTAAGCCTTATCCGACCAAGATTATTAAAACTTACAATTTAGTGAGTGGTCAAGTAAAATGTACTTACGCCGCTTACGACGGGGCTGATGCTTATTTTGATTATAAAGTAACTTATCCTGATGGAGTGGTTAAAAAAGAAAGATTTAGCTCTCACTATATTCCGCGTCAGGGAATTTGCTTGGTCGGAATATAATAATTGTTTTGACTCTAAAACAGAAAGATGGTATAAAAAGAAAATAGCCCGGGGCATAGTGAAACGGCTATCACGAGTCCTTTGGGAGGATTTATTCTGAGTTCGAATCTCAGTGCCCCGAAAGGGTTTCTTGCGAGTGTAGCTCAATGGTAGAGCGACAGCCTTCCAAGCTGTACATGAGGGTTCGATTCCCTTCACTCGCTCCATATTATATCTCCTGAAGATAATGGACAATCAAAAATTAAAAGTTGCCGTAGTTGGTGGGGGAGTGATGGGATTATATATTTCTTGGAAATTATCGGAAGCGGGACATGAAGTCTCTCTTTTCGACAAGAAAAAGGAAGACACTTTGGGTAAAAAGTGTTGTTCAGCTTTGGTTTCAGAAAGAATCAAACAGTTTATTCCGATAACCAATGAATGCATTGAGAATAAGATATTTTCTTGTGTCATCAATTTTCCTAAAAGAAAAATTAAGCTTAATTTTAATCCTCAACATTTGGCTCTTAATAGGGAAACGTTGATAAGTATTCTTTTGGATTTAAATAAGAAAGCAGGAACGAGAGTTATTCTTGGTCAAGAGATTAAAAAGGTGCCGCAAGGATTTGATAGAATTATCGGATGTGACGGCGCCTTTTCTGTTATTAGAAGAAGTTTGAATTTGCCTGACCCGAAAATTAAAAATGGTGTTCAGGCTTATTCTTTAATAAAAAGCAGTTCAAATATTACCGAGACCTTTACCGATTCTAATATTTTTGGATTTTGCTGGAAGATTCCTAAGGGTGACAAGATTGAATACGGGGCAATCGGCAATCAAACGGAAGTAAGAAAGAAGGTGGATAAGATATTGGAAATTCAGGGAGTTGAGAAAGATTCTTTTTCGGCGGCCGCGGTTCCTTGTCCTAAATTTTCTTTATTTAATGCCGGTTTAATTTTTCCTAAAGAAAAAGACATTACTCTTTGCGGAGACGCGATGGGCTTAACCAAGCCATGGAGTGGGGGAGGGATAATCTGGGGTCTTCATGCCGCCGATATTTTAATCAAAACTTTTCCCGATTTCAAGAATTATAAAAAGGAAATGGTTAAGTTTTTTAAGTTTAAAATATTAAAAGGCCAGATCTCAAATTATCTGGTTCAGACGATAGGAAAAAGATTTCCGATTCTTCTTCCAAAAGAGCTGACATATGATAATGATTTTCCTTCTTTAAAATTGCTTTTAAAGGGAAAAAGTGATAGTCTTTAAACATCTTTAGGAGAGATGCCTGAGCGGTTTAAGGGGATGGTTTCGAAAACCATTGTGGGGTCATTCCCACCGTGAGTTCGAATCTCACTCTCTCCGCTTTAAGAACTAAAAATATGGCAGAAAACAATAAACAACCTAATGTGATTTCGAGACCGCCGGTGGTGGTTGTTTTGGGTCATATTGACCACGGTAAAACTTCATTATTGATGGCCATCAGAGACTTTAATATTTTAGAGAAAGAGTCGGGTGGAATTACTCAACATGTCGGTGCCTATCAAATTGAACATAATAAAAAGAAGATAACCTTCATTGATACTCCCGGTCATGAATCTTTTTCTGCGATCAGGGGAAGGGGTTCTAAATTAGCCGATATTGCTGTTTTGGTGATTGATGCAGGAGAAGGAGTAAAGAAGCAAACTAAAGAAGCCATTACGCATATTAAAAATGCCAAATTAACAACTATTGTGGCATTGAATAAAATGGATAAGCCGGGAGCTAATCCGGAAATGGTTAAGCAACAATTATCAAAAGAAGATATTTTGGTTGAATCATGGGGAGGACAAGTTCCCACAGTTGAAATGTCAGCAAAGACCGGACAGGGAATAACAGATCTATTGGATATGATTTTATTGGTTGCTGAAGTCGAAGACTTAAAAGCGGAAACAGGAGTTTTAGCTGAAGGAACAATCATTGAAGCATATCTTGATCCGAAGAAGGGCCCAACTGCTACTGTTTTGGTTGAAAACGGAACATTGAAACAGGGTGATATTATCGGAACCGATTTTGTCGTCGGCAAGATTAAAAACTTGGGAGATTTTTTGCAAAAAGAAATGAAAGAAGCTAATCCATCTGACCCGGCAGTAATTATCGGATTTGAGAGCGTTCCGATGGTTGGAGAAAAGTTTCATGTTTTTTCTTCGCACGAAGAAGCGATGGCTAATTTAAAAAAGAAGGAAGTAAAGAATAATACATTTGAATTTGATCCTAATAAAAAATATTTAAATTTAATTATTAAAGGAGATGCTCAAGGCTCTCTTGAAGGAATCGAAGAAGTTCTTAAAATTCTACCTCAAGAAAATGTTTGCATTAGAATGGTTAGAAGCGAGGTAGGGGATATAACCGAACAGGATATCAGAATGGCGAAAACCAGCGAAGCGGTAATTATTGCCTTTAGGGTTAAGAAAGATAAGGTGGCGGAGATTAGCGCGGAAAATAATAAAGTCAAAGTTTACGAATTTAGTATTATTTATGAATTGGCTCAAAAGGTAAGAGAGCTGATGGAAAGAAAATTAACCAAAGAAAAAGAAAGAATTGAATTGGGAAAAATAGAAGTCTTAGCTATTTTCAGGACTGAAAAGAATAGACAGATCGTTGGAGGAGATGTTACCGAAGGAGAAGTACAAAAAGGAGCATCATTGGAAATATATAGGGGAGAGGAAAAGATTGGACACGGAAGGATTATTGAATTGCAGTCAAACAAGAAAGATTTCGATGTTGTTAAAAAAGGAAAAGAGTGCGGAATACTTTATCAGGGTAGCGAAAGGATAAAAGAAGGAGATACTTTAGTCGTTTTCAAGGAAGAGTATAGACAAGAAGAATTATAAGTATGTTTAGATTAGAAAAAGTTAATAGTTTAATACAACAGGAACTGGGGGAGACTATTTTAAAAGAAATAGATATTTTTCCGGGAACACTTTTAACCATTACCAGGGTTGAATGTTCAGGCAGTCTTTTCCATGCTAAGGTTTTTATCTCTGTTATTCCTGAAGAAAGTTTTGAAGATGTTTTAGCTTTATTAAAAAGACATATTTACGACATTCAACAGATATTGAACAAGAAATTAAAAATGAGGCCGGTTCCGAAGATAGAGTTTTTGAAAGAAACTAAGACTAAAGAGGCGGGAAGGATAGAAGAGTTGTTGGCGAAGATAAGGAAAGAAGATATTGAAAAAAACGAATAATCTTGGTATTCTCTTTATATGGCTAGGGCGTGGTGGCCAAGCAGTAAGGCAAGAGTCTGCAAAACTCTTATACGCGGGTGCAATTCCCGCCCACGCCTCAGATCTTTCAAAATCGGTAAAGGTATAGGAATAATTGACTTATGAGTGTGCCTAATGGTATAATTGTTTTAATGGACAGAAAAACATGGACAAAAATTCAATTAAAGGAAGCCGTTAAGGTATCATATAGTTACAGGCAAGTTTTAAATAAATTAAACTTGAAGGCGGCGGGAGGAAATTATGTACAATTAAAAAAATACATCAAAGAATATAATTTTGATGTAAGTCATTTTAAGGGAAAAGGATGGAATAGGGGATTACAGTTTTTATTTACACCCAAGATACCTATAGATAAGATTTTAGTTAAGGATAACAATTTCCAAAGTTATAAACTTAAAAATAGATTAATTAAAGAAGGATTTAAAAAACCACAATGTGAAGAATGTGGCTGGGCGCAAAAAAGTTTTGACGGCAGACTACCATTGGAACTGCATCATATAGATGGAGATTCCCATAATAACAGTTTAAGCAATTTGCAAATACTTTGTCCCAACTGTCATAGCCTAAAACCAAACTATCGTGGTCGTAAGAAGTAAATATGCCTCGGTGATGAAACTGGCAAACATACAGCACTTAAAATGCTGCGGGTAACACCCTTGTGGGTTCAAGTCCCACCCGAGGCACATAAAAAAACACACTGGTTAGACCAGTGCGTTTTTTATATCTCCAATACTTCGATATATGTTTCTTTTACTCCGAATTCTTGAGCCTCTTCAAGAGTAGGGAACCAGATATCAAATTGGTAGTCGCTTTTCCTTGAGTGCATTCTATCTTCTACGGTGAACACTTTATTTCCATAAAGTTCAGGTATTCTTAATTCTGTTCCGAATGGTAGCATGTTATTTGCTACTATACCGTCCCTTACTGTTGAACCGTTAGCGGTAATGAAGGGGGTATCATCGGTTTGCCATGTTGTAGAAGAATAGGCAGTAATGATAACTTTTATCTTCTTATGCTTTAATTGATTATTACCCTCATCTCTGTCTTCCTGGTTGGAAAATACCGCTAAAGTATTGTTTTCCAAGGAATAACTCTTTTCTGATAAGTAATCTTTAGCCAAGTTAGTGTTATCTGATTTGGCGTCAATGGTTAATATCAGGGCCGAGAAAGAGAAAATAATAGCCGCAAAAAGTATAATTGCGAAGTTTTGCTTGTTAAGCATATATAAAATCCTGCTCAGCAGGACTGAACATATCTTAACCTATAGGGCTGTTTTTGTCAACGGTTTTGTCCACATGGTATTTTTGGCCATAATGGCTGTTTTGGGTGTTCAAAGCATGACTTGATAATATTAAACCTTTATGATATAAGGAGGTATATGCAAAATGAAACATTACAAAAACTAACCGATAACGTCCAGATTCCCAGAAATGGAGAAATCATTGACGGAAAAATTCTCGCTATCGAGAATTTAGCTATGTACCTGGATATTGGTCCCCGAAAGACCGGTATTATTTACGGTGCTGAATACCAAAACGCCAAGAACGTTTTAAAAAACATTAAAATAGGGGATACCATCTCCGTTAAAGTTGTTGAGCCTGAAAATGAAGAAGGCTTTGTTGAATTATCATTAAGGGAAGCAGAAAAGGAATTGGCTTGGCAGACAGTTAAGGAAAAGAAAGATTTGAACCAGGAATTCGCTGTCAGAATTAGCAAGGTAAACAAAGGAGGTCTTATTACCGAAGTTGCCGGTATTCCTGCTTTCTTGCCGACCTCTCAATTATCTCCCGATAATTATCCCAGAGTTCCAGAAGGAGACAAGTCAAAGATTTTGAGAAAACTACAGTCATTTATCGGCCAGGATATTAAAGTTAAGATTTTAGACTTTGATGAAAAAGCTGGACAGATTATTTTGACCGAAGAATCAAAAGAAAGCGAAACACTACAGAAAGCCATTAAATCATTAAAGGTAGGGGACGTTGTTGAAGGAAAGGTTTCAGGAATTGTTAATTTCGGAGCCTTTATCAAATTCAATCTTCCTGATGCCAGCCCAGAAGATTCACCCTTGGAAGGATTGGTACATATTTCTGAATTAGATTGGCAATTAATTGAAGATCCGGCCCAAGTAGTTGAAGTCGGTCAGGATGTTAAAGCCCAGGTTATCGATATTTCACAAGGTAGAGTTTCTTTATCTATCAAGAATTTGAAGAAAGATCCTTGGCAGAATTTAAATTACAAAACAGGAGATGTTATCAAAGGTTTAGTTGTTAGATTCAATCCTTTTGGAGCTTTCATTCAAATGGTTGATAGTAATTCAAAAGACTCTGATACTAAAATACAAGGACTAATACATATTTCAGAATTTGGTTCTGAACCAAAAATGAAAGAAAAGCTTGAATTAAACAAGGAATACGAATTCCAGATATTAAGCTTCCAGCCTCAAAGACATTGGATGTCTTTAAGAATAAAATAAAAACAATATGAAAAAGAGCCCTATTAAAGGTCTCCTTAAAAATCTCTTTTTAGTTGTTATAGTTTTTTTGATACTCGGAATCGTTTTCGGTTTCTTTAATGTTCCCAAGGAAACTATTAGCAATATTTCAATTACTCAATTGTCTTCCGATGTAAACAACGGAAAAGTGAAGGAGATTAAAATATTAAATAATGACATTTCCATTGAATACCTTGATGGAAATAAAGCTACCAGCAAAAAAGAAGCGGGGGATACATTGGGCCAGGCTTTAATTAATTACGGTGCGACTCAGGAAAAATTAAAAGCCGTTTCTTTTGTTTTTGAGGAGCCCAACACTTCATGGGACTGGGTCGGAACATTTTTGATTATGGTGGTTTTTCCGTTAGTTTTATTCGGTGTCTTTTTCTTTATGATTTTTAAGAATGCCAAAGCGGGAGCGGCTCAAAGTTTTGATTTTACTAAAGCCAAGGTTAAGCTATTCGGCGCCGAAGGACATCCTAAGGACAAAATAACTTTTAAGGATGTTGCCGGGTTAACAGAAGAAAAACAGGAATTGGAAGAAATCGTTGATTTTTTAAAGAATCCTCAGAAATATTTAAAAATGGGAGCGAGAATTCCCAAAGGTGTTTTATTAGTCGGTCCGGCCGGTTGCGGAAAAACATTATTAGCAAGAGCAGTAGCGGGGGAGAGTAATGTTCCTTTCTTTTCAGTTGCCGGTTCATCTTTTGTTGAAATGTTTGTGGGAGTCGGTTCGGGCAGAGTAAGAAGTTTGTTTGCGGCTGCGAAGAAACAACAGCCTTGTCTTGTTTTCATTGATGAGCTAGATAGTATTGGTAAATCACGTGGTCCGGCCATAACCGGAGGTCACGAAGAAAGAGAACAGACCTTGAATCAATTATTGACCGAGATGGATGGATTTGAAAAGAATGATAAAATTATTGTTTTGGCGGCAACTAACCGACCAGATGTTTTGGATCCTGCTTTATTAAGACCGGGCAGATTTGATCGAAAAGTGGTAATTAATTTGCCTGACATTAAAGAGAGAGAGGATATTTTAAATATTCATTCCCGTGGTAAGCCTTTGGCGGAAAATGTTAAACTTCGAGAAGTGGCGGAAAGAACTCCGGGTTTTTCGGGAGCTGATTTAGAGAACGTATTTAATGAAGCAGCAATCTTAGCCGCTAAAAAAGAACAAAAGCAGGTAATGCAGGACGACTTGTTAATATCAATCGAAAAGGTTCTACTTGGACCGGAAAGAAAAAGTCATGTCATGACCGATAAGGAAAAACAGATTACCGCTTATCACGAAGCCGGACATGCTTTAATCGGAAGTAAGGTTCACGATGCCGAACCGGTTAGAAAGATATCGATTATCGGCAGGGGAATGGCGGCCGGATACACTTTGAAGGTTTCTCGAGAAGAAAGAATGCTTCGAACCAAAAAAGAATTTGAAGCAGAAATTGCAGTACTATTAGGAGGATACTGTTCAGAGAAGATGATTTTCGGCGATATGACTACCGGAGCATCCGATGATTTGAATAAAGCTTCTATTATTGCCAGAAACATTGTTAAGAAATACGGAATGTCCAAATTGGGTCCGATTGTTTTCGGAGATAGAGAAAGGGAAGTGTTCTTAGGCGGAGAGACCGAAAGCAAGAATTATTCCGACGAAGTTGCCTTACAGATAGATAAAGAGGTTGAAAGGATAATAGTTGAGGCCGAAAAAGAGGCCGAGAAGATATTGCAAGAAAATAAAAATGTGTTAGAAAAGATAGCGAAGAGATTGATTGAGAAGGAGACTATCGAAAGAGAGGAATTTGAGGAATTGATAGGAAAATAATCTTGTGTGCCTTTTTGTCTCGTGATAAAATGAACTTAAGAAATATATTATTATAATATAACTTCAACGGTTCAACTATGGCAAGAAGAAAAGAAAAACAAGAAGCTCTTGAAATGAGAAAAAGAGGTTTGAGTTATGGCCAAATTAAAGAAGCTTTAGGGTTGAGTAAAAGCACATTAAGTAATTGGCTTAAAGATTATCCTCTTTCGGAAGAAAGAATTAGAGAGCTAAGGAATAATGAACAAAAAATTGAAAGATTTCGCGAAACAATGAAGAGAAAAAAAGAAGCGAGATTAAATATTTTTTATTGCGAAGAAAAGTCCAAATTATTTCCTATAAATAAAAGAGAACTATATCTTGCTGGACTTTTTCTTTATTGGGGAGAGGGAGCGAAAAGTCAGACCGCTAATAAGCTTACAATTTCTAATACAGATCCAGCAATGATTAAATTTTTTATTTATTGGCTCGAAAAATCATTAGATGTTTCGAGAGATAAAATGAAAGTTCAATTACAATTATATAGTGACATGATTATTGGTGAGGAGGTAGATTTTTGGTCAAAAATATTAAAATTAGATAAGCAGCAATTTATTAAGCCCTACATTAAAGATAATTTATTTAGTAAGATAAATCATAAGGGAGGCTTTGGACATGGTACATGTAATTTAGGCATAGGAGATGCAAGACTCTCAGAAAGGGTGCTTATGGCCTTGAAATCAATTGGTGATTATTATATAAAAGAATGGTAAGTTTTTGCGCATGTAGCTCAGTCGGTTAGAGCACCCGCCTTATAAGTGGGGGGTCGATGGTTCGAGTCCATCCATGCGCACAGATGGTTTTATATAGACAATTTATCCTTTTTCTGTTAATTTGTTTTTGTTGACGAAAAGCCTTAAATCGCCTAAGATATAAAGGAGCTCTTTAAACCTAAAGGGGCGTATAGCTCAGTTGGTTAGAGCGTTACGTTGACATCGTAAAGGCCTCCTGTTCGAGTCAGGATACGCCCACCAAGTTAATTAAGATAAAGTAAATATATGGCAGAAGAAACACAAAAAGAAGAAAACATTGCCGAAGTTAAGCCCGAAACGGTTGCAACGGAAGCGGTAGAAGAAGTAAAAGAACCCTTAGAAGAAAAGGGTATTATTGAGGCTAATTTGAAAGGTGATTTACCCGACGTTAAGGCCGGAGATATGATTAAGGTTCATCAAAAGATTAAAGAAATCAAAGATGGAAAGACCAAGGAAAGAATTCAGATTTTTGAAGGTCAGGTTTTAGCCAGAAAACATGGCAAAGGAGTTTCTGCCACTATCACCGTCAGAAAGGTTATCGACGGAGTCGGTGTAGAAAAGATTTTCCCGATACATTCTCCTTCGATTGAAAAAATAGAAATTGAAAGAAGCGGAAAGACAAGAAAATCAAAGCTTTACTATTTAAGAACTGCAAAAGGAAGAAAGGCAAAATTGAAAACCAAAGAAAGGAAAGAAATTGCAGAATAGGGGCGAGTGATGAAATTGGCAGACATCTATGCTTGAGGTGCATAGGGGATTATTCCCGTGCGGGTTCAAGTCCCGCCCCGCCCACATAGATGTATAACGGGCGATTAGCTCAATTGGTAGAGCACTTCGTTTACACCGAAGGGGTTAGAGGTTCGAGTCCTCTATCGCCCACCGATATGCCGAGGTAGCCAAGTCGGTCACGGCGAATGTCTGAAAAACATTAGATTCCGGTTCGATTCCGGACCTCGGCACAGATTGAAAAATTCAGATGCGGGCGTCGTATAGTGGCTATTATGCGACCTTGCCAAGGTCGAGACGGCAGTTCGATTCTGCTCGCCCGCTCCAATAAGATTAATATTATTTTAATAAAACATGAAAATAACTTGGCACGGAGATACTTGTTTCGAAATAGCGAGCGTTTCTAAGGACAAAGACAATGTTTTGACTATTGTTGACCCCAAAGAGGGGAAAAAGTCTGCCAAGGCTGATATTATACTCGAAACCCATTCTAAAGAGAATGGATTTGAAACGGACGGACAGTTCGTTATTTCCTCATGCGGAGAATTTGAAAGAAAAGGAGTCTTTATTCAAGGAGTTCAATCTTTTCAGGTGGATAAAAAGCAGAGAAACATTATTTATATGATCGAAGTAGAAGATGTGAGAATTGCTCATTTCGGATACTTTGGAGAAGGAGATCTTTCTGAAGAACAGATTAAAGAAATGGGAACAGTGGATATTTTGATTATTCCGGTAGACGGAGATAAGACAATTAGTTATGCCGAAGCCGCTAAAATTGTTGCCCGAATCGAACCTGCAATTGTAATTCCGATGTGCTATGATAGTAAAAAGCCGGAAAAAGGATTAAGGCCTTTTTTGAAAGCAATGGGGGAGAAGGAAAAAGAATCTCAAGAAAAATTAAGCATTCAGAAGAAAAATATGTCAGCCGGAGAAAAAGCTGAAATAGTAATATTAGAGGAAAAGTAAAATGGTAAAAAAAGAAGAAAAAGAAACTAATATAATACTGGGAAGCGTCGAAGAAGTAGAGATTTCTCAAAAAATGAAGGAAAACTATATCGACTATGCAATGTCGGTTATAGTTTCAAGAGCTTTACCAGACGTTCGAGATGGTTTGAAACCGGTCCAACGAAGAATTCTTTACGCCATGTATGATATGGGCGCGAGGTCTGACGCTAAATTTAGAAAATCAGCGGCAGTTACCGGAGAAGTCATGGGAAAATACCATCCGCACGGAGACAGTTCCATCTACGGAGCTGTTGTTAGAATGGCTCAAGAATTTTCACTTCGCTATCCATTGATTAGAGGTCAGGGAAATTTCGGTTCAATTGAAGGAGATCCTCCCGCTGCTCAGAGGTATACTGAATGTAAGCTATCAAAAATAGGAGAAGAATTATTACAGGATATTGATAGGGAAACTGTTAATTGGAGTGATAACTATGATACGACCAGAAAAGAGCCGATGGTTTTGCCGTGTCCTTTGCCTAATTTGTTATTGAACGGTTCGACCGGTATCGCAGTTGGTATGGCGACTAACATTCCTCCTCATAATTTAAGAGAGGTTTGTGGAGCTTTAATCTATTTAATCGATAATCCCAAAGCCGAAACTGAAGATTTGTTCCAATTTGTTAAGGGACCTGATTTTCCTACCGCCGGAATCATATACAACAAGAAAGATATTCTCTCTGCTTATTCACAAGGCAAAGGATCATTCTTGGCTCGTGGAAAGATTGATATTGTCGAAAGAGAAAAAGGATATCAATTGGTAATTTCAGAAATTCCTTATCAGGTTGATAAGTCGGTTTTAATTGTTCAAATAGCTAATCTAGTTCACGAGAAGAGAATGGAGGGAGTGAAAGACCTTAGAGATGAATCCGATAAGGATGGAATGAGAATCGTGCTTGATTTACAGAAAGGAGTTGCGCCGAAGAAAATTTTAAACATTCTATACAAATATACCGACGTTCAAAGAATGTATCATTTGAATATGTTGGCCTTGGTTAATGGAATCGAACCAAGAGTTTTGAGCTTGAAGGATGTTTTGGAATTATATTTGAATCACAAACAGGAAGTAGTGGTAAGAAGAGCTCAATTCGATCTCAAAAGAGCCAAAGAAAGAGCCCACATTTTAGAAGGTATTTCTAAAGCTTTAGATCATGTTGAAGCCGTAATTAAAACAATCAGAAAATCAAAAGACAAAGAAGAGGCCAAGCAGAATTTGGTTAAAGAATTTAAGTTAACAATGATTCAGGCCGAAGCGGTGGTTGAAATTAGGTTGCATCAATTAGCTAAATTGGAAAAACAGAAAATAGAAGACGAGTTGGCTGAAATATTAAAGCAAATTAAATTTTTAGCAAAAATACTAGAAAGCAAAGCTGAACAGAAGAAAGTGATGAAAGCAGAGATTGAAAAAGAAATGGAATTATTCGGCGATGAAAGAAAAACTCAGATTGTGGCGCACTCTCCAGAAACAATTTCTGAAGAAGATTTGGTTCCTTTGGAAGATACAATTGTTACCTTAACGGCCGGTGGCTATATTAAGAGAATCAATCCTTCTGAATACAAGAAGCAGAACAGGGGAGGACAGGGAATGCTCGGAATGAAAACCATGGAGGATGACGCCGTTTGCCACTTTTTCTCAGCTAAAACTCACGATTCGCTGTTCTTCTTTACCGACTCGGGAAAAGTCTTCCAAACGAAGGTATACGAGGTTCCAGAGGGCCAGAGAGCGAATCGAGGCCGAGGTTTGATGAATTTCCTTGAAGTATCAACTTCAGACAAGGTTCTTTCGGTTTTACCAATAGACAAAAAAGACAAGGAGGAAAAGATTAAATATTTAATAATGGTGACTAAGAACGGAGTAATCAAGAAAACTCCTTTGAAAGATTTTGAAAACGTAAGACGCGGAGGATTGATTGCGATTAAATTAAAGCCGGATGATGTTTTATGTAATGTTAAAAAGATTGCCGACGGTGATGAAATAATTTTAGCCACTAAGAATGGTCAATCAATTCGTTTTGCCGAAAAAGAAGTTAGACAAATGGGCAGACCGGCTTCGGGTATCAGGGGAATCAGATTAAAGAAAGGAGACGAAGTTATCGGAATGGAAATTGTTAAAAAAGAAAGAATAAAAGACAAAGATTATTTATTGGTTTTAACCGACAACGGATTCGGAAAGAGAACTTTGGTTTCCGAATACAAGACTCAGGGCAGAGGTGGTTCCGGAGTTAAAATTGCTCACATTACAGTTAAGACCGGACAATTAGCTAAAATTGAAGTTATTGCCGATCAAGCCGATTTAATTGTTATTTCTCAAAAAGGACAAGTGATCAGAACTAAGATTTCAAGTATTCCTAAATTAGGAAGAGATACTCAAGGAGTTAAGATAATGAAAATGAAGCCGGGAGACAAAGTGGCTTCAGCGGCCTGTGTTATCGAAGAAGTCGAGGCTGAATAATTTACATTTATTAAAATATCTTATACAATATTCTTATATGAACGAAGGGTTCTTAAATCCACAACAGATTCTTAAGAATATTTCTTTAAGAGAAGACATGGTTGCCTGTGATTTAGGTTGCGGCTCCGGTGGATGGGTGATACCTTTGGCCAAAGAAATAAAGTCTGGAATGATTTATGCGGTAGATATCTTAGATACCGCGATTTCGGCTTTAAACGGAAAGATATCTTCGGAGAAGATTTTTAATATTAAGACGGTAGTCGGTGATATAGAAAAAGGATTGAAGTTGCCCGATGAATATTTCGATTTAGTTTTAATGACGAATCTTTTATTTCAGGTGGGAGACAAAGAAAAAGTTTTAGAAGAAGGCAAAAGATTATTGAAAAAGAATGGAATGATATTAATCGTTGATTGGGAAGTAGACGCTCCCTTGGGCTCAAAAGAGGGGAGAGTTTCAATTGAGGACGTTAAAGAATTAGCAGAAAGGGTCGGATTAAATTCGGAAAAAGAATTTAAAGCTGGTAATTTTCATTGGGGTTTAATTTTAAGAAAAATATGAAAAAAATACTTTTAATTGTTTTTGGTTTTTTATTTATCTTTCCTTTGTTTGTTTTTGCAACAAATTTTTCTTTAACTTGTGGAGATGTCGGTGGAACGGTGAAATGGGGCATGTGTTATTGTCCGAATAATCAGGCAATAATTCCATCTGCAGGTTATGATTGTAATGGTAATCTTGTAAATCCAACTCCTGATCCAACTCCGGACCCGACACCGGACCCGACTCCGGACCCGACACCAGACCCAACTCCTGACCCGACACCAGACCCAACTCCTGACCCGACACCAGACCCAACTCCTGACCCGACTCCCGATTCTTCTTCTACTGGAGTAATAACGAATCCAATTGGAGCCAAAAACTTTACTGAATTAGTTGATATGGTAGTTAAATGGATTTTAGATATTGCCATGGTCTTAGCTCCTTTAGTTATCGTTTATGGAGGTTTTACTTATATGACTGCGGCGGGGGATACAAGTAAGATTAGTCAAGCAAAGAAAATCATTCTTTATGCTGCATTGGGATTCATGTTGGCGCTCTTAGCCTCGTCCCTTGTTGGCGTTTTTAAGGATTTAGTGGTAAAATAATTTTAGATTAAAATTAATTAATAAATATGAAAAAACAATATCTTATTATTCCCGTTATTTTAATGGGATTAATACTCGTTCCTTATCTTGCTTCGGCTGATGCGGTAACGGATACTATAGAAAATATTACGGATTGGATAGTCAGTATTTCTATAGGATTAGCAACTTTAATGTATATTGTGGGAGGATTCTTATGGATGAGTGATGCGGGAAATGTAGAGAGAGTAAAGACAGCCAAAAATATTATTATGTCGACAACAATCGGATTAATTGTTATATTAATGGCTAAGGGAATGATAAGTATAGTTAGTGGTTTAGTAGCTAAGTAAACAACCTAAAGGTCGGATAAAAAGTAAAAAATATGATTATGAAGAAAAAAATATTAGCCCTGATGATGTGTGCGATCGTAGTATCTTTCTTTGGAGTAAACTTTGTTTCTGCTGCAGAAACAGGCTTGGATGGTTGTAAAATTACAAGAATGAGCAGACTTCCTTCCAGTTTGAACTGTGAGACAACCACTGTAAACAACGCAACTTATTGTTTGTATGAAGACGGTGATTGTGGAATGTGTTGCTTATTGAATGGAATTTACAATATTACCGATTGGGTTTTTGTAGTTCTAATGGCCGTATCTTCTTTGATGATTATTTACGGAGCCGTATTATTCACAACTTCTCAGGGAAACACCGATTCTGTGACAAAAGCAAGACAGCTTATACTTTTTGCCGCAGTTGGTATTGCCGTAGCTCTATTTTCAAGAGCCATTCCTCCGGCAGTAAAAATGATTATCGGGGTTTAGTTTTTAACACAGCTTATTGACACCTACCTCTTTTTTGGTATACACAAAAGGTAGGTGTTTTATTTGCCGAGGTGGCGGAACTGGCAGACGCGTATGCCTTAGGAGCATATACCGCAAGGCGTGAGGGTTCAAATCCCTCCCTCGGCACACACATAATTAAAATCCACCTAATTTAGGTGGATTTTGTTATTCTTCGATGGATATTTTTTTGTTCTTGGCTCTTTCTATTTTTTGCATTCTTACCGTTAATATTCCTTCTTTTACCTTGGCATCTATCCGACTGGTGTCTATCTCTCGGGGAAGGATTATTTCTTTGGAAAACGGTCCCCAGTAGCATTCTTTGAGGAAATATCTTTGTCCTTTATCTTTGCTGGGATTGTTTCTTTCTCCTTTAATAATTAGAATGTCGTTTTCAAGAGAAATATCTATTTGTTCGGTTTTGATTCCGGCAATGGCTGATTGAATAATTAATTCTTTTTCTGTTTCGTAAACATCGACAACCAATTGGCCGCTCGGTCCGTCCCAATTCTTTTTTTCTTCTATTTTAGTTTCTTCGTTTTTCTTTGCCATATTTTATATTTTACAAACGCCCTTTAATTTTTTAATTTGTTTTAAACAGATTGATAGAAATAAGAAAAGTAGATAAACAATTGCTAGGGCATAAAGGGAAGATGAATATCCTACCTCAGATATTGTTTCCTTTATTATAGACGATTCTAAGAAAAAGTTAAAGAAGGCGTGAGCGCAAATTGCAATTATAAAACCAGTGGCGACAAAAAAATGACGGAATCTTATATAGCGGAAAGACAGAACTAAAAATAATCCGATTGTTCCCGAGGCTAAAGCATGAAGAAGGGTGGCACCGATAAATCTGGTAAAAGAAAGAATCAAAGGATCGTTAAGTATTAAGAATTCTTGAGTGCAAAAGAATAATGCATTTTCGGCAGTGGCGAATCCCAGGGCTCCGATAATCATGTATAGCGGAATATCAATTGGTTCATCAATATGAGAACTGTTAAGTATTGAATATCTGACCGCTACATATTTAAAAACCTCTTCGGTTAAGCCGATAACAAATAATCCTTTGATAATGCTGTAAGCTTTAAATGATAGATTTAATGTCGATAGTTCGTTTAAAAGCCATATTTCGACCAAAGCGATTGGAATAGCCGCAACTGCTCCGGCCAAGAAAACTTTTAATATTTGTTTTTTTGGTTCGGGAAGATTATCTTTTCTGAGAAAGAAAAGCAACCAGATAATTCCCGGAATAACGGCGAATAATAGATTGATTAAAATATTATTATCCATTTATTTTTAAATTAGAATTAGGTTTTATTTTTTGCCAAGATGTTTTTTTGGCGTTTGAAGAAAACAGGGCCGTTAAAGCAATCATTGAAGCATTGTCTCCGGAGAACCTGGGTAGGGGAGATACAAATTTTATCTTCTTAATCTTGCACTGTTTTTTGAATTCCTTGATCAATTCTTTATTAGCCGAAACTCCTCCGCCAAGCAGTATGGTTTTTGTTTTTGATCCTTCATTTACCTTCATTGTTTTAAAAACTAAAACATCAATGATTGACTTTTCGATTTGATAGCACATTTCTACAATATACTCTTTTGATTTTCTTTCTTCATCGGTTCTTTTTTTGAAATCGTAAAGAACGGCAGTTTTCAATCCGGAAAAACTGAAATCATAATTTTTGTCATATTTCATCGGTCGGGGAAGGGAAATGTTGAATTTTTTGTTTTTGAATTTCTTTGCTTCTTTGGCAATACTTGGTCCTCCCGGATATCCCAATCCTAATATTCTGGCTGTCTTGTCAAAGCATTCTCCGGCGGCATCATCTCTAGTCTCTCCGATAAGTTTGTATTTTCCAATCTCGTCAATATTAATAATTTGTGTATTTCCGCCCGAAACAACCAAAGCGGTGGCGGGGAAAATAATCTTTTCAATCGGAGAAAGCCAATTAGCAAGAATATGTCCTTCAAGATGATTAACTGAAACGAGCGGAGCATTCCAATAGAGTGACAGGGCTCGGGCAAAATTAATGCCGGTATAGAGACAGGGTTCAAGGCCGGGGCCAATCGTTACCGCAATTTTGTTTATTTCCGGAATTTCATATTCCTTTAAGAATTCCTTAATATCATTAAAAATGTCTTGATTCCTTTCAAGAATTTTTTGTATCTTTAAAAGTTTTTTAGCATCAATGGATTTTTTATTCTTTTTTAACAATCCAGAATTCTTTAAAGCTTTGATTAAAAGGGGAGTAAGGTGTTTTTGATGTTCTCTTTTGGCGACAGCGGGAAACACTCCGCCGTATTCTGCGTGGATCTTTGTTTGCGAAGAGACGTAGTCGGAAAGTATTTCAAAATCATTGAAAAATGGCTGTTTTTTCTTTAGAGCCGAGGCGGTAGTTTTGATGACGCTGATGGCGGTGTCGTCACAGCTTGTTTCAATGGCGAGAATGATCATATTTGACATTATTTGGACTATTGTCTAGATTGTAAACGATAAAAGACATTTTCGCAAACCGAGTTGACTAAAAAGATTTTTAAGTTTATATTATAACTATACTTTTAACGATTATGAACAATAAAAACATAGTAATTTCCTTAATTTCGATATTGGCCTTGGCCCTAGTTGCCGGGATTTTTTGTTATCCGAACGGATATAATCAAATGATTGATAATATCAATTCTAAGTATAACTGGAAGATATGGCACTTTCCTCAAACCGAATTTAAATTAGGTTTAGATTTAAAAGGGGGAGTTCATTTGGAATACCAGGCTGATTTGAGTCAGATTGGAGACCAAGACAAGTCTACCGTCATGGAAGGATTGAGAGATGTAATTGAAAGAAGAGTTAATATCTTCGGAGTAACTGAACCGGTGGTTCAGGTTTACGGAACAGACAGAATTGCTGTTGATTTGCCGGGAGTAGAATCGGTTGATGAGGCGATTGCCTGGATTGGAGAAACTCCATTATTGGAATTCTGGGAAGAAAAATCTCAGGAAGAGATAGAAAAAATTAATGCCAAGAGACAAGAGATAAAAGATTTAACTACTCTTGAAGAAATACAAAAAGTTGCCGACTGGCAGGTTGCTTTTGAAAATCCTTATAAAAAAACGGAATTAACCGGAAAGTATTTGAAGAAAGCTACTTTGAATTTTGATCAAACAACTTATGCTCCGATTATTGAATTGAAATTTGACGATGAGGGAGCAAAAATATTTGAAACTATCACTGAAAGAAATATCGGTAAAACAATGCCTATCACCTTAGACGAGGCATCAATCGTTGATACTAATGGTGATGGAAAAATAGACGGTTCAGATTTATATGCTCCCAAAGTAGAGAACAAGATTAGCGGGGGAGAGGCAATCATTACCGGACAGACAGATATAAAAGAAGCGAAGACCTTAGTTCAGAGATTGAATCAAGGAGCTTTACCGGTTCCATTAGGTGATCCTATTGTTCAGAAAAAGATTGGACCAACATTGGGAGAGATTTCTTTGAATAAATCAGTTCAAGCTGGGATTTACAGTATTATCGGTATCATTATTTTCTTAATAGTATTTTATCATTTGCCAGGATTGATAGCTTCTTTCGCTTTAATTGTTTATTGTTTGATAATTTTAGCTTTAATTAAATTAATTCCGGTAACACTAACTTTAGCCGGTATTGGTGGTTTAATTCTGTCGATCGGTATGGCGGTTGATGCCAATATTTTGATTTTCTCAAGAATGAAAGAAGAATTGAAAGCCGGAAAAGATGTAATGACCAGTATCGTTGAAGGATGTAATCGTGCTTGGCCGTCAATTAGAGACGGGCACTTTACCGCCTTGATTGTTATGATGATTCTTTATTTCTTGGGAACAAGCTTTATTAAAGCCTTTGCCTTTGCTTTGATTTTAGGTATTTTATTGAACCTATTTTCTTCAATGGTGGTTTCAAGAATATTTTTAGAGTTTATTGCTTTAGGGAAGATAGGAAAGATTAAATTGTTATGGAAATAAAAATATGAATTTTTTAAAATATTCAAAATTATATTTTGTAATCGCAATAGTTGCTGTCGTCCTAAGTATCTATGCTTTATTTGCTTACGGTTTAAAGGTGGGTATAGACTTTGAAGGAGGAAGCTTGCTTCAGTTTGATTACAAGAATGCCCGACCGGAAATATCGGTAATTCAAAATGCTTTGAGCGGAATTGAAGAAACTAAGAATGTTCAAATTCAGCCGATGGGAAATAATGGAATCGCTTTGAAGATCAGTAAGAAAGATATTTCTCAAGAAGTCTACAATAATATTATTTCTAAGATTAAGGAAACAGGGGAGATAGACGAGAAATCAATCAGCAGTGAAACCATTAGTCCTCTTATCGGAAAGGAGTTAAGAGACAAGACGATCGTGGTTGCTGTTGTTGCTTTGATTGCCATGCTTTTCTATATCGCTATTGCTTTTAGAAATGTTTCCAAGCCAATTACTTCATTCCAGTACGGATTATCTTCTACTTTGATGCTTTTCCACGATGTTATCATTCCTTTGGGAGTTTTAGCCTTATTGGGTCATTTATACGGAGCACAATTGACTATTCCGGTTATTACCGCTTTATTAACCATCGTCGGAAGTTGTATTAATAATACGGTGGTTGTTTTTGACAGAATTAGAGAGAATCTAACAAAAGACAGGAAGTCTTCTTATGAAGAAATCGTTAATAGGAGCTTAAACGAGACATTTGCCAGATGTATTAACACATCATTATCGATAATGGTTGCTTTGTGTGTTTTGTACTACTTCTTTGGCGATGAAGAAAGTTTGAAATATTTCACTATTTTGATGGGAGTTGGAATTATCGCCGGTACTTTTTCTTCAACATTTTTGGCCAGTCCAGTCTTGGTTTCTTGGAATAACCTAAGACAAAAAAGGGCAGGCAAATAAGGTTATTGACAGTTTTCATATTAAATGTTATAAGTTAAATACTATGGAATTTGACTGCAAAAAAATAACACAAAATATATTGAAAAACCTTCCAGATAGGACAAGAACCGTTATTTCTCGCAGATTTTCGTTAGGAAAATCGGGAAAGCCGGAAACCTTGGAAGCCATCGGTAAAAGCTATAACATCACCAGAGAAAGGGTAAGACAGATTGAAGTTGATGGAGTAAGAAGAGCAAAGAAGTTTTTGGACAATCCTGAAATTAAGGATGAATTCAAGAAGATTAAAACCTTCTTTGAAAAGAAAATAGATGTTGCCGGAGGAGTAAAAAAGGAAGAAAAACTATTGGAAGAAATCGGTTCAAACGAGGATAAGAATTATATCTTGTTTTTGCTTTCTTTGGCAGATACTCTTGTTAAAGAAAAAGAAGATGACAATTTTTATTCTTTTTGGACAACCAATAAAGATTTGATTTCTTCGTCTAAAAAGATTGCCGCTGATTTTATTAAACAATTAAAAGAAGTTGGTGCTCCCGAAACGATAAAAACATTATTTTTGAAATATAAAGAAAATGGAGGAAAGGCCAATGAAGAAGCTTTTTGTTCATATTTAGAAATATCAAAAGATATTTTGAAAACAATAGACGGAAATAAGCTCGGACTAAAGTCATGGCCAGAAGTTAATCCCAGAACAGTAAAAGATAAAATTAAGTTGATTTTAAAGAAGAGTGAAAAGCCGTTACACTTCAAAGAAATTGCTGATATGATTTTTGGATTAAACGAATCTTTGATTGGCAGATCTAATAGAGCTAAAAAATTACATCCTCAAACAGTGCACAATGAATTAATTAGAAACCAGGACTTTGTTTTGGTTGGTAGGGGATATTACGCTTTGAAAGATTGGGGATATAATCCGGGACAAGTTAAAGATGTTATTTATCAGGTTTTAAACAGCTCAGAACAATCAATGTCCAAGGAGACTATAGTTCAGTCTGTATTGCAGCAAAGAATGGTTAAAGAATCAACAATTCTTCTTAATCTACAAAACAAAAAATTCTTCACCAGAGATGGGGAAGGAAAGTACAAGGTTCGCGAAGCATAAGTTTAAAATTAATTAATGCCAGCAGAAATAGTGTTTATAATTGAAGCATTTTCCGCGTTCTGGAAAATTATTTTCCCTTATCTTTTGGCACTAAAAGCTCTAATCTTTCAATTTTGGTGGACAGTCGTTCCATTTTATTTGTTTAAAAAATTAAAATTTACTTATAAGTTGTTTATAAGCAATAAATGGGCCGGTGATAAAATAAGAAAACCGGTAGTTTTGGAAATCAGGATACCTCAGGAAATTCTTAGGCCATTAAGAGCCATGGAAAATGTCTTCAATTCTATTTGGGGTTCTTACGATCCGCCCAAGGATTGGAGAGCTGAACATTTTGAAGGAAAGGTGATCTTGGGCGCTTCTTTTGAAATAGCGGGAATTGACGGAGTTCCGCATCTGTACGTTAGGATTCCTTCAAGTAACAGAAAATTGATTGAGTCATCTATCTATGCTCAATACCCAGAAGTAGAAATTGTTGAAGTTCCTGATTATACCAAACAAGTTCCGATGGACATTCCTAATCAAGATTGGGATATGTGGGGAACGGATTTTGAATTAATAAAATCAGATGTTTATCCGATTAGAACCTACGAGCAGTTTTTTGAAGAAAAACCAGAGGTTTCGAAAGAAGAAAAAAGAATCGATCCTTTGGCTTCTTTATTTGAAGTAATATCAAGAATGTCAAAAGGAGAGCAGATTTGGATACAAATATTTGCTCAACCGAGAGGGCCTAAAGAATCTTCTCTTTTTGAGAGAGCGAAAAAAGAAGTTGATAAATTAGTTAAGAGACCGGAAAAAAAAGAGGGAAGAAGCTTATTGTCAGATTTCTTTTATCTTTTAATCCATGGAGAAATACCCACGGAAGAAAAGAAAGAAGAAACTGTTTTGCCGCCGGAAATGAAATTAACATCCGGTGAAAGAGATATTGTTACGGCTATTGAAAGAAAAAAATCAAAACATTGCTTCCTTTCTTTTATTAAATATGTTTACGTTGCCGAAAGAAAAGTTTTCTTCGGCGGAGCGAAAGGATTCGGAGTCAGTTTTTTTGCTCAATTCGGAACTCAGAACCTTAATAATATGAAACCGTGGGGAATGACGACAACTAAAATTCAGTCGCCCGATATTTTTACCGCCCGAAGATTGTATCTAAGAAAAAGAGATCTAATCGAAAATTACAGAACCAGAGATCCGGCTTTCGATCCTTTTTCTGTAGAAGGAGCGACATACTTTTTAAATAGTGAAGAATTGGCCACTCTATGGCATTTCCCGGGTGCGGCTGTACCGACTTCAGCCCTAAAGAGAGTAGAAATGAAGAAGGGAGCACCTCCCTCGACGTTACCAGTAGAATAATATTATGGAAAAACAAGAAATCATATTTTTCGGTCAGACGACCTTCAGGGGAGAAAGAAAAAGATTCGGAATCAAAACGGATGATCGAAGGCGTCATATCTATGTTGTCGGAAAGACCGGTATGGGTAAGACCGAACTTTTGAAAAACATGGTGATTCAAGACATTAAGAACGGCAATGGCGTTGGTTTTGTCGATCCGCACGGAGAAGCGTCGGAAGAAATTCTTAAGTTTATCCCTGAGGAAAGAATAAAGGATGTGGTATATTTTAATCCCGCTGATGTGGATACTCCGATTGCTTTTAATATCATGGAAAATGTTGATGCCGAATACAGACACTTAATCGCTGGGGGAATGATGGGAGTCTTTAAAAAGATTTGGCCGGACGTTTGGTCTTCGAGAATGGAATACATTTTGAATAATGCTATTTTAGCTTTACTTGAAACTCCGGGTTCAACCTTGTTGGGTATCAATAGATTATTAGCCGATGTGGAATGGAGAAATGAAATATTGGAAAATGTTAAAGATTCAGTGGTTAAGGCTTTCTGGGTTAAAGAGTTTGCCCGCTATAGTCAGAGGTACGAAATAGAAGCGACCGCAGCCATTCAAAACAAAATTGGACAATTTATTTCTTCTCCTTTGATTAGAAATATTATCGGACAAGAAAAATCAACGATAGACATCAGAAAAATAATGGATGAGAAAAAGATTCTGATTATGAATCTTTCTAAAGGAAGAGTGGGAGAGGATTCTTCAAGATTATTGGGAGCCTTATTGGTAACCAAACTGCAGTTAGCAGCGATGTCGAGAGTAGACACTCCTGAAAAAGACAGAAACGATTTTATCTTATATATTGATGAATTCCAAAACTTTTCAACTGATTCTTTCGCCAGCATTTTATCAGAAGCCAGAAAGTATAGATTGTCTTTAGTTTTAGCTCATCAATACATTAATCAAATGGAGGAAAAGGTAAGAGATGCTGTTTTTGGAAACGTGGGAACAATGATTTTATTCAGAGTCGGAGCCGAAGACGGGGAGTTTTTGGAAAAAGAATTTTCTCCCGAATTCTATACTCACGATTTAGTGAATCTTCCTAAACAGAATATTTACGTTAAGTTAATGATTGATGGTTTGACTTCCAGGCCCTTTTCGGCTGAAACTTTACCACCGGCTGTTTCTGATTATGATTTTGAAAAAGAAATTATTGAGTTCTCAAGAAAGAAATACGGAACAGATAGAAAACTTGTCGAAGAGAAGATTTCTAAATATGCCGGAGTGGAAGATATGCCCAAAATTGAAGTCAGGGCAAATGGTAGAACAGCTTCTGAATTATTTGATGCTGAATGCGAGAAATGCAAAAAGAAGGTTAAGGTTCCTTTTAAGCCAGATGGAAAGCGTCCGGTATATTGCAAGTCTTGTTTGGGAAAGAGTAATGGCAATGGTAATGGTAATGCTAATAATATTGAAGAAAAACCAAAGAGTAATTTTGAAAAGTTGCCGTTTATAAGCCTTGAAGATACCGCCAAAGAATTTGTTCCTGTTAAAAAAGAAAAAAGGGTAGAGAGGGTGATAAAACCAGAGATTGTTGATACGAATAAGACAAAAAAGAAAATAGATATTCAAGGATTGAGAGAAGTTATCAAAGAAGCGAAAAAAGAGAAGATCGAAGACTCTAAAGAGTCTAAAGAAAAAGGAATTATTAACCCCGGAGAAGTTATTAAATTTTAAAGCCAAGAACTTGTCTTTTTGCCTTCTTTTTGATATATATAATCTATCTTTGGCCCCATCGTCTAACGGTTAGGACACCAGATTTTCAATCTGGTAATCAGGGTTCGATTCCCTGTGGGGTCACAATGGAAGAAAAATACTATTTAAAAATAGGAAGAGCGGCAGACTTGAAAGATAGGAAAGAGAGGGGTCTGTACCGTTTTTTGGAAATGTTTACCGGACTTTTAAGCCTTTCAGTATTATTTTTGTCGGTTTTACTTTCTTACAAGCTCCCGGTGTTGGTGGCTTTTTTTATCATTGTTTTTGATATTTATTGGTTACTCCGAACCATTTATTTTGCTTTCTATTTGAAGACAGGATACTCTCAGATGAAAAAGAATGAAGAAGAAGATTGGCTTAAGAAATTAGAAATTTTAGGAGCTCCTAAAAACGGAATCAATGTTTCGTCCTGGAAAGATATTTATCATTTGATAATTTTGCCGATGTACGGGGAACCTCTTGAAATTGTTGAGTCAACTTTTAAGTGTCTTTTAGCTACCGATTATTTGAAAGAAAAAATGATTGTTGTTTTGGCTTGCGAAGAAGCGGACAAAGAAAACGCCAAAGAAATTGCTTTAAAGATTAAAGAAAAATACGGTAACAGTTTTTATAAATTATTAATTACTTGCCATCCAATGGGTTTGGAAGGGGAGATTGCCGGTCACGGAGCAAATGATGCTTGGGCAGCGCGAAAGGCTAAAGAATTGATTATTGATCCTTTGAGTATTCCTTACGAAAACGTCATTGTTTCTTCTTTCGATATCGATGCTTGCGTCTATCCTAAATATTTTAGCTGTTTAACTTATTACTATTTAACCGTTGATAAACCACTAAGAACCAGTTTTCAACCGATTCCATTGTATTTGAACAATGTTTGGCAATCTCCTCCTTTGTCTAGGGTGTTTTCTTTTTCTTCAACTTTTTGGCACACCATGAATCAGGAGCGACCGGAGAAGTTGGTTACTTTTTCTTCACACTCAATGCCGTTCAAAGCCTTGAACGATGTTGGATTCAAACAGAGAAATGTTGTTTCTGACGATTCAAGAATTTTTTGGCAATGTTTTTTTGAATATGATGGAGATTACAAAGTTCAACCGATGTATTATCCGATTTCAATGGATGCTAATTGTGCCGAGACATTTTTTAAAACATTAAAGAATGTTTATAAACAACAAAAAAGATGGGCTTACGGAGTAGGGGAAGTTCCTTTCTTTATTTTTGCTTCTTTGAAAGACAAAAAGATTTCTTTCCAAAAGAAATTTTCAATGGGTTTTGAATTGGTTGAGGGACACGTTTCTTGGGCTATTTCTTCAATTTTAATTTTTGCTCTCGGTTGGCTGCCTTTGTACTTGGGAGGGAATGAGTTTGCTCAGTCATTGGTGTCGTATAATTTACCGAAAATAACCAGTGTTATTCTGACAATTACCATGTCGAGTTTGATTATTTCTATCTGGGTAAGCATGTTATTGCTTCCTCCGAAACCGGTCAATTATGGACGCTTTAAGTATGTTTTAATGGCCCTAGAATGGATTTTAATACCTTTCGTGATGATATTCTTCAGTGCTTTACCGGCCCTTCATGCTCAGATGCATTGGGTTTTTGGTAAATATATGGGATTTTGGGTCACGCCGAAGGTAAGGAAATAGTTATTCCAAATGAATCTTCTCTTCAAACGCCTCCAACCTCCTTTTTAAAAGGGGATATTTTTGTATTTGAGGAAATATCTCTATTGCTGCTTCTCTAGCCTTGTTTACGCTCTTTATGTCCTTTAAAGCGGACATGGCGAAGTCGGGCAACCCCCATTGTCTTACCCCGAAGAAATCTCCTGGGCCCCTTAATTTAAGATCTATTTCAGCGAGTTTAAATCCGCTGTCATATTTAATCATTGCTTCTAATCTTTCTCTGGTTTTTTTGCTTTTTGAGTCGGTAAAAAGCAAGCAGTATGATTGTTGTTCTCCTCGTCCGACGCGGCCACGAAATTGATGTAATTGTGCTAAACCGAATCTATCACTACCTTCAATCATCATAACGGTGGCGTTGGGAATATCGATTCCTACCTCGATGACGGAGGTAGAAACGAGGATGTCGTATTTCTTGCTGCGGAAATCTTTCATAGTTTTGTCTTTTTCTTTGCTAGTCATTTTTCCGTGAAGCATGGCCAATTTAAATTCAGGAAAAACATCACGGGAAAGATAATCAAATTCTTTTTTAACAGTTTTAACTTCTTCCTCTTCCGCTTCTATTCTCGGACAGACAACAAAAACCTGGCCTCCTTTTTCAATTTCTTTTTTAATAAATTCGTATTTTTTAGCTCTTTGTTTTTCCGAAACAATTTCGGTGATAATCTTTTTTCTATTTTTCGGCATTTCATCAATAATTGATAAATCTAAATCTCCCCAGACGGTTAAGGCTAGGGTTCGGGGAATAGGGGTGGCGGTCATGGATAAAAGATGAGGAATCTTTTCTCGGTTCTTTTGAAGAGCGGCTCTTTGTTTGACTCCGAAGCGATGTTGTTCATCAACAATCACCAGTCCCATATTTTTGAATTTTACCTTTTGCTCTTCCTTTTTCTTTTTATTGCCGACGATTAAAGCCTGGGTTCCGATTAAAATATCAATTTCTCCTTCTTCAACTTTTTCCAATAGTTTTTTTCTGGATATTTCAATCGTATCGGAATGAAGCTTTTTTGAATAATATTTATCTTCTTTTCCGGTTAACAATCCGACATTCAGATTAAAACTTTTTAGCATTTGGAAAAATGTTTTAAAATGTTGTTTTACTAATATCTCAGTCGGAGCCATTAAGACAACTTGGGCTTTGGCTTTGACCGAATTAATTGAAGCTAGGGCGGCAACCGCGGTTTTTCCCGAACCGACATCTCCCTGTAATAATCTATTCATGGGATTAGGTTTTTCCATGTCTTTCAGTATCTCATCCAAGGTTTTCTTTTGGGCTTTAGTTAATTCAAAAGGAAGAGAATTTTTAACTCTTTCTATTAGTTCTTTATTTATCAGAATTGATTGAGATTTTTCTTTTTTGATTTCCAATTTCTTTTTTAAATTAAAAAGAGAAATGAAAAATATTTGTTCAAAGGAAAATCTTTCTTCGGATTTTTTAGCCAATTCCAATGAAGAAGGGAAGTGGATTTGTTCAATCGCTTCCTTTAGAGATAATAATTCATATTTTTTTAATAATTCATCGGGTAGAGTTTCAGGAATCTTATCCTTAATGTTTTCGATAATCGGTTTAAGAATATATCTTAAATATTTTGAAGACACTCTTTGACTTTCGGTATAGACGGACATTATTCTTCCCAAATGAATATTTTCTTTCAGGGAAACTTTTTCGTAGATAGGAGAGGAGATTTGAATAGTTCTGTCATTGATGGATAGTTTTCCGGCCAAAATAATTTCGTCTCCGATATTCAAAACTTTATTTAAATAGGGCTGATTGAACCAAACGGCTTCTATCGCTCCGGTATCGTCTTCTATGAGAGCGGTGGTGATAATCATTCTCTTGACCCAGGTTTTGTTTTGATTAATGGAGATTATTTTTCCTAAGATGCAAATCTTTTCATTTATCTTTATATCCTTGATTTTGGATATTTTGGAGAAGTCTTTGTATTCTCTCGGAAAATAGTAAATTAAATCGGCCAAAGTTTTAATACCCATGGCTTTAAGTCTTTTGCCGTAAACCTTTCCGACGTTAGGAATTTCTTCTATTTTAGTTGAGAAATTCATATGTGCCCTCGAGAGGATTCGAACCTCTATCGCAAGCTCCGCAAGCTGGTATTCTATCCATTGAACTACGAGGGCGTATTTCTATACTATACAAAAAAGAGATTAAAAACAAGGAATTAGATTATATCTTTCCCTTGATTTCTTTTTCCAGTCTTTTTAAGAATTTTTCAACATATTCGAGCCTTTCTTTGCAGACTTCTCTGCCTTTTTTGGTATACAGCTTCTTTTTCAAAAATTTAGTTTTTGTTTGGAATTCTACTTGCGGGCTATGCTTAGTTTTGTTAATAATCCTTCCATTAATTTTTCCGCCTTCTAAATTATTTTTAATGTATTTTTCTACATTTTCGTCGCTATATATTTTAGCGTCATTTTTTCCAATCCATACAAAAGACCTAGCGATGCCCGTTGCGCCGATAGTATCTAATTTGTCGGCATCAAATAGTATTTTTGCTTCTATTGTTTTTGGTTCGTGATCATTTCTGTAACGGTGAGAAATAATACAATCTTTTATGATTTGTATTTTTTCTTCAGGGAATTTTAGTTTTTTCAAAATCGGTTCTGCCATTTCTGCGCCCAGCAAAGCATGATCTATTTTTCCGGTAGTATCTTTATCTTCTTTAGTTCTGGCAATATCGTGGAGTAGGGCAGCTGCTTTCAAAATGTCCAAGTCAACTTTTTCATTTTTGGCTAAAAGAAGGCATAAATTATATACTCTTAAGACGTGATCTATCTTGTGTTCAAAAGAAGCTTCCTTTTCTACAATTTCTTTAATTTTTTTGAATTTGTTTTCCATGAGAGCATTTTATCATTTTTTCATTAAATAAAAAAGAAAATCCGACCTTTCTGGTCGGAAGCTGGAGGAGGGAGAGGGATTCGAACCCTCGGTAGGTTTCCCCACAATAGTTTTCAAGACTATCCCATTCAACCGCTCTGGCATCCCTCCGTGATAGGGAAATAATATATAAAAAGGAGGCAATTGTCAATTTGTTATCCCCGGTGGAATCCTAAATCGGCCGGGTTACTGCCACCAGAAATATGCTCCATTTCTCCTCCTTCTTTTTCGAAAAGATACCTTAATTTTTTAACTTCATTGCTTAAGGAAATGGTTTCTTCGGGCATTTCTTTTTTAATGTATCCTTTTGACCAATAATCAAGTATCAGCTTGCTGTCTCCGAAAATGTTTTTAATGTTTTTCTTTAAGGCTATTTCCAGAGCGTATTTGCAGGCCAATAATTCTCCGAAGTTATTAGTGACACTATTAACAATCAAATGATTGCCTTTCTTATCAATATCTTTTTCTTTCATGACAATACTTAATAGGCTGTTTCCATTTTCATCGGTAACACTTATTTCAACTCCTTTACCGGCTCCGGTTCCAGCATCAAAATACACTCCTTTTTTTGAAGCGGTATGTTTTAAAGAATAATCGGCTCCGGCCTCCAGCCATCTTTCGGCTTCGTCTTTTGTTTCGAATCCTTTGTATTTTGTATTAACCATGCCCGAAACAATTTTTTGGCATTCCGGCCAGTTATCGGTAATTCCTTTTTTGCCGTTTACCAAATAGGCGTAGTATTTTTTCTTAGTCATGTTTTTTATTTTTTAGAAATTCAAATAAGACCGGGATGAAAGATAATAAGATAATGATAACAACAATAATTGAAAAGTTTTCTTTTACCTGTGGAATATTGCCCAAGAAATATCCGGAGAGGGTAAAGAGTAAGACCCATATTAACCCTCCGATTGCATTATAGGCAATAAATTTTTTGTAGTCCATTTTTCCTAATCCGGCAACAAAGGGAGCGAAAGTCCTGATAATGGGAATGAAGCGAGCGAAGAAAATAGTCATCCCTCCATATTTTTTATAGAATTCCTGGGTTCTTGTTAAATATTCTTGGTTTACCTTGGCGGATAATTTATTTCCCAATAATTTTCCGATAAAATAATTTGTTGTATCTCCCAAGAAAGCAGCAATAAAAAGAATTATAATTAAAGTGTAAATATTTAATGAGCTGATGGCTGAAATAGCGCCAGCCGCAAAGAGAAGGGAATCGCCGGGCAGAAAAGGAACGAAGACCAAGCCGGTTTCAATGAAGATAACAATAAATAATAAAAAATAAGATAGTGTTCCGTAGACATTAACAATCTCGGTTAAATAGACGTCTATGTGAAGAATGGTGTTAATTAGGTCCATAATGGCGGAGAGGGAGGGATTCGAACCCTCGAGTCGCTTTCGCAACTAACACCTTAGCAGGGTGCCCCATTCGACCACTCTGGCACCTCTCCAATATGTTGTCATAATATACAAAATAGCAGTATTGGTCAACCCAACTTTATTTCTCTTGCGATGCTTAAGCCCCAAACCTCTTTGGCCCCGTTTTCTTTTAAAATCTTAGCGCATTCATCCATGGTTGTGCCCGTGGTATAGACATCGTCTAGAAGAAGAATAGACTTATTTTTAATCTCCTTTTTGTCGATAATCGCAAAACAATTTTTAATGTTTTCAATTCTTTCCTTTCGATTCAGTTCCATTTGCGGTTTGGTTTCCTTCGTTTTAGCGAGAGTCGTTGATATTTTAATGCCAGTTGCTTCAGAAATTATTTTTGCAATTTCTTCCGATTGATTAAAGCCTCTTTTTCTTTTCTTTTTTATATGCATCGGAATAGGAATAAGGACAAAAGAATTATCAATCTGGCAATCAATAGTTTTAAGATGGTTTAGGATGAGCCAGGCGAGGGGAATGCTTAAATCTTCTATGTATCCGTACTTTAGTTTATGAATAGCTTCTTTGACAATCTTGTTATTGAAAGATGTGGCCGACAATATTTTATCAAGATTTTTGTTTTTGCAATTATCGCACTTATTTATTTTTTCCATTTTTTCGCATAAACAATATTCAAAGGGATTGATTGGAATCAAAGAAAGACAATCTTCGCAAAGATGTTGTCCTTCTCTTCCGCAGATTATACACTTTTTAGGGAAAACTATATCCCAAATTGCCTTTAGGTATTTCATTGTTTTTTTAAAAGTGGTATTATACAAGTATAACATTTGTCAACTAATTTAAAAATGCTATAATATTTTTAATATGATTTTTGCAAAAAGAAAAAAGCAGAATAGTTTGGGTATCGACATTGGAACAAAAGTCATTCGAGCCGTTGAGATATCAGAAAATAAAGGGCAAATAACCTTGGAGAATTATGGAGAGGTTAACTTGGATGTTGCTTGTAAACAATTTTTCAGATCTTTTGATAGAAAAAACTTAAACCCGGCGGTTAATAATATTTCAATCGCCATCGCAGGAATAATAGAGCAGACGGGAATAAAGACCAAGAAGGTAGTATTTTCTTTGCCCGACTTTGCAACATTTTTTACAACCTTTGAATTGCCGCCGATGTCCAAAAAAGAGATTGCCAATGCTATCGGTTTTGAAGCAAGGAAATATATTCCTTTGCCTTTATCAGAATTAGTTTTGGATTGGCAATTAATGAACAAAGAATCTATGAAAGAGAATAATAAAGTTTTAGTGATGGCTGTTCCTAAGATTATCGTTGAACAGTACAAAACAATTGCCGAACAATCTGGATTGGAATTAACTGCGTTGGAAGCCGAGGCGATGGCTTTGAAGAGGGCAGTGGTTAAAGAAAACGATCCCCCGACTTGTTTATTGGAAATGGGATTTCAAAGTACCAACATTAATATTATCGATAGTGGTTTCATGAAAATGAGTTCCAGTTTTGATATGGCGGGTAAAGATTTGACCTACAGTCTTTCTCAAACTTTAAATATTCCGGCTGGAGAAGCAGAGGTAAAGAAAAAGGAGGAAGGATTAACTGATTCTGGTGATGCAAAACTTTCTCATATTTTAACTCCTATTTTATCAATTATATCTGAGAGAACCAGATCGGTAATAAGAGACTTCGAAGAAAAAGAAGGGAAGAAGGTGGAGAAAGTTATTTTAGCCGGAGGAACTTCATTGTTGCCGGGATTAGTCGATTACTTTACCAAGAGTTTGAATCAGGACGAATCTCACAATTTAGTTGTTGAAATCGCTGAACCGTTTAAAAATATTATCTATCCGAAGGTATTGGATAAAAAAATGAGGGAAATAAATCCTAACTACGCCATTGCGCTAGGTGAAGCCTTGAGAAAATTTGAATAAGCAAGTATAATATACTTAAGAATTAAGAAATAATTATGGCAATTGAAATAGCGCCAATAAAAAAAGAAACAGACCTTAGGGAAAACCTTATTATGGTTTTTTCAATCATTGTTTTTTTGATTTCTTTGGGTGTTTATTTTTATTTTAATAACGTAATTCTCAGTCAAAATAAGGCAAAATTGCTCGCCGCCAATAATGAATATACTACTCTTGCCGGAAGTGACGTGAGAGTCAAGGAAAGTGAATTGGCTTTAGCTGGTAGATATATCGGAGACTTTAAGGTTCTTTTTGAAAATAATCCTAAGGTTTCTAATTTTTTTACCACTTTCCAGAAATGGACTCATCCCAAAGTAGTTTATTCCGGATTTATTTTTGATGTAGTTTCTAGAAAGGTTACCGTATCCGGATCAACAAGCGGATTCCAAAACGTTATGCAGCAAATAGCTATTTTGAATATTGAGCCAACCATTGAAAGCTATCAAATTTCGAATGTTGCTTTGGCCCAAGATAATTCGGTTAATTTTAATTTAGAATTGACCATAAAAGCAGACGTCTTAAAATAATATGGATATTAAAAGAATAAAACAAATAAAATTGTTAATATCGGTATTGATTTTCATCGCCGCCATTTGTGTAGCATATTTATTGGATTCTTCTAAATGGAAGGAAATTAATAATGTTAAAAGTCAGATAAGCCAAGTAGAATCATTGATTAGTGCAAAGAAAAGTTATTACGCTATTATAGATTCTAAAATAGAGGCTCTTAATAATGCTGGTTGGACAGAAAAGAAAAGCAGCATTGCTATTAATTTTGATTCATCTCAATTCTTTGTTCCCAAGATTAACAGTTTTTTCAAAGCTATCGTTGCATCAAGTGGAATGGATTTGACCAGTATGACTAGTTCAGCTGCAGAGCCATTACAGCAAACTCAAGCACCAACAACAAATCAAACTGAAGATGGAGCTAAAACTAGCGTTCAAGGAACACAAGAAGTGGTTCAGCAGTCTGGTAATTACCTTAGTCAATTACAAGGACCAGTCAAAAAAACAACAATTAATTTAAATGTTGCGGGAACATATGCTGAATTTAAAAATTTATTATCTTTATTTGAAAATCAAACAAGAATAATTACAGTTAAGAGCGTCACCGTTTCTTCTGCCGCACAGGAAGTGAAGGGAAGAACCATAATTAATAATCTTGGCTTTAGTGTGATATTAGATATTTATTCTTATTAATATGGAATCAACAAATCAAAAAAGTAAAAGCACTTTAGAAAAAATAGCTCCCTATGTTTTAATTGTCGGAGTTATTATTCTTGGGTATTTTGGTTTAACAAAAATTAAAATTACTCCAGCCAATACTGATATTTTGCCAATCGGGGGAAATGGAACGATTCAAGTTGAAGTTGATACAAACTTCCTTGCTTCCAGTGCTTTTACGGCATTGAAATATATTCCCGATTCATCAATTTTTGATGAAGTTATTGGAGAAGTTCCTTCGGGAAGAGATGATCCTTTTGCTCCTGTTAAATAAAATTTAATATGATTTTTTTACAAAAACTAATAGAGAAAAAAATAATAACTAAAGAGCAAGGAGAAGAATTGCAAAATGAATTCAAGGCCTTCAAGGGAAGCGAAGAAGAATTCATAGTTTCCAAAAAGCTGCTCAAAGAAAGCGATCTTAATAAAATTAAGGCAGAAATATTTAATATGCCTTTTTTTGAGAACGCCGAGGTTTTGGAAGTTTCCAATAATGTTTTGGCAATGATTCCCGAAGAGTCAGCCCGATTTTATAAAATAGTTCCTTTAACTCTCCAGGGAAATGTTTTAGAAGTTGGAGTTGTAAATCCGGACGACATTAAGGCCAAGGAGGCTTTAAACTTTTTAGCCAGACAGAATAAAATAACTTACAAAACATATCTTATCAGTGCTAATTCTTTCGATGCTTTTTTAAAGCAGTACAGGAACGTCAGGGAAGAGGTAGGTAAAGCTTTGAGTGCATTAGAGACAGAATTAGGAGAGGAAGAAGGAGGAAGCGTTGAGCTTTTTGCAACCGATGCTAAACCAAAGGCGGAAAGACTTTCTGAGGAGGCCCCGATTATTAAAATGGTGGCAGTTATTTTGAGGCATGCCGTTGACGGTAATGCTTCTGATATTCACATTGAACCGGAAGAAAATCAATTGAGAATACGTTTCAGAATGGATGGAAGTTTGTATTCATCTTTGTTTTTACCGATTCATACTCATCCTTCAATTGTCGCCAGAATTAAAATCGTTTCTAATTTAAGAATCGATGAAACAAGAATCCCTCAAGACGGAAGATTTTCAGCTAAAATAGATTCTAAAGATATTGATTTCAGAGTTTCAACATTCCCGACTAAATTAGGAGAAAAAGTTGTAATCAGGGTTCTTGATGCTACTGAAGGATTAAGGAGTTATGAAGAGATAGGATTATTGGGATATAATTTAAGAGCATTGAAAGAAGCAATTCTTAAGCCTTTTGGATTGATACTTTCAACTGGTCCGACCGGTTCTGGTAAAACAACTACTTTGTATTCTATTCTTCAAGAATTAAATAAACCAGATGTTAATGTGGTTACCCTTGAAGACCCGATTGAGTATTTTGTTAAAGGAGTTAATCAATCACAAATTAGACCGGATATCGGATACGATTTTAGTCAAGGATTAAGGTCGGTAGTTAGGCAAGACCCGGATATTATTATGGTCGGTGAAATCAGAGATGAAGAATCTGCATCTTTAGTTACTCACGCTGCTTTAACCGGTCATATTGTTTTATCTACCTTGCACACCAATAATGCTATTGGAGCGATTCCTAGATTGATTGATATGAAAATTAAGCCTTTCCTTTTGCCAGCCACGGTAAACGTTGTTATCGGCCAAAGATTGGGTCATCGTTTATGTCCTTATTGCAAGGAAAAAGCAAGACCGAATAAAGAGGTAGAAAAAATGATAATGAAAGAAATAACTCAATTGCCGGAAACAGTTAAAAGTTATTTCACCGTTCCTAATCCGATTTACGTTTATAAACCGAAGGGATGTGCTAAGTGTGGCAATAAAGGAGAAAAAGGAAGAATCGGTATTTTTGAAGTATTAAGAATGACGACCGAATTAGAGAGAGTGATTCTTGAAGATCCGTCTGAAACAAATATTGCCGTAGAAGCTAAGAAACAAGGAATGATAACAATGAGACAGGATGCGATGATAAAAGCGCTGCAAGGATTGATTTCTGTTGAGGAGGTATTCAGAATAACCGAGGAACAACAACAATTGGAAAAAGAACAAATTTAAAATGGAATACCAAACATTTCTTAAACAGCTTTTAGAGGCGACTATAAAGAATAATGCTTCAGACCTTCACATCTCGGAAGGTCATTCTCCCATCCTAAGAATAAATAGAGAATTAATTCATTTAAAAGGAGAAGCTTTGACAGCTGCAGAGGCAGAGGGAATTTCTTTTGCTCTAATGAGTGAAGAACAGATAGAAAACTTTAAAAAAAATAAAGAAATAGATTTTTCATATGATTTTGAAGGAAGAGCCAGATTCAGGGTCAATGTTTTTTATCAAGTAGGAACAGTTAGTGCGGCCTTAAGATTGGTTCCGGAAAAAATAAGAACTCTGGAAGAATTAAGATTGCCGGTTAGACTGCATCAGTTTTGTGAATATGCTCAAGGATTTGTTTTAGTTGTCGGGCCATCAAGTCACGGAAAGAGTACAACTTTAGCGGCGATGGTTGATGAAATAAATCACACTCGAGCCAGCCATATCATAACCATTGAGGATCCGATTGAGTATATTTTTAAAGATGATAAGTCGATGATTAATCAAAGAGAATTACATCTTGATACTTTGTCTTTTGCTCAAGCATTAAAATCGACATTCAGAGAGGATCCCGACGTTATCATGGTAGGAGAAATGAGAGACCCTGAAACAATGTCCACAGCCATTACGGCAGCGGAAACCGGACATTTGGTTTTTGCAACCCTGCACACCAATTCGGCGGCGCAAACCATTCATAGAATAGTCGACAACTTTAACGGAGACCAACAGTCTCAAATCAGAGCTCAGTTAGCAAGTTCTTTGATTGGAATAATTTCACAAAGATTGGTTCCTTCAACTGACGGAAAGGTAGTTCCGGCTTGCGAAATAATGCTTAATACTTCCGCTATTTCTAATTTAATAAGAGACAATAAGATATACGAAATACCTTTAGTAATAGAAACATCTTCTGAATCGGGAATGGTTTCTTTAAATAGATCATTGTCTGAATTAGTCAGAAAGGGATTGGTAACCATTGAGAATGCTTCTAAGTTTTCGAATAATCCTAGAGAATTAAGGAAATTAATATGAAATATCTTTATCAAGCAAAAGATATAAAAGGAGGTGCCAAGTCCGGCGTCATAGAGGCTTCTTCAAAGGAAGCAGCTTTGGAGGTTTTGAATAATAACGGTCTTTTTCCTGTAGAAATTAACGAAGAGGAGGAGGTAGAAAAAAAGGACGTTTTAAATAAAAAAATTAACATCAAATTTCTTTCTCAAGTTTCGATGAAAGATGTTGCGATGTTCTCAAGGCAACTGGCTATCATGATTGATTCAAATGTTCCTCCGGCTGAAGCGATTGATGCCTTGGGTGATCAAACAAAGAATCAAGATTTTAAAGAGAAAATATACAGCATTGCCAAAGATGTAAGAAGCGGTAATCAGATGTCGAAAGCTCTTGGAAAATATCCCGAAATTTTCTCCGTTTTTTATATTAACATGGTTAAATCGGGAGAAGTTTCTGGAAACCTTCCATCTATTTTGGATAAAGTGGCTGATCATTTGGAAAGCGAATATGCCATCCGTTCTAAAATGATGGGAGCAGCGATGTACCCGATGGTTATTATGATTATTTTCATTTTAATCTTTATCGTTTTAATGATTTTCGTTATTCCCGGATTGGTAAAGGTTTTAGTTGAGTCAGGACAAGAGCTTCCTATCGCGACAAAAATGATTATTACTATTTCCGATTTCTTCGTTAATTACTGGTATTTGGTTATAGCGATGTTATTGGGAGCGGCAGGATTCTTTATTTATTATCCGAAAACAAAACAAGGAAGAGATATTTTTGATAGAATTTCTTTAAAAATTCCTATTTTTGGACCGTTTTTAAAGAATCTTTATCTGACTCGTTTCGCAGAGAATTTTTCTACTCTTATTTCTGCCGGCATTACCATAAATGAAGCTTTGGAGGTGGTATCAGACTTGGTAGGGAATAACGTATACAGGGATGCAATTATTAGGACTAAAGACAGGGTTGTTAAGGGTGAAAGCGTGAGCGCTGTTTTGGCTCAACAGACCGAAGTTATTTCTCCTCTTTTTGTGCAAATGGTTTCGGTTGGAGAAAAAACCGGTAAATTAGATTCTTCTTTAGTTAACGTAGTAAGGTTCTATAAAAGAGAAACAGATATTTTCGTCGATTCGTTATCAAGCATTATTGAGCCAATATTAATTATTGGTTTAGCATTAATGGTTGGATTCTTGGTCGCTGCTGTTTTGTTGCCGATTTACCAAATCAGTACAACCGTCCAGCAATAGAATTGTTGACAACATAGTAATTATTTATTAAAATTAGAATATAAAAAGATAAAAGGTCGCATACTAATTATTTCAAAAAATATGCAAAAAACAAAAGGTTTTACTTTAATTGAGTTATTGGTCGTTATCGCTATTATCGGTATCTTGTCTGGTCTTATTATTGTTTCTATGAGTGGTGCTCAGAATGCCGCAAAAGATGCTAGAATTAAATCAGCCATGGATCAATTCAGATCAACAGCAGAAATTTTTAAATTAAACAACAATAATTCTTATGGCAGTACTGTAGGTCAGGCTGATTGTACTTCAGTAGCCACTTCTATTATTACTACTGGTACTGACGGAGCTGCTCTATGTGCTGATATTCAATCACAAGGTACTGGAGATTTAAGAA
>JBAZIW010000006.1:0-59990 GCA_041651655.1 Minisyncoccota bacterium | reverse complement strand
ACAATGGAGACAGTGACTTTGAAAGCTATAATGTAGATAGATCTGAGTATCCTGTCACAATTATAATAAGATTTGATGAAGGCTATTTATATAGTGTTTTTCCACATCACCAAGAAGCTGTTGTAAGTAAAAACATAGAGGAAATACCAAATACAAATGAATACCAACTCAAATAAAAGGAGTAAAATATTATGAGTAAAAAGATAGATGAACAGTTTTATTTTGATCCAGATTTTCCAAAACCAGGAGCTATGAGAGTTAGTATTCTCAGTCACTATGGAATGCTTTCAAAAATAGCTAATTGGAGAGATTCCATTTGGAGACGAAAAAAATCGCAAAGGAAAAATGGAGATTTTGGGTATAATGCAACTGAAAGGAAGTTAACGCTTAAAGAATTAAAATCTCTGAATTGGGATTTTATTTATGTTTTGGAGGAAGATAAAGAATATGAAAGAAAAGAATTTTTTGAGAAATATAATAAATCCAAACCAATATTAACAGGTTTTTTTGAAGGAATTAAAGGTATTAAAAGAAGCAAAGGAAATTTGAAGACAATAAAAGAAGTTAGGAATTTCGTGTATTCACACGAAGGTAAAATTGGATATATTTATTGGGACAATGGAGACAGTGACTTTGAAAGCTATAATGTAGATAGATCTGAGTATCCTGTCACAATTATAATAAGATTTGATGAAGGCTATTTATATAGTGTTTTTCCACATCACCAAGAAGCTGTTGTAAGCAAAAACATAGAGGAAATACCAAATACAAATGAATACCAACTCAAATAAAAGGAGTAAAATATTATGGCATGTCCATGTTTAGCAAATTTCACTTATACATTATCAACTCTGGGAGATGTTTCAGATCTATTTAGAACCAGTTGGATAGCACTGACAAATTTAATTAATAATTATAAATCAGGAGCTATAAACTGGGATCAATTACAAGCAGGTTTATCTGAAATCTATACCGCAACCTGGGATGTACTTCCAAGTGAAGAGATAGTTATGCTACGAATAGCAGTTGCAGAATATCTTGAAAGTAATAATATTGCAGCAACTGTTACAAGAACTAAAGCTCGGGAATATGCTACCAAATGGGGTCTTAATTTTGATACCCTACAAACAAGAGTTAGACAAGAGATAGCATCATTAAATACAGGTACAAAAACTATTCCTGCAAGTACTACATTAACTACAGTTTCGACCTCAACAGGTATATACTGGGTTATAGGATTATCTCTTGGAGCAGTTGGTTTATACTTTCTGGTTAATTATCTCAGCAAAAGGAATAAGAAATAAGAATTACAAAGGGAGATTAATTATGAATATATATTATTTAATTGGAGCAGGTATTTTGGGTTTTGTGTTTAAAGACCAAATTAAAAAACTTTTAGGTGTTAAACAAGAAAAAAATGCTATGGAAAAGACAGTTGAAAGACTATCTACAATTAGAGCTACTACTGGCACTACTCCAATAACTCCAGAAGAAAAAATACAACAGGCAATATCCAGACAGATGCCAACAACTTTTAACAATTTACAAACGTGCCAGACTATTCTTGCAACATATATTGGCAGGAATCCACAAATCACAGCATCTTGCAAATGCGACAAATATAGAGAAAAACAAGGAACAAGATATGTACAGGGATTTAAAATCAACTGTCCACAATCTAAAAAATAATGATAAACCAAGATAAAAAATTACCAAAACTTATAAGTTGGATTGGTGGTAAACATTTTATGGTTGGGAAATTATTACCATTAATTCCTAAACATGATACGTATATTGAACCTTTTGTTGGTGGAGGAAGTCTGTTTTTTGCAAAGCAACCTGCTAAAATAAACGTTATTGCAGATACAGAAACTTCATTAATCAATTTTTATAAAGGTGTTGCAAAAGGTGAGTTATGTAAATACACTAATACTTGGCCTGATACTTGGACACAAACTGATAAATTAAAATATTTACAAAAAATAGAAAACAAAGCAAGAAAGAATTTAAATTCTTTAAGTCCTTTTGAATATTTAATATATATAAAAATGTTACCTGTACCTTCTAATAATTGTATTAAAACTCAGTGTGGGATGAGAGTTGATAGGAATCAAAGTAAGATTCAACGAATAATAGATAGTGACATTATAAATAATAAATTAAAAAATTGTGATAAATATTATAAATTACTTAAAAATACTATTATCTTAAACCAGGATTATAGAACAGTAATAAAAAAATACGATAATAAAAATGCTTTTATATATCTGGATCCTCCCTATATCGATAGTGATAGTCGTTGTTATGAAAACTATCCAAAACCAGCAGAAATTGTCAAAACCTTAACAACAATAAAAGGTAAATTTATATTATCTTATTCATATTATGAACCTTTAATAAAAATAATAAATAATAAATTTAATATATATACAATAGATATGTACTATCCATCAAAAAAAGTAACAGTAGAAGAGTTAATTATTACTAATTATAAATTATAGGAATTAAAATGCTAAAGTCAGAACAATATGAACAGAATTTAAATAAATTAATTAATCAAAGATTAATATTACGTGCAAAACTTCATAGTAATGAAGGTTTATCAATAGATGAATATGAACAGATGAGAGATTTAACAAAAAATATTAAATTATCTGAGCAATTGCATAAACTTGATTTAAAATATTTAATGATACAAAAAATAAATGATAGGAGGATACAAATATCATGAAAAATCTATTTTATCTAGCATTAGGTGTATTTCTTGGATACAAATATCAAGGCGATATTAAACAGCTATTAAGTGGTCTTAGTAAACCACAGAAATTACCTTCACCTGCTGAAGAAATAAGACAACTTGCATTAAGAGTAATTGATTCAATTCAGATTTCAGATCTACCAACAACAAACAAAAACGTAGATTATGTAAGACAGGATTTTAATACATATATAAGCCAATACATTGTTAAAGAAATCCCATATAGTGATACATATGTTAATTTATTAAAAAATGCGAGAAATATGATAGCAAATCTTTCTATAAATGATTTAACATATTATTCAACCGACAAAATAACCAATCTTACAACAGAAAATATAGAGAGAATAATAAATACTACTAATATTAGTGATACAGTAACGCATTTTAAGGAGAGTCATATTTCATCAATATTTAATGCTGAACAAGAAGCATTATTACAACAACAACAAATAGCAACCCAACAACAGATAGAATATGACCGTAATCAACTACAACTTGCAAAAGAACGACAAGCATTACAAACCGAATATGCTTCTTTAGAAGATTGTAATATTAATAAATTTAATTCGAGTTGTGTATGTAGACCTTACAAAAAAGCAGTATCAGGTGGTTCAGGAATACTACAACCAACATTCTACAAAATGGATTGTACAAAAATAACTCTTCCTATTAATTAGTTTATCACATAAACTAATTAAACTAAAACAATTAGTTAAATAAATAACTTGACATTTAAAAATCTTCTTATAATATAAGAGATATAAATTAGTTCTTTACAATTTGGGGATGACAAGGTTTCGACAGTTATACAGAAGATTAAAATGCATTCAGGGGATTATTGCAACCTCTTAAAAAGCAATAAAACAATAATTGCAAACACAAATGAAACAAAACTTGCTGAAATATTATTTCAAGCAGGCCAGATTGAAAAAGATTTCTCTGATTGTACTTTTGAAAATCTGGACGTTGAACAATCAGAATTATTACAGTTAGCAGCTTAACTATCTGTAAGTAAGTTACCAGTTATCATAGCATATTGAATACTTTTTGTTTGTTTTTGATATTCAATATTATTAAAACAAAATAAGAATGTAGATTTTTAATCAGAAGATAATCTGGACTCGGGTTCGACTCCCGACATCTCCACTAAAGCATTCGACGCTGTCTATCAGTTGTTTTATATTTACCTCCTTTCTCTTGATTGTTTCCATAAAATAGGGTCTGGACATTCTCCCCAGTGTTCAGATCCTATTTTTTTATCTTGACAAGTAATGTGAATTATATTAAAAATCAATCATGACTCACGATAATATTTCACCACAGCCAACCATATCAGAATTATCATTTGATGAATTAATTAAATACAGGTATTTTGAATGTGAGCATTATAATGATTGCTTAGAGCTGGCTTGTGCGGGTGATTGGATTTCATTTGTCTGTACAAAATGCAAAATATTTAAAAAAAGGCAGATTCATGAATGCTTCGAGACAACCCAGTCAGATAACAACTAATATTAAGAAACTAAAATTAGTTAAGACTGGTAAAATAAAAGACGAATTAAAAAATAAAAAACAAAACCAAAAACCATTTCCACAACCGCTATCTATTATAGAATTAAAAGCATTGTGTGGTAATTATTCAATAAATAAAATCATATCAGAAAGTGGTAAATTCAAGAAATCAAATAAACAAAATTATAATAAAGGGGAATTGAAAAAATCATATATTGCTTATTCTCATTTTATACCTTTTATTAACTATGAAAAACCTATTGATATATTACTTTCATGTATATATATATTTAATCAGTTACAGACCAATAAAAGCATAGTTTGGGAACAGAAACTCCGAAAGATGAAGCCATTAAAAAACTTCTTACAGGATATTAAAGCGATTGGTATTGAAACATGTCCTTATGGATCTGATATAAAATATCTCTTGATTCGGTATGCTGCATGGTTATTATATATTAAAAGATACAATATAATAGTATCAACTAAAAAAAATAAACCTATGCAGAATTTAGATAAAATATTAGAAACGGAGAATTTTATAATTTATAAAGATTTACAAGATAAGCTATTAACTAAGGTTTTTTATAATTTGTATGGTTATCATACCTGGAGAAAGTAAAATGATCACTTCATTGATAGATATATTTGATATTTTAATTTTAGGATCTTTATTTACATTTGGGGGAATAATAATATTAAGAGCTTCACCATTAAATAGAATCAAGATAAAGCCTATTTCATGTAATGTCTGTATGAGTTTCTGGTTTTTTATTATTTATACAATACTACGATTTGTTAGAGAATTATTTATTAATGATATTTTATGTTTGCTATGTTTTGAGACACTTATTTATGGGTTTAGCGTGGTTGCTATTGTTAAAATACTGACAAATACATTTTATAAAAAAACAATAGTAGAAGATATAAGTCCTGATGTTTTAATAGGAGATGAAAATGATAAATAAATTAGAAGAGTTTTTGAAATTTGTAGAAAATAATAATCAAATGACAAATCAACAGAAGCTACCTTATCAAAAGCAGGCTAAGGAGATTATTTCATATCTGAAGGCACAACAAATAACTGAAATAGAAAAATTTAATGTTGATAACTTTCTGGAAACATATGAAGGCGATTTAAGAAAACAAATGGTTAAGGGTATGTGGATCAAAATATTACAGTGGATGAATGGTCAAGGATTTCCAGTTAAAACAATAGAGGAAGTTGAGGTTGTAAAAAAGAGAAAAGCAGAAAAGAAAAAATTAAAAAAGCAATATCAAAAACCAGATGATAATGATGATGAACAGATTGAAGAAGAAGAAGAAAAAAAACAACCTAAACCTAAAGAACTAATTCAAAGGAGTAATGATATGCCACAGCATAAATTACAGGATAAAGATATTTTGGGAACTGGTACTAAAATACATATCTATAAAAGAGACAATAAGGCTAAATTAGCTTTTATTGAAGAGTATGAGATGAGAGAAATAGCACCTGATGGTAATATAGAACGGTTTGTTAAGGATCATCTGGTTAGTAAATACGGAGGCGGTATTTATGAGATTTATAGAATTAATTCTGATGGTTCAACTAATAACCATTTAAGAACATTGAAATATGTAGAAGATAATTTAAATAATACTCCAAATACTGACTTTAATCCTGCAAATATCTATAATCAACATAAAGAAGAACTTGTAAGAGCTATTGAGGAAAAACATGCTGAAAAAGAAAAAAATGCAGATAAAATGCTCGAGTTATTAACATTATTACAAAAACCAAATTCAAGTCCAACAGACGCTTTAGTACAGTTACAAGTATTGGATAAAATAAATGAATATATGGAAAGAATGAAATCGAATAAAATACAGGCAGATAGTCCTGAATTTAGACAGTTAGAAGAGCAATTTAGACAATTAAAAGAGTCTTTGATACAAAAACCACAGCAACAGGATAATAATAGTTTAATACCAATAATGATGATGTTGTTAAAAGATTTTAAAGAAAAGCCAGTTCCAGTTGAAGCTGATGAAAGGTTTGGACAGGTAGCAGATGCTATAAATAATTTAAGAGATGACATTTCAAATATTAATCCTCCACAAGCGGTGCCAATACACCCGCCAGAACCTGGATTTATGGATAAAATAACTGCTTTATTACCTATTGTTATGCCTTTTGTATCTGGATATTTAGAGCAACAGAGAGCAAAAGAAGAAAAAATGAATCAGCAATTACAGGATAATCAGAAATTAATGATAGAAGTAATAAGAGGTCAGAATACCAATCCAGAATTAGTAAGAATTATAGATAAACTCGAATCAAAATTAGAACAAATAGAGGAAAAAGTAAATAATCCTGGAGAGACATCTATTACTAAAATTCTTGGTGAAATTACTGCTTTAAAACAGGTATCTGGAATATTTGGTGGTGAGAAGAGCTGGGTCGACCAAATAGGTAATATATTAGGAGCTTTTGCTCAGATGCAGGCAGTACAGAAACAACAACCACAACAACAATTATTACAGCAGCCACAGCAACCACAGCAATCAAGTAATGGCGGTAATGGTAAAAACCTAAACCCAGAACAGTTAAAAGTATTACTTGATAGATACGTTTTAGATATATTAGAAGCTCAAAAAAATAATCCTGCGATATTAAAAAATATGAAGGATTTAATTTTATCTGATGATCAAAATAGAATGAATACTCTTGCTGCTATTTTACAACAATATGCAGTTCCAATAACTGAAGACTTATTAATTTCTGCTAATAATATTATCAAGCAAAATAGTAATACTTATATTGAAATTATAGATAAGAATCTTTCTATATTGCAGCAACCAGAACCTGCTCAAGGCTGACATACTCCCCGCAATAAATTGCGGGGGTTCTAAAGTCGGCATCATTCATGCCGTTGCTTCTTGGGGATATCAGTGTTCCCCTTACCCAAAACCCTGTCTTTGGGCAATAGAAGAATGCCACAATGTCTCAAGCCAATTACGAATGAGGCATTGACATCAGCATCTTCAACGTGTCCACATGAACACTTAAACGATTTGCCTTTACGTTCACCAAGAAGTCCACATTTTGAGCATTGCTGACTTGTATATTGCGGATCAATCTTGACAACTGGTATTCCAAGCAGCTTAGCCTTATAGTAAACTTATTTAAACTTAAGTTTACTTTTTGTTGTTAAAGTAAACTTATCACTTCTTTTAATATCTGACTAAAAAAAATGACTCTCATAAATTAACCAGAATTAATTTTTATTATCAAAGTGATAATAAAGTATTTATAAAAAATAATACCTTTATAATTGACCTAGATTCGCTATGGTTAATATTACTAACTTATTAATTATTATTGTTTATTTTGACTAATTTTAACCATATTTAAAAGATAAGTCTCATTGTTGACTGTGATATAAGCAATTTGTTATTTTTTAAAATATGAATATACCATATTCCTTTTTAGGTTTTGCTTTAGATTTACTGGTAAAGCATGTAAAAGATAAACAACCTAATAATGATAGTCAAATTATGACTGGATTATTTAATGATCATGCCAGCCATCCAGAAGATTTATTAAAAGATTTAGAATTAAAAATAAATAAAATAGAACCAAAACCTCAAATTATTCCCGTAGAGACCATAAGAGATAGAGCTAAATATATATGTGAAATGATATTAAAATATGGGAATAATATATATATAAGAGAAGCTGCAACAAAGATATTAACTCAAAGATGTGGGAAAGAGTTCTGTACTACTGAAAAAGCATGGATTCTTGAAATTATAACAATATTTAATTATGTTAGAAAAAATGTAAGATATACCAGAGATTTATCAAGACGTGATTCTTATTTTAGCCCTGCACGAGTACTATTACAATATAAAGCTGGTGATTGTGATGATTATACAATGCTGCTTGGTGCTTTATTGTACTCTATAGGATATGATAATCAGGTCGTTAGAATCGTTCAAACTGGTAATAATACTAATTATAATCATGTTTATTTACTTGTAGAAGTCCCACCTGGTTCAAATAAATGGATGTCTCTTGATGGTAGCCAGAATAAACCTGCTGGATGGGAGGTTCCTGAATCAATGGTTGTAAAAAGTAAAGATTATTACATATCGGATTTTGAGAGGTAAAAAGATGAACAAGAAGAACAAATATAGTGTGGCGAATATTAAGAAAATATCAGGTTATACTATTACAACAATCGAAAGAGCATATAAGTTCGCTTTAGCCCACGATAAAAGTCAAGGATATATAAAAAATGGCGAAAATATAAATTTTGGTGATAGAAGAAGTAAGTATTGGAGAGAATTTGTTGATATTGTTATTGAAGATCCAAATATTATTGAATGGTTTGCAACTGGTATTGTTAAAGAATATGATAGAAATGTTATAAAAATCCCACATAAATCTAGCAAAACAAGAAAAAAAGTTAAACGACAATTACTAACAGGTTTTTTTGATGACAGATATTAATCAACAATTAGCTCAATCTTTGGTGCCTGTTATAACGCAGGTTACCAGGAATTATAATACTCAATTATATAATCTTGGCAAGGATGGAATACAAACAATAGTTAGATATTCTGTTGATCAACTTCCAGTACCTCTAAATAATTATTTAAAAAATTATCTCGATGTTAAATCAGTATCTGGAGATTCAGGAAGTGAAATACCCTCCTGGATTGGTGATGTTATAGAACCAATATATAGCCCTGTCGTAGAAGGCGGGCAAGAAGAAATCACAAGAATTATGAATAAAGTTAATCCATTTATTTATACTGCTTTATTTCTAATACTTGGTGGCGCTTTTATTGGTGGTTACCTGGTTGGCAGAAAAAAATAATCATGAAAAAATATTGCAGAATTAGACATAAAGATCCTGGTTATTTTGATAGGAAATCTTTAAGAACTAAAGAAATAAAAAAAGGTCATAAAATAATTATCGGTTGTAAAAAAGGATATTTTAAAAAAGGTAAATGCTTAATTGGTACTGAATTACAAGCGGAATTAAAACCTTTATCAGCGTGTCCAAGAGGTAAAAATGATTTAAAATCCAAAGATTATAGACCAATGCTGACTGGTTTTTTTGAAAGCAAATAAAGATAAGTCTCATTGTTGACTTTGATATAAGCAATTTGTTATTTTTTAAAATATGAAACTTTAAAAAAGGAGAAAACCAATGGTTAAAAGAAGAAGAACAAGAAAATCAACCAAACCTAAACATAAAAGAGTTTTGGAAGGTATGTTTTCAAATATCGAAGATGCGGCTGAAAAGGCCGGAGTAAGTCTTGCTGGTAGTCATTCTATTTGTGTTAAAGACAGTAATGGTAAAAAACATTGTGCCACAAGACAATACAAGTCTTTAAAACATAAGGGCAAAAAAATTATAAGAGAAGGTAAAAGAGGAACCACAGAATATTATGAGCCACCAAAGAGACATCCGAAATTTAAGGCATCTACTTCTGCTAAAGCTGTAAAAAGAGTAATGGATATAAAGAAAATTTTTAGTAAAACAGTTAAAAGCTGTAAAGATGGTGGTAGCAATAGAGGAGATAATGAAACTTATTTAAATTGCATGAAAAGAGAATTGAAAAAAGCTCATGGTAAATAAACATGCATACTCGAATAGTCACAAAAGTTAAGTCAGCAGTAAATAAAGCAGGTAAGAAAATATGTGTACCAGCTCAATATATTAGTATTGATCAAGCGGAGTCGCTTGGAGTTGACTTATCTAAAATAAAACCATTTACACAATTATGTAAAGAAGCGGGTTTTAAAGAAATAATAGTCGGGTCAACGACTAAAGAGATAAATTTTAATGGAGGACAAAACATGCCAAAACATAGATTTCCTAAAGTTGAAAGTTTGTCAGATTTAGGTTTCATGGGACAGGTTAAGGGCTTAATTCCTACCAAACAAGAAGGCATTAATATGGCAGAAGGATTAGCAAGTATGCTGGGTGCATTGATGGTAAGTAATTTTACTGTCAATAAAATCGAGCAAGACTGGCTTAGAATAGCACTGAAAGTATTATTGGCCGTTGGTGGTAGCAAAGCTGCAAACAGATATGCAAATGAGCAGGTAGGTATTGGAATATTTGCAGGATTTGGAATTGATGCAGTAATGGAAATTGCAGCAAAATTCAATATCCAGTTACCTGTATCTTTTGCAGTACCAGTTGTTGCAGAAAATGCAACAACCCCAGCAGTATCAGGACTGGGTCAGTTGAAACTTAATAGACAACAGCAAATGTTATTTGGAGTACAGGCAACAAGACCGAAAAATTTTCAGGGATTTGGAGAAATAGAAACAAGATCACCTGTAAAATTTGGTGAAGTTGTAGCAAATGAAGCACAGCCATTTATGGGCAGTGCAGATTATCAACCTTATAGTTTTTAGGGATTAAACAAAATTATTATTAAAAATAATGGAGGATTATTATTATGGCAAATGAAAATCAAATAGCCTTTCAGTCAAATGCACCAAGAGGCTCAATAGTAACTATAAAAAATGTACCATATCAAATTGAAGACCTGCAAGAAGATTTTATGTATGATACTATTATCTTCGGTTCCCGTACAGCGGATGTTCAGATCGCTCAGGGAGCAACTTTTGATTTCTTTATGAACATTTCTGGAAAGGGGAAGAATTATACCAATCTCCAGAAAGATAAATCACCTTTAGCTGGCAAAGCCTGGAAAATTTATTATGTTGGACTCATTGCAAGAGTATCAGTTGGAGAGGGTTATGCATCGGTACTTTATGCACAGAAACTTCTCGAGAACTTATATCTGGAATTAATGGTTACATCAGATACAGTCGTTCGTGGCCCCTTCTGGGAATGGGAGTCTGGACGAGGTATGTCGATGTATACTACTGATAACAATGTTGGAACAATAAGTGCTGGCGTTCCAGCTTCAAATTCAAAAAGAGCACGAATATATCCATTTGATATTGTTGAACAGGATGAATTATCTGCTCAATATACTATGCCAACAACTAATTTAGTTGATCAAAGTGGTAATGCCATTATTGATGCGACTCACCCATTGGTTATGAAAACTGGTAATGTGGTTGCTATTACTTTGGAACTTAGAGGTTTATCAACTCGAAAGGGTGTTAGATCTGGTTTATAATTTATGAATTATATACAATAACCAGGTAGTGGGTTAATACTTACTACCTGGTTATTGTATAATAACTAAAAATTATATATTTTATATAGTTTTTAATTATTATACAATAATTGGAGAAATTAAATATGGAAATAAAAAACATTGAAGAGTTAACTAATAATGTTCTTCTTAGTGCTCAGTTCTCTAATGATAATTATTTAAATTATCAATATATATCTATACCATTTGAAACTGTTATAACTACTGTTGCTGGTACTGCTGTTGCTGTGGACGTAAGTTTCTCAAATAATTTAAAAGATATATTATTGATTGATACCTTACGTGGGTATGTTGTAAATTCAACAACTTTCCTTTGTAAAGCTGAAGATCCTTTATTTGTTACTCTGAAAGTAGAAATTGGTGATACCAATTTTAGAATACCTACATTTCCATCACTAACCAGTTTATGGAGAATGTATGATATAATAGGAAATCCACTATCCCAACGGGAAAAATATGATTTAAAACATCCGTGGATAGTACCTGCAGGATCACAGGTTACAGTAACATTTACTACTGCTGGTGCTGGACTAACTGCTGGACAAAATTATTTATGTGGTATTGTTATGGCTGGTACTAAAATCGGAAATGAATTATATGACAAATTAAGTAAAATGCCAAAGGTAGTTTAAGGTTGTTTAATGTATGAGAACTATCAATTATTAGAATATGAATTACTACCTACTAGTTTATATAATCTACCAATAGTTGATATTAGACGAACGGATTGGTCTATCGATACCACTACAACTTTAGATGCTGTTCTAATTAAAGCTATTGGTAAAAATGAAAATAGAATTAGATCATTGTCTTTTGATTCCTGGTATGAGAATACAACTGATCAGAGAACTACAGAACGATATTTATGTACTTTAATTCTTACTGATGAAAATCATCGAGTAGGAATTGCATTAAAGGATCAGCAAAATTGGTATACAGTTCCTAACCGTTTTATAGAATATAATGCTGGTGCAGCTTTAACATATTATCAGACAGATGCAGTTGATTTAAGAGATTTCTTAACTATTAGACTACTGACAAACCAAGCTTTATGGATACAAAGACCACAATGTAATAAACAAAACGTAATTCAACATATTAGGGTAACTATAATCGAAAGACAGTTACCTTATATTAAAGATATTAGAAAAAGAATAGAAAAGCAGGAGTGTAAATAATCATGAAAGGTGAATTATTATTAATAGAAGGTCTTGATCTTGAAAATAATACTATGAAAATGGTATCCTGGTTTAAAAATTCTGAAAATATGGATATAGTACCAACTCCTGCATTAGTTAATCAGTATATTAATCTTGCAATTAAGTCCGGTGACAGCTTTGAAATAACCAAAGATGATATATTACGGAATATTAAAATATATAAAACCAAATATGTATCTCGTGAAAAAATAGTAAAGAAATATTATAAAAATAATGATAAATTTAATTATATAGCAGGTGTAATTCAAGGATCAAAAGAATTTGCAATATTAAATTTACTAAGTCAGGCTTATAATATATATGATAGTAATTATAAATTAGCTAAAGAATTGTTCATTAACGCTCACATAGCGTCTGAGATACCACTTCCAATTAGTTTTTTAGATAATGGAATTAGCATGGAAGTAAACTTTGATTCTGAGCTACTTGGTATTAAGAAAGTAACTCAGAATTATTCAGGTCTTGGAACAACAACAAGTGGCAGTAAAACAAGTGCATGTCAAGGTGGATCTGGCTTTGATAAAGGAACTATTCCAACAATAGCAGCGGGGGTAATGAATTTACTTGGAACTTTAATTGGTCTTGGAAGTGAAACTGCTGGTAATATTGTCTCAAGTACTGGCGGACTGGCCTGTACTGCTACCTCTGGATATACAAATAGTTTGGGTTGTGAAAATGTTGATTGCAGTCAGTTTAATCAAGTAACAACTACTTCAGCAGAAGAGGCAGCTGATTCTTTGTTATCAACTGAAACTGAATCTGCTGAAACATCTTCTAAATGGTATGAAAGCCCACTTGTTTGGGTTGGTGGTGGAGCATTTTTATTAATTACTATATTATTATTAACGAGGAAGTAAACAAATGGCACAGCGATGTTTTTATACAACTGCTAATTTAAATTATAGATCAGAACCCTCAACATCTGCCCCTGTTTTAGGAACTTTTGATAAGGATATGATGGTATTTGTTGATGAAAATGATGCAGAAAGTAGATCAGGTAGCGGATATACCTGGCTTGGTTTTACATATGGAAATGATAAGGTATGGGTTGCAACACAATATTTAAGAGATTGTGATTCAATAGAAGAGCAATCTGTTCCAACAACAACAACTACTGGTGGTGGACAGGCAAGTACTGGAACTCAAATTACTCCATATAACGCTGCCGCTATTGTTCCATCATCTAAATTGACAGAAGGGTTACAGACTTGGATGAACAAAATACCAACCTGGGCTTATGTAGCAGCTCTATTTGGGTTGGGCTTTGCATTATATAAAATATATAAAGATTAAAATAAGGAGAAAATATTATGGCACAACATACTAAAATTAAAAAGGGTACTGTTACTATTGCAAGTGGTCAGGTGGCTGGAACAGCAACAATAGATATGGAATTATCAACCGAAGATATGAGAAAAATGGAACATGATTATGCTTTAGGAGCTGGCCTCTGGTTTACAAGATTAATTCCTACTATTATTAAAACTGGATTGGCTGGTGCAAATGCTGGAGCACTTGAAAAACCAATAGTTGCTTTAACAATACCAAATATATTATTTCCTGATCATGTGCTTGTAACTTTAACAGTTTCACAAGCTGTTGGTGTAGCAAATGCAACTTATGATGTGTGGTTAGAATATCCACACTCAATTATCCGCTAAGGAGAAAATATTATGGCACAACATACTAAAATTAAAAAGGGTACTGTTACTATTGCAAGTACTGGAATAACTGGTCAGACAACAATAGATATGGAATTATCAACCGAAGATATGAGAAAAATGGAACACGATTATGCTTTAGGGGCTGGTTTCTGGTGGACAAGAATTATTCCTACTATCGTTAAAACTAATGATGCTGTTCTTGGTGCAATAGAAGAACCACTGGTTGTATTATCGAATCCATCTGCTTCTTTTATTATTGTTAGGTTAAATCTTTCTACTAATCCTAATATTGATGCAACTTATGATGTGTGGTTAAAATATCCACATTCAATAAGTAGATAGTTTTTTTTAAAATATTATTTTAGGAGATATTCTAATGAAAAATGAATTAGATTTAAATAAAAGTGATTTAATACAAGATGATATACAAACAACAGAAATACCAGTTGATGTTGTTGAATTAACTTCTGAAGAGCTTGAGAAAATTGCTAAAGAAAAAGAAGCAATTAAATGTGATATGATTTCAAAGTCTATTGCTATTGAGAAGTTAAAAATAGAAATAGATAAATTTGCAGAACGGATGCCAGAGTTAAAAATCCATTTTGCAGGTGAAATTATGAAAATATCAAAAGAATTAGATGTTTTAATTTCTACAAACCAAGCTATTTATGAAGCTTGCAAAGCTGAAATTGAAGAAGCTGTTTTAAAAGTAGAACATCCAGTTACTATTCATGATATTAATGTTGCAAAATTAAAAGAAAAAGCAGAGAGAAAAGCTAAAGCTCAGGAAGAGTATGCTAAATCTTTAAGAATTATGGAAGAAAGTTATAAAAAAGCTTTAGCAACTGGAAAAATACCAAGGAATCCATCTTTAGAAAGTAAAATTAAATCCGAAACTGAAAAGTTTGAATCAAAGAAAAATAAGAAAAATAAGAAATCAAATTAAGAGGGATTAAAATGTATAAAAATGTAATAGATAAGCAATTAACAGCGGGACAAACTCTCGCAATACCACATACTATGACAAAGAAATTATTTACAGATATGTCATATCCGTGGTTAATTATAGTAGAACCATTTCCACATGATAGTACTAAAGGTGCTCATATTGAGTTAGTATCATGGGATATGGATTATATCACTTTGAAAAATTGCGAAGCAGTAACAGTTCCAATGATGATATATATGGATCAAATGCACTCAGTTTCAACTGCTCATAAAGATAGTGATCAGTATACACCTCAGATACCGCCAATTGTAGCTCCAAACTTTGGCACACTGCCAAGTAGTGAAACTTTAAATAGCGTTGGGACAAGAGTTCGTTCCCCTATGTATATTTGTTTGAAAGATACTGTACAACCTGCATTTAATCCTAATTCTCTAGTAACTAAATATGTCAATCCTGGTCTTGCACATACTGATATAGATGGTTCTGGAGTATGGGCTGCTGGAGATGATGCTAATTCTGGAGATGATAAATTGCATCCGTGGCAATCATTACAGACAGCCATTAATAGATGGCAGGATGGTTCAGAAACATATTTAATAAAAGTTGATGAAACTGTAGATCATTGTGCTAGGAGTTATGCTATTCAATCATCTGTTGCTGCTCCTAATGGTCAGATAGTATTAGCTGGTGATCAATCTGCTTATCTAGCTGCTGGTCAACATGTCAGAATAACAGGATCACCAACACCAGCAAATAACAATACTTATACTATATTATCTATTGTTGTTGCTGGAGATACTACAATTACTTTTAATGAGCCGATCGCTGTTGGAGAAGTAGCGCCAAATGCTGGTACTTTTTGGGGTGTGGGTGCTATTGAAGAGCAAGTTAGTATATGTAATATTAAACGTGATGGTTACTTAATGATTTCAGGTACTACTAAAAAAGTACAAGAAAATTTAATACATAAATATCCAATTATTGCTGCTGCCAATGATGGTGGTAATACGATGGTTACAATAGCAGATACTGGAAGTATTGCACCATTATCTATTGGTCAACCTATTGAAATTATAGGATCAACTCCTGGCGTTAACTCAATTGATGGTTATTGGACAATTATTAATCTTGTTGCTGTACCTGGTGTTTCTATTGCTATAACAATTAGTCAGGCTTGGTCTGGTTTGGCTCCAGCAGCTTTTGGTGATTTTTATGATGGTCAGTATAGAACATATGATCCAACATATCCAGAAGGATGGTCATCTTTGATTTGTAAATTGGATAGACCAATATTAAGTTATCCTGATATAAAAACAGATTGGTTAGAATGTAGAACATTTTGGTTTGGTTACCAAAATGCGGATTTAAAAATAAAGATATTGGAATATGAAACTATTGATCCTGTTAATTTTATATATAAATTAAAACTTGGTGGTTATAGTAATTATATGCTTAATAATAGTATTAATAGCTTGTCTGAATATTGCTCTCGTATTAGGATGGCTACTGTTCAGCGTGGTAATTTATTATCAACTGACTATAGGAATATGCTAATTTCAAATAATTCAGAGATGGGATTTACAAATTTCCAAATTGGAGATGAAACAGTTGTAAAAAAATATTATAGTTCTGAATTTTATGGACATATTAATTTTATTAATGTTAATTTGTATGACTTTTATGGTGGCTTCCATAACATAGATTCTAAAAACCATTTTACACGGCGATTATTTAGGAGAAGTTATGTAACCCAAGTATGTAATATTATTGATGACTTTACAAATAATTATTTATGTTTCTTCAATTTTCAGGCGATAGCCTGCTTATATCGCTTACCTGTTATGGGTTTTGATTTAACTGATGTTTTTTGTCTTTGGGATACAACAACACCAGACTATACTTTATTTTTTAGAACAATTCAAGTTGACTCATCCGATTTAACCTCAATAAATGATTTATATGTAAGAGATAAACTAATTAGATTTGGTACAGGAACCTGGTTTATTAATGGTAGGGCAACACTTGGAAAAGGATTAGATATTAAAAATACCTGTGGTAAACAGGATTCTATAAAATTTATCTTAAACTGTGCTTATGCATTAAATAGTGGGTATGGTCTTACGAATCCAAATTATAAAACCTCATTTAATGGTGATCCTGTTAATTGTAGTGACGGATATAATGGTCGTATTTATATGGATTATGCACAATTATATAGTGTTGCTCCAATTCTATTTCCTGATAATAATATACAATTGAAATATTTTATGCATCTTAATCACAACTCAAAATTCTATTCTGAATCATATGTAGAAGCTTCAAAAACCGATGGTACACTTGGTGATATGTTCTGGATTGAAAATAACTCTGAATTTATTTGTCTTGGTGATCCTGTTTTGTCCAGAGATTGTGCAGATTATAATGTTGCAATACATAATTATGTATTTAATGTTAATAATTCATATTTAAGATGTGGAGATGTTGAAATAGATATAGTAGCAGCATTACAAACACAAGGTATGCAGGGATTATTCAAACTTACTAATTCCGATGCTGTATTTAACACATTCTATTGTGATTATGAGAGAGATGTTAATGTGTCAAACTTTGGTGGTGCTGATATTAATGGTGCAAATAATGGGATGATGGTTATGGATGAGAAATCATCTTTGGTTTTTGAAAGTGTAATTGATGGCCGTGACAATGCATCACTATTAATAGATCGTATAAATGTTGGTGGTAATCCACTTATTGCAGACCAATTTTATATGTTTAAAGCAATGGATAGTTATACAATTACAAGTATTGGTAATTTTATTTTTAATGGTGTAGATATTGGAGGAGCGGCAGTTGGTCATTATTTCTATTTCGATGGTAATGGTAGTTTTGATATTAGAGGATTAAAAATTGAAGAAGCACCAGAAATTAATGGATTACAAGGATTTTTAGCAACAAAGGTTCCAATATTTATGCTTAATCAAGCTGAAGGATTTTGTTTAGAGGCTATTTACTGTCTGGTTTATGGTGCAGCAGCTGGTAGTTTGCCAACAAGATTTTTAAGAATGTGGCTTGATACTGAATTATTATGTAATGCTATTGGTTTTTATGCTGGTGATCCTACTCATACATTCGGTGAGTCTTATATATTAGATGATATTACAGTTGCTTATGATTCTAAACTAACTACTATTAGTGGTGGTGATGTAAAAAATTATATCGATTGTAGATACTTTAATGGAACATGGGAAGCTTATGGTAATAGATATGCTTCTCTTTATGTTTTAAATAGTGAGTTTATAAATTTGGGAAGAGTAGAATTTGTACTTGAAAAAGGTGGACGTGTTTTAAACTTTATAAATTCAAGAATTAAAACAGCAGGATTAAGATTTTTAGGAGATTCTACTGGTGCTGTTGTTATCCCTCCATATCCTACCGAGGTATTTATCAGTTCTTGTTCAGATGTTTGTATGTTTATGAATTCTATAGACTTTAGATCTGGTGATTATGGTGATTATGTTGGTATTTATGGAAATGATTATGTACATACATGGATTATAATTGATGATTCAAGTAGAATTATTGTTGAATGTGAACCAACAGAAGCAGCTTTACCTGGTTATAATGTTTTTGATGCTACAGCATACCAGACCAATAATTGTGCAATTGCATTAAGAAATGCATCAGTTATCCTCTGTAAAGAAGTTCATGATCCTGATACTGCAAGAGGAACATATTACTGGGCTTGCTTAAGAGATGATGACCCAATAAATGTATATCAGGATTTCCATCTTGGAGCAGTTGGAGCTGTAGCGACTGTTGATACATGGCCAACCAGCGTTACTGGTAAATGGAATGATGTTAATGCTGATAATCTTGGTGCTGCAGGTAATCCTGGTCTTGCCGAATTAGTATTAGTTTCATTACCAGCTCCGCCAGTTGGATAATTCTAAAATCACAACTTTCAGATACAGATGTAGCACAAGTTACTTCAGAGCTTATAAGGCTGGAGTATTAAAAATGATATTTCCTGATATAGAATTACTAAGAGGGGATAAGAAATGAAAATAAATAAAACTCAAGCCTTAAAAGTAGCTAAAATTCTTAAAGTAAAATTTCATAAATTTAATATTAAAGACTTTACTGTTGGTATGAATGTTGAATTGGAACATAAAGATATTACAGGTGGAGATTTAATAATTACTGGCAAAATTGCTTTAGCGCACTTAAAAGAAAATCCAGATTATTATAAATTACTCTTGAAATATGTTGAAAAACCATTATTATCAGGGATGTTTGATAATGGATAAATTATTAATAATATTATTAGGGGTATGTAGTTATTTTTTAATTAAAAAAGTAACTTCCTCCAAGCCTGAGAATTTCTTATTAAGAAATAATATTATAGTTGCGGTTGGTGATAGTCATGTAGAACCTGGATCTGCATTAATTTCAGAATTACAAAAGCTCATGCCAGATTTTACAATCTCAGCACTTGGTATTAGGGGTTATACGACAACACGCTGGTTGAATTCTCAAGCAGAATTTAAAAACAGAATATCTGGCGCTGGTATTGTTTTGTTATCAATTGGTGATAACGATGTAGCAGCTGGTAAGACGACACAACAGATTAATGCCAACATAGAAAACCTAAAGGCTTTACTTGATTATGATCAAGTATTTGTATATATTAATCCTCCCAGAACATTATCTGGAATTAATCTTGCGAATGATGGCATACATTTAACAAGAAGTGGTGCCCAGCAATATGCACCAAGAATTAAAGAAAAAATAGTCCATGAAATAAGCAATAGATAAGACATACCAAAAATTAAAATTCTTTTAATATATCATAATTAATGATATATTCATTTATCGTGCTATCGTTGATATTTACAATCCATTCTTTAAGCCTTTTGTATTCGTATTGATTATTATTTGATGAATTTTCAGAAGTAAAGAACGCAATTATATAAGGTTCTGGCAAGTATAATTTGATTTGTAAATCAACATCATAAAATCTTATTATTGTTGTATTATGTATAAAAATAATCGCTTTTATTTGTGTTGTACCACATAGATATTGTTGTATTTTTATTATTTTCATCTTAAAAAGTCCTATAAATGTTTAAGAATTTTTCAACATTTTGTTTATTAGGATTAAAATCAATATATTCATCTGTATATGATGATTTGCCAAGTTTTCCTTCAACTGCATCAATATACATAGAGAATTTACCTTCCTCTTTGAAATAAGATACCGTAGGAATATTTAATATATTTAAAATATCTTGATATTTAGCTGCAAATGATGTATCTATACCTATCCTTATATTATTATCCTGAGCAAACATAAGGGCTTGAAGCATCTCTTTTTTATTCGAGCTTAAATCTTCATATTTGGCTGTCTTTTCATTAGTATTTTTAAAACCTAATAAATTTACAATAAGATTTTTATTATAATCCCAATAATGATCTTTTATCGTTTTTATATATTTTTTATAACCATTTAAATTATCTCTATGAATATTTTCAACTAAATTAAAATATACAGGAATATCTATACCATAAAGATAAATAAATGCTAATATTCTGGTTATATCCTCTAAAGAAGCTGGAGTAAATGCAAAAGAATTTATTTGGTTCATAACTTGTTTAATATCTTTTGTATTTAAAAACCAATCAATATTGGAAGTAGTAAAACTCTGAATTATGTTTTTGCTTTTTGCATAATCTATTATTTTAATAAAGTCTGGATGTGTGGTTGGCTCTCCACCTCCAAAGGTTACTTCCATTACTTTTGCTTCTACTAATAAATCTATCCATTTTTTAATAATATCATATGGTGCAAAAGTACCATATTTGCTACTATTTTGGTAACAGAAGCTACAATTTTTAGTACAATAATTTGTTATTTTTAAATCCACAGATAATGGGAAGGATGTTTTATTTATTGTTTTTATTTCTGAATCATCATCTGGAGATTCATCTGAATCATCAAATGTAAAAATAAATCTATCTCCTTGTTTTCTATCTATTGCTATCCATGCGTTTGATATTTCATCTCGCACAACATATTTAGCTTTATCTGTATTATTAAAAAACCATAAATGTTTACCAATAGGAGTATTATCAGCAGCAGTATCATCATCAATGTTATCATTCCCACCACAAATTATTATTTTGGGATTTTTTAAAAATTCTTTCAGCTCTTTTAAGTATTGTATATTTAATCTATCAGTATATTGGTCTCGTGGTAAATGTTTAGCTGACTGGTGATCAAGTATTGGGTAGAATTTGTATTCCGAATTTAAATTTCTAAAAACATAATGTTTATTATCAGTTTCATTAAAATATTTCTGCATATAGTCTTCTTGAAAGATTTCTTTGAATATATTAATATATTGTTGTTGTTGTTCCAGTTCAGCTTCATTGTCTTCCTGAATATCTAAATTATAATATACCATTGCTAATAAATATCTCATTTTAGACTCTTCGGAAGATAAAATAAAATTTTCCCATCCAAATGTAAAAAATTGAGATTCTCTAATATCTAGTTGCTCATCTTCTGCCATTATAATACTATGCGTTGATGATGAATTACAATTAAAACCTTTTCTTATATTAAATATTTTCATGATTTTTTACACTCTTTATTTTTATTTGTTCTTCTATCCAACCATAATTTGCAATATTAATTGCATCTGCAAGATTATGGTTTTTGATTGATTCTTTCCATTCTTTATTTACTCTCTGTACTGAGAGCTTTTTAAGTTCGTTACGTTTTAGTTTTGATGAAGATAACATCCTGGATTGCCATACATTTGGTAGAACTTCATGTATTTGGTTTATTTTGTTTTTGATCGCTTCATATTTCCAGTAACCCTCGATTTCTATAAGCTTTCTTAATGTAATAAAATTGGTTTTTTTAGATGTTCTATTTAAATACTGGGATTCTATATATAAATGTATTATTTGATTATCTTGAGGAAAAGTTTCAAGTATTGATATTCCTTTTATCTGGTGCATAAGCTGTTTTGAATATAAAAATAAATTTCCATCTCTTATTGCAGCAAAACCAGTCTCAACTCCAGGATCTATTCCAATGACTATCATGGAAAAATTATCTCCGTACATATAATTTTACTTCCATTTTTACGGCATTCTCTATATTGATGTATTTCAAACCTAGCATTTGGAACTATCCTATCCTGATATAGTTCAGAAACATCTTCAAAAGCAAACTCGCTTATAACTGCCAGCTCTCTTGTACCTTCTGAATCAATATAATCTACTATGGCTTCAAAAAAGGTACTTTTTATGTTTATTACTTTCGCCTTTTTTACCCAGAGATTCTGTTTTGTTTCATTAACATGCTTTTCCACATCTAATTTTGTTCGATTTTGTTTAGTCATCCTTCCCACCCGCAACGCATTGATTATCTATCAAAAGATCACATCTATAATCCATTGGTTTATTACATTTATTTAGTGTATAATATTTACAGGTAACTTTTTCTATTTTTTTATCCGTATTTTTTTTTGAAGTGGCATCTTGGTTATAATCAATTGTCATATCATCAATATGAACATTACAATGATCATTAATTAATACTACAGTCTTCTTTTTTATATTCTTAATGAAATATTTCTTAACAATTTCATTAAGTCTACTTTCCTTTACCGAGTCAAAAAACAATAAAGAATCATCTCCTATTGATAGCGTTAGTACTCTTTTTACATCACTGTTGATTGATACTTTAGTATGTATTTCTATTTTATCAATAGTGTTAAAAATTGGATAGAAACATAAAAGGTTATGCTCTATATTAAAGGAAATAATAAGGAATTGTGTAAAGAAATAAAAATCATTCTCAGATATAAATACATCCTTAATGTCTTCTTCTATTTTTCTATCTTGGAGCTCATAATAGGGTTTTATTTCTTCTATTGTTGTTTTGATTTTTGCTATTATTTGTTCATCGTATTGTTTGCTTAATTTATCATACATTTTTACATACCTCACTTTTTTGTTCTATTAAAATTCAAAATATCATAACCAAAAAGCGTTGTCAAGAGACTTATGATAATAAGTAATTATCATAAGGTAATCTTAAAACATCAATGATTTCAATATGTTACCCACTTCGCAAAGTCCGTTTTTATCTCGTTTTTTTAGTTTTGGTTCAAAAAACATCAAAAAAGACTAAAAACTACTTTGACTAGCTCTCTCTTTAATAGCTTTTATTCGGGTTCGGGTTCAAGCTTTTCAAATTCACTGCAATAATCCTCATCTAAATAGTGTTTTCCTGTTAATTGACAACAGTTGTGGTCGCCAAAATTAAAATATTTGCAATCTTCACAAAATCCTTTAATCTGAAAAGGTGTCGAATCATAATTATCATGATTCTGTTGATTTTTCTCTAAGAAATATTTTAGATCACAATCGGGACATACTTCCATTAATCCAGCGAATTCATTAAAATCATATTTTGAGATTTTTTTATATTCTATAATTTCGTACCCACAGTAAGGGCAGGTCGGACGGATTGTGTTTTTATATTTTATCATAATTCACCTTCTTTTAGTAGTCAAGTAATGCTTGACTACTTATAAATTGTTTTATCAATTTCAAATTTAATAACCCAAACTGGCATGAAAAGAAAGCCAGTTGAGTCTACAATGCCATCATAATTTATGTTTTTTATTTTTGCAACATATTTTAGAAAAGATATTTTATCAGTAAAACCTTCTGATCTAGCATCTTCAAGAGTTATATTATTAAGTAAGTCAATGCCAATGTGGCTTATTTTTAGGTGTATTCTTGAATATTTTTTACTCATAAATAGTTTATTCTGCCAGATATTGGTTTGTAAACCTTGACCAGCTTCATAAATAATTTTATTGTTTTGAATTGCATATGTTTCCTTGACATATAACAAATTATCTACCGAATTATATCTACAAAAACATCCGACGGTCTCTCTTTTATTCTTATACTTTAAATCAATAATATAATAATTTTCAATGAGTTTATTTATTAGTTGGATTTTGGTAAGACCATTATAGTCTATTCCTTTAATCTGACGTCTGGTTTGTGTTTTTTTACCTTTTAATATTTGTTCAACCATTTCTTTTGAAAACATTATTGGTTTCATAATTCACCTTCTCAATAATATATATTAATTTCAGAATGTTCTTGTTGTATTTGTTTAATTTCTTCCAATGATTTCTCGTTTAATGGATTATTCCATAAATTAATTAATTTTATTTGAGGTAATTTTTTTAAGAGTTTATCGAGCCCTTCTATTTTGCTTATCTGATTATCCCACAAAGAAAGTTTTTTCAAATTCACCAGTTGGTTCTCTTCTTTTGGGGTTGATACTGCATTTTTAACCCCATATTTTAAAATTTGATAACATAAAAAATAAAATTGTAAAAATTAAACCCAGAAACCATGATAAAGTTGCATATTTTAAATATATATATTTCTTATTAAGCAGTGTTTTATAACTTTTTTTTATACTATCAGGACAATCGTTATAAAACGTAAATTTATATGGAAACAAGATTGTAACACAAAAAATAACTGAAATTGTTAACGCTAATATTGGTAGTAATGAATAATAGTTAGTATTCATTTTTGTTAAAGCAATTGCAGTTAGAAAAATTGATAAAACAATACTTGAAGATGTTAATATGGCATTTCCGCCTCTCAAGACAGAATCTAAAGAATTTATGATTTTTCTATCTTGATAATCTATCCAGACCAAATCTTCTGATGTTAGTTCTACACCTTCTATTATTCTATCAGCAGAATTGTCTGTACTGGTGCTTTGAACTTCTTCTTGCATTTTGGACATTTTATTATTTTGCATGAATTCTCCTCTTCTTTTATTTCTTCTGTTTTTTCTTCCCAATCAATGTCTCCTAAAGGAGAGGATTTTGATAAAGAAGATTGACATAAAAAAATATGACTACAAAAGGGACATTTTATTCTTTGTTGAGAATTCATAAATAACTCCTTTGTGTTTTTAGTGTTTATATTATTCTCAACTATAATCCTTTTGTTAAATTAAGTATAGCATTGAATTTTATCTCTTCTCCACAATGTCTAACCAGTTTTTATAAGGAATAGTTATGCCTGCTTTACTTGCTGGTGTTTTGTTTAATAAAGTCAAGTGTGGTCTGAAAAAGTTATAATATATTAACCAACCATCTGTGAAATTCTTTGCTGTGTTTATATTTTTTAACCCTCTCATTATTTTAGTTCTATCCTTCAATGTTCCATGAAATCTTTCAATTAAATTTGTATTTGGATACATAACAAAACTTTTGGATCTTTGGTGCATGGTATCTTTTAATACTTCTTCAATTGGTTTTTTGTATGATTGTAATTTATCTGTTATTATTGTATGTGGAGTACAATGAGAATGTTCCAAACCTTTCAATATTAATGTTTTAACATCTTGAATTGTTCTTTTACTTGAAATATGAGAAGCTAAAAGAAATCTTGTCTCTTCATCTATAATATCCCAGAACCATATATTTTTACCATCTATTTTTAATACTGTTTCATCTGCAATCCAGGTTCCACAAACATTAGCTTTGTAATTAGAGATATTAATAAAAGCTTTTTCTGTATATTTTGTTATCCAACTATATATTGTTGATGTTGAAGGATTAATATTATTATCCTGATTAATATGTTTTTGTATTTTGGTTAAAGATAATCCATCGTAATATAAATTAATAGCAGAACCTATAACCTGGGTTGCATATTTCATTTGTTCAGGAGCTTGATTATCTGCAAACTTTCTACCACACGATTTACACATGAAATATTGTATATCATTTTTAACCCCGTATTTTACAAGGTTTGCGGATTTACAAAATTTACAAGCTATCTCTTCTTTATATATTCGTTCGTATTCCATCGTTATCCTGTTGCTTTATTTTATTTGTAAGATTTGATATTATGTTGATGGTTTGGTTTTTGATTTTATAATTTTTTATTTCCATATAATTATCATCATTTATTCTAACTGTGATTTCTATTGTAAATTCTAGTTTTATATGTTTATTGCATATTTTTTCACATAACATATTCATATTTTCTTCTTTTATCTTATTCATTCCTTCTAACCAATGAGGGATAGGTAAATCTTGATGTGATCCTATTGTATATGTTTCTTTTACTGGATCTATATACTCAGGTTCAATAAGAATATCTTCAAGGTTTATATTTTTATATGTTATTCCTTCAATAATATAGTTAAATGGACTTATGTTTTTTAAAATAAGTGGTAATTGTATTCTTATATAGTTATAATTCTCTATGATAACTACTGGTGTTTTAATATTAAAATCCAATGCCTTATCTATCCATTGCATTTTTAATGATTTTATTTGCTCTAATTGTTCTTTTTGGTTTTCGTCTTTTCTTGTTTTTGTTAATAATATTAAAAAATAGATAGTTAATATCAAGAATAATGGAGAGATTATATAAATAAATTTATTATTAGGTGATATAAATATAAAATAATAAAACAATAATATATATGCTACAATTACTGAACCTATTAAAAAAGTATAAAAATACGATTTTTTATCCATAATTAATTTTATTCCTTCTAAAATTTGCTTTAGATATAGTTTTATAATAATCTCTTCTATTATTTTGTTTATCATAACTACCTCCAAAATTCAGAGGTAGTATATAATTTTTAAATACCATTGTCAACCTCAACAGAGTAGAACCGTTTTAACTCATACAATTTTTCAACATCTGATTTAATCATTTCCCAAGCTTGTAGTGCCGCCTCTTTAGACTTAAAATATACTGTATTTTCATATTCATTCTTAAAAGTTTTATTTATACTTTGACATAATTCATCTTCAAAATTATCATAATGATATCCAAAATACCACTTATCTTCATCATCTTTCCAATTAGGTATCCAACCATCATTAAATGTTTCCGCAATCTTATAAAGTTTGTTGTTAATAAATTGTTCCTGAGCTCGTATTAGAGCTGCTTTCTCAGAAAAATCATAATTATAGTATTCAACTAATGCTGAATTAGTATTAGTTTTTTGAATGCATCTTGGTAACCCTTCAGCTTGAATATAATAAAAATATTGTCCTTCTTTAGGTTTTTTTATTATAGATACTGAAGAGAAAAAACTACAATAATCATTAATACTTGTATTTTTACCAATATAAGAACAATAACTATTATCATATAAATCACAATCTCCACAAACTCCTTTAATTTTTTCCATTTTATCCTCCCGATATCTTATTTTGCAGCTTTTTCATATTTCAAAACACATTCCGGACAAATTAGAAATGCGTTCCCGTTTATCAATTCTTGCATGTGTGGCACATGCGGAGTATGTGCAAGAGCTTGCCATACCGCCGTAAAACAATAACCCCACTGCCAACCTGATTTCCATAATATTTTTAAAAATGCCTCATCAATAATGTCATCATCAGAAATTATTTCCTTTTTGCACTCTTCACATAACATTTTTTGTCTGCCTTCCTTTTTAAGTAATTATTATTTAAAACACTGGTTTATTCGGTATGACAACTATCCCTTCCATTGGTTTTCCACTCACCATTTAGCCAGCTATTTTATGCCCCCGACTTTATCAGATTATTTACAAAATCATATTTTGCATCATATATTTCATTTAGTTTTCGTTTTATCGCTTGATATTGTTGTATTGCATCTTTTGGGGAATTAAAATAAAGATAGTTAACACCATGCTCTTCAATATAATCTGGATTAAAAATATGGGGATATAACATAATTTCAAGTCGAATACCAGAATATCTTACTCTATATATTTTGTCTGTATTTATTAATATTCCATCACAATTTTCAAACACATTTTTTGCATTTGCATATGAATGTTTTATATATTTTTCAATAAAAATAAAATTTGACATATAATTTTTATTGAAAAATCCTTTATTAACTAAATTGTATATGTCCTTGATTTTATATTCTGATTTTTCAGTATTATAACAATAAGGACTACCTACTATCTCTAATATGTCTGGTTGTTTGATATTAATAAAAGTAATATTATCAATTAAATAGCAATCAATATTGTCTTTGTTAGATAATTCCAGATGGTTATTATATTTTTTTATTTTTGAATAATTATCCATTTTGTTCACCTTTTTTTATTATATTATTTAAAAAATACTCTTCAAGCTCTTTCCTGCTTTTAAATCTTGGTATTTTATAATGATAAAAATATGGATATTGTTTCAATTCTCTGCATATACCCATATGGTCGTTGTGATAAAAGGATGCTATTAAATATTGTGCTAACCATTCAGTATCAGTTGTTTCTTCTGAAAATGGTATATAATTATCACGTTCTAATAATAATATTGCAGAATTTAAACTCATCATTAACTTTAACTCATTTTCTAATCTGCAATCATCTACAATTATTGTTTTGTCAACATCCGTCTCAGCGATATGATCACACTGTTTTAAAAATATATTAATTAACCACTTTTCATTTAGGGTTCTGAAGCACTTTCCAAGATTATCCATTGCATTTCTATATGGGATATTACAATTGAGATTATCTTTCAGCTCTTCTTTATTATCACCTGGTTTGAATATATAATATCTGGATAATATATCATCCAGTGGTGCCGCAAATGATACTATATTTGAGTTATTAATCTCTTTATTTAATAATTCTGCAAGCGTTGTCTTACCACAACCTTTTGGTGCAATTATTGTTATATATTTCATCTGTTTGTTCCTATCATTGTTAGAAATTGGTTTTGAAAAATATTGTAACTTTCTTTTATGTCTTTTGTTTCTTCAAATCCTCCAAATAATTTAACATACTTTTCATATTTCTTATATTGTTTAATTATTTTTTGTATTTGGTCGTATTTTATGTGTTTTGGTTTAAGGTTTCTGGTTATTTCTAATTCTTTTCTTAAATCTTGACACATCACCATAAAACTATCCATAAAAATATTCCTTAGTACAAGCTCGGTATCCCACATTACTCCACCTATTGTTTTGTATTTCATCCGTTTGTTCCTATCATTGGTGGGTTTTTTATTGGATTTCTTGATAATACTACTTTTTTTAGTTTGGTTAATTTTAAAAAAACATCCATACCATCTGTCGTGTTAATCCGATTGTCTTGCAATAATAACTCATTCAGATTAATATTATTTTCTAACCCTTCTATTTTGATTATTTGATTATTTTGCAGATAAATCCATTCTAAATTAACCAATTTATCTAAACCTTCAAGTTTCTGTATTTGATTCCATCCCAGATGTATTCCTTTTAGTTTTGTATTATTATCAAGTCCTCCTATTTTGCTTATTTTATTCTGGTTTAAATTAAGCCTTTCTAAATTAGGGAATCTATCTATTCCTTTGATTCTGATTATTTTATTATCCTGAGCATTGATATATGTTATTTCAAGAGGATTCTTAATACTTAGTAGGATTGCTTCAAACTCAGCTTGGTCTACGTTTTTATGAAGTAAATCTATAAATTTTCTTGGGGTTATACTATAATAATATTTTGAAACGGATTCAAAACAAATTTCATGACAACTCATTCTTTCACTCGTCTTTCTGACACCCCACGGATCCTCTGTAGCGTTCTCAGTAACAATTATTTGTTCATCATCTATAGGCTTATTACAAAGCCCACAAATATATTTATCATATGCCTTTCTAGGAATTCTATCCCACCATAATACAATCTCCAGCTTATTATTGTTTAGAAATGGCATTTACTTCCTTTGTCTACGGTTAATACTTTCAATTGATTCAGCTATTTTAGCTAAATTTTTATCAATACTGTTTAATAGTGTTTTTATTTCTGTCTGATTAAGTTTCTCTTCCTTTTTAAGATTCTCTTTAAGTCGCTCATCTGCGAGTATCTCTTCTATTGCTTTCTCATTCGTTAATTTTATTTTAGCTAAAATCCTTTCCATCTCTAAATTATTACTCATTTAATCCCCAACTTTTCCTAAATATTGTTTAAATAATTTATATTTATTTTTAAAATTCTTAACATATTGAGTATCTTTCGCAGGACAGCTTCCTGTGTTATGGCATCCTGCTATTTTTGCAGGATTATTACCACATTGATTTCTACATTCGATTAGATTATTAACACAGAGTTTAATATTAAACTATCTTGCATCAGAAAAAAACTAAAACCAAAATTAAAATTCAATACTAATCTCAGGATATTTCTGCTGTATTTGTTTAATTTCTTCAATTGATTTTTTGTTTAATGGATTATTAGTTAAATAAATCCATTTTAACTGAGGTAATTTTTTAACCAGTTTATCGAGCCCCTCGATTTTACTTATTTCATTTCTACTTAAAGAAAGCGTATTTAAATTAACCAGTTTATCGAGGCCTTCTATTTTGCTGATTTGGTTATCATTCAAATCAAGCTCCTTCAAATTAACAAGGTTATCGAGGCCTTCGATTTTGCTGATTTGATTGTCATTCAAATTAAGCTGATTCAAATTAACCAGCTTATCGAGGCCTTCTATTTTACTGATTCGATTTTCATTCAAATCAAGCTCCTTCAAATTAACAAGGTTATCAAGGCCTTCTATTTTTCTTATTTGATTGTCATACAAATTAAGCTGATTCAAATTAACCAGCTTATCGAGGCCTTCTATTTTACTGATTCGATTTTCATTCAAATCAAGCTCCTTCAAATTAACCAGATTATCGAGCCCTTCTATTTTACTGATTCGATTATCCCACAAAGAAAGATCATTCAAATTAACCAGGTTATCGAGGCCTTCTATTTTACTGATTCGATTATTCCACAAATAAAGTGTATTCAAATTCACCAGATTAGCAAGGCCTTCTATTTTGCTTATTTGATTTCCATTCAAATAAAGAGTATTCAAATTAACCAGGTTATCGAGCCCTTCGATTTTGCTGATTTGATTTTTACTTAAAGAAAGCTTATTCAAATTAACAAGCTTATCGAGCCCTTCGATTTTGCTTATTTCATTTCTTTCCAAATCAAGGTAATTTGTTTTTTCAGAAACTTTTTTAATTGTTTCTTTCATTTTCTTTCTCCTATTTCACGGTTCTCTTTTCTTGGGGTTGATACTGCATTTTTATTTTTCATATAATTCATTGTCAACCTCAACAGAGTAGAACCGTTTTAACCCTCAACTTTTCCTAAATATTGTTTGAATAATTTATATTTATTATTAAAATTCTTAACATATTGAGTATCTTTTGCAGGACAGCTTCCTGTATTATGGCAGCCTGCTATTTTAGCAGGATTGTTTCCACATTGATTTCTACATTCGATTAGATTATTAACACAGAGTTTAATATTAAACTCTGGTATTAATAATTTAACTCCGCCTTCCCGCTTCTCTATTACTTTATTTTTGTTAATTATAATATGTTTTGAAGCAACTCCGTTTGGCATAATCTGACATAATCCCTTCTCACCTCTTAATCCTATCACATTTGGATTAAATGCACTCTCATTGGAGATTATGCTCAAAAGTAATAAAACATCAAAATTACCACGTTTGCTTTCGCCAAGGGCGATGTTTGAAACCAATTCTAAGTAAGACTTTACAGTCATCGTTTTATAATTACAATTTGCTTTCGTCCGTTCTGATTGGCATACTTTAATATTGATATGCTCTGGACGCTGCTGCCAGGATGGTAATAATACTCTTGGTGTTGTTAATAACAATATTATTAATATGATTTTATCCATTTTTTACCTCTTTCAACTTATAATATATCTGAACACCGTGTTGTAAAGAATCCACTTCTTTTTCTATTTGGTTTTGGAAATCTCCTAAAATACGACTTATTGTTGGTGCCGATAAATCTAAGGCATTTTGTATTTCTTTTTTGGTCATTCTGACTTTATCTTTTAATATGATTATGACCATAGCTTTGTTAGCACCATATTGTTTTGTTAGATCATATATTGTTTGGAGATTTAATTCAGTAATATATTCAACTATTATAAGTGGTTTATCTTCTTTTATTAATGTCTTAAATTCAGGAATATAAGCTTCTGCTTCTTTAGAATCAGAAAAAATATCGCTATATATTTTATCTTTATAATTCAGTCGGTATTTCATTTTTTTCCTCGTTTATGGCTTTTATTGGTTTAATTTGAAAAATGGTGTTGTCATTATCTGCCTGCTGGCTATTTGGAATAGGCCAATATAATTTGTATTTTGTTGATTTTGGTAATCCATGACAAGCTTTTCCAAGCCAATATAAATGTGATGTAAGATATTGGATTATATCTGGCTTAGCAATATCTGGCATAAATGATGATAAAACTAACTTAATTAACTTATGGGATTCTATATCCAATTCTTTTCTTAATATTTCTTCAAGCTCTTCTGGCTTATCAATATTAAGCTGATATAAATCAAATAAAGCTACTAATGCTGATATGTTGATTGGTGCAAGCTTGCCCAGAAGCGGCTTAATAAGATTGGTTATTATTTCAGCTAAAAATGATTCTGGAAATTGAATTTTTATTTCTGGTTCACCAAAATCATCAGATGATACTTTAATGTCTATATCAAAATCAGGATATAACGCCTGATATTTTGTTAAAAAATTAGTTAAATTAGTTAACCTCATTTTTGACCTACCCTTTATTATTATTTGTTTTCTTCTGGTTGTTTTGATATTGCTACAGTAATTTGGTCTTTCATTTTGAAATTTATATCATCTATAATACCCTGTAAGAAGTCTTGCATTTCTTTAATATCATGAATCGCAGATACCCATCGTCTTTGGTTGATATATGTTGTGATTAAGTCAATCTGTTTTTGTAATTCTTGTTTTAATTGCTTTATTGGTTTTGGTTTCATTTTTTTATCCCTCTATATAAACTTTCTTCTAGTCTAAGAGCAATTCCTGCATTGTTCAGGCAAGCTAATATATATTGTGCATCTTGTAACTTATTGCTATCTGTTGTGATGTCTATTGACATGTTCCCAAAATAAAAACTAATATTCCATCTATCTTTTTCTTCTTTCGTATAATACAAAACTGAAGAATATTTAAAATCAGATATAGGAAGATATAATATTTCATATTTTTTTTCACATAGCTCAAGATATATAAATATATTATTCCGTGTTATAATAATAATTTTTTTATTTCCTTCGTCGGGATCAAAACAGTTACATAAATGCTCTTCTATACTTGTTACTAAAATAGAATCCTCTAAAAATTTATATACATTTAAAAAAGATTGAAGGTATTTCTCTGCTAAGGAATAAGACATAAACTGCCATTTTTTCTTCCATTCTGAACATGGCCCTATTTTTTCTATCTCTTCTATTGTTTTTAAATATGTTTCTTTTGTCATCCCTACCTACCTTATCTCATATCGGCTACAATAATCCTTACTCGAAACGAAATAATGCATGTCACCCATTAAGCTACATAATCCAGAGATTCTCTCATAATTAATACAATCTTCACAATGTCCCTTGATCCTAGTCTTATTGATTTCGTCTGTTAGTTGTTCTTTTAAGTCTTGAATTTCTTCCCAAATTCCGTCTATTGCTGGATCTATATATTCAACCATTATTTCGTTCATCTTTTCCCTTTCTATTCTATCCATTTGTTATCCTATTTTAAATCTTCAGGCCAGCGACCATCAAACATTAAAAACAACTCATGCTTAAATTCCTGGTAAATTACTATATTATTAATAAACTTCTGATAATCTGGTTTATTTTTTATTAACTTCACAATTGCTTTAATAAATTCCTCATCATCCAGAAAGTCATTACAACCCAGCTCTTCACCAATACCTGAACCTCTTAAGCTTTCATAATGCCCTTTTATTAAGGCGATTCGAGCACCCTCAAGCGTTTTTATCTCTTCATCACTTAAACCCTGATACTCTTCTCGTTTCTTAGCTTCTTCAAAACTATAAGGTTCTATAGGGTTTTTTACTACTTTAAGTTCTATAAAACTCTTATCTTTCATCTTGGAACGTAATCTATCTGAAGAGGTCTTTAATATATCTTTAACTTCTGGCGTTAAGAGATTTTTGGCTGAATACTCTAAAATATAATCAACAAAAGCTACAATATTTTGTGTCGTTATCTTATATCCCTGATTTTGTAATTCTATAATATCTTTCACACAAGTATTGATTCTAACTATTTTTTCTAACCCAGCGTATTTTAATACTACTCGTTCTTGAATCTTGGAGGTATCTACTTTATCCCAGTCGTAAATTACCTGGCAAATTTTTTCATTAATCTCTTTTGTCACTGGTTTTTTGACCTCTTCTTTGTCTTTGTTGATAACTATATCAATTTGATTATTGTTGTCAAGTATTTTTTCATCTTTTTTTAATGGGTTTAAAATACTCCATTTTATCCCTTCTTTTGATCTCTTATTATTTACCTGTAAGCCTATATCTATCATTTTGAATTGTAACTTTTTCAGCGTTCTACCAACCGTTGTCGCTGACCAGCCCGTATCCCCTGCATGTCCTGAAGCTTCCCAGAATCTCTGGGATAAGTCAGAAGTATAACCATTAATTGATTCACCTGGTTCTAGGTTTGATACTTGTTCCCAGATAATATTTGCAGGTTCACCTATTTTTTCAAGCATATCATAGAAGATTTCAGTTTTATTCTCAGTAGTTGTTGTTAAGAAATCTGCTTCTTTTCCCATGACTTTTGCAAATTTGTAACACCATGTAAAAGAATCTACAAATCTAGGCTTATCCTCTATTGTATCTATTATGCTTGCATCCACTGAAAAGCTTTTGTATATTGTTCGATATATAAAATCAAGTATAAAAGGCTTGTTATCTTTAAACATCTTTTTTAAGAATAGATCAGCTAAGCGGGCTTTGGGTTCTATTCTCTTTACTTTAATTTTCAATGACCTATCCAATAGATCATCTTTCTCACCTTTTAAACCTGTTGTAGTTAATTCAAAAGAACCTTTTACGCTATATAAACTCATGCCAAAATTCGTATATAACGTTCTCTCTGAAGTATATCCCCCTGTAACCAGTGTACATAAGAAATCAGATAAACTAGCTGATATAAATGAATAATTATCGGCAATACCTATTTGATTATATTTATAATACAATGCATGATTTCTCATATCATTCTCTGATCTTGGCATAGTCTCACATTGTGTTGGATCAAATATCTGCTTAACATACATCGCAATTGTTGTTTTACCACTTCCTGGATCACCTTCATATATTAGTGGCGGTATCTGAATATCTGGTATAAACATTGATATTAATCTAGTTATCCATATTAATCTATCTTTACCACTTAATTGTATTGTTAAGTGTTTTAATATTTTTAATATTTCTTCTTTTTCTTTTTCATAATCTGGATCTAATTCTTGTGGTTTTGGATTAGGTACATCAAATTCGCCGTGTAAAAATATATTGTTATGTTCTATGATTTTATAACCATTGTTATCTATCTCGATAACATGATCACCTGCATTAATATATAAAACTCCATCTTGCCAATATGATCTTTTGGGAGGTGTTTCTTCTATACCTTTTTTTGCTGCTTTAGTTTTTAGTGTTCTTATTAATTCTTTCGTTAGGTCAGCGGCACCAACCCAACCTGTTACATCACAGAATAAAGAATCAATAAAATTAATTCCACGATCTGAATCTAAAAGAATCCATTTTTTAATTTCTTGATTTAGCACAAATGTCTCTTTACCATCAAATTTGCTAATGATTTTGGTTAATATCTCTTTTGCTATTGCTTTTTTGCTGGTTTTTTGCTTTTCTGTTTGGTCTTTTTTTTGTTTTTTTGTTTTTAATTCTGTATCTACTGTAATATCTACTGTTTCAGGTGCTATTAATCCGTTTTTTAGGAACCAATCTATCGCCTCTTTAAATGTATAATTAAGGGTCTTTTGGACAATAGTTATTATATCAGGATGGCTATTATCGTGGAAATCGGTTACCACACCATCAGCTCTAACAGCAAACGATGGCTTTGTATCACCGTGAAATGGACAGAAATATTGTCTATATCGTGATTTAATATATTGTGGTTCTGTTTTAAAATTAAGATAATTTTCTAAAATGATATATATATCTAAACTTTTAATTTGATTAATTAAAAGTTGTAAGTTTTTGTCTTTCATTTCTTTTGGGTGATTTTGATTAATTGGATCTTTTGGCTCCGATTCATTACCAAGTTTATTTATTATACGATTATAATACATAGCTTCCTGGTGTGATTGTTTTAATAAATTCATAAAACAACTTTCCCAGTATTTCATTAATTCAATTAGTTTTTTATAATCGTTATAATTTATTGATTGTTGCGTATCCGATGGGAATTTTATCCACTTGTATTGTTTCCCATTTATGATTGATGGTTCGGATAGTATATATTTATCACCATTTATAAAAATATCAATATGGTTTGATGCTATAACATGTTTACCGTCTTTGGTTAATTCTGGTAGCGAATGAAGTGTTGGAATTCCTATTATGTTTGTTGCTTTTTCTTTAACTTCTGGCTCTGCTTTTATTAGAAGATGCCACCTACCCGATGCCGTCTTCTGTACTGCTACATCTTCTTTTACTAGCCCCAGTACTTCTTCAATGGTAACACAAATATCAGTTACTTGATCTTTGTCTGTTACATCAACATCAATTACTATCCAGTCACCTGTTAATCTTAGACCAACATTATAAAACTCATCTTCACTATAAATAAACTGTTGATCTTCAAAGTCCTTTTTATTCCAGGCATTATAAACTGGAAACTTTTCATTGATTTTAATCGGATGAGGGCTAAGTCCCAAACCCCTATATTTGTTTAATAATTCAAAAAAATTATCTGCCATTATGGTACCCTCTTTCTGATAAGTGATCACTTTTGTAGTTTTTTTAATTGTTTTTAATTAAATAACTTGACATCTAAATCCCATCCTATATATTAAAGCTAAAGTAACTACCTTACTTAGATTCAAAAAAACATAAGCATTAGAGAAACCCTTAAGAGGGTTCTCTATTTCATTTTGGTTAGTTTTTTGAATTTCAATTAACATAAGCATTCTTACTTTTTAACGCCCTTTATATTCTAAGTCAAACCATAAAATATATATATTTTAAAATTGCTTGTTTTTATATAACTTTTTAATGTGATCATTTTAACCTTCAAATTAACCTTCAATATTAAAAAATCTTCTATACACCCCTCTAAAAAATTCTCTCGAACAACACCCAAAAAAAACCTATTATTTTATATATTTAGTACTAAAAATGTACTTAATGAGCCGTTTTTCCCTATAACTTTACCCTGGCAGTTATGTTTTATATGTAATACACTCTTAATAGCTTTTTCCTTAAAAAAGGAGAAAAACGGCTCATCAACTACATTTTCCAAAAAACAACCCATAAAAAGCAGGGTAAAGTCCAATGTAACAACCCCAAAAACCCCAAAAAAAAGAAACTACACTTGAAATAAAATGCACTACCTAATAATTTAATCTTTTCAATACTATAAGTCATTTATCGCTTCTCTATAATTTAATATACCATATAGGAAGGCTTCTCTATATGATTTTAAAAAGCTTCCTTGAATCGAGTAATTTTTGTAAACCAAGTTGACATTTTTGGCTTATTTCATGATTTTTTCAAAACGAACTTCACCCTTACTTAATTTGACTATAATAACAATCCTTTATGGTGATCATCTAATTCTTTACTTAGTCAACACGTGTTAATGGTATAGGAATATTTATAAAATCGAATTTAAAACCAGGATATTTATTTAAAAAATCCTCTTCAATATCAAGGATACTATTAAGTAAATCCTGCCTATCCTCTTCATAATATCTAACATATATTTTATCCTCATCTAATATCCTACCAATAATAGGCTTTGCATCAATTTTATTATATCTACCATAATCATCAGAATAATCATCAGAATCTTCTGAACATATAGTAACAACATAATCGAAATAATAGACATAAATATTGATATTATTGAATCCTTCATCAATTTCAATTTTTTTAACTTTTCCAACATTTTTAAAACTTTCGGTTAAATCACGTTCCATGTTAATTAGCAGACTTTTTTTCATAATTTTATCAATTCCTGATATTTTGACGCAATTGCATCAATAGTATCCATCGGATCCACATAATCCAAAACCATATGATATAGGATTTTATCATGATTTAAATAAACAACTGATGCAATTTGTTTTTTCTCATAAAAAATACAATCTATGATAGTTTGATCAGATGTTAAAATCTGGATATTAACAACATTCCATTTAATATTGGAATCGTCTCCAATAATTCTAACATCATCATATGGAAATTTTGCAATAAAATTCTTTAATAATATATTCCTAATTATTTCGTGCATTTAATTAGTTCCCCTTTGTTATTAAATTTAAAAACATCTTCAGGAGGAAGATAAGTTGCATCATATTTCTTTTCAAGTTCTGCATGACATCCGATGCAGACAATTTTAGAATGTCCTTCTACCTGCCAGACATTATAATATTGAGTTTCGATAATTTGACCACAAAAACAACATGTATCTAAGAGTGCAGCGATTTCTGGATTATCTTTAAAAACATTTTTTAAACCATCTTGCACTCCTCGATTAATATATTCCCTTTCTTTAGCTAGTTTTTTATTAAATTTTTTCTGTTGTCTCTTATTCATAATTTTATTACATCCTTATTTTAGCCCTTTCCTTTAGGGAAAGGTAGTTGACCCATTATTGCTTGTACTAGTTTTTTTAAGGTTAAGATAAGTAAATCCAAGCGGACTTAACTTATAATAATAAGTTTCATCTTCTTTATCAAAATCACTTTCTATAAAACCTATCCCTATTTGTAAATCTATAATATTTTTTATAGATTTAACTTTTATTAATGAATTATTTTTAATAGTTTCTTTTGAAACCTTACCAGGGAAATATTTATTCAGAAAATTAATTAAAAATAATATATAAACTTCTATTTGGTCTTCTCTGCTTGTAATCATTTTAAAAATATCCATCCACAAAAAAATATATTAAATAAATAATAAAAAAAAGCCAGGTTAAAAGAAAAACATGTTCCATTGTCATAATTGACCTCACATTAATTTCAATAAATTATCTACAAAAACTCTTGTATGATTATGCTTCTTTTCCAAATCCCATTGTTGTCTGAGCCAATCCCTGACACTTAAGTTTTTATTTTTATACATACTTATGCAAAAATCAAAATACTTACTATCTACAAGAGATACTGCAAATTCTTTTCTGTCTGTTGTGTAATGTATCTGATATTCTTTCTCAATATTATTAAGAAGAGAGTCTAACTTTTCTTTTAAGCTCGCAATAGTATCCTCTGCTATTTTAATATCATTAAATACAGAATATATGCAGTTATTTCCACCATAAGCCTCTTCTATAATCATATTAAGTAGTTTTCTGGTTGTTAAACTTTTTTTATCCAGGAGTTTTGCCAGTTCAAAATATTCTGCACTTTTAATTTTCATTCGATTAAAGTGAGAATCACAGGCAACAAGTCCCTCATATTCATGAGCACTTCTTGAGTCAACCCATTTTTTAATAGAATTTAAATCCTGATAATTACAGTACCTAACTTCTGGAACTTTATACCAGTTTTCTAACTGTCGTATAGCATATTCTTTGCCATCCTTTAGATTTCTTAATGCCAGCAAATATATAGTTTCATCTTTATAATGAACAACATTCTTATTCCACGGTGTAACCAATTCAAAACAGTATGTATATTCTTTGTCGAACTCATATATAGCTTCATCATCAAATTGCTTTCCTGATTTTTTGTTATAAACATCTTTAAATAACTTCCCATATGTTAGCTCAGAGTAGTTATCTAGCTCTTTATCTGCATCTGGTATTGATCTTGTAGCAATACAGAACTTAGAAGAATCAGGATCCCAGTATACAATAATTAAACTTCCATCTATTTTTTCTGTAAAAACAGTAGTGGATAAGTCAAGGTGGTCACATTCTGGATCACCATAATTAAAAAATCGTCTCATTGGATATGCCAGAATAGTTGTCAATCCGATATTATTTCTGTTTGTATATATATTATTTCTTTTTAGGATTAAGCCCCTACAGTCTTTAGCCAGAATATCGCTATTTTTGGTTTCAAATTGACGATAATTCAGACTAAATTTTGATGGATTATCTTTTGACCAATGAGCTATAATTCCATGATCCTGTTCTAAAGTTTTAAGATCATGTTCTAATAAATACTGCTGTATTGATAAAAGATTCATAATATTACCCCTGAATTATTTTAGTTTGAATTTTTTTAAACATGAATCTATCCATGCCTTTCATGTTCTCGGCTTCTAAAATCTTCTTACAAAATTCATCTTTATTAATATAATATTGACTACCTTTTCTTTCATAATCTTCAATAATTCCCTTTTTAATCCATTCCCAAACGGTAAAATAAGAAATATCAAAGAATTCAGCAAAATGTTTAATTGTTAACATTTTAAAATTCCTCAATTTTATCTTTTTTGGTAAAGGTTTGGAAAGACCATCATTTCTACTGTCCAGCCTTTCCAGAGCTTATGTACTTGACCACACAACTCCGCACATTCCTTGCAGTGCAGATCTTCATCAAGATTATTATAATAAACACCACAAATGATGCAGTGTTCATCAAGGTCAGTAAAACACTCAGGGCAATAATTAGGATAATAATAATTATGCTTGCCTGCAGGTAATACCTGATATGATTCCATTTCTGTTGTTAACATTTTTCAATCTCCATTTTTTAAATCCTTTTAAATTCCCTCAACTTCTTTAAGTAATTTTACTTTTCTAGCAAGTTTAGTTCCTGGATGAAAAGTATTTGAAAACAATATTCTTTTACCTTGTCTTACGAATAACGGATGTTTAATAAAATCATTATATCTATTATCATGTTCATCAACAAGTGCTTCAACATATAGACAGTCAAAAATCTTAAAAGTCTTATGTCGTCGCTTCAATATTTTTATAAATTGATTAACATAAACGAAATCATTAAAAACGCACAAGGCACCACGATTAATGAGGGAAGTTTCAATCCACTTTCCAACATAATATTGTCTGCAACCTTCAAACCCACTATTAAGAGCCAAAGCTAGAGACTTTAAATTCCATGATGTAACTTTATACCCTTTTAAAACTTGTTCAGTCATTTGGCACCTTATCCTTGATTTTTAAATGATCTTCCTGCCGAGGTTTGACCTCATAACCTGCCTTATCAATACTATTAATAGATAGCTCATGATTCCATGTATGAAACGGATGATCATATTTTTTAACCAATGCTTTTATCTCTTTATTTATTTTCTCTTTTTCTTTTGTAAATCCGCCAATCCAATCACTTAACTGTCTCAACCTTACCACATCGTTATCTATTTTAATAATTAACGACTCATCTTGTTCAGCATTAATCAGATCAACGGGTACTCCACGATAAGTAAGTGGTGGACAGCATACATGTTTCAGACTACATTGCTGACACTGCTCAGGATCATTAAGATAATCAGGTAGTGTATTATTTTTTAAATGAGTTTCAATAGCTTCAGCTTTTTTAATAGTTTTTTCAGCCAGCTCGTAATCCAGATTAAATCTAATATATATTAAGTCACCTGAATCATTTCTGATAATCATAATTCCAGTTTCACAATTTGACATTAACATATATAAATTAATCTGTATAATATAATTCTTGAAATATTTATTATCTTTAACTCCTTTAATATGCCGTTTTATTTGCGTCATAAACTCTTCGGAGACCTCTTTAATTTCAACAGGAACAAATGGATCCACCTCATATAGAGAGATCTTTCCATCAATATGTCCAGTAATATTATATTTAGGCATAGAAAAGGCAACCTGCTGTTCTATAATTTTATGCCCTGCTTTTTTCACTTCATCACAAATTCTATCTTCCATATATATAGATCTTGCAAATCTTTTACGGGTAGCGATAGAAGGCGGTATCTCTTCTTGCCAATGCAGTCTTTTAAGGGTTAAATATCTGAGACACTCATAACCTAATTGAGAAGCTCGGTTACTTTCATACGGAACTATCTTATATTTACCGTATATCGCCTGCTCGTGTTCCTGAGTTAAATATTCATCAATATAAAAATTATTATTATTTGCTGGCATAAATACCACCTAATAATATTTTTTTTACCAATTTTAAATAATTTTCAGGAATAAAACATTCTTTATGGCAGGATTGTAACCCACCAGTGCAGGTATCAATACTTGTACTCATTAAATTTAGTACTTCCAAAAGAATAGCTTCCTGTCCAGGTACTAAATTCTCATCACAATAGATACATTTACCCCCAGACGGATAAATAATAGTATCGGTAAACCAGATAACGAAAAGAACATTATTTGTTTTTTTATCTTCTATTATTTTAAACGACATTTTATCTGCCTTTTTTTATATCTTAATCGCGCAACTAACTGCATAATTAAGAATCCAAAAATCCATCCTAAAAGTGGGATAATCATCCCTATGTATAATATTAAATCCGCTTCATTATTCATATTTTTTCCCTACAAAAAACATGCAAAGTATTTAACTTGGTCTGAACGGATCCGAGAAAGTTAAAATTATTCAGCTCCCAGTTAACAACATATCCAGTTCCCATGATAATAAAATCAAAACTATTAATAATATTACTGATATTATCATCAATTAAACTATAAACAAAAATATTATTATCTTTAAAAACGCCAGATATTGGCTTTCCTGCCATTTTTAAAGTCTGAATACCTAAAGTATTTTTCAGTTGATGTTTGTTAATTTTATATGCCATTTTTACCTCCTACCTTGAAGTAATCGCAACGGTAGGAAGATATTATTCCCCCTTGCTTAATTTGACGAGGATATAATTAAGTTGTTTATCCGAGCAGTCCTCAAGGGAATTAACATTAGCATTAGTGATGCTTCTCAGCTTTTTCAGCGCTTCATCATGATCGCCTTCAACGCTGTTTAATAATGCCGATTCCACTTTTTTAATCAGCTCTATATTTTGATTTTTAGGCTTATTGCTGGCCTTATCTTCCATCCCCACTGGAATCTGATCAATCCAGCTTTTAGGAAATCTATCCAGAGGCATTCTTTTAATACCCAGTAAATCCCCAATTCCCCTTCTGTACATCTGGGACTGTGCTTTTTTACGGATATTAGGCTCATTAACCTCTTCCATAGATAATTTTCCGCCATGAGAAAATAATCTATCTTCTGAAGTAGCAATACCGAATCCATGAACTGAGATATTACCAAGAGAGAAAATCGCACTATATTCGTATTCGTAATAATCTTCATATTGCGTTTTGGTATACGCAGGATTACAAGCAACAATGCTAATACCCAGCATTCTTGCAATACGCAGAGCCCCATCTGAAGATAAATCCGCAAAATTAGCAGATTTAGAATAACGAATCCAATCAACTGGAGACGTCATCTTTAAAACGGTATCCATTAATGCGTTCATAACTTTAGCTCTTGCTTCCAGCTCTTGAATAGCATTAATTTCATTTGATTTAATTAAATTTGATTCTTGTTTTGTCTCAATAATATTTGATTCTGAAGACAAAATCATTTCTTTTTGTTCTGTCATAAAAATTTACCTCCGTTTATTTTGTCAACTACCCTTCCCTAAAGGAAAGGGCTTGATAAATCTTGTTTATCAACTTTTCCTGCTTCACAGGGAATAGCTTCAGGATAACCCTGAAGTCTTACATTACCTCCACAGGCATAAACCGACGTAGCATCGGCATAAATTTTTTCTAACCCCCGCCTAAAGGCAGGGGATTTCTTTTATTTTTTAAAAAAAATAATCCTTGTTTTAATGGAAACCAATATATATCGCCAACGGTAGTCCTATCTGCTTGAAATCATCTTACAAACAGGAGTTTAATTAACAGTTTTTGGCTTCAGACTGTACCAGTCTGATAGTTCCTTCAACATTCTATCAACACTATTAAAGCCGCCATCTGTCTGCATTTTTTTGACAACAATATAACAATTTATCATATCCGTCAATAATAAATCAATATTATGAAAGTTACCTTCTAACTGTAATTTCTTTAACTCTTTATTAATATTTATATCCAGTGATCTGGTAATTTTGCCAGTCACCGATTGTTTATATTTACCTGATTTTTCAACCATTTAAATCCTCCTGGTTTTTTGCCAAATTCTCCAATTTTTAAATTCTTTTATAGTAAAACATTCTGGAACTTTCCAGGTTCCGTTTTTATAATCATTTTTTATTTTAAAATCATAAATCAACTCAATAGGAGTAGCTTTTAGCTTCTCTTTTCTTTCCGAAACATATACGGCTTTTTTTTCATATCTACATAGCCATAATTCACCTGAAATAATATCACATAAGAAATAATCCCCTGGGAAAATAATATTTTCTGCTCCTTTTCTCATCTTAATAATTCCATCAATTGGATAGACATGGTTTTCTTTTTTATCAAACCATGTTAATATCTCTTTGTTTTTATCCATATTTTTATTTATTATTTTTTTCAAGTTAGGAATACAGACATCTTTAATAAACTGTTCTACATCTGTACAGGGAATAAGGACGTCTGTTTTTTTATATTCCGAATACTGCTTAAGAGTTAGATCTCTGTATAAATTAAGAGAAATATCTCCTTTTAGATCAAGTAAATCATTAAATATTGTCATTTCAATCCTCCTGAATAACATTGCAATGCTGCAAATAAATACAAGTAAACTGAGGATCTGTATATGTTATGCAGCAATTACTTTCGGGATCATAAGAACATTCCTGCTCACCAGATTCGGAACAAGAAGCAGGAATCCAGCAAGCATCAGGACAATCCTCCCCACAATAATTAAATAATAAAATAAAAATAATAAATATTTTTTTCATATTAATTCTCCTTAATTCTCAACCAGCTTTTCAATGCTTTTTTTTGACGCTGGATTTTTCAATAAAGTCTTTCTAGCAATAATCCAGGCCTGCTGTATGAGCCAGGATTCTGAGCGACCTTGTCTTTTGGCTTCAGTGGTTATTTCTTCTGAAATTAATTCATCAGAGAAATAAACCGATTTTTTTTGATTATATTTTTTCATAATTTTTCTCCAGGTAGGGTAGTGTCATGAAATATACTACATCGTAATGTCATGTAGTGGTATGTACTGCTATGTAGTATATAAATAATCATGATATATAATATATGTATAATATCGCAAAGACCGTGCCAATTCTATATAATTATATAGAATATAATCTCTCATAGCTCTGGGTGTGATATTGTCATACATACGCTTACATATAAATTATTAAATCATATACGTGTGAAATTGCTATGAAAAAAAGTCATAATCTATAAATAGCTATGCAAAAAATACATACTCATAATAACCCTTGTGCACCTTGTGAGACTATATATAATTATATATAGCGTAATTAACTATGATCAATATGTCATGTATGATTATGTATGTCAAGGTAAGATATATATAAAATACTAGGTAAAACACAGGGTGATATATCCTATATAATTATATATGGTCTGGCATGGTCATTGCATCTATATATTAATACAATAAGTAAGTAGACCCTTCCCAGGGGATGTGCAGGCGGCTATAATTATATAGCCGCCTGCTGTCATGCACGACAAAAGCGGGTGTCGGCATGATACTAGGCTACCCGCCATAAAGGAGAGAAAAATGGATATTAATCAGCAATTAAAAAACTTCTTTTCCTCACAAGAGGAAGCAGAAGAAAAAAAGGAACGTAAATTGTTTTACGTTCCTGAAACCGACCCTCTTTTTGCGGTTATTGCGTTGTCCCGCAAAATTTCTGAAAAAATTCCCGAGAAAAAACAAAAACAATTTAAAAAAATCATAGCGGCGGTTCTCTCCTCCGCTCTTTCAGAACTTGAAAAAGAACTTGATCAAGTTCTGAATCCTTCTCAGCAACCGCCACAACCACAACAGCAAATAGCCAAAAAACGATAACCCCCCTTTTTGTTTCCCTTTTATTCAGATTTATTCAGATCCAATCAAAAAACCTCCTTAATATAGAAGTGTCTTTTTTTTACTTTTGATAGGCACTTTTTACGGAGGATTACTATGACAAAGACAAACCAAAATAATCAAAGTTTTGCAGAGATTCTATCTCTGCCTGATTTTCCAGAACGACAGGCGGAGATAAGATCTCTGCAGATCGGACTCTTATCAGGAGAGTCCGTTCTGTTTATTGGCAGTCCCGGCACTGCCAAGTCTCTTATTGTGGAGGCTTTTGCCAGCGGTACTGGCCTTTCTTACTTCCGCTGGCTTCTTACAAAGTTTACGACCCCCGAAGAAATTTTCGGGGCGCTTGACCTGCAAGCGTTGGAGCAGGGACACTTCCAGCGCAATATAGCTGGAAAATTGCCCGATTGTGAGATCGGGTTTGTAGACGAGGTATTCAAAGCCTCCTCGTCAATCCTGAATTCCCTGCTGACAATCATGCAGGAGAGGCTTTTCTTTAATAACGGCACGCCCGTTAAAGTGCCGTTAAAACTACTGGTCGGAGCCTCAAATGAACTTCCCGACGATGATTCGTTGGGAGCTTTGTTTGATAGATTTTTAATACGTAATTACGTAAATTACGTATCCGACCAAAATTCGATCAAAAAAATCTGGGATAATCCCCCCCAGATTCCTTCCTCTCTAATTTCCCGCACAGATTTAGAAAAAATGCTGGCGGAGCTGGATCATGTTCAGTTTCCGTCAGAAATTCAGGATATAATCTTAATCCTGAAACTTGAGCTGGAAAATCAGGGGATTAAGCTTTCTGATCGACGCTGGATCAAAAGCAAGAAAATATTGCAAGCGACCGCTCTTGTTGCGGGGCGGGACAAGGTCGAGAACTGTGATCTAAGTTTCTTGACCAATCTCATCTGGCGGACGCCAGATGAGATTTCAAAGATCCGACAGATAATAGGGGAGAAAGTACTTCCCCATCTGGCGGCACAGAGGATAGGATAAAATCTTTTTCAGGTGACTTTCAAGACCTGACATATCTGGCAGGCCAGTATGATGAAAGACGGAATTATGTCTTATCATATGAGGTCTCCTCCGATCTCCAAAACTATATAGAACAGGTTCTCTGTGGTGTACAACTGGAGGTTCAGAAGGCAACATACTTTGTTGCAAATTGTTTTGAAACTCAACTGATGGCGATAGAAGAGGAGATGAAAAAGATTGGAGGCAGACTGAAAATTTACGAATATCTCTTCTCAACAAACCGAAGCAAGAGCAACCTGCAAGAATCCATATTAGAAGATATTAAATCCAATCTTTCTAATATGAAAGCAGGATTAAAGCTCTTAAAAGAGAAGAGAGAAAGTGATGGTTATCCAGGTGGTTCTATAACCGACTTGGTAGTAAATTATAAAAAACTGCAAATATATTATGAGTTGATGGGTGACATCAATCAGGATATACTTGACAATATTCTGGAGTTTGAGAACATGATGCAGGATATGTTCTCAATTCCGAAAGGTAAAAAAGAAGATAAGTATCTTTCAGAGACAATCAACCGCAAGGTTGATAAGCTGGAAGAGAAGAAAAATTTATACTGATTTTTCCCCTGCACGACAAAAGCGGGTGTCTGCAGAGGTTAGGTTACCCGTATGAGGAGAGAGAAAAATGGAAAAATATTTAAATTTAAGTAATCTTAAAATCAGTAAAATCGAAGGCCTCGATGATCTGGTTAATTTGAATACGCTCTCTTTAGGGAGCAATAAGATCAGCAAAATAGAAGGGCTTGATAAACTAGTTAATTTGAAAGGCCTTTATTTATATGGAAATCAAATAAGCAAAATAGAAGGCCTCGATAATCTTGTTAAATTGGATACGCTTCTTTTGGGTGAAAATCAAATAAGCAAAATAGAAGGGCTCGATAAACTTGTTAATTTGAATTATCTTAATTTGGGATACAATCAAATCAGCAAAATAGAAGGGCTTGATAAACTTATAAAAAAATTACCTCAATTGAAAAAAATTTATTTAACTGCTAATCCGTTAAACGAAAAATCAATTGAAGAAATTAAACAAATACAAAAAGAACATCCTGAAATTGAAATATATTATTGATTTCAGGATTTTTTCTCTGCAAGACAAAAGCGGGTGTCTGCAGAGGTATAACTACCCGCACAAGGAGAAGGGAAAATGGAAAAAAAATTTACAAAAATGTATCTTATGAATTCTGCGGTAATTCCACAAAATGAAAATGGGCTCTTCCAACACAATACAATCAGCAGAGAAATGTATTGCAGACTTTTGAAATTAGCTCTTGCTGAAAGAGTCGAAATAGAATCTTATGTAGGTTACCAAGAAACGGCAAACAACATAAGAGAGATAACAGGTTATGATCCTGTTATCTCAAGGGATATAGTCTTGAGATTAAAACAACAGACTCCAATTCTAGTATGCAGGCTGCAATATCGGGTCCAAAACCCGAAAGACAAAGCCCTACACACACCCAGTAAAGATGATTGGAGTTATTCTCTCATGATGAAAATTGCAGAGAATTCATTCAATTTTGATAATTTTTATTTAAGTTTTGGAGGTAACCATGAATAAAAATGTTTACAATTTAGCAATTGAAATTGCTGGAAGGATTTTTGAAGGAGAGACAAAAGAGAGGGTTATACAATATATAACCAATCTTAAAAACATAGAAACCTTCAAAGCTGATGATGCTGATGCTCTCATAGAGCAAGCACAAAAAGAGACAAGTCAAATTGAAGTTTCTCAATTCGACTTGAAAGAATTCTTGCAGGAAATTTTGCAACCCTTCAGTGTTACAAAAGTTCCTGAGTATATTTTGAAACACCCGCTATCAAATGCGGTTGTTTTTAGAGTTGCAAAGACGATCAATAGTCATTGTTGTGTAGTTTTTGATGAGGAGGAGAGGTATGTACAAAGTTTCAACAATACACTCTCATACAAAGACTACAAAAAAATACAGGATAGGATGACAAAAGAATTTCATCATAATTATCCTGTCAAAAATTAATTGACAAATTTAAAAATACTTATATATTATATTTACCGTTTTGAAATTTTAAGATTTTTTCTGTATAAAGGCAGGGTAGGCAAATATCCTGCCTTTTTGGTCTTGACAATTCAAAAAAATTATATTAAATTAATCAAAAAACAAAAGGAGTATTTAGCATGATTTTAAGAATTAATTCCCCAGATATGGACAGAGCTTTTGATCTTGGTAGTATGCCAATGATCCATTTTGGATCATTGGAGTCATTAATGAGTAATATAAAATTCTCACCAGGCGGATTTCCTATTCAATATGGTGGAAAAGAATTTGATTATTTCTTACTGCCAATTGGCTTAATGTGTGTTAAAGATAAAGAAATCCCGACACAGACAGAGTCAAAGACAGAAATAAAAAGAGAATTGGCACGCTTTATTATAGATAATTGGTTCAATGAAAAGGCTGAAAAAACAATTGATGCAAAAAATGAAGAGATTAATATTATACAGATGTCACCATCTTCTCAACCCATAGCATAAAAGTAAGTCTCATTATTGACATTGCCATATTGAATATGGCATATATTATAATTAATGTATGCCGAATGTACCAAAAGAACCTACCAAACTTCAATAAATTTATTTGATAAATATTCAAATAAACGTCATACTCTTATACAGTTCAGAAATTATATAGATAGTCTCAAAAATCAATCACCATCTACAATAAAAACACGGTTTTATGCCATACAGAATTATTTCATATCAAATAACATATCAAATATAGATGATATAAAACGAGTAGTTAGACCATATGTTAAATCAAGAAATAAATCTCAAAAAAAGTTAATTAAATATCTTACTTCTGAGCAATTAGAGATATATAAAACATACGTTAATAATAATATTAAAAAAAGCAATAGGTTAAAAACTTTATTATTATTACTCCCCTATACTGGCTTAAGAATTGGAGAGATAACCAGGTTACGAAAAAATAATATTTTTATTAATAATAACAATTACTTTTTGGTATTTATTGGTAAGGGTAATAAAGAGAGAAAAGTACCCTTAAATCCAGAAGCTAAAGATTTATTATTAACCTATATTAATAAGAATAACTTCAAAGAAGCAGATTTATTATTCTCAATCAGTCCAGATGCCGTAAGAGATAGCATAAGGAATTTCAAAGATAAAATACATTTCAATTTTCTAACGCCCCATATTTTAAGACATACTTTTGCAACATTATTATTACAAAAAGGCATTGATATAACAACAATATCACAGTTAATGGGGCATTCATCACCAGTAATAACTTTAAATATATATAGTCATACAAATGATGCTAAAATGTTAGAAGCAGTAAATGCTTTTTAGGAGTTTTTTATGTTTTTTTCAGGTACAAACATAAAACCATATATTGATGAAATGGATGTTGATATGATAAAATCAATACCAAAATTCGATGTAGTAGAAAAAGATATTATAAAATATGGTAAACATTTAATATCAAAAGAATATAAAAAATTCACAACAGAAGAGAAAATACTTGCTTTATGTTTTGCATCCAATGTTTTAGCAAAAGAACTATCTCCAGATTTTTATGGTTATAAAAATATATTATTAATTTACTTTGCATATATTCCATATTACAATTCAAGGAATATAGGTATTGGAGAGGATGATTATGGAGAAAAAATATTATATGTCGATCCCCCAATGGGCCACAATTATCTTTTCATATTAAAAACGATTATATATATGATATATTAGAAGAAAAGTTTGGTATTTATAAAAAAGGATGGTCTGGTAGGATAAATTATAAAAATCCAATTTACAAATATAGGAGTAAATATTTAGGTATTATGGATAGAAATCTAAATTATATATTATGGGAAAAGTTTACAGATGATCGAAAGGTTGAGATCATATTTCCAGGTTTAAAACAAATAATTAAATCTAAATTTGCAGATAAAATATTAACTTTGGAAGTTAAACCTGATCATTCCTGGTCTAAAATGTCAAAAGATGCAGTCATGATTATCAATCATTATACTTTTAATAGTAAGAGTTTTGAAAATCAATGGAGTCGGTTTTGTAGCTATTTTATACAACGATTAGATAGCTTTACAGGATTATATGAAATAACTATTACCGATATTAAAACTCCATATATTGATATATATATTAATGAATTAGCGTATAGCACAGGTAAATAATGGATGATGTAATAACAATATTAATATTCGCAAGTGGCTTACTGCTTACATTATTATTTTTAGGTATGATTAAATTCAAACTTATGGCAGATGATTTTGTTGATGAAGTAAGTAGTGATTTTAAAGATATAATACATTTATTGGTTATTATATCAGAAAATAGAAAAGAGTTTAATAAAATAAATGATATGATGCTTAAATTGGATACTAAATATCAAGAATTAGCAGATAAAGTTGCAAAACCAATTTCAGAGAGAGGTTTGCATATCAAATGACCAGAGCTGAAGAAATTAATCAGATGCAGCATCTATGTTTGAATTTTGGATTTAAGAATTTCATTCCGATGTATCCAGAATTTATCTGTGATTTTTTCACGATAACTGTCTATAAAAATAAATATAAAATATACTGGGCTAATAAAAAAGAACTTATTACAGATGCTAAAGATTATGATGATTTAATTACTAAACTTGAAACCATCATTAGAAATATAAGAAGGTATATAAATAATGCAGGTGGTATAAAAGAAGTAGTTAAATTAATATGTCAACATATCCCTCCAGGAGGTATTTTAGCTAAAGAGATGGCTGATTTATTAGAAATACCAGAGTATTATTTATCATATATTTTAAGTTATATGGCTCAGAAAAGAATTTACTCCTGTAATGCCTGGCTACGTGTTAATATGCATCCTGCAACAACAGGAGAGATAAAAAAAGCAATTTGGATTTATATTAATAGTTATCAACCTGTTCCAATAGGAATATTAGAACGGGCAAAACAACCATTTTTACAAGGATTTTTTAGTTAATGGATAAAAAACAAGATTTATCATGGATTTTTAGACTTGGAGGTATAGGATTATTGGTATATGCTATATTTAAAAATGCTCAGAAAAAAGGCTTAAATACACAGGCAACGTTACAAGATGTTATGTATAAACTCGGTGCAACTCGTAGCATGATCAATCTTGTTAATAGAAATATAGGAAGTCAGGAATTAGGAAAAGCAGATATAAATATAGAAACAATCCAGGCAATATTGCTTGGTTTAAATAACAAAGTAACAGGAGCAAAATAATCATGCAGATAAAATCATTAACTTACATACCGAATGCAAGAACAGTTTTTACAAGTCAACTAAAATCTATCAAATCGAATTCTTTGAGAGATGCTGCAACTGATGAAACAACAACTTCAATAACAACTTATGCTATTTATGGTGTAGTCGGATTAGTTGGATTATATCTTATTTTTGGAATATTAATTCCAGAATTTACAGGTAAAAAATAATGAAGATACAGACTAAAAACTTTATGGTTTTAAAAAAAAGTCCAAACCAATTAAGCGGGGACGGACTTTCAGGATTATCAACAATGACCTATGCTGGTATCTTAATATTCGCTGTTATTATTTATGGCTTTATTAAATCAGCAATTACAGGCGAAGATTTAAAAGAGGATGGAAAATCATGAGTAAACCAATGTTAACAAATTTTTTTGAAGGAATTAAACCACGCCCATATCCAGATATAGACATAGGGGATACACAATGTGGATCTTATGGAAATGAGAAGCAAGGATATGTTATACATCACTGGGTAGTTATTTCATTAAAACCATTTAAAATAATTGTTTTTAATCCGAGGAGCATGTATGGTATTATTTCACCAAGTACAAGGAAAGAATTTTTATCTTATGGGAGGGATTGTGGAACTACAGATCAGAAAGTCATAGATAAGATAAAAATAGAAAAAGATTATAGTATAAGTAGGTAAAGATGCAAATTGATTATAAGAATTTAGCTCTTGTTGATATGGATGAAGCAGGTACACAGGCCAAATATATATCAAAAGTAGAGGATATTTGGAGAGCCTTTGGATCACTTGTTAGTATTATAGCAGGAGCATTATCGGGAGGTATTGGAGCAATCGTTGGAGAGGTTATAACAGAATCAACAATAGCCGCAATACAATCAGCAAAAGCAGATTTTAATAATACATGGTCTATCTGGATGCCATTATATAATGGTTTACTAGATAATATGTTAACTAATATTAAAACAAGAGATGATATAATAAAACAAGCATTAATGTATAAGGTATTTCAAGAAACAGCAGAAACAGAATCAAGTTTATCATTATACAATGAAGCATTTACAGCTTGTGAAAAGAATTTTCCAATTCTTTTAGATCCGATAAATTTAGCAGGTGGATTACTGTGGAAAAAATATTATAATTCAAATAAATCTGCAAAATTAACGGAAGATGATGCATTATTATTATATACTTTAAAATTATTTATGAATGCTGCTGACTTAAAATTGAAATTACCAATATATATAACAGAAATACAAGGTGAGCCAAGATTTTTAGGTCGAGGTTCATGGTGCAATGATGATTATGGTTTTAATAATCAATGTATTGAAATGCCATTTCTTATTACTAAAAATATACAATTACTAGAATTAATAAGAAAGGATGCAAAAACCAAAAAAACAATATTTACAAGTTTATATCCTTATGAAAAGTTAAAGAAAACAAAAATATTTAAAACTTATAATCTTTTTGATTTTGTAGATAAATTTTTAAAACAACCTTATGATAAGGCAATGACTTCTGGAAATGGAAAACTTGATATGACTCTTTATAAAAACACCATGAAGCAGTTAAGAACAGATAATGGAATTAATGAATCTACAATGAATTCAATCCAACAAAAAATAGACACAACTATAGAAAAGTATTTTATAGAAACACTAGATATTGATTTATATATAAAAATTACTGGAATAGTTAAAAACTTTTTAAACAAAGAAGCTAAAATATGGATAGATCATACAGAATATTGGAATTGTGGAGCGAAAGGATATATTGATTCTTGTGTTCCGACAACACCAAAACAAGAAATTAAAATAGATTTATTTCATGATCCATACCATGATGGACTTCCAGGAATAAGTTATGCTTATAAAACAAGAGGTTCATATACTTTTAAAGATATGATAACTAAATTATCAAATGTTGAAACAAAATTAATATATATTTGGAATATTTATGCAACTTTACCAGTTTATAATCCAAAATTAGCAGAGAAGAATATTTTAGGAAAACAAACAAAAGCTCAAAAATCAATAGATATTAAAAACTTACTTAAAACAACAACAGATGAAAAAAATAAATATATATTATATGGCGGCATAGCGTTAGGATTATTTGCAGCTTATAGAATTATGAAGAGGTAAAAAAATGAATCAGTATAATAACACAAAAGGTTTTGCTGGAATACTTGACACGATAAGAAGTTGGGTATCTTCACCAGCGATTTATTCTGGTATGCAGGTTAAGGATTTTTATGAAAAATTAATTGAAATAAGTGATAAATTAATTTTCATAACAAGGCAATATAAGGATAAAAATGATTTATTAACATCAGCAGAAGCCTCTCAATTACATTCACAAATTATAGCTTATAATCTGCTGGCATTAGATTTTAGAGATTGGCTTATTGCTAATCATCAAGTTGAATTACCAATAATTCAGGTTTGTAATATAGCAGAGAACTGTGATTATAGAGTTATTGGAACTTTACCATCAGGAATATCAACAGGGGCAGGAGCTGTATCCGCTGGAACAAGTGGTTTAGGTATTGCACCAATTATTCTTGGTATTGGCGTTGTTATGGTAGCAGGAGCAGCTTATTTAACATATACTGTTGTTCAGGCATTAAGTGATCGACTGCTTCCAACAGCTCAAGCAACCCAGCAATTATATAATACGATAACATCCAGAGGTTTAGATATTATGGATAGATGTATGTCTGGACAGTTATCAACTGAGCAATGCAATCAAGCATATGAAGTGCTTGACAAATTTAGCCAGCTTGGAGAAGAAGGAAGAAGTGATAATCTATTATCTGAAATAAATCCTACTAAAATAATACTTGGAGCTGTTGGAATCGTAGCAGGAGCTGTTATTATTTATAGTATTATTAAAAGGAAGTTATAATCATGGCAAACTTACTTGAAACATCAATATTAGAAGCATGGGATTTAATAGATCAAAGAATAGCTGGCAGCATCACTACTGGACAATTAACGAATGCAATAAATAGGCTATATGGTCGTACTGCAGCAATTAAGACAATGGTTTTAGTTAATTCAGGCCAGACAGCAGTACAAAAAACTAATGTATTAACCACTGAACAGGAGATTGCCCTTAAAATTGCTGTTGCATATTATTTACAGCAGAATAATATCTCTAATACTCAGACTTTAAAAGATGCTCAAAGTTTGGCTAGCAACCATAGTATTGATTTAAATGCTTTAACTCAGACTGTCATGAATGATGTTATACCAGTAATGATAAAACAACATCAGGGATATAAGAAATATATTTTACCAGGTGCTATATTACTTGGTGGACTAATTATAATTTTCATGTTAACAAGGGGTAAGAAAAACCAGGCACAGTTGCCTGAAAAGGTAGGTTGAAATGCCAAAAGAATCGGAAATAACTCAAATCGAGAGTATGACCTCAATACAACTTCTTAATCAGCTTTATAAAGAAGTAATTGGAATGAAGGTGCAAATGGCGGGGCTATCTGAAATGGTTAACAATTTAAAAGATAAATCCAAAGATTTTGGCAGTGAAACATCAGGCATACACGAAACTTGCCAGAAAAGATATGAAAAATGCAATGAAAAATTTGAAAAGCAAATTAAAGAAAATGGTATTATGAAAGCAGATTTAAAATATATGGTTGGAAAATACAGTTTATTAGCGTCAATAGCCAGTGGAGCTATTGTCGGAGCAATCGTTAAATTCTTATAAAGGAGCAGAAATTATGAATTATTTTTTAGGAGACGATATACCAGAGCAGATTATTAATGATGCAAATGAAATGATCGAAGCTGGCACAACAATAATAACTGCAACAGTAACACCAGATGAAAAAGGTATTGACAAATTTAATAATATCGTAGGATATTTATTTACAGTCCCACGATTATTAATACAGGGATATGTTCAACTTGGTGATAAATTACATCAATCATATGATGTACCAAGATGGTTATTCTTGGTTGGTACTATTTACGGAGCTTTGAAGCTACTTAAAAGAAAGTAAAACATGGATACAATATTAAAAAAATATCTAAAAAATCAAGAAGAAGTTATTAAGAATATTCTTTCTGAATTTGATAATAATAAAATAATATTAATAGATAGTATGCCATATTCAGAAAGTGATTTAACTATTTTTGTTTATTTAAACCAGAATAAACTATTTATTAATTTTGGATATGGTTATCCAGGTTGGGATAACCAGAATAAAAAATATATATTTAATAAAGAAAGACCAATTTATGTTATTGATTATATAAATAATCTATTATATATTAATAATAATAAAATTAATATTACAGATTATAACAGTTTGTTTTTTTTAATATCCCAGCATTGGTTTGAAAGTTTTTTATCAAATGCTTACTCACGTAAAGGTTATTTATGGGATAATATTAAATCAAAAGAAGCTCAATATATAGAAGTAATACAACATTTATTATTAAATTTAGTCAACGAGGTAAAAAATGGATAAATTAATTTATATGGCTATTGGTGCAGGATTATATCATTATTATAGGAAGTATAAAGATAGTCAGATTGAAACAATTCCTGTTGTAGTTCCTGTAGTAGAACCATCAACAAATGGCTTATCCGAGATAGAAGGAGCACAAAGCCTACTATTAAGTAATGAACAAGCTGTAATGTTTGAAAAGATGTGTGAACAATACAGAAGTAATCCAAATTGTGTATGCCGCTTCTACTGGGATAAATACAGGAATCAATATAAAATTATGGAACTGTGTCCTAACTTTGAGTACTTTTATGATAGACCTTCAGCATAAACATGGAAAGAAAAGACAAAATATTGGCAATAGGACTTCCTCTGATAGCAGCAGCAACAGGCTTAATAGTAAAGGTAAAATCACAGGGAGGAACGGTTACAGAGGCAGCAGAAGATATGGTTGAAAGTTTTACAAGTTATGTAAGATTAACGGATGCTTTAAGAACTAAATTTGTGTATTATGCCAGAAAATATAATGTTCCAGTACAGTTAGTTTTAGCAATTGCTGAAAAAGAAAGCGGATTTAATTCCAATGCTATAAATTATAAAGATTCTAATTGGAACACAGTATTGCAAGCTGCACAAAATGATTCTGGGTTTGCAGCAGTACTTAATGCGTCACCTGAAAAAGCCGATCATCAAGCCTGGGGTGCTTATGGATTATTACAGATGAAGCCACAGTTTTTTTATAAATATGGAGTAACTATTCAACCTGGTGAAAGTAATAGAATACTATTAAATCCAGATGTTAATCTTGATATTGGTTGTGATAAGTTAGCAAGATTATGGAACCAATATGGTAATGCAGCTGATATTCGTGGCATTTGGACAAGAAATATGACTCTTCAAACAGCAATTAACTGCTATAATACTGGTGATTGTATTAATTATCGAAAACAAGAATCACCAAAACTACTTAGAGAAATAATAGGTAGATTCTTAACGATATTAAAAAAACATGAAGCGACATATGGTCATATACGCTGGTTTGCAAATAGCAGCGTTGAGTCTCAGTGGAGACAGCTTTGTAGTTTTTTAAATGGTGTCGGTTGTAACATATCTTAACGAGGTAAAAAATGGATTATTTTACATTAATAATGTTAGGTCTTGGTGGATTTTTAATTTATAAGAAATTTATTAAAAAACCAACAGAAGTAATTTCAGAACCAGTTACTACTATTAATTATGATACTACAATACAAACAAGTCTTGCAACACAAGCACAAGCAGCAGCAGCAACTACCAATTTAACAATTGCAAAAGATTATATCTTATTTCCAAAGGCTTGGGATATATTATTATTATCATATAATTCTTTATTACAACAAAAAACTGGAGCTTTTAAGAGGTCGGGTATCTTAATTGTTGATAACATTTTTAATTTCAAAACATATTCTACTCCTAAAAAAGTGGAATTTGCAAAAGATAAAACATATAACATTATTGCGGAAGCGATGATTAAATTATATCCAGGAACAAAATATAAAGTTTTAGCCACAGAAGGATTATTAGAAACAGATGCTTTTGCTTTAAATAAAGGATATTTAAAAGTTTATTTTTTCAAAGTACAATCTGGCAGACCATATCCAGAACCAGTTCTTAAATACTGGAAAGAAGGAGCTAAAATAACTTTAGATAGAAATTTAAATCCATTTACTATTGTTCCATCTATAGATATAATAAAAAGATCAAATACTAATAGAATAAATACTGCAAAAATTAACAATAAACCAGTAGATATATATCAACATTATAATTTTTATGATGCTGATACTATTGTTAATGTTTTAGCAACTAGTAAATATAATAGTTCATGGGTTGATTTAAATCCAAAGGCAGCAATACAGACAACTACAGAATCTGAGAAAGAACAAACTGCTTTGGTAAAACAAACTACAGAATCAACCAATACAACATCTTTTATAAGGAGTTAAGAAAAATGAGAATATTTACAATTAAAAAAACAGAGACAATTCGATTCCCAGTAGGTACAACTGCTTGGAAAAATTCAAAATATAAATTTTTAAATAAAATCTTACAACTTATTTACGTCATTAAAACTAATACTAAAAATAGGAATGAGTGGTTAATTGAAGAGTATAACTTAAATGATTTAAAAGACGTTAAAGAATGTGGTTGTGAGGAGGAGTAAAATATTATGAGTAAAAAGATAGATGAACAGTTTTATTTTGATCCAGATTTTCCAAAACCAGGAGCTATGAGAGTTAGTATTCTCAGTCACTATGGAATGCTTTCAAAAATAGCTAATTGGAGAGATTCCATTTGGAGACGAAAAAAATCGCAAAGGAAAAATGGAGATTTTGGGTATAATGCAACTGAAAGGAAGTTAACGCTTAAAGAATTAAAATCTCTGAATTGGGATTTTATTTATGTTTTGGAGGAAGATAAAGAATATGAAAGAAAAGAATTTTTTGAGAAATATAATAAATCCAAACCAATATTAACAGGTTTTTTTGAAGGAATTAAAGGTATTAAAAGAAGCAAAGGAAATTTGAAGACAATAAAAGAAGTTAGGAATTTCGTGTATTCACACGAAGGTAAAATTGGATATATTTATTGGGACAATGGAGACAGTGACTTTGAAAGCTATAATGTAGATAGATCTGAGTATCCTGTCACAATTATAATAAGATTTGATGAAGGCTATTTATATAGTGTTTTTCCACATCACCAAGAAGCTGTTGTAAG
>JBAZIW010000005.1:0-64489 GCA_041651655.1 Minisyncoccota bacterium | reverse complement strand
GGGGAAGAGTAACCAACGTTAAGGTTTTTGACCGCAGCGAAGGTTATGCTCTTGAGCCGGGAGTCATTAAAAGAATCAGGGTAAGAATTTCCGAGGTAAGAAAGATTCAAGTGGGAGATAAGTTAGCCGGAAGACACGGAAACAAAGGTATTATCGCCAAGATTCTTCCTGCTGAAGAAATGCCGTTCTTAGAAGACGGAACTCCGGTTGATATTATTTTGAACCCGTTATCAGTTGCTTCGAGAATGAACCTGGGACAAATTTTGGAAACTCACTTCGGATTAGCCGTTAAGAAATTAGGCTACTTAGCCGAGACTCCATCATTATCAGGTGCGACTGAATCTGATATCAAGGCTGAATTAAAAGAAGCCGGATACACACCCGATGGAAAGTTAAGATTGGTTGATCCTGAAACCGGAGAATTCTTCCCAGAGAAGATTACCGTCGGATATATTTATATGATTAAATTGGCGCACATGGTTGAAGACAAAATCCACATGCGTTCAATCGGACCTTACTCGCTTATCACTCAACAGCCGTTGGGAGGTAAAGCACAGTTTGGAGGACAAAGATTCGGTGAGATGGAAGTATGGGCTCTTGAAGGATACGGTGCTGCCTATGCCTTACAAGAAATGTTGACTATTAAGTCAGATGACGTTGCCGGTCGTGCCGCCACCTACGAGTCAATATTAAAGGGGGAGAAAATTAAGAATCCAAATATCCCCGCATCGTTCAATCTATTATTAGCAGAGTTTAAAGCCCTTTCCTTGAACCCAATTATTAAGGGAAAGACTGAGGAAGAAGACTAAATTAAAAATACAAAAATATGTTTGTCTCTAATTTAGAATCAATCAAAATAAAGTTGGCTTCTCCTCAAGAGATATTGAATTGGTCTCACGGAGAGGTGACTAAGCCGGAAACTATCAACTACCGAACACAAAGACCGGAAAAAGACGGCTTGTTCTGTGAGAAGATTTTTGGACCGACTAAAGACTACGAATGTTATTGCGGTAAATACAAGAGGGTTAGGTATAAGGGAATTATCTGTGACCGCTGCGGAGTCGAAGTTACTAAATCGGCTGTGAGAAGAGAAAGGATGGGTCATATTAAATTGGCTACTCCTGTTTCACATATTTGGTTTTTAAAAGGAGTTCCTTCAAGAATAGGAATGGTTTTAGGTATTCCACTTCACAAAGTTGAAGAAGTTGTTTACTTTGTTTCATATGTTATTACCAAAGTAGATGAAAATTTGAAAGAAGGAGTTTTAGCTGAGATTGAAGAAGAATTCAAAGTAAAAAGCAAAGAGATTAAGAAAAACACTGAAAATGAAAAGCAGCAGATTTTAGCTTTGGAAGAACTAAAGAAAGCTAAAGACAAGGCTAAGCAAGAAGTTGCTTCAATCAAGAATTTAGAAGTTTTGACCGAGCTTGATTATCACCGCTTATCTTTGAAGTACGGTGAAATATTCGAAGCGGGAACAGGAGCGGAAACCTTGAAAGAACTTTTCATGAAAGTTGATATTGATAAATCAATTGAAGTTGTAAAACAATTGGTTGAAGAAAAGAAATCAACTGAAGAAAAGAAGATCATTTTAAGAAGATTGAAAATGTTCAAGGACATGAAGCATGCCGGAGTTAGACCCGAGTGGATGTTCATCGATGTTCTTCCGGTATTGCCCCCGGACTTAAGACCGATGGTGCAATTAGACGGAGGAAGATATGCTTCTTCTGATTTGAATGATTTATACCGAAGAGTTATTAATAGAAACAACAGATTAAAATATTTGTTGGAGATTAACGCTCCCGATGTTATCGTCAGAAACGAAAAAAGAATGCTTCAGGAAGCAGTCGATGCTTTGATTGATAACAAGATGCGTAAGAGTACTACAACTCAGGCTTCAACCGGAGGCAGAAGATTGTTGAAGAGTTTGGCTGACATGTTGCAAGGAAAGCAGGGAAGATTCAGACAGAACTTACTAGGAAAAAGAGTTGACTATTCAGGTAGAAGCGTAATTGTCGTTGGTGCTAATTTGAATCTTGACCAATGCGGTGTGCCGAAGAAAATGGCTTTGGAGTTATTCAAACCATTCGTGATTAAAAAGATTCTAGAAAAAGAATTGGCTTTTAATGTCAGAGGTGCTTCAAGATTGATTGAAGAAGAAACCGATGAAGTATGGGCTTCTTTGGAAGAGGTGGTAAAGGAAAAATTAGTTCTATTAAACAGGGCCCCGACTTTACACAGGCTTGGTGTTCAGGCTTTCCACCCAATCTTAATTGAAGGAGAAGCAATCAGATTACATCCTTTGGTTTGTACTGCTTTTAATGCTGACTTTGACGGAGACCAAATGGCTATTCACGTTCCGTTATCCGACGAAGCTCAACAGGAAGCCAGAGAAAGAATGCTTTCCAGTGTTAACTTGTTAAAGCCTTCAACCGGAGATCCAATCATGATTCCGACCAAGGATATGATTTTAGGTTGTTATTATTTAACCAAGATTGTTCCCGGACTTTCAGGCGAGGGTAAATTCTTTAGCGGTAAAGACGATGCTTTGATCGCTTATAATCTAAAGATGATTGATTTAAGAGCTTTGGTTAAAGTTAGAATGAACGAAGAATTCATCGAAACCAGTGTTGGTAGAATTATCTTTAACGAAGTTTTACCGGAAGGTTTTGAATACCAGAACGATATGATGGATTCAAAGACTGTCAAGAAAATGATTAACAAGATTATTGATATCTACGGCAACGAAGCGGTAAAGACTTTGGATAAGATTAAAGCTTTGGGATTTAAGTTCGCTACCAGATCCGGTATCACTTGGGGAATGGATGATTTAACCGTTCCAACAGAAAAGCCGGCATTAATTGCTGAAGCGGAAAAGAAAATCAAAGAAGTTGAAAAGTATTACGAAAAAGGTTTATTATCTCGTGATGAGAAATCCAGTCAGGTTATTGAGATTTGGAAAAAGGTAAAGAACGAAATTGAAAAATTAGTTCCCAAGGCTATCTCTTCAAGCAGCCCGGTATTCAATATCGTTGATTCTGGTTCTAGAGGTTCTTGGTCTCAACCGGTACAGATGGCCGGTATGAAAGGTTTGGTTGCTAACCCAGCCGGAAAGATTATTGAGTTGGCGATTAAGAATTCTTTCAAAGAAGGTTTTGATGTTTTGGAATACTTTATCTCTACTCACGGTGCCAGAAAAGGTACTGCCGATACTGCTCTTAGAACTTCAACTTCAGGATACTTAACCAGAAGACTTGTTGATGTTGCTCACGACATGATTGTTAACACGGAAGATTGCGGAGACAAAGAGGGAATAACAGTTACCAAAAAAGATGCCAACGAAATTAACCAGGATTTTGTTCAAAAAATATTTGGCAGAATTTCTTTGGAAAAAGTTGAAGATCCCGAGACTAAAGAAGTTATCCTTAAATCTGGACAGGCAATTGATTTGAAAACTGCCCAAAAGATTAAAGAGATGAAAAATATCGAAGGCTTGAAGGTCAGATCTCCTTTATCCTGCAAATGCACCCGTGGAATTTGTCAGAAATGTTATGGACTTGATTTAGGATGGAAAGGAATGATTAAGATGGGTGAGGCAGTGGGAGTTGTTGCCGCACAAGCAATCGGTGAACCGGGAACCCAATTAACCATGAGAACCTTCCATACTGGAGGTGTGGCCGGAGAAGCGGATATTACTCGTGGTTTGCCGAGAATTGAAGAAATTTTCGAAAAGAGACCTCCCAAAGGAGAAGCCGAAATGGTTACCAAGAATGGAAAAGTTGTCGAGATCGACGACAAGAAGGGAGTTATTAAGGTTTCAGTTTTGAAAGATGAGAAAAAGAAGGAAGAAGAAGAAATGGAATACAGAATTTCTCCCAATATTGAAATATTGGTAAAGGTTGGAGACGAAGTTAAAAAAGGAGACCCAATATGCGCCGGTTCTCTTGACTTGAAGAAATTATTGAAGCTTCAAGGAATGAAAGTTGTTCAAGATTACATCATTAAAGAAATTCAGAAAGTATATGTTTCTCAAGGTGTATCGATTAACGACAAACACGTTGAATTAATTGTGAGACAAATGTTCTCAAGAGTGAAAGTTAAAGATTCTGGAGACAGTCGTTTCAGTTCTGATGAAATTATTTCTAAAGCCAGAATGCTTGAGGAAAATGAAGTCTTGGAAAAAGAAGGCAAGAAGCCGATTAAGGCCGATGATTTACTATTAGGAATTTCAAAGGTTGCATTGAATACAGATAGCTTCTTATCAGCCGCTTCTTTCCAAGAAACTTCAAGAGTTTTGATCGAAGCATCACTTCGTGGAGAAGAAGATAAATTAAAAGGACTAAAAGAAAACGTCATTATTGGTAAGCTTGTTCCAATTGGAACCGGTTTAAGGTATAATAAGGAGGATAAGTAATAATACTTTTCTCATACCATGAAAAAGAAAAAGGGAAGCACTCGAAAGAAAGCAAACAATTCTAAAAAAAGAGTTGAAAGAGAAAGAGAAGTCGAATCAAGATTTAATTTTTCTTTACCAGATAAAACTAAAAGATACTTATTCTCATCTTTAGCATTTCTTCTTGCCGTTGTTTTCCTATTTTCTTTTTCAGGCAAAGCCGGAGCGATTGGAAACTCTCTAAAAAATATCTTTGATACTTTGATCGGGAATGTGATTTACATTATTCCGATTATTTCTGCTATTTACGGAATAGTTTTACTGAAAGGTAACGATTCTTTCAAGGAGAATAAAAATTCTTTGATTGTTTCTACAATTCTGCTTATTTTAAGTTTGAGCGGAATTTTTAGTTTACTGGAATTAAAAAATAATACCGAAATAGTTAATGAATTTGTTTGGGATTATGCCGGAAATGGGGGATGGATCGGTTATGCGATTTCCTGGCCGCTATTAAAAGGATTTGATTATATTGTAACCTTTGCTTTATTCATCATCGCTTTAATTGTTTCTTTATGGATTATCGTTCAACCGTTCAGGCGTGCGATTGAAGAATACGAAGACGAAGAAGAAGATGAAGAAGTTAAGGTTGAAATTAAAAAAGAAAAGAAATTACCGATTGTTTTGGAAAAAATAATGCCGAAGAAAACGGAAGAGATAAAACCTCCGGTGGAAAAGAAAGAAGAAAAGAATCTAAAAACATTCGAACAGAAAAAACAGGAAAACAAAGAATACAAATATCCACCGCTTGATTTATTATCTAAAAAAGGAGGCGCTCCGGAAGGAGGGGACATCACCTATAACTCCTCGGTTATTAAAAGAACTTTGCAAACTTTTGGTATTCCGGTTGAGATGTCGGAAATTAATATCGGACCAACCGTTACTCAATATACTTTGAAGCCGGCCGAAGGCATTAAGCTTTCTAAAATCACAACTTTGCAGAATGATTTGGCTTTAGCTTTAGCCAGTCCGACTATTCGTATCGAAGCTCCTATTCCCGGAAGATCATTGGTCGGAATCGAGATAGGGAACAAAAAGAGGGCTGTTGTCGGCCTACGTGAAATATTAGACACGGATGAGTTCAAAGCCTCTGCCGCACCCCTTTTAATGGCTTTGGGAAAGGATGTAAAGGGTGTCCCATCGTTTGCTGATCTAGCAGAAATGCCTCACTTGTTAGTCGGTGGAACGACCGGTTCTGGTAAGACTATTTGTTTGAATTCCATTATTTTAAGTTTGTTATATCGAAACAGTCCTGAAGAAATGAAGTTGGTTTTGGTTGACCCGAAGAGAGTAGAATTTCCGGTCTATGCCAATTTGGAACATTTATTGTGTCCGGTTATTTACGATGCCACTCAAACCTTGGTTGCTTTGAAGTGGCTAGTCGGTGAAATGGAAAGAAGATTCACTGTTTTAGCCGGAGGACACAGCCGAGACATCGGTTCGTATAACGAGAAGATGGAAAAGAAAGGAGAACCAAAACTTCCTTATATCGTTTTAATTATCGATGAGTTGGCTGATTTAATGAGCGTCAAGGGAAAAGAAATAGAATCATATGTTGTGAGGTTAGCTCAAATGTCTCGTGCTACGGGAATACATTTGATTTTAGCAACCCAAAGACCGTCGGTTGAAGTTATTACCGGTTTGATTAAAGCTAATATCACTTCCAGAATTGCTTTGAAAGTCGGTTCCTTGATCGATTCAAGAACCATTCTTGATTCTTCAGGAGCGGAAAAATTATTAGGCCGAGGAGATTTATTATTACTATCTAAAGAATATTCAAAACCGAAAAGAGTCCAGAGTCCGTATATTTCTGAATTGGAAATTAAAAAAGTTGTTAGCTGGATAACCGATTCTAATGTTGAAGTCAAGGAAAAACCGGAAGAAGGAACAGAGCCGGGATTGATTGAAACAGAAACAGAAAAAGAAGAAAATTCATTAATGGGAGAATTAACGAGAGTCGCCGAAACTCCGGAAGCGCAAATGGATTCATTCTATTCAAAAGAAGACCCGATGTATGAAGAAGCAAAAAGAATGGTTATTCAATCTCGCAAAGCTTCCACTTCTTTATTACAAAGAAGATTGGGACTTGGATATGCCAGAGCGGCTAGATTAATGGATATTTTAGAAGAGCGGGGGATTGTCGGACCTCAAGAAGGAGCAAAACCAAGAGAGGTTTATGTTGCCGACGAATCTACGAATGTTGATAATAATGAACAGGAACTTTAATTCCTGTTTTTTATTTGATACAATATATTCATAAATTTTTTAATCAAGAACATGTCTCAACAAAAAGCATTTACATTGATAGAAACAATAGTCACCGTTTTTATCGTTGCTATTCTAGCCAGCTTTGTTTTTGTTCAAATAAATGATTCTATTAATTCAGGAAAAGACGCTAAAAGAAAAGCAGATGTTGCACTATTAGCTAATGCAGTTGTTTCTTATTCTGCCGATCACTATTCTTCTAAACCGATTGATGTGGATGGATGTAATATTGGAAATAATTGTTCTTCTGAGGTAGGAGATTCTTTAAAAATATATTTATCAAATCTTCCTGTTGATCCTAATTCAGGAGCTTATTATAAATACAGGTCGGACGGAACTAATTGTTTTGTCTCTACCGTTCTTTCTGATGGAAAAATTTTTGAATATGAATGTGATGCCGATGCAGCGATAATCGGTCTTCCGGTTCCTGGTGCTTGCGGTATCGCTGCTAATACTCCAAGTAATGGGTATGCTTCCAGCATCACCGAATGGCCGACGAGTAATTTTTGTGCGGCGGGAACGATAAATCCAATAAATCCTGTTTTTCCAAATCAGGGAGCTTCAACTTCTTGGACTTGTATTGGAGATTTTCTAGGAACAACAGCTACTTGTACCGCCTACCGTGCTCAAGATGCAGTCTGCGGAACTAGAGAAAGAAGATTCGCCGATGCTGATACTTCATATGGATCATATACTGGTTGTTCTATCGGAACATCCTCACCAGCCAGTCCTGCTTTCCCGGCTAAGGGTGCTTCAACAACCTGGACTTGTTTAGGGGTTAACAACGGAAACTCTGATACTTGTGTTGCTGAACACACCGGTAATGCAGTTTGCGGAACTGCCAACAAAACCACCGCCACTGCCTACGCTGATGCGGCAACTACTTACGGTTCTGATAGTTTCTGTACTTTAGGAACAACGACCACTCCCGCTTTCCCGGCTAAGGGTGCATCTCAATCTTGGACCTGCGCCGGAATCCTCGGCGGAACCAATGCTTCTTGTATTTCATATCATTCGGCTAATGCTGTTTGTGGAACGGCAGTCAGAACCTTTGCCGATGCCGATACTTCATATGGTGCATATACTTTCTGTGCTCCGGGAACAACGACCACTCCCGCTTTCCCGGCTAAAGGTGCGTCTCAATCCTGGACTTGCGCCGGAGTATATACCGGAACATCTGCATCCTGCACGGCTCAACATTCTTTAAACGGTGCTTGCGGTTCTTCAAATGGGGGATCTTTTGTTTCTATTCCGACAACTAATCTTTGTTTAACAGGAACTGCTTCTGCTGTTGCCGGTTCTGGTCCTTGGACATGGACATGTATAGGATTATTGGAAGGAACCACTGCTTCTTGTTCAGCAAATAAAATAGATATGTGTAATAATGCTCATACTTCTCAACAATGTTGGAATGCTGGAGGAACAGTAGTCTCTGTTGGTTCATGCAATATATGTAAATTTGCAACTACCTGTTATGGCGGTGGCATTTCTTCTGGTGGTTCGGCAGGCGCTTGTTGTCCTGGCGGTTGGACAAGATATCAATTATATACCGAAACCAGAGCTGTGAAGTGTCAATATGTTGGTTGTGGTAGTAATGATCCATCAACCGGTTGCACTGTAGGGAGAAATGATTCATATGGATGTAGTCATCCCTGCATAAGTTCTGGTACTGGATGGGGATTTAGTGGCAGCCATGGAGAAACTGATGGGTGCACGCCTGATACAGAGTATACTTACAGTGCGTCTCTTAATTCTTGCGTTTCTTGTTCTGTGCTTTGTTGTCCAATCGTAGACTATGTCGGTTGTTATTAAAGATGTAATTACTTTTTTGCCCGAGGTTTTCCCTCGGGTTTTGTTTTATTGCAGTATTTAGGATATTAAGGTAAAATTAAGGTATAGATTTTGATAATCTAAATACAATAAACATATGGCCAGAAAAAAAATACAAGAAAAAGAAAAGATAAATTTAGCCGAAGCGATATCCGAAATTAAGGAAAAATTCGGGGAAGGAGCGATAATGAAATTGAAAGATGCGCAAAAAGCTAATGTTGATGTTGTTCCGACCGGCTCTCTTTCGATTGATTTAGCTTTAGGAGTGATGGGTGTTCCTCGAGGAAGAATTATTGAAATATATGGAGGAGAAAGTACCGGTAAAACAACCTTGTCTTTAAGTATTTTAGCTGAAGCTCAGAAGATGGGAGGAGTATGTGCCTTTATCGATGCTGAGCACGCACTAGACCCTGATTATGCCAAAAGAATAGGAGTTAATACAGATGATTTATTGATTTCTCAACCGGACTCGGCCGAGCAGGGGCTCCAGATAGTTGAAAGTCTAGTTAGATCAGGAGAAGTTGATATTATTGTTATCGACTCGGTTGCCGCTTTAGTTCCCAAGGCGGAAGTAGCTGGAGAGATGGGGGAAATGCAGATCGGTTTGCAAGCCAGGCTAATGTCTCAGGCTTTGAGAAAATTATCGGGCATTGTTTCTAAAACAAAAACAATTGTTATTTTCTTGAATCAAACTAGAATGAAAATCGGAATTTTATTCGGTAATCCGGAAACTACTCCCGGCGGTTTAGCTTTGAAGTTTTACAGTTCAGTCAGAATTGAATTGAGAAGAATTGCTCAGATTAAAGTAGGGGATAATATTGTTGGTAACAGGGTGAAGGCGAAGATTGTGAAGAACAAAGTTGCCGCTCCTTTTAAAACTGCTGAATTTGATATTTATTACAACGAAGGAATTTCTAGAATGTCCGAAGCGATTAACTTGGGAGTGAAAGAGGAATTAATTAAAAAATCGGGAGCCAGTTTGCAGTACGGAGAGATAAAACTAGGAGTCGGATTAGAGAAGGCCAAAGAATTCTTAAAAGAGAATCCCAAGATTTTAAAAGATCTTCAAAAAGAAATTATAGATAAAAATAAAGATAAATAAAAACAGCCCCGAGTGGGGCTGTTCTTTATTTTGCAACGAAAGGCATTAAGGCCATTATTCTTGCTCTCTTAATGGCGGTAGTTAATTCTCTCTGATGCTTGGCGCAAGCGCCAGTTTTGTCTTTAGGTTTAATTTTTCCTGACTTAGAAACATATCTTGAAAGAGTTTCTGTGTCGTGGAAATCTATTTCCTGGACGTTTTTTTTACAGAAATAACAATACATATCTTTTCTTAATTAAATATATTAAAAGGGGATATCTTTGACGTCGATTTCGTCTCCGTCTTCAATTATTGGAATATCCTCATCTTCAGTTTGTTTTTTGGGAGCAGAGAAGTTTTTAACTGGTTCACTTCCTCCTTGCACCCTTGGACCCATTTGCATACCTTCACCGATGATTTCGGTAGTGTATCTTTTGACTCCGTTTTTGTCGTCCCAGCTTCTGTTCTGGATTCTTCCTTCAATCAAAACGAGAGAACCCTTGGTTAGAAACTGTGAAGCGATTTCAGCTAATTTTTGCCAGAGAACAATGCGATGAAATTGAGACTCTTCCTGTTTTTGTCCGTCTTTGCCTTTCCAAGTTCTATTGGTGGCCAAAGAAAAAGTACAAACGCTTTGTCCGGAAGAAGTAGTTTTCATTTCAATGTCAGTAGCTATTCTTCCGATTAGAAACACTTTATTTAGATTCATATTTTTGCTAATTTATTATATTTAGCTTTAAGTGTTTATTCTCCTAGCATCTCACTCAACTTTTCGTCGATTTCTTCAAGCTGAGCTTTTTGTTTTTTAGGCTTTTCTTCTGTTTCGGTTTCTGTTGTTAGGGCTTCTTCAACTTTTTCCTCTTTGTGAGGTCTTGTTCTTTGAGGTTTAGCCGGAGCTTCTGTTTTCTTAGTATCTTTTTTGATGATTAAGAAACGGATAACTTCTTTTTCTTCTTTTAACAACTTTTCTACTGCATCAAGCATTTCTTTCTTGTTTTGAACTTCAGGGCGAAGTTGCAAGAAATAGAACCATGCTTCTATTTGGTTTTCTACGGAGTAGGCCAGCTTCTTTCTTTCGGCTTTCTTGTCACTGACGATTTTTCCGTATTTTTGCAGATCCGCTTCCATTTTAGCAATGAAGGCAGAGATTTCATCCTCGGTAAAATTGGGAGAAATCAGCAAATTTATTTCGTAAAATAACATTTGTTTATATTAATTATTATTCCTTATATTACTTAGCGAAGGCAATTTAAGGTATTGATAATATAGCAATTTTAGGGGTTTTGGTCAAGGTTGGGTTAATTTTTCCTTGCGCAACTAAATAATACTTGTTAAAATAAATTTAATAATATTTTTAAATAAAAAACATGTCTAAAAAAGCGTTCACCCTGATTGAAATGCTGGTCACGATCACTATCATTTCCATTCTCGCTGGTTTTGTTGTTGTCAAAATAAATGACTCAAACAATCTAGCTAAAGACACGCAAAGAAAAGCTGATATTAATTTGTTGGCTAATTCAGTTGTTTCCTATTCTGCTGACCATTATTCTTCTAAGCCAATCACTGATGAAAACGGTTGTACCATCGGCGGGGGAACTGATCGCTGCTCAACCGAAATTGAAGACGCTTTAAAAGCATATTTGCCAACTCTACCCAAAGAACCTAATTCCAATGCATACTACACCTACTGGTCGAACGGTAATGACTGCACTGTCACGGCTAATCTTTCTTCTAGTAATCCTGATGATGCATATGTATATTCTTGTACTGCCGACGCTGCTTCGGCCGGAGATTCTGTTAATGGTGCTTGTGGTTCATCTGCTAACACTTCCGCGACCGGATACGCTGCAAGTATTTCTAATTGGCCAACTTCTAATTTCTGTAATGCCGGAATACTTCAAACTTCTCCCGCCTGGCCGGCTGAAGGAACTTCTGTTTCTTGGACCTGCGTCGGAGAATATCTCGGCAACAATGTTACCTGTACAGCATACCGTGCCCAGAACGGAGTCTGTGGAACTAGAGAAAGAAGATTTGCTGATGCCGAGACTTCATATGGTTCATATACCGGTTGTTCAGTCGGAACATCTTCTCCCGCTTCTCCCGCTTTCCCAGCTAAAGGTGCTTCAATTAGCTGGTCTTGTTTAGGTATTAACAATGGAACGGCTGATTCTTGTACGGCCGAACACACTGGCAATGCCGTTTGTGGAACTGCCAACAAAACTACCGCCACGGCCTACGCCGATGCTGCAACTTCATATGGCTCAGACACTTTCTGTGCTTTAGGAACAACCACCACGCCTGCTTTCCCGGCTAAGGGTGCTTCTACTTCTTGGACTTGTGCCGGACTCCTTGGTGGAACTTCTGCTTCTTGTGTTGCATATCACTCTCAAAATGCGGCTTGTGGAACGGCAGTCAGGACATTTACCGATGCTGAAACTTCATATGGTTCATATACTTTCTGCGCTCCGGGAACAACCACGACTCCTGCTTTCCCGGCTAAGGGAGCGTCTCAATCTTGGACTTGCGCCGGAGTATATACCGGTTCATCTATTTCCTGTACGGCTCAACATTCTTTAAACGGTGTTTGTGGAACCAATGCTCAGGCATATGCCAACTCTGTCACTGCCTACAGTGGCACCTTCTGTGCTGCCGGTACGGCTAATCCAACTTCTCCCGCTTTCCCAGCGGCCGGAGGTTCAGTTTCTTGGACTTGTACCGGAGCTCTTGGCGGAACGAGCCCAACTTGTACTGCCTCAAGAGCCGGAGCTCCGATTGCCGGAACTTGTGGTACTTCCGCTCAAAATTGTGATTCAATTGCTCTGGCTTCTGCTCCGACTACTGGTCTTTGTGCGACTGGAACTGCTTCTGCTTTAAGTGGTACCGGTCCATGGACTTGGACTTGTGCCGGATTATATGGCGGAGCCACTTCCGGTACTTGTACCGCCTATAGGGCTGATGGTACTTTGGCTAATAACAAGCATTCTAGTGCTCAATGTACTTGTAAGGGAGGAGCAGTCGTCTCTGCTGGGGGAGTCAATGTTTGCAAATTCGGAAGTACTTGTGCCGGCGGTTACTGTTGTCCTGGCAGCTGGACCCGTTATGGAAGTTGGAGTGAGGGCCAAGCAGCATGTGGTCCTACTTGGGGAACAATGTGCGGTGCTTTTAATTTCTTTCCTGCGCCCTCTCCTCGTCCCGCATGTGGAGCAACTGGTTATGGACCGGGTAATTGTTTATGGAGAGTTTGTCCTGGTGATAATGGATGGGCATGGGGTAATTCTTCTCCATCGTATTGCGCTAACACAACAACAGGTTGGCCATGGAGCATGTATCTGGGTTCTGGCAGTACGTGTACTGGTACCAGTTATTGTCCTTGCTGTCCGTCAGCCGCTCTTGGTTGTTATTAAAAAAAATATTATTTTTGCCCGAGGGAAATCCCTCGGGTTTTGTTTTATTGCAGCATTTAGAATATTAAGGTAAAATTGACATAGATTTTAGTAGTCTTAATATAAAATTTAAAAACATGGATTCAGGAATATTCAAAGCTTACGATATCAGGGGTGTTTATCCCGAACAGATAAATGAAGACTCGGTCTATAAAATAGGTCGGGCTTTCGCTTTGTTTATAAAGAAAACATCAAACAAGGAAAAACCTCAAATAGTGGTGGGACGGGATAATAGAAAATCGTCTGACAGCCTTTTTAATGCCTTGTCGAGGGGTTTAATTGAGCAAGGCGCAGATGTTATCGATATTGGACTATCGGCCACTCCAACCCTCTATTTTTCGGTTGATAGTTATAATTATGATGGGGGAATTAATATTACCGCCAGCCATAATCCGAAACAATACAACGGGTTAAAAATGGTGAGAGAAAAGGCGATTCCTTTAAGCGGAGAATCGGGAATAGAAGAGATTAAGGAAATGGTCTTGGCTGATGATTTTTCTGAAGCGGAAAAGAAAGGAGAGATTATCAAAAGAGATGTTTCTGATGATTATATTTCCGTTAATAAAGCTAAAGATAGTTTTGATATTAAAATGATTGTCGATACGGCTAACAGCGTCTCGGGAGTACTTGTTTCTAAAATGTTTGACCGAATTAATGTCAATCATATTTTTAGTGAGCTTGATCCGAATTTTCCCAATCACGAACCGGATCCGCTGAAAAAAGAAAATATTGAAAAACTTCAAAATAAAGTGATTGAAGAAAAAGCCGATTTGGGAGTAGCTTTTGACGGGGACGGAGACAGGGTTTTCTTTATTAATGAATTAGGAGAAATAATTTCTTCCGACATGATGCTGGCTTTAATTTCCTCAATAATTCTTAAAGAGAATTCAAGCAACAAAATACTCTATGATCTTCGCTGCAGTAATATTGTTAAAGAAACGGTTGAGAGCTTGAAAGGAGAGGCAATTATCAGCCGAGTCGGTCATTCTTTTATTAAAACATTAATGAGAGAAAAGGATATTATTTTCGGGGCTGAATATGCCGGTCATTATTATTTAAAACAGGGAAGTAGTTATTATGAATCTCCGTATTTTGTTGTTTTTAAGATTTTGGAAGAAATGAAAAAGTCTAGAAAGAAATTATCTCAATTAATCGAACCTTTTAAAAAATATTATCATTCAGGAGAGGTTAATTTCAAAGTTGATAGTAAAGAAGAGATTATTGAAAAAGTTAAAGATAAATATATTGATGGAAAGTTACTAACAATCGACGGAGTTAGGATTGATTTTGATGATTGGTGGTTTTCAATTAGAGCTTCTAATACCGAACCGATATTGAGATTGATTATTGAGGGGAAAACCAAAGAAAAAATGGAAGAAAAATTAAAAGAAATTCAAGACTTGATTCTTTCCTAATTTTATTATATACATTCCTTAGTGATTTTTATGGAGTTAGTCAACGTTGAAGCTGTTGAAGAAGCTGGTTATGACAGAGATTCTTTAATCGGCGTTGACCTGGTTACTGGTTGCCCCGATGAGATGATTTTCTGTCAGTTATTTCCCGAAGCTTTAAGCGAAGGAAAGGCAATGATAAGAATTGCTGAAAATAATCGGCTTGTACTGGAGTACATAGGCGAAGGGCAGGAGACCAGAACTTTTAAAATGAGCAAGAAGCAAGCAGAAAAAATCGGAAAATGTCTTTCCGACCCGAACTACAAAAGGCGAGTATGTTTTTTAAACAGTGGCTATAATGCCTTAGCGATTCGCTTTATAAGAAAGGGTTCTACTAAACAATCTTCACTCATAAAACAAGAGAGGAATTAATCCTCTCTTGTATTTTTTTTAAACGATATTATTTTAGACCCATCTTTTTTCTCACCTCTGCCATTTTTTTGACAGCCACTTCTCTGGCTTTTTTTGCTCCTTTTTCTAAGGCTTTGTAAACATCTTCGGGATTGTTTTCAAGCTCTTTTCTTCTCTGTCTTATCGGTTCTAATCTTTCAACCAATAATTCGGCTAAAGCCTTTTTAAAATCACCATATCCTTTTCCTTTAAATTCTTTTTCTATTTCTTTAAGCGATAGACCGGAGAAAAGGGAATAGATAGTCATTAGATTAGATATTCCTTTTTTGTTTTTAATATCGTATTTAATTTCTTTTCCCGAATCGGTTGTTGCTGACATTATTTTTTCTTTTATTTCTTTCGGTTCATCAAATAAACCAATGCATCCTTTTACATCATCGGTTTTCGACATTTTCTTTTCAGGGAACTGCAAAGACATGATGGTTGCTCCTTGTTCAGGAACCATCGCTTTGGGCAATTTAAAAACTTGGCCGTATTTTTTATTGAATTTTTCAGCAATGTTTCTGGTTAATTCAACGTGCTGGGTCTGATCTTTTCCGATTGGAACAACGTCGGTGTCGTAAAGAAGAATATCAGCCGCCATTAAAACAGGGTAGTTAAAAAGGCCGGCATTAATATATTCGGGATGTTTCTTTGATTTATCTTTGAATTGGGTCATGCGACTTAATTCTCCAAAAGGAGTGATGGTTCCTAGTAACCAAGCCAATTCGGCCACTTCTTTTACATCTGATTGGATAAAGAGAGAACATTTGTCAGGATTTAAGCCAACCGCTAAATAAGTGGCGGTTAAATTAAACATTTTTTTCTGAAGAGTTTTTTCATCATATGGAGTGGTGATGGCATGCCAGTCGACAATACAGAAAAGGCAGTCTTCTTTATCTTGAAGGTTAATCCATTGCTTGACTGCTCCTAAATAATTTCCGATATGTATTTCGCCTGTAGGCCTAATTCCTGAAAATACTCGCATATTTTTATTTATTAATATATTTTATCCCACTTCGATTATTACCGGTAATACCATCGGTCTTCTTTTTGTCTTTTGGAAAAGGAAGTCTCCTAAGGTATTTCTGACATTGTCCTTAATGTATGTCCAATTAACAACTTGGCCGGAAGCTGTCGCTTTTTCAATTGTCTGGACAATCTTTTTTCTAGTTTGGTAAAGAAGATCTTTTGATTCTCTCAAATAGACAAAACCTCGGGAAATAATATCAGGGGAGTCCTGAACCTTTCCTGTTTTTCTGTTTACTACCGCTATTATAACAAAGATACCGTCTTTTGCCAGCATTTGCCTGTCTCGTAAAACGATTTCTCCGACGTCTCCGACTCCCAAGCCGTCAACCATGATGTATTCTGATGGAACGACTCTCTTTTCGATATAGGCTTTCTCTGGAGTAATATTAATTATTTGTCCGTTGTCGGCAAGAATAACATTTTCTTCCTTAAAGCCACATTCGTTTTGCGCCAAATTTGAATTGGCGAAAAGCATGGAGAATTGTCCGTGAACCGGCATGAAGAATTTAGGACTCATCAGTTTGATCATTTGCTTTAATTCATCTCTCTTGGCATGACCTCCGGCGTGAATATCCATCATTTTGTAATGATAGACGTTAGCCTTTTGTCTCATTAAATCATCTTTAAGCATCTGAACAGTTCTTTCGTTTCCGGGAATAACCGAAGATGAGAAAATCATTGTGTCTCCCGGCTTAATGGCAATCGAAGGATGTTCTCCGGTTACAACTTTCATTAGTCCGGCATTTTCTTCACCCTGAGCTCCGGTGCAAAGAATAACAACATTCTTGTCCGGTAATGAATTTGCATCAGCAACCTTTTTTAAGAGAGTTCCTTTCTGTGATTTCAAGTATCCCAATTTTTTACATATCTCGACGTTGCTTTTCATACTGTGTCCGATAAAGCCGACTTTGCGATTGTGTTTTTCGGCAATAGTGATGGCTTGCTGGACCCTGTTTACCAAAGAAGAGAAAGTGGCCATAATAATTCTTCCTTTAGCCGATTCGAAAATCTTATTCATATTTTCAAAGATTTCTTTTTCCGACAAAGAGTGTCCGTCTTCTTCGGCTCCGGTTGAGTCTGACATTAAAAGAGTAATTCCTCTTTTTCCGATTTCTTCTAATTTTTTGAAATTGGTTGGTTCTTCGTTAACAGGGAAGTCATCGAATTTAAAGTCAGAAGTATGAACAAAGTTTCCGACCGGAGTTTTAATGAATAATCCCATATTGTCGGGAATATTGTGATTCTGTCTGAAGAATTCAACTTCAAATTCTCCCAATTTTACCTTAGATCCGTCTTTGATTTCATTGATGTCTAATTTAGGATGGTCAAGAAATTCTTCTTGTCTTTTAATAATAATTCCGCGGGCTAAGGGAGCGGCGTAAATGGGAGGATTACCGATGCGGTGGGCAATGTAAGGAATCGCTCCGATGTGGTCGTAGTGACCGTGGGTAATTACTATTCCTTCAACTTTTTTGTATCGGTTATTTTCTAAGAGATAGGAAATATCGGGAATAATGTAATCGATTCCCGGCATATCTTCTTCAGGCATACGGAAACCAGCATCAATAATCAATATTGATTCTTTGTATTCTAAAATCATCATATTTCTGCCAACTTCTCCCAATCCTCCTAAAGGAATAAGTCTTACTGACTCATCGTTGGGCTGAGGTTGCTTGATATAATTCTTTTTCACGACCGGTTTTTTGTGATGGTACTTTTTTCTTTGACCATCGTGCGGCCGAGCGTGGTGTGTTTGTGGTTTTGTTTGTGTTTCGTTTATCATATTTATTTTACTATCGGATAGTTTTGAGGGAAAACACCCGATTTAATAATGGATTGCTTGTTTTCGCTAATCCAATTATATAGTTTTTGCACTCCCTCTTGTGGTGAGACCTTGGGTGACCAGTTGAAGTCACTCTTTGCTTTGCTTATTTCGGAAATGTAGGCTTTTTGGTCTCCTGGCCTCCATTCTCCGAATGAATATTTAAATTTATTGTTATCCAATTTTTCTATAATCTCGAATAATTCCCAGATTGATAATGAGTAATCAAATCCTCCACCGATGTTATATGCTTTTCCTCTGGTTGTATTGATATTTGTCAGTGCTAAATCGTAGGCTTCCAAAACATCGTCGATGTATAAAACGTCTCTGACTTGCTTTCCGTCTCCGTAGATAGTTACTGGTCGGTTGAAGAGCAGGGAATTAATGAACCAGGCTAACCAGCCTTGTTCTTCGATTCCGAACTGATGCGGTCCGTAAATACCTGATTGTCTGAAGACCACGGTTTTTAAGCCGTAAATTCTGGCCCAATCAAGAGTATATTGATCACCGGTTCCTTTGGAGCAACCGTACGGTCCGTGGAAATCAAGGTTTCTGTTTTCTGAAATTCCATTGAAATTTTTGTATTCGTATCTTTTTTCTTTTTCGATTGTTTCTATATCATTCATTTCTCCGTACACCTTATTGGTGCTGGTGTATAATAATGCCGCTTCTGGAGCTTCCTTTCTTAAAGCTTCCAAAACATTAAATGTTCCTAAGGCATTAATTTCAAAATCTTCTCTCGGTTTTTGAACCGAAGTAACCATTGTCACCTGGGCGGCTAAGTGTAAAACTAATTCCGGTTTGTATTTTCTGAAAGTTGCTTCCAGTTTTTTGCTATTTCTGATATCTCCCTTAACGATAATAATGTTTTTGTCTTGCTTCAGCCAATTTAAATTTTCTTTGGCGCCGACTCGGGAAAGATTATCGTAAACGACAACTCGATATCCTTTTTTAGAATAGTAGTCAGAAGCATTTGAACCGATGAATCCGCAGCCTCCGGTTATGAGAATAGTTTTTCTTTGCATATTATTTTAGGAAATCAAGATTTTCAGGAATCTCTTTTAACGGTTCCTCAAATCTTATTTCCGGAACGTCCTTGTAATTATTATTTTTAATCCAACCTTTGATGGTGTAGAAATACGAAGCACCTTTTTTGTTTTGAAATGGTTCATAGTCCGAGACGCAATCATTACTTACCCAATTAGCCATTTTAAGAGTGTCTTTGGCCGAAGGGTTGATGGTCACGTGTCCGTATTCTTTGTTTACGATAACAACGTCGCCGGCAACAGCTTTAACTGCGTAAACATCTTCTACCTCGTCAGTTCCTTTTTGCATTAAGAAGATGGCTTCTCCTTCAAGGACAATATATAATTCAGCGTGTCCTGAACAGTGGAAGTGTCCTTTAGTTTTAACAAACTCATCGCCCATTAAAAACGGGGGAATGACGGTGATATCATACCTTAATCCTTTTTCTTCTTTGATTCCGCGGTACATGTAATACAATTCCTGCTCGGGAATGGCCTGAGCAGTTCTCTCATCGAGAAGAACGCTCTCAATGTCTTTTATTTTTCTAATGTCAGGATTTTTTAATTCTATTTCCATACTCTTTTTTCTTTAAGATACCAATTTGAAACATCAACGAATCTTTTTGACGATTCGATTATTTTTTCAGTTAAAACTCCTTTTACATCCTTATCCACCAAATATAAATAATTGGTTGTGAATAATGGAATGGCCGGAGCGTCGGTAATTATAATATTTTGTAAATCTTCCAATGCTTTTTTTCTGTTCTCGTCTTCAAAATTAGAATACTTTCTCGCTTTTTCCATTAATTCGTCAGCTTTAGAGCTTTGGTATAGGGAAAGATTCAATCCCGGATCAATTCTTTGTGAAGAATGCCAGAAGGGAATCGGATCGGGAATGCCGCCTAATTTTTCTCCAAAAAGAAGAATGTCGAAATTTCTTTCCCTGATTACTTTTTTAATATCGGTTTCGTTTATCGTTTGTATTTCTATCTTTACTCCTTGCTTTGCCCATTGTTCTTTAATTAAGTTAGCCGTGGCAACCAAGGTTGGGTTGTCGGTGGTTTTTAAGGTAAAGGATAGAGGTATTTCTTCGTTGGGAACAACGAAACAAACTTCATTCAATTTTTTAATTGTTGCACCCGCAACCTTACCCGTGCCTGCGGTTAAATTATTGGGGGTAAGAATATCGTCTTTGTATTTTTCTTGGAATTTAATCACCGCGGTTTTGGTTTCTTGTCCGAATTGTCCGGAAATGGTTCCCGACGGATATATTTCTGGGTCGTTAGCCAAACACTCTTGAAGTTTTTTGACTTCGGCGTTATTGCTTCCGACTTGCAAGGTTTGGGTAAATTTAAAACCGCTAGATTTTTCTATTACTTTCATTCTCAGCCCGTCTTTCAATGTGTATCCATTTTTATCCAATAGATTCTGTCCCTTGGCTTCATCGTAAGACAAGACGCTGGTTGGATTATTCAAGCCGTAGAAAGAGGGAAGAAGGAAAGAATCAATAATTTCTCCCTTATTATTTAAAATCTTATCGGCTATTTCCTGTTTATTGGTTAAATATGACAGGGCTTGCCTTATTTCCTTTGTATCAAACGGCTTCTTTTCGTTATTTAAAAATACAGCGAAATAATTAGGAGTATCTAAGGAATACAAATTATATTTCTTAAAATTCTTGTCGTTGTAATTGCTGATTTCTATATTTCCCGAATCAAGATTTCCTTTTTTTAAATTATTCAATAAATCTGTTTCGTTGTTATAGAAATAGAAATCAATTCTTTGGATGTGAGGAACGTTGTTGTAATAAGCCTTATTAACATTAAGAATCATCGATTTAACGCTCTTGTCATTCCTTTGCAGGGTTTTAGCAACCATATAAGGTCCGCTGCCGATGGGAGACAAAACGTTCAATTCCGTATTCGATGTTATCGACTGAACGCTAATATTTTCCCAAATATGCTTCGGTAATATTTTCAAGTTAACCAAAGATTCTTCAAATCCGCTATATACTTGCTTTAATTTAAAAAGAGCCTTGTATTCGGAAATCTTTTCAATTTCCACTCCTTGCCAATTGGTTCGTAGGGGAGATAAGTATTCGGGATCTTGAACTAAATCAATGGTAAAAACAACATCATCAATAGTTAACGGTACTCCGTCATGCCATTTAACATTTTCTTTAATCGAGAAGCTGACTGTCTTTCCGTCATCTTCAAGAGAATATTCGTTAACTAAATCGGGAACAATGTTTCCATTGTTGTCAAAAGTCATCAAGGAAGAGAAAATCAATTCGGTCAGATCCTTATCAATATCTGACAGGGGAGCATAAAGAGGATTAATGAATTGAGGCTGTCCCAATACCCCCTCTCTTATTCTCCCGTAATCGGCCGGAACTACGTTAGTGTTTCTAATATAGAACGACGAGACAAGGAAGATGAGAGAAGAGATAAATAACGTTAAAAGAATGCCAAAGGCAATTTTTTCTTTCTTTTCTAAAACCTTAAAGAAGTGCAGCCATTGCTTTTTCGATGGCCACTTGCCACCGGAAAGAGTGTTATTGTTTTTTAAATTCATTAAATTAGTATACCAAGTTTAGAACGGTCAGAGTCAAAAAAGCGATAGTCAAAACTATAGTTGCCCATAAAAGCTTTTGTTGTATTCCTCTTCTGGTGCTGTAAACTTCTCCGCCTCCTCCGAAAGCAGAACCCAAAGCAGTTCCTCTCTGTTGAAGAAGGATGGCGATAACGATTAAAATCGAAACGATTGATTGTGCGATAAGTAAATTGTTGTTCATTTTATTTAAAAGCCATTGAGGAAATCTGTTCGGTTCCCCAGATGATTAAAGTTGTGAAAAATAAATTATTAAGTCCGAAGATTTCAAACATGTCGGCGGGGAAGAGGCAATCCACCAGCCAAACCAAGAACATCATAATCACGATTGAGAAAAGATTCAGTGTTATTACTCTTAAGGGCAAAGTAATCAGTGAAAGAATCGGTCTGACAAAATACATTAGCAATCCGATAACCAATCCGACTAATAATATCGTCTTAAAGTTACCATCATAGGTTACTCCCGAAAGAAAATATGCTGATATTCCTATCCCTATTATTCCCGAGATTAGTTTGGCTATCAAACTATTCATATATAGTAATACTACCAGATTTGCGGTTAAAGTCAACAGTGTGATATGATATTTGTACAGATTATTAACAGCTTAAATTATATGAATCAAAAACAAATCTTGAGCGTTGTTACCGTATTATTGGCTTTTGCCACCGCCATCTATTTCCAACCCTTAATGCCGGCAAAAATGGCTTCGCATTGGAACTGGCAGGGCAATGTTGACGGATATATGACTAAAAACTGGGCTCTTTTCTTCTTTCCTTTCTTAATGGTTGCCGTGAATATCCTTTTTCATTTTATTCCTAAAATAGACCCGCAAAAGAAAAATATCGATAAATTCTTCAATTCTTACCAGAATTTCATTTTGGCCTTCAATATCTTCTTCCTTTACATCTATTGTATGACAATTATTTGGAATATGGGCTTTAATATGAATATGAATGCGGTTTTGATGCCCGGATTTGCCTTTCTTTTCTATTTTTGCGGTGATTTAATGAAAAATACTAAAATAAATTACACAATCGGAATTAAACTTCCCTGGACATTAGCTAACGAAACCGTTTGGGACAAAACTCACAAATTAGGAGAAAAATTGTTTAAATTAACCGCTTTGAGCACTCTTTTGGGAATGTTTTTCAGTCAATACGCGCTCTGGTTCGTGTTTGCTCCTTTGATTGCCTCAATTGTTTATCTTTTTATCTATTCCTACCTTGAATATCAGAAAGTGAAATAACCCATATGAAGATAAAACCGTTATTGAACAATATTATCGTCGAGCAGCTTAAAGAAGAAAAAAAATCAGTTCTTCTTCAGTCGGCCGAAAAAGATGGACCGCAAAAAGGAAAGGTAATTGCCGTCGGTCCCGGCAAAAAGAATTCTCAAGGGAAAACAATGCCCATTGATATTAAAAAGGGGGATGTTGTTTTATTTAGTAAATACGGTCCCTACGAAATTAAAATAGGAGATAAAGATTGTTTGATTTTAAAAGAAGAAGATATTTTAGGGATAATTGAATAATAAAAATGAATAAAATATATTTTATTATCTTTTTTATTCTTTTATTTGTTATTTCGGGTATCGTTATTTTTAATAACAACAATCAGTTAGTAGAAGCTTTTAACGATTCAAATAAAGATAAAATTAAGACAACTGCCCAGAGCGTAATAAAAGAAGTAAGTAAAAAAGCAGAAGAGACTACTTCTGTCGTTGTAGATAAAGTCCAAGAGGTAGCCAGCTTAGTATCCGAAGCAGTTAAAGAAAAAGGGGGAGAGGCGGTTGGGGCGATGATTGTTGAGCCATCTGTGGAAGTGGCTAGAGATTTGGTTAAAAAAGTTCTATCATCAGCAAGTTCATTCTTAGCCACTGAAGATATTGAAGAAATTTTATCAAATAATGAAAACAATAATTGTAATTGTAAATAAAGGATTGACAAGGTTCATATACTGTAATACAATTGTATTATACAATAAGAACATAAAACTATGCGCAAAGTATTAAGTATTTCAATTACTGATACTCTCGAAAAAGAAATAAAAAGAAAGACAAAATTAAGAGGATTTGATTCTGTCAGCGACTACATCAAAAGCCTTTTGGCTATTGATGATGATTTGATTTCCGAAGAAGAATTATTAGAGGATATTAGGGTGGGGCAGGAGGATTACAAGAAAGGAAGAATTATCAGAGCTAAATCCATAGCTGATCTTATTAAGAATGCCGAAAAATATAAGGCTCAATTAAATGGCAAATAAACCCATTTTTTATTCTCCGAGATTTTTAAAAAGGCTTGAAAAAGTTCCTCAAGAAATTATTGATTTGGCGATAGAGAAACAAAAGATTTTTGAAAAAAGTCCCCTATATCCATCACTAAGAATACATCCTTTAAAGGGCGAGCTTAAAGGTTATTGGTCTCTAAGTATTAATAAGCAATATCGTATTATCTTTGAGTATAAAGAAAATGGAGATATTCTATTTTTGTCCATCGGCAAGCACGATATATATAGGAACCTTTAATTTGTTTCTTTTTCTGATATAATAAAAACATGCAAACACTATACGTTTTATCAATCATCATCGTTCTTTTTCTTTTATTCCTTTTGGGAAACTTTTTAGTTTTAGTGAAAGTCAAGAATCAGACAGTCAAGGCTTTAAAGGAAGTGGACGATTACTTGAAAAGAAAAATTGAATTGGCCAATGCTGTTCTTTCGGAAATATCAAAATACGTTTCCTACGAGAAGGATTTTGTGAAGAATGTTTCTGAAGCGAAAAGAAAAGCGGAACAGGCTAAAACAGCTAAAGAAAAGAAAGAAGCCGGAAACCTTTTATCGATTGTTTTAAAAGCTGCTTTTAACGCTTCGGAAAAATATCCGGAACTGAAAGTTTCTCAAAGATTGAATCAGCTTAAGAAGGAAGTTGATGAAATAGAGGAGGGAGTTGATTCATTAAAGAATCTGGTCCAAGAATTGGTAGAAGCGGTAAAGAAGCTCTTGAAAACCAAGCCATTTGGTGTAATATATGATTTATTCAAGAAAGAGGAGAAGGTTGTTAAAGAAGAAGTTAAAAAGGTTAAGAAGAGAATAACTAAAAATAAAAAATAATATGTCAACAATTATCATTGTTTTAGCAGTCATCTTCGTTGTTTTACTGTATATCATGGCTGTATATAACGGATTGATTACTTTAAGAAACAGGGTCAAAGAAGCCTGGTCAGACATTGACGTTCAGCTAAAGAGAAGATATGATTTGATTCCTAATCTTGTTGAAACGGTAAAAGGGTATGCTTCTCACGAGAAAGAGACCTTTGATCGAGTTATCGAAGCAAGAAGCAAGGCTATGTCTGCTACCGGCTTAAAAGAAAAAGGAGAGGCAGAGAATGCTTTGTCAGGAACATTAAAGAGTTTATTTGCTCTATCAGAAAGCTATCCTGACTTGAAAGCTTCGGTTAATTTCCTTGAATTACAAAAGGAATTGACTGACACCGAAGACAAGATTCAGGCCTCCCGAAGATTTTACAACGGCAACGTTATGGATTTCAACACTAAATTAGAAGTGTTTCCTACAAATATGATTGCGCAGATGTTCGGATTCAAGGTTTCTGAATTCTTTGTCGCCGAAGAGGGAGAGAAAGCAACACCAAAGGTCAGTTTTTAATAAATTAAATCTAAAGTTATGAAAAATATTTCTAAGTGTATTTTAAAGCAGAAAAAAAGACTAAGAAGGAAATTTAACAAGCTCACCGAAAGGGATGCGAAGAGGCGAGGGCTTGATAAGAAATAGTATGGCAACGCTGTACAATATAGCAGACTCTAATGTTAGGAAAACATGGTTTTTGATAACCTTTTTTCTTGTTTTTGTAATCCTTTTGGGATGGCTTTTCAGCTATATCATGGATAGTTCGGCAATATTGTATATCGCTGTCATTTTCAGCATCTTAACCAGTATCTCTTCTTATTGGTATTCGGATAAGATCGTTTTAATGTCTACCGGAGCTAAGCCGATTGAGAAATCTGACAATCCGGAATTGTACAGGATTGTTGAGAATCTTTGCATTACCGCCGGTCTTCCCGTACCGAAGATATATATCTTAAACGAGGCTCAGCCTAATGCTTTTGCTACCGGCCGAGACGAAAAGCACGCTGTGGTTGCTGTAACCAAAGGACTTTTAGGAAAATTGGAAAAGAAGGAAATTGAAGGAGTAATTGCTCACGAATTATCTCACATTAAAAACAAAGATATGCTTTTGCAAACCGCGGTTGTTGTTTTGGTGGGAGTGATTTCGATTATCACAGATTTCTTTTTAAGAATCAGTTTTTGGGGAGGGGACAGGGATAATGATAATAATTCAAACTCCAACGCCATTATGATGATTATCGGAATCGCGGTGGCAGTATTGGCTCCGATTGCGGCAACCTTGCTTCAATTATCAATTTCCAGAAAAAGAGAATTCTTAGCCGATGCTTCGGGAGCATTATTAACCAGATATCCGGAAGGACTGGCTAGCGCTTTGGAAAAGATTGCGGCCGATGACAGTTATTTAAGAAAAGCTAATAGTTCCAATGCCCATCTTTTTATTTCTTCTCCTTTCAGAGGAAAAGAAAACAAGAATTGGTTTAATAAATTATTTTTAACTCATCCGCCAATGGAAGAAAGAGTGGCTAATTTGAGGGGGATGAAGATATAGTTCTGGAGAGGTACAAAAGCGGCTTAATTGGCAGTCCTGGAAAGACTGTGTGCGGAAACGTACCGAGGGTTCGAATCCCTCCCTCTCCGCATTAAAGACCCCCTTGACACGTCATTCTTAAAAAGAGTATAATATATTTGTAAGCTTTAGGCCTACCTGAGTTTAATCGAAATACACCCCTTGGGGTGTATTTTTGAATTTATTCATATCTTCCTTTCTAGTCTATAATCAAAATCTTCTGCGTAAAAGATTTTTTTAATTATTCCTTCAGTCAATCCATCTAAAAGTTCTTTTCCAATATGACCCCTCGCACAGAAAATATAAATTTCTTTATTATAATTTTGTTTTAAATATTTTAAGATGTGAGCCATATCTCCATCTCCAGAAAATAAAATAACTCTATCATAATTATTTTTCTCTATCAGCATATCGACGGCCATCTCTATATCTAAATTACATTTTTTAATATAGCCCGTCTTATAATTGTTATCTACTATATATTTAACGTTTTTTGTTATAATTTCAAAATTATTCATTCTAGCCTTATTCATCATAGTACTACACCAAGGCGTCATTATGGGAAGTTTTTCATTTTTACCATAATCTGATCCATAATAAAAACGTCTTAAAAATTTAGCACCCAAAGAAAAATGTTTGACTAGATTAGCTAACTCCTTTATTCCTATCTGCCAGCCTAAAGAGTCTTCCCATTTTTCAACATTGCAATAGTCAATAACGGTTAGTGTTCGATTACTCACTAATTTAAACTTTTCTAAACAAATTTTAATTTCATCGTGACTCATGCTTAATAAGTATTTATATTATAGTTTTAAACATTATTAATGTCCAGTTAAATGTTTAAATATAACTTTAGAAAGATTTTAAGTTTATCTCGACGTTCTTATTTAAAAACTGACGTAAGAAATACTTGACAAAATGTATACTATACCTTACACTGGAAATATAAGAATAATATACATTAAAGTATGTCATATAAAAATTTTAAGATTGCAAGATTGTTAATTACTTTCTTTCTTGCGATGACTGTTTCGATTGCCGTAAGCACGGAAAATGTTTTACTTGCTGTTTCGGCGATTGGAATAGGGATGATATTAATGTTTTTAGTAAAGAAGAACGTTAAAGCAGTATTGGTTGATGAAATGATTAAGAACATTGCCGGCAAGTCAGCCCTAATTACTTACAGTATTACCGTTCCTGTTTTGGCTGTTCTTTCTTTAATTTTCATGTTCTCCAATTTGGGCAACGAAGGTTCTTATCTATATAATCTGGGAATAATTTTTAGCTATATTGCTTTATTCAATATGGCCGTTTATTCCATCGCTTATCATTATTATCAAAAAAAATATGGCTCAGATAAAGAATAATATCAAAGTCTTGAGAGCCGAAAAGGGAATGACGCAGGAAGAATTGGCGGAAAAGGTGAATGTCACTAGGCAGACCATTATTGCGATTGAAAAAAACAAATACGTTCCTTCTCTTGAGTTGGCTTACAATATTTCTTTGTTTTTTAAGAAAAAGATTGAAGAAGTTTTTGAATATTTGTAGCTTTTTATTCTTAATTAATATATAATATTATTAATGAATAAATTAAATCCAAAAACAGAGGAGGGAACTTTAGTAATCACCGCTCTTTTTGTTCTCGTCACTTCGATGTTCAATCCGACTATCTCAATTGTCTTGGCGCTCGCCAGCTTGTCCATATTTCTTGCATATAATTTAGTGACAAAAAAATAATGATTTTTGCAACTAGCAATCATCAAAAACTTAAAGAGTTTGAGTCGATTTTGGGAATTAAATTAAACCATTCCGATTTGGATTTGGATGAAATCCAATCGGTTGATGTGGAAGAGGTAGCCATTCACAAAGCCAAACAAGCCTACGAACTATTAAAAGAGCCGGTAATCGTCGAAGATACGGGATTGTATTTTGAAGAATTGAACGGATTGCCCGGAGCTTTAATTAAATTTTTTGTTAAGAAATTAACCTTGGAACAAATTTGTTCTTTAGTCAAAGAGAATAGAGTAGCCACCGCCATCACTTGCATTGCCTACTTTGACGGTAATGAATTGAAAATATTCAAAGGAGAAACAAAGGGGGAAATAGCCAAAGAGCCCAAGGGAACAAACGGATTCGGTTGGGACCCTATTTTCATACCCGAAGGATACAGTCAGACTTTTGCAGAAATAACTTCTGAAGAAAAAGAAGATAAATTTATGCGAAAAGAAGCAATCAAGAAGCTCAAATATCACGTTGACAAGCTCGATTAAATATTGTATCTATTAGTTGTACCTTGATAATTTACGGTTGATTAACAGCTTAACTTAAGACGATTCAATCTTTTTAAGTTAGGCTGACTAATCGGCCTAAGGGTGATTTGATGGTTTTTTTTGACATAAACGATATTATTCAAATCATTGACGACCAAAACGAGGTTATTAAAAAACTCGAAATAACCGTCAATGAAAAAAATAAAGAGGTAGAGTACGCCCGCCTCGTCAATGGATTGTTCAAGCACGAGATTACAAATCAGTATATGGGAATCAATGCCCTCATCTGTTTTATTGAAGATGACTTGTGCTCGGAAAAAGAGAAACCAAAACTGCTCGAAAAGATTTTCAAAGCCTCTCCTAAGATTGCAAATCTGCTTAACGAATGGTCAGATTATCAGTCTGCCGGTTATCGGGCTCAGTGGCAAACTTTGCCACAGATTTTCAGGAGATGCAGTGGACTTCATTCGAACATTAAGGTTAATCTCGTCAAAGATAATATTTCAATCATCAGCACCCCTGCCATTCAGATTGTCATGTCCAGCATGATCAACAACACTGCCATGCACGGAGGGCAAAATGTAAGCGAAGTCAAAATTGACTGGCAAAAAGTTCCCAGAGGTATCGTCCTTATCTATGAAGATAATGGCGTCGGTATTCCTGACGAACAAAAGTCAGATATCTTTAAAAAAGGATTCGGGAAAAATACCGGCATGGGTTTATTCTTAGTGAAAGAGATCCTGAAGATAACAGGACTGGAAATCATTGAGAAGGGGACATACGGTAAGGGAGCAAGATTCGAAATCTTTGTTCCCGAGGGTGCATACAAGCTATATTAATATAAATATAGCTTCTTTTTATATCATATTGACAAAATATATAGGTATTGTATAATATAATCATGGAAGCTGTGATAGTCAAAAAAAGCTTAAAGCCAGCAAAGGCATTAAGCAGAGCAGCAACGACAGTTGAAGAAAACTCCATTATTATTGGAGTAAAAGAAAGGGAACTGGTAAAGAAAGGCAAGAATGTTTCTCAGGGTGTTCTCCGAATCCATCTCTTTGGAAATGGAAATACTATTGAAAAACTTCTGTTCATTGTGAGTAATTGTCCGGATACAGTTCTTTCGGTTTCAGTATAACCCATCTTTTTGAGAAAAAACTTAAATCGATGGGTTTTTATTTAATGTTGATAGAATCGTTGACAAAAAGCATAACAGTTGTAAGATTTATGGAGGTATTATTATGTTCACGTATGATTCTGTGTCTAATCTCCAGAGGGCGAAAGAGGAAACGGCAAGAATTTCACTCGGAACCTTTGTAGGAGAAAACAAAGAACAGATCGCTGACTTAGCTCATAAAAAATTAAATAAGGGCGAGGAAGTGGAAAAAATTTCGGTCAAGGCTTCGGTTGAGGTAGGAGATTATTGCTATCAGGAAGCTTCAGTCGAGATTGAAAAGATGAGTATTTTTCGCAGAATTTATCTTGTATTAATGAAAGTTGACCACCGGGACATTTTCATCAACGAGACAGTCTGCGGATTAGCGCTTATCATCACCATTAGAGTATTCGTTTCGAGATAACCCGTATTCTTTTAAACAAAAGATTTTGCGGGTTTTATTATTGCATTTTTATCACTTTCAGGGTAAGATTGATATATATTTAAGCTTATCATTTTTTAAATTATGGACGGAATAAATTTTACAAATAAAGCTCAGAAAATAGTAATGCAGGCGCAGAATTTGGCGCGGGATATGGGGCAACAGCACATTGATGCTTTGCACCTGCTTTTTGCTATCCTATCGGACAACGACAATATCGTTTTCACTCTTTTAAATAAGCTGAATGTTGATGTTGAAGATTTGCAGAAAAAAATCAGGAGTGCTTTGGGCCAAATCCCAACGATAGCAAACGACAAAGCAGTGGGTCAGTTTTATCTTACCCAGGATATGGATAAGGTGATAAACGGAGCAAAGGACGAAGCAATAAACATGGGCGATGAATTTGTTTCATTGGAGCATTTATTCTTGTCGCTTTTGAATACCAGTAGCTTGGCCGGAGATATTTTAAAAAGAGTGACCTATTTGAAAACATTGGGCAGCGAAGAACAGAAAGACAAGCTTGATTATTTTTCTGCTCAGAAAATATTCGGACAGATAAGAGGCGGGGAAAAGATTACCACTCCGAATCCGGAAGCCAGATACAAGATTTTGGAAAACTATACTAGAAACCTAACCACTTTAGCCAGAAAAGGAAAACTTGATCCGGTGGTGGGAAGAGATGACGAAATCAGAAGATTGATGCAGATTTTGTCCCGTCGAACTAAAAATAATCCGGCTTTAATCGGAGAACCTGGAGTCGGTAAGACGGCTATTGTCGAGGGCTTGGCTCAAAGAATAGTTAAGGGGGATGTTCCCGAAAGTTTAAAAGACAAAGAATTGGTCAGTCTTGACTTGGGAGCGATGATTGCGGGAACAAGATTCAGGGGAGAATTCGAAGAAAGAATCAAGATGCTTTTGAAAGAGATTAAAAAAGGAGAAGGAAAGTATTTATTGTTTATCGATGAATTGCACACCTTAATCGGAGCCGGTTCGGCCGAGGGCGCGATTGATGCTTCTAATCTTCTAAAGCCCGCTTTATCAAGAGGAGAATTGAGAGCTATCGGAGCAACAACATTAAAGGAATATCATAAATATATTGAAAGTGATGCCGCCCTGGAAAGAAGATTTCAGCCGATTTTTGTTACCGAGCCGAGCATTGAAGACACAATATCAATTTTGCGCGGAATTAAAGAGAAATACGAATTGCATCATGGATTGAAAATTAAAGATTCAGCCTTGATTTCAGCCGCTGAATTATCAGCCAGATATATCACCGACAGATTTTTGCCGGACAAGGCAGTTGATTTAATGGATGAAGCCGCTTCAGCTTTGAGATTGGAGATAGAATCTAATCCGATTGAGCTGGAAGATTTAAGAAAGGAAATTCAGAAGTTGGAAATTGAAAGGGAGGCTTTAAAGAAAGAAATTTTGAATGTTAATACTAAAGAGCGAGAGCATATTGAAAGAAGAGAAAAAGTTATCAGTCGTGAATTGGCCGAGCTTTCTGAGAGAGCTAATGCTTTTTCCGCTCGTTGGAAAACTGAAAAAGAAACCATTTCAAATATCAAAAGCTTAAAAGAGGGAATTGAAAAAGAAAAATATCAATTGGAGAAATTATTAAAGGAGGGTGATTTGCAGAAAGTCGCGGAAATTAAATACGGAACTTTACCCGATTTGTTTGCCAAATTAAAGAAGCAAGAGAATAAGATAGTCAGATTACAGAAACAAAATCCTATTTTAAAACAGGAAATCGGACCGGAAGAGATTAGCCGGGTTGTTTCGCGCTGGACTGGAATTCCCGTAACCAGATTAATGGAATCAGAGGCCTTTAAATTGGAGAATATGGAAGGTGAATTGGGTAAGAGGATTATTGACCAAGAAGAGGCGATTAAGGCTGTCTCCAACGCAATTAGACGTTCCAGGGCCGGTATCTCCGAGGAATCAAGACCATTAGGCTCTTTCATGTTCTTGGGACCGACCGGAGTTGGAAAAACAGAAACCGCCAAGGCTTTAGCCGAATTCTTGTTTAATGATGAGAATGCGATGATTAGGGTTGATATGTCCGAATATATGGAGAAATTCGATGTGTCGAAAATGATTGGCAGTCCTCCTGGATATGTCGGTTATGATGAAGGAGGCCAATTGACCGAAAAAGTGAGAAGAAGACCGTACAGTGTTATTCTTTTAGATGAAATCGAAAAAGCTCATCCCGAAGTTTTTAATATCTTGCTTCAGGTTTTGGAAGATGGAAGATTGACCGATTCTAAAGGCAGAATGGTTTCTTTTAAGAATACTATTTTAATCATGACTTCGAATATCGGCTCGGATATTATTGCCAAAGAAGCACCTTTGGGTTTTGTTGATAATGGAAAATTAAGCCAGAAAGAAGGATTGAAAGACAAAGTCCAGGGGGCATTGAAAGAAAAATTTAAACCAGAGTTTATCAACAGGGTTGACGAAATAGTCATCTTTGATTATTTGGGCGCTGAAGAAATCAAAAAGATCGTTGATTTGGAATTAAATAAGGTTCAAAAGAGATTGGGAAAGAAAGACATCAAGATTGTTGTTTCAGAAAAAGCCAAACAGTCATTGGCCAGACAGGGATTTGATCCTAATTTGGGTGCCCGTCCGCTAAAGAGAATAATCCAGAAATTGATTTTGAACCCGATGGCTTTAAAAATCGTAACTGATGAGATAAAGGACGGGGACACTATTTCAATTGATGCCGAAAAAGACGACATTGTTTTGAAGACCATATCCAATAGAAAGATTAAAAAGCCCCTAGCGAAAGTTAATGCCAATAAATAATTTTGTTAAAGCAATTATAGTTGTTCTTTTGGGCGTTTTGGGTGGGACAATCACCTGGCTTTTCATTTTCAAAAATCACTCATCTTTTATTCAGGTAGTTAATAAAGAAGAGAAAATATACATTGAAGAAAATACAGCCTTAACTAGTATTATAAAGACCGTGAAGGATTCGGTCGTTGCTTTGGAAGTTAATTATAATCAAACAAAGATTAGTGGTTTCGGAATAGTTTTAACCGCCGACGGGTTGATTGTTGCTCTGGCGGAAAATATTCCTCAGAACTCAGAGGCCAATATTTCAATCAAGGGAGAATCAAATATTTCTTATCAGGTTTTAAAAAGAGATATCGAAAATAATCTGGCCTTGATTAAGATTGATAGAAATAACCTTCAAACCAAAGGATTTTTTGATTTTTCTAAATTAGAAATAGGGGAAGGGGTTTTTATCCTATCTAATAGCGTGAACGAAGGGATTGTTAAGAGTTTTAATGATGATTTAATCAAAACCAATATTATTGAAAATGAAATAGTCAATGGAGCTCCTGTTTTTAATATTAAGGGGGAGGTTTTGGGGATAGGATATAAGGATGATAATAATTTTATAGACATTATTCCCGTTTCAAAGATTAAATCCTTTGCTGGTCTGTAACTTTATATAGTTTGACAAACTTTATATAGTTTGGTATTATCATATAAAGTTATGACAATATCGGAAAAGTTAAAAATTATTCAAAAATCGTCTGGTTTAAAACAGACAGAAATGGCTCAAAGACTTGAGGTTTCTTTTGCTACGTTAAATTCTTGGTATAACGGAAGATCAAACCCAAGGATCGAAAAACAGAATTTAATAGAAAGCTTTTATTTGGAATTGACGGGAAAGAAACAAATAACAGATGAATATTTAAAAAACAAGAAAGAACAAATAAAAAAAAGAAGCGAGAAGCATAGAGATGTTTTAAAAGAAATTATTTCAAATTCTGATATTAAACAGGAGTTTATTCTTAAACTAACCTACCATTCAAATAAAATAGAGGGAAGCACTTTAAGTGAAAAAGAAACAGCTTCAATTATATTTGATAATATTTCTTTTCCCAAAAAAACACTATCCGAACAACTCGAAGCAAAAAATCATCAGACTGCTCTTGATTATCTTTTTACTTTTATCCTTAACAAGGGAGAAATTAATGAATCGTTAATTTTAAAATTACATAGTATTTTAATGAATGGAATAATAAGCGACGCAGGAAGATATAGGGTTCATCCGGTAAGGATATTGGGAACAAGCGTTCCAACAGTTAATTATTTGAAGGTTCCTGAATCAATGGCAGATTTATTTAAAAAGATCAATAATAATAATGGTGATGTAATAAATTTTATTTCAGAAGTACATAGTTCTTTTGAAAAAATTCATCCTTTTTCTGATGGTAATGGAAGGGTTGGTAGGCTTCTCTTAACTGCAATGCTTTTAAAGAAAAATTTGCCCCCAGCAGTCATTAAACAGGGAACAAAACATCTTTATTATGTTTATTTAGAAAAGTCTCAATTGACTGGCGATTTTAGTCAACTTCAGAACTTTATTTGTGATGCAATTAATAACGGTTTAGATATTTTAGAAAGAAAATATTAGATTTTATTTTTATTATTTGTTATAATATTAATATAATTTATTACGTTATATTTTATGGAGTTTACTGTTAGACAATTTCTTGCATGGATTTTAATAGTAATTGGTTTGCTCGTGGTTTTTTGGGATATCACCACCACTTACTATTATTTTTCCGCGCAACAAGAATTTCCTAAAGTATTCATTAATAATCAGACGACTGGGACAACCGATGGGACGACGGGAACGGGAATTCAGGGTCAGATAGGAGATATTGTAAAGAATCAGATAAGCCAGATGATTCCCGAGAACACGGTGACACAATTATTAAATATGACATCTTGGATCACCTTTGCCTCTTTCTTATTATGGGCAGGCGGTAAATTGGTTGGAATGGGAAGTGATTTTTTGAAAAAGGGACAACAATAGTCTCTTTTTAGATTAAAACTATACGTCCGAGCAATATAAAAAATTATTTAGAGATTGGAAATGGTTAAATAATTAATAATCAATTAGTTAATTAATGGCACTTCTTTTTGAGTGTTTATTTTTATGAAAGGTGCTATAATTAAAATATGAAGACGCCACTCAATTACACGGGCAATAAATCAAGATTGATTTCTCAATTCATGCCTTATTTTCCAAAAGAAATTGACACTTTTGTTGATTTGTTTTGCGGAGGGGCAACAGTTGGTCTAAGCGTAAAAGCTAAAAAAGTTATCTTTATAGATAATAATGTTAACGTAATAAACCTACTAAAGCATTTATCAAAACAGAAGTTTGAAAATATTTTACGTAGAATAGAATTATTAATTAAAAAATATAAATTATCTTATTCGGCTAAATTTGGTTATAAAAAATATCGCAAGGGAATAGAAAAGACTGATAATAATGGATTAAAAGAATACAATAAATTGGGTTATAATAAATTAAGAAATGATTATAATTTAATAGAGGACAAGGCTTCGAGCGAAGCTCTTGATATGTTATATTTATTAGTTGTCTATTCTTTTAATAATGATATGCGATTCAATAGAAGCGGAGAATTTAATTTACCAATTGGTAAAACAGACTTAAATAAAAGAAATATAGAAAAATTAAAAACATACATAGATAAGGTCAATGAAATAAATTGTAAATTTATTTGTGGAGACTTTAGGGATAAAAAAATAGAAAATATTTTAATGAAAGCAGATTTTATATACGCCGATCCTCCATATTTAATAGGAGATGCTGTTTATAATGAAAATGGTAATTGGACGGCAGAAACAGAACAAGAATTAATAAATTTATTAGAGCGACTTAATAAAAATAAAAATAAATTTGCAGTTTCAAATGTTTTGAAAAAAGTTGGTGCAGAAAATAAACCTTTATCGGACTGGCTTTTTAATAGAATTGATTTACAAGTAATTGATATAAATTATCACTACAGAAGTGCTAGTTATAATAAAATTAATAGAGACGCAAGAGAAAGAGAGGTGCTTATAAAAAATTTTTAATTCATGGAATTATTAATTAGCAATAGGAGATATACTGGAAGTAAAAGAGCTATCTTAGAAGACATTTATAAAAGCATTGTTCCTTATTGTAAAAAAAAAGTAGTTTTTGCTGACCTATTTGCTGGAACAGGAATAGTGTCTTTTTTTATGCTTAAAAAAGGAATGGATGTAATAGTCAATGATATTTTACGTTCTAATTATGTCGCATATCAGGCTTGGTTTGGTGAGGGGAAGGTAGATGTTAATAAGCTCGATAAAATTATAAAAAAATTCAATTCTTTAGATGGGAAAAAAATTAAAGAAAATTATTTTTCTAATATTTATGGTAATAAGTATTTTTCTATTGTTGATGCTAAGAAAATAGGATATATAAGAGATAAAATATCAGAGCTGTCGCTAGCCGAGAGAGAAAAAAGCATCTTAATAGCTTCATTAATGTACGCGGCTGATAAAATAGCAAATACTGTAGGCCATTTTGAGCATTTTCTTTCTAGGGCTCCAGAAGAAAAAGGCGTTATTTTGAGACTACCCAAGCTAGAAAAATTTATAGGTAACGCAGAAATTTATAATACCGACGCTAATAAACTCGTAAGAAAGATTGATTGTGATATCGCTTATATTGATCCACCGTATAATGCAAGACAATATGTTAATTTTTATCATGTTCTTGAAAATTTAGTAACATGGGAAAAACCAACTGAATTTGAAGGATCTTCTATGAAATTCAAAAGAAACCATTTAAAAAGTGATTATTCAAAATCTAAAGCACCTATTGTATTTAAAGATTTAATTGATAATATAAAGGCTAGGGTAATAGTCGTTTCTTATAATAATACTTACTCCGCTAAAAGTAATGCTTCTAATAATAAAATTTCTGAATCAGAATTAATAAAAATACTTTCCAATAGGGGTAAAGTGATAACCAAAGAAATAGATCATAAATTTTTTAATAGTGGTAAAACAAATTTTAAAAATCATAAAGAGCTATTATATATTTGTAAAGTAAAAAAATGAGCTTACTAGAAGTTTATAAAGAAAAAAATAGAGATAATGAATGGCTTGAAAAGTATTCTGGATTAGCTAAGGATAAGTTTGGACGTTTTTTTGAATATACTAATACTAATTTTAGGAGTCAAAGCTCTTTTATTGGTGACTTTACAGAATTTTCAAAGATAGAAAATAAGCCAAGTAGTCAATGGCCAACAAATAAAAAAACTGGGCAAAAGGATCATAAGCACATGGTTGTGAACATGGTTCAATCAAAACTTTTTAAGAAAAACTCTGACAATCTATATAGTAAAACAACAAAAGGAGTTTTTTATGGAGATTTTATAAAAATAGAAATGCCAGACCATGAGAAATGGTTTATTAACTATATATTTTTATTGAATGGGTATTACTTTAATCGCAAGAATTATATCGTAAATAGAACAGAAGATTTATTAAATTCCTTATTAAGTGTAGATGGTATAACGGAAGAATTATTAACTAGAGAGACAGAGAAAATATTAAAACTAAAAAAGAATTCATTTTCTGAAATGATAAGACAAGATTTTTTCTATTTACATTCATTTTATAATGACTCAGATTTTTTAATAAATTATTTAAGGTCTTCTATTGCTGAAAAGGAAGAATTGGCTAAATATATTGAAGAGAATCGTGAAAATAAAGATTACAAATGTTGTATATCGAAAAAATATCAATTAGGCGGCAATTTCAATCAATCAATGCTTTTAGATGAGGTTAAGGTTTTCTTACTAACCTTTTCGTTCATTAAGATAGAAAATAAGAATTTAAACAATGTTTATCGTTTAATTATTGATATTTTTGATCAAAAAATAAGTTCTTTTAATAAAGATTTTGTTTTCAGCTATTTAGTTGAAAACAAAGATATTTTTGATCCAATTTTTGAAGAAATTCTAGAGACAGAAGATGAAGGATTTGATTTAGGATACGAATTAGTTGAAAAAGCCGAAGCACCAAAGGAAAAATTAGAAGATAGACCAGAAGATTATATAGATGATACGAGTAGAGAGGGTAAACAAAAATTAAAAGCAGTTTATAGTATTAGAAAAAGACAAGCAAAAATAGAGGGTGGCCATATTTGTGCTCTTGAAAAAATAAACAATTGTAAGTCAATATATTTTACAGCAAAAACGAATAATAAAAATTATACAGAGCTACATCATTTAATCCCAAGAGAGTTTAGGAATGATTTTACTTATTCTATAGAGGTTTTAGCTAATTATGTCGTATTGTGTCCGCGTTGTCATAGGCAAATACATTTAGCTACCGATAGAGAAAGAAAGCATTTAATAAATGCTCTTTATGCCGAAAGAGTGGGAAGATTAAAATTAGTTGGTCTAGATTTAGAGTTGGACAAAATTTATGAATACTATCAGATTAACGAATAAATATTAATGTTTTTAATAATTTATCAAAGGTATTATGGTTTAAGGATGATTGTCGTGGTCCAATAGGTTTTAACGAAGAAGAATTTTATTATTCAAAGATATTAGCAGGTTCTTACCCAATGGTTTGGTATTTGGGTGCAGCAGACATTATTACCGGTAATACAAAATGGGAAAAAACCACAAATAATGTTAATTTCGTGGTTTCAGATCCATTAAATAAGATTTATTTTATTAAGACTGTCGGTGGCGTTTTTGGATATGATTCTAATAATATGCCAGAAAACATGGAAGATAAATTGTTTTATGTTTCACCGGGTAGATATTATAGTGAGGTTGTTTCTATTGGAAACAATGAAATTATTTTCTCGGATACGCAAAGAATATATAAAATAGATATATCTCAATAATCTTTATACTTGATTCAAGGATAGGTTATTTTATTGACAACCCATAATTTTGTTATATACTAACGATTGCAATTTACTCTTACCAAAAAATAGGGAGGATTGTGATTGAACTTTAACAAATTCATCGAGACAAAAAATACAGTCTATGGAATTAACGATTTTATGGAAGGCAGAGTTGTTGCCCAGAGAGTTGCAACAAAAAATTCATTTGGAATATCTAATCACGAGCCGTTGTATATCGGTGTTTCTTGGAAACAAAACGCCGCCGGCCAATTAGTTATTCTTAATGAGAAAAACTTTCCAGTTTTAACAACGACAAAGATTGTTGAAATTAGAGAATCTTTAGAGGCGAGGTGATGAACTAAAATGGTGTATTTCAATTTACCGCTCGGTTCCGTTACCGATGGAAGTTTTATCGTTAAGGCGAGAACTCCAGAAAAGGCAATCATGAAGTTCCTCCGAAACAGGAAAGCTAAAGGAGAACATCCTGCTCTCTGGATTGATGAAAGTAAGATTATCGTCAGATATCCTTTTTGCAGAGATATTAATCGGAATAAGGACGGCAGGTTTATCTGCGGCCCGCAAGTTTGCGATCATGGTGGTGGAACTAGGGGAATGTGTGTTTTGGAACACGGCGTTCCTTATCCTACGGCCGGATACTGTCCGATTAGTAAAATGGAAATCGATCTAACCAAAGTCGAAAAAATTAAGGTTGGCGGAAAAGAATATCTCTTTTTTGATGCCAGCAAGAAATAACAGCTTTTTTTAACCAATTAAGCTGTTTTTATTTAAAGTGTTGACAAATAATTTATCTTTGATATTATTTATTTAAGGAATGGAATATTGCTAACCCCCCTCCGGCTTCTGTAAAAAGACCCGGAGGTTTTTTAAAAAAATATGCCTTCAACTCTTATTATTTTTGATGGTAGTAATTTTTACCATAAATCAAAAAAATTAGCACCAAATGTACATTTGACTAATTTTGATTATCGTAAATTATCAGAAATATTAATCAGTGGTAAGGATTGTGATATTGAATATTGCGTAGGAGAAATTAAACGTGAAAGTAATAATCAAAAATCTAAAGATATGTATAATGGCCAAATGGCTCTTTTTAATAATTTAAGAAGACAAAAAATTGTTATTAAAAAGGGATTCATGATGAAGGTAGGTAATTTTTACCATGAGAAAGGCGTTGATGTCAGGATAGCAACAGATATTATCAAAGGAGCATTAAAGAATAAATATCAGTTTTTTTATATAATTTCATCGGATAGTGATATTCTCCCAGCGATTCAAACGGCCATGTCTGCGGGAAAAAAAGTGGTATATGTTGCGTTCGAGAAGACAATAATTAGTAAAGCCTTGGCTGTTAATTGTTCCGAAACAGTTTTTATCACCAAAAATATGCTCGAAAACATTTAAGTATAAGGGTAAAACTTGGTTTGACTTTTCTTTTCCCTTGCAATATAATATGGGCTATGACAGAGGAAAACATTATCAAACTGACAAACGCCTTGTACAAGGTGACAGACCTCTTTCCTAAAGAGGAGCCCCTTAAGTTTGCGATTCGCAAAGAGGGCCTTGATGTGATGTTTTTCTCGAACCTAGTAAAAGGTAAATCTCTATCTTCAACTCCCAAAGAAAGGGAGCAGTATTTGGATAAGGTCATGTCAAAGATAGAATTGATTAAGACCTATTTTAGTATCGCCAAAGAACAGGAATGGGTACTCGAAAGAAATTTTGAAGTTTTGGAGAGGGAATACGAAGTATTGAAAGATTCTTTGGGTTTAAGTGTAATAAAAGAAAAGGAAGTAAAAAAACCTTTGTCGATTGAAATTCAAAAAGAAGAGCCGGTGGCCGTCTTCGCCAATATGACTAGTATAAAGGAAGAGAAGAAGCCGGATGTAACAAAAAGGGAAGTCAAGCATCTTAACTATGAGGAGCTTTCATCGGTCCAATTAAAAGTCTTGGAAATTCTTCAGGGCAAGGGCCAGTTGAAAGCCAATCAAATCAGCGAGTGTTTCCCGGAAATGAATCCTCGAACCATCAGAAGGGAACTGAAAGGACTAAAAGAGATGAAAATCATTTCTTCGGTCGGAGGAGGAAAGATGACGGTCTATAAAATCAGCGAGTCCTACTAGAAATCGTTCTGGACATTCTGGACACGGTTCTGGACAATGTGGACATGATTCTGGACATTCTGGACACGGTTCTGGACAATGTGGACAACTTCTGGACAGTAGTGGACAATTGTGGACAATCAATCAGGACACTTCAGGACAAGACGAACCGAGTTCTGGACATTAATAGTTTTAAAAAGGACAATGCAATCAACTGAATTTAAAGAACAATTTTTTTCGCAGATATACGACGAGCATGTAGATAAAGTCTACCGCTTTGTTTTTTTTAAGGTGAGCAATGAAGCCCTGGCCCAGGACATAACTTCGGAAACTTTTACCCGTCTCTGGAAAGAGATATCTTTTGATAAAGAAGTGAAGAGTCCGTCCGGCTTTTTGTTCCGGGTAGCCAAGAACCTGATTATCGACCATTATCGAACCAAAGACCAGAATCCGGTTATTCTGGACAACCCCGAAAACATTCTGGACAAAAGTCAGGACATTGCTGGACAAGCTGTCCAGAACGATGACATGCGGGCAGTGACTGCGGCTTTGGGACAATTAGGCGAAGATTACCGGACTGCCGTTTCCATGTACTACATTGAACAGGAACCAATCTCGGAAGTGGCTAAAGCTTTGAACCGATCAGCTGGAGCAACCAGAGTGATGATTCACCGGGGAATGAAGCAATTAAGAGAAATATTGGAAGCTTAAAAGACAAGGACTTAAATCCTTGTTTTTTATACGTTTTTATGCTATAACTCAAGCATCTTAAGCCTGTAACAAAACCCTCGATTTTACGTCTGCAGTTGTAAGAGACACTATGGAAGAAATAAAAGTCATTAAAACCTTAGAAGCATTGAAAGCCACGAAGCCCAATTCAGAATGGGTTTCTTTTACTAAAAGAGAGATTGTTTCTAAACAGTTTGAAGCAGTCACTATTACTGCAACTTTTACCTCAATCTTCAACACGATCGGAGCGGCTTTTGAAACTCCCAAAGTCTTGATGCCGGTGCTATCTAGTTTGATTGTTGCCGTATTCGGTTTTGCCATCATCACTGCCCAGGGAACTTTACCGGGAGACAGCCTCTACAGTTTGAAGCAAGCATACGAATCAGTGAAGATTTCCTTGATGTCACCCGAGGCTCAAGCGGTTGCTAAAGTTGAACAAGCTAACGACAGATTAAGTGAACTTGACAGGATTTCTAAAGTAAGCGAAAATCAGGGAAAGAAATTAGCTGCCGGAATAGTTGAAGTGCAGAAAGCTTTGTCAGTTGCATCAGCGCAATTGGAAAAACTTCCGGAAAGCCAGAAAGCAGAATTAGTTCAGAGTATTGTTTCTAAGATTTCAAAAATCGAAGAAACAACCAACGCATCGATCATGGATGACGAGAGTGAAGATTATCAGACTTTCTATAAGATTCTTGCCGAAAGTGAAATTAAAGAATTTGAAGCTAACATCGACAATTTAACAGCGACCCAAAAGAGTCTCCTAAATTCAGCCAAGGAGAGTTTTGACGTTTCGAAGTACAGCGAAGCAGTAGAAATATTATACCAGATCCAACCAACTGAATAGTTCGCTTTTATTCTTTGTTCATAATTATATGAATAAAGAATAGATGCGAAAGAGGAGAATAAGAAAGAATCTTCTGCAGATCCATTCTTTAAGAGGTTCATCTTCAGGGTCAATGCCTTGAGGATGAACCTTGAGGAAAGGGGACGCAAAGAAAAAAGTCGTTTGCTCCATATTGTCCCACTGTCATTCCGCTTTGCTTTAGACAGTAAAGCGGAGTGACAAAGGGCAATAGGACATAACGGTCGACAAACGACAGTTATATAAGATAAATAAAAACAATACAAAAATGAGTACAAAAAAATTCGGTATTGTTGCTGGTATAGCTTTAGCTTTATCAGTAGTAGTAAGTCCAGCTTTTGCTGCTTGCTCATTGACCACATTAAGCGAATGTGACAACACAGGCCTAATGGCTTTAGTTTTACAATTGCTTGCCGGTCAACAGACACAGCAGACAGGAACTGGAACAATAACTGGCATTCCTGCTGGTTTTACATTTACTACTAACTTGAAGCAAGGTTCTACTGGTAACGACGTAAAATACCTACAAGTTCTATTAAATTCAGACGCAGCCACTTCAGTCGGTAACAAAGGAAGTGAAACAACTTACTTTGGTGCTATGACAAAAGCTGCAGTAGTAAAATTCCAAAACAAGTATGCTTCTGAAGTTTTAACTCCTTACGGCTTATCAGCTGGAACAGGATTCTTCGGAACATCATCAAGAGCTAAGGCTAATGCTTTGATCGCCGCTGGCGTAGGCACTGGTACTGGCACAGGTACAGGTACAGTAGTAACAGGAGGATTCACAGTAGCTTTAGCTGCTACAAATCCTGCTTCAATGCAATTGTTTCAAGGTCAAGCTATTGCTGACCTAGCTCAATATACATTCAGCAACGGAACATCCAGTCCAATTACAGTTACTAATGTAACTTTAAATAGAATTGGTTATTCAGCTGATTCTGTATTAGCCAACATATATCTATATGATGGCACAACAAGAATTACTGATGATGCTTCAGTATCAAGTGGTGTTATTACTTACAATAGTTCAGCTGGTCTTTTCACAATCCCAGCCAACACATCAAAAGTAATTACTGTAAGAGCTAATATTTCAACTGCCGCAACCGGAACAGTTGGTATTTCTTTAGCAGCATTAACAACAAACGGAACATTATCTTCAGCATTGCCTATCGCCGGAAACATCAGTAAGCAAATCATGGCTGGAACAGATTTAGCTACTGTTGCAATTACCGATGTAGCCGTATCAACTCCAACTGACCCAATGAGTGGCGTTAGAGTTTGGGATACTACATTTAACGTAGACAAAAGAAATGTTGAATTTACAAGTTTATCTCTAAAGCAAATAAGTTCAATTAGCAGCGCTAATATTGGCAATTTCCAATTGTTAATTGACGGTGTTGTTGTTTCTACAGTTGCTTCTTTGGATGCTAACAACTATGTAACATTTACTTTTGATAAAATTTTAACAACAGGAAACAAAAATGTTAAAGTTTTAGCAGATGTTACGGGGGGTTCTTCAACAAAAATCAGAATGTCTTTAAGAAATAAGGCAGATGCCGTAATTAAAGACGCTGAATACGATGTTAATATTTTAGCCACAGGTGCAGCACAGGGCACAGCAGCTGAAATAACCGTAGGAGAAGGACAATTCACAATTATAACTAAAAATGATGTTTTACCTATAACAGTTGCTAACACTGCTTCTAATGTTCTAATCGGAAAATGGACATTTAAGGCAGTAGGCGAAGCTGTAAAAGTAGAAACATTAACAGCTGGATTTACATATGGAGATCATGATTCTGCTAATGCCGCTGCAACATTAAGAAATGGTAAAATCATGATTAATGGATCTCAGGCTGGTAGTACAGCTACATTGGCCCAGATTGCAACCGGAACACCATATGCAATTAATTACACATTCCAACCAGGAGTTGAATACACTATTGAGCTTTATGCTGATATCTATGATAACAACACAACTCAAGCAGCAAACCTTGTAGCAGGTGATACAATAAAAGCAGGATTGGTTGTAGTTACTGGAAATGGTACAAAACAAACATCATATGCTTCTATAGATATTCCTGCAACAGGCCAAGTTTCAGCTTCTAGTGTAATAACAGTTGGAACAGGAGAAGCAACATTAACTAAGACTTCTGCTTACACAGATCAAAGCACAGTACTTCCTCAAACAGGATTCAAGATTGGTTCTTGGAACCTAACAGCAGGTACAGCTGAAGATATTAATGTAAGCACCTTAAGTTTCGCTATAGCTAATGTTGATGGTGCTAACTTTTTAGTAGGTGACATGAGGAGCATGTATGTAACTTATCAGATTGGAAGTAGTTCAGCCGTAACAACATCAGTTGTCACTACTCCAACCGCTACAACAACATTCTCATCAAGCTTTACCTTACCAAAGGGACAGACAGTTAGCATTAACTTATATGCTAATTTGATGGACGATGCTACTCCTAGCGCTATCGTTGATGGTAATTCAGTAAGGGCTACATTGACTGTCACTGGAACAGGAGCACAATCTGGTACAGGTGCAGTAATTAACCCCGGAGAAACAGCAGCTACAGCTGGTCAAAAAGTTATAGCAGCTACAGGATCATTATCTGTAACAAGAGATGCTTCTACTCCAGCCACTGCTTTAATTACAGGAAACAACACAGGAGTTAAAACAGTTTCTTATAAGTTTGAAGCTTTGAATGACAGCTACGTTGTTAGCCAATTAACATTTACATTAACTGGAACAACAGCTCTTCAAACAGTAAGATTAAAGGACGGATCAACTGTTCTTGGAACAGCTTCAGCCGCTCCTTCAGTAACATTTAACTTTGCTACACCTATTTCAATTTCAGCCAATAGTTCAAAAGTTCTTGATTTAGAGGTAGACTTAGGATTAATCGGTGCAGGAGCAGGTCTTACTGGTACTAATGTTGGTGCTACTTTATCTTCAGGAATCAAGAGAGATTCAGCATCAGGTACAGCTGCTGCAATTGCTGCAGTTGAAACTGGAAATACTCAGTATGCTTACAAGACAATTCCAACAATTAGTTTAGTATCATTACCTAATACTACTTTGACAGCTGGTACAAAGACACTTCAAAAGTTTACAATTAGCGCTGATGCTAAATCTGCAGTTGCTTGGAAGCAATTAGTATTTACTATAACTAAGACTAATGGTCCAACAATCGCAAACTGTATTGCGACAGTACCCGGAACAACATGTACAGGAGTTGTATTAAACGATGGTACATCTGATATTTCTGGTACCATGATTTCAAGTGCAGACCTTACAGCCGCAGGTACACTTACTGGAAAAATCAAATTTATTCCAGACTCAGAACAGTTAATTCCTGCATCATCATCAAAGACATATGAATTGAAAGCAACAACAGTTGGTGGATCAACAACTTCTGGTCACTACATAATGTCCCAGCTTGCTAAACCATCATTGACAAAGATTGATTCAACTTCATTTGCTAAGTATGCAACAGGCACAACATTAAGATATGTTGATGCTAGTACTGATGCTACTGGTGGCACTGTTGCTGCTAGTGATGTAAGGCAGACAGCAGTTAATAGTTACACCGCATCTGGTAACACTGCTACCACTGTAAGAGTAATGACATATGCATTAACTAAGTTTGATAATACTGCTAATGTAGATGGAACCATTGATCTAACTTACATACATGCTGGAACCACTTGGGCTGATGCCGGAACAGGTACAGCTACAGGTTGGACCGTAGATGCTGCATCAGATGAAAACTCTGTCACATTGACAAATGCTAGTGGTGCTACTATTGTAGGAACACCGGCAACTGCTTTGGATGGAAATGCAACATTAACTATTACGGTTACCGAAGGAACAGCATATGCAGTCGGTACATTAGTCGCTACAGGTAATTCTGATATCGGCTTAAGCTTCGCCGCCGGTACACAGGCAGCTAATAGTACAGCATCGTTCGTTTGGTCAGATCAGTCAGCTTCAGGACACTCAATCCTTACAACTGACTGGGCAACTGATTTCTTAGTAAAGAACCTACCAACTGACTCTCAAACACTATCTGGTTTAGGTAGCTAAGAGTAGTTAAGAAAGATTTTCTTTCTAAGCTGATCATACCAATAAACCATCCTTCGGGGTGGTTTTTGGTTTTATGTCCTTATCGTTAAGTTTTAAAATTAAAATAATCGAAAAAGTTAGATAATATAGATGTAAAGTAATGGTAGTTTTTGTTACCATTTATTCCGGTCTTTTAAAAATTACAATAAGATGTTAAAGTAATAAAAGATGAAAACAAAAAATATTTCTATCTTAATATTGTCTTTTATTCTTCTGTCTTTTGTTCCTAATTTTGCTAGAGCAGATTATTATGGGCAGAGGAATAATTTTTTTGTTGACTATAATTTCGGAATATTAAAAGTATCTCAAGTTTCAGCTACTTTACAGAATAACAACTCTAGTGCGATTAGCTATTATTTTGATGATCAATTTTGGAATACAAAAACAGATAGCGAAAAGAAAGAAATAAATTTAATCCTTGATTCATTGTCTTCTGAATTTGAATTAAATATTTATCCCAGACTAACAACTACTTTTGGAAACGAAGCTAATCCAGGCATAGATAAAGAAAAAAATATCATAGTTTTATTTTACCCCATGATTGATAAAGCAAATGGGTACGTAAGAAATATTGATGGATATGAAAAGACAGTTATACCAGAATCTAATCAAAGAGAGATGATATATTTAAATACAAAAATAATTGATAGCCCAATATTAAAATCATTTCTATCTCACGAGTTCATGCATTTAATTGAATTAAATCAAAAGGAACTAAGAACAGGAGATCCAGAAGAAGTTTGGTTAAATGAGCTTCGTGCTGAGTATGCTCCAACTCTTTTAGGTTACAACATTCCAACTGACGATAATAGTTACTTAAAAAGCAGGGTAGAAACTTTTTTAAATAAGCCATACGATTCTTTGATTGATTGGCATAATGATGTTTCTGATTACGGAACAATTTTCATGTTCGGTCATTATTTAGTCGATCAATACGGAATAGATATATTGTCTGATTCTTTGAGGCTTTCTCAAAAGACAGGAATAGATAGTATTAACGACGCCTTAAAAAGAAAAGGAATTAATGATACTTTTGATTCTATTTTTAAAAATTGGATAGTCGCTTCTTATCTTAATGATTGTTCAGCTAATACAAGATATTGTTATAAGGATAATAATTTAATTGATTTTCATATCATTCCTTTTAGTAATTTTATGCCTTTTTCAGGAGAGAGCTCCTTGTCTATTAATCAGACTTTATCTAATTGGTCAGCTCATTGGCAGAAGTTCAATGGAGCAAATAAGACATTGAAGCTACAATTTGATGGCAAAAATCAGAAGGAGATAGGAGTAATTTATGTTATTAGAGATTATTCTGGCAAGTATGAAGTTAAAGAATTGGTTTTTGATAATAATATGAAGGGAGAGATAGTTATTCCTAATATGGGAATAGATAAATCATCAATTATGTTAATGCCTTTTGTTGGGGGTGACAGTAAGTCAGAATATTTTTATTCTATTACAGCTTCAACTATTAATCCCGCCGACACAGAATTAAGTAATAATACAGAGAACAACATTAAGCTTCCTTTCTCAATCGATAAGCCCTTGAATCAAATGAATCGCGAAGAACTTCTAATAGTTTTATTAAAAGTAATTATTTATCTTGTTTCTCAAGGTAAATTAACATTTTAAATATGACATTTTACATTTCTATCTTAATCGCCGGATTCGGAGGGGGAATGGTGAGAGGCCTAATCGGTTTTTTGAAACATCAGTATGACTACAAAAATACGGCTTTTAATTTGCCGTATTTTTTCGTGATGATGTTCCTATCGGGAATTATCGGACTATTGGTAGCCGTCGCAATTAAGAATTCAATTATATCATTTGAAGGAGTTTCATACATCTCTCCGGCCATTGCTTTTATTATCGGATATGCCGGAGGAGATTTCCTTGATGGGATATATAAAATATTATTGAAAAAGGGAAAGATAAAATAATTAACAGAATTGTAATTTTTTGATATAATACAGATATGGAAACAGAGAAAAAAATCGAAGAATTGAATAAAAGAATCCTCGCCCTAGAGGACCGTCTTTGACCTGTATAATATTGAAAAAAGAATAGATAAATTAGAAAAAGAGGTAGAGAAGCCGGACTTCTGGAATAACCAGGAAGAAGCGAAAAAGATTTCCCAAGAATTGGCTGACTCTAAGGATACGATTGATTCGGTTGAAGAATTAAGGAGAAGCGTTAAAGATCTTCCTGATTTAATAGAAATATTGTCCGACGAAGAATTGTATAAAGAGATAGAAAAGATAGAGAAGAGATTAAAAGAAAAAGAAAATGAAACTTTCTTTAGTGGAAAATACGACAAGGGAAATGCAATCTTGTCGGTGTATTCCGGAGCGGGCGGACAAGACGCCCAAGATTGGGCGGCGATGCTTTTAAGAATGTTTGAAAGATATTGTGAAAGAAAAAGATTCAAGGTTGAAGTCTTGGACGAATCGTTCGGTGAAGGAGGAGGAAGCGAAGGAAAGGAAGGAATTAAATCAGCTACTATTTCCATTAACGGAAAGTATGCCTACGGATTATTAAAAAAAGAAAACGGAGTACACAGATTGGTGAGAATATCTCCTTTTTCCGCCCAGAAATTAAGACACACTTCGTTTGCTTTAATCGAAGTCTTGCCGGAAATAGAAGAAGGAGAGGTGGAGATAAAACCAGATGATTTAAGGATTGATTTTTATAAAGCTTCCGGACCGGGAGGACAGTATGTAAACAAGAGAGAGTCCGCGGTGAGAATAACGCACATTCCTTCGGGAATAGTTGTTACCTGTCAATCGGAAAGACTGCAGGGAAAAAACAAAGAAAGAGCAATGAAGATGCTGATGTCAAAATTATATCAATATAATTTAGAAAAACAGGAAAAAGAAGTATCGGTCATAAAAGGAGAACATATTTCCGCCAGCTGGGGGAATCAAATCCGTTCCTATGTCTTGCATCCGTATAAGATGGTTAAAGATTTAAGAACTGAAGTTGAATCAACTCAGCCGGATAAAGTATTAGACGGAGAGTTAGATGAATTCATAGAAGCAGAAATTAAAATATGATAGAATTTAAAAACGTTTCAAAAGAATATCCACCCAATTTGGTAAAAGAATCAAAGGTTGCTTTGCAGAACATTTCTTTTACCGTTAAACCGGGAGAATTCGTCACTCTTTGCGGCCGATCGGGAGCCGGAAAGACCACCATTTTAAAAATGATTTCTTGTGAAGAGAAGCCGACAACCGGTGTCGTAATGTTTAACGAGACCAATACTTTGGACGTTAAAAAAAGCGATGCCTATTTAGTCAGGCAGAAAATCGGCTTTATCTTCCAGGATTATAAACTTTTAGCTTACAAGACTGTTTACGAAAACGTGGCTTATGCCTTGGAAGCTTTTGATTTTAATGAGAAATTGGTCAGAGACGAAGTAATGCAGGTATTGGAATTGGTCGGTTTGGAGAATAAAATCAATTGCTTGCCGAGAGAGCTGTCCGGCGGAGAAAAACAAAGAGTTTCGATTGCGAGAGCCCTGATTCATAGACCGGAAATAATTTTGGCCGATGAGCCAACCGGAAACCTTGATCCATATCACACCAGGGAGATTGTTAAAATACTTTTAAAGATTAATGCCTCTGGCTCAACCGTTATCTTATCAACCCACAGCCGAGAAACCGTTAATTCTTTGGAGAAGAGAGTGATAACACTGGAAAATGGAAGAATAATTAGGGATGAAGAAAACGGAGTTTTCTCCTTGTAATAATATGATTAATTTTTTAAGAAAAACATTTAAAAACGGTTGGGATAATTTTTGGAGGCAAGGCTTTTTAACTTTTGCCACTTCTTTGGTTATTTTTATCGCAGTTATCTTGGGAACAGCATTATTCTTTTTTCAGGGAGCTGTTTCTTACCTTACCCAGCAATTGGAAGATAAGATAGATATTTCGGTTACCTTTAAATCAAATATAGAAAGAGATGTTATTCTTCAGATTAAAGATAATTTGTTAACCTTGGAACAGGTAAAAAAAGTTGATTATATCTCTTCAGAAGATGCATATAATACTTTTGTCGAGGCTCACGAAGGAGACCAATACATGGAGGCCTTGAGTTTAATCGGATCCAATCCTTTTTTACCGGCTTTAAGAATTCAGACCAAAGAACCGTCACAATACAAAGAAGTTTCAGAATATTTAACTAAAGATGAGTACAAAGATTTAATCAGCGAAGTTAATGATAGTAAAAGGGGAGTGATGATACAGAAATTAAGCGAATTAACCAAGAGCGTTCAGGTTTTGGGATTGTTTTTTACTTTCATCCTTTCTTTGATTGCCGTTATTATCACTTTCAATACCTTAAGACTGAGTATTTATTCGCAGAAAGAAGAAATTGAAATAATGAGACTGGTCGGGGCTAGAAATAGTTTCATTAGAGGCCCATTTTTGGTCCAGGGAGGGCTTTGCGGATTCTTTGCCTCAGTTATATCATTTATGCTTTCAACCATCGTCTTATTCATTTTTAACACCCAATTAACCACCCTGTTTATGGGATTCGATTGCTTAGCTTTCTTTAAATCAAATCTTTTAATAATTACACTATTAGAACTATTAGTTGGTGTTGGTTTAGGGCTACTTTCATCATACTTTGCGGTGAGGAAATATTTAAGAGATTAATAATGAACAAATTATTGAAACAAGCCTTCACTTTGATAGAACTATTGGTGGTGATAGCTATTATCGGTATTTTGTCTGGAATAATCGCTATTTCCATGCAGGACTTATTGAAAAAAGCGACGGCCGCCAAGTCTCAAGCATTTTCTAATTCTTTAAGAAACTTTTTATCGGGAAATATTGTTTCCGAATGGAAGTTTGACGGAATAACATCCGGAGGGAGTCCCGCTACTCTTGGCGATGTTTTGGATACTTGGGGAGATAAAAATAACGGAAGTGTTCCTTTTCCCCCAACTATCGAAACGGGCTCTGATTGCATTTCCGGATCTTGTTTGCGATTTGACGGTGAAAATGATTACGTCGATTTCGGCACAGATAGTTCTTTAAGTATGGGAATGAATGATTACACGCTTTCTTTTTGGGTTAATTTTGACAATGCGGTAGCGTCACAATATGAAACATTGTTCATTTGCGGGGCCGATGCAGCCGGAAGAGACGGTTATTGGGTCAGAAGGAGCAGTCAGACAAGATTGCAGCTTGATTTTTCTGACGGCACTTCGTCACCCTTAACCGGTTTTTTGTCGCCAACTAATTCATTGGTAAATGATATTTGGTATTACATAGTAATAGTGTTCGACAGAGATTCGGTTGCTCAAGCATATATCGACGGGATAAAGCAATCAAATTCGTTAGATATTTCTAGCCAACAAGGAGATGTGCAGAATTTTTCAAATCTCAGAGTCGGAGCATTTTCTTCGGCATTGCACCGCTTTGACGGAAGAATGGATGAAATCAGGATTTATAATACAGCGGCAACAATTCTTCAAATTAAGCAAAAATATTATTTGGGACTTAATAATTTTTTTATGAGTGGAGTTATTGATTCCGCCGAATATTATTCACGAATTAAAGCATTTTCTTCCCTTGATTTCTAATCCTTTTAATGGTAAAAAGTAATCACATTCGGAGGTCGTCTAATGGTAGGACACCAGGTTCTGGCCCTGGTAATTGGGGTTCGAGTCCCTACTTCCGAACCATAATAATTAAAAGTATATATATGACAACAAGTAAAAGAGTCAGACAAGTGTATCTATCGGTTCTGATTAGCGCCTTCTTTGCCTGTGTTTACAGTTTGTTAACTTTTCTTTCCGGTAAACAAGAATGGATCTCCTTGTTCTTGATGGGAGTATTCTTGCTTGTTTCTACTATTGCCTTGCTTTACGCAACAATGGAATTCATTATCACCAAGGAGCCGACTGATTTATGGAAGGTGGGATTCTTGGGATTATTCGGATTAATCGGATTGATTCCAGGATTCGGCTTCGCTTTCTTCGGACTTTTTGCTTTGTTTGTTTATTTCGGAACTAGAGAATATTTTTAAAACCATGAATAAAGATATATTATTTATCATTGTAATATTTATCTTGGTTATTTTGGGCATATATTTTGTTTTTATTAACGGCGGATTATCTAATAATTCCGCCTTTAATATTTTAAACGGTTTGGAGCAAGAAGCGCAGATAGATTTTTCCAGCATCAAAGAAGATAATTTTATCTATAAGTTCGAAAGTGGAGACCAATCGAGTATTTCCGGTTACGGCTTTTATGCCCTAGGCATTAATAATGATTCATCCGATGCAATCAGGAAATATTTTGAGGACAATGAATTCAAGATAGATTTTTTCGAAATCGAAAATGATTTATCCGGTATTTCGTATTACAGCAAAGACAAAGACGTCTGCATGATTAAAACAACGGTTTTAATGGAAGGAGGTTTAAATGAATTGAATGTTAATGTTGCTTGCGGAGAATTAGCAAATTAATTTTAAAAATATGGAAAATTGTGTTTTTTGTAAAATTATCAATAACGAGATTCCGAGCTATAAAATTTATGAAGATGATTTGGTCTTGGCTTTTTTGGATATTAACCCAGCCGTCAAAGGACACACTTTAGTTATTCCAAAAAAACACGCTAGAGATATTTTTGAAATCGAAGAGAAGTATTTGGAAAGAATAATTTCAGTTGCTCAGAAGATTAGTAATAAAATGAAGGATAATTTTAATGCTGAAGGAGTTAATCTCTATCACGCTTCGGGATCGGCGGCCGAACAGTCGGTTTTCCATTTCCATTTACATATTATTCCGAGAAGAAAAGGCGATAATATTGATTTTACCGGCGTTGTTAGTAATAAAGAAGCCGTTTCGGAAGAAGAATTTGATGGTGTGGTCGCTAAATTGAAAATAGAGGGATAAGGAGGTATAATATAAAAATGAAGAAAATTAAACTAAAAATTAAAAAAACTAAAAAGCCGGAAGCGATAAAGAAAGAACCAGAAACCGAATCAATCGGAAAGAGAGTTAAAATTAAAGTTATCGGAGTCGGAGGTGGGGGAGGAAACATCATTGCCGAGCTTTTAAAGAAACTAAAAGATTTTTCTGCTCAGAAAGTGGAATTTATTGCTTTGAATACAGATAATCAGGCTTTGAAATCTTTACCCAAAGCATTGAAAACAATTTCTTTCGGAAATAAATTAACTAGAGGATTGGGAACAGGAAGAGATGTGGAAGTGGGAGAAAAAGCCGCCAAGGAAGATTTAGAGAAATTAAAAACATTATTTTCCGACGACAAAGACTTATATATCTTCATTTCATCTTTAGGAGGAGGAACGGGAACGGGCGCCACTCCGATTTTGACTAAGATTGCCGAAGAAATGGGATTGAATACCTTGGGAATTTTTACCACTCCTTTTTCTTTTGAAGGAAAAAAGAAAATGGATATCTCGGTTAAGGCTTTAGAAAAAATAAAGGACAACCTTAATGCCTTTATGATTCTTCCCAACGAAAAGATATTTTCATTAACCAAGGAAGAAGTTTCTTTTTCCGATTCTTTGAATCTCTTAAACGACAAATTGGCGGAATCATTGGAGGGATTATTAAGAACAATCTATTCTCCGGGATTGATTAATATTGATTGGGCTGATATCAGAACGATATTAGAAGGAAAAAGAAAGATTGCTTATCTTAATTTTACCAAAGGAAAATCAAACCAAACCGCGGAAGATATCAGTAAGATTTTATTAAAGAACCCGATTCTTGAGTATAAGTTTGAAAATGCCGACAATGTTATGTTCAACATAGAAGCTTCAAAGGATTTATCCCTTCAGTTATTATCTCAAATCAGCGAGAAGATTAGCGAATTGGCTCCGACCGCCAAGATTATTTTCGGTTTATCTCAGAATCCAAAATTAAAAAATGAAATCAGAGTAACTCTTTTGGCTACATCATCTGAAGCGGAGAAGAAGGTAAGAACTAAAAAAGTTATCAAAAAAGAAGAACCGGTTGTAAAGAAAGCAAAGAAACAAAAACCGAAAGTAGAGAAGAAAGAAGAAGATGTTGAAGTGAGGAGGTCAGCCTTGGAAGTTAAAGAAGCGGAAAAGAAAGAAGAAGAAAGAGAAGAGGAAGAAGAAAAGATATTTGAAATACCGGCTTTCTTAAGAAAATCAAAAAAGAAATAATAATATATGAAAAAAACAGTTAAAAAAGCTATTTTTCCCATTGCGGGAATGGGAACCAGATTCTTGCCTCTCTCTAAAGTAGTTTCAAAAGAACTGATTCCTTTAGTTGATAAGCCGTTGATTCATTATTCCGTTGAAGAGGCTCTTTTGTCGGGAATAAAAGAAATACAATTGGTAACAAGAAAAAGCCAAAAAGACGTTACCGCATATTTTAATCCTAATCCTGAATTAGAAACTCTTTTAAAAGAAAGAAACAAGAAAGAAGAATTGGAGATGGTAAAAGGATTGAACGATGTTTCGAAACAGATAAAATTTTCACAGTCTATCCAGAAAAAGGCTTCCGGAAACGTGGATGCCATCTATCAGGCTCAAAAATTTGCCGGTAACGAACCAGTCGGTGTTTTTTTCTGTGATGATATTATTTATTCAAAAGAAATTCCTGGTTTTCAACAGTTGAAGGAGGTCTATGAAACATGCCAGAGACCAGTTATCGCTCTAAAAAGAATGCCGAAGGATAAATTATCTCAATACGGAGTAGTGGAAGTGGAAAAAATAGCTAACAATGTTTTTAAGATTAAGAAGGTTATTGAAAAGCCGAAAGGGGAAGCACCTTCTGATTTGGTTATTTTGGGAAGATATATTATTACCCCCGAAGTTTTCAAAAGAATCGAAGAAGATAAATCAATGAGAATGAATGATTATTCCATCAGTCAGGTTTTAGGACAAATGGCTGAAGAGGGCAAAGTTATTTACGGTTACGAGATAAAAGGAGAATGGCTGGAATGCGGAGACAAAAATTCATGGTTTAAATCTTTCTTGACCTTAGCTTTGGATCATCCTGAATTCGGTTCAAAAATAAAAGAATTTTTAAAAGGAAAAATATAATGGAATACGATTTAATCATTATCGGAGGAGGTCCGGCCGGAATGACGGCGGGAATATATTCTGTTAGACAAAAATTAAAAACTTTGGTTATTACCAAGGAGTTCGGCGGACAGATGACTCACAAGGCCGTTGATATTGAAAATTATCCGGGATTTGAAAAAATACCGGGTTTTGAATTGATTGCCAAGTTTGAAGACCAGATGAAACACAAGGGAGTGGAGGTTTTGAACGATGAAGTTTCGGAATTAAAAAAAGAAAACAATCTTTTTACCGTTCTAACTAAAGAAGGAAAAAATATTCAATCGAAGACAGTGATTATCGCTACCGGAGCCGAGCCGAGAAGATTAGAAGTAAAGGGCGAAGAAGAATTTTTAGGGAAGGGAGTAAGTTATTGCACAACCTGCGACGGTCCTTTGTTTAATAATAAAGACGTGGCGATTATTGGCGGGGGAGAAGCCGGATTTGAAGCGGCTTTGTTTTTAAACAGCTATGCCAATAAAATATATATTTTAGAATACGGAGAATCGATAAGGGCGGGAAAAGAAATACAAGATAAGGCTTCTTTGCTTGAAAAAATATCCGTCACCACTTCTGCTGAGTTGCTTGAAATAAAAGGAAAAGATTTTGTTAATCAGATTGTTTTTAAAGACAGAAAGACGGGAGAAGAAAAAACATTGAATGTGGAAGGTGTTTTTGTTCAAGCCGGATACGAACCAGCTACCTCATTTCTAAAAGATTTGGTAGAATTAAACGAGAGGAAAGAAGTTGTTGTTAATTTTGAAACTTTTGAAACTAAAACCCCAGGATTGTTTGCCGTCGGAGACGTTAATTCTCAAAAGGTAAAACAAATCGTTGTTGCTTGCGGACAGGGAGCTGTCGCCGTAATCAACGCATACAAATATATTAATATATGAATATTAAAAATATTAAAGCCAGGGAAATACTTGATTCGCGAGGAAACCCGACCCTTGAAGTTGATTGTATAACCGAAGACGGTGTTTTTACCGCTTCTGTTCCTTCGGGCGCTTCAACCGGAGCTAAAGAAGCATATGAAATGAGAGACGGAAATCATCGTTACGGAGGAAAAGGAGTTTTGAAAGCGATTAAAAATGTTAATGAAATCATTGCTCCTAAGTTGATAGACATGGATTGTACTAATCAGAAAGAAATAGATGAATTAATGATTAAATTAGACGGAACTGAAGGAAAGTATAATCTGGGAGCAAACGGAATCGTCGGTGTTTCGATGGCGGTTTGCCGAGCCGGAGCTAAAGCTAAGAATCTCGAGCTGTATGAATATATCGCTGAACTATTCGGCAACGACGATATGCGGATGCCTAGTCCCGCTTTTAATATTATTAATGGTGGAGCTCATGCTGATAATGGACTTGATTTTCAGGAATTCATGATTACCACTACTGGAGAAACCTTTAGAGAATCTTTGCAAATGGGTTCGGAAATATATTACAAACTTAAAAAATTCTTAAAAGAAAGTTATCCTGATTTTCCGGTCAACGTCGGAGATGAAGGAGGTTTTGCTCCGCCAATAGAAGTTCCCGAAGTTGCTTTGGGATTAATTGTTAAAGCGATTGATGATTCGGAATATACCGGCAAAGCAAAAATAATTTTGGATGTGGCCGCTACTCAGTTTTACAAGAAAGAAAAAGGAGCGGCCGAAGGATACTACGGATTAAAGATGGGAGTTTTCTCTCTTTCCGACATGCTTAATTATTATGCCGATTTGATAAAAGCATATCCGATTATCGGAATCGAGGATCCTCTTTCTGAAGAAGATTGGAAAGGATTTGAAAAAATAACCGGCCGATTGGGAGACCATACGATGATCATCGGTGATGATTTATTGGCCAGCAATCCGAAAACAATCAAAGATGCGAAAGAAAAGAAGGCCTGTAACGGAGCAATTTTGAAAATCAATCAGGTAGGAACGGTAACAGAAATCTTGGAAGCGGCTAGGGTCTGCAAAGAGAATAGATTCAAAACAATTGTTTCTCATCGTTCCGGAGAAACCTGTGACAGCTTTATCGCCGATTTGGCGGTTGGTATTTCTGCCGACTATATTAAATCGGGAGCTCCAGCCAGAGGAGAAAGATTGGCAAAATACAACAGGTTGTGTAGAATAGAAGAAAAGATAAAATAATATTTAATAAAATGGCTAAAGTAAGATTGTTTTCGACTCCGATTTGTCCCTATTGTTTCGCTTTAAAGAGATTTTTAGAAGAAAAGGGGATAGAAGTAGAATCGATTGACGTTTCTTCGGATATGGAAGCACAGAAAGAGATGATTGAAAAAACAAAACAAACCACCGTTCCGGTGACCGAAATCAACGGGGAATACGTGGTTGGTTTTGATAGAAAGAAAATTTGTGAATTATTAAAAATAGAAGATTAAAAAACATATGGCAACAAAAATCGCAATCAACGGTTTCGGGAGAATAGGAAGGTGTTCTCTTCGTGCAGCCATCAAGGAGAAGTTAGATATCGAAATTGTCGCTATCAATGATTTAGCCGACAACAAGACTTTGGCTCATTTATTTAAATACGATACTTCGTACGGAGTTTTTGACGGCGAAGTTAAGATTGAAGGGGACTACATGATTGTTAACGGGAAGAAAATATTGATGCTGGCGGAAAAAGATCCGGAAAAGCTTCCCTGGAAAGACTTGAAAATCGATGTTGTTTTGGAATGTACCGGAGTTTTCAGAGACAGAATCGGTTTAACTAAGCACATTACTGCCGGAGCAAAGAAGGTTATTATTTCCGCTCCTGCCAAAGACGATGATATTCCTTCATATCTTTTGGGAATTAATGCCGAAGAATACAAAAACGAAAATATTATTGATATGGGTTCTTGCACTACCAATTGTTTGGCGCCGGTAGTGAAGATACTTGAAACGGAATTCGGAATTGTTAAAGGTTTCATGACTACCATTCATTCATACACCAATGATCAGAATTTATTAGATTTACCTCACAAAGATTTAAGAAGAGCTAGGGCGGCGGCGGAAAATATCGTTCCGACCACTACCGGAGCAGCCAAAGCAATCGGAAAGGTGGTCCCTAGTGTTAAAGGAAAGATGGACGGGATTGCGGTTCGAGTTCCGACTCCGGTTGTGTCTCTAATTGATTTGGTTTGTGAGGTTGAAAAAGAAACAACGGTTGAAGAAGTGAATAAGGCTTTTGAAAAATATTCAAATACTGGAGAGATGAAAGGAATCTTCTTTGTCGAAAAAGATCCTTTGGTCTCTTCCGATTTTAAGGGCAATCCTTTTTCTTCAATTTTTGACCCGGAATACACTAAGGTTAATGGCAATATGGTTAAAGTTATGGCCTGGTATGACAACGAATGGGCTTATTCCTGTCGCTTAGTTGAATTGGCAAAGAAGATAGGGAAGATGTAGTAATTATGTAGCAAAAAACCGCCTAGAGCGGTTTTTAGTTACCTTAACAAACCCGTAAGCCGAATTCTGTTTTAAACAGTCATCTATCTGGGACAAAGATTACTCTTTGCCTCGAGCGAACTACTTTTTTCCCTTGCGGGATTTGTTCTTGCTTCCGGGTAAGGATTTGGCCGTTTCACCTTTAAGATTACTCTTAAAGCTCACCCCGAAGGGTGCTTCTTTCTTTCGATTGAAGCGTCTCTGTTCGCACCTCTTTCTCGCGAATGACGGGGGTTACCCGCTACCTTTTTAGACCCGACGAATCGGGAATGGAAGTTCGGACTTTCCTCCTAATTAAAGGCGACTGTCCGATTTGTTAAGGTAGCTTATTTTAAAACAATATTTGCTCTTAGTCAATAGTTTACCGAATCTTTGTTTTAAGCTATTATATATTCATATTATGTCTTTTCGAAAGATTTTAAATTCCAGCCAGAATACAGTGACAGGAGCAGCAGTTATTTTAACAATAGCTGTTTTGTTGAGTCGAGTTTTGGGTCTATTGAGAGATAGACTTTTAGCGGGATCATTCGGTGCGTCCATTAATTTGGATATCTATTTTGCCGCTTTCAGGATTCCTGATTTGGTTTATAGTGTTATTTTTGCCGGGGGAGTGATTGTTTCTCTTCTTCCTTTGTTTTCCGAGCTTTACTCCAAAGACAAAGAAAAAAGTTGGGACACCATTAACAATATTTTAAGTTTATTTACTCTTGCTTATATCGTTTCGTCTGGTCTTTTTTTCATTTTCACTCCGCAGATAATATCTTCAATGGTTTCCGGTTTTGATGAATCATCAATTCAGACGACTATCGCCTTAACTAGATTGATTTTCGTTTCTGTTTTCTTTTTCGGACTTTCTTCTATTTTTTCGACCATTTTAAATTATTTCAACCGATTCGTTTCTTATTCTCTGGCTCCGATAATATATAATTTGGGAATTATTTTCGGAATTGTTTTCTTATCTCCGTACTTCGGAGTCTTCGGAGCGGGATTGGGAGTTATTATCGGTTCAATTCTTCACTTTTTAATCCAGCTTCCTTCAGCGATTAAGTGTGGTTATCGATACAAGTTTATCGTTGATTTCAAAAATCCGGCTCTTAAAGAATTTATCGGGTTGATAATTCCCCGAACCATTGCTTCCTCTTCATCTCAGGTCAATTTTATCGTTGTTACCTTTATCGCTTCGGGAATCGGAGCTGGTGCCATTTCCGTCTTTAATCTTTCCAATAATTTGAGGTATTTACCGATCGGAATTATCGGAGTTTCTTTTGCAACCGCTATTTTTCCTCTGCTTTCCAAATTGTGGGCCGAAAGTAAAAAAGAAGAATATTTTAAAGAATTCAGAAAAGTTTTCAACGAGGTGATGTATATTTCTTTTCCGATCGGAGTTTTAATTTTTGTTTTGCGAAATGAAATAGTAGACATTGTTTTAAGAACTGGTAATTTTGGTTCGGCTGCCGCAACCATTACCGCCGCAGCTCTGGGATTATACTTTTTAAGTACCGCCGCGCAATGCTTGGTTCCTATTTTGCTTCGCGGATTTTTTAGTCTTAAAGACACGATTACTCCGACCGCCGTTGCCATTTTCTTTGTTTTGGCCAATATCGTTCTTTCATTTTTCTTTGTGAGTGTGTTTAACGGGAGCAACTTATTGGTGACTTTTACAAAAACAATCTTGGGGCTGGACGGAACGGCTAATTTCTCCGTTTTGGGTTTGGTCGTTGCTTTTAATGTCGGATTGATTTTAGAATTTTTTCTTCTTTTCTATTTCTTTTACAAGACAGTCGGAGATTTCGGAATTAAAGAAATATTTACTACTTTCTTGAAAGTATTGTTCTCTTCAGTGGTAATGGGAATTGCGGCCTGGTATTTGTTGCCAATATTGAAAACTGTTCTCGGTAATTCTTTCATTGGAGTATCGTCTCAGTTTGTTATCGTTTGTCTTGTCTCTCTGGTTATTTACGGAGCATTAACTATGATTTTAAAAATGTCTGAAATTAGAGCCGTTAAGAATATAATCTTAAAAGATGAAGATTAGAAATTTTGTCATTATCAGCCATATCGATCACGGTAAGTCAACTTTAGCTGACCGTCTTTTGGAAATAACCGGAACGGTGGAAAAAGGTAAGATGAGGCCTCAGTATTTGGATGCCATGGATTTGGAACGAGAAAAGGGGATTACCATCAAGATGACTCCGGTGAAGATGTTTTATAAAGACAGGAACGGGGAAGAGGTGATGCTTAATTTAATCGATACTCCGGGACATATTGATTTTAATTATGAAGTCAGTAGGAGTTTGGCTGCGGTTGAAGGAGCGATTCTTTTAGTCGATGCCACCAAGGGAATTCAAGCGCAAACAATTACTAATTTGGAATTAGCGAAAAAAGAAGGTTTAACGATTATTGCCGCGGTGAATAAAATTGATTCTCCTCAGGCCAGAACTGAAGAAGTTAAAAAAGAAATTGCCGAATTTTTAGATGTTTCCGAAGACGAAATATTATCTATTTCTGCCAAGACCGGAGAAAACGTAGAAGAATTATTACAGACGGTAATAGAAAAAGTGGAAGGCCCGGAAGTTCACGAAGAAAAACCGTTCCGCGCTCTTATTTTTGATTCTCAATACGATACTTTCTTAGGAGTTGTTTCGTATATTCGTGTTATCGATGGAATAGTGAAAACTAACGACAAGATATTTCTTTTAAATACCAGAGCGGACGGAGTGACAAAAGAAATGGGCGTGTTTAAGCCCGATATGACACCGATTAAAGAATTGAAATCCGGAGAAATCGGTTTTATCGCTACTGGCATTAAAGACCCGGAGAAAATAAGAATCGGAGATACGGTTACCTTGATTCAGGATAAAGAATTAAAATTAGAGCCTTGGCCGGGATACAAAGACCCCGAACCAAAGATTTTCGTTTCAATGTATCCGCAAGAACAGGATGATTTTGAAACATTAAAACTAGCTTTATCTAAATTAAAATTGAATGATTCCGCTTTGTTCTATCAGCACCAGAACTTTCAAGCTTTTGGTCGCGGTTTTCTTTGCGGATTTTTGGGAACCTTGCATACAGAGATAACAATTGAAAGATTAAAAAGAGAATTTGGTTTAGAGTTGGTTATTGGTGCTCCGCAGGTTTGCTATAAGGCGATTGATGGTAAGGGAAATGAAGTGATGATATATAATCCGAACAATTGGTCGGATAACTTTAAAGAACATTATGAGCCTTGGACGGAGGTAACTTTAATTATCGGGGCTGCCTATCTGGGAAGAGTGTTTGAATTATTAGGCGAGCTTGATGGAAAGCACGTTGATTCTCATCCTTTTGGAAAAGACAGGTATTTATTAGTCTATGAATTGCCGTTGCGTGAAATTATCGGAGTTTTCTACGAGAATCTTTTAAATGTTACCCAAGGATATGCTTCAATGACATATAAAGAAACCGGATATAGAATAGCCGATTTGGTGAAATTGGAGGTTTTGATTGCCGGACAGGAAGAAGAGATATTCTCAAGAATTTTACCTAAAACCAAAGTTCAGGCCGAAGCGAAAAGAATTGTTGAAAAATTAAAAGAAGTTTTGCCGGTACAAATGTTTGCAGTCGCAATCCAGGCAGCCGTAGGAGGAAAAATCGTTGCCCGAGAAACAATCAGCGCCCGTCGCAAAGATGTTCTCGCCCCTTTATACGGAGGAGATTATACCAGAAAGAAGAAGCTTTTGGAAAAACAGAAAAAAGGTAAAAAAGAAATGAAAGAAAGAGGGAAGTTAAAGATTCCCTCGGAAGTATTCTTGAAAGTTTTTGGTTCTTAATTATCTGGAAAACAATGCTGGTCCGGCTAATGAAACAATCATTGAGAGAGCGATTAGCGAGACAAGGATAACCCAAATAATTCTGAACTTTTTAGAATTTTTATTCATCATATGTTCATATGTTAGCAAGAAAAGGAAAAAAAGTGAAGTGGGGAATTCATTTTAACAAAAAAAAGATTGCGATTGTCTTTTGGACTATTTTCGGCTTTTGGTTCATCTTTTTTCTTCTGTATTCAAATATTAAGATGTTTCAGAAGAGAACGGAATTGGATAAAAACTTAGAAAATCTTGATTCAACGGTAGAATCACTGACGAAAGAGAAAGATTCTCTTAATTTTAGTTTGGGAGAAACTAACAGCAGCGATTATTTGGAAAGAGTGGCGAGAGAGGATTTAGGAATGCAGAAACCGGGGGAACAAGTTGTGATAATTAAGAAAGATAGTGGAACCGCGGAAAATAATAATAGCAATAACGGTGTCTTGCAAATAATTTCGGGACTTGTAGATTGGATTAAAGGTTTATTTAAGCCAGAGTAGCTTAACGGTAAAGCAATTCTTTCGTAAAGAAGAGACTGCGAGTTCAATTCTCGCCTCTGGCTCATTTTTCTCTTGCATTTAAAAACAATACTTGTTAAAATATATTTAATATTATTTTTAATAAAAAAATATGTCTAAAAAAGCGTTCACCTTGATTGAAATGCTAGTGACGATCACTATCATTTCCATTCTCGCTGGTTTTGTTGTCGTCAAAATAAATGACTCAAACAATTTAGCTAAAGATACGCAAAGAAAAGCTGACATCAATTTGTTGGCTAACTCCGTTGTTTCCTATTCCGCTGACCATTATTCTTCTAAGCCGATCACTGACGAAGACGGATGCACAATCGGAGGGGATTGTTCTACCGAGATTGAAGACGCTTTAAAAGCATATTTACCAACCTTGCCTTCCGATCCTAATTCTTCCGCTCACTACATCTACTGGTCTAACGGAACCGATTGTACTATCACCGCTGATCTTTCCAGCAGTAATCCGGACGATGCATACGTCTACAGTTGTACTCCCGACACTGCTACCGCCGGAGATTCGGTTAATGGTGCTTGCGGAACAACCGCTAACACTTCCGCTACCGGATATGCCGCTTCAATCTCTGACTGGCCAACTTCTAACTTCTGTAATTCCGGAATACTTCAGACTTCTCCCGCCTGGCCGGCCGAGGGCGCTTCCGTTTCCTGGACTTGCGTCGGAGAATATCTTGGAGACAATGCTACTTGCACTGCCTACCGTGCTCAAGATGCAGTCTGTGGAACCAGGGAAAAAAGATATGCCGATGCGGCGACTTCATACGGCACGGATACGATTTGTACTATCGGTACTGCTTCTCCCGCTTCTCCTGCTTTCCCGGCTAAGGGTGCTTCAACAACTTGGTCTTGTTTAGGTGTTAATAATGGAACCACTGATACTTGTACTGCCGAACACACCGGCAATGCGGTTTGTGGAACCAATGCTCAGGCATATGCCAACTCTGTCACTGCCTACAGTGGCACCTTCTGTGCTGCCGGTACGGCTAATCCAACTTCTCCCGCTTTCCCAGCGGCTGGAGCTTCAGTTTCCTGGA
>JBAZIW010000004.1:0-69935 GCA_041651655.1 Minisyncoccota bacterium | reverse complement strand
TTTGAATGCTGTATTTAGTGTCGGGCTTCATTTTCTTAATTGCCGCTTCCTTGTCATCATCATTGTAATAATACTTGGATTCTTTTCCAATTTGTATTTTAAATAAAGGAGGCTGAGCTAGATACAAGAATCCTTTATCGATAATCTGTCTGAAGTGTCTAAAGAATAAAGTCATCAAAAGAGTATTAATGTGGTTTCCGTCGGAATCAGCATCACACATTAAAATAATACGTTGATAACGGAGCTTTTCAATATCGAAATCATCGGCAATCGCTGTTCCCAAAGCAATAATTAAATTCTTAACTTCTTCCGAAGCTAACATTTTATCCAATCTCACTCTTTCAATGTTCAAAATCTTTCCTCTTAAAGGAAGAATAGCTTGATTCTTTCTGTTTCTGGCTTGTCTTGAACTGCCGCCGGCTGATTCTCCTTCAACAATATATATTTCTGATTCTTCGGGATTTCTGGAAGTGCAATCAGATAATTTTCCTGGCAATGACATTCCGTCCAAAACACCCTTTCTTAAAATAGTTTCTTTAGCGGCTCTCGCTGCCTTTCTTGCTTTGAATGATAAGACAGCTTTTTCGATAATAATTTTAGTATCTTGAGGGTATCTTTCTAGATAATCTTGAAGAGTCTCAGCAACGACCGCTTCAGTAGCGGTTCTTCCTTCTGGATTACCTAATTTGGTTTTAGTTTGTCCTTCAAATTGAGGCTCGCGAATTTTGACCGAAACAACGGCAGTTAGTCCTTCTCTGATATCATCTCCGCTCAAATTAGGTTCAGATTCTTTTAGGAATCCTCCCTTTCTGGCATAATCATTTATCAATCTAGTTAAAGCCGCTCTAAAACCGGTTAAATGAGTTCCTCCTTCAGTGGTAAAGATATTATTGGTAAAACTTTCTTCTTGAATTTCGTAATCATCGGAATATTGGAAAGAAACTTCAACCGCCACTCCTTCCTTGTCTCCTGAACCGTAAAAAGGATTGCTGTGAACTGCTTTTGATCCCTTGTTCATATATTTCAAATATGAAACAATTCCTCCTTCAAAGAAGAAGTGATATTCAAAAGGATTATCCTTTTCTCTTTCGTCGTAAAAATCAATTCTGATTCCTTTAGTCAAATATGCTTGCTGTCTGAAATGAGCCAAAAGCTTGTTTCTGTCAAAAACAATTTCTTTGAATATTTCCGGGTCTGGCTCAAAAATAATAGTTGTTCCTCTCTGTCGGCAATCACCGATTTTTTTAACGGAAGCTAACGGCTTTCCTTGTTTGTAATCTTGAGCATATTTCTTTCCGTTTAGACAAACCTCAGCTCTCATATTAACTGATAAAGCACAAACAACAGAAACACCGACTCCGTGTAAACCTCCAGAAATAGTATAAGCGTCTCCTCCGAATTTACCTCCGGCATGAAGAGTAGTCATAATGGTTTCCAAGGCAGATTTTTTTGTTTTTGCATGAATATCTACTGGAATACCTCTTCCATTATCAACCACTTTAACTTGATTGCCCGGCAACAAATACACTTCAATTTTATTGCAGTATCCACCCAAAGCTTCATCCAAAGAGTTGTCTACAACTTCGTAGATTAAATGATGAAGACCTTGTGGTCCGGTTGAACCGATATACATTCCCGGCCTTTTTCTCACCGGGTCAAGTCCCTCTAGAACGAAAATATCTTTAGCGCTATATGAGCTTTCTTTTTCTTTTGCCATGTTTTTTGTATAGAAAAATCTATCCTTTTATAATCTTATTTTACCTCAAAATCAAAGAAAAAGCAACAACATTTAATCATGAATTTTAATAGAAAAAACGTTAGTATTTTAAGTGGGTGACTAACGGGATTTGCACCCGTGCAAACATCTCCACAGGATGTTGTGCTACTATTACACCATAGCCACCATGAAATATTACGAAACCTTAACCTTATGATGATGAACCAAATGATGACAGTTGTGGCATAGAAATACCAGATTGTCAAAATCATTATTCTTGTGATTTTTATCTAAATGATGAACTGCAAGTATTCTCACATCTTCACATTTACATATCTTACAGATAGGTTTTACTCCGTTTTTTATTAATAACGATTTATATTTTATATTCTCTCCATTTTTCCAGTTCCAATGTTTTTCTCCTGAAAACAATTGATTTCTCCAAAGAGTCTGATGTGCTTTACAACAAAAATATTTACCACTTTTAGAATGTTTAATTTTTTGGGGCTTTCTCCATATCTCTTTTCCACAAATTTCACAATGAACAAATTCTCCTTTTCGCTGTGCTTCGTGTTGACACTCAGGAGAACAAAATTTACCCCATCCGCGCTTAAGCCAGTTTGGTTTTGAGTAAAAATCTTTTTTACAGATTTTACATTGGACGATTGGCATTAATTTATTTTAAATCGGAATATTAACAATGTCAACGTGCGAACTTATATGGAGCCTATCGCTACCCATACTACTGGAAAGTGTGTCCTCGGTGCGAATCGAACGCACAACCTACAGATTAGAAGTCTGTCGCTCTGTCCTATTGAGCTACGAGGACGTGATATATATTTAATACCAAAAATATTAACAAAAGGCAAGGAATTTTTTATACTTGAAACTTCAGATAACGAATGATAAAATAAGATAGCTTGCTTTTTAAAGCTTGGGGATAAAAATGTTGATCGGAGATTTGGTGCTACCAATTTTCGTTATCGGACTTTTCTTTTTCATAGTCCTCTCAGTCCTGGCAATCTCGGCATGCATTGCCCTACAGAGAATGCCTAATAACGAAAACGAAGGAAACACAAGGAATTCCTGGACGGGACCAGAAAGGAGTTCCTACATCGCTATTTTGGCAGCGACGCTGCTATTCATAGTTTCCTCAATCCTTCTGGCCAACGGAGAGACAGTTATCATTATCTTCGGTATCGGACTAATGATCTTCAGTATCCAGATACCAGGGACAACATCTATATTGGCTTTCGCTGCCATGAACAAAAAAAGACAGCTGGCCAAAAATTCTGCCGATCCAAAAACGATCGGCTTTCCTCTTATCTTAATTGCATTTTGTTCCATTAAAACATTTATTGTCCCCGCAATTACAGGTCTTCACTTCGTGACTACTAGTCGGTGAACAACCGCAAGCGCCGATAAGACAGTTGTTGGGAAAATCAGAAGTAGATCCGCAACACAATGATGTTTCAATAGTTCCTCCCGAAAGCAAACAAGACTCCTCTTTTATAAATTCTTCCGGGGTAAAATCTTTCAATATTTGACCGCTCAACATAAAATGCTTGGTAATTCCGACAGAGGGCGAAACAGCCATAGCTTCGTCCGTTTTTCTGTCGGCATAATTCACGATAATTTTTCCGTCTCGCATTGCCGTTGTTTGTGGAGCAATCCTGTCGCCCAAAAGAATTCCTTCTGTTCCCTTGCATCCGTTAACATCTCCCAAAGCAACCACTAAATAATAAAAAGTTCCGCTACCACCGGTGGTTTGTGTAAGAATAAAAGCAGTATCAGATAATCCGTCTCCGTTTAAATCGGAAGATGCTTCATTCCCAAAATAACGAGTAATAATTTTTGAAGCTGTGTCGGAAGAGATTTCTTCTTCCGAATAGCCATCTTTAAGGGTAACGTTTTTTCCTTCAATCGTATAGGTGCAATTTCTCGGATCCAAAACAATGCTTTCTATTTCTTCCGGTTCTTTATCATTCATCTTTAATTGATAGATTAAATAACCGACTCCGGCTAAAAATAAAACTGCTAAAATTATTAATATAAAAGTAAATCCTTTTTGATTTTTATTCATAAATTTATTATTTATTAATCTTAAAATTATTATAACTTTAAAAAACAAAAAGCACCATATCGGTGCTCAGTCTTGGCGGGCTCGACCGGACTCGAACCGGCAGTCTCCTCCGTGACAGGGAGGCGCGATAACCAATTTCGCTACGGGCCCATATTGTATTTATTTGTGTGCCAGGGATGGGGATCGAACCCATGACAACTCGCTTATGAAACGAGTGCTCTACCACTGAGCTACTCTGGCCTGGCTCATTTCATTTCAAACAAAAAATGTTGCGGTTCCTAGAATTGCACTAGGGTCTCCAGCTTATGAGACTGGCGAGGTACTACTCCTCTAAACCGCTGTATAAAGTATATTTAGTATACTAACAAAAAGTAGAATAAAATCAAGGGTACGATAAATAAAAAAAGCCTATTCAGTAATATACTTTTCGGCTTTTAAAAAATTTAGACTTCCTCAAGTCCGACCACATTTCCCTTGTTTCCGCCCTTTCTGACGAACGGAGACATCAGGCTGTCCCCGACATCGATTTTTGACCCGAGAGCCAAAATTGATGGCCGGTAATCAATATAGGAAAGTGCGGTTAAAAGTTCTTGCAGATTGACGGGTTCGTATCCGTTATTGCGGATAGCGATCATTTCTTCTTCAAAACCCCGGTCACCAAACAATGGTCGCTGACTTAACTTAATAACCTTAACGACGATTTCTTTTTTTCCTTTTTTCTTGGCAGGAAAATTCTTCGCCGTGATTTCCGGATGAACCTGAGTGTAGTTTCCTTCTTTCAAAAGATCTTTAATCGAAGCATCATAATCAACAACGATGACATGGCCAACGTCGAGTAAAAAGGAATGCCCCGGAATTCTTTTCACCATTGCCGTATCCATAAAGCACCTCCACGTAATAGTGATGGGTAGATAATAGCAAAAAAAGAATATTAGTCAATTAACCCTGAACATCGTCGGTAATTACACCGAATTTAATTAAAGAGTCTTCAAAGGTTGAATATAGTTTATCCAATTCATCAAGCTCGGGCAGATATCCCGGTTTCTTTCTCATTTCTTCAGCTATCTCGGCTAATCTTTTCAAACTGTCACGATTAGGAGTATCGGGGTCTTCAATCATTTCCAAAAGAGTGTTTCCTTTGTAATCAAATCTTTTTAATAATTCCGAAAACAAAACTTCTGTTTGGAAAATAGCTTTTTTGTATTTCTTGTCATCCAAAAGAGCGGATATTTCTTTGGCTCGGCTGGAAAAAGATTTCGGCGGAGCGTATCTCTGAAAGCTTAAGAAATCCATTGTTCTCCTTCTCACATCTTTGATTATTGTTCCGTCTTTAATATTGTAATAAATAATAGCGTAGATAAAAATAACTGAAATTGTCAAAGCCACTATCTTGAAAGGAAGCAAGAATTGCGAAAGATTGTTTGATTCAAGAAACATTGTGATATCATTTATTGTCATATTTTTTCTCAAATAACGAAGCGATGCTTAATAATTTATCTTCTTCAAACGGAGCTCCAATCAAATGCATTCCGATCGGCAATCCTGATTCTGATTTGCCGCAAGGAATAGATATGGCTGGAAGTCCGACTAAATTAACTGAAACGGTATAAATATCCGCCAAATACATCGACATCGGGTCATCCGACTTCTCCCCTATTTTAAACGGCAAACAAGGAGCCACCGGTCCCAAGATCACATCAACTTTTTCAAAAGCTTTTTCAAAATCCTGCTTAATTAATGTTCTCGCTTTTAAGGCTTTCTTGTAATAAGCATCATAATAACCGGAAGACAAAGTATATGTTCCAAGCATGATTCTTTTCTTTACTTCTTTTCCGAATCCATTAGTTCTGTTTTTCAAATAAATATCGATTATCTTTTCCGCTTCTTCATCCTTGATTGTCTTTCCATATCGAAGACCATCAAAACGAGCCAAGTTAGCACTGGCTTCGGCCGGAGCGATAATATAATAACAGGCTAAAGCGTATTCGCTCATCGGTAAACTGATTTCCACAATTTCCGCCCCCAATTCCTTGTAACTATTAATCGCTTCTTTGATCGCTTTTTCCACTTCTTTATCCAATCCTTCAGCAAAATATTCTTTAGGAACACCAATTCTTAATTTATTTAAATTATTTTCAATTTCAGAATTAACGCTGGTTGAATCCATTGGGTCGCTTCCCTTAATTGCGTCAAAAACAATCTTGGCGTCAGCAACGTTTTTAGTTAACGGTCCGATTTGATCCAAAGAAGAGGCATAAGCAATCAAGCCGTATCGAGAAACAGCTCCGTAGGTCGGCTTTAATCCAGCAATGCCGCAAAAAGAAGCTGGTTGTCTGATTGAACCACCTGTATCCGAACCTAAAGCATAGACACACATATCAGCGGCAACAGCGGCAGCTGAACCACCCGAAGAACCACCGGGAACTCTTTCTAGGTCACGAGGATTTCTGGTAGGAAAAAAAGCTGAATTCTCACAGGAAGAACCCATTGCAAATTCATCAAGATTAGTTTTTCCTAAAAATACCGCTCCCATCTTTTCTAATTTTTTAATCACCGTGGCATCATATGTAGCAACATAATTTTCTAAAAACTTGGAACCGGCGGTACATTTAATACCTTTAATTAAAATATTATCTTTAATCGCACAAGGAATACCGGTCAAAGGATATATTTCTTTGTTTTTGATCATTTCATCGGCACGTTTTGCCTGTTCCATGGCTGTTTCGGAAGTAACGGTGAGATAGGCTTTAATTTCCTTGTCTTTTTCTTTAATCTTATCCAAAAAAGCTTTGGTTAATTCAACCGAGGTAAAATCTCCGTTCTTTAATCCGGCACTCGCTTCCACAATGGTCAATTTTGTTAAATCAGTTGTCTTCATTGTATAAAATCTTTTTAACTTGCATGTAATTATCCTTCTTTCTTGATAAAGCGTTCAATAAATCTTCAGAATCTTTTTCTTTAGCAACATCTCCTCTGAAAACATTTTCCGTTTTAGAAAGATTAGCTGTTTCGGCAATATCGGAAACATCGAGTTCTTGAAGTTTTTTTACGTATTCCAAAATAGAAGAAAATTTATTTCTTATCTCATCTATTTCCTCATCTTTAATCTCTAAATATGAAAGTTTAGCGATATTTCTTATTTCTTCTTCCGATATCATATGATTAATATATACTAATCTTTACTTTTGGGCAACTTAATATTTTTATTAAAAAATCGTTTTGGCCTTATTCCAAATTTCCTGAATAGCCAAAGGAATATCCTTAATGGCCTCGCTCAATTCCCTCTCAAATTCTTGTTTTACCTCGGGTCCGAAACTCTTTTCTAGCCACGGTTTCATATCGTTATCAATCCAATTCAAAAATGTATTCCAGTATTCCGATATCTTGGGAAGCCATTCATCCCAAATGCTTCTTATTGAATTACCGTCAAAAGCAAAACAAAAACTGATTGAAAATAATGAAATAATTAAAACTAAAGAAAGAATTGTTTTAAACATGTTATTTTAATTTATTGATTGCTTCGTCAATTCTCTTTATTGTTTTTTCTTTACCCAAGACAAAAGCTATTTCCATCGGTCCGGCGGAATTCTTTTTGCCAGATAAAGCGGCTCGCAAGGGCCACAATAGATTGCCCCTGTTTGCAAGCTTGTTCGCTTCTTCCAATAATTCTTTTTCCAAATTTTCTTTAGTAAATTCAAGAGGAGCAATAATTTCCTTAGCTTTATTTAACGAATCAATAATTTCCGAATTGCTCATCTCTTTCCATTTCAATAAATCGACTGTATAATCCAATTCTTTTTTAAAACAGAAATCGATTAATTCCACAATCTCGGAAAACTTTTTCAATCTTTCGTGATACAAAGCCACCATCTTTTCAATTTCTTCAAGATGAATCTCATCTCCGGTTTCAATAACTGAATATTTTTCAACGGCAATTTCTTTAATTAAATTGGCTTTAATTAGATAAGGAACGCATTCGCGGGTTAAATCATACAACGGCATTTTACGGATATAGAAACCGTTTATCCAATCCAATTTATCAACATTAAAAATCGCGGCTGATTTCTGTATTTTTTCAATTGAAAAATCAGCAATCAATTCATTAAGCGAATAAATTTCTTTTTCCGTCCCCGGATTCCATCCCAAGAAAGCAATAAAATTTAATATTGCCTCCGGTAAATATCCTTCATCCTTATAATCAATTAAAGATGTTTTACTTGTTCTTTTAGATAGTTTCTTTTTATCTGTTCCCAATATCAAAGCCAAGTGAGCATACTTAGGCTCTTCAAAGCCCAAAGCACGAATAATTAAAATCTGTTTAGGAGTATTGGGAATATGATCTTCTCCGCGGATAACGTGAGTGATTTCCATTTCCACGTCATCAACCGCACAGGTAAAATTAAACAAGGCGGTATCCAAATCTTTAGCTAAAACAAAATCTCCCATTGTTTCGGTATTTACCTCGATATCTCCCCTAATTAAATCATTAAAAGAAACTTTGGTATCAATCGGAGTCCTGAAACGAATAACCGAAGGTCTTCCTTCTTTTAAATATTTCTCTACAGTTTCTTTGGGTAAATCTCGGCAGGCTCCTCGATAGACCGGAGACTCACCTAAAGACATCAAATGCTGTTTTTGCGCTTCGACTTCTTCTTTTGAGCAGAAACAATAGTAAGCATGGCCGTCGGCAAGCATCTGCTCTAAATATTTCCTGTATATCTTCCCTCTTTCGCTTTGCCTGTAAGGAGCGTGTTCTCCGATATAATCTTTTGAACCAGCAACCGGACCCTCGTCCCAGTTAAATCCCATCCAATTTAGACCCATCAATAATTCATCTTCCCATTCCTTTTTAGATCTTTCTAAGTCGGTATCTTCGATTCTTAAAATAAATGTTCCCTTGTTTTTTCTAGCAAAAAGGAAAGGAAACAAAGCAGTTCTAATTGTTCCAATGTGAAGATGTCCGGTCGGAGACGGAGCAAATCTGGTTCTTATTCTTTTTTCTTCTTTTTTGGCAATCATATTTATGCTAAGAAATCTAACACATATCTGGCGATAATAACAGCTGCATATGGCTTAGAAAAAAGTTCCGCTCCCCGGCTCATTGTTTCTTTGTCTTCCTTGAAAATATCTTTCAATTTTTCCAAAAAGAAGTGAGGAGTGAAGTTACCTTCTTCCAATACCAAACAGGCACCATTTTTAGCATAGGAATAAGCATTCCTGACCTGATGATTCTGAGCGGCATTCGGAAGAGGTATTAAAATGCTGGGTTTTTTCAATAAAGCTATTTCAAAGATTGTTCCCGCTCCGGCTCTGGCTACAATACATTCAGAAACAGCATAAGCAAGGGTCAATTCTTTTTCATCTAAAAAGAAATACGGATGATAATATTTTAATAACTTCTCATCAATCATCGCCATCGATTCATTTTTCACTCTTTTAAATCCTTCCATTCCGGTTTGATGAATAATTTCAAAATCCTGAAGTGCATCAACTAAAACATTTAAAACAACTTCGTTTATTTTCTCGCTACCCTGAGATCCTCCCAGAATTAAAACTGCTGGCTTGTCACCGACTAAGTTAAATAAAGTTTTGGATTCTTCTTTATTTCCGAGAGTCAAAACGCTTCTTACCGGGTTCCCGCTTTCAATCATTTTATCCTTGGGAAACTCTTCAATTTCCGAAGCCGGAAAAGAAACAAAGATTTTCTCCGAAAGCTTGCCTCCTATTTTATTGGCCAATCCTGCGACAACATCGGATTCGTGCATAAAAATCGGAATTCTTAAAATCCATCCGGCCACAATCACCGGGAATGAACCGAATCCTCCTTTACTCACAATCACGTCGGGAGCGATAAAAAACATAATTACAAAAGCTTGAAAAATTCCGAAAGGAATTTTAATCAAAACGTCGATAATATTAGCAAAAAAAGCACCGATAGAAAAATATCTTCTTAACTTTCCTGAAGAAATATAATAGGCTTTAATTTTCGCCTGAGGCAAAAAAGTATTGGAAGTGAAATCAGATGGTCCGATATACTCTAAAATCAAATTAGTATCTCTTTTCCTCATTTCTTCAGCAATGGCGATAATGGGAAAAATGTGTCCGCCTGTTCCTCCTCCTGTAAACAATATTCTTTTCATACATTAAATATATCATTTTTAGGCTTTTAAACAAGTGGCTATCTATCTGTTTTTATAGATTTTAATGATTTGTTCCACCACCTCTAGAACTTCCTTGGAAGTGCAATCGCGCTTAAACATGAAGGCGGCCGCTCCGAATTCTTTGTATTTTTTGCGGTCTTCCGGGCTATCAAGATTACTGAAGACTATTACCGGAATATTTTTGGTATCGGGATTGCTTTTGACTTTCTTCAAATAATCATAACCTTGCTCGGCAATAACATTATCCGGCCTGGGAATAACAATATCCAATAAAACAATATCCGGCTTTTCTAATTCAGTCAGATTTATTGCTTTTTGAATATCAAAAGTGGTAATGAATTCATATCCGTTCTTTTGAAAAACATCACGATATATGTCCACTAACGGCTTTTCCTCATCAATAAAAAGTACTTTCATATTTTTAAAATATTTCTATTTTATTTGGCTTATTGACTAAGACCTTAGTTTCTTCTTGATTTTTATAAATCGGAACCGTAAAGCTGAAAGTAGTTCCCTGATCTTCTCCTTTGCTATAGAAGGATATTTCTCCCCCGTTTCCTTCAACAATTTTCTTGGCAACATACAATCCAAGACCGGAACCATTGGGATTCATCTTTAAAGCACTGGAACTTCTTGAGAATTTTTGGAAAATCTTGCTGCGGTCTTCTTCAGGTATTCCCGCCCCCGTATCTTTTACATTAATCTTAAGAAAATCATTGTTCAATTCATAAGAAACAACAATCTTTCCTTTATAAGTATAGTTAACCGCGTTATCTAAAAGATTGGAAATAACGTGAGTTATTTTTTGCAAATCGCACCAAACATCGGGAATTTTAAAATCAGGCTTTTCAACTTCTAATTTTAATTTTCTTGTTTTAACATTATTCAATTCCTTTTTCTCTTTTATCATCTTCGTTACCAAAGAAGAGATGCTAACCTTCTCCGGCTCCATTTTCATTCTTTCTCCTTCCAATTTATAGGCATCCCAAAAAGCTGACACGGTATCAATGATTCTGTCTAATCCGGTTTCAATAATCGGAATGGCTTTTTCCGGAGGATAATCCCCATCTCGCATCATTGAAAAATAACCTCTCATGATTGATAAGGGCGTATTTAATTGATGGTTAACCACTCTTAAGAAATCCGACTTCATGTTGAGCAATTCCTGCAAGTATTCTTTTTGTTTTTCAATATCTTTTGTTTGTTCGTCAACCTTAGTCTTCAATGTTTCTCCGAATTCTTCAATCTGCTTGTATTGTCTGGCATTTTCGATCGCAATACTGGCTTGCTTTGATAAGATATCCAATAATTTTAAATCTTCATTAGTATAAGCGTCGCCAGAAATCTTTGAACCCAAAACAATAATTCCAATCAGCTTTTTATTGGACATCAAAGGCAAACATAAGGCTGCTTCAATTTCTCTCATATGAACATAAAGTCTGAGCAAATTCTTCTCGTCTTTTTTATCACCCTCACTGGAAAGAATTACCAACTCATCACTCACCAAAGGCTTCTGGGTCTTGGCAAGATATTTAGTCAAAAAATTATCTTGCACCAAAGAGATGCCGTTCTTTTCATTAAACCCGATAACCTTGGCAATCTGATATTTTATCGGAGTCTCTTTCGTATTTACCAATAAAACACCTGCTTTATCCAACTGCATCGTATCTTTGATCGTATCGACTATCAATTTAATGATTTTATCCAAATCAATATAATTGTTTAATTGGGCAATCAATCTGTTTATCGTTTCCTGATAATTATACAACGAAACAAAAAGATATTTATTGGCAAAAACCCTCACCGCCCGATCAATACTGTAAAAAAACCAAACAAATGACGGCGCTAAGATAATACCGAAGGCATAAGAAGCACTATTAAAGACTCCGCCGAAAGTGCGATTATAAAAACCGATGATGGCATAAAAAACAATGTAAGTAAAAAAGGAAACCATTGCATAGATGAATATTTTTTGAACAACAACTCTGATATCCATCAAACGATATCTAACCATCGCATAAAACAAAATAAATACATAAAGAGAAGTAATGACGTTTCCAAACGGCAAGATATTTACATCATACCAAAGGAAAAAATTGGTTGCTCCGCCCAAGAAACCGATAATCGTTCCGACAATGATATATTTTATTTGATACTGTTTAAGACTGTTGGAGCGGGAATAATTTCTGATTAATTCAATCAAACCAAAACCGACCAAACCGCCGTACGAAATTAAAAGATATATCGAATAAAGAATTCCAGCCTTGGGCCAAAAATCAAAAATCAGTATCTTCTCTACATCCTTAATAAATAAGGGAGAAAAAGAAAATGATAAGAATATTAAAGTGACTATATAGCCAAACCAAAGAACTATTTTAGCTTTAATGGTTTTGATATCCAAAAACGATAAAACCCAATGCAAATAAAATATGGGAATAAAGGTTGAACCGATGGAAAGCAATCTGGTATAAAGCAGGGCCGTGTCATGGTCAGTTGATATCTGCCAAAGAAAATAAAAGAGCGACCAGAAAAAAACTGCGCCGCTCAATAAAATAAAAGTATAATTGGTAGTGTTTTTGCGATTCTTAAAAAATATTAAAGACCCGAGCGTTAAACTCGTAATCGCATTAATTAAAGCTGCTAAGGCATAAAAAGTCATACTTAATATATTTAACTTTTCTTGGCCACTAATAATCCGTGAACCTTCAACGGTTCGTAAATTAATCGATATTCAGTGAAGCCGGCTTTCTCAGCGATATCGCCCAACTCTTCCGGGCGGCGATAAACCATCGGCCAATTGATTACCCATTTCAAAAAATGCTGTTCAATATTCGGATGAATATTGCAAGTTATTAAATAACCGTTCGGTGCTAATATTTCTCTAATTTTACTAACTACGAAAATTGCATCTTTTTGGCTGATATAATCCAAGAATCCCATCATTTCAACTATCTGCGGTTTGAATTCTTTATATGACTCAAACACGTCATAAATACTTCCGACCTGCATTTCTATCTGGTCTTCCACTCCGTAATGTTTAGCGGTCGCTTTAGCTCTCTCAATTCCGGCACCGTCGATATCAACAAATCTGGCTTTAATAATTCTATTCTTCGCTTTGGCTTCGGCAATTATTTCAATCACCGATTCGGCTGAACCGCAAGCCAAAGATACAAGCCTTATTTCCTCACCCTTGTCTATCTTAGAAATAGCTTTTCTTAATTCATTTTTGATAAGCTTCAATCGATTACGAAGACCTTGGCAATTCAATCCAAACCAATAGAACTCATCAAGTATTCCTCCGACCGTCCATTTCTGGGGAAAGGGATGATTGTATACTATTTCCATTGCTCTCCAAGTAGTGGCATATTCTTTTACCTTTCTGCTTTCTTTTCCTAGTCCGTCAAAGAAAAACGAATTTATTTTAGGTGTTCCTAGGCCAAGCATTTTATAAACCCACTTCTTAATCATCACATAAATAGTGATTAACCACATAAGAGGCAGAGACAAAACATATGGTGCAGGACAATTTTCATAGCGGTCACTTCTCACCGGAAGATTGGGTCTTTTAATCGTTTCTATTTCCGGGGCTTTCAACTTCCTTGCGATTTCTATCTTTACTGGTTTTTTATTATGCATGTGTTTATTTATATATGAAATTATTATAACAATTTAGTGTTTCTTTGTAAAACAATTTAATTTATTTCTTAGCGTATTGAGAGATGTTTAACAAAAATCCGCAGGCGATCAACTCCATCATCAAGTGAGAACCGCCGTAACTCATAAAAGGCAAAGGAATTCCAGTTAAAGGAACTACTCCGATCATCGCTCCGATATTAACCAAAGTTTGAACAATAAACCAAGAACCAATACCAATAGCCATCAATCTCAAATATTCATCATTAAGTCTTTTTCCCAAAGACAAAGAAGCGATAAAAAAAGCAAAAAACAAAGCGATTAAAACAACGCAACCAACAAAGCCGGTTTCTTCGGCAAAAATAGCAAAGATAGAATCGGAAATTGATTGCGGAACAAAGCCGAACTTTTGAACGCTTAATCCCAAACCGGAACCGGTGATACCTCCTGATCCGACCGAAATCAAAGCCTGATTGATATGATAGCCAGTTCCCAGAGTGTCATTTTCCGGATGAAGGAAAGAAGTGACTCTTTGTAATCTATACGGTTCAGCTACTATTAATCCGACAAAACCAACAATTGCACTTATACCAATCAATAATGTTTGCTTAATCGGAGTTTTGGAACAGAAAAACATAATCATCATGGTAGAAAAAAGAACGATCAAGGTTCCCATATCTTTCTGGAAATATAAAGCCGCGCAAACCAAAACCAAAAGAATAATAAAAGCGGTAAACTTGTTTCTTGCCTTCTCACTATTCAAAATAACGGCCAAATAGATGATGCAGGCTAATTTCATTATCTCCGACGGCTGAATGCTCGTAAAACCCAAATTAAGCCATCTGGTGGCACCTAATTGGGTTGTGCTTAAACCCGGAACAAAGACTAAAATCATCAAAATGACCGCGGCGATGAAGATAAGAAAACTCCACTTCTTGATTCCGTGCAAAGGAATTTTAAAAGCAATGAAGGCCAGAATCAATCCCGGCAACAATCCCCATAATAACTGATGGAATAGATAGTAATTCGGGTTATTGGTCAGCTTTAACGACAACGGCGTTGAGGAAGTAGCCAGAGCTAAAATTCCCATTACAATCAAGAGGATTATTATCACCAAAAGACTTACGTCGAATGTCTTCTTTGTTTTGATCATTTAAAGTCCTTAATATATTTTTTAAATAAATCTCCTCTTTCTTTGTAGTCCCTGAATATTCCGAAACTGGGCGAAGCCGGAGACAAAAGACATATTTTGTTCTTACTTGTCACCTGAAAACATTTATTAACCACATCTTTCATATTATCAAAACTGAAATGTTTGACTTTGCCTTTTCTTTTTTCAATTTCTTTTAAAATCTTTTCTCCCGAGATAGGAAGCAAAATCAAATTTTTAACATTACTTTTAATAATCCTGTCCGCCAATTTATCAAACTTAATTCCTCGGTCAAATCCCCCGACAATCAAGGTCTCGACATCGTAACCCAAAGAATCTAAAGCAAAAATTGCCGCTTCAGGAATAGTCGAAATAGAATCGTCATAGAATCTGATTCCTTTTTTCTCGCCAACAAACTCAAGCCTATGTTCCGGTCTTTTAAACTTTTTAAAAGCTTTGATAATCTTCTCTTCCTTGATTTCCAATATCTTAGCGACGTTTAAAACCGCAATTAAATTATCAATATGGGTGATTTCCAAAAATCCCTGATTATCTTTTAAGAATTTAGAAAAATCTATTGAATTGATTTCAATCTTTTTTGATTTAGCTTTTTTAGCCAAATCGTTTATCTCTTTAATTTTGGAATTAAAAATAAAGTAATCATTTTTCTTCTGATGCTTAACAATATTTGTTTTAGCCAAGAAATATTCTTTAAAACTTTTATAATAATCCAAATGTTCGGGATAGATATTTAAAAATATGGCAATATGAGGACTTGCTTCCAAGTTCTGCAATTGATGAGAAGACAATTCGTAAACAAAAATATCGTCTTTTTTAGCAGTTAAAAGAAAAGACAGCGAAGGAGTTTCAATATTTCCCACGAGATATGCTTTCAGTCCCGCTTCTTTTAAAACCGAGTATATCAAAGACGAAGTAGTGCTTTTACCCTTAGTTCCCGTTATTCCGATAATCGTCGAGGGACAATTGTCAAAGAATAAATCAGTCTGTCCGGTGACTTTTGTTTTCTTGCTTAAATATTTTTTAATGCTCGCAAGGGATATTCCCGGAGATTTTAAAACAATATCAAAACCTTTAATACTTTTTAAATAATCGTCTCCTAAAAATGTCTCAACATTCTTGTCATTTAATAACTTCCTTGTTTTCAAATCCATTTCTTCGAATTTTTTCTTGTCTGCAACGAACAATTTCTTTTTAGGAAACTTTTTCCTTAGAAAAACAAAAGAATCGGCACCTTCCCTGCCTATTCCTAGAATCAAAACCTTTTTCTTTTCTAAAGAGTTAATTTTCATTAGATATAATTTAACATATTTGAAGTATAAAAAAAAGACCTGGTTGTTATTTTATTGCGGTCTGAATTGTTTCATAGCCTACGATCTCATTGAAATATTCAATGCATGGGCGATGATCAAATAATCTGTGACCACAAGTAAAATGACGAACTCGGTCTGTTTCTACCGGACAAGCTGATTCAACTTTTACCTTTGTGTCTTGTGTAGCCACAAGGTAATAGTAAGAATCATTCTTGGGGAGACCCAGATCTCTCAAGAATGAGCTTCCCGGCAGCATTTGTCGAATGCACGGCACCATGAACAGTGGTGCGTATTTCCAACTGCATCCAAGATGGGGACCTCCGGCCAGAATAACTGTCGGATTTCCCTTTATGCCAATCTTTTCGATGGCATACCTACCAATCAGATTTCCCATACTATACAGAATGAGAAAATCTTCATCGGTAAGAGTCTTGATTGTTGGATAAGCTTTTTCGGCAAATTTTTCAATTGTCTGTGCATGCCATAATCTTTTGACGATTCCCTTGTAAGGCATATGCTCTACGGGAACCACCTCGAGATTTAACTCTTCGAGTTTGGCAAAAAGTTTTCCGGCAACATCTTCGATGCTTCTCCCGGAAAAACCCTCTACAACAACAGCTTTTCTTTTTGTCATTAAATCACTGACTCCTAAATAATTTTCAATGTATGCCAATATTATACAATGTTATTGTATGTTTGTTAAACAGAGTACTCCCAACCTAATCTTTGAAATAATCGGGTATAAAGTTCTTTTTATTCCAGAAATCCATCACTTCGAGCGACATCTTTCCCCAATCCTTGTGTTTGGGTAAAATGTTCTTCTCAAAGTATTTTAATAATAATGGTTCCGGGGATTTTTTATATGATAGATATAAAGCCACCAAAGCTTCTTTTCTTGTTCCCACACATTCAAACGGTTTTACCTCTTTCTCTCCGATCAACTCTTTCAAAATCGGCAATAATTCTTTTTTCTCAAACAAGTCTTCATTAAAAATAGAAATCAATTCTTCTTTAGGTAAAAAAGGATAAAGAACCATATAAACGAATAAACACTTGGGGCATGCTCCGCACCATTTCCCTGTTTTCTTTTTCGTTCCCGAATTTGTTTTCTGCGATTCATTGCAGCTTAAAAATACGGGGAAATAATTTTTCATATACGAAAAGATGCGGGCAATCTGCAATTCATACATTAATCTCAAAATACTGAAATACTCCAAACTATCAACCAAATAATCTGAACAGTATTTCCTAAATTTCTTTTCGAAATCATAGGTCTTAGAATACTGATGGTTTATCTCTCTTCCCAACCATTTAACATTTCCTTCGTCAGAACTATTTTCATTACTAAAAACAATATACTTTTTATTAAACAAAATAGAAACCAAAACCGTTAAGAAAGATAAATAGGCCACAAAAGGAGTATGTCCGTTCAAATATCCTTTTCGATTTAATTCCAACAGTTTTTCTTCAATTTTTCTTTCCGCCACGATCATTTTGGAATATCCAGACACCTTAAACATTTCTTCAATGTTTGAATTGGGATTCAAAGCAAAACAATCAACATCTTTTTTGAATTTTTTCATCAATTCCAAAGTTACGGCCGAATCTTTACCACCCCCGATCGGAATCAAAATTCCATTCTTAGTCACTTTTCCTTTTTTGAATATTGATTTGCCGAGAGAAACGATTTCCACAAAATCAGCTTTGGTAAAATCAATCTTATTTTCGTAAAAAAACTGACCCATACCGTTTAATAAAATATCTTTAAACCAATCAATCTGCTTTTTATCCAATTTGCCGGCTTTAACGATTATCTTTTTTGAACAAGTTGCTTTCCAATAGGAAAACATTTCAATCATTCCTAAATTGAAAACCAAATTATCCAAAATATGCTTGTCAATCTTCCTCACCAAAACATCTTTAATAATTAGCGACGGATTATATTCCAGTTCCCCGTTCTTAAAACAAAAAGAAAGGTGAAAATCTTTTCCCTTTAATTCCCAAGCATAACTTTCATAAACAAATTCCGGATACTTTTTTCTTAATTCTTTAAATGTCATCTTAATAATTGAATTGATACTCCTAATACGGCGCAAACAATACTGATAATCCAAAATCTCATTGTGATTTGATACGGCTTCCAGCCGATTGCTTCCAAGTGGTGATGAATCGGCGTTGACTGCCAAATCTTTTTACCTCTGAACTTCTTAGAAAGCAATTGAACGATAACCGAACCGGTTTCGATAACCAAGACTCCGCAAATAACCGGCAAGACTGCCACGGAATCGGTTAAAAAGGCAATCGCCGTCATTGTCATCGCCAATCCCAAGATTCCTGTCTCACCCATATAAAATCTGGCGGGTGGAATATTAAACCACAAGAAAGCGAATAAGGTTCCGAGAATCACCATGCAAAAAGCCGATAAATCAATCATCCCCAAAGAAAAAGCAATCACCGCAAAAGCTCCGAAGATTGCACTGTAAACTCCGCCAGCTAATCCGTCTAATCCATCCACCACTCCCGAAGCCCAAGAAGCCAAACTGACAATAATATATAAAAGAATGAAATAGATTCCGATATGCCAATCAAATCCGTGCGGAAAATCTCCCAACAAAGGAATATGAATGAAATCCCATCCCAATTTGTAATACATCCAAGCTCCTCCCACCAAACCGATAAGGGTCACTAATAATAATCTTGTTTTAAACTTCAATCCCCCGCCGATATATTTTCCTCGGCCGTAAACAACTGAAATATCGTCAATCAATCCGATCAAAGAAGCAGTGATTAAAGCAAATAAAGGAATCCAGGTTTCTTCACGGGATAAAAAGTTGAATCTGTCTATCCACCAAATATCGGAAAACCTTCCGGCCAATAAAAGAATTGCCAATAAAATTAAAACTGTTACCCAGATGATTATTCCGCCGCCGCGAGGAGTATTGGTTTCTTTTTCTTTATGAAACGCTAAAAAAACCGTCGCTTCTTGTCCATCAATTGTTTTTTCCCTGGCTTTCTTTTTCCAAAACTCTATTTTGTATAAAAATTTAATTAAAAAACCGGCCACAATCACGGCGACGATAGAAGCCATGAAGCCCAAGGACATTATTTTAATTGCATTGAAAGTAAATAAAGACATAGTTTACCAAATAAACGACGCTTGGAGCCACTCTTCTAATTTTCTAGCTTCTTTAAACCTGTCATCCGCCCCGGTAATCACGTTAATGATATAGCCCGAGTTAACTGATGAATAATTGTTTAGTATTAATATAATACACCCGTTAGCCTCTTTTGTATATCCTGTTTTCCCCCAAAGATATCCGGTATTTTCCTTTAAAAGAATATTGGTATTTTTTAAATTATGAACAACTCCGCTTTCGCTTACAATCTTTTTTTCCGACAAAGACAAGATCTGTGGAATCAAAGTGTGATTGTTAAGAATGTAAATGACCAACTTCTCCAAATCTTCAACGGTTGAAACGTTTGTTTCCAATAATTCGGTCGCCGAGTCATTGGTAAAAATATCTAATCCGGTCGGATTGTAAAATCGGGTATTTTCCATACCCAGCTCGGTAGCCTTTTTATTCATCTTGTAAATAAACTCTGTTCGGCCCATCTTCTCGGCCAAAGCTTCGGCTCCGTCATTGCTCGATTCAATCAAGGTGACATACATTAAATCGTTAACAGTTATTTTCTCATTAGCCCTTAAATCTCCCATGGTTCCAGTCGTCGAAACGGCAGACGAACTGATTACTACTACATCATCTAAACTATAATTCTCTAAAGAAACAACCGCACTCATTAATTTAGTCAAAGAAGCAATCGGTATCACGTCACTGCTTTTCTTTTCTGCCAAAATAATTTCCTTCTGTTCGTCCAAATCAACAAAGGCAGACAAAAAATTATTTGAATTCAAATACAGGTCGGTAATCTGTTCCTTGCTTAATGGTCTCAATAAAGAAACATCGGTTTGTTTTAAAAGAAACAAATCAGACGTTTTATTCAAAACATCATTAGAACAGAGGTTAACGATAAAAAATAATAAAAATAGGAAAAAAAGACCGGCTAAAAAGAAAATATTTTCTCTCTTCATACTCTTTAAGGAATTAATCTTTTAACATCTCGAGGAAACAGAATGGCTTCCTTTATACTCTCTAAATTCAAGATTTGCTTAATGATTCTTTCTGAACCCATTCCCCAGCCACCGTGCGGCGGAATCGCGTATTTAAAAGTGTCAACGTAAAATTCCATTCCCTTAGGCTTGATTCCCTTCTTTTTCATACTACTCAACAATTCATCATATTTGTGTATTCTCTGTCCGCCGGTAGCAATTTCAAGACCTTTGTAAAGCAAATCGAAACCGCAAGTCTCTTCCGGGTTTGTCGGATCAGGCATAGTATAAAAAGGTCGGTCGCTCCAAGGATAATGAGTAATAAAGATAAAGTCTGAACCAAATTCTTCTTTGGCATACTTTCCTGCCAATTCTTCACCTTTCGGGTCGATATCCGTTCCTTCGGAAACCTCGTGTCCGTATTTTTCTTTAATTATTTTCTTAATTTCCGAAAGTTTAATAAAAGGAATCTCATCAGGAACTTTTGACAACTCGATATTGTATAAATCCAAATAAGGCTTTCCTTCTTTTTCAATTTCCGCAAATACTTGTTGCAAAACCTTATTCAATGTTTTGGCAACTTCATAGAAATCAACAATGTATCCCATTTCGGCATCAAGTCCGATATATTCGTTAACATGTCTGGTGGTAAAATGAGGCTCGGCTCTAAAAACAGAACCGACTTCAAAAACTCTTTCTAAAACTCCAACCATGATTTGCTTGTAAAACTGAGGGCTTTGCGCTAGAGTCGCTTCTTTCTCAAAATATTTCACCTTGAAAAAGTTAGCACCTCCTTCAGTCGCGGTTCCCAATATCTTCGGAGTCTTAATTTCGGTAAAATCGTATTCTCTCATCACTTTCTCATAGCTCTTCAATAAAATATCGTACAGTTTAAAAATAGCCTGAACTTTGGGATGCCTTAATGACAAAGGACGGTAATCCAATAATGTATTTAAATTTAAATTAATGTCTTCCTTACTTAAATCAATCGGCAAATCTTCAATGTTTGGAGAAACAACTTCCAATTTCTCTCCCTTGATTTCAAATCCGCTCTTGGCTCTGGCATCTTTTTTAACCAATCCGGTAATCACTACCGCATCTCCGGTTTTAACTTCAGTACTTTTATCAACCACAACCTGAATTGTTCCGGTGTAATCTTGAACGATCAAAAAAACTATATTCCCCAAATTTCTGATATTAAAAACTCGGCCTTTGATTAAGGCTTGCTTATCTTCATATTCAGATATTTTTCCAATTAAAGCTCTTTCCATTTTATTTTCTTAATTTATCTTCTAATTCTCTTATCCTGTCTTTTAATTCAACCATTTTATTTTCTCGATTCACGAAAATATCACTAAACTGTTCCAATTCAACTATTTTTTCCTCTAATTGTTTTGTTCTTCTTTCCAACTCCTTGGTTCTCTCGCTTACCAATTTTTCCAAACTATCATTCAAGCCTTGTAAATCGCGAGTCCTTTCTTTAACCTTTTTATCCAAAATAGTATTGGCTGTTTCACAAGCCTGTCTGGATTCTTTCAATTGATTATTGATTTCTTCCAATTCCTTGGCTCTTTCCCCTATCTTCTCTTCAAAAGCTCCTTTCTCTTCGCTTAATTGATGGGTATATTTCAAAGCGACAAAAGAAAGAACACAGATAAGAATAAAGATAACCGATTTTTCAGGAAAGGTCACTTCCAAGTCCGGAAAAACCAATAATGAAGCTAATAAGGTTAATAAAGTTGCGACTAAGATATCGGTGGTAATAATTGAAGCTAAAGGATTTTTTTCAATTAAGACATATGCCATTATAAGAGCATAGACCGGAATAGTCAAATAGAATAAAGGATAAATATTGATTCCATAAACCGGAAGAAAATCAATAAAAACCAAGCCGAAAATAGAAATTCCCAAAAGAAGATAAAGAATGGTGTCTTTCTTAATGCTTTTATCAACCCTATTCTGCCAGGCCTTGAAAAGATTAAACAAAGACATGGATAATAAGGAAACTATAAACAGAGAGAAAGCGTAATGAATAATGCTTACCATACTCCAATCTCCCCATTTATAGAAAAACACTCCGTTGATTACCGAATCGACATCAACCACAAAAACCAAAAACAAAGAAAACGAATAAGCAAGGAATAATTGAATTTTCTGGCTGCTGATCTTGCAAAATTCAATTGTGAAATGATACAGGAAGGTCGGAATTAAAAATACCGACAGCACCAAAAATTTATTTAATAGGACGCTTTCATTAACCGAACCCCAAACGTGTCCTTGCCAAACAACAAAAGTTCCGAAGGCCCACAAAAATTGAGCCAAGCTCATTAAGAAAAATAAGAAATTAACCTTTCCTCGGCTTTTTAAAAAGATAAAAGTTCCGACCAGTAAAATAAAAATACTGCTCGGGATAACTAAATAGATTGAAAATGGTGTATCTATCATTGATTTAATAATTCTTTAATTCTTGTCACTATTTCTTTAGGATCGTGATTTGATTTTATCAAATAATCTTTGGCTCCGTATTTAAGAGCTTGAGTTCTGGTTTGATTATCGTCGAAATTGGAAAGAACCAAGACCGGAACCGATTTCAAGCTGTCTATCTCTTTCGCCTTAATCAAATAATTAATTCCGCTTTCTTTCGGAAGAAGCACATCTAAAACCACCAAATCCGGGATCTGTTTTTTAGCCAACTCAATTCCTTCATCAACCTCAATCGCTGAGATAACTTCAAAACCTTCCTTGTTCAACTTGAACTTATACATCTCGGAAAGAATTTTCTCGTCTTCAATGATAAGAATTGTTTGTATTTTTTTATTGGTCATATTTTTCTAAAATAAAAAGAAGATTAATCTTCTTCGTCTCCGCCCAAAACACACCATAAAACAAGAGTGATTACTGACAAAACTATTAAAATTGTCCAAATTGTTTCCATATATATATTATACTTGATCTACCGTTCTTTTCAAGAGAAAAATTATTGGCAAGCCCTGATATTATCTTTAAAATCCTGACTCAAATCATAAATATTACCGGCGCCCATAAAGATTATCACTTCCCCACCCTTAAGAGCGGGAAATAGTTCTTCTTTGGCGATATAAATCGCATTGGGAACCGCCGCCGCCAATTTAATTGAATCAATCTTTTCTTTAAATTCCCCTCCTTCCCTTCCCGCGACATCGTAAATATCAATTAAAAATAACTTATCAACTAATTTAGTATCAATCACCTCTTTGAAAACTTTAATAAAATCATTGAGCAGTAAAAAAGTTCTCTGGTATTGGTGAGGTTGAAAAACACAATATATTTTTTCATTCGGATATTTTTGCCTCGCTCCTTTAAGGGTTGCCAAAATCTCGGTCGGATGATGAGCATAGTCATCAATTAAAACAAAATCAGGGAGCTGTGTTTCTTCGAATCTTCTCCAAGAGCCGATATATTTTGATAAGGCATTAAAAGATACTTCGTCCGGTATTTTTAATTCTCTCGCCACCTTTATCGCTGCCAAAGCATCTAAAACATTATGATCCCCAGGAATCTTGATTATTTCTCTTAACCTCTTAACATCTTTTTCTTCATCTAACGAAAACTCGATTGTCTTTTTGTCGCAACGTACTTCCGTTCCTTTTAGTTTCACCAAAACATCATCGTTTCCCAAATGCGAAACAAACGTATTAAAAGCATCTTTGATTTTTTCAATGGTTTGATAGTAATCAAGATGATCTTCTTCAATATTTGTCACAACAGCAATCTTCGGCCAATAATTTAAAAATGATTCTTCGTGTTCGCAGGCTTCGATCACTAAATACTTAGACTGACCCATTCTGAAATTAGAATCTCCGAATTCTTTTAATCTGGTTCCGACAATTACGGTCGGGTCAAGACCGGCTTCAGTCAAAATCAAACCGATCATGGCGGTAGTAGTGCTTTTTCCGTGAGTTCCGGAAACAGCGATAGTAAAATACTCTTTGGTTATTTCTCCTAAAGCCTGAGGATAGCTTAAAATCTTGATTTCTTTTAATTCCGCTTCAACTAATTCGGGATTATTCTCTCGCACTGCCGGACTGTGAATAACCAAATCACAATCTTTGATATTTTCTGGCACATTGGGACCGATAACAACCTTCGCTCCTCTCTTAACAAGGTCTTCAATAATTAAAGACGAAACAACGTCGGAACCGGAAATTTCATTTCCTTTTTCCAAATAATATCTGGCTAATGCCGAAACTCCTATTCCTCCGATGCCAATAAAATGTATTTTCATATTATTTTAATGGGATTGATTTTAATATTGCGTAATCCGCTCCTCCTTTTCCCAAATTACTTTCCATGATTTCAATTGAATTAACGGGAAAAGACAAAGAAATATCTTTAAAGATATCCGGTCTTTCTTCCGGATCGATTCTATTAAACTGCCACTGGATTACTTTACCCAAGGTAATGTGCGGGATAAAGCTACTGTCCAGTTTTCTAACACCCAACATTTCTTTCTCCAAATCGGTTTGTAATTTTCCTAATGGCAAAGAATTATCTCCCGTTGCCCATATCATTTTAGGGGCACTGGCTTTTGGTCCATAAGAAATATCTTTCAAGTCAATCACAAAAGAACCGTGATTGGCGACTATTTTTTCGATTTTCTCAATTACCGAAACTAATTCCTCTAACTCAACGTAGCCGATAAAAAGCAAAGTAATATGTAAATTATGCTTCTTGCTCCATTTAATCGGACAGAAATCATTAAAATTAGTGAAAGAACGAGCAATTTCTTCCTGATATTCGACGAGCTTATTTTTAGTTTTTTCCGGTAGCTCAATACTGATAAATATTCTCTTTTGCATATTTAAAGAATATCACTTTATGCACCAGCGGGCAATATATAAAAAAAGACACCCTATTTAGAGTGCCATAGATATGGATTCTTATACTGCGGCCGGACTTGGCGGCAAAAGCTGACCGTTTGATCCGAGGACCATGTATCCTTCGACCACCTTGGTCAAAGACTGGTACGCATCGACATCCTCAGCCTGGATGATTGTTACCGGAGCTCCCTTCTTGGGCTTCAAAGAAAGAACATTCAATTTTGAATATAATTCAAAATTCTTCCTTCGCAGGTTCTCCAGAACCAATTCATTCCGCAACACAATGGTCCTTTTGCCATTGCTTGTTCTTTTCAGTACTTCGCTCATATCGTGACATTGTTTCATTCAATCACTATCCCATAAGGTTTTAAATTTACTAAAATAAAAAAATTGATTACATGAATATCTTAAATCAATCTGATTTCTTTGTCAAAACAATCATATTGTGTATAATTAAAACATGAAAATAGATTTACACTGCCATACCAAATATTCATACGATGCTTCTTCAAGTATAGAAAAGATAATCACCTATGCCAAAAGCGTTGGTTTGGACGGAATAGCCATCACCGATCACGAAAACACCAAAGGCTGGATGGAAGCTGTTAAATTAGGGAAAAAACATAATTTTCTAATCATCCTCGGAGAAGAAATGAAAACAACCAAAGGAGATGTCCTGGGATTATTTTTGAAACAACAAATTGACGGATACAAAAAAGATCCAAGATGGGTAATGGAAGAAATAAAGAAACAGGGAGGACTGGTAATCATTCCCCATCCTTTTCACGGCGCCGAAGGATTCCAAGACGACATCACTAAATATTTTGATTTAATTGATGGCCTTGAAGTCTTTAACGGAAGAAAACCGGGAAGGAATCCCGATGACAAAGCAATGGAATTTGCAAAACAACACAATTTGGGAATGACCGCCGGAGGCGATTCTCATTATTACAAAGGAATTGGTAACACTTATACCGAATTTGTTGGAAACACAACGGAAGAATTAAAACAAGCTATTTTAAACAAACAAACAAAAATCAATGGAAAAAAATCTCCATTGATTTATATAGTAACCCCGCTATTAGCTAAAATAGGAATATTGAAAAAAAAATAGTTACTTACTAACCAAAATACTTCCTACAACTATCAAGACTGCTCCAGTAATAACTTTAATCCTTGCATCAGGAGCAGGAAGTTCATGCAACATTGCTATTCCTAAAAATACTGCTATCAAAGTGTTTGTATTGTAAATAGGAACTAATTTGGCCGCTTCTGCTCCGGCCGAAAAAGCAAAAAAAGTAAAAATCATTCCTGCGGCCCACAAAGCACCGGACAAAGAACCTAATATTAAAACCGAAGGAGTAATAACAACTCCTGTTTGTTTTAAGGCAAAAACAACATAAGTAATTACCAATGCTATTAATGCAAAACCGCCAACCCTCATTAAATTACTTAAATCGCTAGTTTTAGTTAAAAAAAATAAAAAGAATACCAGCATTATTCCAACAAACATCAATAATGAAGCATTAGTAGACTGAACCTTAAGATATTTTTCCGAAGTAACTATTTTTGAAACAACAGCATAGGTTCCCCAAAAAAGAGAACTGACTAAACCATACATTAACCATGTCGGCATATGTTTTTATTAAATTAGTTATTAAAAAAATCTATTACTTCTTTTAATGAAGAAATAACTTTATCTGCTTTTGAAAAATCTTGTTTTACTGAATATTCGTTAGGAACAACAAAACAATTAACTCCGGCTGATTTAGCAGATTCCAATCCATACTGAGTGTCTTCAAAAGTTAAACATTCTTCCGGTTTTAATCCTAATTTTTCTACCGCCAATAAATAAATATCGGGATAAGGCTTGCTTCTTGGGACATCACTTCCGGCAACAATAACCGGAAAATATTTAACAAAATCGTTTTTCTCTAATTTTGTTATTATTTCTTCTCTATCTCCTCCGGAACACAAAGCAATTTTTAGTTGAGGGTTGGTTATAAAATATTCGACTGCCTCTCTAGCAAAAGGCATTAAAGGCATTGCCTTTTCATTGAACCACTTCTTGATTAATTCTTTTTTGGCTTCCCACAGTGTTCCAACGGAAATGTTTAAATTAAAATCTTTTATTAGTTCTTCATCAATCTGTTTTCCACTCTTTCCGGCATAATTAAAATACATTTCCTTAGTTAATCTAATCCCGTAATTTTGTAAGGGTTCAACCCAACCTTGCCATTGATAATACTCGCTATCAAACAACACACCGTCTAAATCAAATATTATTCCTTTGATGTCTTTTTTAATCATTATTTTTTTATTAATGTTTTCGTAAATTATAACTTAAATAAAAAAAGGGTGCAAGAATTTAATCCTACACCACGAGTCCAATCTTGCCGAGACAATATTCTGCCCACACAAGACAGACTGGTTTTCGAGAAACGATTGCCGCTCCATTATCCAGGAAGAGAGCGTTTTTGTCCGTCGGAACATCTACTCCGAAGGTCATATCTACCGGAAGACTCATGTCTCCGAAAGAATCGCTCACGAAAACGACGATTGCATCTGGGAATTCCTTCTTGACGGTGGAAATATGGTCCTTCTTAGAACCACTTTCTCGACCAAGAACCATATGCATATCATTTCCGGTTTTCTTTACCCACTCGTTGATGATACTTTCTTCGGTGGAAGAAGAAATAACCTGGATGATATTTGGATGGTTTCGAAGTCTTTTGACGACCCTTGCTACCTGAGGAAAATCTTTCGGATTTTCGTAGACGCAGATCATCTTTTTCTCGTGATATTCCTTAGCACAAGCTTCTCTCTGAGAAGATGTTGATTTCGGGAATATCTTTTCCATCTGGCGGTCGAAAGGAACGCCGGTTGTGCTCAGATACTTTTCTCTTGCCTCAGGAACATTCATCCCGAAGTGCGCATTAATGCACACTGCCGCAAGGTCAGCGTGAGCCGGCATGGTATCTGCAAGAGTGCCATCCCAATCCCACATTACAACCACTTTGGTTGTCGGTCTTACCCTGAAGACCTTTTTCTGAATAACGATACAATCTTTCACTTCTTCGCCTTCTTGTTTTTTTCACATAATAAATGTGCCGGATATATTATAAGTAATTTAAATCATTTTGTCAATACAACAAAACACCCTCTTTCGAGGGTGCTTTTTGCATTTTTTATTGTTTGTTTATAGAAACCGCTGAATGAAATCTTTGAATCGCAGTAAAATTTGCCAAAATCGCAATTACCGCCACTACGTAAGTCATATATAAATAATTCGGATACACAACTCCTAAAATCAAAGCGACAAAAATTAAAATTAATCTCTCCCCTCTTGATAATAATCCTCCTTTCAATTCTTGATTGACTAAATCTTTCTCTTTGGCCGCGGCTTTAACGTAAGTCGTAACCACTGAACCAAAAATTGCTAAATAAACCCAAGCCTGTCCAGGAATTATGACTGTAGGAAGAGCAAGAAAAAACATTCCAAAGAAAATAATACCTTCAACATATCTATCAAAAACAGTATCTAAATATGCTCCAACCTTACTCGACATATTTTTTGCCCTGGCTACTGCCCCGTCAACGAAATCCAATCCGGCGGCAATCAAAAAGAATCCAATTGCCCAGATTAAATTTTCTTGAATCATATACCATAATCCGATTAAAGCAAAAATTCCGGAAAGATATGTGTATTGATTGGGGGTTAGAGGTAAAGCACCAAAAATACTACCAATAACCTTCTCTAAATCTTTAAACCAGTGTCTTTTTGTATCTAGCATATTTTTAATAATTAATTATTATTTACTAAAACTAAAACAGCTAAAAAGCTGTTATAGTTTCTGTATTAAATCTGAAGAATAACTTTTCATCGCTTCCAATTCTTTCTTTCCTTTTTCGGTAATCTTGTAAGCTTTCTTTCCGGCTAACTTTTCTCGGCTCACATATCCCTCGTTCTTTAATCTAAATAAAACACTTTTAACCATTAACTCATTAGGAAGAAAACCGAACTTTTCAAAAATCACTCTCGAAACAACTTCTTCCTGGACTTCATTTTCTTTCCCTAAAGAAAGAATATACACCCAAAGATTTCCCTCGGTAACCGAATTGATGAATCTTTTAATTGGTTCCATAGTTTTTTATTTTATTATATTACCTTTCTCTTTTATTGGCAATGAATTCTTCAATCATTTCCCTCGCTTTTTCATCAGTGAACTGAGTCATCGGATGCTTCATAAAATAAGCTGAAGAAGATAATAAGGTTCCGCCGATTCCCCTGTCCAAACCGATCTTCAATAATCTAATAGCATCGATAACACAGCCGGCTGAGTTGGGAGAATCTTCAACTGACAATCTCAACTCTAATTCTATCGGAACGTTGCCGAATTTTCTTCCTTCCATACGGATAAAGCAAACTTTATTGTCTTTCAAGAAAGGAACCCAGTCTGACGGTCCGACGTGCAAATTGTCATAGCTTAATCTCTTGGCTAATTGAGATTCAACGGCCTCAGTCTTTGATAGTTTTTTAGATTTCAATCTGTTCTTTTCAAGCATATTTAAGAAATCTGTGTTTCCACCGACGTTTAATTGATATGATCTGTCGATAGTAACACCTCTTTCAGCGAATAAGTGAGATAAAACTCGGTGCGTAATAGTTGCTCCGATTTGCGATTTAATATCGTCTCCGATACAAGGAATACCCTTGTCTCTGAATTTCTTTTCCCATTTAGGATCAGAACAAATAAATACCGGCATGCAGTTAACAAGAGCAACACCGGCATCCAAAGCTGCTTGAGCGTAAAACTCAACTGCTTTTTGTGAACCGACCGGCATATAGCTAACCAAGATATCAGCTTTTGTTCTTTTCAATTCTTCAGCCACATCAACTGCCTTCTTGTCTGAAGGCAAAAAAGTCTGGTCATCGGGATAATTCTTCATATGATCGGCAACTCCGTCTAATATTTTTCCCATCTTTACCGTAACTCCGGTCTTGGGAATGTCACTGCAAAATATTTTTGTACAATTCGGCTTTTCAAAAATAGCCTCGGAAACATCCTTGCCTATTTTTCTCTTATCAATATCAAAACAAGCTACAATTTTAATATCTGATATCTTGTAGCCTCCTAAAACATTGTGCATCAATCCGGGAACTATTTCATCATCGTCCTTGACGTTCTTGTAATAATAGATTCCTTGAACCAAAGAACTGGCACAATTGCCCAATCCGGCAATTGCAATCCTGATTTCTTTTTTATTACCCGAAGCCTTGGCTGACTTTACTGATTTTTTTGCCATATTTGATAAAAACTATTATAATTAATTATATACAACTGTATTTTACACCGGTAAAATAGTTTGTCAATATACATTTATGACCCCTTTTGAAAGACTAACCAAATCAAACACCAAAGAAAATCTTTGGATCTATATCTTGGTCACCCTGAAAAAGCATCCTAACTATGCCTGGGATTTGCATTCTTCAATTGAAAAAGACTTTGGCTTCAAACCGGGCAACATCACTCCCTACCGTGTCCTTTACCGATTAGAAGAACAGGGCTTTGTCAAAAGCGAACCGGAAGACAGACGAAGGGTTTACAAAATCACCGAAATGGGCGAAAAAGAATTAGATAAGGTAAAGAGCTTCTATTCGGAAGTCTTAAAAAAGATAAGCTAAAGCATGGAAAAAGAGAAAAAAACAAAAGAAGAAAAAGAGACCGACATCCAGCAAATCGTCAATCATTTTTTCTATACCAAAGGCTTGTCTCTTGACGAAATCAAAGAATCAGCTAAAAAGAAGAAGATAATCTATTCTAGATTTACAAGACCGGGCAAGGAATTGCTTGATTTAGCTGGTTCGGTAGAAAAAGCCAAAGAAGCAATGACGACGGTGGCCAATTGGGCCAAGTCCCGTAATCTTGATTATTCAATCGAAACGGTTTTCAAGAAATGGCTTGAATTGGGAAAATTAAAACCCAAGGAAATTGTAAAAAAGCCTTATTACCGAAATCAACCCATGATCTGGTCGCAAACCAAAAGAAAATGGTACGTTATTGATGACGGAGGAGAATGGCTTGAATACGCCGACAAAGAAAACAAGATAGAATGGAGAATCGAAAAATAATAAATTAAAAATAAAAAAATGTTATCATACGCAGAATTAGATAGAGGCGTAATCATTGTTATCAATGATCAACCTTACCAAATAGTAGAAGCTTTGAACACATTTAAAGGCAGAGGTCATTCTTACCTTCAAATGAAATTAAAAAACTTGATGAGCGGAGCAGTAATTTCAAAAACAGCTCAACCAAGAGACACCTTTGAAGAAGCTGATGTTGAAGAGAAGGAAGCTAAGTTCGTTTACGGAGCCAAGGGAAAATATATCTTTAGCGATATTAAAGATTCAAGTAAAAGATTTGAATTAACTGAAGAGCAAGTCGGAGAAAAAGCTAAATTCCTCAAAGCTAATGAGGAAGTAAAGACTATTCTTTTTGATGACAAAATCATTAATGTCATTATTCCCATCAAAGTCCAATTGAAAGTTACTGAAGTTCCACCGGGAGTTAAAGGAGACCGCGCTCAATCAGGAACCAAATTGGTAACTCTGGAAACCGGAGCAAAGATAGATGCCCCCCTATTTGTAAACGAAGACGATGTGATTGAAATAAATACCGAAAGCTCAACCTACGTCAGAAGAGTCAATGAATAACAAAACCGCCGATTATCTCGGCGGCTTTTTTATTTAACAAATAGATTGCAAAGACAGTGTCCGTCGTTTGCAACTTCACTTTCGTGATAGATGCAAGGACAAATTATCTTTTTATCCTCTTCTTTGTCTCCCGTTACTTTTCTACAGGGACAATATATTTCTCCGAACTTTTCTTTACGCATCAATAATCCTTTAGCTAACCCTAAAACAATAGCATCATTGGGATTAAGCTTGAATCCTTTGCTTTTAGCGTGCTCGTCACTTTTTTTTATTAATTCTTCAATATCTTTTTCTTCCATATTAAATCTTTGAATTTATCCAATTCCTAATTTCTTCTTCTTGTTTTAAACCAACGAATTTATCTTTAACTTCGCCGTTGATAAATAAAACGACAGTGGGAATTCTATCAACTCCGAACATGTCTCCGGTCTTGGGATTTTTATCCAAATCCATCTTATAGAAATCTACCTTGCCAGCATATTCCTCCGAAAGCTTTTCAATGATTGGTCCCAACATCTTGCAAGGAGGACACCATTCGGTAAAAATATCCACTAAAACCGGCTTGTCATTATTTTTAACGGTTGATTCAAACTTATCGTCGGTTAGAATATTCATCTTTTTATCTATTATTTTTATAACCATATTATACATGGAAATAAAAAAAGGGGCAATTAATTTTGCTCTTTTTTTCTACCACGGTCTCCCACAGACACAGCCTTTGTTCGGATTCTTTTTTCCAACCAAGGATTGACGTTCTTTTCGTCGAGTTTTCTAAATCCCTGAAGGACTATTTCCATGATTTCTTCTGTGGAAAATGTTTTTCCACTTAAGGCACCTTTATTAATCTTGCGATAGCAATAAATAAAGGCTCTCAGAATAGCATTCTCCATTTCTCTGATAAATACTTCAACTTTATCATGGCAGTCTCTGCAGACATAGACAATGATTTCATTGTCTCCGAACACAGCTCGCTTATATATGTGGTGTTCCGTCAAGGCAATGTTTTCTTTTTCACAAATTGGACATTTTCCAATTTTGAAAGAACGGTAACCATTTCCGTTTCCATTCCCATTGCCATTGCTCACATTACGTTTCCTTCCGTTTCTGGTCAAACTAAATCCTCCGAAAGATATAAATGTAATGGAACTTGAATTTTCAAGATTCCAAGTATAATTTAGACCTTTAAAAAATACTTGTCAAATTACTCCTTTTCTATCTCTTTTTTAATCTCTTCAAACTCATTTTCAATCTCTTTGAATTGTTTCTTGGCTTCTTTAATTATTCCGGCCGCTTCTTTCACTTTTTCTAAGCCTTCTTCGACATCAACCTCCTCCTGTTTTTCAAACCACTCGGCAATCAAGGATAACTTTTTGAGACTTTGATTAAGATTTTTTTCTTTCATTTTTTTGTATTTTTTTAACTTGCGTGTTAATTATTCCGTTATATACTTTCAAATCAATAATGTCTTCGACTTTCACATTATTAATATCTTTAATGACTCCTTTTTTATTACTCGCGATACAATATCCTAATTTCAAATTTCTTTCCGGGTCATTCTGGTTAATTGTCTTTTCAATATTTTCCAGTTTGTCTTTAATCTTTCCAATTTCATTCTCCAATATTTTTGGAATTACCGATTTAATTCTGAATTCAATCATTTTAAATAAAGAAATGACTTTTTCCAGCTTGTCTTTAATCTTCAAAAACAAATTATTGATCTTGTATTCCATGCTTCTCAAAGAAGAAGAAAAAGAATTAAAGATTTCCCGTTCCATGGCTTTTAATTCCAGCTCTGCTTCTTGCCAGGATTGATTTAAAAGATTGGCCGCCGCAGTCGGAGTCGAAACCATCTTGTCAGCTGCTAAAGCCAATAATGGCACATCTTTGTCGTGCCCGATCGCCGCAATCATCGGAAAAGGAAGACTGCTGACTTCCCTAATCAAGACCTCATTATTAAAGGCCAGAAACGACTCTAAAGAGCCTCCTCCGCGCATGATGACAAGAACATCAATATCAGCCTTCTTCATTGTCCTAACGCTGTTTAACAGGTCTTTGACCGCTTCCAGTCCTTCAACCCGGGAGTCGATAAACTTGATTTGAAAACCGAACCTTCCTAAGTTATTCAAAAAGTCAGAAATAACCGCTCCCTGTTTACTAGTAATAATTCCCACTCTTCTAACAAAAGAAGGAATTTCTTTCTTTTTATCCAAATCAAACAATCCTTCGTCTTCCATTTTCTTTTTCAATTTCTCGTATTCCTTTTTCAATTCTCCCTCACCCATTAATTGGATTGTTTTCGCCTTGAAACTCAATCTTCCGGTCGGAGGATAAACATCAGGAATTCCTCTGGCGGTAATTTCCAATCCTTCTTTTAATTCCACTCCGCATAATCTGTAATCGTTATTCCAAATAACACAAGACAAAACACTTTTGTCTTTCTTGTCTTTTAAGGAAAAATAAACATGCCCGACCGAGCTGATTTTAACTTCCGAAACCTCTCCCACTATTCTGGCTTCAAAAGAATTAAGGATTCCGTTTAATAATTTCAGATAAGCGGAAATAGAAAGAATGTTATTCTCCAAAAGTTCCTTTACCGCTGATTTACCTTTTTGTTCCATAATAAAATTATATCTTCTTTTGCTAAATAAAAAAAGCCTAATCGGTTATTTAACCTTTCGGCATAAAAATTAGGGATAACCATCGCAAGGAATTACAGCGAAATTTTTATCCTTTCCGGTGTTCTTTTTTCTGTTGTCTTTCTTAACAACAGAACCTTTTTTCTTGGCAGTCTCCGCAATTGCTTTGACCATGATTTCACCTACTAACACGCACCGCGTGTAAACAGTGTAATTATTAGATAAATAATTTAATTAGTCAATACCAATATATTAAAAAAATTTCCGCATCATGTATATACATTAGCAGAAAAATTAGGCGGTTACCGGAATATCCCGAAGGATGATTCCCAGATTATGATTCCAAGGGATAACTCCTTGTAGAACTCTGTCCGAGACATCTTCCGGACACCCGAAAGCAGCAATAATGACTGCCAGATCGGGAATCTCCGAAACATTTACTGAATTCATGCATTCGACAATCTTTTCGGGAAGAGGCTCTCCGTGAACCATCTTGGAAATGACATCCATATCAATCTCTTTGAGACGGACTATCACTTCGCAGGTCTTCCAGGCGTGGATGAAGTCGTCAACGGGAATTGACCTGACATTTCCACCAGGGCAAATGATATTTAAAGCCAGAACGGGATCAAAAATCATTTCCACCTGGGCAAAACCCGACATTCCTTCGATTTGAAAGAGTGGGCTGTGCCAAACTACTTTATTGTCTTTTTTCTTGTCTTCCATGACAATACTCCATTTCAAAAGCGTACTATTTCAGTACGCCTAGAGTATAACATATTTAGTATTTTTGTCAATATAAAACTACTTCTTTTCGTGCTTTATTTTGGCCATTACTGCATTCTTTCGGTAATTGCAAAAATCACAATCTGGGTTCATTTCCGGAATCCGATCACTCATTAAGCATTTCTTGATATCCATTAAAGCCCCTTCTATCCAAGAGTCATCTCCGGTATAAGGAATAACCTTAATATCAAACTCCAATTTCTTGTCGAAATACGGTTTACCTGTATCTCCGTTGCAATAAACAAAATATCCGGTCGGAGAAACATTGAATCCATTCTTTCTAAAAAGCCACTGATAGATTTCCATTTGTCGCTTGTACCCTCTTTGCCACTCGGCATCCAAATTAACTTCACTAGTCTTAGAAGTTGCCTTGTAATCAACAATGATCACCTCCCCTTTCGGATTAATCCAGATATCATCAATCGCTCCGGTAATCAAAAGATTGGTCGGAGCATGCAAATATTCAATTCCTTTAAAAGTGTTTCTCCAGGTATCAATATCTTTGTGCTGATAAGGAATGGCATCAATGCCGAACTCTTCGATAAAAGGATGGACGGTTTGTTCCTTTCTATGCAAATCAAATTCTTTTTTCAATAAAGAATCAACGGCAGAATTTAAGGTAAAAGGAAAACCGGGCGGTCTACCTATTCCCAATCGTCTATCTAAATAGAAACATTGCGGACACTCCATAAACAAGTCTATTTTTGAACGACTTAGTTTGAACGGTGTTTCCGATTCAGGATTGAAAATATTATTTGATTTTTTATAATATTGTGACATGATTTTAACTTAAAAGAATCTTAAGCGCTTCGTATTTGGGCTTGATTATTTCCTTTGAATTTTCAAAATTAAGCTGATTCCATTTATTTTCGAGTTTTTTCCTCACTGCTACCTTGGCTTCTCCCTGATTCAAGTTTTCATAAATAAAGGCGGCTTTGAATATTCCCGGGATATTATCAAAATTGCTTAAAGCATCTGCATCGGCAATTATCTTCTCTTCAATACTTAACGGATTGTTTTTTTGTGAACCGCGATGGTTTAAAATGCAATTCTTAACCATTTCTATCTTTTCAATTGGATAATTAAATTCTTTTAATTTTGCTTCGGCAATTTTTGCCCCGGTAAGATGATGGTCTTCCCGGCCGTAAATGACCGAACCGATATCGTGGAGCCAGGCAGAAATCTCAACCACCTCTTTATCAGCCCCCAATTCTTCGGCTAATTCAAGAGCATATTTAACCGTCGGGACAAAATGAAAAACAAAAGGCTCTTCGCCATATTTACTACTTGGCTTTAATGATTCTTTCTCAACAAAATTTCTAACCTCTTCAATTATGTTCATCTTTATTCAACAAGAAAAGTGTTCCCACCAACAATAGAGGAAGAGATATTAAAACAAAAGTATCCAATCTTTCGTAAGTTCCGTAAAAAATAGTGAAAAGGATACCCAAGATTACAAAAATAATTCCTCCGGTTCTTGTTTTTTTCCAGGCATAAGCCAAAGAAACAATAAGAAGAATTGTCGGAATATTATGCATCAAAAATCCCCCCATTTTCTCCAACAATGTTGCACTTGAATTAAAAACATCCAAAGACAAAAGAACAAAGAACGAGATATAAACGATAACCAATACTCTAGGAAGCCAAACGGTTAACATTTGTTTTGCCTTCATATTATTTTTTATTATTTTTATTATTCTTATTATTTTTTTCCTGTTCGGACTTCTGAGAAGATTTACCTCCCTTATATTTACCCACTTGTCTTTCATAGGAGTTCATTTTCCCGATATTCCTCACTGGATGTCTTACAAATAATGTCATGCATATATTATACCCCTAAAAACAAAAAGTGCCAACAATGTTGGGTTTTGGGTATAAAAAAAGAGGTAATCCTCTTTATTGTGTTGTTCTTCTTTCCATTTTCTCCAAGTCCATTTCATGGGCTCGGCTTCTTTTGTTTGCAAGCTCAATATAATAAGCTTCTCTTTCTTGAGGAGCCATTTTTAATGCTGCCTCAACATCCAGGTTTAAGGATGGATGAAATTCGTTTCCGCGAAGCCATACATTGAACCATAGCCACCAATAGGCTTTTTTCGCAATTGCTGCTACGGCTCTTTTGGCTGACATCAGCCAATGATATATTTTAAATAGCAAGGGAGACATTTTAATTCCTCTGGATTGTGAAAGAACACAAAACCTATTTTGAAAATATAATTAATTAATAGTTTTGTCAATTAAATTATCTATGACCTAGTTTTATTGACATTAGCTATAATAAGGTCTATTTATTAGGTGATGCTCTTTTAACAATTGAAAATCCGAATGGGCATCAGGTGTTATGATGACAAAAAGGTTTGATGAACTGTATGAAGTGTACAAAAATTTTCGTAAAGAAATCTTTGAACAGTCAATTTTTCTGCCATTAAAAGTTGGGCCCAATACATTTAAAGACGCCTCGATCTCTTCCGAGCAAAGAAAGATTCTGGATGAAATAAAAAACCTTCTTCCAAAGGAAGTAAAATTAATCAGAAGAATTGATAAACTGTACTGTCTATACGATTTATCGTTTAAGTTTCGAGATGACAAACTTTGCGATGAAATCTTTGATAAGATGGTAAAAATGATTAAAAATTCTAAAAATATAACTCCTAAAAAGATAAAGAAACTCAAAGGAATATCTATATCTATGCAGATGAATTTCTACAGATACGGATTACCGCATTATCCTCAAAAGACTAAATAAATAGTCTTTTTTTATTTGAGAATATAGAAATCTTTAATTAACTAACCAAGGTTCCGAACTTCTCCCCCTTTAGTGCTTTAGAAATGTCTTTAATTTTTTCAATATTAAAGACGATAATCGGTTTTTGATTGTCAGAGCACAAAGCAAAAGCTGTTAAATCCATAACATTCAATTTCTTTTCCAAAGCTTCTTCAAAAGTTAAATTTTCATACAATTTAGCGTCAGTATACTTCTTCGGATCTCTGTCATACACTCCTTCAACGTTAGTCGCTTTCAAAATCAAATCGCAATCAATCTCGCAAGCTCTCAAAGCAGCTAAAGTATCAGTAGTGAAATAAGGATTACCGGTTCCTCCGGCAAAAACAACTATTTTGCCCTGATTTAAATATTCAACTGCTTTCTTCTTTGAAAAAGATTCGCAAACCTTGTCCATCTCTATCGATGACATTAGTTTCGCGGAAACACCCAAAGATTCCAAAGCTTCCTCCAATCCTAAACCATTGATAATGGTTGATAACATTCCCATGTAATCAGCTGTTACCTTGTCAAAATGCTCTTCTCCCACTTCCCGTCCCCTGAAAATATTACCTCCGCCGATAACAACAGATAAATCAATATCATTTTTCTTTTTAATTTCGGCAATCTGTTTTGCTATTTCCAAATAAGAAGTTAGAGACACTCCTTTTCCGTTTTCTTTGCCAAACGACTCCCCTCCTATTTTCAATAGAACTCTTTTGTATTTTTTCATTTGAGGTAATAAAAATTATTATCACCGGTATTATATTCTATTTATCAAATCCAGGCAAATAAAAAGAGGTATGCTATTTGCAAACCTCATCTTTTTCGATTAACTCAGTCATTCTGAAGACACACCAGTTGAAAAGTGTACCGGACCACCTGGCTTTACCGTAAGCAACGATATCCTCTTTTCTCTTAAAATAGAGGGTGCCGAGTAGGCAAGAAGAATAATCGCTCCCGGGAACGCCCCAGTCAGGATTCATGTTGTCATTGGAAAAGGAATAAGATCCTCTTTTGCTCTTTGTTAAAATATTCAGAGCCAAAAGAACCGAATGGACATACTGTCTGATGGCTTCGCGAGCCCGATAGTCGACAATATCGACAACTTTTTCCATTTTCTGCCAATCGACAATGATTTTACCATCCTGCTTTTTCAGAATTTTAACCAAGAATCTTTTATAAGCCTTGAAAGTTTTCTTAGTCTCCTCCTCATCACATCTCATTAAGACATCTGCCTCAGGAATAATAATCTTTTCGCCTTTAACAGTAATTTTAAACATGGCCAAACCTCCTTAAATTTAAAAAATCTAAGAAGAATATAGCAAAAATAGAAATATTATGCAATTACTTTAATCTTCATCCATCGTTGCCAATTGTCCACAAGCAGCCTTGATTCCCCTTCCGAATTCATACCTTTGGGTGGTAAAGATTCCTTCTTTTTCCAAATACTCTTTAAATTTCTTGATGGTTTTAGAATCCGAGGCTTTAAATTTTCCCGTCGGATTATAAACAATCAGATTAACCATGTATAATGGCTTTTTCATAATCACAGCCAATTCTTTGGCACATTCAAGAGAATCATTCTCCCCTTTTATCATTAAATACTCAAACATCACTTTTCTCTTGGTCTTTAAAATATATTCATCAATCGCTTTCAAAACATCTTTCAAAGGATATTTTTTATTCACCGGCATCAACTTGCTCCTCAATTCATCATTAGGAGCATGCAAAGAAATGGAAAGGTTTACCTGTAAGTCTTCTTTAGTAAATCTTTCTATTCCTTCAATTATTCCTGAAGTCGAAACCGAAATCTTACGGCTGCCGATATTAAAATATTCCGGACTGTTTAAAGTATGAATCGCCGCCATCACATTATTATAATTTAAGAACGGTTCCCCCATGCCCATAAAAACAATATTGGTTACCTTACAGATTCTCATAAACAACAAAACCTGAAGAACTATTTCTTCGGCTGTTAAGTTTCTTTTCAATCCCATTGTTCCGGTCGCACAAAAAGAGCAAGCCAAAGGACAACCGACCTGAGAAGAAACGCAAACTGTCGAACGGTTGTCGGTATGCTTCATTAAAACTGATTCAATCTTTAATCCGTCCGATAATTCAATCAAAGCTTTGAGCGTATTTCCTTCATCAAACATTTTGTGTTTGATTTCCAAAGGACATTCTTTTTTTAATTCTTCACGCAAAGATAAAGGCAGGACCGTTGCCTTGTCCCAATCTTCGATTAAATCCTGAAAAATCAGCTTGCGCACCTGCTTAATTCTGTATTTAGGCTGAGATTCTAATTTTTTTTCAATTAAAGACAGGTTCATTCTTTGTTCTCTATCACCTTAACTTCTTCCTTGGTCAAAACGTTCTCGTTCTTTATCTTATCAACGATGGTTGAAAGTTTTTTAGTTCTAGTAATCGACACTTCATCAAACTGGGTCGAAACAGCTCTGATTTTCTTTCCTAAAGAATCAACCTCTTCATTGTATTTATTATATTCAATTTCAAACTTCTTAATCAGCTTGATAATCTCGTGAAGATTCTCCTGGTATTTGAAACTTTTATACGATTGGAAGACCATTCGTAAAATAGCGGTAAAACTGAAGGGACCGGCCAAAACAACCTTCTTCGCCATGGCATCATTCCAAGTTTCATTCATTTGGTCGTAAATGAAACTGAAAATCATTTCATTGGGAACAAATAAAATAACAAAGTCAACGGTATCTTCTTCGGGATTGATATATTCTCTACCTGATATTTCTTTTATCCTGCTTTTAACATCCTGCTCAAAAGCTTTCTTAAATTGCTTTTTCTTTTCCTTGTCTTCCTCGTCGTTAAATTTAATGAAATTATTCAAAGGAAACTTAACATCGATATTTATTTTTGTTCGATCGGGTAAAAAAATAGTAAAGTCGGGACGATTGGCATTATTGTCCTGAGCAGTATTAGCTTCGTAATTTTCTCCCCTCACAAACCCGATGGTTTTTAATAGATTCTCAGCGATTTCTTCTCCGTATCTTCCTCGTAATTGATTATTGGATAAGACATTCCTCAATCCTTCGGTTGAATCTTTCAGACTTCCGGTAACGGTTTTATATTCTTCCAGTACTGTTTTCAGGGTATTAAATTCTCCGATTCTTTCTTTTTCCACTTCATCCAATTGTTTCTTGCTCTTATCCAATTCTTCATGAACCCGGTCAATCAAATCTTTAATCGTATCTTTGTTGTGTTGAATTGATTCGCTGATAATCTCTTTTTTGGAATCAAACTGTTCCAACAGTCTTTTCCTTTCTTCTTCAAATAATTCCTTGCTTCTTTTAACATTCTCATTCATTAATTTTTGAAACAAAAGATAGGTAAAAACAAGGATTATAAATAATGAAGCTATTAAAGTGATAATTTCAGTTGTCATATATATTCAATATATCACACTTTCCTTTTTTGTAAGAGAAACACTTTGTCATTTTTTCGAACAACATCCTTGAAAACAATTGCCACTTCTTCTCCTTTCTTTCCTTTTTGTATATTTTTGTTTTCAATCTGTATTGATTCAACTATTTGTTCAATATAGGTATTTGTTCCCTCAATAATAATCTTGTCTCCCACTTTCAAATCTAAATGATTCAAAGTCACCGAGCCTGATTTAACGCGAGGATAATAATGAGTAACGTAACCGACTAATAATTTCTTGTCGGTTGAAACATTGTCCGCTTTATCATAACTGATTCCTTCTTTTCCCGGAGTTCCGAAATAGAAGCCGGTTGAAAATCCACGGTTATATACTGAGCTTAATTCTTCTTTCCATTTCTTAACTTTTCCATCGGTAAATGTTTTGTCGAAATAAGCATCAATCGCTTCTCGATAACATCTCGAAACAACTTCAATGTATTTGGGATCTCTTCTTCGGCCTTCTATCTTAAAAGAATTAATTCCCGCTTTGATTAATTCGGGAACAAATTCAATCATACATAAATCTTTGGCGCTCATGAAATATTTTCCTTCGTTTGAAATCGCATTACCTTCTTCATCCGACAACATCCATTCTTTTCGACAAGGCTGAGCACAACTCCCGCAATTAGCCGACTTGCCGTATAGATAAGCGGACAAAATACAACGGCCGGAGATTGCCATGCACATTGCTCCGTGAACAAAAACTTCAACCTCTATCTTCACCTTCTTAGTCAGTTCCTTAATTTGTTTTAAAGTCATCTCTCGAGCCAAGACCACTCTTTTTGCTCCCAGTTTTTTATAAAATATTGCTGACTCGTAATTAGAGATATTGGCCTGAGTAGAAACAATAAAAGGAAGCTTGATTTTCCTGGCTATTTGAATGATTGCTGGGTCCCAAACGATAACCGCATCTACGCCCTCCTTTTTGGCCTTTTTAAGCAGCTTTTCCGCCTTTTTGATATCCTGGTTATAGACTACGGTATTGACCGTCAAATACCCTTTTAGACCGTATGAATGACACTTCTTGATAAAGGATAATAGCTCTGAAGCTTTGATACCTGAAGCCGCTCTCATGCTTAATTCATCAACGCCAAAATACACTGCATCGGCATAGTTTTTACAGGCTTCCAAGCTGGCCCAATCACGGATTGGACTCATTAGTTCTGGTTTCTTCATATTTAAAATTTATCATATTTTGGTATAAAAAAATAGGGTTAGAGACGGTTGCGTCTTAATGGATAAGCTGCTTCCAGCTTTCTCGCAACCAGTTCATAACCCTTTTTGATTTTTCCCATATCATTGTCCTGTCGGAACAATTCCTTGCTGAGTTCCTCCCATTTGGAGGTTCTTATCCTCCAGCTGTCGTTATCGATAACGTCAGCAATGAACAGTTCTCCGTCCGGTCCGATTCCGAACTCAATCTTGAAGTCGATGAGACGCAGATTGAGAAGAATCAACGCATCCTCAAGAATGAGGAATGTTTTCTTGGCATTGCTTTCAATCTTTCCGATTGACACTCGGTCCGGCAGAATATCTTCCGAGAAGAGCGTACAAAGAAATGAAAGATGATCAGTACTCGGAATTTCGGGATTCTTGATTACCCAGTCCAGAGATTTGGGATTGATAATCAGCGGATCATCAATTGGCTTCCTGGTTTTTTGGTCAACCAGTTTTCCGATTTCCTTTCCATTTTTGGAAAGAATAACTCCTCCCGTTGTCTTCAAGAAGAATTCAACATGCAACTCATCGAACCTTAAAGGAATCTTACCCGATTTCTTAAGTTCTGGGTTGCGTTTAAGAACGCTGCCGACAGCATACCTTCTTGCCACAACTTCAAGAGGAATCATTTGGCACTTCTTTGCCAAAAATTCGGTCTCGCTGATTCTTCCCAGATAAGCAACCGGTATCCCAGCTCTTTCCAGGAGTTCGAAGTTGACGCAGGTGGTGGTTGTCGACAATCTTGCTTTGTCTTTCATCTCCTTTGTCAAAGTCGGATCATTCTTCTTGGTAATATCATCTTTGTTTTGAATGATTACCAATTTGTCGTTACCAACGACCTCATAGACCCTTTTGGTCTTTCCTTCACTCAGTAGTTTTCCTTTCTTGTACAAGATAGTCACCTAGCCCTTCAACGTATTAAATTGTGTCAAAAAGCTTCCTATACAATACTATTAATTAAAATTTTGTCAATAAAAAAAGGAAGTAAGTATTAACTTAGTTCCTCGATTTGTTTTCTATATACACTAGGCGGAAAAATCCGTCCGGCCAGGTATTTACAATCTTTGATTGACTTTCCTCCTTCAGAAATTTTGGCCGTTTGAGGGAGAATGCCTTCCCCTACCCAAACGGGAATAATTTCCTTGCTTTCTTCGTCAATCTCCATTCCGAGATTAATTTTGAAATACTGTAAGTTAAGATTTCTTGATTTAAAGTATTCATTGATAATCTCGGCGGCCGAGAGAGCCCTTTTAGTTGTATCGAGAAGAAAATGAGCCGGATTCACACTGTATTGATTATGAAGCAAAAGCCAGTTTCTTAAAATTCCTCCAGCTTCATAGAATCCTATGTCCTTGTCAGCTCGATAAAAAGCGCAACTGTCTCCCGACAAAATACAACTGATAGGTATTTTATCCACCCTCCTGACAAAAAGAACCTTTCCCAGATGAACCATCCGGTCGTCACCTGTAATCTCGCTTAAAGCGACAACCCTCCCCTGAGAAGATTCCTCAATGTTATTTCTGAATTCCTTTCTCACCAGGCTTTTGGTAAACACGGTGAGTGCTCGCATGGCGATACCGTCTTCGCTTGTGTATTCTTTCAAAACAAGCTCTTCGACCGATTTAAAATGATTCGGAGTTTTGTAATAACGGCAAAATTGATCTTTACCGATAAGAGTAAGGTTTTCCATAGATTACCTCTATTCAGTTCTCAAGGAACTGACTATTTAATCTATATAACAATTATAATAAAAAAGCAACGGATTCACCGTTACTTCTTTTTCATTATCTCGTTTAGTATTTCTTTGACTTTTTCAATACTGTCGTAGTCGTAAATGGAAATCGGAATCTTTTTCTTCCTCCATTTGCTCATTCTTTCTTTTAAAACATCTTTATCCACCATATCGGTCTTGGTGATGAAAATATATTCTTCTTTTTTCAATAACTCTTCGTTGTAATCTCCCAACTCTTTTTTAATCGTTTCGTAATCCTTTTTAAAGTCTTCTGATTCGGCGGAAATAAAATGGAATAATATTTTAGTTCTTTCCACGTGTCTCAAAAATTTAATTCCCAATCCTTTTCCTTCCGAAGCCCCTTCAATCAATCCGGGAATATCGGCTAAAATCAAATCGTAATAAACTCCCAAATGAGGTTCTAATGTTGTAAAAGGATAATTGGCTACCTTAGGATTGGCATTGGTTAATTCTTTTAACAAACTTGATTTGCCGACATTGGGCAAACCGATAAAACCGACGTCGGCAATCATTTTCAATTCCAATCTTAAACTATATGCCTCTCCTGGAATTCCCGGTTGAGATTGCATTGGAGTCGTATTAGTTGAAGAACGGAAAAGAAAATTACCTCGACCTCCTTTTCCTCCTTTAGCAATTAAAACCGGCTCGCCTATTTTAACAATTTCTATCTTCTCATTTTTGTCTAAATTATAAACCACGGTTCCGACCGGAATCTTAAAAATAACATCTTTACCGTTCGGTCCGTCAACAAATTCCCCTTTACCATTTCCTCCATCTTCAGCCTGAACCGCTTTTTTAAAACGAAACTGTTTTAAGGCACTTAAATCAGAAACTCCGACAAAGTAAAAACTGCCTCCTTCTCCTCCGGAGCCTCCTGTCGGACCTAAGGCAAATCTGCTCTTCTGGAATGCGACGCATCCCTTGCCTCCGTTTCCCGCTCTCACCCTAATTGTTACGTCATCTATAAGCATACTAATACATTACACTATTATCCTAATCTTTCAAATATTTCCTCCCCTTTAATTTGTCCGGCATGTATTCCTGTTTTTCCTTATACTCAAAACTGGGACTGTATTTATACCCCTTTCCGTATCCAACTTCATCCATTAATTTAGAAACCGCGTTCCTTAAATGCAAAGGAACAGGAAGATTTCCATACCTTCTCACGTCCTCAGCTACTTTTCCGTAAGCAAGATACAACTCATTTGATTTCTTGCACTTGGACATATATACCACTGCCTGGGCTAAAATAACATTACATTCCGGGTAACCGATAAAGTGACAAGCCTGGTAAGCGGCGACCGCTTGCTCCAAAGCTCGCGAATTAGCAATCCCAATATCTTCGGAAGCAAAACGAACCAAGCGACGAGCAATAAACAATGGGTCTTCTCCCGACTCAACCATCCGGCTTAACCAGTAGAGAGCAGCATTGGCATCCGAACCTCTCATTGATTTATGCAAAGCGGAAATAATATTATAATGCTCTTCCCCGTCTCGGTCATACATTAAAGCCGCTTTCTGAGTTGCCTCCTTTATTAATTCAACATTAATTTTACTTGAAACCGAAGCGGCGTATTCTAAAATATTCAAAGCAATACGGGCGTCTCCATTACTGACCAAAGACAACAAATCAACTGCCTTCTTGTCAATCTTAATTTTCAGCGCTCCCAATCCTTTTTTCTTATCTTTAATTGCTCGCTTGATAATCAAAGCAATACTTTCTTTGGTTAACTGTTTAAAAACAAAAACTCGAGAACGCGATAATAATGCTCCCCTGACTTCAAAGCTGGGATTTTCCGTAGTCGCACCAATTAAAGTAATCAATCCGCTTTCAATATGCGGCAACAATCCATCCTGTTGGGTTTTATTCCAGCGATGAATCTCATCGATAAAAAGAATTGTTCTCTTTCCCAATCTTTGATCTACCTTTGCCCTTTCGATTATTTCTCGTAAATCTTTCAAACCGCTCGAAACCGCACTCACCCGAACAAACTCCGATTTAGTTTGTTTGGCAATAATAGAAGCCAAAGTTGTCTTACCGGTGCCGGGAGGACCCCAAAAAATCATCGAAGGAATCCTATCCGTCTTGATTGCTTCTCTTAATAATTTCTTTTCACCCACAATTTCATCCTGACCCAAAAACTCCTCCAGTGTTTCCGGACGCATCCTATCGGCAAGAGGGTTGTTAATGTTTAAAGTGGACATATTCCTTTTCTTTTATTATAATGAAAAAGCAATAAAAAAACAACGAAATGGACAATATAGACGAAACATTCCCTAAGAACTACGACTTTAAGTCACTTGAAGACAAATGGAGAAAAGCTTGGGACAAAAAAGAACTCTTTAAATTCTCTTATCTCCCCGGAGACAAGCTTTTTACCGTTGATACTCCTCCGCCCTACGTTTCCGCCGACCATCTACACGCCGGACACATTATGAGTTACACCCAGGCTGAATTCATCGTCCGCTATAAAAGAATGCAGGGATATAAAGTATTCTATCCCATGGGTTTTGATGACAACGGATTACCGACCGAAAGATTCGTTGAAAAAAAATACAAAATCGACAAATCAAAAACTACCAAGAAAGAATTCATCGATCTTTGTTTGAAAGAAACCGAAAAAGGAATCGAAACCTACAAGAACCTCTGGAACATGCTCGGTATTTCGGTTGACTGGTCTAAAACCTACAGCACAATTGCTCCCTTGCCGACCAAAGTTTCCCAATGGTCTTTAATTGATCTATATAAAAAAGGATTATTGTATCGACAAGAACTGCCGATTCTTTGGTGTCCAACCTGTCAGACTGCCATTTCTCAGTCTGATTTGGAAGACAAAGAAAGAGATTCCAAAATGAACTATTTAAGCTTCCCGATTAAAGACGGTGAAAGCGTTTTGATCGCTACCACCAGACCGGAACTATTGCCGGCCTGCGTTGCTTTGTATTTCAATCCAGATGACGACCGATACAAAGAATTAATTAATAAAAAAGCAATTGTTCCCCTTTTTAACCAGGAAGTATCATTTAAAACCAGTGAAGCGGTAGACAAAGAAAAAGGAACTGGATTAATGATGGTTTGTACTTGGGGAGACCAGGAAGACTTAGAAAAATGGAGAATTGATAACTTGGAAACCAAAAGTCTTTTGACTCCCGACGGAAGATTGAACGAACTGGGACAGAAATATGAGGGATTGAAAATTGAAAAAGCCAGAGAAGAAATAATCAATGACTTAAAAGAACAAGGCTTTTTAATCAGACAGGAAGACTTAAGCCACTCGGTCAATGTCCATGAAAGATGCGACACTCCGGTAGAATTGATTTTAAGTAAGCAGTGGTTTATTAAAATCTCTGACCAAAAAGAAAAATGGCTAGAAATGGGAGAAAAGATAGACTGGCATCCCAAGGAAATGTTTGAACCGTACAAATTATGGGTCAACTCTCTAAAATGGGACTGGTGTGTTTCGCGTCAAAGATACTACGGCGTACCTTTCCCTTTCTGGTACTGCAAAGACTGCGGAGAAGTAATCTTACCTGACGAAAAAGATTTGCCGGTAAGTCCGACCGAACAAAAAGCTCCAATAAAAGAATGCCCCAAATGCGGAAGTAAAGAAATCGTTCCCGAAACCGATGTTATGGACACTTGGGCCACTTCTTCCTGTACGCCCTTCCTTTTAAGAGAATTGGCCAACAACAAAGAATTATTCCCAGTTGATTTAAGGCCTAATGCCCACGAAATCATCAGAACCTGGGATTTCTATTCCATCGTTAAAAGCTTCTACCACTTTAATGATATTCCTTTTAAGAATATTATGGTTTCCGGGCACGGCTTAGACGAACACGGCAAAAAAATATCTAAAAGATTGGGCAACTATGTTCCCAGCGATCAATTAGTTGAAGAATTCGGAGCCGATGCCATCAGGTATTGGGCCACCGGAGCCGGATTGGGACAAAACTTAAGATTCAATCCCAAGGAAATCAAAAAAGGAAAACAAATCACCACCAAGCTTTGGAATGTTGCCAGATTCATCGTTATGAATATCCAAAACTACGAAGAAAAAGATATTCGTCTTGAATATCCCGACCTTTGGATATTAAAAGAAATGAATGAAACTATCAAAAAGGCGACGGAAAACTTTGAGTCATATCAATACGCTAAAGCCAAGAACGAAATAGAAGAATTCTTCATGTCTAAATTCTGCGATTACTATGTTGAATTCATCAAATACAGATTATACGGAGAAGATGAAACATCAAAGATGGCTGCTCAATACACATTAAAAACAGTCTTCACCAATATCTTAAAGATGTTCGCTCCGATTCTTCCCTTTATTACCGATGAATTATATACTCATTTTAGTAATGAAGTAAGCATTCACACTTCAGCTTGGCCGATAATTAAAAAGATTGAAACAAAATTAGATGATTCTGATTTTAGTGAAGCAATCATTGCAATTGATGAAGTAAGAAAATACAAATCAGAGAATCAAATATCGCTTGGTGCTGAAATAGAAGAATACAAACTCCAGACTAAAGTCAATTTAGACAAATACGGAGAATTTATTAAAAAGGCTATCAGGGTAAAATCGATATCTTAAACTAAACTGTAAAACAAAACACTCCCAATTGGGAGTGTTCTGCTTGTTTTCTTTAACCTCTATTTGATATTAAAGTATTTGCTTTTTTCAACCTTAGTTGAAGCCTCTCTTTCGGCTAAGCATTCTCTCTCTTTTTTTCTTTCGATTAAAAGATACATTACGATAATACATAGAATTAAGAATAGCAATGTTAGGAATCCAGCGTAAGCTTGTAGATTAACTAATGAAATCAATCCAGCTCCGGCTTCAGCTCCTCTAATGACATCGATAGTTGCAGTTCTTGTAACTGTATCGGCACCTTTGGCTGAAACTTCTATTGTATTGATTAGCTCGTTAGAACCGTAGCTAAAGCTGCTTACATCATCAATCTTTCCTTTGAAAGTGATAACTTTTGATTCTCCTAAAGCAATTGTTCCGATATTAATATTAAGTGATAATGAGCCGTTGTATGATTCATTATTAATCTTAATGTCGTTAATTGCAGTAATCTTGTCAGAAACAGTAGTCTTCAAAACAACATTTTCTAAGGCTTTTGATCCAGCAGCAGTAATAATAACTCTGAATTCTACCTCATCCTTAGGATTTGCAGTGATTGAATTCTGCCAAGCAGTTTCTTTTTGAGTGATGTTACGAACTAATCCCTCAAGTGAAATTTCTGCTTTGGTAACAACAACTGGTACATATCCTCCGGTTGTGTAAGCTCTAGAGTATTGAGCGTCAGAATATGAATACATTCCTTCGTCGCAACCAACAGCCCATGCCTTGTAGTAATACCAAACATTGTTGTTTAAGTTACTATCAACAACAGATGATCCTGTTCCGTAATAAACAACTGTGCCATCGGCAGAATTGTTCGGATAACTTCCGGTCTTTCTTGTTACGATTGTGTAGCAAGAAGAAGAACTCTTGTTCCAACTTAATGAAATCTGGTTACTTCCGGCAGCAAGAGCAGTGAATCCTGTTACTGCATCCGGTTTAGTTACAAAAGTAACATCTTGTCCAACAACAGTTTCTCTTCCGTTTGAAGCTTCAGCTCTGAAGTGGTAAGCTTTTCCTTTTTCTAATCCAGAAACGTAATAATCAAATGTCTGTCCAGTAGATTTGTTGGTAGTCCAAGGAGTAGAATTGCTGTATGAAGAAAGTCTTCCCCAGTTAAATCTAACTGATGAGTACTGTCCTCCATCATTTGTTAAAATTCCATTTAAAGTTGCTGAAGTTGTTCCAACAACTGGAGTGTTAGTTGTTACTGACAATCCATTTGAATAACCTGAACCATAATTTCTAACCACAATATTTACTGTGTCAGAATTACTGTATCCACGAGAATCAGTTACATATAAAGTACAGTTATAGGTTGTATCAACATTTACTGAAGGAGCGTAATAGGTAGGAGTTAATGAATTTGAATTAGACAAACTTCCACCGTTACAAGTCCAATATTGACTTAAAGAATATCCATATTGGCTGTATACGTATCCGTTCAAGGTTGTTGATTGATTTTCCTGAATATCCTTACTTGTACCTGCATCAACACTAATTCCGTTAGAATTATTTGATTGTCCAGCATTGATTGTAATTTGATTCCAAGCTTCGTATCCATTTACCTCAATCTTTACCTTAGCTGTATATGTTTGATTATTGTAATAATTACAAAGATCGTATGCAGTATAATTCTTGTTATTAGTTTCTACTCTTAAATCCCAATTATTATCATCTTGGCAATCAAATCTGTAAACAATTGTTGCATAATCAGGAATGCCCCATAAATTAGCTGTAGCTGATAAGTCAACTCCAGTTAAAGGAGATGATCCTGATGTTGGATTGGCTGATAAAGAAACACTAACGCTTGGAGTATTATTGCCACCTCCATTTTCCATTACTGTAATATATACAGTATCGCTACCAGTGTATCCTTTGCTGTCTCTAGCAGTTAATGTACAAACATATGTTGATGTTGAACTAACTGAAGGAGCGTAATATGTAGTAGACAAAGAATTGTAGTTAGATAAACTTCCACCAGTACATGACCATGAATATGTCATAGAATCACCTTGAGGGTCATTAGCTGTAGCTGATAAATAAGTTGTTTGAGATTCATAAACACTGACATTTGAACCAGCATCAACTGTTGGATTTTCATTAGTGTTACCACCACCAATCACTGTAACATTCAAAGTATCTGTACCAGTATTTCCTTTGCTGTCTCTAGCAGTTATTGTACAAACATATGTTGATGTTGAACTTACTGAAGGAGCATTGTAGGTAGTGTTTAAAGATGTAGAATTAGATACACTTCCACCAGTACATGACCATGAATAAGTCATTGAATCACCTTGAGGGTCATTAGCTGTAGCTGAAAGATTAATAGAATTTCCTTGGTTAACGGTTACATCTGAACCAGCGTTAACTACCGGGTTTTCATTAGCAATAGGTGTGTTTGAAATGTTAGCAAAGAAGGTTACGTGACCTTGTGATGGCCATCCTCCAGCAACGCTTCCAATATTAGCTTCAACGCTAGTACCATTGTTAGTAACTGAAATCATTGTGCCTCCTGATGTTGATTGATTAGGAAGCCATCTGGCAGTACTTTCAAAGGTAATAGTCTGAGAAGAAGTAATATTAAGAGTTACTGAATCAGAAACCTGGGCAGCGTTATCAGCCCATAAAACTCCAGAAAACACCTTTTGAGTGCCGGCTGATGTACTTGGTACGCTTACTCTCATTTTTGTGTTGGTAGCATTTGTGCCATCAACAGTGTTGTGATAGTAAACATCGATTGCAATTCTGTCTCCCGCCTTAGCTGTAATTGATTTTGTCCAGCTGTATGTTCCAGCAGCAGTTGTAGAATTACCGATTCTTACCGTATCTAAATCGTTGCTAGCATTGTTGAATTGAGGAACAGCAGCAATCGCGCTACCAATTCCAACGAACAATACAGAAACTAAAGATACAAGACTCAAAACTATCGAACTATAAGATACTTTTGTTGTATTCATATATTTTTTATTATTTTTTTAAATTATTTTTTATTATCTATTAAAAACGAATGATTAAAATAAGTGGTGGAGAAAGGTTAAATGACAATGTCAGTTGGACCACCGGGAACGGGGTCGTCTGTAGGACCTCCAGGAATAGGAGCGTCTACGGGGCTACCGGTATCTCCAGTATTTCCGCCGATCGTTCCACCACTGCTGTCGTTGTTGTTGTTACTGCCGTCGAAGTAAAGACCTCGGACGACTTTAACTGAACTGGCGTTTGTCCAGACAATAGAAACAAGTTCTTTGTCCTTATTAAACACCTCGACAATTGCTATTTTCTGTTCTCCTCTCCTGTCCATCGGAGATATCCTCTCATCGATAAGATAAGAAGCAAATCCTTCGGGAAGAGGCCCGGCAATCACGTTTTCTTGTGATACCAGTTCCCCATTGGGAGAGTAGACGATTTCGTCAATGATTTCTCCTGAAACGAAGATGACCGGATGTCCCTTGTCATTATGGTTTCCCCTAATGACTTGATCCATCTCGCCTTCAGCGTTCAGGACATTGATTTCGCAATTCAGGCACCGACCTCTCCATGACTCAAAGAAGTCCAATTTTGCAATTGCCTTCTCCAGGTCAATAGGATACAGCTTTCCGGCGAAAATGTCCACCAGATAAACCTTTCCTGCGGGGTTCGGTGTTGGTGTTGCAGTAGGCGTTGCGTACTTAATGTCTGCAAAGCCACCTGCTGTTCCCATGTTCTCCTGCGATACATTCTCATTGGGCATTAAGTAATAACCTGCAACGAGAGCCGCCAAAATCACGATGATTATGACAAGAATAGCAATGATAGCTTTTGCATTAATAGCCATTTAATATTCCTCCACACACATGATATAAACTCATGGCGTGTGTTTAACCTTGTAAATACAAGGACAAACAGATACCATGAGTATTTTAAAAGAGCTCATTTAAAGCTCCTGTATAATAACACCATTGTTAAATTTGTCAAGACCTCTACTTAATGATTGCCTGATTACCAAATCTCAAATCTATATACTCAAAATTGCCCAAATCAGCAGAATATTTGCTATTAGTTAAGACAATTCCCAATTTTTCTATCTGCCAATCCAAATCATCATTGATATTAAAGAAAATCTCGCAAGAAAGGTTGCTTTTGGCAACTACTTTCTCCTGAAAAACATCGAATTCACTAACATTAATTGAATTATTCTTTAATTTTGATTCAATCTTGGAAAGTCTTTCTAGGATATCTTTCTTGGTTAAATTAACAAACTCTTCTTTTTCGTTGACTTTAATTAAAGAATTATACTCTTCCTTGTCTTCAAAATTTTTAATAAAGCTTCCGTTCTTGTCAATCAAGTATTTTTTTGCATTATCAAAATCGTCAGTCCAAACAGCATAGGGAGTCTTTTCCACTATTTGCAAAGAAACTCCGTTCGGAAAATCTTTTTTGACCGTAATTTTTTCTATTTCGGGAAAAGATTCCATTAAATCATTAACTCCATTTCCCATCGAAAGAAAAATACTCTCTGTGCTAATATCAAATCCCAATAAAGAAAAAGAAGTTTTTAATTTTTCTCCCGCTGCTTTTTCTAGATCTTCGGTTGAAATATTATTGTTTCCGCTGATATTAAGCTCTGAAACTTGAAATCTCGGAGAAAACAATAAAAAACCGGCAGCCGAAAGAACAATAATTGAAGCAAAGATGGAAAAAGAGAAATAAAAATTAGTGAAGATGCTTTTCTTTCTTCTTGTTATTCTTCTTCTTTTTGTCTTTATTCTTCTTTTCATTATAGGTGGCGTTTTCTTTTTCTTAATTCTTCAAAAATATAAGTTAGCCAATAAAGGGGCGATAAAACATAATCCTGAGTTTTGACATATTGTTTTTCGCTTCCTCCGAATCCTTTTTTGAATAAACTCAATCCGGCCCAAGGATGATTCTTCTCCGATTCCGGAATCACTCCCCAAAAATTATATATTTCGCAACCTCTTTTTTTCGCTTCTTTAATCGCTTCCCACTGCAATAAATACGAAACCGGAATCTTATTATATTTAGAAGACGAAGCTCCTTGATGGTAAAAAGCTCTTTTGCTCCAATAAACAATCATTGCTGACGAAACCGTTTCTCCTTTGTATTTTCCCGAAAAGATAACAATCTCGTTATCATTTTTAAAAGCATCCAATTCCCTTTTTAGATATTTGGGCGGAAAAGGAGTAAAAGAATGCCTGCCTGCGGTTTCAAGATAAACCCGTTCAAATTCAGCTAAATCTTTTTCATTCATGCTCTTCACTATTTCCACGTCCGGATTCTTTTCAGCCTGTTTAACTAAATATCTGGTTGTTTTCCTCATTCCTTTCAATAATTCTTCTTCGGCAGGGATAAGATTCAATTCCCAGGTTAATTCGGGGTGCATGTGAATCGGAGCATTTCTAAAACCTAATTCTTTAAACATTTTAACATTTTCTTCATTCAATGTGAAGACAGGACTAAAACGGATAAAGCTGGCTTTTTCCTTTATTCCCAACTCTTTTAGATAATCAAGTAATGTTTTTACAATCTCCTTATTGCTACCCGATAAAATCACCGGACCGTGAGGAACAAAAAGAAAGGTTCCCCTTTTTGCCTTAATTTTAATGGTTTGTGCAACGGCAATCAATCTCTCATTATCAAATATCCCGAATCGGTATACCTTATCCCCCATTGTTTGATTGAATTCTCCCCAATTAAAAGACTGACAAAAAGTCTTTTCAACGCAATTCAAAAGGAAATCCTCCCATATTTTCTTTTCGCTTATCTCTTTAATTGTCATTATTCTATTATATTCTTAAAACCGAAAAAATCAATTTTCTCCTTTTATTATCGCCTCTTCATTGTAGTAATTAGTCGGGCTCCAAAGCATATAGCCGTAATACTTGTCGGTTAAAATTTCCTTTACCGCTTTGATTTGAAGATATACTTTTTCCGTATCATATGTCGCTCCCAAATTAAAATCCTGAAGCCAGGGTCTGAGCTTGGAATCATAATCATTAATCCTGATTTTCGCCTTAGCCATTGAATACGCCACTACTTCGAAAGGATGGTCGGCCGGATTATCAAACCCGATGAAACCGTCGGCATAGTGAGAGGGATAAACCATCGGACAGACAAAATCAAAATATTCGTAAGCATCTTCAATAATTTGGCCAATTCCCAATCCGTCAAAATTAACCGTCGTCAATCCGAACATGTCAGCCGAAATTATCTCTCCTTTTAATTCGTTTCTTAAATACTGGTAAAAACTTCTAATTGTTTCCCTTTCAGTTGAAAAATCAACATCCATATCATTTAAATTTCCGTCAGAAGGAAAACGGATATAATCAAAATTAATTTCATCAAATCCATTACTTAATGCATCTTTGGCAATGGAAATATTATAATCCCAGCCTTCTTTCTTCGTCGGGTCTATCCAGGCCAGCCCGTTATAATCATACCAGGTGTCCCCGCTCAAGGTTTTAACCGCCAAATCGCTCCTGTTTCCCGCCAAGACCGGATCCTGAAAAACCGTAATCCTGGCAATCACGTATAACCCTTCGTTGTGAAGTTTTTCAACCAATCCCTTTATATCATCGATAATCACTCTTTCTGCTCTATATTCTTTAGTTAAAGAAAGGCTGGTAGTGTAAGGAATCCTGCCGGACCAGTCTTTAATATCAATCACTACCGCATTGATTTCCGTCCTTTTCGACAAATCAATAACATAATCAATCTTTGAAGGATTGCTGGCTGACCAACTGGTTAAATAAACCGCCATGATTTTGTCAGGTAAAACTTTTTCTTCCTTAATAATATTATTAATGTCAACTTCTTTTATCTTCTCTTCAAAAATAAAAATAAATACCCCGAAGGATATTAAGACTATTAAAAAAACTGATAAAGTCCGCTTATTCATTTTAATGTTCAAGCATTTTATTTATAAACTTGTTCCTCGCTCCCATAAATTCATTAATGTAATTTATCGCCTCCAACTGTTCTTTGATTTTATTATCCAATTCAATGGCGCAATAATCGGAAAAATAATTAACCGGATAATTTTTCAAATAATCCAATTCCGACAAATCATCCATGTGATGACTGTCGTATTTCAGTTTCAATTTCTTGGCATCGACAAAAGAAAAATCTTTCTTCACCACGCTCACGTGATTACACTTGATGGGAAATTTAGATAAAACCTCTATTTCTTTATTGTATTTATCTTTGGCTAATAATCTTAAATTTTCCAAATGAGCAAAATCCAAACAAATGCCGCCATATTTCTTAATCTCTTCCGCGTCCAAAGGAAACCTCTCTGTATTCTCAATGCAAATCAATTCTCTGTATTTTACCAACCACTCATTGTTAATCGAAAACTCTCGTTCCGAATGAGTATTGAATATCTGCGTATCGTATTCCTTGGCTAAAAACTCCAACTCTTCAACATCCATGTCTTCCCTTAAATGAACAAAAGGAATTCTTTTAATGCAAGAATTCTTTATCATATCGTAAAGAGTGTTGCGATGCTCTTTTGTTAAGCATGTCGGAAAAAGAGCGATTTCTTCAATCTTTAGTTCTTGTATCTCTCTGAATTTCTCTTTCCAATTCGATCCCTTTGTAGTTGTTAGCGCGGGAATAAATTTCATAATTAAAATCCAAAACCGGTTATTTCGGCCGCTTTCTTTGCCATAATCATCTTGGCATCGCGAGAAGCCTCGTTAATACAATCTTTTAAATATCTTTCTTGGTCTTCTTTGCTCAATTCCGCATTTAAAGAAATACTCTCAACTTCCGCTCTTCCGTTAACCACAACCTTAATACCGTTCTTTTCTTTTTCTACCCTTTCTTTTCCCAAAGAACTCTCCAAATCTTTTAACTTTTTTAAATCTTTTAGTTTATCAAACATGTCTTTTCCTTTATTATTACCCTCTTATTCTGCCTTAAATATTATAAACAGTCAAATACCCTTTTAGCGTCCTCTCTTGAAATATTAATATGGGTAGGAAGACAAACAATCCTTTTAGCCACTTCCTCCGCCTGAGGACAGCTATTAGCAACGTAACAAATTTTTTCCAGTGAAGTCAGAGAAGGAACCACGGCTGAACCGAACCAACCGTCGTTTAAATATATCCCTTTCTTCCTGGCTTCCCTTACCACTTTAGCCGGATTAACATTTAGTAACGGATACTTTAAAAATATCGCTTCCTTATCCTTATCTTTCTTGAAAACAACCTTGAATTCCTTTTTATTAACCATCATTGAATCATATAACTGAGCAATTTCTTTTCGGTGCTCATTAAAGTGCTCTATTTTTTTCAACTGATTCATTGCCAAGAACGCCAATTCATTAGGCATTCTTTTGGGAAAATAAGCCGGAAGCTCGCCTTGATTTTCTTTAGCAGTTACCGCTTTACTTAAAATATTCAAATTAAGAAACAGTGCCAAAAGCCCTCTTCCTAATTTAGAATTGTATAAAGGCAGAATTATTTTATTCATCAAGATCGGATGCAATAATTGCTGCAGTGTCCAAAAACAGGAAGGACAATCAATTCCCTTCTGGAAATGAGATACTTTTTCCAATAGAACATCATTATTAACCGTCACCATTCCTCCATAGACCGAAGAAATAACCTTGTCCCTTCCAAAGCTAAAGAAACTGGCATCGCCAAAAGATCCGCAAAATGAATCTTTGTATTTAGCTCCCAAAGCATGAGCGCAATCTTCAATCAAATAAAGATTATTAGCCATGCAAATCTTCCTAATCTCATCAATTTCTGCCGGGTAACCGAAAGTATGCTGAATCATTATCGCCTTGGTTTTCTTGGTAATCTTTTTAATAACCTCGGCCGGAAAAATATTTAAACTTTCATCAATATCGGCAAAAACAGGAGTTGCTCCAACATATATAATCGGATTAACCGCGGCATTACAGGTAAAAGCCTGAAGAATCACTTCATCTCCTTTTCCGATTTCCATCGCCTTTAAAATGGCGATCAAAGAACTTCGTCCGGAATTAAAACTGAAAGCATTCTTAAAACCGAAATAATTTCTGAACATCCTTTCCAAATCTTTTGTCGGTTTTCCTCCTCTCCATTTCCAAGGCTGAAAAATCAAACTAAAGGCTAAAGAGACATCATCTTTTTCCGTATTGGGCGATAAAGAAATAGAAATGGTTTTCATTATTTTATCAATTTATCAATTAAAAGACGAGGAACTCTGCTTTCCAATAAAACAACGCTGTCTTCTCTGGCGACCGCAAATATCTTTTTCAATATCTTGTCTCCGTTTTGAACAAACAAAACATCTTCGGCCTTCATTCCCGATTCAACCGCCCCCTTTTCCAATTCTTTGAAATAATCTCTTGAAGTGATAATCGCCAAATCACAAACCTCTCCGATTTTTCTTCCAATCTTGCGATGAGTCTCCTTACCCTCATCACCCAATTCAATTAAGCACGGCATCACTAATATCTTTCTGCCGTTCCAGTTTTTTAAATATTCAAGATGAGAAATAATCCCATCAAAATTAGAAGAATAAGTTGCATCAATCAAATCAAAATCATCAACTTTTTTAATTGTAATTCCTCCTTTAATTTCTTTGACTTTTTCGGCAATCGTTTCCAGTTCCATGCCTAATTTCTTGGCCACAGCAATAGACAACAAAAGATTATATACATTATGAATACCGTGAATATTAGTTTTAAAGTTCTGGCTTTCTCCGGTTTTAAAAACAGCTTTAAACGATATTCCTTCTTTGTCTTCCTTGATTTCTTCGGCCCAAAAATCCTGCTTTTCGGAAATAGAACACTTAACGCTATTAATTGTCGAATTAAAATTATCTTTGATTAAATCACTGTCCCAATTCAAAACCGCCAATCCTTCACTGGGCAAAGAATCTATTAATTCAAACTTTCCTTTAACGATATTTTTCTGCGAACCAAAAGTGGCCAAGTGCTGATTATTGATTCCGGTTAATATTCCGATTTTCGGTTTGGCAATATCGCACAACAATTTTATCCCCCCCCGATTATATGCTCCCATTTCGCAAATAAATATTTCGTATTCATCGTTAAGATGGTTCAAAATGCATTGCGATATTCCTATTTCCGAATTTTCATTCTTTTCGGTCGAAACAACTTTAAAATCAGCCGACAAAATCTCTTTCAAAAATTCTTTAGTCGAACTCTTGCCGTAACTTCCGGTAATTCCGATAACTAAAAGATTTTCCAAAGCTTCCCTTTTCTTCATCGCTTTCTTGATTATTCTGTTTCTCATAAAAACGGTGATGGGTTGAAAAAAAAGAATAATAAAAGAAACTATCAAAGGAGTTAAAATATCAAAAGCTAGAATAGCGATAGCAAAATAGATCAATTCAAACATTATCCATTCCGTTGGATTCATATAGCTTTGATAAAAAGCAAAGGCGATGACCGCCGTGATTATTCCTAAAGGAATAAAAACAATCGGCAAAAGAAGAGATACCTTTGAGGTCATCTCCGGCATTTTTATCCTTCTTCTTAATAAGCCGACGATTGATAAAAATCCTTCAATAATATAAAGAACAAAAACCACGGGAATACAGGCGATAATGAATAAACTAATTTCATTTAAAAAATTATTAAGATAATCGGGATACAAATAAACCGTTGAACCGATTAAGAACATTATTCCCAAAAAGACAAAACATTTGAAAGACAATCCCCAGTTTCTGATTATCTTCTTTCCGCTGTAAGTATCAAAATGCGCCAAAAATCTGCCAATATGATAATTTTTCAATTGCCATAAATAAGACCAGAACAAGAAATTCTTAACTTCCTTAAAAAACCAAAAGAAGAGAACTATTGAACCTGTTAAGATTATCATCCAAGGTTGTATAACCATGTTATTTATTTAAAAATTTAATAATAGACTCGCCAACTTCAACGGAATCTGTTTTATAAGGATTATGTCTTGCTCCTTTTATTATTTTTAATTCAGAATCATCGATTTCCTGATGGAAAAGAACTCCGTCTTCTACCGGAGTAATCGGGTCATCTTCTCCCCAAACAATCAAGCAAGGCATATCAACTTTGGTTAACAAATGAGTTAAATCCTCCCCTACCACCTTTTTAAAAATCTCCTTCATTATAGGATTAGCTCGATAATAATCATAAGTTCCGGATAGTCTATAAGCCATCTTTTCAAAAAAAGAATACATTCGAGAATCTTCGGAAATAACCTTGGAACCTATCTTTGCCAAAAACTTTGAAATTCTTTGCCTCAAATTAAGTCTTTCTTCTCTGACTATCGCCGCATCGCAGAAGATCAATTTCAAAGGTTTAAAATTCTTTTCGGTCGCCATCTTTAAAGCAATCCCTCCCCCAAAAGAATGACCCAAGAGATAAAAATCGGAAAGATCTAATTTCTTGATAAAAGAAATTATAAAATCTGCATACTCTCCCACTCCCCAGACGGTTTTTGGTGTTTCTGTTTTTCCAAAACCGGGTAAATCAGGAATAATCAATTCAAATCCTTTATCAGCCATTTCATCAATCAATCTTATCCAAGAAACAGAAGATGCTCCCCAACCATGAAGAATTAAAAACGGCCTACCTTTTCCGGCAGTTTTATAATACAAATCAATTCCATTAATATTAATTTTATTTTCCTTGAATTCAAATAGTTCCATTGACTATTTTCTTTTAATTTCCTTAAAGCTCAAATACTTATGCAAAACCTTGGGAATCTTAATGCTTCCGTCTTTTTGTTGATTATTCTCCAATAGAGGAATTAAAATCCTGGGAGTGGCAATTCCCGTATTATTTAATGAATGAGTGTATTTAGTTTCTCCCTCCTTGGTTTTGTATTTGATTCCCAATCTTCTAGTCTGGAAATCAAAGAAATATGAAGAGGAGTGAGTTTCTCGGTATTTATTCTGCGAAGGAACCCAGGCCTCAATATCATACTTTTTAACTTGTCCCAATCCCAAATCAGCAGCACAATTGCGAACTACGTGATATGGAATATTTAATCCCTGCAAAATCTCTTCTGCATTCTTAGTTATTTCTTCGTGTAATCTGACCGACTCTTCTTTGTCGTTCTTACATAAAACAACCTGCTCTATTTTCATAAACTCGTGAACTCTTAAAATTCCTTGAGTGTCTTTTCCATAACTGCCAATTTCTGTTCTGAAACAAGGAGAAAAACCCATATATTTAATCGGTAAATCTTCTTCCTTTAATGTTTCATTGGAATGATAGCTCATCATTGCCACTTCCGAAGTTCCAGCCAAATAATTACCGTCGTGAGTTTTGTAAACTTCGTCTTTTGATTGCGGCAAATATCCGGTTCCCGTCATGGCGGTTTCATTAACCAAAGACGGAGCTTCAACGGGAATAAATCCTTTTTTAGTTAAAACATCGGTTGCATACTGCCAAATAGCCATACAGATAAGAAAAGCTTCTCTTTTTAAGAAGTACCCTCGAAAACCGACTACCTTGGCTCCCCTTTCAAAATCAACCAAATCCAAATCCTTAACCAATTGAACGTGATCTTTGATGGGAAATTTGAATTCCGGAATCTTACCCCATTTTCTCACTTCAACATTATCGGCATCGGAATCACCGTCAGAAACCGACTCGTCGGGAATATTGGGAACAAGTAGCATTAATCTTTCAAATTCTTCATTGATTTTCTTGTATTCATCTTCTTCATTATCAGAATTTCTGTCCAATTCTCTCATTTGAGCAATCACCGCTTCTCGGTCTTCTTTCGTCTTGGCTTCCTGAATCCTTTTGTTGGCTTGATTCTTCATTGCACTCTTGTTCTCAATCGCAATAATCAATTCCCTTCTCTTAGCATCAATTGATAAAAGATTATCTACATCAAAATTAACTTTCTTTTTTCGGCAAGCTTCTTTGACTTTTTCTGGATTTTCTCTGATAAATTTAATATCTAACATATGTTCAAATCTCTATTATTTTAAGTACATAATACCAATTTGAAGGAAAAAAAGCAATAAAATAGGAGGCACTTAATTTAGTTCCTCCTCCTCGTGAGAAGCGCTTGGCGCAATCTCTTTTTTCTCTGTCGGAATCTTAATAGAATCCGATATTCTTTTGATGGCCTCGATTGTTAATCCGCCATACCTTCCGCAACATCCAGACAGACACATGTCAACACGTCCTCTGGTATTATTATACTTCAAAATATTATCGTGTCAAAAATAAAAAAAGAGGTGTTAGCTCTTATTTAAGGATAGATATAATCGTAGTCGATTAAACTGAATACCTCCAAGTGGTTTTCATAAGGAAGAAATCTTCCGTCGGCAATCGCTGCCACAGACATGATTTGAACATTTTCATTGATTTGAGGCAGATAATACCATTCATCCATCTCAACATCGCTGACCAATGCTTTTACCAAGAGGACGTTTACCTCTTTGGAACGATCGAATCTCTCAAGGACTACTCTGACATCATTGTCCTGAGGGGCAAAATAATGCATTGCCCTTAAAGATTCGGCAACAGACCTGGAAAGACCGCTGTTGTCAGAAATGAAGCCGATAACAACGTTGTAGGGACGAGGAATCTTTTTAACCAGATAGCTGGCTATTCCGGTAATTGCCTTCTCGTTTTCAATTTTTGAGAAGTCGAATTTTACGGTTCCTCCCATCACTCCCTTTCTTCGGAGCATCCGCGCTATGTCTTCTTTAGACGGTGCTTTGTTAGTCACTTTAGGTCTCATAACAATCACGCTCAATGAGCTAATGAAGTCATAGCAAAAAAAGAAAATCATGTCAAAACAAAAACTCGGGTTTCCCCGAGTTTAATTTATTCCTTATCCTTCATTAATGGAAACAGTATCACTTCTCGCAATGACCCTGAATCGGTTAACATTGAGACAATTCTGTCGATTCCCATTCCGAATCCGGCAGCCGGAGGCATTCCGTATTCCAAGGCTTCGATAAACTCTTCATCTGATCTTTGTGCTTCCTCAAATCCGCCCTTGAATAATTTTTCCTGTCCGCGTAACACATCTCCCTGGTCCAATGAATCGTTTTGTTCCGAAAAAGCATTAATAACTTCCGCTCCGGCGACAACCAACTGGAAATTAGCTAATTTTTCTTTATCCAATGCTTTAGATAAAGGTTGGAATCCTCTGGGGTGATGAATAATGAAAGTCGGCTGGATAATATTCGGTCGGCAGTATTTTTTGTAAATCTCATCGGCGATATTCGGCTTGTCGGCTCCTTCGGGAACATCGATTCCCATTTCTTTGGCTTTTTCAAGCAAAGCCTTTTCATTTAATTCTTCATACTTAATTCCGGTATGCTTTTCCAATAAAGCAAAGAATTCTATTCTTTCAAATGGTCCTTTAAAATTCAAAATACTGTCTCCATATTTAACATCGGTTGTTCCTAAAACTTTAGTCAAAATAACTTCAAACATTCTTTCCGTCATTTTCATTAATTGTTTGTAGTCGGCATAGGCCCAGTAGAATTCAATCATGGTAAAATCAGGATTGTGGAATTTGTCCACTCCCTCATTCCTAAAACACTTTCCTATCTCGTATATCTTCTCGAATCCTCCAACCAATAATCTCTTTAAGTATAGTTCCGGAGATATTCTCAAAAATACATCGACATCCATCGCATTCAAATGAGTTTTAAATGGTTTAGCTCTGGCTCCACCGTATAATGATTGAAGAATCGGAGTTTCCACTTCAAAGAATCCGTCTTCATTTAAAAAGTTTCTCAATTCTTTGATAAAGTTGGAACGGATGACAAACTTCTGTTTCACTTCCGGAGAAAACATCAAATCGAGATATCTTTTTCTGTATCTCTCTTCAACATCTTTCAAACCGTGCCATTTTTCCGGCAATGGAAGTAAAGATTTGCAAATCATCTTATAATCGGATATTTGAATCGTCTTTTCTCCCCTCTTGGTTTCAAACAAAGTTCCGTGGGCTTCGATAAAATCACCCATATCAAAAATATCTAAAAATGAATCATAATTAGCTTCACCCATTTTGTCTTTTGCTAGCAATCCCTGAATTTTTCCCGTTCCGTCTTCAAAATCAATAAAAGTCAAAGCACCGTGAGTTCTGATAGTCCTCACTCTTCCGACCAAAATAACCTCTTCTTCTTTCTGTGATAAAGATGCAAAATCCTCTAAAACCTTCTTGATTTCGTGAGTACGCTTGACCTCAATAGGATAAACATCGACTCCGTTCTTGCGAAGCTTATTTAATTTTTCAATCCTATTTTGTCTGATTTCGTCTGAGGTAGACATATTTTTATTCTATTTTTAGTATTTTGTATTTAAGAGATCCCTTGGGAGTTTTAATCTCCACTTCGGCTCCTTTAGGCTTGTTTAATAAAGCTTGACCTAAAGGTGATTTGAAAGAAATTCTGTTTTCCATTGGATTAGCTTCTTCCTCTCCAACAACGTGATATCTTTCTTCATCATTGCCTTCTTTGATTGTAACATAGGAACCGATTTGAACCCAGCCTGTATTTTCATTATCCTGAATTACTTTGGCCGAACTGATTAATCTTTCCAAATCAAGAATTTTGCCTTCAATGGCAGCCTGATTATCTTTCGCTTCATCGTAAGCGGCATTCTCTGACAAATCACCGAAAGAAATAGCTTCTTTCAATTGTTCGGCTACCTCAATTCTACCTTCTTTTTTAAGGTATTCAAGTTCTTTCTTTAATTTATCCAAACCTTCTTGGGTTAAATATTTATTGTCCATATATGTGTATTGTTCCACGATTCCATTTAGTCAAAAGACAAAAACCGAAAAGCGGATATTATTAATTCAATTTAGAAAAAAGGCCTAATCACCTAGATCAATCCTTTTGGTGATAGTATAGCATATATAACTCAGAAATCAAGACTTTTAATTACCACCTTCGTTAATTATCTCCTCTTTATTTTGTTGTATTTCCTTCTCTCCGAAGTAGTACCCCAAAGTCTCCCTGGCCACTAGGTTGGCTAAACCAGTGTTTTTAGGCACGCTTTCCACGATAATGGTCAAAACTATCTCCGGGTCGTCATAGGGGGCAAAAACGGTAATCCAGTTGTGATAAATCTCATTCTTTCCGGTCTGAGCTGTTCCGGTTTTGGCTCCGGAAGAAACGGGCAAATACTGTAAAGAACGAGCTGTTCCCGCCGAAGACAAAACAGTTTCCCTCATTCCCTCTCTTACCGATTCAATTGCCGATAAAGAAACAAAATCCTTGCTTACAATCTCCGGCTCAAATGTTTTAATGGTTTGATTATTATTGTCTAAAACACTCTTAACAACTTGTGGTTTCATTAATTTTCCTCCGTTAGCAATAGAAGAAATAGCCATAGTTAATTGCAAGGGAGTTGCTTTGAAATAACCCTGTCCAATGGAAATATTATAAGTATCTCCCGGATACCATGAAGTTCCGGTTCTATCTTCCTTCCAATCCGGATCGGGAACCAAACCGACACTTTCTTCCGGCAAATCAATATTTGTTTTTGCTCCGAAGCCAAACTTTTCCAAATACTTTTCAATCTTGGCTATTCCCAAACCGTTAAAATTCTTATATCCGCCTCCAATCATATAGAAGAAAACGTCACAAGATTCGGCAATGGCTTTTTTCAAACTGGTCCAGCCGTGCGTCGCCCAGTCTTTTTTAAACGTATCGTCATTTAATTCAATTCCCCCCTCACAATATATTTCTTTATCAACGGTAACAATGCCCTGTTCCAAAGCGGCAACCGCAATCATTGGTTTTAAAGTTGAACCGGTCGGGTATTCTCCCGAAGTAGCTCGGTTGTAAAAAGAAACTTTGGGATTTTTCAATAAATCATTAAATTCTTTATTAGTTAAATCTTTAGAAAAAATATTATTATCAAAAGAAGGATAAGAAATCAGCGATAAGACTTCTCCGGTCTTTGGGTTAACCGCTACAACCGCTCCACCCTTGGCATTATATCCGTCAACCGCGCTAGCTAAAAAGGCGGCTGCTTTTTCCTGCAAATCGTAATCAATATTCAAAACTATGTTATTTCCCGATTCTGAAGGCTTGATAATTTCCTCTTTAACCAAATTCCCGTGAACATCTTTTTCTCGATTGATTTCTCCCGGTATTTCTTTCAAAACATCGTTATACTGTTTTTCTATTCCCGACTCTCCGGTTGAACTGTCTCCCGAAACATATCCGATAATATGAGCCAAATCATATCCGCTCAAGTATTCCCTGCTTTTTTTCTTAACAATCTCGAATCCGGTCAACTCTTCTGCTTTGGTTTTCAAAATAATCACTTTATCCTTATCAATGTCCCTCACTAAAGAAAATTCACTCTCCTCTGCCGCTTCCATTTCTTCAATATTTTTATTCAAGTCCTCAAAAGGCATATCTAAAATACGAGCTACTTCCCTCACCTGTTTCTCTCTTAATAATTCATCTTCCGGTAACTTTAAAAGATTACAAACCAAATCAAATCCCTGGGTATTGATAACCAATTGCTTGAAATTGCGGTCATAGATAATACCTCGCTGAGCCTCAATTTCACTGGAAAGAAATTTATTCCTTTCCGCTTTTTCATTATAGGCTTGATAATCAAAAACCTGAAAAGAAAAACAGCGGAAAAATAATACTCCGATTATTAAGATAAAAGAAGTGAGAACCAATTGAAATATTCTCTGCGACAAAGCCGTTTCTATCGTATAAGAATTCTTGTCTTTTTTGTGCGTTAAAGCATCTAAAAAAAGATCATCTGTTTCGATGTCCGTATTCCATCTTTTGACTTTAAATTTTTGGTATCCATGAGAGCGATGGAATCCTAACATATTTGAATAGTATAAATTTTAATAACAGAGAAACAAGAGAAAAAGACAAAGCCATCAAACCGATATAATGAGCAGAATAAATATCAAGCATCAGTCCGAAAAAGAAAGCAGAAATCAATCCTATCCGCCCCTGCGGCTCTTCCAAAACATTAATCACCAAGACAAAAAGGATAAGAAAACTAAAAGAAGTAAAAAATGATAAATAACTTGCTTCAAAAATAAACAGATAATACATCGCTAATAACAAAATCAAAGTTTTGAAAATCTCCTTAATCATTATATATTTCCGCTATCTTGATTATAAAAACATTATTAATCACGCTCAAATCAAACACCTTTTCGATATCAGCCATCTGATAAGTCTCATTATCAATCTTTTTAATGTTCTTTACCTTACCCATCAAAAGTCCGGCCGGATAATTGCCTCCCATTGCCGAAGTTACAACCAAGCTTCCTTCTTTCAATTCTTTGTCGCGGGCCACCATATCCAGGGTCAAATTCAAGTTTCCCTCTCCTTTACTTAAAGCAAAAATCTCGCTATCCGGTATTTCGACGTCGATAAGATTATTCTTTTGAGTTATAAGCATCACTCGAGAATAAGATGGATAAACATCAACTACCTTTCCCAAAAGAACCTTGCCGGAAACAATTACCGGAAAACCTTTTTTGACTCCGTCATTGGAGCCGATATTCACCAAAAGAGAATCCGATAAAAGATCTTTTGATATTACCCGTCCGAGCATCAAATCAAAATCTTTTTCCAATCCCAATTCCAAACTGTTTCTTAAAAATTCGTTTTCCTCTTTTATGTTTTGCAAATCGGCCAAATCGGAAAGAAGTTTCTGATTTTCCTCGATTAATTTCTTATTCAATTCTTCTTGGTTTTTATTAGAAAAAGCCTGTTCACTTCCCTTATTCCATAACGAGGCCATCAAGCTCTCTGATTTTGAATAAACAAAATTCTTTATCCCGTCTTTCAAAAAAGAGTTAATAATCAAAAAACAAACAAGGAGGATGACAAAAATCGTTATTCTTTTCTTAGTAAAAATCTTCATATTCTGATTATATCCTATCCCTATAAAAAAGACAAAATTGACAAAAAATTAAAAAGTCCTAAGATATCTATGGGCTAATTAGCTCATTTAAAATTTCACTGGTGATTGTTTGACCGCGAACACTATTGAGAACTTGGATTTGATTCGGCTAGCTGACGGATCAATGTCAAAGGAAGTAGCCACGAACACGAATCGGCTGAATGTTCTTTATGAAGACATCAATCAGTTAAAGAGATTGGCTGACGGATTAGTTCTGGAAAAAATCAAGGAAAGCGATATGACCATCAAGGAATGTTCTCTTCACGCCAGAGGCAGATATATCAACCTCGCGGTTGATACCGAACTACTCAGCATTATGGCAAGAAAGACAAAAACTTTTGAAAATCTTTTGGAAACTTCAACTGTTTTCCTTCATCACCGAAAAGATGAAGTATATACAACCTTGTTTGTGAGAGAATATTCGAAACCGGAAAACAATGTTGAATGGAAGGAATGGTTTCTCTATCTGACATACAGAGATCCGTGGTATCTTCATATCTCTCGGGCAATAGAACAGTTAGTTCTTTCTAAAATATTCGAATCAGCACCGGAAGAAGCAATTATCGAAACTATCGACTTCTGCTTCAAAAAGGGTTCGCTCTCCTTTAAAACAATGGCTTTCGTGCTCTCTAAGGCCAATCTACCCCTCAAAACATGGGAAACGATAAGGGATAAATCAACCAAGAAAAAGCTTGAAGAAGTTAAACGAATCGCCGAAGAAAAAATAAACAAATACCAAACATAATTTTTAATTGTTTGGTCTTTTTTTATATAAAAAATAACGAAGTTTTTCGTTATATTTTAAAAGTGACTTAAAGTTATTAGAAACCGTAACCTCGATTACTTCTCCGTATTTATTTCTTCCGAAATACATCCTGCTCGGGATAACACTTTCATATTTGTTTCTCCGGAGAGAATTGCAAATTCGGAAAAAAAGATGGATTGATATAATCGAAAAAGATTTGGGGTCAGGTTCTTCAAAGATTGATTCAAAAGAAATGAGTTTTAGGTCAATAAAATGTTTTAACACCCTTCTCTGGCAGTCTTCGGAACAGTCTTCCTGTACCACTGCTTGTATGACTCTACTCCAGTTTTTCTCGTTGAGAAATTCCTCAATCTTCGGCTTGGTTGTAACCACAGACTCACCTCCTTCTTGTTTTCAATTTTCAATGAGTCTACCTCTCTTATACCATACCTCTCATTTTTCGGTCAAACAAAAAACTCCTTTCGATCTTTAATACGGGGGCGACCTACTTTCGCGGATACCACTATCATCGGCCTTAGAAGATTTCACTTCCGAGTTCGGAAAGGGATCGGGTGGAGCACTTCCAGTATAGCCCCCATATTAAAAACAAAAAGGAGTAGAATAAATAAATTTAGAATAAAGCTAGTAATTGCTAATCAAAGAGTTATTTTAATATTCAATTAGTATCGCTCGGCTGAACCCCTCACGGGGCTTACACCTGCGACCTATCAAGGTCATAGTCTTTAACCTGAATAAGAGTTCTAATCTTGGAGTGGGCTTCGAGCTTAGATGCTTTCAGCTCTTATCCCTTCCTAACTTAGCTACTCAGCTATGCCCCTGGCGGGACAACTGATACACCAGAGGTTAGTTCACCCTGATCCTCTCGTACAAAGGGCAACTCTCCTCAAAACTCGACGCCTGTGGTAGATATGGACCAACCTGTCTTACGACGGTCTGAACCCAGCTCACGAACCACTTTAATTGGCGAACAGCCAAACCCTTGGGACCTTCTACAGCCCCAGGATGTGATGAGCCGACATCGAGGTGCCGAACAGTGCCGTTGATATGGACTCTCGGGCACTACCAGCCTGTTATCCCCGGGGTAACTTTTGTCTGATGATCTCCCACGGTCCTACGAACCATGGTCGGTTCACTAAGTTCTGGTTTCCCATCTGCGCGACATATCCGTCTTGCAGTTAAGCCGGCTTATCCCTTTACAGGACTAATCCGATTTCCATCCGGATCTAGCCGACCTTTAAACTTCTCCGTTACTTTTTAGGAGAAAAGCGCCCCACTTAAACTACCAACCAAG
>JBAZIW010000003.1:0-135660 GCA_041651655.1 Minisyncoccota bacterium | reverse complement strand
TAGTATATATAATAATTAATAAATATTTTAAAATGAGCAATACAAAAAAACTTTATCGCTCAAAGACCAATCGTGTTATTTTCGGAATTTGCGGTGGCTTGGGTGAGTACTTCGACATAGATCCTTTAGTAGTCAGAATTTTATTCATTCTTTTAACATTTACCGGCGGTTCAGGTATCGTTATTTATTTGATTTTAGCGATAATGATTCCCGACAGCAGCGGCAATAAAAAAAGTATTAATGAAGTAATCAGCGGAACTCAGGAAAAAACCCAAGAGTTGGCTGAGGAAATCAAGAAGAACAGGGATTGGATTGTAAACATAAAGAATATTGTGGGATTGGTTATTCTTTTTATCGGATTGGATATTCTTTTTGAACAGATTTTTGATTTTAATCCTTTCTCCATTATTAACTGGGGAATTGTTTGGGCATTAATCATAGTTTTAATCGGATTAAGAATTATTTTTAATAGCAAGGAATAACAATGAAGATATCTTTTCACGGTGCTTGCCGCGAGGTAACAGGTTCGTGCATATTGATTGAGTCTGGCGAGACCAAGTTTTTGGTTGATTGCGGAATGTTTCAGGGAGATAGTTACAACAAGAACTTGGAAGATTTTTCTTTTGACCCGAAAGAAATAGATTTTGTCCTTTTAACTCATGCTCATTTGGATCATTGCGGAAGATTACCCAAGCTTTTTGCTGATGGATTCTGCGGCCGGGTTTATTCCACTGCTCCGACTAAAGATTTAACGGAAATAATACTTTTAGACGCGCTTAAGGTTTCTCAACTTGAGGGACGTCCTTTTTGCGCTCCTTTTTGCACGACCAGCGATATTTTTTCTTTGATTAATTTTTTTACCTGTTTGAATTACGGAGAAGAAAAAAGCATCAACGATGATGTTAGGATAAAATTAAGAGATGCCGGCCATATTTTAGGGTCGTCAATTTTTGAAGTTTGGGTTAATGACCAAGGAAAAGAAAAGAAACTTGTTTTTTCAGGAGACTTGGGTAATCCTCCCGCTCCGGTTGTTAATGATCCTGATTTCATCTCCGGAGCCGATATTGTTTTTGTTGAGTCTACCTACGGAGACAGATTGCATGAGCCTAAAGAAAAAGGCAGGGAAATATTGAAACAGAAAATTCAAGAAACGATTAAAAAAGGCGGAGTAATGATGATTTCGGTTTTTGCTTTGGAGAGAACTCAAGAATTACTTTACGTTTTAAATGATTTTGTAGAGAATGGAAAAATAGAAAGCTTGCCAATATTCTTGGATAGTCCCTTGGCTATCAGAGCTACGGACATATACAAACAATATGTTGATTTTTATGACAAAGAATCAAAAGAACTGATTTCTAAGGGAGATGATTTGTTTGATTTTGAAGGATTGGAAATGATTAGAAACGAGGCTCAAGCGGGAAAGGTTGATAAGGCACCGTTGCCCAAGATAATCCTTGCCGGAAGCGGAATGTTTGAGGGAGGAAAAATCAAAAGCTATTTAAAGAGATATTTGGGTAATCCGGCAAACACCTTATTGATTATTTCTTTCCAGTCGGAAGGTTCTTTGGGAAGAGCTCTTTCTCAGGGAGATAAATTTGTTGAGATAGATGGTTCAAAAATAAAAGTTATGGCTGACGTGACAAGTATTTTTTCTTTTTCTTCCCACGGAGACAGAACATTTTTATTCAATTGGATAGAGACAATAAATAAACCGTACCCTAAAAAAGTATTTATCATTCACGGGCAAGAAGAATCAAGCTTGTCCTTCGCTCAATCCTTAGAAGGGATAAGCAAGGGGGATTTAATAGTTCCTGTGTACAGGGAAGTTTACGAAGTGTAGCTTTACAAAATATTTAATAGTGTTAATATTTAAGTATAATAATAAATAAAAAAACATGGAAATTTTAGAAAAAAGTTTAATAAAGACTTCGATAATTCTCGGAATCTTTTTAATTATCGGAGTTAGTATTATCTCATTTTCTTTATATCAGATTAAAGCTGCTGATAACACATTAAGTGTAACCGGTTCCGCTAAGCAATCTGTTACCGCTGATATTGTTAAATGGAATGGTAGTTTTTCAAGAACCGTTTTTTCTTCTGGATTGAAAGCCGGTTATGCTCAAATGAAAGCTGATGAAGCTGTAATATTAAAGTTTTTGCAAGATAATGGAATTACCGAAGCTGAATTAACTATTTCTCCGGTATCAATGCAGGAGCAGTATGATTATAATAAAACTACAGGATCTCAAACTGAATATGCATTGGTTCAAAATGTAATTGTTCAATCAACAGATATTAAAAAATTACAGACTATTTCAAAGAATACTCAAACTGTAATTGATCAGGGAGTTATTTTCTCTGCTTACGCACCCCAATATTATTACAGCAAGCTTCCTGAAATGAGAGTAAATCTTTTGCCCGAAGCCATGAAAGATGCTCAGACTAGAGCCAAGAGCATCGCTGAAAGTACCGGCAAAAAGGTGGGAACATTGAAATCAGCCAGTATGGGTGTAGTTCAGGTAATGCAACCCAATTCAATTGACATTTCTGACTATGGGAACTACGATACTTCTACTGTAGAAAAAGAGATCATGATTACCGTCAAAGCTTCGTTTTCGTTAAAGTAAACCCTTAAGTTAGAGCATGAAGCTAGGGCGGACCCTAGCTTTTTGTTTTTAAATTATTATGGAAAAAGAAAAAAGAAAAATTAATGAAGAATCAATATGGAAGCAGTTTTTAAAACTGTCTATTCCGATTGCGATTGCCAATTTCTTACAAACAGCTTATTCAATCACTGATGCTTTTTGGTTGGGAAGATTAAATTCGGAAAGCTTGGCCGCTATTTCTATTTGTTCTTCGATAATTTTTCTTGTTATTTCTTTAGGTGCTGGATTATTTATCTCGGGAACTATTCTGATTTCTCATCATAAAGGAAGGGAAGACCACGAGAAGATAAGTTATATTTCGACACAGCTGATAATGTTAATGGTGGTTGTTTCTTTGTTGTTGTCGGTCTTAGGTTATTTCGCCTCTCCGTTTTTAATTAAAATGATTGGAGCGGAAAGTCTTATTCCTTTTGGAGTTCTTTCTTATCTGCAACTTTTCTTTATCAGTACTTTGTTTATCTTTGCTTTTGCTGTTTATCAATCTTTAATGAGAGCTTTGGGAGATGTTAAGACGCCGGTATATATTATTTCTCTTACGGTATTACTTAATCTTTTAATCGACCCTTTATTTATTTTCGGTTACGGAATTATTCCTAAGATGGGAACTGAGGGAGCAGCCTTGGCGACTATTTTTTGCGAAGTAATCAATACCATTATCGCCGGATATATTATTTTAAAAGGTAAAACGGGAATTGTTTTAAAGAAAGAGAATTTTAAATTTGATTTTAAAATAATTAAAAAGATTTTAAAGATTGGTATTCCTAGTTCGATGGAGCAGTTTGCCCGATCACTTGGTTTTGTGTTCATTACAATTTTAGTTGCCAGGTTGGGAACAACCAGTATCGCCGCTTACGGTGTCGGCGGAGAAATACTAGGATTAGTTATGGTTGTTTCAATGTCATTTATGATGGCTACTTCGGTAATGGTGGGAAGAAGCGTTGGAGCCGGTAATCTTGAAAGAGCCGAAGCTGTTACCAAGGCGGTTGCTAAAATATCATTTTTAATTGTGACCTTCTTGGGAATAATAGCGTTCTTTTATGCTGAAGGAATTTCAAGACTTTTCACTCCCAATGATCCGGCGGTTATAGCTCAGAGCGTCCAATATCTTAAAATTATGTCCATGTTCTTTGGATTTTTAGCTTTGCAACAAATATTCAACGGAGCATTCAGCGGAGCGGGAGATACAAGAATATCAATGGTCTTGGCGATTATTTCTCTTTGGGTATTGAGAATTCCCATTGCTTATGTCTTATCAAGTACTTCTTTGGGTTTTGCCGGAATTTGTTGGTCTTTCCCGATAGCAAACATTATTGCTGCCGCTCTCGGTTACTTTATTTTTATTAAGGGTGAATGGAAAGAGAAGACAGTTTAGGATTAATTATTTTTATTTATATGATATAATATAAATATGATAATTATTCCTTCGTTCCATCCAACTCTTTTTATCATTTTTGAATTGCTGGGATTTGCTTCCTTTGCTGTTATATTACTTAGAGAAATATTTAAGCGCAATCAATTGCGTATTTTTGAAATAATAAGCTGTGCTGTTTTCGGGATGATTTTAGAAATAGGAAATACCTATATTGCCCACACTTATTATTACAGCGATCTTTTTTTAGTGAGATTTATGGATGTGCCACTGGCGATAGGATTATGGTGGGCGGTTATTATTTACTGTTCAATGCTTTTAAGCGATCAATATAATGTTCCCTGGAGGCTTCGTCCGGCGATGGATGCTTTAATAGCCGTTATCGTAGATATCTCCATGGATATAATTGCGATAAGATTGGGATTCTGGTACTGGTCTATACCTTTAACTCAGGAATGGTATGGAGTTCCTTACGAGAATTTAGTCGGATGGATGCTGGTCGTTCTTTCCTTTTCTTATCTTATAAGATTCATAAGAACGCTTAATTACAAACGATTTCTTACTAAGCTGATGATGCTACTGAGTCCGATTCTTTCGTATCTCGGCCTTTTATTCGGATTAACCATCTTCAGTCTGATTGCCATTTTTCCTTATCAGGTTAATAATTGGACGGCTCTTCTTAAGTTTAATTATCAGCCCAACTTAATGATTCTTTATCAACCCGAAGTTCAGCTTTGGAAAGGAATAGTTTTTGTTATTATTTTAATTGAATTGATAAATGTGGTTATTTGGTCAGCGGTAAAATACAAGAAAGATTATTTTAAAAGTTTTGATCCGATTTCATTCTTTATTCTTTCCATTCTTCATTTATTCTTTCTTTTTGCTGTCTTTTCTGCTGGAATATACAAAGAATATCCTGTTTTCATATTTATAGGGCTAACAACCTTCTTTATTCATTGTCTTATTCACTTTATTCCTTATCTTTCGAGTTTGAAAAATCGCCCTTTGAGGAAGGCGAAAAAAGTTCTTGAGAAAACAGGAAAAGAGGTGGAGGAAATTATTGATAATACTTTAAGATAGAGATTTTTCCTTTCTCCACAATTTTACAAAACTACTGAAGTTGGAAGCAATTGTTTTAATTGCTTTTTCTTTTGATATTTTTTTAGAATAATACTTTTTAAGAGTTTCAAGGAAGATGGTTCGGCCGATGGCAAAACCGATTATTTCTTTGTTAACAGCGGCGGCTTTTATCCATTTGATTACTTTCTTTTTGTCTTCGCCCCGTCCCAAGAAGATTATCTTGCTGTCTTTGTTTGTTGCCTTGATCACTTCTTTCCATTGGTCTTTTTCGAATCCTTCCAGTTTCCAGATATTAACTTTAATTTTTTCTTTTATTTCGTTAATAGATCCGACGGTTCTTTCCGCTCTGATTTCTTTTTCGTAGTTTTTAAGATTCAAATCTTTCTTGGCCGGAGGAACAAGAAGTTCTAAAATAACTTTGTATTTTCTTTTTTGGCAGAAGTCATTGATTTGAGAAAGAACTTTTAACTGCTTTTGATTGTCTGCTTTATTTAAAGGATTGTATCTGATTAATATTTTTACAAAATCAGGATTGAATTTATCAATATGTTCTTCAAAGTTTTTTGGATAATTGAGTTTTAGTGTTTTTTCGCCGCTTTTTTCAACCGGTAAGCAGGTAATTATCTTTTTTTCCTTAGCTTCTTTTAAAATATCTTCACCGTATTCTTCGTCAACAAGAATACCGAATGATTTTTCTTTATTAGTAGTTAAAAGAAAACCGTCAAAGATTATTTTTTTGAGTTCTTTAACTGTCTCAATCTGTTTTTTGTCGGGTTTTGCTGATAAACAGAGAATATCCCTTAAAAAAGACGAGCGGTGGTCGAATGGCAATATCAATAATTCTTGTTTCATATTTTTATTTAATATACCATTTTAATCATTTCCTCTCAAGGTTTTTTGTGATATAATTGGGCCATGAAAGGGAAAATACTATTAATCATTTTTGTCGCGCTTTTTTTGTTTTGCGCGAGTCAGGTTTTTAAGCCTGAAGCTGCTCCAGCCAGCTTATCTTCAACGGTTGAGACCCCAAAACAGGTAGAATATAAGCCAATAAAGCTTTTATTTGTCGGAGATATGATGTTTGACCGGGGAGTCGAGAGATTGATGCAGAAATCATCATTCATCTATCCATTAGAGCTAATTAAGGACTTTTTAAACAGTTTTGATTTTGTGGCGGGAAACCTGGAAGGACCAATTAATGAGAAGCCGAAAGATTTTCCCGACAGTTCACTGAAATTTTCTTTTGACAAAAAAAGCATTGAATCCCTAAAAGCGGGTAATTTTTCTTTAGTTTCTTTGGCCAACAATCATACTCTTAATATGGATTGGGAGGGATTTGATGAAACAAAGAATATCTTAACAGAGAACGAAATTGCTTTTGCGGGCGAGCCGATAGATTGTGATTCCGATTATGTTTATCAAAAGGACGGTATTACTTATTATGCAATCAATGTTACTTTTCCCGACAACTGCTCGAATAAAGAAATAGCGAACCAGATTGAAGATATTAAATTTTATAACCCGGAAACATTTTTAATCATTTTAATCCATTGGGGAACGGAATATAAAACGGTTAATTCTGAAGGACAGGAAACCTTAGCTCATCTAATGATTGATTCGGGAGCGGATTTGATTATTGGCGGACATCCTCACGTTGTTCAAAATATTGAGCAATATAATAATAAAATGATTTTTTATTCTTTAGGTAATTTTATCTTTGATCAGTATTTTTCCAAAGATACTCAGGAAGGATTGGGATTGGGAATAGAAGTGTATAAGGATAAAAAAGTTTATTCTCTCTATCCGGTAGTGAATAAATCATCTCAGGCCAAATTAATGATTGACCCGGGGAAAACAGATTTTCTTAATTCATTGGCTGAAAGATCAAGCGAAGAATTAAAAGAAAGCATTAAGAGTGGAAAAATAGAAATAAAAAATTAATCAATATGAATAAAAAAATTTGGATAGTCGCTTTAATAGTATTCTTTGTTACAGTTTTTTGTTTCTATAAAGGATTTGAAATTAAAACTCCCAATCTTCCCGGATTAAATATTTTAGATTCGGCTTCTAAGAATTGTACGGACAAAGGAGGAACTATTAAGGCAGAACAAAGGGGTGATGGAAAAGACTATGATATCTGTTTTTTTGAAGACAACAGACAATGCGAAGCCAATTCTTTATTAGACGGTGACTGCCCAGTTGGAGGGTTTAAGGTAACCGGATATATTACCAAAGCTGCCGTATATTGTGCGATATTGGGAGGAAAATACGTTAATACCGGAATGAATAATGACCAGGAGGATGGTAATTGTTCGTTTTTTAACGGAAACGTTTGTAATGTCTGGGATCTGTATAACGGAAAATGCGAAAAAGGAGTAATTAACGCCATTGTTTACGAAAACGATGAATTCGGTTTTTCCTTGAGAATACCCAGAGATTGGGAAAATAAATACCAGGTAAAAAGAGAAGACGGTGAAAACGGAATCAGGTATGTTTCTTTTTACAGTGGCGAGCCTAATCTTTTTAAAATATCAGTAGTACCTTATTCTTTCTGGGAGAAGCAGGACAAAAAAGTGGGAGAATATTTAGGAAGAAACAATGCCGATGTTTTTGTTTTTATGTATTCAACTGACCCGGCCAGAAGCGATAAACAGTGGGGAGCAGAATATTTAAAGATGGTTAGCAGAGTAGAAGACATTAAAAATACTTTTAAGATTATTAAACCGTATATCTTTTTAGAGAGTCAAAAAGAATCGGGCAATAATTACAGTATTGAAATCATGTATCCCTATGTCGGAGCAATTGAAAACGGACAGATTAATATTGAGATAAGTAATTTTGTCGAAAAGATAGTTTCTTCTTTCAAAGAAAGGATAAGTGCGGCTGATGCCTGGAACGGAGAAAATACATTAAAGATATTTTATGACCCGTATGAAATCAATAAAGATTTTGTAAGTATCAGGTTTGAGATTTCTGAGTTTACCGGCGGTACTCACGAGATGGGTTCTTCACAGAGTTTTAATTACGATTTAAAAAACAATAAGATAATCAATCTTTCTGATATTTTTGATTCCAGTAAGAATTATGTGAATGTTATTTCTGATAAAACCATTCAGTATTTATTAAAATTAAACAGCGAGAATGAGTTTAGTGATGAAGAATGGATAAAAGAAGGAGCGGGACCCAAAGAAGAGAATTACAAAACATTTACTTTTAATAGGAATACAATTGTTTTCTACTTTGATCCTTATGTTGTTGCTGCCTATGTTGCCGGAAGACAGGATGTTATCTTTTCGTTCAAGACATTAAAGGATATTTTAAAGAGCGAAGCGGTTACTAATTTTAGCTTAAGCAATTAAAATACTTTGTTTATTGTGTCAATGTTGTGTAAAAAATAGAAAGGAAATATAATTAAACCACTAATCATAATCATAGAAATATGAATAAAAAAACTAAACAAGTTATTTTTTTCTTTGTTTTTATAGCCTTAACTCTATTGGTTGGATATTTTTCATCTAAATTAACAGGAATTTCAATGTCTAGCGCTTATTTAGATATAAGCAATAAGCCAATATTTTCTCCTCCAGCTTGGATATTCGCTCCGGTTTGGACAATTTTATATATCTTAATGGGAATATCGGCTTTCTTGGTGTGGAAATTAAAAGATCAAAAAGATGTTAAAAAACCTTTGATTTTCTTTTTCATCCAATTAGTTCTTAATTTCTTGTGGTCAATCATTTTCTTTGGATTAGGACAACATTTATGGGCTTTCGTTGAAATTGTTATTTTATTGATAATGATAATCGTGACAACCGTATCTTTCAGTAAGGTTTCAAAAGTATCAGCCTATCTTCTTATTCCTTATATCTTATGGGTCAGCTTTGCATCAATACTTAATTTGGTAATAGCTTTAAAATAAACAGTGAAAGATTTAATAATAGAAAAACTAAAAGAATCGGGATTGAAGGGCCGCGGAGGCGGAGGTTTTCCGGTTGGATTAAAGTGGGAGTTAGCCAAGAAAGCCAAAGGAAATGTTAAGTATGTTATTTGCAATGCTTCAGAAGGAGAGCCGAATGTTTTTAAGGATGGATATATTTTAAGAAATTATTTAAACGATGTTATTGAAGGAATCAGTATCGCGATGAAAACAATTTCCGCCGAGACCGGATATATTTATATCAATAGCGATTACTATAATGAAATGAAGGAAAGCATTGAAACGGCAATCGGTCAAAGGAAGATAATTATTTTCGAGAAGACGGCCAAGTATATCGGAGGAGAAGAAACGGCTATTTGTGAAACAATTGAAGGAAATAGAACCGAGCCGAGGAAGAAGCCTCCTTTTTTAACTGACAGCGGATTATTCAATTGTCCGACATTAATGAACAATGTTGAAACATTTTATTATGTTTCTAAGATTGCTCAGGGTAAACATGACAAAAAAAGATTTTATTCTGTTAATGGTGATGTGGAAAATCCCGGAATCTATGAGCTTCCGGAAGAGATGACGATATTTGAAGTTTTGAAAAAGACCGGCAATTATCCGTCATTTGATTTTTTTGCCCAGATCGGAGGAGGAGCATCAGGAGAAATAATGATTATGGAAGAATTGAACAAGCCTGTTGCCGGTGCCGGCTCAATCACGATTTACAACAAGAAAAAAACAAACGTTTTTGCTTTAATGGAAAGATGGGCTGAATTCTTTCATTATGGCAATTGTGATAAATGCGTCCCTTGCCGAGAAGGAGCTTACAGGCTTTACGAAATGATTAAAACGAAAAAACTTGATTACGATGTTTTAGATGAATTGTTTTTAAGTCTTCGAGAGTCTAGTTTTTGTGCTCTAGGAAGAGGAATTCCCGTTCCTTTTATATCTTTAATTGAGAAAGTTATTAAAAATGAAAAATATTAAATTTAAAATTGATAATAAGGAGGTGATTGGAGAAGCGGGAGAAACCGTTCTTCAGGTGGCAAGAAGGAATAATATTAGAATTCCTGCAGCTTGCTATCATTCCGACTTAAAGCCGAAAAGCAGCTGTCGGTTGTGTTTGGTTTCAATTAAAGATAGGAAAGGATTACATACTTCTTGTTCCGTTGAGATAGAACCGGGAATGGAAGTTACCACTGATTCTCCGGAAATAAAAAAAATCAGGAAAACAAATTTAGAACTTCTTTTTTCTCAGCATATTGAACAGTGTTCTACTTGTGTCAGAAGTTATCATTGTAGGCTTCTTTCTTTAGCTAAAGAATGTGGAATAAAAATAACCAGATTTGAAGACAGAAAGAAGTTTTTCCCGAAGTATCAATTCGGACCGTCAATCATCTTTGATTCTTCAAAGTGTATTGATTGTCATAATTGCGTTGAGATGTGCGATAAACAGGGAGTCGGATTCTTGAAAGTGGAAGAGAATGATTTCTTTTGGGAAGTTGCTCCGTCAAAAGAAGAGAACAAAGATTGTATTTATTGCGGTCAATGTTTGGTTCATTGCCCGAGCGGAGCTTTTGAAGAGGTTGATGCGATTGATAATGTTGAAAAAGCTTTGGCGGACAAAAACAAATACGTTGTCTTCCAATTTGCTCCCTCAATCAGAAGCAGTTTAGGAGAAGAATTCGGAATGGACTACGGTACAGTTGTTACCGGTCAAATGATAGCCGGGATAAGGAAGTTGGGAGCGAATAAGGTTTTTGATGTTTCGGTCGGAGCCGATGTCACCACAATTGAAGAAGGCGGAGAGTTGATTGAAAGACTGACCAAGCAAGAAGGATTGCCGATGTTTACTTCTTGCTGTCCTTCATGGGTTAAATTCGTTGAATTCAATTATCCTGAATTTATGAAGAATCTGACAACCGTCAGATCGCCGCAAATAATCTTGGGCGGATTAACCAAAACCTATTTAGCAACTAAAGAGAAAATTAATCCTAAAAAAATAGTAGTTGTTTCGGTGATGCCTTGTACTTCAAAGAAATACGAAGCAACGAGAGAGGAATTATATGTTGATGGCATGAAGCCGATAGATTACGTTTTAACAACTAGAGAATTAAGCCGATTGCTAAAGAAGAATCAAATAGATATTAGTGAACTGAAAGAAGAGGAGCCGGATGCTCCTTGGGACAAATATACCGGGGCCGGTGTTATTTACGGGGCAACCGGAGGGGTAACCGAATCAGCTTTGCGTACTGTATACGAAAAAGTAACCGGAAAGAAATTAAAGAATATTGATTTCAAGGAAATCAGGGGAATGCAGGAATGCAAAGAAGCAAAAATTAAGATTGGAAATATTGTTGTTAAGATAGCGATTGTTAATGGTTTAGGAAATGCTAAAAAGTTATTGGAGAAATTAAAAGATGATCCTAAGCTATATGATTACGTTGAAGTAATGAGTTGTTCCGGCGGTTGTATTGGTGGCGGTGGACAGCCGATGCCGACTGATAAGGAGATAAGAAGAAAGAGAGCGGAAGCTTTGTATAGCGTCGATAAGAAGTGGGGAATAAGAATGGCTCACGAAAGCCCGGTGGTAGAACTTCTTTATAAAGAATTCTTCAAAGACAAGAAGACTATTCATAAGATATGCCACACTCATTATTCTAAAAAAGAGAAAGACAAGATTAAAATAATAAAAGAGAAATAAAATGGAACAAGTATTATCGTTAGACAAAAGAATCGTATTATCTTTGGCCCAATTCATCGCTCTACTACTTATTGTTTGTTTGGCGCCAATGATAAACAATCAAATAATAACCGGAACAATCGTTAATGCTTCGTTATTAATCGGAGTTGTTTTGTTGGGAATGAGAGGAGCGGTTTTGCTTTCTTTCTTGCCCAGTTTAATTTCTTTAATGGCCGGTTCTTTGGCGATGGTTATGGCACCGATGGTTCCTTTCATTATTATCGGAAATGTTTCTTTGATTTACATTTTTAATTTATTAAGAAAGAAGAACTTTTTCTTGGGTTTAATTCCAGCTGCTTTAGTTAAGTTTTCATTTTTGTTCTTGGTAAGCAACTTCTTAATCAGTTTCTTTATCAAACAACCCGTGGCTGATAAGATAGCCGTGATGATGAGCTATCCGCAACTAATTACTGCCTTACTTGGAGGAATTGTTGCTTATCTTATCATCGGTATAAAATATAAAAATAATAATTAATAAAAATATGACATTTCAAGAATATCAGGAAGAAGCAAGAAAGACTGCTATTTATCCAAACAAAGATAATAATTTTATTTATCCGACCTTAGGATTAGCCGGAGAAGCTGGAGAAGTAGCGGAAAAGATAAAGAAAGTTATCAGAGACGGCAACGGAATTGTTTCTGAAGAAAAGAAAGAAGAAATAACTAAGGAGTTGGGAGATGTTTTATGGTATGTTGCTAATTTGGCTAAAGAATTGGGAATTACTTTGGAAGATGTTGCTCAGAAGAATCTTTTAAAATTACAATCAAGACAACAGAGAAACGAGCTTCATGGCAGTGGAGATAACAGATAATATGGCTTTAACATTAATAATCGGCCCAATGAAAAGCGGAAAGTCTCTGGAAATGATCAGTCATTTTAATCATTTACAGTATACCAATATTCCTTTTCAGGTTTATCAGCCGATTAAAGATGTGAGAAATGAAAATGTCTGGTCAAGAACCGGATTGTCGATTGATTGCAAGAAGATAGCTTCTCTTAATGAAATCCTTAAAGAAGAATTTAAAATTGTGGGAATAGACGAGGTTCATATGTTTGATGAAGAAGACGTTGGAGCAATTAAAGAATTATTGAATAGAGGAGTGAAAGTATTTGTTTCGGGATTGGATATGGATTATAAGGGGGAAATGTTCGGAATAATCAAAAAGCTTATGGAGCTGGGACCGGGAGAGGTTAAGTTTAAAAAAGCGGTTTGTGAGATTTGCAAAGAACCGAATGCCGTTTATACTCCGGTCTTCAAAGATGGTAAGATAATAATGTCCGGTCTTCCTTCAGTGATTCCCGAAGACGGAACTTATACCTACGTTCCGGTCTGTCGAAAATGTTTTCATGATATAAGAAATAATTAATAAAAAATATGGAAAACAAATCAAAATTCTTTGTCGTCAATATCGTAGACAATTATGTCAAAGAGGTGAGTGGGAATTGGTGGCTGGTCTTTTTAAACGGCTTGGTTGCCATTGCTCTTGGTCTTAGCTTTATCGCTTGGCCAGTAGAAGCATTAAAGATATTCGCTTATTTTGTCGGAGTGATTATCGTTCTTTTCGGACTACAATACATCAAATTGAGTTTTAAGGTTAAGGGAATTAAAAATAAATACGAGAAAGTGAAAGAAGATATTAAATCAAAGTTTGAATAATATGCCATCTTACCAGATAATAAAGTTTAATGGAGAGAAGGAAAACTTTTCTGCCAAAAAAGTATATTATTCTGCAATTAAAGCAGGGGCTCCTGCTTTTTTAGCCAAAAATATTTCAAAAGAAATAGAAGCCGAGGTTTACGATGGAATGAAAACATCGGAAATATTTAAAAAAGTTAAGGACAAGTTAAAAAAAGAGAATTTAAAATTATCCTTAAGATTCAGCTTGAAGGAAGGAATGAGAAAGTTGGGACCGGCCGGCTTTGTCTTCGAAGATTTTACCAGAAGGGTTCTTTCTCGTTCGGGAATGAAAGTTAAAGGAGCAAGAATTTTGTCCGGACGATGCTGCAGTTACGAAGTAGATTTCTTAGCCGAGAAAGAGGGAATAACATATATCGGAGAATGTAAGTATAGAAACAGCGCCGGAGACAAAATTGATGTTAATGTCTGCTTAAAAGAGTTTGCAATCTTGGATGATGTAAAAAACAGCAAAGCTTTTAACGATAATCTTAATTCTTTGATTGTGACTAATTCTAAGTTTACCGATCAGGCGATAAAATACTCAACCTGCAAGGGGACGAGGTTACTGGGATGGAATTATCCTCAAAATGAAGGATTGGAAGATATAATTGATAACAATAAATTATATCCCGTTACCATTCTTCCTTCATTTAGAGGTTATCAAGCTGAGATATTAAAAAATCAAGGAATCATGTTGGTTGAAGAGATTTTAAGCCTTGATATTGATAAATTCTCTAAAAGGGTTAATATACCAAGGAAACAGTTGGAAAGTTTAAAAAGAGAAGCCATAGCCCTATTAAAATAAAATGTCATTACATATCGGAATCGTCGGTTTTCCTAATGTTGGAAAATCAACCCTATTCCAGTTAATTACAAAAAAACAAGTGGATATTGCCAATTATCCTTTTTGCACTATCGACCCGAATGTCGGTGTTGTTGCCGTTCCCGATATCAGAGTTGATAAATTGGCTGAATTAACTCATTCGGCCAAAAAGATATACACCACGATAGAGTTTGTTGATATTGCCGGATTGGTTGAAGGAGCCAGCAAGGGAGAAGGTTTGGGAAACAAGTTTTTAGCCAATATCAGAGAAGTCGATGCCATTGTTTACGTTCTCCGCTGTTTTAAGAATGAAAATATTGTTAATACCCGTCCCAACATCGATGTCTTGAAAGACAAAGAGATATTGGATATGGAAATGATATTAAAAGACATGGAAACCGTTGAGAAGAGATTGTCTTCTTTAGAAAGAGAAGTTAAATCGGGAGACAAGAAAGCATTAAAGGAATTGGAAGTATTGAAAAAAGTTGAAGCTTTATTGAAGGAAGGAAAAATGCCTTCTGATTCTGATTGGGACGAAGAAGAAAATAAGGTAATTAAAAGTTATCAGTTATTATCATCAAAACCTCGTTTGTATTTATTGAATGGAGAAGAGAAAGATATTACTGCCGATGTTTTAGAGGTGTTCAAGAAAAATAACTGGAGATATATCTTTATGGATGTTTTAACTGAATCGGAAAGCGGAGACATGACGGCTGAAGAAAGAGAGTCTTTCGGTCTTTCTCCGGAACCAAAGATGAATGAATTGATTAAGGAATCATACAGTCTTTTAGGTTTAATTACATTTTTAACAACCGGAGCTGATGAAACCAGAGCCTGGACAATACACAAGGGAGACAAAGCTCCTAAAGCCGGTGGCGCAATCCATACCGACTTTGAAGAAACATTTATCAAGGCAGAGGTGATTAATTGGGAGAAGCTGATTGAGTGCGGTGGTTTTTCTGCGGCCAGAGATAAGGGAATGATTAGAACTGAAGGAAAAGAATACGTGGTTCAAGACGGAGACGTTATTGAAATTAAAAGCGGAAAATAATATGGAAAAAGATTTAAAAAAATATGATGTGGCTGTAATTGGAGGAGGACCGGCCGGAATGATGGCGGCGATTAAGGCCGGAGAATCTGGAGCCAAGGTTGTTTTAATTGAAAAGAATGAAAAGATTGGTATCAAGCTTTTAATGACCGGAGGAGGAAGATGTAATTTAACTCACGTTGAAAAGAATATCCGTGAGTTTTGCGGTAAATTTGGAAAAGAAGGGGATTTTCTTTTATCTCCTTTTTCTGTTTTTGGAACAAAAGAAACAATGGAATTTTTTGAGAATAACGGAGTGGAATTGAAAAACGAAAAAGGTAAGGTGTTTCCGGCTTCAGAAAAAGCCAAAGATATTTTAAATGTTTTGGTTTCTTTATTGAAGAAATACAAAGTGGAAGTTTTGTTTTCTTCTGAAGTCAGGGAGATTAATAAGAAAGGCAAATCAGTTTCTTCCGTTTCTTTAATGAACGGGAAAGAGATTGAAGCTTCACAATATATTCTTTCTTCGGGAGGAAGGTCTTATCCCACTACCGGATCAACCGGTGACAGCTTTATCTGGGCTAAGAGGCTGGGACACGATATTGTTGATACAAAGCCGGCCTTAACTCCGATTGAGACCAAAGAACAGTGGACAAAGACTCTTCAGGGTATTTCCTTAGACGATGTTTCTGTTTCTTTATTTTGCAATCAAAAAGTTGAAGCTCAAGGCAGAGGAGAAATATTGTTTACTCATTTTGGCTTCAGTGGACCGTTAATTTTAGACATGAGTAGAACTATTGGTGATCTATTGGAAAAAGGAAAAGTGAAAATGACTATTGATTTGTTTCCCGGTAAAAACACTGAACAGTTGGATAAGTTTATGTTGTCTGTATTTAATAAAAATAGAAAAAAGCATATTCTTAAATTTTTAAATGATTTTTTCCCGGAAAAGCTATCTGCTTTTATTCTTAATTTTAGTAGTATTCCTTCTGACAGAAAGAGCAATGATATTACTAAAGAAGAAAGAATGAGATTAATTCGTTTTTTGAAGAAGATTGAAGTTAATGTTGTCGGTCTGCTTGGTTTTGATAAAGCGATGGCAACTCACGGTGGAGTTTCTTTAAAAACGATAGATTCAAAGACAATGAAGTCTAAATTAATCAATAATTTGTATTTTGCCGGAGAAGCAATTAATCTTGATGGTCCTTGCGGAGGATATAACTTACAAATGTGCTGGACTACAGGATATGTGGCTGGGCAGAATGCAGCAAGTAGTGTAAAATAATATCATGATTAATTTCGAGAAAATATCTAAAAATATTTTTTGCCTATTCGTTTTTTTCTTCCCGTTTTTTTTCATCCCTCAGGTGAATGTTTCTCAAGTTTTAAATGAAAAAGCTTTTCTTTTGATTTTTGCTTTTATTATTTTCCTTCTTCAGTTATTAAATATCTTTTTTGAAAAAAAGATAGTCTTTAGAGATAGTCCATTACAGAGAATAATGGGCTTTTTGATGGTTTCTCTTTTGTTATCTTCATTGTTCTCTAAAAATATGTTTTTAAGCTTTTGGGGCCGTCCTTTCCAGGCCGATGCTCTAATTGTCTTTCTCGCTTGCTTTATCGTCTTTTACTTGGCGAGCACCATTAAAAGAAGAGGTATTTTAAAGATTTTAGAATACTTTGTTGCCGGTTCGGCTGTTTTATCAATCCTTTATCTTGTTAAGAAGTTTACCGGAACCAGTCCGGCTGTTTTTGATAGTATTTCCGGAACAGCCATTATTATCTCAATGGCTTTTGTCATTTTAATATCTTTTGTCTTTAATAATCTTGAATACTTCAGGAAAGGAAAGTCATATAATATGGTTAGAGTGGCTTCAATGGGGACGTTTTTTGTTCTGCTTTTAGTTTCTTTAATTTTGATAGATTTTAAGCTTTCCTGGTTTTTTGTTTCTATCGGAACATTCTTTGTTTTCTGGAGAAGTATGTTGGAAAGCAATTTCATAATAAAAAGAAAGAAAACAATTCTTTCAGCTTCTTTGCTTTTCTTATTTTTAATTTTATTCTTCTTGCCCATTCCTTTTGCCGACAAAGTTAATGAATCAAGACTTTCTTATGAATCAAGCTGGAATATTGCGGAGAAAAGCCTGACAGAAAGTTTTAAGAATTTCTTTATCGGTTCCGGATTATCAACTTATTCTTATCAGTTTTCGCTGTATAAGGATAAAAGCTTTAATGCCGTTGATTCTTCTTTGATTTTCAAGGAAGGGTCAATTCCTCTTTTGACATTCTTTGTCACCGGAGGATTATTGGTAGTCTTTTCATTCCTGTTTTTAATTGCTTTCTTTTGCTATCAGGGATTCACTTATTTTTTGAAGTTTAAAAAAGAGAAAAAGAATACTCCGGTAAATGTTCTGGATTTATTGTTTCCGACGGTTTTTTGTCTTACTCTTTTAATGTTCTTTTATCGAATTGATATCAGCTCTCTTTTCTTGCTGTTCTTTGCTTTGGGTCTTTGGGATGGACAACAGAAAGGAGAAGAAAGAATTATCGATATTCCTTCTCCCAAAGCCGGCAAGATTATTCTTTCTCTTATCTTTATCGGATGGGCTATTGTTGTCTTTAATTTTATAAATTACTATCGAGCTGAAATTCATTATCAGAAATCGATAAGTAATTTTAATAATCAGGGAGCAATCAGCGAATCGATTTCAGAAATGGAAAAAGCTTCCAGTATCTGGAAGTCAGGCGATTATTACGTTGGTTTATCTCAATTGTATTTAATAAAGGCTAGTGAAGATTTTGAAGAAAAGTGGACAACCAAACAGAAGAAGGAAGAGCAGAAGCAGATTGTTAAAGATGGAGCGGCAAAAGCCGAGGTTTCGGCAAAAGTTGCTTGTGGATCGGATAAAAATAATTTCCAATCCTGGCAGAACTTAGGTTTGGTTTACGAAAATACTAATTTCTTAGTTGAAGACAGAACCGAAGAAGCAATCGTTGCTTACGAGAAAGCTAAAGCTTTGGCTCCTCAGAATTATGATATATATGTTGCTATCGCCAGATTATTGGAGGAGGATAAAAAATACGATGAAGCTTTGGCAGAATATAAGAAAGCTTTTGATCTAAATCCTTTGGACGAGACTGTGGTTGAGAAGATAAATGAGCTGCAGTAATTTGTGATATAATTAAAACATGGACATCTTTACTGAATTAAAAAACGAATTCCCGCGATTAGAAAAGGATATTCCTCTTAAGGATTATTCTACTTTTAAAATTGGGGGCAAGGCTAAATATTTTTTAAGAACCTCCGACAAAAAAGAATTGAAGAAGATAATCGAAAGAGTAAACAAAGAAAATATTCCTTTCTTGGTTATCGGTGGTGGAAGTAATGTTTTGTTTTCCGATAATGGATTTGACGGATTGATTATTGTTTATCGAGCGGAGAATTTATTAAAAGAAAAATTTAATATAGAAAAGAGGGAAGACGGGGAAGAGGTTATTGTTAAAGTTGATGCATCAATTCCTTTGTTTTTGCTTATCTCTGAAACGAAGAATTTATCCGGATTGGAATGGGGGATTGGAATACCGGGAACACTCGGCGGAGCAATTAACGGAAATGCCGGAGCTTTTAATGAATCTATTTCTAATTCAGTTGAAAGCGTTGATGTCTTAGATATTTCTTCTGATGGTGTCTCGGAAAAGAAAATGAAAAACAAAGAATGTCTTTTTGGATACAGAACGAGTATCTTTAAGAACAACAGTAATTTGTTGATTGTTTCAGCCGAATTAAGGCTATTAAAAGACAAAGAAGATGAGGTTCTAGAAAGGATAAGCGATAATTTGAATAAGAGAATAGCAAAGCAGCCGAAAGGATTTTCTGCTGGTTCTGTTTTTAAAAATTATCATGGTAAATTAGAAGAAAGTGTTATCAAGAATTATCCGCAATTAAAATCTTTTAATGAGAAAGGAATTATTCCGGTTGGATTATTAATTGAGTTGTGCGAATTAAAAGGAAAACAAATTGGTGATGCAAAAATTTCTGATGAGCACGCAAATTTTATCGTCAATTTAAAAAATGCTACATCATCTGATGTGATGAGTTTGATAAATTTAATTAAAAAATCAGTGAAAGAAAAATTTTTAATCGATCTAAGTGAAGAAATTAAATTTTTTTAGTGTTTTGCTATTGACAAATTTTTTAATAAAGAGGAAAATATAATTAGTAGATAATTTTTTGAGTAATGAAAAAGGTCGACTAATTAAAAATCAAACTTTTTCTAAATAAAATGGCTACAAAAAAGAAAGCTGCAAAAAAGAAAGTTGCAAAGAAGGTTGCTAAAAAGAAACCTGCAAAAAAAGCAGCAAAAAAGAAGACCGCTAAGAAAAGAAAATAAATTTTCTCTAAGACAACTCACTGTGAGTTGTTTTAGTTATAAAATCTTTTTTAATATGAATGTAAAAATAAAAGGGACTAACGTTGAATTAACAGATTTTTTATTTAAATTAGTTAATGAGAAAGTTGAGAGGTTTGAAAAACTACTTCCAGATAATCCAGATTTAATTGTTGAGGTTGAATTAGAAAAAACAACTAGACATCATCAGAAGGGAGATTTATTCCGTGCAGAAGTTCAAGTGGAGGTTCCCGGCGGAAAGATGTTAAGAGCTGTTTCCGAGAAAGAAGATTTTCGCACAGCTTTAACCGAAGTTAGAGATGAGATAGAGGTTCAGATAAAAAGACATAAAGATAAGATATCTTTAGAACAAAGAAGAAAAATCAAAGAATAAAAAAAGAGCACCTATTTGGGTGCTTTTTTAAATGGAGGATATTCGTATCCGGGCCATTCAGTTATTTTTGTGATGACGTGGGCGAACAGTTTTTTGCTTCCTATTTCTAGGATTGGGATACTGCCGTCGTGGCCAATCAGTTTGATGGTGGAGGTTTCCGTTGTCTGAATCGGTTCAGGCTCTTTTTTAAATAAGCTGAGGAAGCGATTCGAAAGATCGTTTTTCATGAATGTCCTGACAAAGACCCTTTGTCCGAACAGTTCATCAAGATTTTCAACCTTCTGTACGTTTTCACCCCATATTTCTATGTGGTCGATATTGTAGCAGCGGGGTTCTATCACCCAATGAATAATCCCTTTTTTGGGATATTTTTCTTTTCTGCAAGATCCTTGTCCATCAGATATTGCCATTATATGACTCCTTTTAGGTACTATCTCCATTTACGGATTGTTTGTTTATTAACATGTTTTTATGTGTTGGTAAAGTCTTTGACGTTTTATCTTTCTTAATATAGTATGGAATGGTATAATAATTAAAACATATGGCATTTCTAGAAAGCCTTTTTGGCAACGCAAACACTAAATACGCAAACGGTTTAAAACCAATAATCAATCAAATCAATGCTTTGGAAGCCGGGATTTCGGCTTTAAGCGCCGAAGAGATTAAAGTTAAAATACAGGATATTAAGAAAAGAATAACTGATGGAGCAACTCTGGATGATGTTTTACCTGAGGTTTTCGCTTTGGTCAGGGAAGCCGGTAAAAGAACATTAAATCAAAGGCATTTTGATTGTCAGTTAATCGGAGGAATGGCTCTTCATCAAGGTAAGATTGCCGAGATGAGAACTGGAGAAGGAAAGACATTAACTGCCACCTTGCCCTTGGTCTTAAACGCTCTTTCGGGCAAAGGATGTCATTTGGTTACTGTTAATGATTATCTATCAAGAAGAGATGCTGTTTGGATGGGTCAGATTTATAATTTTCTTGGTTTAACTGTTGGTTGTATTAATCACGACCAGTCTTTTGTTTACGATCCTTCTTTTAAAAAAGATGAAGAAGAAAAGGATAAGGTCAGAGATGAGTTGGGAGGATTTTTGGTAGTTGAAGATTTCTTAAAGCCTTGTACTAGAAAAGAAGCCTATGACTGCGATATTACTTACGGAACAAATAATGAATATGGTTTCGATTATCTGAAGGACAACATGGTCTACGATTTGAAACAGAGAATGCAAAGAGGATATAACTATGCGATTGTTGATGAGGTGGATTCCATCTTAATCGATGAAGCCAGAACACCTTTGATTATTTCTGCTCCTGATGAAGAGGGTTCAAAATGGTATACAGAGTTTTCAAAGATTATCCCCAGACTGAATAAAGAAGATGATTACGAAGTTGATGAGAAATTGAGAGCCGTTACTTTGACAGAAAAAGGAATTGATAAGATTGAAGCGATTTTGAATGTTGGTAATATTTATGATGAAAGAGGAATAAAATACCTTCATCACATGGAGCAGGCTCTTAAAGCCGAAATACTTTTCAAGAAGGATAAAGATTACGTGGTCAAGAACGGTGAAATTATTATCGTTGATGAATTTACCGGCCGAATGATGCCGGGAAGAAGATGGTCCGGTGGCTTGCACCAGGCAATCGAAGCTAAAGAAGGAGTGAGGATTATGCCCGAATCGATAACTTTGGCTTCAATCACTTTCCAGAATTATTTTAGGATGTATAAGAAGTTGTCCGGAATGACGGGAACAGCTGAAACTTCAGCTGAAGAGTTTGATAAGGTATATCATTTGGATGTAGTTGTTATCCCAACTAACAGAAATATTGTTAGAAAAGATTTGGGAGACAAGGTTTATAAAACAGAAGAAGCTAAATTTAGAGCTGTGGCCGAAGAAGTTAAAGAGAAATACAAGACAGGTCAGCCGGTTTTAGTTGGAACAACTTCAATTGAGAAAAACGAATATTTAAGCAAATTATTATCAAGAGAAGGTGTTCCACACAAAGTTTTAAATGCTAAGCATCATGAAGAAGAAGGTGAAATCATTGCTCAAGCCGGAAAGAGATATGGAGTGACTATTGCGACCAATATGGCCGGTCGTGGAGTTGATATATATTTGGGAGGAAAACCGTCAACACCGGAAGAAAACGAAGAAGTTAAGAAATTAGGCGGGTTGCATGTTATCGGAACCGAAAGACATGAAGCCAGAAGAATTGATAATCAATTAAGAGGAAGAGCCGGAAGACAGGGAGACCCGGGAACAACTCAGTTCTTTGTTTCTTTGGACGATGATGTTATTAGAATCTTCGGAGGAGATAGAATCAAAGCTTTGATGGAAAGATTTAATATTCCTGAAGATACTCCGATTGAAAACGGAATGGTTAGTAAGAGTATTGAATCAGCCCAGGGAAAGATAGAGGGATTCAATTTTGATGCCAGAAAGCATATTTTGGAATATGATGACGTTTTGAATAAACAAAGAGAAACTATCTATTCAAAAAGAATCGAGATATTGGAGAAATCAGAAAAAGGAGAATTAAAAGAGATGGTTTTACCTTTACTCGAGAAATACAATTATTCCGAAGCAGATTATGAGAAAAAGGAAAAAGAAGTAGGAGTAGAAAATATGAGACAGATTGAAAAAGTAGCCAGTTTAAGAGTGATAGATAATCTTTGGATTGAGCACTTGGAAAACATGGATAGTTTAAAAGATTCAGTCAGATTGAGAGCCTATGGACAAAGAGATCCTTTAGTTGAATACAAGAAAGAAGGATACAAGATGTTTAAGGAATTATTAGAGAATTACGAGAGAATGCTGATAGAGAGCATTATGAGAGCATCAATCAAAGTAGAAAACACTCCCAATCAAATGCAGGCTGTTTCGGAGAATAGAGGAAACAGCGTTCCTAAATCAGAAATTGGCAGAAACGACCCTTGTCCTTGTGGTAGCGGGAAGAAGTATAAACATTGTTGTGGTAAGTAGAATTAATTAAAAATACCATGACAAAAAATTATCAATTCTTAAAAGACGAGCTTTCAAAAGTTGGTACATCAAAAACGAAAGAAGAAATGATATTTTTATGTTTTTTGTTGTCTAAAAAAGAAAATATAGAAAATATAGAAGAATTGACCGATTCTATATATAATCAATATTTATATATAAGAGCCGTAGATTTAGTATTTAGCAATAAGGAATTTATTTTAAGTATAGATAGAATTTTAAAAGGAAAAGATTCTGAAGAAGATAGATTATTCATATATTTCGGATTGATTTTAATAGGGTTTTTATTGTCTTTAATTTTTAAAAAACTTACAAAGGATAAAATTTTATTATTTAAAAAAGCTTTATCAATGTTCCTAGGTCGTATTTCAAAAGAATTAAATACAGAAAACCTAGCATATTTATTAGAGAAAGTAATAAGAGAGGAGTATCCTCATTATAAATATCCTTTTAAAATTGTTAATGATTTTTATTATAAAAATATCAAAAATGCCCATTCTATTATGGGTTCAATTTTACTGATAATGCCGAGAGTAAAAATGCTTAAAAAATCTTTAAAGCTTAAAGAAAAAAATGGGAAAAGCGTTGTTTTTAAAAAAATTGATTCAATATATGGTAATATATACAAGACAAGAAAAAGCTTAGAGAGTTATTGTAAATGTGATATAGATATTAATTATTTTATTGATATCCTTGTGCATAAAAATGAAAAGAACACTTTTTTGTTAATTGAAAAAGTTATAGAAGACTTAAATCATGTAGAAGGAAGAAGTTTTCATGAAACAATTATAGAAAAAATAAAAAAAGCTAAAGGAGAAATAAAAATTATTGATGATTATGCATTAAATAATTTTTCAGCTTTTACGGAAAGTGATGTAAATGATGATTCTGAATGGTCAAATAAAATATATTTAGTTTCAAAAAAAACTTTATCAATATTCGATGTAATTAATGAAGCAAAGAATCAAAACTGGAAAGTAAAAGTAGCAATGTTTGAGCTAAATAACTGGTTAAATGAAATTCATAAAATTATTAATAAATTTGAAATAGAGGATGATTGGGAATTAATAAAAGATTTAACCGATCAAGAAAATAATAAAATAGAATGGAAATCTACCTTCTATACATCAACTGAACATTTATTTACCAATGAAGAAAAAGAAAAGGAAAGAGAAAAAGAATTAATGGATATAGTTGCTACGACCATTTTAAGTATGATAAATACTGATGGCGGAAATATTTTAGTTGGTCTTATAGAAAATCCAGACAGAATAAGAAGGGATAATGTTAAAAAAAATACAATAATTAAGAAAGGGATTTCATTTTTTAATGTAGATCACGAATTTCTTATGAAAAATAAAAATATTGATTATGCTAAAAGAGAGCTTTTAGAGATACTTTACAATAAAACTGGATATAGTTCCGAAAAATTTAATCAATTATTTAGTATAAAAAAAATTGTAATTAAAGATGAAGAATATAATATATCAAATATATATTTAATAGAAGTAAATAAAGCTGACGATCCAATATTTTCTCGAGAAAAAAGAGGCGAAGGAACTTGGATAAGCATATTAAAAAGAGCTAATGGAAAAACAGTAAACGCCGATCCGAGAGACTATTTATAGTCACATATTTGACAAATCTTAAAGGTTATATTAATATTCTTCATGTAAACAAAAACCTCCTGCTCTGACGTATTATATACTACGGTATATATATACCAATAAAAACTAAGGTTTTTACTGGTGAATGTACGTTGGAGCAGGGGGTTTTATTATTCTCAAATTCTTGCTTAATTATTTCTATGGGTATAAAATAAATTTATGAAAATTATTCATAAAAATCAAACAGAAAAGTTTAAGAATGGAGATAATTGTACGGCAATAGAATATCCTATGGGAGACAAGGATATAAATGGAGCCATTGTTGAATTAACTGGCAGATATCCGACCAAAGGAAGAGTTGTAAATTTAGGCTGTAAAGAATTAGCATATATAATCAAGGGCTCTGGCAAGGTTGTTGTTGAAGATAAAGAAATTAATCTTGAAGAAGGCGATTTAGTTTTGATTGAAGCAGGAGAAAAGTATTTTTGGGATGGAAATTTAACGGTATTTCTTCCTTGTGCTCCGGCTTGGAATCCAGAACAATACAGAGAAGTAGAATAGTAATTAATTATATGGCCATAATTAAAAAGAAAATTCCTCCAGACTTCTACGACTTAGTTAATTCTAATAAAAAGAATTTTGAATTGAGATTGAATGAATTTGAAGTCAAAGAAGGAGATACGATTATTCTTGAAGAATGGGATCCTAAAATAAAAGAATACACCGGAAGAACAATAGAAAGAGAAGTTGGGTACGTTTTAAAATTCAAGTTGAACGATTTCGGACAAGAAGAATTGATAAAAGAAAAGGGATTGGTAGTATTTTCTTTGAAAAACAAGAAGATTGAATAAAAACAGTATAGTATGATATACTGTTTTTAGTTCACAAAAAGGAGCGTGAAATGTATGGGCTTAGATAATGGGTTTATAGATTTCATTTCCAAGTTTTCTTTATCACTCAAAGAAGGCTTAAAACAATTGCAAGAAGAACAACAAGGAAAGTTTGAAGCCAATTACTTTATGCGAAACGGAAAGTGTAGTGGCTGCTGCTTCTCTTGTCTTAATTCTCTTTGTAAATCTTTTGAAAAACCTGCTTTTTGTAGCAACTGTATGGTTGTAAGTTGTTACTATAATAGACGTTTCGAAGATTTGAATCATATGTGCAATCAGGAATGCCTTAATTGCAAGAATATCGGTTGCATCGATAATTTAAAATTCAATATCAAAGAGATCACTAAACATATATAATTTCAGTCCTTGCGGCTGTAATTTTTTTGACAAAAAATTAAATCTATTCTATATTAGTATATACGTAAAAAGCTTTCTGCTTCTTAGCAGATTTTTTAAATTATGGAAATAAGAAACATAGCCATTATCGCCCACGTAGACCACGGTAAAACAACACTAACAGATGCTTTAATGAAGCAGACCGGGGTAGCCGAAGAGGGCTTTACAATGGATACAAATGAATTGGAAAAAGAGAGAGGAATTACCATTTATTCAAAGAATGCCTCTGTCTTCTATAAAGATACCAAAATTAACATCGTGGATACTCCCGGACACGCTGATTTCGGCTCGGAAGTAGAACGTGTTTTGAGATCAATTGATTCTGTTTTATTGGTTGTTGATGCTCAGGAAGGTCCGATGCCTCAAACTAAATTCGTTTTAAAGAAATCATTGGAATTGGGCTTGAAGCCGATTGTGGTTATCAACAAGATTGATAAACCAGCGGCCAGACCGGAAGAAGTTAAAGAAATGGTTTTGGAACTATTTATGGATTTAGGAGCTAATGATGAACAGCTTGATTTCGAATATATCTATGCTATTGGCAGAGACGGAATAGCTAAAAAAGAATTAACAGATGAATCAAAAGACTTAACTCCGTTATTGGATTTAATCTTGGAAAAAGTTCCGGCTGCCTCTTCTGAAGAATTAACTGCTAAACCATTAAGAGCTCAGCCTTTTAATCTTGCTTATGATAATTTCTTGGGCAGATTGGCTGTATGCAGAGTTTATGAAGGAAAGATTAAGAAAGGAGACGAAGTATATGTTAAAGGAATTAAAGAAGAAACAAGAAAAGGAAAGATTATTAAAATATATACTTTCTACGGATTAGACAGAAGAGATTCTGAAGAAGCGATTGCCGGAGATGTTATTATGATTGCCGGTATCGCCGATATCTTTATCGGAGAAACTATTTGCAGCAATCCGGACCAGGAAGCATTACCGGTAATCAGCATTGATGAACCGACTATTTCCTTAAACTTTTTGGTTAATAATTCTCCTTTTGCCGGACGTGACGGAAAGTATGTCACCAACAGACAGATAAGAGAAAGATTGGAAAAAGAATTGGAAGTTAACGTCGGATTAAAGATCGATTTTTCTGCCACTGATTCCTACAAAGTATACGGCAGAGGAGAATTGCATATTGCCATTCTCTTGGAAAAGATGAGAAGAGAAGGATTTGAGTTACAGGTTTCTCAACCGCAGGTAATTATCAAAGAAGAAGAAGGAAAGAAGCTTGAACCTTTTGAAGAAGTTATTATTGATGTTCCCGATGAAATGTCCGGTGTGGTTATCGAAAAGCTTTCTAAAAGAAAGGGAATTATGACCGAAATGAGGCCGGAACAGGGACACACTAGGATTGTTTTTGAGATGCCAACCAGAGGTCTATTGGGATATAAGCCAGATTTCGTTATGGATACCCGCGGAGAGGGCATTTTAGCCAGCCGAGTGCTTGGTTTTAGGCCATATGCCGGTGAAATAGAGACCAGAAATACCGGTTCCATGACTTCCATGGTTACTGGTAAGTCTTCAGGATTCTCTCTATGGACTTTACAGGAAAGAGGAGTGATATATATTGGTCATGCTGAAGATGTTTACGAAGGAATGGTTATCGGAAATGTTTCTAAAGGAAATGATTTAGCGGTTAATCCGACTAAAGGAAAAGAGCTTTCAAATATGAGAGCTTCCGGTTCTGACGAAGCAATTAAATTAACTCCTCCGGTTAGAGTAACCTTGGAAGGTGGATTGAGTATTATGAAAGATGATGAATATCTAGAAATCACTCCCAATAATATTCGTTTGAGAAAACAGTATTTATCTGAAATCGAAAGAATCAGACAGAAGAGAAAAGAAAATAAGTAATTAAAAAAGAGACCATTGGGTCTCTTTTTGATTAATCGATAACGATAAAGTTAACTTCGTTTCCATGAGGGTCAAGCATCTGTGCCCATACTTTTTCAACCACTACATCGGGTAATATTTCTTTGATTACCGCTTCGGACTTTTTCATGTCTTCAATCTGTTTCTGTTTTTCTTCTTCAGGAGAATTAAATTTATAACAGTTGTTGTAAACTCCGCAATCACTGTGGTGAATGAGGACAACCTTTCTTGATTCGTGAAGATCGTGTGATAATTTTATTTGTCGCAGAAGATAATTTCTAAAAATTTCATTATCATCGGCAATTCCTTTGCCTGATCCGGCGACGGAAACAATATCGCATTTTCCGATACCGTATTTATCGGCGATGAACTTCATCGTTTCTCCGATTAATCTGAAATCAATACAATGAAAAATAATGGTTGGGCAAATGTGTTTGCTCATGTTTTTCCTCTTCGATTAATTTGTTTATAATAACTATATATCTTATTGCCGTTATTTTGGCAAGAAGGCTAAATACTTGTAAATAGTGTAGAAGTGAGAGGCGGTTCCTAAAAGAACAAGGATGTGGAATATTTCATGAAAGCCGAATCCTTTTGAAATGTTTGGCTTTTTCATTGCATAGATTACCGCTCCGACAAGATAAAAGATTCCACCGATTAAAAGCCAGATAACAGTTTGAAGGTTTGTTGCTTGAAATAAGGGATAAATAAAAAATATAATAATGGATCCCATCATCATATATAGTCCAGTTGCAAACCAGCGAGGAACTTTAGTCCAGAATGATTTAAAAAATACAGTTGATATTCCAGCTGCTGCTACGGTCCATATAGTTATTAGAATCAATATTCCCCAAAAACCTTTTAAGGCAATTAAGCAAAAAGGAGTATATGTTCCGGCAATCAGAATGTATATCATGGCGTGGTCTATTTTTCTAAAGACATCAACTTCCTCGGGAGAGTGTCCGAAGAGATGGTAAATAGCACTCGAGGTGTATAGGAAAAGCATACTTCCTCCGAAAATAAAAAAAGAGACTATTTTTGTTAAATCATTTTGTTGATAGGCGGAATAAAGAAGGAAAATGGTTCCGACTAAAGAAAGGATTGCTCCGATTAAGTGGCTTATTCCGCTGATTGGATCTTTGATTTTCATGTTGTTAATTTTATAGTTTTGTGATATATCAATGGTAGCATTTTTTATAATATTTTTCACTAGAGTACTAAAGGAGGTTAAAAATGATTGCAAAATTGTTATCACGATTAGGATGGAAAAGAGAGAAGACCTTAGCTGACCACATTGAAAGGCAGCTTAGGTGCTTTGATTATTCTCCTCAATTGGAAATCGTCAAAGTGGATCTTAATTACGGAAGACGAATTTATCTTTCTGACGGAAGGCACAGTTGTCCCAAGAATCCGACGATGTACGTTCTTAATACCCGTACAGAATCTTCACCGTGGTATGACGACGAAATAATGGCAATCATGGTTGCCATGAGATGGGTTCGTCGGAGAGCTCAAAGCGGAGACGATAAGCCGCAACCGTTTCCTTACATCATCGATCCGGGTGTTTATAAATGGATGGATTCACTGCTTTTCAATTCATGGGATGAATATGAAGCAGATGCTGAAGTTGTCGGAAGGATAGCAGCAGCAATGAAGTCATCGGGACGGTTTTCGACTAAAGAGATAGCCGAGATTGCGAGAATGCCTGCAGAGGAAATTCTGAAAAAAGTCGGATTGGAAATATTCCAATCACCAGTTTTTAACAAATAAGGATTAAACCTTATTTTTTTGTAAATTGACAAAATTAATAATAAGGATTAATTAATCATTAATAGTATTTTTACAAGAGGTTGTTGTTATGAACGTAGCCGAACAATTAGGAGATGTTATTGGAGTTGTAGATATAAATCCGAAACTTCCGATTTGTATCGACGAACTTCCCGTACCGGATATGAGCATCTATCTTTATATTGAAGGTAGAAAACCTAAAGCCTATTACATCAATTATCTGCTGGAAAACAAAGAAGCCGATGATTCGACCAAGATGACTGCCATTCATGAATCTTCTTTCGGAGCAAGACTGAGGGCACAGGTTCAGTTTCCCGATATGGAACTTTTTCCCAGTGTTGAAGTTAAAAACATTGGCAATCTTAGAAACAGCGTCTTTCAATTACTTGAAGAAGGTAGTCGAAGCGATGAATTTATCGATTGCAGTATTTTTTCAAGACTGGCCTGCTCTTTATATAAAAAAGGCGGAAAGTATGCTTTTCCGACGATAAGGAGACTGGTTCCTAAGGATGCAAAATACATCGCTCAAACATCGACAAATTTAAAAATAGAAATATAAGGAGTAATCCTTATTTTTTTATTCCGTATTTTTCTTTTAAAGCTTGGATTCGATTGTAAGAATCGTTAATTTGTTCGATAGATATTTCTCCGTCCTTTACGGCTTTTAAAATAATATCAACTGCATCGTAAGGAGCTTTTTCGTCGTATGTTTTTCCGTTGTTGGAAATAATCAGCATGTCGCAGCCGGCATTGATAGCTTTGATAATCGCTTCATCGTATCCGTAATTATCAACAATTGCTCCCATTTGCATATCGTCGGAAACAACAACACCGGTGAATTTCAATTGGTCTCTTAAAATGTTTTTAATAAATAGGGGAGATAATGTTGCGGGGTAAATCGGGTCAATATTCGTATTAATGATATGAGCGGTCATGACCATATCAGAATATCCATTTTCAATTAGTTTCTGATAGGGAATCAGTTCGTCTTGCTGGTAGGTGTTAGTCACATCAACTATTCCTAAATGAGAATCAGAAGTGGAACTGCCGTGGCCGGGAAAATGTTTGATGGCGGTGATGATATTATTTTGATGAAGACCTTCGATAAAGCTTGAAGCGTGTTCGTAAACTTTAATTGGGTCAACACTAAAAGATCTTTCTAAAAATCCTATCACCGGATTTTCCGGATTAACATTAACATCAACATCGGGCGCAAAGTTCATATTGAATCCGAGAGCATTTAATTGTTGGCCTAAAATGTCAGCCTGGTTTTTTGTTTCTTCAGTAGTTCCTTTTCCCATTTGTTCGGCCGAGGGAATGTTAGTAAATCCGTATTTTGTTTTTAATCTGTTTATGTATCCTCCTTCAGCATCAACCGAAATAAAAAGAGGAGTGGGTGAATATCTGTTCAAGTCTTCAATCAGTTTTTTTGTCTGATTGTAATCAATAATGTTTCTCGGAAATTCTCCCGAAGGATTGTCTTTATCAAAAAGAATCACTCCTCCGATATTTAAGATATTAATGGCTTTGGAAATATATGATGTTCTGTCAATTTCAGTTCCCCTAAATCCGATAATCAACATCTGTCCGATTTTCTGTTTTAATTCGTAATCATCTTCCTGGTCCTGGTAATAGAAGCTACCGAGGTAAGCAATTGCCGAGATACTAACGATGATTAAGAAGATTTTTAAAATGTTATTCATATATTTATATTGTATTTATATCATAAATAGCATTTTAGAAAAACATTGACATTTGGATGTGTTTACTGTATCCTTATCTTATACACACATGGTGTCGTGCTCTTCTCTACAGAGTAGTGAGAGTAGGTCGTTTATTAATCAATTTTCAAAATCAAATGGAAAAGAAGTTATACGTAGGAAATCTTCCTTACTCAACAACTGATGCTTCTCTAAAAGATATGTTCGCAGCTGCTGGCAACGTTGCCGCCGCTTCAATCATCATCGACAAGTTTAGCAAAAGATCAAAAGGATTCGGTTTTGTTGAAATGGCCACTGAAGAAGAGGCTGCTAAAGCAAAAGAAATGTTCAACGGATCTGAGGTAGAAGGAAGAAAGATGATCGTTGACGAAGCTAGACCAATGAAGGAAAACAACTTCAAAGGTGAATAATCGTTAATAATTCAAAGGACCCCCGCTTGGGGGTCTTTTCTTATTTTCTTTTCAATGTTAAAATATTTGTATATGACAAAACAAAAAGAAATATATAAATGCAATATTTGCGGAAATATTGTTGAAGTGGTTCATACTGGCGCCGGAGAACTTGTTTGCTGCGGTCAGCCGATGGAACTTCAAACAGAGAAAGAAATTGATGAAGGAAAAGAGAAACATGTTCCGGTGATTGAGAAGACGGAAAAAGGAATTTTAGTTAAAGTCGGAGAAGTTCCTCATCCGATGGAAGAGAATCATTATATCGAATGGATAGAAATAAATAATTGTAAGGTATTTTTGAAACCGGGAGATAGTCCTTCTGCCGAATTTAATGTTTCGGGAGACGTTTCGGCAAGAATATACTGTAATATACACGGGCTATGGAAATCAAAAGCGTAATTAATTTTGAAGAATTTGAAAAAATTGATTTGAGAGCGGGAAAAATATTGGAAGCGGAAAGAGTTGAAGGTTCGGACAAGCTTTTAAAACTGCAAATTGATTTAGGGGAAGAAAAAAGACAAATCTTGGCAGGAATCGGTAAAGCATATGCTCCCGAGGAATTGATTAATAAGACAGTCATTGTTATAATCAATCTTGAACCCAGAATGTTAATGGGTCTTGAAAGTCAGGGAATGGTTTTGGCCGTCAAAGACAATAATAATTTATCGGTTTTAGTTCCGGAAAAAGAAATAGTCCCCGGTTCTAAAATCAGCTAAAGGTCGTAGAATAACAAATTAATTTATTTTTTTAAAAAAATGGAAGCACAATATTTCGAAAAAGAAACACGAGCAGAGAATCCCACAATTAAAGTTTTAATGATAGTGGGAATAATTTTCTTGCTCGTTTTAACAATTTACGCTGTTTTTGGAATTCAAAACGTTTCAAAATCAACTAAGTATATAGGCTCTTCAAGTGGAGAGAACACAATCAATGTTTCTGAAACAGGAACAGTTTATACCGTTCCCGATGTTGCCTTGGTTACTTTCACAACAATCACTGAAGCAACAACCATTGATGCCGCTTTAACCAATAATCAAGAAAAGACAAACAGAATCATAGATTTCTTAAAGAGACAGCAAGTTTCTGAGACAGACATGAAAACTGTTGATTTCAATATTTATCCTCAATACGAATGGCAGACTAAGGGAGTTGATTTAACTGTTTATCCTTTGGGTAAAAGAGTTATCGTCGGTTACGAAGCTGTTGAATCAGTCGAGGTAACAATGAGAGACAGTCAACAAATCGGAAGAAACATCCAGGGTTCTTTGGAAGCCGGAGCCAGCCAAGTTTCAGGTTTAACCTTTATTATTAGCGATGAAGAAGAATTAAAGAAACAAGCCAGAGAAAAGGCTATTGCCAGTGCCAAAGCCAAAGCAACTGAAATTGCCAAGAATCTAAAAGTAGGATTGGGTGATCCGGTAAGCTTTACCGAATCTTATTATTCACCGATTTTTAATTCTAAGGGAACAGCCACTTCTGGTTCAGGAAGTAATCTTCAAATCGTTGTTGGAGAAAACAAGATAGAAGTAACAGTTAACATTTCTTACGAAATTCAATAAATATGGCAGCTAGAAACAAGACCGCTTTAATAATAGTAATATTACTGATTATTGCTTTCGCCATTTTCTTTTTAATGAAGCCAAAGGATTCAATGGCTCCAAGCAATGAAGAAAATACAGAGCAAAATTACAGTCAAATACAAAACATGGATCAAGTTAAAATAGAAGTACTACAAGAGGGAACAGGAGAAGTTTCAAAAACAGGAGACACTCTTACTGTTAATTATACAGGGACATTGACCGATGGAACTCAATTTGATTCAAGTATCGGAAGAGCACCATTTTCTTTCACCTTGGGTCAAAACAGGGTTATTCAAGGTTGGGAAATAGGAATGCTTAATATGAAAGTCGGAGAAAAAAGAAGGTTGACTATTCCTTCAACTCTGGGCTACGGTGCATCCGGTGCCGGTGGAGTAATTCCTCCCAATGCTACTTTGATATTTGAAGTCGAATTGTTGAAAATAAATTAATTAAAAAGGTCCTGCTCTCGGGACTTTTTTGTTTCCACAAACTATGTTAATATTTTCGTATGCAGAGCAAAAAAGAGAAAGAATTTGAAAGGATAAATAAAGACGCTTTGTCGTGCAAGAAGTGCATTTTGTATAAGAAAAGAATATCTCCGGTTATCGGACAAGGAAGCTTGAAAGCTAAAATAATGTTTATCGGAGAAGCGCCGGGCGCCAAGGAAGATGCGACCGGAATTCCTTTTTGCGGAAGATCGGGAAAGTTTTTGGATGAATTATTATCATCAGCCCAAATAGACAGACAGAAAGTATATATTTGCAATATCATTAAATGCCGACCCCCGGAGAACAGAGATCCGGGAGAAAAAGAAATTAAAGCTTGCAGTCATTTTATCGAAAAACAGATTGAAGTTATTTCTCCCAATGTGATTTGTCCTTTGGGTAGACTGTCGATGAAATTTGTTATGGAGAAGTTCGGTTTAGAATCGGAGATTGATGTTATCGGAAAGATTCACGGCAAAGTTTTCAAAGGCAAAGAAACAATCATTCCTTTTTATCATCCGGCCGTGGCGTTATATAATCCGAAGATGAGAGATGTTTTAAAGAAAGATTTTAAAATATTAAAAAAGTATGCTGATTAAAGTTAAAGCTTTTCCCAATTCAAAAGAAGAAAAGATAGTGAAGAAGAGTAATGACAGCTTTGATGTTTTTGTTGAGGAAGAAGCGGAAAGAAATATGGCTAATAAAAGAATAATTGAATTAATTGCTGGTTATTTTAATGTTCCCCAGCACAAAGCAAAGATGATTAAGGGCTTTAAAGAGTCGAGCAAGATTTTTGATATTAAGGACTAAATCTGGTAATATATATACATATGATACAAGAATTATTATTAAATAAGGCATTGGCTTCAGGGTTATTGGGCTGGTTTGTCGCACAAACAACCAAAGCCATTGTTCTGACAATAAAACAAAAGAAATTTAGGTTTGATTTGTATTCCTTGCCGGGAGGCTTTCCTTCTTCTCATAGTGCTACCGTTTCGGGATTAGCAACGGCAGTGGGATTGATTTCCGGCTTTGATTCAATATCCTTTGCTATTGCCGCAGTTTTGGCCTTTTTCATGATTTACGATGCCAAGGTTATCAGAGGAGCAGCGGGAAAACAGGCTCAATCATTAAATATCTTAATAGAGATGTATAATGAGGAAGAAGGAGAAGAGATGAATAAGTTGAGAGAAAAATTGGGACACAGCGTGGTTGAAATCTTGGGCGGAATTACTATCGGAATATTATCGGCTATTTTAATTGTCGGATAGTATGGATTTGCCAGAAGAATACAAACAGGGCTTTAAGGATTTCTTGGGAGTGAAAATTGATTTATCAAAAAGACCGTTGATTCCAAGAGAAGAAACCGAATACTGGGTTAGTATTGCTCTTAAAGAAATTAAAGAAGGATCGGAATGTCTTGATTTATTTGCCGGTTCGGGGTGCATCGGAATATCAATTTTAAAGAATATTAAAGATTCTTTTTGTGATTTTGGAGAGAAAGAAGATTTATTCTTAGAGCAGATAAAAATCAATCTTGATTTGAATGATATAAACAAAGAAAGATATTCTTTGATTAAGACAGATGTTTTTTCAAATATTGAAAAGAAATACGATTACATTTTAGCCAATCCTCCTTACGTTGCCGAAAGCAGAATCGATGAAGTAGGAGAAGATGTTAAGATGTTTGAACCGGCAATCGCTTTATATGGTGGTGCTGACGGAATGGAATATATCAAACTTTTTTTAAATGAAGCCGTTAATCATTTAAAAGATAACGGAATTATTTATCTGGAGTTTGATTCGGAACAAAAAGAATGGATTGAAGAAATCGTTAAAGATAAATATTCAAAATTTGAGTTTTTAAAAGATCAGTTTAATAAATACAGATTCGTTAAAATAGAAAAATAATATGTGGGATTATATTTTATTAGGATTTTTACAGGGAATATTTGAATGGATACCAATTTCAAGCGAAGGAGTAGTCGCTATTTTTTCCAGCTATTTAGTTAAAGATTACAACAGTGTTGATTTGGCTTTGTTCTTGCACTTAGGAACAGTTCTAGCGGCAATAGTATATTTCTGGAAAGATTGGATTAATCTGGCTCAATTTAAAGACAAAGAATTTTTAAGATTCTTTATTATTGTTACTTTTATCAGTGGAACCTTGGGCTTTTTTGTTTATAAAATGGCCAGAGATTTTTCGATGGGTTCAGGACTTTTAGCTTTAACCGGATTAGGTCTTCTTTTAACTTCTTGGTTCCAGAAGACCAATATTAAACTGAATATCAATAAAGATGTGTCTTCGATTATTGTGGGATTATTGCAAGCAATATCAGCTATTCCTGGAGTTTCTCGTTCCGGTTCAACCGTGTTTGGATTGTCTTTAACCGAAAGTGACCCGACGGAAATATTAAAAAGGTCATATATGATTTCGGTCCCGGTAGTTGTCGGTTCTTCATTGTATTTATACATTAAAGATCCGGTAATAGCTTCGTCATCTTGGATTGCCGTTATTTTCAGTTTTATCTTCGGAATAATATCATTAAAACTTTTACTTGATTTTTCAAAGAAAGTTAATTTTTCTAAGTTTACCTTAATCTTCGGACTCCTTTGTTTGTTGGGAGCTTTATTCCAATTTTTAGCGTAAGATGATTGATAAAATACTTAAAGAATTGAAGTCTAAAAAGAATCCTGCTGATGCGAAGATTCTGACTTGGTTTTTTAAAACCGGAAAAGGCCAGTATGGAGAAGGAGATGTTTTTTGGGGAATCAGAGTTCCGGTTATAAGAGAAATAGTTAAGAAATTCAAAGAAGCTTCCTTAAAAGATATTCAGGAATTATTGAACAGCAAGGTTCATGAACATCGACTTACCGGATTATTGATTTTGGTTGAGAAATACAAGAAGGGGGAAAACAAGAAAGAGATATACGATTTTTATTTAAAGAACACTAAAAATATTAATAATTGGGATTTAGTTGATTTGACTGCTCCCAATATTGTCGGTAAATTTATTTTAGAAAATAAGAAAGAAAGGAAGATATTGTATTCTTTGGTTAAATCAAAGAGTCTATGGGAAAGAAGGATTTCTGTTCTCTCCACCTTTACTCTTTTACGGGACAAAGAATACAAAGATGTTTTGAAGATTTCAGAAATGTTATTGGATGATAAGCACGATTTGATTCATAAAGCAGTTGGCTGGATGTTAAGAGAGTTGGGCAAGAGAGATAAAGATGTTGAAATAGAATTTTTAGAAAAATATTGTAAAGTGATGCCGAGAACGATGTTAAGATATTCGCTGGAAAAGTTTAGTCCTAAAGAAAAAGAAAAATATATGAAGAAAGGAGCCTGATTGGCTTCCTTTTTTATTTTATTCATTATATAATAAATGCAAGGTAATATGTTTGATTTTAATAATTACTATATTTATTGTACTTTCTTAGCATTAATTATTATTTTGCTTATTTTTGTATTTTTATTAAAGAAAAGAAACAAGTCTAGAGAGCTAAAAGAATCATTGGAGTTTGTTTTGTTCTCGGTTAAAATGTCCAGAGAATCTATTGAAGAAGCACAGAAATCAGGAAAACAGGAAAAAGACTGGATAAGGCTGATGGAGGATTTTTACAGCAGTTTGACTTCTTTTAATAAAGAAAGCGTTTTGGGAATAGAACCGTGGATTGCTTTGGAAATCGGGAAAATCAAAGAACAGATATTTTTCTATGTCGCTGCTCCGAAAAGATTCGAGGGTTTTATCGAAAAAGAGATATACAGTATTTATCCCAATGCTCAAGTTGAAAAAGCAGATGACTATAATATTTTTTCTCCGACCGAAAATGTATCTTGCGGATATTTAAAAACCACTAAGCCGTATTATCTTCCCATTAAGACGTATAATTATATTGAAACAGATCCTTTATCAAGCATTACTAATATTTTGACCAAGCTTGATGAAAAAGAAGAAGCGGCGATTCAGGTGGTGATTAAAAAGGGCAATAATGATTGGCACACCAGAGCTAAAATGATTATCGATGAGGTTGCCCAGGGGAAAGGTTTCAATCAGGCTATCGGAGCCACCAGTTTTTTAAGCGCCATTAAAGGAAAAGAAGAAAGTAAATTAACTCAGCCTAAAGTTGATGAGGCGCTTTTAAAAATGTTGGAAGAGAAGATAAGCAAAGATAGTTTTGAAGCTAATATTCGTTTGGTTGTTTCGATAGAGGATAAAAAGAGATGCGAAGATGTCTTTATTCAAATGGCTAACTCCTTTGAGCAATTTAATTCTCCTAAAACAAATAATTTCAGATTGATAATGCTTAAAGGAAAAAGTGCCAGCGATTTAATTTATCAATACAGTTTCAGATTATTTGATGGTCTACAAAAGAATATTTTAAATTCAGAAGAGTTAACCAGTATTTTTCACTTTCCGACTCCTTTAACTTCAACACCTAATATTAAAGGAGTGAAAGCGAAGAATGCAGCTCCGCCAACTGATTTGCCCCGAGAAGGATTGTTATTAGGATACAATGAATACCGGGAAGAAAAGAAAGACATTAGACTAAAAAGTGATGACCGCAGAAGACATACTTACGTCATTGGTCAAACCGGAACCGGTAAATCGGCCCTTTTGTCTAATATGGCCTTGCAAGATATTAAAAACGGAGAAGGTATTGGATTGTTAGATCCTCACGGTGATTTAGTCGATGATATTTTAAGCAAGATTCCCAACGAAAGAATTGAAGATATTGTTTTGTTCGACCCGACTAATTTAGAGAGGTCGGTTGGTTTGAATATGCTTGAATACGACAAACGTTTTCCCGAACAGAAAACCTTTATCGTTAACGAGATGATAAACATCTTTGATAAGTTATACGACTTGAAACAGACCGGAGGTCCGATGTTTGAGCAATACACCAGAAATGCTTTAATGCTTTTAATGGATGACCCCAATGAAGTATATACTTTGATGGAGGTTCCCAAGGTTTTGTCCGATACGGAATTCAGACACCGATTATTGGCTAAATGTAACAATGTTTTAGTTAAAGAGTTCTGGGAAAAACAAGCTGAGCAGGCCGGAGGTGAAGCAGCTTTAAAAAATATGGTGCCGTATATCACTTCCAAGTTCGATACTTTTATTTCCAACGACTATATGCGTCCGATTATCGGACAAACGAAGAGTTCGTTTAATTTCAGAGAGATCTTGGATAACCGAAAGATATTCTTGGTTAATTTAAGCAAAGGAAGATTAGGAGAAATGAACAGTTCTTTATTGGGTTTGATTATGACAAGTAAATTAGCTATGGCGGCATTTTCAAGAGTTGATACGCCGGAAGCGGAAAGAAAAGATTTCTATCTATACATCGATGAGTTTCAAAATTTTGCCACCAATAGTATTTCTCAAATATTATCCGAGGCCAGAAAATACAGATTATCGTTAATAATCTCGCATCAGTTCATTGGACAGCTGCCTGAATTAATCAGAGACAGTGTTTTTGGTAATGTTGGAACGATAGTATCGTTCCGAATCGGAGCCGAAGACGCTCAATTCTTGGAAAAAGAGTTCGCTCCGGTCTTCAATGCTCAGGACTTGATAAACATTGACAATTTCAATTTTTACGTCAAAATGATGATGAACGGACAGATTTCTAAGCCGTTTAACGTCAAGACTTATCCTCCGGAAAAAGGAGATTTTGAGAGGATTAAAGATATTAAAGAGTATTACGCCTTAACTTATGGAAGAAGTAAGGAGGTGGTAGAATCGGAGATAAGACAAAGAAGATTATAATAATATAAAAATATGAGTGAAGGAAGCTATGAAGAAGGTTTTGAGCCTAAAAAGGTAGAAGATAAAAAAGAATCTACTGAAATAAAAAATAAGGAAAATCCTTATGTTTCGGAGGATTTTTCTGAAGAGTCTTTGCCTAGCGATTATGCTGATGCTTTAAAGAAGGACAAAAAAGAAGGCGAAGAAGAATTAAAGGAATTATCTAGTGATTATAAGGTTGGCTACGATCAATACTTAAAAGAAAAAGATAATCCTAAAAAAGAAGATGATGAGAAAGATGAATTAATTAGAGACTACAGATCTGGTCTTGATTTGGGTAATAAAGAATCTGTTCCGGCAGCTCCCAAAAGAACAGTGATAATAAAAGAAGAGCCGATAGAAGCAGAAGAAAAGAAAGAAGTTGAATCTAAACAAGAAGTTATAAAAGAAGAAGCCAAGGCTACTCCGGAAGAAGTTAAAGAAGAGATAGTAGAGAACAAAAAAGAAGAAACAGAAGAGAAACCCGTTGAACAGGAAGAAAAATCATCTCAAGAAGATATAAACGCATTATTTAAAATGCTTGGTAGAAAACCAGAAAAAAAAGAAGAACCAAAAGATGAAGAAAAAGAAAAGAATCTAAAAGAAGTAGAGATAGAAAAATTAGCTACTCAATTGGGATCTTTATTTGAAAAGAAGAATATTTTATTAGCTAAAAAGAATGCGCAACAAGGATTAGCGTATAGATTAGGAATTAGAAAACAGGACTCTAAAATAAATGATGAATACAGTGAAAAGTTTAATGAGTATAATGAAGTATTAAAAAAACTAGAAAATCTTACCGGTTATAGCGGAAAAGAAATAGAAGAACATTATTTTGGCGGAAGAGAGAACGAAGAAAAACAAGAAAAATCTCCTGAATCCGAGGGCAGACTTGAAGGAATAAAAGATTTCCTTTTTAAAGAAACAAAAAAAGTAAACGAACAGATTAAAAACTTGGAAGGTGGAAAGAAAGGATCTTTTGAAAAAATAAAAGCTCTAATGAAAGACAGAAAATTCCAATTTGTAGTTGGATTGGCTATTGTTGGAATTGCCATTGCCGCTCCTCCTACTGGCTTTATCAGTATGGTTACCTTTGGAATGCACGCTGGATTCTTACCAGCCGCATATGCTACTAAGGCAACAGCCTTAGCTGGAATGGCTGGCGGAGCCTTTATTATGCGAGGATTTTCCGGATTTGTTAATGATTTAAAAAAGGAGGGAAAAGAAGAGATTGATTTAACAAGCGATATTAAATAAATCAAAACATATGGAAAAAACAGTAACAATTAAATGTAGGGATATGATAGAGGCTTTGGGCCTTAACAATCTTCCCTTAGAAGAAAAAGATTCTTTGGTGAGTCAGATGAGCGACATTGTTTCCAGTAAAATCATCTTGAAAGTAATGGAAACAATCAGCGGAGAAGAAGCAAATGAGCTTAACGGTTATTTAGAAAGCGGATTGATGGGCAAGGTGGACAGCTTTTTAAATCAAAAGGTTCCTAATTTTTCAAGTATTATTCAAACAGAATTGAATAATCTTCAAGAAGAGATGCTTAAAAAGATTGGAGCATGAACGAAAAGATAAATGAAAATCTTGAAGGAGCTGTTTTTGAGAAAGAACAGAAGGAAATAGTTGCGCCTCAAGAAAAAATAGAGGAGACTGTTCCGGCAGAAAAAAAAGAAGAGCTTCTTCAAAATATATACAAGAAATCGGCAACAGTTAAAGAGAAGGATGAAAAAAATCCAACCCAAGACAAGAAGGTTTCTAATTTAATTAAAGAATATTTCAGTGTCGGAATAGACAAGACGGTTAAGAAAGCGAGGAAAGTTCTTGATGCGTTTGGATTGGATATGTTTCATGATGAATTGACCAAGAAAAACAAGAGCGACAAGAGATAAATCAATATTTTAAAGGGGGACCGGTGGTCCTTTTTTAGTTTTGTAAATTGAGATATAATGGTGAATATGGAGTCCGATTTATTATCTAAACTGAATAAAGAACAGAAAGAGGCTGTTACCTTTGATAAGGGGCCTCTTTTGATTGTTGCCGGAGCAGGAACCGGTAAAACTACTGTTTTAACTCACCGTATTGCTTATCTAATTAAGGAAAAGGGAATCAAGCCGGAAGAGATTCTGGCTGTTACTTTTACCGAAAAAGCAGCCAGGGAAATGGAAGAAAGGGCGGAAAAGCTTCTTCCTTTCGGTTATTACGATTTTTGGATATCAACCTTTCATTCTTTTTGTGACCGTGTTTTAAAGAAATATGGATTAAGTATCGGGATACCGACTAATTACAAATTATTGGAACAGACTGGTAGTTGGATTTTGATTAAGAAGAATTTCGATAAGTTTAATTTTTTAAAAGAATACCGCCCCCTTGGAAATCCAACTAAATTTATCGAAGCCTTGGTTTCTCATTTTGGTCATTGCAAGAATGAAGGAATCTATCCGGAAAACTATCTGGAACATGCCGATTCTTTGAAATTGAATATGGATGATATTCCGGTCGGTTCTAAGTCGGTAAAATCAAAGGATAAAAAAGATTTAAGCAATAAACAGAAAGAGTACGAAATGATTAAAGAGGTGGCGGAAGCTTATCACGTCTACCAGAAACTTTTATTGGATAATAATGTTTTGGATTTTGGTGATTTGATAAATTATACCTTGAAGTTGTTTGAGAAACGACCGGAGATTTTGGAAAAATATCGAGAGCAATTCAAATATGTAATGGTTGATGAGTTTCAAGATACCAATTGGGTCCAATATGAATTGGTTCAAAAATTAATTTATCCCGAGAACAATATTACGGTTGTCGGAGATGATGATCAGTCGGTCATGGGTTTTCAGGGAGCATCATTTAATAATGTTTTAAGATTTAAGCAGGATTATCCCAAATCCAAAGAGATTGTTTTGGTTGAGAATTATAGGTCTCCGCAAAACATTCTTGATTTGTCATATCAATTTATTCAATTGAATAATCCTAATCGTTTAGAATATCAATTGAATGAAATTGAGGGAATCAGTAAGAGAGCAAAAGAAAGAGGAATAGATTTAAAATCTTTTAAAAAGATTGATAAAAAACTTAAAAGTAATCAAGGAAAATCGGGAGCGATAGAGTTACTGGGTTTCGAAACGGCTGACGATGAAGTATCGGGAGTTGTTAATAAAATATGGGAATTAAAAGAAATTGACAGTAAGGCAGAGTTTTCTGATTTTGCTATTTTAACCAGAACTAATGAGTCGGCCAACAGTTTTAGTCGAGCCTTGGAAAGGGCCGGTATCCCTTATCAATTCGTGTCTTCTAAAGGTTTATACACCAATCCTTTAATCCTTGATTTGATTTCTTATCTTAAGGTTATTCTTAATTTTTACGATTCTCCTAATTTTTATAGAATATTAAGAATGATGGACTTTTCTCCTGAAGAAGTTTCAAGAATCATTCAATACAGTGATAAAAAAGGGATTCCGATTTTTGAAGCGATTACTGACAGCCATCTTTTGAGTAAGTTTACTTCCGATACGCTTGTTAAATTAAGAAAAATTGTTGATAACTTAAAGAGACATTACAAGTTTTCAAAAGAAAAAAGTGCCAGCGAGGTTTTCATTCACGTTATCAATGATTTGGAATATGCAAAATATATTCCTGAAAACAATGAAGAGAGTTTTAAGAAGTGGGAATTGATTGACCAGTTTTTTGAGAAGATAAAGAGCTTTGATAATTCTCAAAATGATCCGACTCTTCTTTCTTTTATGGAAAACCTGCAAATGGAATTGGAAGCAGGAGAAGAGGGGGCAATCAGAACTGGCATTGATTCAAGTTTCGATGCGGTCAGAGTAATGACAATACATTCTTCAAAGGGGCTTGAATTTAAATATGTATTTTTAACCAATTTGGTTTCCCGAAAGTTTCCTTCTGACCAGAGAAAGAATCCGATAGAAATACCAGAAGCTTTAATTAAGGAGGTTTTACCGGAAGGAGAGTCACACATTCAAGAAGAAAGAAGATTGTTCTACGTTGCTTTAACTCGCGCTAAAAAGGGATTGTTTTTGACTTGGGCGGCTGATTACGGCGGTAAAGATTTAAGAAAGCCGTCAAGATTTTTAGTTGAATCGGGCTTAATCACCGAAGAGGTGTTGAATAAACAGAAGTTTACCAGAAGTTCTGGTTTTTGCATTAAGCGCTCGATGAGTTTTAAATTGGAATCAAATGAAACCAACGGTTCAGGGCGTGACCTAAGAATATTCCTTCCCGACCACTTTTCTTATTCCCAGGTGGAATCTTTTAGAAAGTGTCCTTTGGGATACAAATTTGGAAGCATTTTTAAAATACCGATCAGGGGAAAGTCAGTTTTCAGTTTTGGAAAAAGTATTCACCAGACACTGCATCGTTTTGTTCTGGAATCGTTAAAAGCTTCTTCGGTTGAGCAGAAGACTCTTTTCGGCAAGAATGCCAGCTCAAACACATTAAGCTTTGATGATTTATTAAAAATATATGAAAAAGAATGGATAGAAGACTGGTACGAGTCATCGATAATCAAAAAAGAGTTCTACGAAAAAGGAAAAGAAAGTCTTAAGCTTTTTTATGAAGATTTTATTAAAAATAAACCGGAAGTTCTTTTGATTAATGATGAACCGGCCTTGGAAAAGAATTTTAATTTGAAATTAAACGGAGATGTTTTTATCGGAACGATAGACAGGATAGATAAATTGGGCGACGGAGTGGAGATTATTGACTACAAGACCGGTTCGCCGAAGAAAACATTAGCCAAAGAAGAAAAATTACAATTAATGATTTATGCCGTTGCAGCTAAGAAGGTTTTAGGATTGAATCCTCTTAGATTAACCTATTATTATCTTGATGACGGGACAACTTGTTCTTTTGATATCAAAGAAGATGATATTGATAATACAGAAGCTGAAGTCAGAGGGTTATTGGAGAAAATCAAGAGGAGTAATTTTAAGCCTACTCCGGGATGGCACTGTCAGTATTGCGACTTTAAAGATATTTGCGCTCACAGGAAGATTTGAGGTATAATTAAACATATGAAAAAAACAAAATTAACAATTTTAGGCGATGGAGCCTGGGGAACAACCTTAGCTATTTTATTGTCTAAAAACGGTCATCAAGTTACGGTTTGGAGCGCTTTTCCTGAATATTTGGATGTTTTAGATAAGGAAAGAGAGAATAAAACATATTTAAAAGGGATAAAGATTCCTTCAAACATTGTTTTTGAAAAAGATTTAGGTAAAGCGATAGAATTCGGTGAATATATTGTTTTCAGTATTCCGTCTAAATTCTTTAGGAGTGTGGCTAGGAAAGTTAAAGAAGAAAATGTTTCTTTGAAGGGAAAAGTTTTTATCAATGTTGCCAAAGGATTAGAGCAGAAAACATTAAAAAGAATGACAGAGGTTTTGAAGGATGAATTGGGAAATGTTCAAACTGCTGTTTTGTCCGGTCCAACGATTGCGATTGAAGTCGCTCGTGAATTACCGGCTTTGGTGGTGGCTGCTTCAAAAAATCATGCAATTGCTAAAAAGATTCAAGATATTTTCAGTAATGAATATTTCAGAGTGTATACTTCGACCGATGTTATCGGAGTTGAACTGGGCGGACCGTTAAAAAATATTATTGCCGTAGTGGCTGGAATATCAGACGGGCTTGGTTTTGGTTCTAATGCTAAAGCCGCCGTATTATCTCGAGGAATAGTTGAAATACAAAGATTGGGAGAAAAGATGGGAGCCAAGAAAAAGACTTTTTACGGATTAGCCGGATTAGGAGACCTTTCTACAACTTGCATCAGTCCTGAAAGCAGAAACAGAACCTTAGGAGAAAGAATTGCTAAGGGAGAGAAACTAGAAGACATTGTTAATTCAACTGCCAGCATTATTGAAGGAGCAACCACTGCCGAGGCGGTCTACCAATTAAGCAAGAAATACAAGGTAGAAATGCCGATTGTTTCTTCGGTGTTTAATATTTTGTACAAAAATAAGACTCCAAAGGCCGCTTTAATTGAAATGATGAAAAGGAAAAGAAAACCGGAATAATCTTGAATAAATTACTTTTTTAAGATAAGGTTAAATAAAGAATAATAAACAAAAAAATGAAATTGAATATTTTTATCGAAAATCCAAAAGGCAGTTCAAATAAATACGAATTAGACAAGGAATCAGGAAAGATAATGCTTGATCGAGCATTGTATTCTTCTGTTTTCTGGCCTTTTGAGTATGGCTTTATTGAAAATACTTTGTCGGAAGATGGAGATCCTTTGGATGCCGTCGTCTTAGTTAACGAGCCAACTTTTCCGGGTTGCGTTATTCCTTGCAAAATCATCGGAATGTTAGACATGGAAGACGAGAGCGGAATCGATTATAAAATTATTGCTGTTCCCGATGACAAGATTGATCCGAGATTCAAACATATTAACAGTATGGATGATTTAACCGAACATCAGAAAAAAGAAATTCAAGAATTCTTTGAAACATATAAAAGGCTTGAGCCAAATAAATGGGTTAAGGTGGTAGGATTCAAATCAAAAGAAGAAGCAGAAGCAACAATAGAAAAGTGTAAAAAATAAAACCATGGAAGATACAAAAAAGACTTATAAAACTTATAAGGTAAATAAAGAAATATGTATCGGTTGCGGAAGTTGTGCATTGGCTTGTCCTGAAGGATCAGAAATGGATACTGACGGTAAGGCCAAGATTATCAGCTCGGCCAAGGTTGAAGAGTGTGGCGGCGTTGATTTATGCCCCTACGGAGCGATTGAAATTGAGAACGGAGAGGAGGTAGAGGACGAAGAATAAAGATAAAAAGCAGCCGATAAAAAGGCTGTTTTTGAATGGACTTTTTTATTCAGTTGGAATATAATAAAAAACATGAAAAGAATATATTTAGACTATGCTGCTACCACACCGGTTGATCCGAGAGTGGTTAAGGCAATGGCTCCATATTTTAATAAGAAATTCGGAAATCCAGCTTCGCTGCACGGTTTTGGCTTTGAAGCTGTCGAAGCTTTGGAGAATAGCAGGGAATTTATTGCGAAAGCAATGAATGCTGATGCTAAAGAGATTATCTTTACATCTTCGGCAACCGAGAGCAATAATACCGCCTTAAAAGGTGTTGCTTTTGCGAATAAAGAAAAAGGAAAACATATTTTAATTTCTCCAATAGAACACGATTGCATTTTAAACAGTGCTGCCTGGTTAAAAAAACAGGGCTTTGAAATCGAAAAGCTGTCAGTCGATGAGTACGGATTAGTCGACTTAGAAGAAATCAAAAAGAAGATAAGAAAAGATACTATTTTGGTTTCGGTGATGCATTCCAATAATGAAATAGGAACAATCGAACCGATTGAGGAAATAGGAAAGATTTGCCGGGAAAAAGGAGTATATTTTCATACTGATGCGGCTCAGAGTTTTGGAAAAGTTCCGATTGATGTTAAAAAATTAAATGTTGATTTATTAACCGCTTCTTCTCAAAAAATGTATGGACCGAAGGGGATTGCTTGTTTATACATCAGAAAGGGAGTAAGGATAGAACCGTTATTGCATGGTGGTGGACAGGAATTTGGAATGAGATCTTCGACATCCAATGTTGTTTCAGCGGTAGGATTTGCGAAAGCAGTCGAGATATGTCTTTCAGAAATGAATAAAGAAAGCAAAAGATTGATTAAATTAAGAGACAAGATAATCAAAACTGTTTTAAAGAAAATTCCTGATTCTCATTTGAATGGCCATCCTGAAAAAAGGCTTCCCAATAATGTAAATGTAAGATTTTCTTTTATCGAAGGAGAATCAATTTTATTCCAGTTGGATTCTTTGGGAATAGCGGTCTCTACCGCCTCGGCCTGTTCGTCTCCCAAATTGGAACCATCGCACGTTTTGATGGCGACGGGATTAAAACATGAAGAGGCTCACGGGTCATTAAGGATAAGTATGGGAAGATGGACGACCGATAAAGAGATTGATTATTTGTTGAAAGTTTTGCCGGAAATAATAAATAAATTAAGGAGGATTTCGCCTCACAAAATACATGGTTAAAAGTTTTTATTCAAAAGAAGTTATAAAGCATTTCAATAGTCCGCACAACTACGGAAAGATTAAGAATTACGACGGATTGGGAAAGGTTGGCAATATGATTTGCGGAGATGAAATGTGGCTATACATCAAGATAGCTAAAAACAAAAAAGGAGAAAAGATTATTAAAGACGTTAAGTTTGAAACTTTCGGTTGCGTCGCCGCTATTGCCACCAGCAGTGTGGTAACAGATTTAGTTAAAGGAAAAACAATTGAAGAGTCTTTAAAGGTTACCAAAGAGGATATCGTTAAAGTTTTGGGAGAATTGCCTCCGATAAAGCTGCATTGTTCTGTCTTGGCGATAGATGCTTTATCCGAAGCAATCTACGATTATTTTAAAAAGAATAAGATTGAAATTACTGAAAAGATGGAAAAAATTCATCAAACAATATTAAACAGAAAACATGACCATGAAGATCACTAAGAAAACAAAATTATCAAAACTGATTGACGATAAGAAGGCCGGAGTTATTTTAGAGAAATATGAGTTTCCCTGCATTTCTTGTCCTCATGCCAGATATGAAATGGAAAGTTTGGAATTGGGAAATGTTTGCGAGATGTATGACATTGATTCGACCAAGTTAATCAAGGAGTTAAATGAAAAATTGAACAAGAAATGAAGAAATCGTTCTTTATTCTTTTAACACTTCTAATTTTAAATTTTTTAGTTTTTCCTTTCGTTGTTATTGTCTCTTTACCGGCTTACCTTGAGGTAAGTTTTTTTGATGTCGGACAAGGAGATTCTATTTTTATTGAAGCGCCGGGCGGTTATCAAGTTTTAATTGACGGTGGTCCCAGCTATTCTAAAGTTTTAGACGGTCTATCAAAAGAGATGTTTATTAATGACAAAGAAATAGATTTAATCATTTTGTCTCATCCCGAGAGCGATCATATGACAGGATTGTTTTCCGTTTTGGAGAATTATAAGGTAGAGAATATTATCTGGACGGGAATAGAAAAAGACGGAGTTAAGTTTGAAACCTGGAAAAGAATGATTAGCGAAGAGGGAGCTAATATTTATTATGCTAATTCTGGAGATGTTATTAATGTAGGAGAAGTGAAATTAGAAATAATTAGTCCCAAGGAATTAATAGCCGGAAAAGAATTTGAAGAGAGTAATAATACGGCGATTGTTTCAAAACTAACCTACAAAGACAGTTCTTTTCTTTTTACCGGAGATATTTCTTCAAAAATAGAAAATGAATTAGATGATATAAATGTTGATGTTTTGAAGGTTGCCCATCACGGTTCGAAGTATTCAACTTCCGAAGATTTTCTTAAAAAGGTGAATCCCTTAGTTTCAGTGATTCAGGTGGGAAAGAATTCATATGGCCACCCGACAGAAGAAGTTTTGACACGCCTTGATAATTTTGATATTAAAGTATTAAGGAATGATACTAATGGAGATATTAAAATTGTCTCCGATGGTTTGAATTATAAAATAATAACTAGTAAAAAATAAACATATGGATTTTCCAATTTTCAAAACCAAAATGGGAGGGGACAGAAAGTTTAATTTAGCCGATCCGAAAGAGAGAGCGGAATATTTTAAATTAAAATGCGGACCGGAAATAGAAAAATTGAAAGAGTATTTGGAAAAGAATACTTTCATCGCCTATCTTTTGGGTAAGAAGAATTCAGGAAAGGGAACTTATTCTAAAATGTTGGCCGAAGTTTTAGGAGCTGACAAAATAGAACACTTATCCGTTGGAGATATGGTCAGATCGTTAGACTCTGAAATCCAAGATCCGGAAAAGAAAAAAGAATTGGTTGAATTTTTGGAAAAGAACTACAGGGGATTCTATCCTTTAGAAGAATTGATTAAGAGCATGGAAGACAGAGATACTAAGACTCTTTTGCCCGATGAATTAGTTTTAGCTTTGGTTAAAAGAGAGATTGCCAAGAGAGAAAGAAAGGTTATTCTTCTTGATGGCTTTCCAAGAAATATGGACCAGGTAAGCTTTTCTTTATTCTTCAGAGACTTGGTTGATTACAGAGACGACCCGGATATTTTCATTATGATTGATGTTCCGATGAATATCATTAATGAAAGAATCAAATGGAGAAGAATTTGTCCTAAATGTAATGCTTCAAGAAGTTTGAAATTGTTACCGACTTCAAAAATAGGATATGATGAATCATCTAAAGATTTCTATTTGATTTGTGATGAGGCTGGTTGTGATGGTGGGAAAATGGTAATGAAAGAAGGAGACGAGAAGGGAATTGAGCCGATCAAAGAAAGATTATTAATGGATGAAGAAATATTGAAGAAAGCCGATACACTATACGGCATTCCAAAAGTTAAATTAAGAAATGCCGTTCCGGCTGATGTTGCTCGTGACTATGTTGATGAATACGAAATGACTCCTGGATATTCGTTTAAATACGAGAACGGAGAAGTGAAAACCATTGAAGAGCCTTGGATTGTAGCTGACGATAGCGGAGTTCAATGTGTCAGCTTACAAGCAGCTCCGGTAGTGGTTGCAATGATTAAACAGTTGGTTGAAGTATTGAAAATTTAGAGGTATAATATACTTGGTCCTATCATTCAAAATTCCGAACAACTTTCAATCGGGAGACCATATATTTATCTGCCTTGGCAGATGAATGAGGTCACCCACGTGGATTCATTCGGATTCACTTGAAGGCGGTAGGACCCTTGGAAAGCACTGCTAAAACAGTGTTTTTCTTATATAACAAAAACACTGTCGAGAGACAGTGCTTGTTTTTTTGGTCGGGCTGCTGGGAGTTGAACCCAGGTCTTACGCACCCCATGCGCAAATACTACCACTATACTACAGCCCGAAAAGGGCTCAACAATTTATTTCTTTCCAAGAGATTTGATGCATTTGGTGCAAGCATAAATTCTCTTCCCGGCGAATTCCTTGAATTTTTTGTTGGTTGTATTAGCGGGAACTATTACCCATTGTAGATTGGGGCGTATTCTTCTTTTAGTAGAAGGATTGTATCTCGAAATAAGCTTGTAGTAGCTTCCTCCCATTGAAGATGATTTTCCGCAAATTGTACATTCTTTTTCCATATGTAATGTATATTACCAAAAAATTAAATAATTGCAACCCCCTCGTCTTTTATGTTAATATTATCATATGGATATATTAATGATATTTACATTATTGATTCTTTTGTTCTCGATTATCATTCATGAGATTGCTCACGGCAGTGTTGCTTATGCTTTGGGTGATCCGACTGCTAAAGAGGCAGGAAGACTTGATTTAAACCCTTTAAAACATTTAGATCCGGTCGGTTCGATTCTTCTTCCTTTCTTTTTATCTATTTTGGGCGGGCCGATAATCGGTTGGGCTAAACCGGTTCCGGTTAACCCGATGTATTTCAATGACCAAAGATGGGGAGACTTGAAAGTTGCTTTAGCCGGACCGATGGCTAATTTCATGGTTGCTTTGATTTTCGGTTTGATTATTAAATTTGTTTATTTGCCGGAAAGTTTTTTAATTATTGCGACCACGGTTGTTTTTTATAATATTGCTTTGGGATTATTTAATTTAATTCCTATTTTTCCTTTAGACGGTTCGCATGTTTTATTTGCCTTATTGCCGGATAGATTCGAAGAATTTAAAAGATTTCTTACTCAATACGGATTTATTATTCTTCTTTTTGTAATTTTTATAATTCCCAACGGACTTAATTGGGTTTTTGTTTTAGCGGATAAAATTCTTTCTCTGTTTTTGGCATAAATTTTAAATTTGACTAAAATTATTCTTTATTGTATTTTATATCTAGTTCATCTCATTTTGATGGACCCGAGATGGTCACTTTGGCAGACGTAACTTTGACCCCATGCTTTTTGATCGAGAGTGATGACTTTCACAAGGCCTGGTTTGAAGCGGTTTATGCCGTTATGAATCAGGGCGTCTCTATTCATTTTGGTTCTGCAAGAGAACCAAAGAAAGCACGCGATTCCGTTCAGATTATCAGTATGACCGGAAAAGCGATTGAACAGATTCAGAATTGCGAAATCCATCCTTTTTACAGGATGAAACATTTAGCAATTCAGGAGTACAAAAAGGAGTACGACCGAAAGTGGTTCAATGAAATATACAACAAGTTGCCACCTGAAGACAGAAAGCGCTTCACGTATGTTTACATTGAACGCCTGATCAAGCACAGGACTCCCGGAGGATTTATCGATCAGATTCTGAAACTGAAAGAACTTCTCAAGGAACAGATCGAAAGCGGTATTTCCTCGAACCGCCATCAGGTGATTACCTGGGAGCCGGATATCGACATGTGTTCCGATGCTCCGCCATGCCTGCAAAGGATATGGATAAGATATTATCCGGGAGGGTATGTTGATGTCCATTTCAAGTGGAGATCGAGAGATCTTTTCAATGCCTGGCAGGGAAACCTCATTGGCTTGGTCGCCATGCTTTATTCGGAGGTTATTGCTCCAAACAACTGCAAGATATTGAGAATCATCGACGATTCCGATTCCCTTCATATTTATGAAGGTGTTCTGGGAGAAGCGAGCAAGGTTCTCGCAATGGAGAGAAAAAGAGTTCCAGCTTTTGTAGAAAAACTGGAATACGTATATGTATAAATATACCCTTTTCTCTTCTTTTTTTATTTCTAAATGATATAATGGAAATATAAAGATAAAATATAAAAATATGAAATTAGAAAACAAAGTGGCAGTAGTAACGGGAGCTTCATCGGGAATAGGAAAAGCTATTGCCGAAATGTTTGTTGCGGAAGGTGCCTCAGTTGTTTTTTCAGATGTTAATGAGAGTGATGTTAGTCGTTTTAGTGATAAAGCGATTTTTGTTAAATGCGATGTTTCCAAATCAGCTGAAGTAGATAGTCTTATTAAGGCTTGTGTCGATAAATTCGGAAAAGTAGACATAATGGTCAACAATGCCGGAATAGGAGGCTTGGGAGACTCTTTAACTATGACTGATGATGTTTGGCATAAGACGATAGAGATTAATTTATCAGGAGTATTTTACGGAATTCGTGCGGCCGGAAGAGTAATGAAAGAAAAGGGAATTAAAGGTTCGATCATTAACATGGCTTCCATCTTGGGAGCAGTCGGTTTTAATGGCGCCCTAGCATACTGTGCTTCAAAAGGAGGCGTTAATCAATTGACCAAAACCAGCGCACTTGAACTATCTAAATTGGGAATTCGTGTTAATTCTATTGCTCCGGGATTCATTAAAACTCAGATGACCAAGGGGGTTCAAGAAGATGAGAATTTAAAAAAGATGATTGAAGGAATGACTCCTTTGGGATACATGGGGGAACCAGATGATATTGCCAATGCCGCCCTCTATTTAGCGAGTGAAGATTCAAAATATGTGACCGGAAATATCCTCTATGTTGATGGAGGTTGGACCGCGCAATAAAAGAAACTGCTGAAGCCAAGTAAACATTTGACATTTAGCTTTTTATCTGATAATTTAATCACAAGCGAATTTTCGCTTGCGATTTATTATTGATACAAAATATGCCAACAATCAGACAATTAATTAAGAAGAATAGAAAGCCTTTAAAAACTAAGACCAACACTCCCGGTCTTGCTTTTGGATTTAATCCATTAAAAAACAGACCTAAGGAATACGACGCACCTTTTAAGAAGGGAGTTTGTTTGAAAGTTTTCACCACTACACCGAAGAAACCTAACTCAGCTTTGAGAAAAGTTTGCAGAGTTAAATTAAGTAACGGAAACGAAGTTACCGCCTATATTCCTGGCGAAGGACACAACTTACAGGAGCACTCAATCGTGATGATCAGAGGAGGCAGGGTAAAAGACTTGCCGGGAGTTCGATATCACGTTGTAAGAGGCAGATTTGACTGTTCCGGAGTTGAAGGAAGAAAACAACAGAGAAGCGCTTACGGAGTTAAAAGACCAGTAAAAAAATAGTATATGGCAACAGGACTTAAATTTAAAAAGAAAGTTATTATGCCCGATTCAGTATATAACGACATTATGGTTGCTAAATTTATCAACCAAGTAATGACTAACGGGAAAAAGACAGTCGCCCAGAAAATAGTTTATGGCGCTTTTGATTTAATTAAAGATCAAACCAAAAAGAATCCTTTGGAAGTTTTCAGATTAGCCATTCAGAATGTATCTCCGGTATTGGAGGTAAAACCAAAGAGAGTCGGAGGAGCCACTTATCAGGTTCCAATGGAAGTTAAAGGAAATAGGAAATTGAGCTTGGCCATGAAATGGATGATTAATTCAGCCGCAGACAAGAAAGGCAAAGCGATGAGATTTAAATTAGCCGAAGAATTGATTGAAGCTTCAGAAAACAAAGGAAATTCAGTTAGAAAGAAAGAGAATGCTCACAAGATGGCAGAAGCCAACAGAGCATTTGCTCACTTTGCATGGTAATTTAATATACAAACCTATTTTAATAAAAATAGGTTTTGTGTTCTAAAATAAATAAAAAATATTATGAGCCGCCAATATCCAATCGAAAAATACAGAAACATCGGAATCATTGCTCACATTGATGCAGGTAAAACTACAACTAGTGAGAGAGTTTTGTTTTACACCGGAATATCACACAAGATTGGTGAAGTGCACGAAGGTGCGGCTGTAATGGATTGGATGGAACAAGAAAGAGAAAGAGGTATTACTATTACTTCTGCTGCTACGACTTGTTTTTGGTCTCCTGGTGACTACTTAAAGAAAGACAAAACAAACGAACACAGAATCAACCTTATCGATACTCCCGGACACATTGACTTCACTGCCGAAGTGCAAAGAAGTTTAAGAGTTTTGGACGGAGCGGTAGTTGTTTTTGATGGTGTTGCCGGAGTAGAGGCTCAATCAGAAACTGTATGGAGACAAGCGGACAGATATCACGTTCCTCGTGTTTGTTTCATTAATAAATTAGACAGAATGGGTGCAAGTTTTGAAAAGAGTTTGCAATCTATCTGGGACAAGTTAACTATTAACGCCGTTGCTCTTCAGTATCCAATCGGACAGGAAGAAGATTTTTCTGCTATTATTGATTTGATGGAAATGAAAGCCGTTAAGTTTGAAGGAGAAATGGGAAAGGATGTTATCAAGTTTGACATTCCCGAATCTTCAATGGAAGAAGCTAAGAAATGGAGACACAAAATGGTTGAGAAGATTGTGGCCGAAGATGAGGCACTAATGGAAAGATATTTAAACGAAGAAGAAATTTCAATAGAAGATTTGAGAGCAGCCTTAAGAAAAGCAACTATCAGTTATAAATTGGTTCCCGTATTAACTGGAACATCTTTAAGAAATAAAGGAGTTCAATTAGTTTTGGATGCAGTAGTCTACTACTTGCCAAGCCCGTTGGACGTTCCGGCTGTTAAAGGACATGATCCAGTTAATGAAGAGATTATAATAGAAAGACATCCTAAGGATGACGAGCCTTTCTCAGCTTTAGCTTTTAAGATTGCAACTGATCCTTTCGTTGGAACATTGACTTATGCCCGTGCTTATTCAGGAAAATTCAATAAAGGAGGTTATTTGTTAAATACTGTTTCTGGAGAAAGAGAAAGAATCGGTAGAATTCTTCGTATGCACTCTAATGAAAGAGAAGAGGTGGAAGAAGTATATGCCGGAGATATCGTTGCTTTCGTCGGATTAAAAAATACAACTACCGGACATACTCTTTGTGATGAATCGGGACCAATCGTTCTGGAGAAGATTGTTTTCCCTGAACCGGTTATTTCAATTCAAGTAGAACCGAAAGCCAAGGCAGACCAGGAAAAGATGGGTGCTTCATTAAAGAAGTTACAAGAAGAAGATCCAACCTTTAGAATGGAAACCAATCAGGAATCTGGTGAAATGGTTTTGTCAGGTATGGGAGAATTACATTTGGAAATTATTGTGGACAGATTGAAAAGAGAATTCGGAGTTGAAACCAATGTTGGTAGACCGCAAGTATCATACCGAGAAACAATCGACAGAAATGCTGATGCAGAATGTAAATACATTAAGCAGACTGGAGGTAGAGGTCAGTATGGTCACGTAAAGATCAAACTTGAACCACTAGAAAGAGGAAAAGGATTTGAATTTGTTAATGAAATTAAAGGAGGTTCCATTCCGAGAGAATATATTCCTGCAATTGAAAAAGGAATTAAAGAAGCAATGGCAAAAGGAGTTGTTGCTGGATATCCTTTAGTTGATATGAAAGTTATTTTATGGGATGGTTCGTTCCACGAAGTCGACTCTTCAGAAATGGCCTTTAAAATTGCCGGGTCAATGGCTTTACAAGATGGAGCGAAAAAAGGTGGAGCTCATTTGCTTGAGCCGATTATGAAATTAGAGGTAGTTGTTCCACCAGACTTCTTGGGAGATGTTATCGGAGATGTGTCAGCGAGAAGAGGACAGATTGAAGAAACAGAAGACAGACCGGGAGTTAAAGTTATTTACGCCAAAGTGCCTCTATCTGAAATGTTCAGTTATACAACTTCTCTTCGATCGTTGACCCAAGGAAGAGGAACATCATCAATGGAGTTCGATCATTACGAAAAAGTTCCCAATAACGTTGCCCAGGAAATAATAGAGGGTAAGAGAAAATAGTATGGAACTAAACGAAATTAAAAAGATAATCGAAGAAGAAGGAGGTAAAATAATCTTGGCCCAAGAAAACGGACCGACTCTGATAATCATGAAGTTTGAAGATTATAAGGGTAAGAAAGAGACAAGGGCCGAAGTCAAGACCGAGCAGGTCTCTAAAGTCCCGCGAGAGATTGAAGCGGAAACATTGAAGATTGACGACCTTCCTTTCTAACAGGTTATTGACTTTTTTCGAAATTTGGTTAAAATAGATTTGTTAATTATAAACATTAATCCGCTCTTTTTATTTTACGTCGGAATAATAGAAAAAGGGGATATAAATAATAAAAAAATAAATAATATAAAAATATGGCAACAGAAGTTTTTACAAGAACAAAACCACACTTGAACGTGGGAACCATTGGTCATGTTGACCACGGTAAAACTACTTTAAGTGCGGCAATATTACATTGCTTAGCAATGAAGAACGGAAAGACAGCAGAGAAGTCAGTATCTCAAATTGACTCAGCTCCTGAAGAAAAAGCAAGAGGTGTTACTATTAACATCGCTCACTTGGAGTATGAAACAGAAAATAGACACTACGCTCACATTGATTGTCCAGGCCACGCCGACTATATTAAGAATATGATTACCGGTGCTGCTCAGATGGATGGAGCGATTTTAGTAGTCGCTGCCACTGACGGTCCTATGCCTCAAACAAGAGAGCACATTCTTTTAGCTCACCAAGTAGGTTTACCTTCAGTAATCGTATTTTTGAACAAATGCGATATGGTTGAAGATGCAGAAATGATTGACCTAGTTGAAGACGAGGTAAGACAATTATTAAAGAAATACAATTTCCCAGGAGACGAGGTTCCAGTAGTCCGTGGTTCAGCTTTGAAAGCTTTAGAAGGCACATCTGTTGATGATCCTTGGGTACAAAAAGTTTTAGAACTAATGGATAAATTAGATTCATACATTCCTGAACCAGTTAGAGATACAGCTAAGCCTTTCTTGATGGCGATTGAAGATATTTTCTCAATTGAAGGAAGAGGTACAGTTGCAACTGGTAGAATTGAAAGAGGTATTGTTAATGCTAACGAAGAAGTTGAAGTTGTTGGTATTAGACCAACTGCTAAATCAACTGCTGTTTCTGTTGAAATGTTCAACAAGTCATTATCAACTGGCCAAGCCGGAGACAACGTTGGTATTTTATTGAGAGGATTAAAGAAAGAAGATATTGAGAGAGGACAAGTTTTGGCTAAATCAGGAACTATTACTCCTCACACAGAATTCGTTGCTCAGATTTATATTTTGACCAAAGAAGAAGGCGGAAGACACACTCCTTTCTTCTCAGGATACAAACCTCAATTCTTTATTCGTACAGCTGATATTACAGGAGATGTAATCTTGGCCGCTGGAACAGAAATGGTTATGCCTGGAGATACAGTTGAAGTAACTGTTAAGTTAATCGTTCCTGTAGCTTTGGAAGAAAAGCAAGGTTTTGCTATCAGAGAAGGTGGAAAGACAGTTGGAGCCGGTACTATTACTAAGATTATAAAGTAGAATAATTAATAAGATGTCAGCAGCCCTTAAAAAAACTGAAAAGGAAGTAACAGCAAAGTTGAGAATTAAGCTCCGCGCTTATGACCACAAAGTCATTGATAAAAGTGCCCAGCAGATTATTGAGATGGCGCTAAGGTGCGGAGTTAAAATTGCCGGACCGATTCCTTTGCCGATTGAGATAAACAAGTTTACTGTAAACAGGTCAACTTTCGTTCACAAGTCGGCCAGAGAGCAATTCGAAATGAGAATTCACAAGAGGGTTATTGATATTTTGAGTCCGAACCAGAAGGTGGTAGAGTCGTTAAAGTCATTGACTCTACCTGCTGGAGTGGATACCGAGATCAAGAGTATAATGTAGGTTAATTAATTAAATAATTGATTTATATAAATTAAAAGTTAATTGAATATTTGGTAATACTAGTCTTTAAGACTGGTTATCCAGTCTTTTTTTTGTAAAGTTATGAAATTCATATTAGGTAAAAAAATTGAAATGAGTCAGGTCTTCAAAGAGGACGGAACAGTAGTTCCCGTTACTCTTGTTCAGACTGGAGAATGCGGTGTTGTTCAGGTTAAGACTAAAGAAAAAGACGGATACGAAGCCATTAAGATTGGTTTCGAGGTATTACCGGAAAGAAAGATTAAGAAGACAGGAACACCATTCAGATATTTGAAAGAGTTTGAAGGAGACGTTGCTTCATACAAAGCAGGAGATAAGATTTTGGCAAACGTTTTTGCACCGGGAGATAAAATAAAGGTTTCCGGAGTATCTAAAGGAAAAGGATTCCAAGGAGGTGTAAAGAGATGGGGATTTTCCGGAAAACTTTCTTCAACCCACGGTAACAAGCACGAACACAGAACACTTGGTTCAACCGGTTGTTCTATTCCTGCTAGAGTTATCAAAGGTAGAAAAATGCCTGGTAGAACTGGTAGCGACAGAATTAGTGTGAAGAATTTGGAAGTGATGAAGATTGATATGAAGAATAATATTATAGCTTTGAAAGGTGCGATTCCTGGAAGAAGAGGAACGCTTTTGGAAATTAGAGGATAAATCATATGGCAAAGAAAGAAACAAAAATTAAAGAGGTGGTAGAAATCAAGACTGTTAAGACTGATTTACCGAAAGAAATATTTGAAGTTCCAATGAACTCTGATTTGATACATCAAGTTGTTGTTTCTCAAATGGGAAACAGAAGAACAGTTATCGCTCATGCTAAAGGAAGAGCCGAAGTATCTGGAGGTGGAATCAAACCTTGGAAACAGAAAGGAACTGGGCGTGCCAGAAGTGGATCTAATACATCATCTATCTGGGTTGGTGGAGGTGTTTCTCACGGACCGACAAAGGATAGAAACTTCAAGAAAGTTTTACCGAAGAATATTAAAAGAAAAGCTTTATTCGTTGCTTTATCAGACAAAGCCAGAGAAGGATTTTTAGTTGTTGCCGAATCATTGTCTTTGAAAGAAGCTAAGACTAAAGAAGCTAGAAACTTATTAAAGAATATCGGAATTAAAGAAAGATGTTTGGTTGTTTTGCCTAAGATAGACAAGAATGTTATTCTCGCAATGAGAAACTTGCCTAAGGTTTCAACCATTCAGGCTAAAGATTTGAATTGTTTAGATGTTGTTTCATCGAAGTATTTATTAACCGACAAAGAGGGAATAGCAGAAATTAAGAAAACATTTATAGACTAGTATGGCAATAAACATTTTCAAAAAAGAAAAAGGAGAGAAAGCGAAGAAAGAAACTGTTAAGAAAGAGAACAAGGAGATTTCGACAACGATAAAAAGCGTATTGAAGTCACCTTGCATTACAGAAAAGGCGGTTAACATGTCTGCTGCCGGAAACTTTTATGTTTTCCATGTAACGACCGATGCTAACAAAGTTGAAATCAAAAGCGCGATTGAAGCTAAATACAAAGTTGATGTGATTCAGATAAGAACAATCAATATTCCCAGAAAGAAAATATCAAAAGGAAGAAAGACTGGATTTAGAAGTGGATACAAGAAAGCCATTGTGAAGATTAAAGAAGGCCAAAAAATTGAAATTGTAGGACAATAATATGCAAAGAAAAACATTAAAATTGAAGAACCTACTTCCTTTATCTAAGAAGAAACCTGAAAAGAGTCTTCTAGTAAGAGTAAAGAGAACAGGAGGAAGAGGAAGTAATGGTAGAATTACTTCTTGGCAGAAAGGAGGCGGAGCCAGAAAGCTTTTAAGGTTGGTTGAGTTTGGACAGAAAAAAATCAACATACCGGCCGAAGTTCTTGCTTTGGAATACGATCCAAACAGAAATGCATTTTTAGCCTTAGTTCAATACGAAGACAAAGAAAAGAGATATATTATCGCTCCTGAAGGATTGAAAGCCGGAGACAAGGTAATCTGTGCTGACAAGGCTGAAGCCGACAATGGAAACAGAATGAAGTTGAAAAATATCCCAGAAGGAACTATGATCTATAATATTGAGCTAGAACCGGGAAAAGGCGGAATCTTGGTAAGATCAGCCGGAACTGGAGCCGTATTACAAAACTATGAAGGTGGATATGCTAACTTGAAAATGCCTTCTTCAGAAATCAGAAAGGTTAATGGAGAATGTTTTGCCTCAATTGGAAAGGTTTCTAATTCTGAATACAGATTTATCAATTGGTCAAAAGCCGGAAAGAGTAGAAAGAAAGGAATCAGACCACACGTTAGAGGTTCTGTTATGAACCCCTGTGACCACCCTCATGGAGGTGGAGAATGTAGAACAGGAATCGGTTTGAAGCATCCGAAGACTCCTTGGGGAAAACCAGCATTAGGAGTTAAGACCAGAAAGAAGAATAGATGGACAGCGAAGTTAATTATTCAAAGAAGAGTTAAGAAGAAGAGAAAATAAAAACAATATGTCAAGAAGTCTAAAAAAAGGACCATATATCGATCCGAATGTCACTAAAAAGATTGCAGGAAAGAAACCAAGCGAAACGGCCGCCATTAAAACATGGTCGAGAGCTTGTACTATTTCTCCCGAAATGATCGGCTTTACTTTTGGTGTACACAATGGAAAGGATTTTCTTCAGGTAAGAGTTACCGAAGAAATGGTTGGTCACAAGTTGGGAGAATTTTCTCCGACAACTAAATTTTTAAGACACGGAGGTAAAGCAAGTAAAGAACAGGAAAAAGGAGCCGCTCCAGCACCCGCTGCAGTTGCCCCAGCTAAAGTAAAATAATATGGCATTCAAAGTTGAATTAAATCATTTACATATCGCTCCAAGAAAGGCCAGATTAGTCGCCGACTTGGTAAGAGGAAAGAAGGCAGAAGAAGCCCAGGTGATTTTGAATTTCGCAATCAAGAGAGCTTCTGATCCGATATTGAAATTATTGAATTCAGCCCTTACTAATGCCAAGATAACCAAGAATGTTCCTGCTTCTGATTTATTTATTTCTAAGATTACAGTTGATGAGGGCCCAGCCGGAAAGAGAGTTTTGCCCAAATCAAGAGGTAGAGGAGAGATCATCAAGAAAAAGACTTCTCACGTAACTTTAGTTTTAGACGTGAAGAGAGAAGAAGTTAAGAAAGACAAGAAGGCAAAGAAAGAAACTGAAGCGAAGGAAGAAAAAGTAGTTGAAAAGAAAGTTGAGAAAAAAGTAAAGAAAACAATAACAAAGAAGAAATAAAAAAATGAGTCACAAAGTCCACCCTAAAATTTTTAGAATCAGAGGAATCGAAGACTGGTTGTCACACGGTTTTTACGGCAACAAACCTTTGAAGAGTATTAAAGAGGATTACATCATCAGGACTTTTTTGACTAACAAATTGAAAGAATCAAGCGTGGAAAAAGTTGAGATCGAAAGATACAGCAACAAAACCAGCGTTATCATTCATTCAGCCAGACCCGGTTTGATTATCGGACGTGGCGGTGAAGGAATTGAAAAGATAAGATTGGAATTATTGAAAGAGGTTTTCAAGAAGAATGATTTAGGTTTAAAAGAATTAAGCGAATTGGGAAAGAGATTGAAGTTAGAAGTAAGAGAGGTTTCTAATCCTTGGACTTCTTCAGTTTTGGTTAATCAATGGATTGCTCAGAAGATTGAAAAAAGAACACCATTCAGAAAGACCATTAAACAGGCCATTGAAAAAGTTATGGCCAACAAAGGTGTTAAAGGAGTAAAAATCATGGTTTCAGGAAGATTGGACGGTGCTCAGATTGCTAGATCAGAATGGTTAGAAAAAGGCAGATTGCCCAGACAGACAATCAGAGCCGATATTGATTATGGTTTCGGAGAAGCCAGATGTACCTACGGTGCAATTGGAATAAAGGTTTGGATATACAAAGGAGATAAATTTGAATAAAAATCATGTTAGCCCCAAAAAGATTAAAACATAGAAAGCATCAGAAGGGTAGAAGAATCAACAGAACCTTCGAAAGCAAAGGTACTAAAATTAGTTTCGGTAGCTTTGGATTGAAAGCAACTACTGATAAGTGGATTACTTCTAACCAGATCGAAGCTTGCAGAAGAGCAATCATCAGATATTTAAAGAAGGGAGGAAAGTTGTGGGTTAGAGTATTTCCTGATAAGGTTAGAACTAAGAAAGGACAAGAGGTGCCGATGGGAGGAGGTAAGGGTTCTCTTGATCACTACGTATTCCCAGTCAGACCGGGCAGAATATTATTTGAATTAGAAGGAATACCTGAAGCCGATGCCAGAGAAGCTTTCAGAAAAGCAGGAGATAAGTTGCCATTGAAGACAAAATTTGTTAAAAAGCAGTAATATGAAAAGTAAAGAATTAGTTTTAAAATCTAAAGATGAATTGGTAACATTGATGAATGAGAAAAAGAAGAGATGTGAAGAACTTCACTTCAAGGCTGTTTCTGGAGGAATTAAGAATACCAAAGAGTTAAGAGAAGATAAGAAAGATATTGCTAGGATTTTGACTATATTAAATAAAAAATAGTATGCCAAAAAAGGAATTAATAGGAAAAATAGTATCGGATAAAATGCAGAAGACTGTTGTAGTTGAGGTTGAAAGAATTAAAGAACATCCGAAGTACAAGAGAAGATACAAGATTCACAAGAAATACAAGGCTCACACAGAGACCGGAGAATTTAAAATGGGAGACAAGGTTGTAATCAGAGAAGCAAAGCCGATGTCAAAAGATAAGAAATGGGAAGTGGTTTCAAAATATCTAAGTAAATAAAAGAAAATGATACAAGTACAGACATTATTAAAGGTAGCCGACAATTCAGGCGCCAAGATGGCTAAATGTATCCGTGTTTTAGGCGGAACATATAGAAGATACGCATCACTGGGTGATATTATTGTGGTTGCCGTAAAAGATGCCGAACCGAGAAAGGTAGTAAAGAAGCACCAAGTTCTAAAGGCCGTTATCGTCAGAGAGAGAGGTGCAGTTAGAAGAAGCAACGGAACATATATTCGTTTCGATGATAATGCTATCGTTATGCTTGAAGGCGCATCAAAGGAACCTAAGGGAACAAGAATCTTAGGACCAGTTGCGAGAGAGGTGAGAGAAAAAGGATTCGAAAAGATTTCAACAATGACAAAAGATTTAGTTTAAACATATGAAGATAAAAAAGGACGATCAAGTTTTAATAATCGCGGGCAATGACAAAGGCAAAAAAGGAAAGGTTTTGAAATCTATTCCTACAAAAAGCCGAATTGTTGTTGAAGGAATTGCTTTGGTAAAGAAGCATGTTAAGCCCAAGAAATCCGGACAGAAAGGACAGGTAGTTTCTGCTCCCAGAGCAATCAATATTTCAAACGTTGAGTTGGTTTGTTCTAAGTGCGGAAAAGCAACCAGAGTCGGATACGAAATAGTTGAAGGAAAGAAATACCGCGTTTGTAAGAAATGTGGAGCACGCATTTAATTAAAATATTATGGCAATAACAAGCATTAAAGAAAAATACAAGAAGATCGCCGTCCCTCAAATGAAGGAAAAGTTCGGATACAAAAACGTTATGGCGATTCCAAGATTGGACAAAGTAGTTATCAATATTGGTTTTGGAAGAGTTATTTCTCCGAAGACAAAAGATGAACAGAGAAAATTCGTTGACTATATCTTAACTAATCTTTCCAGTATTTGCGGACAAAAGCCGGTAACAACCGTAGCCAGAAAATCAATTTCTACTTTTAAATTAAGAGAAGGAAGTATTATTGGATCAAAGGTTACTTTGAGAGGAAAGAAAATGAGCGACTTTTTGGAAAAATTGGTTAACGTTGTTTTACCTCGTTCCAGAGATTTCTTGGGAATTAATCCTAAATCAATTGATGAGAAAGGAAATTTGAATTTGGGAATTAAAGAGCATATTGCTTTCCCGGAAATATCTCCAGAAAAGTCTCCGATTATTTTAGGAATGGAAGTTACAGTTACAACCACTGCCAAGAGCAAAGCCGAAGGATTGGAATTGTTTAAGTTACTTGACTTTCCCTTTAAGAAAAGTTAAAGTCAAAAAGTGTTAAATTATGGCAAAAACATCACAAATAGCAAAATCAGCAAAGACACCGAAATTTTCTTCAAGAATAGTAAGAAGATGTTTTAAGTGTGGAAGAAAACATGGTTACATCAGAAAGTTCGGCCTATGCAGAATTTGCTTCAGAGAAATGGCGAACAAAGGAGAGTTGCCCGGAGTTAAGAAAAGTAGTTGGTAATTATATATAACGAAAATGGACCCAATAGCAGACATGATCAGTTCAATAAATAACGCCTTAGCTGTCGAAAAGAAACAGATAGCTCTTTATCCATACTCGGATTACAAGTATGCAATTCTTGAGGTTTTAAAGAAAGAAGGCTTGATTGAGGGTATTGATAAGAAAGGAAGATTGTCAAAGAGAAAGATTGTTGTTGATTTTAAATACGATCCAGAAGGAAAGTCTGTTATCACAAAGATTAAGAAGATTTCTAAACAAGGACAGAGAATCTATTCAACTCACAATGAGTTGAAGCCGGTTAAATCAGGACACGGAATTTCATTAATCAGCACATCGAAAGGAATAATGACTAATAAAGAAGCGAGAAAGGCGAAGATCGGAGGAGAAATAATTTGTGAAATTTGGTAATATGTCAAGAATAGGAAAAAAAGAAATTTTAATACCAGCCGGAGTTGAAGTAAAGATCAACGGAACAGATATCGAGGTTAAAGGACCTAAAGGTTCTTTATCAATGAAAGCTGTTGATGCGATTGCAATCGAAATAAAAGAGAATGCAATTCATTTTACTCCTAAGAAATTGGATTTGAAATCTAACGCTCTTTGGGGTTTAACTAGAACTTTGGTTTCAAACATGATTGACGGAGTCACTAAAGGATTTGAAAAGAAATTGGAGATCAACGGAGTCGGTTTTAAAGCTAGAACCGAAGGCAAGAAGTTGGTTTTAGATGTCGGTTTAAGTCACACAGTGGATATTGAAGCTCCTACTGGAATTGAATTTAAGGTAGAAAAGAACGTTATCACCGTTTCCGGAATAGACAAAGCATTAGTCGGACAGACTTCTGCCACCATTAGAAAGGTTAAGCCACCAGAACCGTACAAAGGAAAAGGTATTAAATACGATACAGAAATTATTAAGAGAAAGCTTGGCAAGAAGGCAGCTGCAGGTGCATAATATATTTGAAATACATGTTAGAAAAAAAAGCAAAAAGAATAATAAGGCACAAGAGGGTAAGAGCAAAGGCTGATGGTACTGCTAGTAAGCCAAGACTTTGCGTTTTCCGTTCGAACCAGCATATTTATGCTCAATTGATTGACGATGCTACCGGCAAGACTCTTTTGGCTGTAAACGATTCAACCACTAAAGGTAAAGACAAGAAATCTGATTCTTCAAAGAAGATTGGTTTGGAAATTGCCAAGAAGGCAGTTGAGAAAAAGATAACTGAAGTGATTTTTGATCGTGGAGGATATAAGTATCACGGTCGTGTTAAGGCCTTAGCCGAAGGTGCAAGAGAAGGCGGATTAAAATTCTAATTAAATATGAAAAGAGAAAGAAACACAAAATTTGATAAGAAGAACGAAGTAAAGGATGAATTTGAATCCAAGCTTTTAGACTTGGCCAGAGTTACTAAGGTAACCGGAGGAGGAAAGACGATGAGATTCAGAGCCGTTATCGTTGCCGGAAACAAGATGGGCAAAGTTGGTATCGGTGCTGCCAAAGGTTTGGATGTTTCTCAAGCCATTGAAAAAGCAACCAGAGTTGCTAAAAAGAATTTGAAAGACATTCCGACAACTGAAGGAACAATTCCTTTTGAAGTTGAAGCTAAGTTCGGTCCTTCTCGCGTTATACTAAAACCACAAAAGAAAGGTAAAGGTTTGGTGGCCGGAGGAACAGTGAGAATTATTTGTTCTTTAGCCGGAATTCAGGATATTTCTTCTAAGACATTATCTAGAACAAGAAATAAATTAAACAATGCACAAGCGACAATGCAAGCTTTGGCTAAATTGACGAAGAAATAATATGCAATTACACGAATTAAAAAAGAATACAACCACTAAGAGAAAGAAGAGGGTTGGTCGCGGAGGAAAGAAAGGAACATATTGCGGCGGCGGAGGAAAAGGACAGAAGGGAAGAGCCGGTGCAAAGTTCAAACCGATTATCCGTGGTTGGATCAAAAGATATCCTAAGCTAAGAGGATATAATTTCAATACTCAAACCGAAGTTTCAGCAGTTAATTTGGATGTTTTAGAAAAAGCATTTGAAACAAACGCTCTTGTTAATCCCGAATCATTGGTTGCTAAAAGGATTATCAGAAAAGTTGATGGAAAACTTCCAACAATTAAAATTTTAGGAACAGGAGAAATTAAGAAAGCTTTAACTATTGAAGGTTGCTTGGTTTCAAAGACTGTCCAGGAAAAAATAGAAAAAGCCGGAGGAACGGTTAAAACTAAATCGGTAAAAGAAGTTGAAAAGAAAGGAGTTTCTAAAGCAAAAACTAAAAAGTAAAAACTATGTTCAAAAAGATTACAGAAATTTTTAAGGCAAAAGACTTAAGATATAAGATACTTTTTGTTTTAGGAGTTTTTGCTACTTTTAGATTAATGGCTAATATTCCCGTTCCGGGAATCGATGTGGCCAGAATTCAGCAATTCTTTGCTGGCAATCAATTCTTCGGAATGATGAACTTGTTTACTGGAGGAGCATTGGACAAAGTATCGATTGTCATGCTTGGCCTTGGACCTTACATCACCGCCGTCATCGTTTTCCAACTTTTAACTATGATTTTTCCTCAAATGGAAAAGTTGTATAAAGAAGAAGGAGAAGCTGGAAGACAGAAATTCAATCAATACTGCAGAATTGCCGGTATTCCTTTGGCGATGATTCAGGGTTATGCTATGTTGTTCTACTTGAAAGCTCAGGGAGTAATCGGAGCTTTGGACCCAGTAACTATTATTGCGGCCGTAGCGGCGATTACCGCTGCTTCAACTATTTTGATGTGGTTGGGAGAGTTAATCTCTGAAAAAGGAATTGGAAACGGAGTATCATTATTGATTTTTGCCGGTATCGTCGCTGATTTCCCAAACAACGTTCAAAAGATGTTTTTAACTTTTGACCAGAGTCAGATCTTTTCATACATTCTATTTTTAATATTATCAGTGGCTATTATCGCCGGTGTGGTTCTAATTAATGAGGGAAGAAGAAATATTCCCGTATCTTATGCCAAGAGAGTGAGAGGCAACAAGATGTACGGCGGTGCTTCAACTTATTTACCTTTGAATATTAACCCGGCCGGAGTTATTCCCGTCATCTTCGCCATTTCCATTTTGATGATTCCATCAATGTTGGCTTCATTCTTTAATTGGGGCTTTATAACCGATGCGTTAAATAATGCTTGGATTTACGGAATAATCTATTTCGTCTTAGTCTTTATTTTTACATTTTTCTACACTGCCGTTACTTTTGACCCTAAAAGTATTTCTACTAATTTACAGAAAATGGGAGGATTCATCCCAGGCATTAGACCAGGAGAAAACACTGCTCAATTCTTGCAAGCAATTTTATCAAGAGTTTTGGTAGTCGGTGCAACCAGCTTGGGATTAATCGCTGTTATGCCATCAATTATTCAGGGTGCGACCGGAGTTCAGCAATTCAGCTTTATGATCGGAGGAACTGCTCTAATCATTATCGTTTCGGTAGCCTTGGATACAATGAAACAAATCAATTCTCAGTTAGAAATGAGAGAATATGATTCATAGGTAAATTTAAAGAAATAGAAGATTGGGGATAAACCAGTCTTCTATTTTTTTGTTTTGTATTTTATAATAAAACATAAGCATAAAAGAAAACATATGGAAAAGTCTCCTTTAATCTTAATATTATTAGGTAAGTCCGGATCGGGAAAGGGAACCCAGGTCGATCTTTTGAAAGATAAACTGGGATTGGATTTCTTGGGCACCGGAGCATTATTAAGAGAAAGGAAGAAAGCAGGAGATTTTTCAGCTAATAAGATTTCGGCTGTTATCGACAATGGAGGAATTGTTCCACCACCAGTAGTTTTTAAACTATGGATGGAAAAGTTCGATGAATTTAAAAACAAAGGAGATGAATTCAAAGGAATTATTCTTGACGGTTCTCCCAGAAAAATACTGGAGGCACAATTAATGGATGACGCTTTGGGTTGGTTCGAATGGGATTCGAGGGTGAAGATTTTATTGATTGATATTTCTGACGAAGAAGCGATCAATCGAATTGCCAAAAGAAAGATTTGTCCGAAGTGCGGAAAGATCTTTATCATTTCCGATTCAAATGATTTAGACGTTTGTCCGGAATGCGGAGAAAAATTAATCATCAGACCGGAAGATACAGTCGAAGGAACTCAAAAAAGATTGGAATGGTTCAGAGAAGAAGTCGGAGAAACAATCAATTATTATGAATCAGCCGGAAGATTGATAAAGATTAACGGTGAACAATCAATTGAAAATGTTTTTAACGACATTATGAAAGAAATTGAAAAAGATGATAACAATTAAAACAAAAGAAGAAATAGAAGTGATGGCGAAAGGAGGGAAGATATTGAAATCAATTATTGATGAATTGGGGAGCCATATTGCCGTTGGAGTTTCGGGAACAGAATTGGAAAAAATGGCTGAGAAGATGATTACAGAAAATGACGGAGAATTTAGTTTTAAAGGACAGGACGGATTTCCGTCTTGTCTCTGTTTTTCTATTAACGAAGAAATCGTTCACGGAATTCCGGATAAGAGGGTTTTAAAAAATGGAGACATCGTTACTTTGGATTTAGGCATCTTTTTTCATTTGAATAAATTTGTAGCAGAAATCGATGAAACTAAATATCCCAACTTAAAGAAAGGATTCCATACTGATATGGCCAGAACCTACCTGGTTGGAGAGGCTGACCCAGAAGTCCAAAGACTCGTTAAAGCCACCAAAAAGGCTTTAAAGAGGGGTATTTCCAAGGTTAAGGCCGGAAACACATTTGGTGAATTGGGTGAGGCTATTTGCAAGTTTAGCGAACAGCAGGGATTTAGTTCAATTAGGAATTTATGCGGCCACGGAATCGGGGCGGAACTACATGAAGATCCAGATGTTTTAAATTACGGGAAAAAAAGCTGGGGAGAGGTAATGAAAGAGGGAATGGTCTTCTGTATTGAACCAATGCTTTCCATGGGAGATTACGATATTAAAAAAAGGGGAATGGCATATATTACCGAAGACAGTTCTTTGTCGGCCCACTTTGAAGACATGGTGGCAATTACCAAAGACGGAGTTAGGGTATTGACAGAATAAAAAACGTGTTTTATAATATAGACATGATGAACGAGGGGTTCATTAAAGTCGCAGGGAGGACCATTCCTTCCAAAAGAATTGAACAGTCGTTGAACGCACCTATCAGCAGCGCCCGAGGATTTCGGGAGCAAGTGGAGATGCCGAGGAGCTCTTCTTCTCTGCAATTGGACGTTCTGTCCATACTCTACATGGAAAAGAGAGGTTTACCAATAGCCGAATAAGCTATTTGTCCCTCTCTTTTTATTATTAAGGAAAATATCTGTCGATTTGACAGATTTTTTTAAAAACATTATAATTTTAATTGGTGGAATATGGTTTCACAACACACCGCTGAAAACAAAGCTCCCTTAACAACTGAACAGCACAAAGGAGAAACTGCAATTCCTTTAACATTCAGGGGTATAATAATACCCAGAAAAATTGTTCAAGTAATTCAGCCTCCTCCGGAAGAAACTTCCCGTGGCGGAAGCAGGATTCTTGTAGGATCATCATCTCTCTGTGAATCATCATTCTTCAGAGAAGTACAAAATATCGGTGCTCTCGGCGAGTTTGATGTTTCTCATTAATGGGTATTAATTACTTTTAAAATAAAAGAAAATTAGTACCCTTCTTTTTTTTGTAAAAATAAATTTAAAATGATAGAATATCGGTATGGATAAAAAAGAAACTGAATTGAGATACGATTCTTTAAATGACGATTGGGTCATTATTTCTCCGCTCCGGGCCGAAAGATTAAAAGACAAGTCATCTGATTGTCCTTTTTGTAATATTGAAAAACAGGAAAAGCCTATTTTGGTTTATTCAAACGGAGTTAAGAGTGATACCAAGGATCTCAATGATTGGACAACGGCTGTTATTCCCAACAAATATCCCATTTTTATCCCTTCTCAGGAAAGCGGAAAAGAAAAAGAAACAGATATTTATTCCAAGATTAAATCTAAAGGATTTCATGAATTGGTTATTACGAAAGATCATGAAAAAAGCTTAGCTCTTTTGCCGATAGATAAAATCAAAGAAGTCTTTACTTGTTTCCAAGAAAGAATCATTGATTTCAAGAATTACGACTTTGTGAAGAATGTCGTTATTATTCATAATCACGGAAAAGAAGCTGCTAGTAGTCAACCCCATCCTCATTCTCAGATTTTTACCGCTCCGTTAATTGATAAAGATTTGAAAGTAATGCTGGATAAGCACAACGATTATTTTAAAAAAAATAATGAATGCCTTAGATGCAAAATCAATAAAGAAGAAAAGAATCTAAAAGAAAGAATTGTTTTTGAGAATAAAGATTTTATCGCCTATATTCCTTTTGCTCCCAAGCTTGTATATCAGACTATTATTTCTCCCAAAAAACATGCTTCGAGATTTGAAGAAATTACTGAAAAAGAAAAAGAAAGCTTGGCAGAAATATTTAAAGAAGTTCTTTTAAGAATGTATAAAGGATTGAATAATCCGTCATATAATTTCTATCTGCATACCGCTCCACTGGATAAAGAATATCCATACTTCCATTGGTATTTTTCTATTTTTCCGAGAGTATCGATTCTGGCCGGATTCGAGATAGAATCACAAATGAAAGTCTTATCAATCTATCCTGAAGATCAAGCTTTATTTTTAAGAAATCAAAATAAATAAAAATATATGAAACCATTAATCGTTGCCAACTGGAAGTGTAATCCTAAAAGCCTTGCCGAGGCTAAAGAATTATTGGAAAAAGTAATTAACGGAGTTAATGATGAAGAGGTCATTATTTGTCCGCCGTCTGTTTTTATCAATTCTTTGATTGATGACCGAATTCTATTCGGCGCTCAGAATTGTTTTGAAAAAGAAGGAGCTTTTACCGGAGAAAACTCTGTTTCCATGCTTGAAGACTTGGGAGTTAAATATGTTATCCTGGGCCATTCGGAAAGAAGGAATATTTTCAAGGAAACTAACGAAGAAATCAATTCTAAATTAATTAAGGTTTTAGAGTCTAAAATAACCCCGATTCTCTGTATCGGTGAAAAAGGGGAAGAGAGGGGAGAGGGCAAGACTTTTGAGGTCCTATCAGAACAATTAGATGTTTGTTTGAATAATATTTCTAATCCCGAGAAAATTATTTTAGCTTACGAACCGGTTTGGGCAATCGGAACGGGAAAGTTTGCCGAAGTTTCAGATATTAGAGAAATTAAATCTTTTATTCAGGATTTCTTGATCAAGAAGTTTAATAAAGAAGTTGCTGAAAATATCAGGATTCTATACGGAGGAAGCGTTGATTCAAATAATGTCCATTCATATATTGTTGAAGCTAAAATGGACGGGGTTTTGGTCGGAGGCGCTTCTCTCAAAGCTGATGAATTTTTGAAGTTAATAAAATCCGCCTAAAGCGGAACAATTTTGTGAGATTCGGAAGATTGTATCTTCCATAAAAAAGAGTGAGTTATTCGATAATCTATACCGGTCTTGTCTTTTCGTTTTCACGCATTATGACGATGAATTCAAATAAAGAAATAATCTTCACCTCCTTTGGTGTACTGAAATCATTATACTTATTTTTTGATTTTTTGCAAGATGTTCATGGGGAAGCAAGATGTATAAATCGTGCTTCCCATTCGGTACGAGTGCTTTCAAGTCGTCCTTTTTTAGATCAGGTAACAATCATCGGACGACGATCGCTGTGAAACGGGTGACGAGGCACCCATATCCAGGAGATGGAGACATGCTTATTCCTCCTATTTTTGCAGTGCATATGTTTCAAGAGATAAACATTATTGAAATGTTTTCTCCGATTCAGACCATATCAAGGCATACACCTTGACGAGCAGATTGGGTGTCGGTGCTCAGCAAACGAGTGCAATACAACACATGGTTTTGCTTATCCCTCCCAGTACAATGTACTTTTTTCAATATATCATTAATTAAAAAAAGTGCAAATTAAAACCGCCTAATGCGGTATTTTAGTGGGGCGAACTTGTTTGTTTCGTCCGCCCACACATCTGCTTCACAACTTAGCCAACGACTGCAACGGTACACGTCATGGTGTCTGTTTTCCTCCTAGTACAAATGTACTGTTTTTAATATATCTATTAAATTATAAATATGCAACAATATTGTGCGACATTTATATCAGAACATATTTAAAGGGGAAGAGGCGAGATTAGTTTTTCATGTTTTTGCCGCTGTGAAATTGTCGGTGAACATCTCTCAGTCTCTTATTGGTCACGTGGGTATAGATCTGAGTGGTGGCAATATTTTTGTGTCCCAAGAATTCTTGAATGGTTCTTAAATCAACTCCTTGGCCGAGTAAATCCGTGGCATAACTATGCCTTAAAGTATGCGGAGTGGTAAAGAAAGGAATATTGCCGAGCGTGGCATACTTCTTCACGATTCTTTCAATGGAACGAGCCGTTAAACGGCCTTCTGAGGCGGTTCTGGCCCGATAATGAATAAAGAGAGCTTTATCCTCATCATCACGGGTTTTAAGGTATTTTTTGACCCAATCCAGGGCTCGTTCCGAGAAGTAAACAGTACGGGGATGCTTGCCTTTGCCGATAATGCCAAGTTCAAGGTCTTTCTTATCACTTAAGGCCTTAAACTGCTCTTTATTAAGAGCTACTAATTCGGCGATTCTTAGGCCGGTCGAAAAGAGGGATTCCAGAATAGCTCGGTCACGTAGCCCGTCATTAGTTTCGGTATTGGGAGCAAGGAGTAGTTTTTCTATTTGGTCCAAGGTCAAAAACTTCACAGTTTTTTCTTTCTTGGCATCCTTGGGCAATTGTATCTTATCAGCCGGCAAAGAGATAATATCTTTATCAGTGAAGAAGCTCAAAAGCGATCGTAGGGCGATTAGGTAATAGTTTTGGGTCAGCTTGGATAACGGCTTGTCCTGGTTCTTATCTTTAAACCTGGCTAAGAACAATCTATAGTTCCAAATTTCTTCGGGAGTTAAATCATGCGGCAACATATTTTCTTTTTTGGTGGCCTTCAGCCAGTCGGTAAACTTCTTTAAATAGCGGCCGTAGTTTTTCTGAGTGTTATCAGATAGACCTTTTTCTATTTCACAATAATCTAAGAAGTCAGGAATATGTTTTATGATTGGTTTATTGGATTTTTGCATGAGGTTATGATCATTATTATTGTAGAAACGTAAATTAGAGCTTAATTGTAAAACATTGATGTATTGTTAAACAAATTATTTTTAATTTTTATTTTTTTTCACAAAAATATTTTTAGGGAATAAATACAGGTGATATAGTTATCAAATGATTTCTATAAACGCATTTTAAAAGGTCGTGATTTTAGGGCTAAAACGTGTAAAACAATGATAGATATGTAACACGGGCTTTTAAGCCCCCTGAAATGTCGCTTAACCTACATTGTCCGACGTTTATGATTTAATAATATATCAGGCTTTGCGGCCTGTCAAGTGTATCCCCTCGCTGTGTTTGATGAAAATTTAGGAGGAACATGTTCTCACTTCTGGAAACATGCCTCCCAAATTTATTTCTTCGTTATACTTCAGAATTCCCGAAGCGATAACGCTTGCGGCATCAGATGCTTCGATGCCCATGTTGATGGCGTTGTCCCTAGCTGGACGAATGTCACCATTCTCTACCATCTCCCTCAGTCTTCCTAACCGGAGAAGATATTCATGCCTTTCTACCGGAAACCCCATTGCGATGGAGAGTTCGTTTCCCTGCCGGTTTGGATCCTTGGGGATCTCATTGACAGGAACAAGGCCGGTGTTCGATATGCAAACCATTCTGTGAGGAACTGTGGTTCCCCGTCTTGGATCTTTACTTATCTCGTTCATAGTTACTGAGAGTATTATAAAACGAGGAGTATATTTTGTCAAGAAGTTATAAATAAAATAAAAACCAGAAAAATAATTACTGGTTTAAGCTAATGCTCTCGTGTCGGCAAAGTTGTAAACAATGTTTTCAACCACGACTTTTTTAATGACGTATCCTTTGGGAAGTCTTTTTGAAAAATCGAATGCACCGATGTGGCAAAATCTTTTCATGGCACAATCCCCGTCTGGAAGATCTGTGATTCCTCCAAGAACGCATCCTCCGAAAATTCCATCTGGGCCGCAAGTAAATCTTTGATCTATTTTACTTCTTCCCATTAAGTGGCAGTAAGGAATTTTTACAATCCTTCTTCCCCTGTCTATTCGGAGAGCCTTGGAGTCAATGTGATTTCCTCCGATATGTGTTCCCTCAAAGAAAAGATAGAATTTTTTGATAACGTCTTTGACATTCTCTCCTTCGATGATAGTCCAGGTATCGTGAACTCCGTAGTTGTTTGTTCTTATAGCCTCCTCATTGTAGTCGCTTTCGTTGTCATAACAGACAAGGACTCCAACGCCATCTTTGACGATATATTTTTCGAAAGTAGGATGACGGCTCAAGCTGAAATTCATCCTGTTCTCTTGTAAAGGTACGTAGTAAAACGCCATCATTGTCATCACTCCCATTTAGTTGTTATGGGCTGGCTATATAGTAATATAAAATACTAAAAAGTCAATTGATTACTTTCCACCTCTTCTTTCTCTTTCGGAATAATCTTTTATTGCTTCCTCGAATTGTTTCTCCTTAAAGTCAGGAAAATATTTATTAGTAAAATATAATTGAGAGTAAGCAGTGTGCCACATCATAAAGCCGGCGGAAAGATGAGGATCGTTTTCGCAGCCGGTCCTGATTAATAAATCAACGGGAGGCAAATCTTTAGTCCAGAGATTTTCTAATATAGTTTTTTCATTCACGTCTCCCCTCTTTTCTTTTATCTTTTTAATGCAATCAATCATTTCATCGGTTCCATTGTAGGCCATTAAAAAAGTAACTAAATATTTGTCGTAGTTTTTTGTTTTTTCAATTGCGTTCTCGATTGCCTTAATCGTTGACGCGGGAAAATATTCTCTCCACTTCCCTATTACTTCTACCTTGACCTTGTTTTTGTGAACCTTTTCGTTGTCAGCTAATTTATCGAATTCTTTTTCAAAGATCTTTAAAAGGCAATTAACTTCACTCTTAGATCTTTTTAAAATATTATCCAAAGAACTGCCCCAGATTGTTAAATATGGAATCTTCATTTCCAAGGCTTTTTCGATTATTTCTTCTGCTGTTCCGGCTCCTTTCTGGTGGCCGATAAAAGCTTTCTGGTGACCGACAAACGAAGCTAAGTTTTTCTTCTTGGCCCAGCGTCTGTTGCCGTCCGGGATGATTGCGACGTGATTAGGAATTTTCATTTTGTATTAGTATTAAGCTCTTTCCTTCAATTATTTCTATCGGCTCTTTTTCTTGAGTTTTAGCAAAGATATATCCTAGAAAAAAGCACAAAAGAGCAATCAGGAGGATACAGACAATAAGGACTATTTTGTCCTGGTTTTCTTTGACAAAATCCATTATTTTTGTTAACATTTCTTTGTTAATAATAACTGCCGATTAATACATATATATTAAGGTAAAATCGACAAAGAGTCAAAATGGCAACAACCAAAGCCGCGGGTACAAGCCGCTTGGGAAGAGATTCCCAACCAAAATATTTAGGAGTTAAACTATTCGAAGGCCAAAAAGCTAAAATTGGTTCTATTATCATACGCCAAAGAGGTTCTAAATTCATTGCCGGTCACAACGTTAAGATGGGCAAAGACAACACTCTTTACGCTGTAAAGGACGGTCTTGTTTCTTTTGAAACCAAGAGAAAGAAGATATTTGATGGTTCACAGAGATTGGCTAAGGTAGTGAATGTAGACGCTAAATAAATTAAAAAGAGAAACCAGAGGTTTAGGCCTCTGGTTTTTTGTTTCCCGCTACTTTTATAAATTCCTTAAACAATGGATGTGGAGACAAAGGTCTTGATTTTAATTCCGGGTGGAATTGAACTCCGACAAAGAACGGATGGTCTTTCAATTCAACAATTTCAACTAAGTCTTTTTTTTCATTAATTCCTCCGATTATCAATCCTTTAGAAATCAATAAATCTCGGTAATCATTATTGACTTCATAGCGGTGGCGATGTCTCTCTGAAATCAATTCTGATTTATAGGCTCTGTAGCTGTTAGTTCCTTTTATGACTTTGCAATCCCAAGAACCTAAACGCATTGTTCCGCCGTAGTTGTGCTTCTTCATTAAATCTTTCTGTTCTTCCATCAAATCAATTACCGGGTTTTTGGCTTTAGCATCAAACTCTCTTGAAGTTGCATCTTTGATACCGCAAACATTTCTTGCAAATTCAATGGTGGCTAATTGTAGTCCGAGACATAGTCCCAAGAAAGGGATTTTATTTTTTCTGCAATATTCAATCACCTTTATCTTCCCTTCCGTTCCTCTGGTACCGAATCCTCCGGGAACGATAATACCGTCGTATTCTTTTAACTTATTTAATTCAGTTTTGTCTCCAGTTTCAAACTTCTGAGCTGATAACCAATGAATATCCGGGTTTTTGTTATTGGCCCAGGCAGCATGCTTTACCGCTTCGATGACAGAGATATATGAATCGGTTAAAGAGAACTCTCCTGATTCGAAATACTTTCCGACGATTCCAATCTTCACATCTTCCTTTTCTTTTTTAATCGTCTTAACCATCTTATCCCACTCTTTCATGTCATGGGTTTTGGATCTTAATTTTAACTTCTTTAAGATTCTGTCTCCTAATCCTTCTTTTTCAAAATTGAAAGGTATTTCATAGATTGAATCGGCGTCGGGAGCGGAAATAACATCCTTTGTATCTAAATTACAAAAAACAGAAATTTTCCTTTTTCTCGGTTCGTCTAATGAAACCGAAGCTCGGCCTAAAATGAAGTCAGGTTGAATTCCCGCTTCATTTAATAGTCGGGCTGAAGTTTGAGATGGTTTGGTTTTCATTTCTCCGATTGTCTTAATGGTCGGTAAATAAGTAACCAATGCAAAAAGAACCTTTTTGGGATGTTTCAATTTCATCATTCTGGCTGCTTCCAAGAAAAGAAGATTTTGGTATTCCCCCACTGTTCCTCCGATTTCAATCATCACAAAATCAGCTTTGTCTTTTTTGGCTACTTTTTCAATTCGAGAAATTACTTCATTGGGAATGTCGGGAACCACTTCTACACAGCGGCCGTTGAATTCAAGATTCCTTTCTTTTTGAATAACGGTTTGATAAACTCTGCCGGTGGTCATGTAATTATCAGTTGATAATTCGATATTCAAGAATCTTTCGTAGTTACCTACATCTTGATCGCATTCGGTTCCGTCATTGGTGACAAAAGTTTCTCCATGCTCAATGGGGTTCATAGTACCGGCATCAACATTGATATAAGGATCAATTTTAATAGCCGAAACTTTAAATCCTCTTCCTTGCAGTATTTTTCCGATTGAAGCGGTGGCGGCTCCTTTTCCAACACTGCTCATTACTCCGCCTCCGACAAAAATATAATATGCCATATCTATATATATTTAATCAAAAAGAGAAATAAAAACTATTTCTCTTCTGAATTCTTAATTATTATTCTTACCTCGGCTTCCAAATTGTGGCCGAACCTTAATTTGACTGGAAATTCACCTGCTTCCTTGATGGGGGCTTCCAAAACAACATCTTCTTTGTCGACATTGTATCCCATTTCTTTTAAGTGTTCGCTAATCTTCTGTTTGTTAACTGATTCGAAAAGCTGTCCTTCTTTTCCGGTCTTAACATTGATTTCAATTTCCTGTCCGTCAATCTTTGAAACAATCGCTTCAACTTCCTTTAATTCCTTGGCAGCATTTTCTGTATCAACTTTCTTTTTCAGTTCCAACTTTTTTAAAGAGTCAGCATCAGCAATAACTGCTAATCCCTTGGAGATTAAAAAGTTTCTGGCAAAGCCGGGAGAAACTTCTTTGAGGTCGTTCTTGCGACCAGTGTTCGGCACGTCTTTTAATAATATTACCTTCATATTTTTATTTTATTAGTTTTTGTATTTCTTCCATTGCTTTGTCGAACTGAGGGTCTTTGTTTTGGTCGTAGTCTTCCTGAGTCAAATCAACTTTGATGTCCGGTTCAATGCCGGTATCCTGGATGGCTACCCCTGAAGGAGTATACCATTTAGCGGTAGTGATTTTCAAGCTTGAGCCGTCATCAAGACTGGTTATTTGTTGAACAGTCCCTTTACCAAATGATTTTGTTCCGATGATCGGTATTTGTCTGTCATCTTTCAAGGCTCCGGCTAATATTTCTGAAGCAGAGGCGCTACCATCATTAATTAAAACGACTACGGGTAAAGAAGCAAAGTTTGACGGTCCGTTTGATTTTAATTCTACTTGTTCCCCGTTTTTATCTTTTTCGATAACAATCAGTTGGCCTCTTTCCAAGAACCATCCGGCAATAGCGGTGGCTTGATTTACCAATCCTCCAGGGTTACTTCTGACATCAAGAATGATTCCCGAAACGTTATTGTTTAAAATTTCAATTGCCGAGTTTTTAAAATCTTGAGATGCGGAGTCTGAGAATTGATAAAGAGTAATGTGGGCTATTTTTTTTCCATTGGCAATCTCTTTTATTTCATAATCCATGGAAGGAACCTTAATTATCGCTCTGGTGATTTCAATATCTTTAGTTCCGGTTTCTTCTCGGGAAATAGTTAAGGTAACTTTAGTATCTTTTGGTCCTCTGATTATGTTAACAACCTCGTCAACTGATAAACCGGTGGTCGGTGTTTTATCAACCGCTAAAATTAAATCTCCTGGTCTTAATCCGGCTTTTTCAGCGGGTGTTCCTTTTATCGGAGAGATGGCGATAATTTGATCATCTTTAACGCCTATTTGCAATCCGATTCCTTCAAAGCTTCCGGCTAAATCTTCTTCCAGTTTTTTAGCTTCTTCCGGGTTAAAGAATTCAGTATAAGGGTCACCGATTGCTTCAACCATTCCGGCAATCGCTCCGTAAGTCATTTTTGTCTTATCAATTTTGCTCGGGTCAACGTAATCGGTTGAAACCTGATCCCAAACTTTTTTCAATAGAGAAAAATCGATTTGATCAAAAGAGTAAGCGGCTTTGTAGTACTGTTGAAAAATAAATTCATGGTAATAGAAGCCGGCAACAAAAGAAATAGCGATAAGAATCAATCCGACGATGTTTTTATTGAAGTTTGGCATAATAAAGTTTGTTATTTAATACTTAAAGAATATCATATTTTGAAAAATCAAACAACATTGAAAAAAACAATAAAAAAACCAAGAAATTGTTTCTTGGGTTGCGCTTTTTTAGAGTTAGCGCATTAACTCTTCGAGCCTTTTTTCTGCTCCGGTAAGATTTTTGTTGAACTTCGGGTTGCCTGGGTCAAGACTAATTTGTTTTACCCAGAGGGCCAGCGATTTTTTTGCGTTTTCTCTGGCTTCGTCCAGCATGTCGAGCTTTTCATATGCTTTCGATAGCCAGAAGTAGACTGCCGCTCGATGGTGGTAGTTTTTGCTACCATACTTTGAGAGAGAGATTTGCCAGAACCCGATCGCTGTCACGACGTCCATATTTATACCCTCGTAACCTTTTGCCATTAATAGTCTGGCAGTGTTGTTGAGGAGATGGGCAGCAGCGATTTCTTCCTCGTTCATATACAAGATAGCCGCCAGGAGTACTTTCTTGACCTCGATATGGCTATCCGGGTCTCGTGCACGTATCGCGTACGCATTACATACGCTGACGTTGACGGGCAGCTTCTGGAAAATTTGCTCCAGTAGCGCGTCATCTTTGTTCACATATCCGACAATTTGAGCGAGAAGCTCATATCCCTTCTGACTTCCTTTTTCAGTCAGCATGAGTGCGGCCTTTGTTGCCAGTTCGTATTTTTCGAACCGGAAGAGGCACCACGCTTCGACTTCAAGCACATCTCTGGGCATTTCGTCAATCAGAGGATACTTTGAGGAGATAGCGTTCATTGCTTCCTCTATCTTCCCTTCCTCGTAAAGATTACGGATTTTTTCGATGAATTCCATTTCAAACCTCGGTTCTTTAATAGTAAGAACTGGCTTTAGTATAACATAATATTAATAATTGTCAATGATTTCTCCGAGTAAATAATTCCAGCGATAGTCAGCTATTTTAACCTTAACAAAAGAGCCGACTTCTCCTTTATCTAAAACCACTGCCCTGCCCGAGTCAGTTCGGGATAAGTATTTGTTCTTTCTTTTTTCAACAATTAAAACTTTGAATTCTTTTCCTAAATATTTTTTATTCTTCTCTAGATTCAAATTTTCGAACAATTCAGAAACAATTCTTGATCGGTCTTTCTTGATTCTGTCGGGATAGTCTTTTAATTTAAAATCAGGAGTCCCCTTTCTTTTAGAAAACTTGAAAATATGAATTATATCCGGCTTTATCTTTTTAATAACTTTAATTGTTCTATCAAAAGATGCTTCGGTTTCCAAGGGATGCCCGACAATGATATCAGTAGCGATGACCCCGTCTTTGAATTTCTTTTTAAAAGCTTCGGCAACGGATATAAAATCAGAAGCAGAATATCCCCTGTTCATCTTTTTTAACAAATCATTATCTCCTGACTGCAGAGGAATATGAATGAATTTATACATCTTTTCCGATTCATAGACTTTTAAAAGTTTTTTAATCATTTTTAAGGCATGGCCCGGATTCATCATTCCTAATTTAATTTTGAAATCTCCCTTTATCTTTATCAATTCTTCCAATAATTCGGGCAGCATTTGTTTTCCTTTTTCCATTCCGTAAACGGAAAGATCCTGGGAAGTCAGTTGTATTTCTTTGAAATTAGAAGAAATGATAGACTTTGCTTCTTTGACAATATTTTCAATATCAAAAGAGTTCAATTCTTTTCTTGCCAATCTGGTGGCGCAATAAGAGCAGGAGCCCAAGCATCCTTCGGCAATAGGAATGATGGCCGAACAAGATTCTCTTTCTCCTCTTTTCTTTTTTAAACAAAGATCAGACTTATCAATCTTTTTCTTTTTAACATCAACTGCCTTTTCTCCTTTTAATACTTTTTTAACAATTAAAGGAATGGAAGAAATATTTGTCGGTCCGATAATTCCGTCAGCTGTTTTATTGCACTCATCAAAAGAGATTAAAGGCAGGCAACCGGAAATGATAATCTTTTTACCTTTTTTCTTTAATTCAGTTGCTTCTTTTAAAATCTTCCTTTCGGTTCTCTCAACTACTCCGCAAGTATTTAAAACGACAAAATCAGCCTCTTCTTTTGAGGATTCTTTATGTTCCTTTAATAGCAGTCCTATAATCAGTTCTGAGTCAGCCTGATTAAGCTTGCAACCATATGTTTTAAGATAGAAATTCATGAGCGAGATACCAGAATCGAACTGGCGTCCTTTGCTTGGGAAGCAAACGTATTACCACTATACTAATCTCGCTAATAATACAATCTTAGGGTATTTTTGCCCTTTTTTCAACAAAGGACTGTAACAATATTCCTTTAAATGTATTATAATAGATGTATGGACACAGATGTAAAAGAATTAGTAGAAAGAGCGCAGAATAAAGACCGAGACGCTTTCGGGAGTCTGTTTGATTTGTATTACGACAAAGTCTTAAATTATGTCTTTCGAAGAGTCTTAAACACTGAATATGCCAAGGACATTACTTCCAATGCTTTCTTGAAAGCCTTGAAGAATTTAGACCAGTTTGAATGGAGGAACGGACCTTTCAGTTTCAGTGGCTGGATATTTAAAATAGCCACCAACGAAGTCAATCAGTATTTCAGAAAACAGAACCGATACAAATTAACCATTGATGATCCGGACTTTAAAGAATTGGGAGATAATAATAAGGTGGTTGAAGAAATAGAAAAGAAGATTGATAACGACAAACATCTTTTGATTTTGAATAAAGCGATTAAGCAATTGAAACCAATCTATCAGGATATCCTTCATTTGAAATATTTTGAAGAAATGTCCTACGAAGAAATATCCCAGGTCTTGAATAAGAACGAATCAACAATTAGGGTCTATAGTAAAAGAGCTAAAGAAGAGTTAAGAATCATTCTTGAAAAAGATGCCAGCGAGTTTTTAGTAAACATATGACAATAGAAGAATTATTTCAAAAAGCGAATAAGGATAGAATAGAATTGAAAGGACACCAAAAGAAACTTAAAGCAGTTCTTCTAAAGAATGAGTATTTTGATGTGGAAAAAGAATACTGGGACTGGAAGCTTACTTTCTCTTCCCTTTCCTTTTCCGCCCTGCTTATCATTTTTTCAGTTTCAATTATTTCTTCCGGCGGAAATACCAATCAAGTAACACTAGAAAGTAATGATTTTTATAAAACGATAGAAAGTAGCCCCAACGTCAGTGGTATGGGAGAAGAAACATTTAATGGAGAAAAAACAAATGTATTGCAAATGGTCGAAGGTGGAACGACAACAAAAATGTACTTTAACAACAGAAATGTTCTCGTCCACTCGGAAGTATATAATAAATAATAATTAAAAAATATGGAAATAATTAAAAACAAATTCTTTCAATTTTTAATAATCGTTTTAGTAATAATGATTATTGCTTTCCTCGCCGCTTCGATAAACGAGAAAAGCCAAGCTAATGAAAATCAAATAATTACCGTTTCTGGAACTGGAGAAGTCTATGCCACTCCCGACGTCGGTTTAATAAACATATCGGTTAAGACAGAAGGCAAAGACGTTGCCACCGCCACTAATGAAAACACGGTAAAAATGAATGAAATTCTATCATTCATTAAAGGCCAAGGAATCGCAGATAAGGATATTAAGACAACCAACTTTAATATTAATCCTTATTATGAATGGAACGATAAGACAGGAGCCAGAAGTTTGACTGGATATGAAATTACTCAGACCATTAATGTAAAGATTAGAGATTTGAGCAAAATTGGAGCTGTGATTTCTGGAGCAACAGAAAAAGGAGCTAACGACATCAGTAGTCTTTCTTTCATCGTTGACGATGATGAAAAGGTAAAAGAAGATGCTAAGAACTTAGCTATTAAAGATGCTCAGGAAAAAGCTAAGAACTTAGAAAAAGCTTTGGGAATTAAAATGGTGAAAATCATGAACTTCTCAGACAGTTCTTACACTCCTTACGTATCATACGATCAAAACTATTCTTATAAATTAGAATCAGCCGCCGGTGCGGGAGTTATGTCTCCGACAATACAAACAGGAGAAAACAAGATTACTTCAACCGTCAGTATCACTTATCTATTCAGATAAAACAAGAAAGACCCGCAAGGGTCTTTTTTTGTTATTCATTTTTATCAATTATTCCGCCTCCGACCACATAGTCTTTATCGTAAAAGACAATTGATTGGCCGGGTGTAACTGCAAACTGAGGCTTGCTGAATTTTAAAACAGCCTTGTCTTTATTCTTTGAAACGAATACGGCCGGAGCTGATTTTGCTCCGTATCTCACCTTCACATCAATCTTTTTCTTTTTAATTGAATCAAAAGGAATTATCCAATTAACATTTTTGACCGAAACTTTATCAAAGAAAGCAAGACGTCTCGGTCCGACAACAATGCTATTTTTCTTGGCATTTATTTTAAGAACGTAATACGGTTCTTTTAATCCTCCAATATTAATATTCTTTCTCTGTCCTAAAGTATAATTGGTGATTCCTTTGTGTTCTCCCAATACCTTGCCGTTGTAGTCGATAATCATTCCCGGTTTTCCGTTTGGAAGCAATTCCGAATAGCTGTCGCATTCTACAAAGTTCTGGCTTTCTTGCTTGTTGGCATATTCACTGAATCCATGTTTCTTGGCAAATAATTTAATGTCGTCCTTCTTTTTATTTCCCATAGGAAACATTATCCTTGATAATTGATTCTGTTTTAATCGGTAAAGAAAATAAGATTGATCTTTATTTTTATCCAATCCTTTTTTTAATAAATATAGATTTCTTTTTTTATCAAAAGAAACTCTGGCGTAGTGCCCAGTAGCAAAATAATCAAACTCGATTCCGCTTTTTAATGCTTTATCAATCAATAATCCAAATTTTATTTTTGAATTGCACATCACACAGGGATTGGGAGTTCTTCCCTTCTGATATTCTCCTTTGAAATACTCTATTACTGCTTTCTGATATTCTTTTTGCAGATTAATGACATGATGCTTAATCCCAATCATTTTAGCTGCTTTCTTGGCATCCATAATATCGTATTTTTCATTTGGTCCGTAGCAGCCGCTGCTAGTTCCTTTAATATTAGGATTATTATCCCAAATCTGCATTGTTAGTCCAACAACGTTGTATCCTTTGTTTTTCAGCATTAATGCGGTCATGGTTGAATCAACTCCTCCACTCATTCCGACCGCGATAGTTGTTTCTTTTTTTGTCTTCATATTGAGTAGATGTATAAGAATCTTTGCCATTCGTCAATGCATTTTTTCGCCAACTCAATCACATCAACCAATGTCCCAAATTCTTCAACATCAACACCGTATCTATTTTCTTTTCGGTGAGGATCGTAATAGCGGATAATCGGTGATAAAATATTAGAACCTTCAACCTTGTGTTCGACTAAATGATTTTGCGGTTCGTATTTATCAATAGTTTTGTGTTTTTGCTTATTGGCGATATCCCGGCAAAGAGATAAGGAAAAGCTTTCCGAAATGAAGATATCAATATCCCTTCGGCTGTAACGGCTTTCAACCAGCCAGTCCCGCAAGTGATAGCACTGGATAAAGAAAGAGGTAAAAGCATCAATCGCTTTTTCAAAATTATCATCCGAGGAAATAGAAAAACGCTGGATATCTTCTTCCAGTCTTTTTATCCTATCTAATTGCTCTTCATATGGGAAAACGTATTTATTCATTGTTTATCATAAATTAACACAAGATAATGAAAATAACAATAAAAAAACTGGAAATTTTTCCAGATTTATTTAGGGATGCCGACAACGGAAGCAGTGATAAGAATTTTACGGTAGCTTGTATCAATAGTTTCGAAATAGAAGCCTGTTCCTACCATGTCGAATTTTTGTCCTTCCAAGCATGCTTTTTCGTAGTCTATTGCCCGGGGATCGTAATCCTCGGTTTTTTTGAGCCACTCTTTGATTTTTTTGACGGACTTATCAAAGCCAGTCCCGCCGAGCAGTAATTTTTTGTTTAAATAGAGCTCATCAGATTTCAGCTTTCTTTTGGGTCCGTCGCTCATGATGGCATCTTTTTCAATTAGCAGTTCAAATTTTCCCTTTTGGGTGACACAGATAGTGTGATCTATGTCTCGGACGGCCTTACCGCCATTGACACTATCGCCTATCTTTATGTCTTTTGAACAGTTGTCGCTCTTAATCCACCATTTAAGGAAATCAAGAACAAGTTCCCATTCATGTCCATACTCAAATGCTTTAATGTACATTATTAAACCCTCCCTGAGGTTTATGCCCCCATACTACTATTTCAATAATTCATTGTCAATCACAACCACACTAATTCGTAAATGATTAAAAGTAAAAGGAAAAATATGATTATAATAATTAAAGAACAAAGATTAGAAAATATTTTTGTTAGGGTTGATGGCTTTCTGTCGGGTAATTTTTTAAATAGTTTTATCGAAATAAAAGCTGATAACAATAAAAATATAGAAAGTCCGTAAGAAAATATCATAAGATAAAAATAGATTAAAGTATAACCAAAAAAGCTATCCGCAATCGGACAACTGTTACTATTAACGGTTAAACAAGCAAATTTATCTCCGAGCGTTCTATTCAAGAAGAATACATTCGCACTCATTCCGATTAATAAAAACAATAATCCGCTCACAAAGAATATATTGCTCGGAAAGATACTTATTATAGGTTTAAAAATATTTAGTAAACTTTTCATGTTTTTTAAATTATATCATAAACAAAAACTGACTAATAGTCAGTTTTTGTTTTGTGCGTTTGTTTAATGAAATTTGAGCCAATGATTGTATTGAAAATTTTTATATATTTTTAATCATTAAGGTGTTGAATAGCATAGTCCGCTTCTGCTTCAGTGAATTTTTCACCATACTCAGAAGTTAATTGGTCATGAATGGCAGATGGCGAAAGGTTCATAGTGTCTTGATAACTCTTTGCCTTAACTAAGGCATTTGCATTCCAGTCAGCTTTTACATTATCTATTGCATACTGTGCGGCGACTGCCGAAAACTTCTCTCCATATTCCGAAACTAACTGATCGTAAACTCCGCGCTTAGACATGTGCATTGTGTTAGCATACGAAGAGGCTTTGTTGAGGGCAGATTTATACTCTCTGGGTATACTCGTATCTTCTGTTTCAATCTCGTCTGCTTGTTCTGCACTTGGAACTGTATTTGTGTTAGAAATAGTATTTTGATTAGTAGGCATTGTTGCCCCAATAACACTGAGTAAAATAATTACCATAACAAATTTCAATCCTCTAGAAATTGAGAAATGTAATTTATTGGCAATAAATTTATTTACCGGTGGTAATAATATCGCCGAAAGTAGTAACATCAAAATACCTGTAAGGAATTGCGAAAATAAAAACATTACACCACTTATTGCTGTCAATACTCCAAAAACCCAACTCAATACCAAACCGATAGAAATTATATGAACCTTGCTCTGATTTTGTTCTTCGTTGTTCATAATATTGTTATTTTAATTTATTAAATTATCAATACTAATTTTAAGGGCTTTCGACAATATCGCGCTTCACGCGGCAAATTTTGAAAGTTTAATTGTGGTGCCCCAAACAGGATTCGAACCTGTGACCTTCATCTTAAAAGGATGTTGCTCTACCAACTGAGCTATTGGGGCGTATTGAGGGATTTTAAAGTCCCTCTTTTTTTAATTCTTCTAACAATTCTTTTTGTCTTCTGGTTAACTTTTCGGGAGTATCAATATTTAACTGTAAATACAAGTTACCTCTGCCAATGCCTGAAAAATGAGGAATACCCCTTTTAGAAATTTTGAGTATCTTTCCTGATTCAGTTCCGTTGGGAACTTTGACGATTATTTTTTCTCCTTCCAGAGTCGGTATCTTTATCTTTCCTCCCAGTGTTGCTTCAGAAAAAGTAATGGTTTGTTTTAGATAAATATCATCTCCATTTCTTTCAAAAACTTTGTGAGGCTTGATGGATATCCTGATATATAGGTCTCCTGCTTCCCCTCCACGTTTCCCTGCTTCACCTTTCCCTTTTACCTTAATTATCTGGTTATTGTCAACACCAGCCGGGATATTTATCCTTATCTTTTCTTCTTTTTTAATCCTTCCTTCGCCGTGGCAAACATTGCACGGTTTTTCCGGTTTTACCCCTTCGCCATGACAATCAGGACAAATGACATATTGACTGATGGTTCCCAAGAATGTTCTTCTGAGTTCTTGAACCCTTCCCGTTCCTCGACAGGTAAAACATTCTTTAACTGCTGTTCCCGGTTCAGCACCAGCACCACTGCATCTTTCACAGGTAGATTTTTTAGTGATGATCACTTCTTTGTCTTGAGGATGAAGAATTGATTCTAAATCAAGCTCAAGAATCATTTCAAGATTATTTCCCTTTCTCACATCTTTTTGTTTTTTTCTTCCCCCACCAAAACCACCGCTGAACATATTAAAGATATCTTCAATATTTCCAAAATCACCTCCCATGCCGCCCATGATATCTTCCCAGTTAACGTTCTGTTGATTAAAACCGCCCTGAGCGCCGTTGAATGTCCTTCCAAAGCGGTCATATTGTGCTCTTTTGTCTTTGTCGGACAGAGTTTGGTAGGCCTCATTGATTTCCTTAAATTTAGCCTCATCCCCTCCTTTTTTATCAGGATGATGTTGATTGGCCAGTTTGTAGTAGGCCTTCTTGATATCCTCAGCCGAAGCTGTCTTTTCCACTCCTAATATATTGTAATAGTCTTTTGTCATGGCAATAAATAAGAAAGGCAAAATTATTCATTTTGCCATTCTTATAATTCTTTAAATTATTCTTTTTCAGTTTCAGCTTCCGGTGCGCTTTCAGGTCCTTCTTCTTTTTTCGGTTCCTGATTTTGAGTTGTTTGATACATTGCGGCACCGACTTTCTGAATGGCTTGGGATAGTTCCTCAGTTTTCTTTTTTATTTCTTCTATATTATCACCATCCTTTACTTTTTTCAATTCAGAAATTTTGTCCTCCACTTCTTTTTTTGCTTCAGCGGAAACTTTTTCTCCCGCATCTTTGATTGTTTTCTCCGATTGGTAGATTAAATTGTCGGCGATGTTCTTTGCCTCGATAGATTCTTTTTTCTTTTGGTCTTCAGCGGCATGAACTTCGGCATCCTTTTTCATCTTTTCAATATCTTCTTTGGAGATTCCAATCGAACCTTCAACTTTAATTGATTGAGATTTATTCGAAGCCTTATCAATCGCGGTTACGGTTAAAATTCCGTTAGCATCAATATCGAATTTAACCTCAACCTGAGGAATGCCTCTTGGTGCTGGAGGAATACCGTCTAAAACGAATTTGCCCAAAGAACGATTATCGGTAGCCATTGATCTTTCTCCCTGCAAAACGTTTATCTCAACCGACGGCTGATTATCAACCGCAGTTGAGAAAACTTGTGAGCCGGTAGTGGGAATGGTGGTGTTCTTCATAATCATCGGAGTTGAGACTCCGCCCAAGGTTTCGATTCCTAGTGATAACGGTAAGACATCAAGCAATAGGACACTCTTAATATCTCCTTCGGGAGTTCTGCCTTCTTTTTTAGCCGTTAATATTTCTGCTTCGATGGCGGCACCGATAGCAACTACTTCTTCAGGATTAATTGATTTGTTTGGTTCTTTGCCGAAGAAGTTTTTAACTGCGTCTCTGGCGGCCGGAATCAATGTTGTTCCTCCAACAAGAATAACTTCGTTAATCTCGTTTTTGTCCATCTTGATTTCTTCCAAGGTTTTTTTAACCCTATCAATTGACCTTGTAATTAAATCATTAGTCATTGAATCGAATTGAGACCTTGATAGCTTGTATTCCAAGTGTTTTGGACCGTCAGCATCGGAAGTGATGAAAGGAAGATTGATGTTAGTTTCCATGGCACTAGATAATTCAGTCTTGGCTTTTTCTGCTGCTTCTTTTAATCTCTGTAAAGCTAAAGGATCTTTAACTAAATCAATTCCCTGTTCTTTTTTAAATTCAGTTAAAATCCAATCGATTATTCTTTGATCGAAATCATTTCCTCCTAAGTGAGGTTCTCCGCCGGTAGCTAAAACTTCAACTACTTCGGGAGAAACATCAAGGATGGTCACATCAAACGTACCTCCTCCAAAATCGTATACCAATATTTTTTGAGCATCTTTTTTACCGAAGCCGTAAGCTAGAGCTGCGGCGGTTGGTTCATTGATGACACGCAAAACATTGAATCCGGCAATTTCTCCGGCCGCAATGGTTGCCTTTCTTTGAGAGTCGTCAAAGTTGGCCGGACAAGTGATAACAACGTTTTTAATATCTTCTCCTAATTTGTCTTTAGCGTCAGCTTTTATTTTCTGTAAAATCATTGAAGAGATTTCAATCGGGTTGTACCATTTGTCTCCCATTTTAACCTCAACTTCACCGTCTGATTTTTCTCTGGTTTCGTAAGGAAGAAGTTTTAATTCTTTTTGCACTTCGGCATCGGAAAATCTTCTGCCGATAAATCTCTTAACTGCAGAAATGGTATTTTTTGGATTGGTGATCGCCTGTCTTTGAGCAAGAATTCCAACCACCCTTTCTCCTCCTTTGGTCTGAGCAATAATTGAAGGTGTTAAAATCGAGCCTTCTCTATTTTCTAGTGCTTTTGGTTCTCCATTAATAATTGAAGCAGATTTGGTTATGGCTGTACCCAAGTCTATTCCTAAAATCTTTGACATAGTTCTTTTATTTTTTATTCTTATATTTCAATATTATTTGATTATCACTCTCTTGTCAAGAGTGATAATATGCTATTTTCCTACCTTAACTTTTGAAGGTCTTAATATCTTGCCGTTGTACGAATATCCCTTCTCTATTTCTTCAATTATTACTCCCTCTTCCCCTCCTTCTATCTCTTCTACGGCTTCATGAAGACTGGGGTCAAACTTCTGGCCGATGCTTTGAATTTCCTCTAATCCCAAGGCCTTTAAGGCGCTTTCTAGCTGCTTTTTAATCATTAATAGGCCGATAACGCTTTGGTTGTTTTTGTCCTCTTCTGAAATGGCTTTTTCCGCTAATCTGAAATTATCTAAAATAGGAATAATGTCTTCAAAGACGCTTTCCTTGGCAATACAAAGGGTGCCTTTCAATCTTTCAAATTCCTGTTTTTTGTAGTTAAGGAAGTCGGCTTTTTCTCTCTGCCATCCGGCAAAGTATTCTTCTTTTTTCTGCTTTAACTCTTCCAACTCCTTGTTTGGTTCTTCTGTTGTTTGTTCTTCTTTCATATGAGTTCTTCTAATACTTTATTTAATGAATTAATTAATTTTATGTTTTTTTCGTAGTCCATTCTTTTTGGTCCCATAATGGTAATGATTACTTTTTGCGAAGGCAGATTGCATTCGGAACAAATCATCGTCATGTCTTTAGATTTAACAATCGGATTTTCTTTTCCAATAAATATTTGTGTTTTTGAATTAGCTTGCAGCTTATCAACATTCTTTTCGAAGTTTGTCAGAAAGTTAACAAAGCTGTTAATGAAACTTTCATCTCTGGATTCAGGTTCTTTAAATATTTCATCCAATCCTTCTTTCAGGTTCAATCCTTCTTTAGCGAAATACAAATTAACAAAGCTTGATGAATTGTCGGCAATGAACTTAGCGATTTCCGAAGCCATTCTGAATTTATCTTCCACTCCCTTAATTATATCTTCCAATTCCTCTTCCATTTTTTCTTCTCTTTTTTCTTTTAAGTGATCGACAAAAAATCGGTAAGCCTTGTCGGTTGGAATTCTTCCCGCTGATGTGTGGGGTTGTTCCAAGAAGCCTTCCCTGATTAATGCTTGCAATTCAATTCTTATCGCTGAAGGACAAAGGCCGAAATCGTGTTTTTCGGCTAAGAATTTAGAGCTCACCGGTTCGGCGGTTTTAATGTATTCCCGAACCAAGCTTTTTATTATCTGTTCTTGTCTTTCACTTAACATATGGATTTAATATACCATATGTATTTTATCAGTCAAGAACCGGGACTGACAAATAGTATTTGTTGATTGGCTTTAGATTATCATCCAATTCGTAAACCAAAGGATTACCCATCGGTATTTCTATTTTAACAATTTCTTCTCCCGAGAGTCCTTCAATGTTTTTAATTAAAGCTCTGATGCTGTTTCCGTGAGCGGCAATGATTATCTTTTTACCGGACATGATTTGTGGAACAATTGTTTCTTGCCAGTAAGGAAGAAGTCTTTCTTCGGTGTCTTTTAAGCTTTCAGTTAAAGGAACGTTCCCCTCTCTAATCTCTTCGTATTTATATTCTTCTACCTCTTTTTCAACTGGAGGCCTGACGTCGTAGCTTCTTCTCCATATCTTTACTTGTTCTTCACCGAATTTTGTTCTGGCTTCGTCTTTATTCATTCCCTGTAATCCGCCATAATGTCTTTCATTTAATCTCCAAGATTTTTCTGTTGGGACAACAAGATTCATTTCTTCTAAAATCAAATCGAGAGTATTGTAGGCTCTTTGTAAAACTGAAGTAAAAGCTAAATCAAAAGTAAAACCTTTTTCTTTAAGGATTCTGCCGGCTGCTTTGGCCTGATTAATTCCTTCTTCTGACAAAGGAGCATCAATCCAACCGGTAAAGACATTTTCTTTGTTCCAGACGCTTTCTCCGTGTCTGACGATGATTAATTTATTCATATTAATATCTTACTATTATTTCCTGATAATCTCAATATTATTATTTAACAGCGAGATTATCTTTGACGGTTTAGATTTCAGTTTTCCACAATCAACATAGAAATCAATTTTATCTTTAAAGTATTCTCTGGCTTCTTCAATTGTTTCTGCCGGCTTGTTTCCTTCGGTATTGGCACTGGGAGCAACAATCGGTCCGGCTATTTTAATTAACTTAATTAAGGCTTTATTGTCCGGCAGTCTAAAAGCCAAGCTGTTTTTTCCTCGGTGCAAATATTCAAACTTTTTAACGGGAACGATAATACTCACCTTCCCCGGCCAGTATTTATTAGTAATACTTTTATCTATCTTAACGTTAAACAGATTTAAATCTTTGAGAGAAGAGATGAGAACAATCATCGGCTTTTTCGAATCTCTCTTTCTGATTTTATAAAGTTTCTCAACGCTTTTCTTTTTTAATGCCGAACAGACTATTCCGTAAATAGTATCAGTGGGAATCACTCCGATTCCTTCCTTTTTAATATCTTCTCCGATTTCTTTTATAACTTCATTACTTGTCATTTGATTTTTTTCTTAATTCAGCTGCTCTTACTTCTTTTTCGTCCATGCCGAAATGATGAGCGATTTCATGCCAGACAGTTTCCTTAACAATATTTTTTATCTCTTCATCCGATTGAGCAGATTCTTCAATTGGATTTTTAAAGATGGTAATCTTGTCAGGTAAAACATCGGCGTAGTTCCACCTCGCTGTTTTGGGAATTCCTTCGTATAATCCGAAAAGAACATAATTTTTTCTGATTTTTAACTTTTTCAATTGTTCGGGAGTCGGGTCGTCTTCAATAACAATTCCGACATTGTCTAATTTGTCTAAGAATTTTTGCGGAATATCTTTAATCCCTTCGTTTACTAGTTGTTCAAACCTTTCCATTTCCATATTTTTATTCTATCAAAAAATCACCAATTAGGCGATTTTTAAAAAATAATGTTTATTCACAGAAGAACAACTTTTTCGAGGGTCCAGGTCATTGAGGTTTTACCGTCGACCTGCTGTTTGAGCAGAATCAAGCCTTTGCCTTTGGCAAACCACTGCTGTTCGGTAAATCCTTTATCCGTATAACCGTAATTTCCGCTACCCGGTTTTATTTCTCGGACAAAGTACATGCAGGGCTGTTCTTGGCATCCCGGCGTTTTATCGTCAGGCCCGATATACGTTATGCTTTCCTCTTCACCGACAAGATAGTTATCAATTGAACCTTTTTGTCCGTAGGGAGGCATAAAGAATATCGCTCTCGGATAAATACCTTCTGGATGATAGGTTAACTGATCAACCTTGATGCCGTTCTCTTTGGACATTATCCAGTAAAAAGAATCAGTATCTTTGAAGAGACCGAGGTCGTCTCTGTAAATTTCGATGACCGCTCCTTCATGATTGTCAGTCGTGACAGAATGAATTTTTGTTCTGAGTTTCAGATAGTACGATTCAGATCCTTGGAATTTAACAGTAGACCTCACAATTTTGATGGTGCCGTTATTTTCCGTAGTTCGGTACGTTAAAGCATCAGTGTCTCCCGAATCTATCCGGTAGGACCATGTTGCCGCTAACGGAAAGTATTCTTGAGGATCCGATATGGTTGCTTTCTGCTGTCCAACACAGCCGGTTGAAAACATGCATGCGAGTAAAACGATACACGCAGCAATACAAAGTACTTGCGTAACAAATCTTCCCATGAGTTTTTCCTTACCCATTTTTAATTTGAAACGGGCTGGGCTTATCCTAATTGATTGGTATAAAAAAAGCAAGGGTAATAATTCCCTGCTTTTCATATTATATCGTTGGCTGTGATGGTCAGTCTGGAACCTCTGTTCTTCAATCAATGTAAGGGTTCTTTGACTGTTTAATATTGATTAATTTGAGGCGTCTCAGTCGGGATAAAATGAGACAAATGAGACACTGGTTGCACTTTTTGGGTACAGTTTAAGAATTCCCCTTTTTCTTTACATTTTTTACAAATTCATCTTTCCATCCAACAACAGTAGAATTTGCTGGCATATATATCCTTCCTCCGCCTTCTTCTTTATCCCATTTTTCCCATGGCGGACATAATGGATTATTATGATCAAAATCATAATTAGTCTTGTTTGGATCAATACTTCCTTCTTCGGGTTTTTTGCCCTCCCAAACATCACCATTATATAATTCTGTAAGCTTTTTTTTCATAAAATGTTCTGCGATTTCTCGAACTATTATTGGATCTGTATTCATAAGTTTCTGTAGCTTACTTGCTGTTGATTTAGGAAGCAATACTTCTAATTCTAGTTGCTGACCATCCCTTCCTCCTTTCATATAATCATACCACTTATGACCTTTTTTTTCGTCTCCTCGCTGACTAAAAACATAGTACCTAAAAGGAACACAAGCTTCGTCCTTACCTCCTCTTACAAGTTCTGAATGTAAAATCTGTTTTTCTCCAATTGGTCGCTCTTCTTGTTTTGTTGTTTTTCGAAGACCAAACAAACTACTTTCTTTAACGTCAATCGTCTCATATTCTTTTTTTGTCAAAGGTTCATAGATCATTGCAAATTCATTTAATCCTTTTTCGCTTAACACATCAAGAACCTTACTATTATCTCTAGGATAAAATTGATAATCTGCTCCAATGGAACCATTGTTTAATGACTTTTCATCTCCTATCATTGAAAATCCAGAACCATGAGTTTTTCTATTGTGGGGCATAGACATCATTGCCCTAAATCCTCCCTCTTGGGATATTAAAGTAAGTAATTCTTTTTTTTCTTGTTCTTGCTTAGATTCTTGCTCTGTGTGGTTTTTTATTCCTAGCTCTTGCTGTAAATATTCCAATCTTTTTTGTTCTTCCAAATTTAGATCTTTTCTATTTTTTCTTTCCTGCTCCTTTTCCTTGTTTTCATTTATGTTTTTATTCCCCTCTTCTGCCGCTTCTTCCTCCTCGACTTCTTTATAGTACATGGCTAAAAGTTCTTCGTAGTATCCTTTTTCTTTCAGAAATTCTATATTTTCCCGAGAAGAATTTTTTTCTTTTGCTATCATATACTCGCGTCCCTTTAGTTTTAGTCTATCTTCATGAGAAGATTGAGGATATTTTTTAGCTAAATACTCCCAAGCATCCTTAAATGCCTTTTGTTTTTCAAATTGTGGGCCTTTTCTATTTTTATATACTTCAAAAAGTTCTTCGTAGTTTCCTTCCTCTATACTTTTCTTTATTCTATCCATATTTTCCTGTCCATGTTCATTTGCATAAGAACCGCCGATATATTTACTTTCTGCATAAGCCAGAGCTTCTCTAAATTCTTTAGTTTTTTCAAACTCCGCTTTATCTTTTTCGTATATTTCTAAAGCTTCTTTTAACTTTCCATCTTTTTGGCATAATTGAAATTTCGTATACTTTTCCATAAATTCAGGAGGGATTGACTTGGAATCCTCATAGGAAAAGCATGTATTCATAAAATACATATTACCATTACTTACCTTATTTTTTAGTTCTAAAATTTCTTCTTTCGATTCTTCTCCGTTTTTTGTATTTTCAGAATGTATTCGCTCGCTTTCTTCTTGCCCATTTTCTACTTTTCGACATTCCTCCTTCTCTTCTTCTGATTTACGAAAATTTTCTGCCGATAATTCATCTTGTTGAAAATTACCTATTTGCTCTATTCCCATATTTTTAATCTTTTAATTATTAAAAAATCTTTGCTTTAAAAAAGTGATCTGTACCCCGTTTAGTAGACACAATTTAGCTAACGGATAGCATTTAAAAGATGGTTTCTGTACTCTATCGGAGTCATCTTTTGGATGTTCCATTGCCTTCTTTCATTATTGTAATAGCTAATGTATTCTTCTGTCAATTCTTTCAGCTCTTCAAAGGTCTTGCAATTTTTGTAGTCGACCTCGTCTTTGAAGTGCCCGAAGAATGATTCTATCGGAGCGTTGTCGATGCACTTGCCTTTCCTGGACATGGATTGCACCATCTTTAATTCTTTAATCTTTGAAACGTATCCTGGGCTGGTATAGTGGAATCCTTGGTCTGAATGGATGACTATGTTTTTCAATGAATCAATGCCGTCGTTCTTTTCCATGCTCTTGATTGTATCAAGGACGATATCCATCTGCAGGCGCTTGGAAAGGTTCCATCCGACGATTTCCTTAGTAGCGATGTCTTTGACTGCTGAGAGGTAGGCTATTTTACTGTTAAAGGGCAAGTACGTGATATCCGTGCAGAATACTTTCTGCGGACCCTCCTGCTTGAATTCTCGGTTCAGGATATTGCCGAAGGTCCGATGCTCTTTTGTCCTTTTCATCATTTCCTTATATGGATTTCTTCTTCTTATTTTAGTTATCAAATCATATTTCCTTTTAATCCTTTCTATCTTTTTGTGATTCATCTTAATTCCTTTTTCCAAGAGCTTCATCTGGATCGTCCGCCAGCCGTATTTTGATCTGCCTTTTTCGAATATTTCCTTGACTAAAAGGTAATCGTCGTAGTCCTTGGGCTTCTTATCTTCATTTTTGAGCCATCTGTAGTATCCAGATTTGGATACCTTAGCCAGCTTGCACATTTTATTCGGATTCCTTCCTATCTTTCTGATTATCCTAAATTTCTGGAACGGCTCTAAGATTATCTTCTTTTCTTTGCCCGGAGCTTGGCTAAAAAATCGTTCTCGGCCTCAAGGTAGGTTATTCTGTCTCGAAGATCATTAATTTCCCTCCTCCTTCCAGTTCTTTTTTCTTTGCCCTCGTCGGATTCTATTTCCTTATGCTTCGGCCGACGAGAGTTATTCCATTGGTTCATCAGCCGGTTCGGCGCTCTTTTGCCGATTATGCCTAGATCGAATCCCGCTGCTTCGAATATTTCAATCGCAGACAGCCCCTCATTATATTGCTTCAAAGCTTTTTCTTTAAAGCTCTTAGTGTATCTTATCGAACTTAAGCCGCACCTTTCCACATTCTTATTCTCCGACAGCTTTTTAATCTGCCCTTTTGTGAATTTTTCCTGCATATTTATATCTTTATTTTATCCTTTTCTTATATCGTACAAAAAAGAGACACCATGTGTCTACTTTTTGGGGTACATATCAAAAGGAATTATATCGTGTCTCCTCGTGCTTTTAATAACAAACTGGGCAGAATTCTTCCTCTTTTAATAATTGGTCAAGATTAGGAATTGGCTCAAAATCCTCTATTGCTTTAGCGGGAGTAGGAGCGACATATTTAACCTCTTTGTTGATAGGAATGTCTTTGTTGGGCATTGAAGATACTTTGACCTTGGAAATCCAAGAATCAAAAGATGTCCAATCTACCTTATTAGAATTCAAAGCGTTTTGATAAACATTCCACCATTCCTGCCTTGTCCCGCCAAGATAGGCATGAGATACAAGTATCAGGTTTTCTGCATCTTCTGAAAAACTTTCATTGACGACCTTTTGAAAATCATTGGCATCAGCTCCTCTGGCCCAAAGGCTATAATCACATAAAGAGCCTGATCCCATATCTTCAAATACTATGTTTGAAACAGATATTATCTTAACTTTGTATTCTTCGGGATCATAGACTGTAGCTTTGACTCCTTGAGTTCCCCTGGCTAATACATATTCTATCCCTAAGGCATCAGCTGCTTTTAATGTGTTTTCATCATAAGCGAAATACCTGCTTCCAAAGACTCTCATTTCCTTGCCAGTGGTATTATAAATCAATTCTTGAGCTTCTTTCATGTATTGATATTGCTCTTCGTAGGGCATATCCCAAAAAGGTGCGATATCATATCCTCCGGCCACTTCGTATCCTTTATTGGCCAATCTCTTAAAAACGTCTGGATATTCTTCTAGTACATTATCTTGAACTTTAACTAAGGCACCTATTCCTCTGTTGTCCAGTTCTCTTTCCCAATTTAGGACTCCTTCAATCTTTTCGAATTCAATCAGCATGATCATTCCATTAGTAGCTTTGTTTTGATAAAAATAGAAAACAGCAGAAAGGATAACTACTAAAATTATTAAAATTAAAAATATAGATTTTTTCATATTTTTATTTATTATTTATTTTTATAGCTTTACCTTCAACAATAGCTTCGGAAACTTTTTTTCTGGCAGAGACTAAAATTCTCTGCAATGTACTTTGCGATACTTTCATCTTGATTGCGGCCTCTTTTTGATTAAGCCCCTTGTAATCACAAAGCCTCAAAACCTCCAGTTCATCCATGCCCAAATCAACTTCTTCTAGCGAAGATAAAGGTATTGCTCGGGGTTTAAAATATGTCACCCCTGGATTAAAGCATATCTTTCTTGGTTTTACTGGCCTTACCATATTACTTGTCTTTGTTTTGATTAATAGCTTCTATTATTTTCATTTTATCTACTTCTCCGCTTAAACGCAAGATTTCATTGTCATTTTTATCTAAAAAGATGAAAGAAGGCATGGCTGTGGGATTGTATTTACTGACAATTTCTTTATTCTGATCAAAATCATAGAACTCGGTTTTAAGCCAAGGGTTTTCTATTTCTATTTCTTTCCATCTCGGACCCATTATTTTACATCCCTGGCACCAAATTGCTCCAATTTTTATTACTTTCATTTTATTAATAGTCAAACCCGCCCCTTGCAGAGCGGGTATTTCTTATTTCTGGTTCTCTATCTCGCTGATTCTTTCTTTTACAGCTTTCAATTCTTCTTCAAGAGCTTCGGCCTCTTCTTTCAGCAATTCAGCTTCTTCTTTTTTAGTGAAGAATCTTCTTGCTCCCATTCCCCATCCGTATCCACGACCTGTCCTTCCGCAACATGGACCCATTCCTCTTCCTGTTCCTGCTCCCATTCCTGCAGGACCTGTCTTGTCTAAACCTGGCATATATTTTTAATTTATTGTTTCTTATACAGAGATGGGACAACATCTCTATCTATTATGAGTATATATTCATAACTATTATTTGTCAAGAGAAAAAACAGCCACATATTTGTGGCCGACTTTTTAAATAGGCTAATTTTTAAATAATTTAAACATCCATCCTAACAAGCTAAATTCTTTTTGAGAATTATTTAATACATTCTCTATTTCAAGGTTGGCGACTTCAAGAAGCTGAACTTGTTCGGTTAAAACCTGCTGGTCGGCTGAATTTTCTAATTGCATCTTAATTTGATTTATCTGCTGAATTTGTTCTCGGTTCTGCTCTAGTATTTTTTCAGCATTGCTTATTTCCCTGTAATCGGGGCCAGCGATAAATTTGACTAAGTTGCTCCTCTTCTGTACTTTCTCAATACTTTCTTCCAGTTTAATTTGATTCTGGTTTTGAGCCTGAGCAATTGTTCTTATCTGTTCTCCAATACCGCCACTTCTCTCAGCCACTTGAATCATCTCTTGAACGGCATTGGACACTTGGCTTCTTCTTTGGACCCCTGAGTCGTTCTGGACTTGTTTTGTTTCTTCTTGATTGCTTACTTGATTTTGCACCTGTTGCTGATTTTGAACTTGATTTCCATCGCCGGTGCCGTCTTGCAACTGTTGTTGAGTTTTTTGCTGGACTTGACCGCCGCTATTTACCGTATCGTCGGTTTTGATTTGAGTGTTTTCCCCCTGGTTATCAACTTGATTCTGTTGATTGACTGTTCCAGGATTACTATTCTGGCCTACGGCATATGCATTGCCAGCTAAAACGATTCCTAAAAGGATTACTGTTAAAATTATATTTTTCATATTATTTTATTCATTATAATATTTCGACTAAATTTATTATACACCCATATGACAAAATAGAACACCGTTTTTCAGTCTCCACTTTGTCTACATATGAGGCCTGGACTCCATAGAGCCATTGCGTCATCCTTATCCATAAGATAATAAGTAATGAAAATATGGAGCAGTCCCCTATTACAGGCACTCAGATTAAGTATTGTTTGTATGCTAGGAAATCAACTGAGGCTGAGGATAAACAAGCTCTTTCAATAGAGTCCCAAATAAAGGAAATGCTATCCTTAGCAGAACGGGATAATTTAGATATAGTTGAAATTAAAAGAGAATCTCATTCTTCTAAAGAAGTCGGCCAAAGAGAGGTTTTCAATCAGATAATTAAAGAGATAAGAGAAGGAAAATATAACGGTATTTTAACCTGGGCTCCAGATAGATTGAGTAGAAATGCTGGAGATTTAGGCTCGATTGTAGATTTAATGGATCAAAAGTTATTAATCGAGATAAGAACTTATGGTCAGAAGTTTACCAATAACCCAAACGAGAAGTTTCTTTTAATGATATTAGGTTCTCAAGCTAAACTTGAGAATGATAATAAAGCGGTCAACGTGAAACGAGGATTAAGAACTAGATGTGAAATGGGCTATCGTCCAGGAGTTGCACCAACTGGATATCTTAATGAAAAGCATGTTGATAAGAAATGCCAATGCAGAATAGATCATAAACGAGCACCGATAATCAAGCAAATGTTTGAAAGAGTGGCTAACGAACAATATAGTGGCAGGAAAATATTCAGATGGCTGATAGATATAGGATTCAAAACTAAAACTGGCAAACCATTAGTTCTTGCTAATATTTACCTTATCTTAAGAAATCCCTTTTATTATGGAGAATTTGAATATCCAGTTGGCAGTGGTAATTGGTATATTGGCAAACATGTTCCGATCATAACTAAGGAGTTATTTGATAAAGTGCAAATGAGTCTTGGTGAGAATTTTATACCTAAGACAGAATCAAAAGAATTCGCTTTTACTAAATTAATCAAATGCGGATATTGCGGATCAGGAATATCGGCTGATGAAAAGTTTAGGAAATTAAAAGATGGCGGTACTAACCGTCATGTTTATTACTTTTGTACCAAAGCTAGGAATATTGATTGCAAGAATCAGCCGATAAGCGAAACGAGCCTAATAGACGAATTGACGGAACTCGTGGATAAGATTGATTTAGATAATCTAGGAATAAAAGACAAAATTGAAAAAGAATTAATGAGATTCAATAAATTTAGAATTGGAGTGCTTGGGCATAAAAAGGAAGTTAGTAATTCAGACATCGATATCCGCAATTACGCTAAGTATTTATTAAAAGAGGGCACGATTACCGAAAAGCGAGAACTTCTATCATTTTTAAAAAGTAAATTGGTATTAAAGGATAAAAAGATTATTCTTGAATAATATCGCTAATGAAAAATCACTGAATGAAACCAGTGATTTTCATGTATGCATCTCAGTCACCTGACTTAGCATAAGACGGCTGCGGGACCTGGACTCGAACCAAGATTAATGGCTTCAAAGGCCACTGTCCTACCATTAGACGATCCCGCAATATTCTATTCAATTCCGATTGATTCAATTAAAGCCAATTCTAAAGGCAATTGCTGTATTGAAGCATACTTGCTTTTATTGTCAGCGTCTAAGAGTAGATTAAGGGTTTTCTTTAAATTGTCTTCTAATAACCCTTCGGCTTGTTTTTTAGCTTTCTCCCCTACTTCTTTAGTTTCTCCAGGCATTACTGAACTGATTAAACTTGAATCAATCTTTAGGATAAGCAATTTTCGTAAATAGTCAATAAGAGTTCTGGTAAATTCAGAAATATCTATTCCCTTCTCAATATTGTCATTCAAAAACTTCAAAGCTCCGGCTTTGTCTTTTTTTATCAAATAATCGGTTAATTCAACTACCAAATTGATATCTACTAATCCTAAAAGCAGTTGAACGTCTTCTGCTTTGATTTTAGTGCCCGGTAAGAAATTTAAAACTTGATTCAGTGTTCCCTCGGCGTCCCTCATTGAACCTTCGGAAGCGGAAGCGATCAATCCCAAGGCTTCTTTCTCGATTTCAATTCCTTCTTTTTTGCAAATGAAAGAAAGTTTTTCTACCACCTCATCAAAAGAGAGTTTATAGAAATCAAATCTCTGACAGCGGGAAGCAATCGTCGGAATCATTTTGTGAGCTTCGGTGGTGGCTAAAATGAAAATTGCATATGAGGGCGGTTCTTCCAATATTTTCAATAATGCATTGGCCGCATCTTTTGATAATTGGTGAGCTTCATCCAAAATCAAAACTTTGTATTTTAAAAAGTTGGGAGCAAATTTAATTCCCTCTCTGATGCTTCTGATTTCATCAATGCCTCTGTTTGAAGCGGCATCAATTTCAATAATATCTACTGCCTTGCCTCCGTTGATTTCCAAACAGGAAGGACATTTGTTGCACGGTTCGGATCCTTTCAAGTTTTGACAGTTGATGGCCTTAGCAAATAATCTAGCCAGAGTTGTCTTTCCTGTTCCCCGGTGTCCGGAAAACATATAGGCGTGGGAAATCATTCCCGAGGCTATTTCGTTAGTGATGGTGGTAACCACGTGTTTCTGTCCAATGAACTCTTTAAATGACTGTGGTCTGTATTTACGATATAAAACTAAGTTTGACATATACCATATTCTATTATTTTTTCCTTGAAAAAGCAAATAAAAAAAAGAGCGATAAGCTCCGTATAAAAGAGAAAGGAGAGCACTGATGTAAATGGCTCTCCAATTGATTGATAGTATTAAAATAATTTTATAGAGATAGAAATTATTAAAATAGAATCAATTTGATTATGGTGCTTTGAAACACCATCGTATGTAGTATTCTGAAAAAAGTTCAGACTCCTCGGTTTAAATAAACAGAGGAAAAATATTACATACAGGTTATTCAAGGTTCTATCTTAATTGTAAACCTTTATAATATTTTGTCAATGGTTTTGCAAACAAAAAAGAGCCTTAAGCTCAAAACACGGGAAATTGGATAAAGGTGGAAGGATTTTTATGGATAGTGTCGGGAAAGAACCTTCCACCTTTTTAATTGTATTTAACAGCAAATCTTGGTAAGACCTCCTTAAGAAACTTGTTCTTTTAAAGATACGCCTCTTCATCATGTCCGAGGATTTGTGTTAATTTTTTGTACTTTTTTATCTTAGTCTTTTTTAAGATTTTGTCAATAAAAAAGAAATGAGCCACAATTTTTGTGGCTCTTTTGTTTTGCTTTGGAGGGTAGGTCATTCAGCTAATTTTAAAGGAACTGCAACTCCTATTCAACACACCAGAGCCGTCGCTACAATTTGATAATAAGGGTAATAGAAAAATTTGTCAAACAAAAGAACCCTTTCGGGTTCGTTTTAAATTATATGAGATGGGGAGAAGAAAATGATCGTGGTTAATCAATCCTCCTCCCCTTTGGAAAGCTTTTTGGCTTTCAAGGTGTTCAGTATGGGTAATACTGAACAAGTATATCTTTATACCATTTCTATTTTTTGTCAAACAAAAAAAGACCCACCAGGTCCCCGTAATAAGGGAGAAGAGTTTTGTGTGAAATAAATTTGTCGCGACATATTCACCAAACTCTTCTGCAACTTTCTATATCTTAAGTTTTAGAAAGTATATAGTATCGCTTTCAACTTAAAAAGACCTCTTTGAGTCTTTAGTTTTGAACGATTTTGGAAACGTTCTGTAAATATATTATCTTTTGAATTAATTTTTGTCAAATGAAAAAGAGCTTGTTTGCTCTTTGAAGATATCATGACTAATGGATCCTGTTATGGTTTTCCAAGTATGGTAATTGAGGAGGTGAAAAGATACCGAATTACTTGGTTGATCCATTAGTCAATCATATTTATTCTTGACAAAGAGAGATGTTGCATTATATCGAGGTGTGCATGTTCCCGATTTCTTTGCCAGCATTTCTTTGCCACATCAGAATATGTCGAGGTGGCTGATTAAATATTATCAAACCGAATAATTTTGTCAATTCTTGACAATATAATCTCTTTTGTTAGAATAGAAACATATGAAAAACGTAAACAAACAAATCTGCTGCTGTTGCTGTCCCCCATTAGACTAAGAGATTGGTTTGTTTTTAATAATACGGAATATAAAACTAATCTCTTAACCAGAGATTTTTTGTTAATAATAAAATATGAAAACAATTTTAGAGCATATCGGCGATACGCCGTTGGTAAAAATAGAAAATAATATCTTCGCAAAGATGGAGGGATTCAATCCCGGTGGTTCGATTAAAGACAGGATTGCCTTAAATATGATTAATGAAGCGGAAAAAGCGGGATATATAAAAAAAGGAGACACTTTGATTGAGCCGACCAGTGGTAATACCGGAGTCGGTTTAGCGATGGTTGCGGCGATGAAAGGATACAAAGTTAAAGTGATAATGCCGGAGAGCACCAGTAAAGAAAAAATAAAGATGGTCAAGGTGTTTGGCGGAGAAGTGATCTTGATGGAGAATTTAAGATACAGGAAGTTTGCCATCAACGATGTGAAAGATATGGCCAAGAGCGGAGAAAGACATGTTTTTTTAAATCAATACGAAAACGAGGCCAATCCCGAATCTCACTATCATGGAACAGCCGAAGAAATATTAAAACAAATGGAAGGCAGACAGATTGATTATTTTATCGCTGGGATGGGAACGGGAGGAACGATCACTGGAATCGGAAGAAAATTGAAAGAAAAATATCCTCAGATTAAAATCATTGGCGTCCAGCCGGTCCAGAATCAGACGATTGAAGGCTTAAGATCTTTAAAAGACGGATTCGTGCCAACCATCATTGATTTTGATTTGATTGATGAGATATACGACCTAGAAGCAGAAAAAGCTTTAAACACTAAAGACGAATTAGCCAGAAAAGGAGTGTTAGTTGGGCCCAGTTCGGGAGCGGCCATGTATGTTTGTCGTGAAATACAGAAAGAACACCCGGAAGCGACGATTGTAACGGTCTTCCCTGACCGCGGAGAAAGATATCTTTAAATATAGAGCACATTGATATATAATAGAAATATGAAAATATATAATACCCTGACCAAGAAAAAAGAAGAGTTTAAGCCGATTAAAGACAAAGAAGTCGGAATCTACACCTGCGGACCGACAGTTTATTGGTTTGCTCACATCGGAAACATGAGAACCTATCTCTTTGAAGATTTTTTAAAGAGAGTTTTGATATATAATGGATACAAAGTTAAGCATGTAATGAATCTGACCGATGTCGGACATTTAACTTCCGATTCTGATTCCGGAGAAGACAAGCTGGAAAAAGGAGCCAAGAAAGAAAGAAAAACCGTTTGGGAAATTTCTCAGTTCTATGCAGACTTCTTTAAAAAAGATTTAAAGTCTCTAAATGTCATTGATCCAACTATCTGGGTTAAAGCGACTGATACCATTCCTGAGCAGATAGAACTAATCAAGGAAATGGAAAAGAAAGGATTCACTTATATTATTAGTGACGGAGTATATTTCGATACTTCAAAATTAGACAAGTACGGCAGACTTTGGGGAGAGAACGAAAGAAAAGAAATGAAAGGAAGAATTGAAGAAGTAAAAGAAAAGAAAAACAAAGCTGACTTTGCTTTGTGGAAATTCAGTCCCAAGAATGAAAAGAGACAAATGGAATGGGAATCTCCTTGGGGAGTCGGTTTTCCCGGCTGGCATACTGAATGTGTGGTAATGAGTGTGAATAATTTAGGAATACCTTTTGATATTCATTGCGGAGGCATTGACCATGTCTTTATTCATCATACTAATGAGATTGCCCAAGCCGAAGCGGTATATGACAAGCCGATGGCTAATTATTGGATGCATGGAGAATTCCTTAATTTGAAAGACGGAAAGATGTCCAAGTCTTCCGGTAATATTGTCACCTTGGGAACATTAAAAGAAAAAGGAATCAGTCCCCTTGCCTATCGCTATTTATGTTTAAATACTCACTACCGAAGCAAGCTTGTTTTCAGTGATGAAAGTCTTGAATTTGCCGAAACAAGTTTGAGCAAGCTTTACGAAAAGACAGTTGAGTTATCAAGGAGTGAGAAAACCGATCATTCAAAAAAATATGAAGAATACCAGAATAAATTCATCAGTTTCATTGATGATGATTTGAATATTCCTTCGGCTCTTGCTTTAACTTGGGATATGCTAAAAGATAACAATCTTACCGATTCAGAGAAATACGATTTATTAATTGACTTTGATAAAGTTTTCGGATTAAAACTATCTTCAGTTAAATCAGAAGATCTTTCTGAGTCAAAGTATATTATTAAAATAGAAAAAGACGGTATTCCCGTCTGGACCAGTGATATCAGTATTGTTCCTGAAGATATTATGAAATTAGTTGAAGCGAGAAATGAAGCCAGAAAAAATAAAGAATGGGATAAATCAGATCAGATAAGAAAAGAAATAGATGAGAAGGGTTGGCAAGTTGAAGATTCGGGAGAGAAAACGGTAATTAAAAAGAAATAATAAAAATCCTGCAGCAATGCAGGTTTTTTAAAAAAGAAAAAGAGGTTATCCTCTTTAAGTTTTTTTCGGCGCCTTGGGTAAGATTAGAGAAAGAACTGCAAAGGAAGCGATAAAGAATCCGATGAAGAATATGGGCAATCCGCTTCGTACGTCCCAGACATACATATATAGTGCGAACATTGCTGAAAAGAAGGCCGAAAGAAAAACGATGAGTAAGTAATTAGAAAACTCTTTCCTTAGTTGTTTTAAGTCCAATTTAATTCCTCCTAGGTTGTGAACGAGCACAAAACCTTAAGTGGAAAATATACCTATAAATTGTTTTTGTCAAACAGTTTATTCAGCTGGAACAACGACACAATCTTCGTATGTAGTTTCGCTTCCTTCTTCTAAGAAAGCGGTATCGCCTTTATTCCAGAAAATATAAGTTTCACCAGTGTTGGTGTAGCGTGCTCCAGAACCAGAAACAGCTCTTAAAAGCAATAAAGTACTGCCTTCGCTTAAAGTTAATTCTACTTTGTCATCGAAGAAGATAGCATTAATAGTCTTACCATTTTTGCAATCAAAATTTGCGGCAGTAATGGTATTGTTATTTGTTTGTTTTTGAACGTAAGTGCTGGTAGGTATCTGTTCAATTGCTGTTTTTAGTTCATTCATTTTTTGACCAAGATAAAAACCAATTAAAAAAACACCAACATATAAAATCACAGCGAGAGCTGTTGAGTACCATGTAACTTTTTTCCACTCTATTTTTGCGGATTTTTTTGCCTTCATATGTTGTTTATTATTTTAATAAATCTATTATATCTTTAAATAATAAAAGACGTCAATACTTTTTTGGTATAATTCTCTTAAAAATAAAAAAAGATACCGCACGAATATCTTTTTTTAAGATTAATTTTTAAAAATAATAAAAATTATTGGCATTCCTTGTAAAAATCTAAAACCTGATCGGCTATTTTTTCCCAAGAATATTTCTGAACCTCTTGTAGTCCCCACTTCCTCATTTCTTTTCTTAGATTTTCATCACCAATTAATTTATCAAGTTTTTCTGCTAATGCAATTTCATTTTTTGGTTCAACTAAATATTCTTCTCCGGCAGTATTTTGTAATAATTCTTTGTATCCCATATTGGCAAAGCCGCAAACTGGTTTACCTAAGGCCATAGCTTCTAATAAAACAATTCCGAAGCTTTCTCCGAAGATGGCCGGACTGCAATAAATATCACAAGTTGAGAAATATTGAGGAACAACATCCCCGGCCTGAGCTCCTTCCCAATAGATTTCTTTAAGATTGTTTTCTTTGGCATATGATTCACACTCTTCTTTGAGCGGACCGTCACCGACAATAATCAATCTTAAATTATCGTGTTTTTCTTGCAGAATTTTATAAGCTTTCAATAAATAAATTAATCCTTTTCTTTCTTCAATTCTTCCCAAGAAAAGAATATTGATTTTACTGTTATCAAATTTATCCAATCTTTTAATTCCGGGATTAAATTTCTCCAAATCAATTCCATTGGGAATTACCCTCTTTAAGCCGTTGTACTTCTTAAATGGTTCAAGATTAAAAGAAGCGACTCCGATTACTCCTTTAACTTTGTGATTAATTAATCCACTCAAGTTATTTATCATCGCATCCAAAAGTGGCACTGATTCGGTGTTGGCGTGAAAAGTAATAATATTGGTTGCATCAGACCTTTCTAATATCTGAGAAGCGGAAGGAATGATAAAGTTATGGAAATGCAAAATATCAAAATTTTCTTTATTAAGCATTCTTTTTATCGCCAAAGGATTAAAATTGAAAACCAAATCCCCTTGCGTTCCTCCGATATTTAAAGGAATCGAAGTTCCCAAGAGAATGACATTCTTGCCGTAGCTTTCTTTGAGTTTTCTTCTGGGCACGATTATTTTGGTTTCAATGCCTCTTTTCTCAAATTCTTTGGATAATCCCAAAATATGGTTTTTCACTCCCCCCGGATTACTGAAGGAATGAAAGGAAATGAAGCCTATTTTCATAATTGACGTTTAATTTGTTGTTTGCTACATTATACTTAATGAGTAGTGAAAATACAAATATCAAAGTACCGCCTCAAGACATTGAAGCAGAAAAAAGCCTTTTAGGCTCTTTAATGCTTGATAAGGAAGCAATCACTAAGGTTGCTGATATTTTACACTCCGAAGATTTCTATAAAAAGAACCACCAGTACATCTATCAGGTGGTCGAAGACTTATTTGCCCGCGGTGAGCCGATTGATTTGATTTCCGTTTCTTCTAAGTTGAAAGAAAGGAATCAGCTGGAGAATGTGGGCGGAACTGCTTACCTAACTGAACTGATCAATACTGTTCCCACTGCCAGTCACGTGATGACCTATGCTAAAATCGTCCAGAAGAAAAGAATCTTGAGAGATTTGATTTCCGCCGGAACAGAAATATCTTTAATGGGTTATGAAGAAGAAAACGAGTCAGATGATTTATTAGATACGGCTGAAAGAAGAATTTTCAGTATTACGCAAAAGAACTTAACTCAATCTTTCTTACCGATCAAGCCTTTTTTGGAAGAAGCTTTTGAAAGAATTGAAAGAATATCAAAACAGAAAGGAGCTTTAAGAGGAACATCAACTGGATTTAATGGCCTAGATTCCCTTCTTTCCGGTTTGCAGAATTCAGACTTGATTATTTTGGCGGCCAGACCATCAATGGGTAAATCAAGTTTAGCACTAGACATTGCCAAGAATATTGCTTTAAAAGAAAAGAAGCCGGTTGGTATCTTCTCTCTTGAAATGAGTAAAGATCAATTGATTGATAGATTAATCAGTTCCGAATCAAATATTGATTCTTGGAAATTAAGACAAGGAATGCTTTCAACCGAAGGAGATCAGAATGATTTTGTTTGTATTCAGCATGCTTTGGGAACTCTTTCCGAGGCCCCCATCTATATTGATGATGCTTCCAGCTGCAGTGTTTTGCAGATGAGAGCTATGGCCAGAAGATTACAGGCTAGTCACGGACTAGGATTGATTATTGTTGATTATTTACAGTTGATTGAGCCGAGTAATAAAATCATTAACAGTGTTCAACAGATTACCGAGATATCAAGACAATTGAAAGGATTGGCCAGAGAATTGAATATTCCCGTCTTGGCCTTATCTCAATTATCAAGAGCGGTAGAACAAAGAACACCTAAGATTCCCAGACTTTCCGATTTGAGAGATTCCGGTTCAATTGAGCAAGACGCCGATGTCGTGATGTTTATTTATCGTGAAGATGTTTACCAGGAAGAAAGTCCGAGAAAAGGAATTGCTGATATTATTATCGCCAAGCACAGAAACGGACCGATTGGAAGAGTGGAGCTATTCTTTGATAAACAGAGAGCCTGCTTCAGGAATATTGAAACCGGACGAGACTCCTTTGAAGGAGACATCGGATACTAAAAAACCTGCTCCATAGAGAAGCAGGTTTTTAAATAGTTTAATTAGTTCTTGACGTCGACGATTTCAACTTCAGTATACTGTTGTCGGTGTCCTTTCTTAAGTTTGTATCTTTTCTTTGATTTGTATTTGAAAGTCATTACCTTATCAGCTTTGGCTTGTTTTAAAACCTTGGCAGTTACGGTAGCTCCTTTAACTAATGGTTCTCCGATAGTTAAGTCTTTTCCATTCTCAACCAAAAGAACATTGTCAAATACAACTTCAGCGCCTTCTTCGGCGGCAATCTTTTCTATCTTTAATTTGTCTTTCGGGGAAACTCTGTATTGTTTTCCTCCTGTTTTTATTACTGCTAACATGTTTTTTTGCTTAATTAATACTTTTTGTTTATATCATTTTATCGTCAGATAGTCAATAATCGGCTTAGATTCTGATAAAGACCTCGGTTAAGATGAAAGCGATATAGATAAAGAGCAGGAAGATAGCCTCTTTCTTGGTAATTTGACTGTCGTTTTTGATAAAGAAAAAGAAGAAGATTATCGCGATAAATAAGAAGATTCTGGCGACTCCGAAGGGAGAAAAGTCAGAGATATAGATCGGATTGATCAAAGCGACGATTCCCAAAACCAGGGTGGCGGGAGCAACGATTGTTCCCATCAAATCTCCCAAAATCATCCATTCCATATTCTTTTTCGCAGAAGAGATAGCAAAGAATATTTCCGGGGCACAATTCCCTAATCCGACAATGAATAAACCGATTAAAACGATTGGCCAATCAAAAGTAATGGCAAAGTATTTGGCTGATCTCACTATTCCTTCGGAAGCAATAGCAAAGACCGCTAAACTTAAAAGAATCTTAAATACTCCACTGAAAGAAGCCTTAAAGCTTTTAGTCGGAGCTTCACTATCTTCACAAGTCTTGGTAAACCTTTCTTTTTTAGAGAATAACCAGGCAACATATATAAAGAAGAAGGAAATCATAATGACACCGTCAATTCGAGAAAGATTATTATCCCATACAAGAAGTATCGGTAGAATAGCGGCAATAACGGTGAATAATAAAGTGCTGTGTACAGTTTTGCTTTTAGCGGGAATTCCTCCTTTAGCAAAAAAAGCTGCCAAAGCGATTGCTAAAGTCATATCTACCACGTTTCCTCCGATAACATCTCCGAATGATAGTTGCGGAACATTATGCAGGGCTGAAGAAATACCGACAAATAGATTGGGTAAAGATCCAACCAGAGCCATTACCAAAAAAGAAACTACGAATTCTTTCCAACCGAGAAATTTAGCAATTTTTATCAAACTTTTGACTATCAATTCTCCCGATAGATAAAAAGCAAAACAGGAAGCAAGGAAAACAAGGATATAAAGTAGAGTTGTCATTTTATAATTATCAATACTTATTTTTTATTATTATATCATAAACAAAAACAGACTAAAAGTCAGTTTTGAGTCTGTTGATAGTAAAAAAATAAAGGCTGCATGTTATGTGCAAACCTTTTAGCGTCTCCTTGTTATTATCCAGGCTACTGCTCCAAGACCAAGAAGAGCAATTAGTATACCAGATGCCATTTTTAAACCTCCAAATTAATTGTATATACATGATTTTATTCTGTCAATAAAGTTTTATCAAATATTGACAAATTTAATATTTGAACTAATATAAGGCTGGTTCAGATAAAAGCGTTGGCTTCCGGCAAGCGCCTTTCCGGATATGGTTTTCCTAACATTAGCTATGGAAAATAGAAAAAGGAAAGGAATTCGGGTTCGAGTCCCGGCAACTGGTTTTGAAGAAACGACTCAGGTTCGCAGAATAGAAGAGGAGACAATGAGATCAAGTGTAAAGCATGGTGAGCTAATCACTATTGCAAGACTCCGGTTCTTGATCGCGTCTTAATGATCGCACGAGTCGACAATGAGATACTCTCATCTGAGAAAGTTCAAAAAACCTCTGGACCAATATTGTAGGGAATGTTGAAATCAACAGTCCCTCTTCTTTTTTTATAAAACAAAAAAAGAGTAGAAAGTTACATTTAGATGAATTGGCGGTCCTAACCGGATTCGAACCGGTGTTCTTAGATTGAGAATCTAATGTCCTAGGCCTCTAGACGATAGGACCAATACAATCTTTAGATATCATATATATTACTCTTTGTCCAAGCTCGTTTCATCGTAATCAGGCTGAATTTGCCAGTAATCAATGATGTATTTGGCTAAATCATGGAAAACAGGCACGGCTGAATATTCAGATGTTTTAGTGGCGGTCGGATTATTTAATTTTACCAGAATAATGAATTTAGGATCTAAAGCGGGAGCGAATCCCATAAAGGTTTGCCAGGTATGTTCTGAATATCCGGCTTTGCTTATCCCTAAAGAAGTGTAAGGGACCTGGGAGGTTCCGGTTTTGCCTCCAATCCAGTAGCCGGGAATCTTCGCTAAGTGTCCAAATCCTTTTTCAACTACATTAATAAGCATGCTTTTTAAAGTCGTACTGGTTTCTGGTGAGACAACATTTTCCTTAACTATCACCGGTTCTATCTTTTCCGTCTTGTCCCCTGTTGTGATTGTTTCAACAACATATGGCTTGTATAGTTTTCCTCCGTTAATAATGGTGGAAAAAGCTCTGATCATTTGCAAAGGAGTAATTCCTATTCCTTGTCCAAAAGAAGCATTGGGAAAACTGGTGTTGTTCGGGTTATTGCTTTCCAGAGCTTCTTTTAATTGATTGTTTCTTGAAGATACTTCTCCACTTAAATCAATATCGGTATTTTCAAAGAGTCCGAATGATTTTAGATAGTTATAGAATTTATTGTTTCCAATTAGGTTTTCCGCATACATGACTCCGGTATTAATGGAACCTTGTAAAACTTCAGTCATGGTTACCTTGCCCCAGACTTTTTGTGAATAATTGTATACCTTATATGTTCCACATTGGGCATATCCTAGTTTATCATCAAAAACAGTATCGGATGTTACCGCTTTTTCATTAATAGCCATAGCCATGGTTATCGGTTTAAAAATAGAGCCTGGTTCGAATAATTTTTGGACGCATGAATTTTGGAAAGATTCCATTGATGCATCATGGTAATTATTGGGATTGAAATTGGGACTCTGAGCCATGGCGATGATTGCTCCGGTGTTGGGATTCATGACAATTATTTCTCCTCCTTCGGCTGCATATTTTTTTACCCCGGCAGACAATACTTTTTCCGCCATGTATTGAATATTGTAATCAATCGTTAAACCGAGAGAAGCTCCATTAAGAGATTCTTTTTCTGAAAGCTTAAAAAGGAAGCTCCAGGGATTCTTTTCAGTCTTAGAAACAGTCGTTTCTCCCTTTATCTGTTCATCGTAGTAGCTTTCGAGTCCGTATTGGCCTAATCCTTCTTGATTGATGAAGCCGATGATTTGCGAAGCTGTATCTTCTTGAGGATAGTATCTTTTAGTTTTGTATCCGATATGCACTCCCTCTAATTCTAAATCAGAAATTTTATCAGCCCTGTCTTTGCTGATACTTTCTTCTACTATTTCGTAGAAGCTTCCCGATTTACTCATTAGACTTAAAAGAACAGATACGTCTTTTCCGGTTTCGGTGGCTAATATCTGCGCAGTTGATTCTTTTTCTTTTATTTCTTCCGGAGAAACAAAAAGATAGGCTTCTTTTTCGGTCATCGCCAAGATCTCTCCGTTTTTAAACGCTACCTCTCCCCTTTCTCCCTGAGTTTCCGATAAAGAGGTCTGTTGGCCTTGGGCCATGGCTTTATAAAATTCTGCCTGATCTATTTGTAAATAAAATAAGCGGGATAAAACTATCCCTCCTATTAAAAAGATGATGACAATGACGATGTTTATTCTTAAATTAGACATAAGAAACTATTTGGAAGCAACGGATGCTTCAGAAACAACGATATAGTTTAGCTTACTCACCTTTTCAAAGCCTTCTTCTAAAACCTTTTCTTCAATATTAACGAGGTTTCTGTCTTTAGAAACAGAAAGCTTTAAAGAAGCTACTTCTTTCTTCAATTCTTTGATAGTTGTTTCTCTTTCTCCTTTTATATATCCCGACTCAGTCAATTTTACCACCTGAAAAATATAAAAGCAAACTAAGGCTAAGCAGGCTAAGGTTATTACCATGAAGAATCTTTTTGAATTGTTTTTTGCGATGGTCATGTTTTTATATTTTTATTGCGGCTCTTAATTTTGACGATCTGCTTCTCGGATTAAGAGCTATCTCTTCATCTTGAGGAACAATCGGCTTTTTGGTTATTATTTTAACTTCTCCGTTTTTCTCTTTCTCCTTTAGGAATTCTTTGATAATCCTGTCTTCTAAGGAATGGAAGGAAATGGCTACTAACCTTCCCTCCTTTTCTAACAGTTCTAACGCCTCTGGGAGAGCTTTACGGAAGTTATCCAGCTCGTTATTGACTTTGATGCGAAGCGCTTGGAAGGTTCTCGTGGCAAAGTGTGTTTTAGAATGATGGTACCATCCGGGAGTCGCTTCTTTGATAATATTTACTAATTGCAAGGTGCTTTTTATTCTTTCTCCTTTTCTTCTTTCGATAATCTTTTTTGCTATCTTTTTACTGAAATCTTCTTCGCCGTATTCTTTTAATATTTTTTCAATCTCATCTTCGCTCCATTCATTTAATATTTCTTCAGCGGTTAATCCGGTTGAGTAATTCATTATCAGTGGTTCGTCTTTGTTAAAGCTGAATCCCCTCTCCGCTTCATCGATATGGTATGAAGACATTCCGATATCGAATAGTATTCCCTCTACCTTATTAAATCCGTTCTCTTCTGCTATCCTCTTAATGTTAATGTATGAATCATTGATTGGAATCAATCTTTCTATCTTTTCTCTTTCAATCTTTTCAAATATCTCTTTATCTATTTCGATTCCCAATACTTTTCCTTTGGTTCTCTTTAATATCTCTCTGGTATGTCCGCCACCGTTCAAGGTGCAGTCGATATAGTTTCCTGCGGGCTTGATATCTAAGTATTCAATGACCTCTTTTAATAATACTGGTATGTGCATCTTATATTCCTAATTCTTTTAATCCTTCAGCCATGCTTTCAACTTGGGTGTTGGTTGTTTGTCCGTATTTCTTCCAAGCATCTTCATCCCAGATTTCAATTCTGTCGTATAGACCGGCGATAACAACACTCTTGTTTAACTTTGCGTATTCTTTCAAATAATCAGGGATTAAAATTCTTCCTAGGCTATCAACTTTAACATCCATCGCTCCGGCTAGCATTACTCTTGCAAAGCTTCTGGCATTGGATTGTGATAAAGGAAGTTTGCTTAACTTGTCAGCTAATTCGTTCCATTGTTTTTGTGGGTACAAAAAAAGGCATCCATCAATACCTCTGGTTATGACAGCGCCTTCTGATAAGACATTTCTAAATTTAGTAGGAATGGTTAACCTCTTCTTTGGGTCTAAATTGTAATTGTATTGACCGATGATCATGTTTTTGGTTATCCACTAGGGTTTTGGTGTTTTCCACACTTTCCCCCACTTATTAACACTGTAAGACCATTTTACACCACTTGAAAAAACTTGTCAACCACTCGTCAACACGTCAAAAGCCCTTTATTTAAAAGGTTTTTTTGAGTTATCCACAGGGAAATAAAAAACACCTTTTTAGGTGTTAATTATCCACAGTGATTTTTCTTTATTAAGAAATATTTATCGCAAAAGTATTGGGGTCAACTTGAACCTTGCTTCCCTGAGGAATGGCATCTTTTAAGAGGTTTCTCGCAATGACATTTTCAACCTTGTCTTGAATGACTCTTTTCATTTCTCTGGCTCCGAAGACCGGGTCGTAACTCAATTCAACTATTTTATTCTTCAATTCTTCGGTAATAACTAATTGAATCTTTTTTATCTTTAAATTATTATTCAATTTATTTAATTGTATTTGAGCAATCATTAATAAATCTTCTTTAGTTAAAGATTTGAAAACGATTGTTCCGTCAAACCTGTTAATGAACTCCGGCCTGAAGGTTCCTTTTTCAAAGATGTCAGACATTAGTTCTCTTTTTATCTCTGGCATCTCTTTATCCTCTTCTATTGCCTTTAAAATGGTCTTGTAGCCGGCATTGGAGGTAGCGATGATAATAGTGTTGGTAAAGCTGATTTTTCTTCCCAAATTATCATTAACATATCCTTCATCCAATACCTGAAGGAAGACATTTAAAATATCGGGATGAGCTTTTTCTATTTCATCCAATAAAACTAAAGAGAATGGATTTTCTGAAACCTGGGAGGTTAGTATTCCTGGTTGTCCGTCGGAACCGAGAAGTCTGGGAATGTCATCGATTCTTTGGAATTCAGACATATCGATTCTGATCATCTTTTCTTCTGAACCGAAATATGTTTCTGCTAAAGCTTTAGCGGTTTCTGTTTTTCCAACTCCAGTTGGTCCTAAGAACAAGAAGCTTCCCATTGGTCCTTTGCGGGTCTGTACGCCTGTTCTGGCCCTTCGTAAGGCCGAAGATATCTCATCAATCGCTTCGTGTTGTCCGACCACTCTTTTATGTAATGTTTCTTCAAGGTTCAATAAGACTTCTTTTTCTTTACTTCTAATTTTTCCAACCGGGATTTTTGTTTTTTCCGAAAGCATCTTATCAATATGTTCCGGCATGACAATATTTGTTTCGGCATCTCGGCTACTGTATATCACCGCTTCATCTAAAAGATTGATTGCTTTTTGCGGGAAAGGAAAATTAGAAATATATTTTTCACACAAAACAACAGTTTCTTTTAAAGAATTAAAAGGAATGAATTTCTGGTGTTCGGTTTCTAATCTGAAAACTTTATTCTCTAAAATATGCAAAGTGTCTTCACTGCTCATCTCTTCAACTTCTATTTTTTGGAATTGGGCTAAGAGAGACGGCTTGTCTTCAATGTATTGATGCAATCCTTTAAAGGAAGTTAAACAGATAGTCTTAAAAGACGGAGAATTTAAATAAGGTCCAAGGATTCCGGAAATATCTACGATTCCAGCCTTTTGTTTGCCTCCTAAGAAGTCATGAATGTCGTTAATGATTAAAATCACATTGCCGGCATTAGAAACCTCCCTGAAGCATTGTTCTAAGATTCTTTCCATCTGCTCAAAAGAAGTGGTGGTTGAAGAAAGAGAAATAATATCGAGTTCGATAAAGCGATTGTTATTTACATTAGGTAAGGATTGTCCGGTTAAGCTTTTTTTAATCACTCCGTGAATGATGTTTTTTCTTCCTGTTCCCGGTTCACCGATAATCAAAGCATTGCCAGCATCTTTCTTTGATAAGATTCTTTCCAATTGAGAAACACTTTCTTTGTGGCCGACAATATCTTCAAATCCCCTTCTTTTAACAATATCGGTCCAGTCGATGGAATAATTGTCTAAAGTAGGAGTGTAACCGGCAGTCCAATCTTTTCCTAATGATCCGAATTTCAAAAGATTTTCATAATCCCAGAATTGTTTTGCTTTTTGTATTTTAATATATATTCTTTCCTGCCATTCGTTCACCTTTTCAAAATCTTCTTCTTCAATATCCGATTCGACAATGATTTGTTTTAAATTGGGTTCAATTTTGGCCAAGGCCGCGATAACATCACCTTCTTTTATTTCTTCTCCTCCCCTTTTCAATGATATTTTTCCCGCTTCTTCAAAAACGGCTTCAAATTCTTCTCTTGTTACTTGAGTTGAATAATCTTTTGAATTCAATTCTTTCTTTAGTCCGTTTAAATCAATCAACAATCTTGAGAAGATAAAAATGATTTTAGGATTTTTAACATCTAAAAAGGCTTCCAAGATTATTTCGTAGTTGGGATAAGGTAATCCTTTTCTTTTTGAGTTTCTATATGCTTCGTCTAAATACTTGGCTGATTTTAAATTAAGGAATTGAGCCAGATTTTCTCTCTTGTCGCTTAAAGCTTTTTCGAGGGTTGTATTTCTTTTCAGTCTTTTCAGGCATTCGTTGAAAAAAGAATTAAGATTATACATTAAAAAGAAAAGAGACAGAGTGATAATGGCTCCTCCAAAAAGCTGGTCGGTTTCTTGAGCACTAATGAGGTTGTAGACATAGAAAGCTAAAAATAAAACAAAACAGAAGAGAGAAATCTTTTTAATGAGGTTAAGGCACCAGAAGAAAGGTTCTACTTGTGCTGCTTCGCAAATGTCTGTTTTTTCTAAGTTAATCATAGGTATTTAAAGCCGTATATTAAAGCTGCAATAAAGAAGAAGGGATAAACTATTGAAGCGAAGAACAGGATTATCCCCAGCGCTAGAACGATAATTTCATAGATTAAAAAGAAAGCAATCAGGAAAAGCCTCATAATGAATCCGATTACTCTGGTGATGATATTGGAAAGGAAGACTTCGAAATATCTACCGAAATCAAATCCCCGGCCGTAATCCCAGAGGTATCTTCTCCAGGGAGAAAAAAGAGAGCGTAAAGTCTCTTTTATGGAAAAGAAATCAAATCCAAAAGCAAGATAATTCTTAAGGATAAATAAAACTTTTTTGGGAGTGAGTATTAGCTGCCAGTATAGATATTTGATAAAAATATTCATTCTTTTTTGGCAATCTTTATGTCGTTATATTGATTATAACTGTTTTGATTAAAATGTCCATAATTTTGACTCTTGACAATAATCTTTCCATAATTATAATGGATAACATCAATAGAAAAAGGTCGGCACTTTATAACAAAAATAACAAATATTATCTTTTCTAAAAAAGATAAAGTGTTCACAATTAACCTTTAATAAAATTTTATGATTTTTGAAGAAACAGTAAACGAAGAAGTTGTATCAATGTTAGAAGAAGACGAATCTTGTGAAGCTCCTGAAGAAGAGGAGACAGAAGAGGAAGAAACAGAAGAAGATGAAGAAGTTACCGGAGAGTTTGATTCTGATGACGAAGTATCTGATGATGATGACGAAGACGATGACGACATTGACGACGACGATGATATCGACGAAGACGATGACGATATTGATGAAGAATTCGGCGATGACGACGATGATGCGGACGAAGAAGAATAATATTTAATTAACAGCCCCGCAAGCGCGGGGCTTGATTATTGCTTTTTTATTCTTAAGTTGATATAATTCAAAATATAATAATAAAAAACACGTCATGAAAATCAAGTTAGACAGGTGGAAGATTGCCACCATAATCCTTGCAGTTATTTCTATCGTTCTTGCGTTAATGCTTTCTCAGTCAATGTTCGGTTCGGCCGATAAAGCGGCTCAGAAAGGAATCGAATACATTAACAAATATTTATTAGCCGAAGGCACAACAGCAACATTGGTTAGTGTTGATAAAGAACAGATTGGAAATCTTAGAAAAATAACTATCGAAATTTCTGGAAACAAATTCGGTTCATATGTAAGTACTGATGGAAAATACCTTTTTGCCAGTGAACCATATGATATGACTAAAGATCCAAATCAAGGAACAGGATCCACTACACAAACAGGTTCAACAGTAGAAACTACTGATACACAATTAGATGGAAGTTTCTCTGAAGCAAAGGATACAGAGGTTTGTTCTGAAAATGGAAAACCGATTGTATACTTCTTTGGTTCATCAGGCTGTCCTCACTGTGTCTGGGAGAAGCCGATCCTTCAAGGTGTAGTTAAAGAATTCGGAGATACTATTTCATACCACGAGAACATTGATAGTGATACAGATTCTGATGTTTTTAATAAATACAGTACCGGATCAGTTCCCACTTTGGTAATTGGTTGTAAATATTTCAGAATCGGATCAGGCGAATCTGCCGGAGAAGAATCTGAAAAAGCTTCTTTAAAGAAGGTTATCTGTCTTGCGACAGGAAATCAACCAGCCAGTCTTTGTCAGTAATTTAAAACAAAGCACCCGAGAGGGTGTTTTTGTTTTATTGTCCCCCTCTTGACAAAATTAACAAAAGAAGTTATTGTATGGCTTGTAAGTTAATAGCTCATTTTATTTAAATAAGAAGATGGTTTTGGTGGTTGTTTTAAGGGATATTGATTATCCTTGAAAACAGCCACCAAGAAGTGGTGGCACTAGAAAGCTATTGCACGTAAGAACGTTCGAACACTTTTCACCCCTGGAGGTGGTGGGAAATATGATCGTGATAAGGCAGCTTACCAACACCTATGTGATGAATGCCGGTACCGAGATCTACCCGTAACCCAGGCCTGCCCGGACCCCCCTGTAAGGAGGACTTCAATGATAAAAAATCTTTGACAGTTCGGCGCTTCTTAGCGCCGTTGGATGATGGGGATAATATCCTCACTCATGTTTCTTCTGACCTGTTGGGCGACGAGTCTAAATGTTCATAGCTCATCATCGGAGCGTTAAGAGCCGGCATCTTGGAGAAGCGTTTCTGCTCTCACATTGATCAGTGATATCGATACCCGCTCACACCCCTGGAAGATCAGCTTTTTCTCGTCCCCCGTGACCCCCCGAACAAAAAAATCTATAGCAATACAAAAAGGAGAATTGCTAAAAAGCTACAAAGTTAGCTAGGACAAACCACACCACAGTGAAGTAGTTGCTACAAACAGCTACAAGGTAAGGGCATCCCAAGGGAAAGATCAATAGACCGAAAGAATTCGTTCAAGTAGGCTCGATAATCCCAAAAGCCCTCATCTCCTCCGACCAACTTCTTATTTCAAACACCGCCGCGTAAGCAAACAAATTGCTTCCGCGGTTTTCTTTTTTTAAAACAAAAAACTCCGTTTTCACGGAGTCGTTTTGTTATCCTTATTTTAATTCTACAGTTGCACCAGCTTCTGTGAATTTCTTTTTCATTTCTTCAGCTTCTTCTTTCTTAGCATCCTCCTTGATTGTTTGAGGAGCTGTAGCGATAGCGTCAACTAAATCCTTGGCTTCTTTTAATCCTTTCTGGGTCAAGTCTCTTACAACCTTGATGACTTCGATTTTCTTGTCACCGGCTGATGTTAATACTACGTTGAAAGAAGATTTCTCTTCAGCAGCGGCAGCGCCGGCAGCTGGAGCGGCAGCAGCAGCCATCATTTGAGGAGCAGCTGATACACCGAACTTCTTTTCTAATACTTTTACTAATTCAGCTAAATCTAGAACTGACATTTTTTCTACTTCTTCAACTAACTTTTTGAACTTTTCAGGAACTTCGATTACTTCTGTTTCTTCTGCCATATGTTTATATTTTATTATTTATTATGCTTTTTGATCTCTTATCTGGGAAAGGGCTAATACCAATTTCCTCATATTACCGGAAAGAACACCGACTAGGTTAGTTGCTGGAGCGGATAATGTTCCAACAAGCATTCCCAATAACTGTTCTTTACTTGGCAATTCGGCTAATTTGATAACATCGGCCATTTCGCAAAACTTGTTTTCTAGAAATCCTCCTAAGATTTTAGCGTTAGCGTTCTCTTTTGAGAATTGATAGACTATTTTGCTGGGAGCGATCTCATCTTCGTAACCGAAGACGATGGCTACCTCTCCTGCTAATTTGTTTGAATCAAGGGAAACGTTTTTATTCTTTAAAGCGATTTCCATTAAACTCTTCTTGGCTACTTTCATCTCACTGCCTTCTTTCTTAAGGCTTTCTCTTAATTTAGCCAATTCCTTAACCTTAATCTTGCTAAAGTCCATGAAAACGATTGACTTTTGCTTATCGATTTTGGTTTCAAGGTCGGTGATGATTTTTTGCTTTTGTTCTCTTGTTAATGCCATATAATTAAAAAATCTGTGATTCCACAGACGACCTAACACAATATTGCTATTGTTTTTTCCTCAACAGGACTTATGAATGCCTGTTTTCTGTGGAATATTTATTTATACTCTGATTATATCTATTTTTAGCTTTTTGTCAAATAAGCCGCAATGGCTTCTCCGAATTCCTGAGCGTATTCAGCGTTTTCAGCGGTAATAATATTGCCGTCTTGAACAATGGACTTTCTTTCATAAATAGCGTCGTTTAATTGAAGGATTCTGATGGCTGATTTGTCCATGTCAGTTGACCAGACAGTGGCCCTCTTTTCTTTCAAGATTCCAGCGTTGGCCAATAATGTTGGAGCAATACAGATTGCGGCAATCAGCTTTTTCATAATCATGGCTTTTCTTAAGATCAGATAGGTCATTTCATTATCCAATAGTTTTACCGCTCCCTGACCTCCGGCAAAGATGATAGCGTCGAAATCATCGATATTTAAATCATCAATCAAAAGGTCGGCAAAAGCTTCCCCGCCGAACTTTCCAATCGCTTTAGTTTTGTCGCAAACCGTGGTAACGGAAATGCCATTCTTTTCAAGAACTTCTTTGGTGACGAAATATTCTTCATCGCGAAAGTTTTCCGAAGCGATAATAATAGCTGCTTTTTTCATATGGTAATATTATAGCACTTTTATTTTATAAAAAAAGAGAGACGGTTATGTCGTCTCTATGTGGTTAAAGATTACTCCTTCTGTATGGACAATGCATTCCAAGGGTATACTGTGGTACAGGTATTGCTTGAGAATGAGATCCATATCTTGAGGTTTGAGTGTTTCGATTCTTGTCTTATACGGAATCCCGGAAGGATCATCGAGTAAGACAATCAGTTTTCCTTTTCTGATCAGTTCTTCAATGATTAGAATTTTTAATGAGAAAACATCTTTTTCGGGTAAGTCTTTCTTATATAAAAGCTTCCTGATGTTTTCCTTGAGTTCATCGTTCGGTACACCTTTCAGTTCTTCCTTGATTTTTTCTTTGTCAAACATCGTAATCACCAATAGTTGTCAAATAACACTAAATATGTTTTAGCATAAAAGAAAAAAGAGGGCAACTGCCCTCTTCCACATATTAGCTTTCAGCCTCATTTCTTTCTTTTCTGGCCATTCTCCAGTGAAGAATGTAGATTGGGAAAGCAATTAGAATCATAGTGATTGAATCAAGCATTCTTTTCTGTCGTTCTGACTTAATACAGGAGTCTCCGGTGTTTCTGATCTTCCAATTATTGTAATCGCTAATCATATTATCTATTTGTTGCTGCTCTTCTAAAGTTATTCCGCTTTCCTTTATCTTTTCAGCCTGAACGGTTGAATAGAAATAAGGTTGTTCGTTACACATACTGTAATCTCTCTTTTCCGCTTCGGTAAAAACAAATGCTTTAAGAGAAGTGTTAATTAGATTGCCCATTCCGACTGCAAAGAAGATTAAGGCAATCAATGAGACGGTGTAGAGATAAACTGTCATTACTATTTTTGTTGTTTTTGTCATATTTATATATATTTTACCATTATATCTTGATCCATTAATTTTCCGTAGTGGCTTACACCCTTTTTAATGGTGCCTAATTTTTTGAAACCCACCTTTTTGTATAAATTGATGGCGACCTTGTTTTTTGAAAAAGCAGTAAGGGTTACTATTTCTATTTTTAATTCTTTACGAGCTTTATCTATAATCTTTCTTAAAAGTTTTTCTCCTAATCCCCTACCTCTTATTTCTTTTTTTAATGATATTCCGAGATCACCGACATGTTTTCTTACTTCTTTATCAACCAGAGAAATATCGCTAATACCGTATACTTTTCCGTTAACATCTATTAGTGAAACAACCCTTATTTTTTCTTTCGATTCTTTCATTAGTTTTTTCCAAAATTCTTTTTCTTCTTTCAGGGTTGGTTTTTTCTGAACCAGTATGTATGCTTTTTCGTCTACCAAAGAACTAATCATTTCCAGGGCTGATTTCACATCGTTTGTCTTCGGTTCTCTAAAAGTTATCTTTTCCATGTTTTTATTATATCAAGCCTTATTTTTAATGCAAACAAAAAACCAGACTCGAGAGAGTCTGGCTTTGTTTGATTTCCTTAGATGCGGCTAACGTTTACTGCGTTAGGACCCTTTGGAGATTCACCTTTTTCGAAAGATACTCTGTCACCAGTTTTCAACTCGTCGAAGCTTACGCCCTTAAGTTCATTACTGTGAAAAAATAAATCTTTTTCCTCTCCATCAACTGTGATGAAGCCGAATCCTTTGTCGGTAAGGTTTTTGATTGTTCCTTCCATTGATTTAAAATTTACTTGATAATTTTTAAGGTTTTACCCTAAAGTTTAGTTCCTTAATAGTCTCGACTATATTACTATTAATTAACTATCTTGTAACTATGATAGCATCCAATGTTTAATCGGTCAAATGAAAAAGACTGATTTATTTCTTTTTGCGTGGAGCGTCATTCCATCCTCTTATCTCTCCGAATAGCTTGGTGAAAGAGAATATCCAGTAATCGGTCTGCGGTTCGGTGTCTCCCCTTAATCCGGCTAAGTATTTATCAAAGTCTTTTTTGTTCACAAATAACAGCCAGAAGAAGTCTCTGATCCAAGGAAGACAAACCAGCGTAATTGAGGCGATAAGATAGATTAAAACCGTATTAGACGGTGAATAATGATAATATATCACCAATCCTATCGAAACAAACAAAAGGATTACCGCTAGATTGTATAATAATAGATAAGAAACGTATTTTTGCAGATTGTTCTGTTCAACTGCTTCGGCTATCTTAGCCGCGGTTAAGGCAAATAAACCGAAAGTGAAGATTAATAAAAATATTGGGGCAATCCAATTCTCTTTTAACGCTCCGTTGTCTTGCAAAACTATCGGAATTAAGATTACTGACAAGGCAGTGAATATTCCATTAATCACTAGAAGATTGGGAGCATCTTTGGTCCAAGAATTTTTCATATGATTTTTATTATTATCTGCATTTATTATACTAAATTATAATAAGGACTGGCAAGTTTATAAAATAAAAAACGATCAACTCTATGAGTTTGATCGTGCTGCCTCGCGAATGAAATCGTCGCGAATCTTTTGAATTCTCTTTTCTACGTTCTGAACCATTATATCTGCAAGCTTCACTTCACTGGTGGGAGCGGTTTCTATCACTTCCGAATCAGCGAAGATTATAGAGGGAAAGAATCCACTTGTTTCCTTTTCCCAACGTAACTCGTAAATGTATTTATTCGAACGACTTTTCTTTAAATTTTTAATGAGCATTGTTGCATCATACAATAGATTATTATATTGTCAATAGGATAAGCCCAATAATAAAAGAAGCTCTCGATGAGAATTTTCTCTGAGAGCTATTGCATCGTCCTAAACCTTTGGAGGGCATTTAGGAGTATGGGGACTTACTTTTTTTGAGAATTGATTATCCCCTGCCTTTTGCGAGTATCGTAATACCCGTTGACACCATCCATTGTGACGAAGTTGAAACTGTATCCGCTTCCATCTTCGTGTTGAAGGGTGTTGATTACCTTCTGTTCCTTTTTGTTACCGTTCAGGGTCATTACGACTCTGGTACGATCGGCGAAAGCTTTGATAAGCTCTTCTTTTGTTGGACCATCAGTAATGTTAATCAATAACAAGCCTCCTTGTTATAAATATATTATACAATATATTAATCTATATTGTCAATAGTAGGAGATTTTATTCAAACTTTAAGCTTTTAATCATTTCCTGATCGAAATTTTCAAAGCCTCCGGAGGGACCGTTGTATAGAAAGAAATCGTAATCAATAGAAAGTTTTATCGATATCATTTTTTGTCTTTCTGGAGAATATAATATTTTATAGTGCATTTCTCCAGGACAGCCTAAACCGTTTTCATCGGTTGTTTTACCGTCGTCGGTGACATAAATATCATATAAGCCATCTTTATTTAATTGTTGGCTTGCATAGATACAACCATTATGATAATAATCATCGATGAATTTTTTAATATCATCAAGATTATTGATTTTTACCACATCAATTTTCCAGGCAACAAAAGGTTTATTAATATTGCCTTGAGCTTTTAATGAAGCAAGAGATGCTTCTATCTTTTCGCATTTTTCATTTCTGTAGTCATAATAATATTCGGGTGTGATATAGACGGCGTTATTATTGTTGTCTTGAAAGATTTTAACAGGAACAAGCGATTCTTTACTTCCACCGCACCTATCAAGGCCTTGAGTTTCGGGAGGAATCTTTATCGAAAATCCTAATTGGGTATTAATGTATTCATTCCAAGCAGAAGTATCAACAACTGTTTTTACTTTTTTGATAGCATCTTCATTAACAGATATAGGTTTCGGTTCTTCTTTAATTAAAAAAGAAAACAGAGATGGTCCGACAAAAAGACAAATGATAATAATAGAAATTTTTATCCAATTTTTCATATAAATCGATTATAGCAAAAATTAAATTAAAAAACCAAAATTATTGACAGTTTGGCTGATATTTTGTATAAAATAGTTAGCTTTTTCGCTCTTTGAAATCCGAAAAGCTCAAGGTGTTTACTATGATTTGGTGGATTTGGCTCTTATTATGGGTCGTAATCGGCTTGCCAATCGGCAAGTTCGTGCTTGGCTTTGGGAAGAGAAACCAAAACAGCCGTGCAGTAGTATTGCTAAAAGAAATAACCTATCTGATCATCGGCTTGCTGTTGATTTTCGTCAACGTGAACGACAGTCTCATGATTTGGTACCTGGTAATCGCATTCGGGATTTCCCTGACCTGGGATTTCTTTGGTAATTCATCACCTCTGACAATTCTTAGTGGTGGAATTACCGGCATAATAGTTGTTGCATTCTTCTTTACCCTCTTTGTTGCGGGTAACAATAATGCGATGTACTTTGACAGCTTCATTGAAAAATCGGAAGGATTTCCGATTCAAAACGAAGTGCCGGACAACATGATTCGATTGACTACTCAGGAATTAGTTGAATCGATTGCTTCTCAGCATATGGGAGAATTCGGTTCCGCAGTTGAAATCGTTAATTCCCACGTGGGAATGATCGATGGAAGACTGTACTGGCTTGTCATGGTGGCCAATAAAGAGTCATGGGGTGCGAAGTATCGGACCGCCGGAATTATCGCCGTTGATGCCAATGATCCTGACCAGCCGGTGAGAATTATTAAAGAAAAATTCAACATTGCCGAAGGCCTTGATTTTAATCCGATTATCGGAGCTAACGGCCAGGTCGGAGCTAAGGGCTACTACGGAATCGGTACAGAACCTGTTTACGGAGATGCTTATCCGGTAATCAGCCCAGACAACAAGTGGTCAATCGCTTTGACCAACTACAAACCTGATATGGGATTTGTCCGTAAGTATGACGGAGTCTACCAGATAGACCAGCACGGTGAAGTCATTAATCATTACACGGAGGATATTCCAGACTGGATGATTAAGCCGTACGATGAAAGTGGCTTTCTCGAACAAGGAATCAATGATTGGGGTTCCCATCGCCGTGGAGACTCTTTCGATCTGTTCGCCCCAGGTTTCCTGCACGTCGCTCCCAGCAATGACCGTTTGCAGATAACAGAAGACACTCGCTTTATCTATGACCCCGACACGAACCAGGTTGTTGCCATGGATATGGTTAATCCTATCCGTGATAACGGACAGCTTTCGCTCGTCGGAGCATTCAAAGCGACTTCCAAGGGTATCTCCTACTATGATTTGAGGAAATATGACCTCATGAGTGGTGTTGCGGCCAGCGGTGTTGTTAAGAGTAAGATTACCGCTCGTTCCGGATCGAACTACTATACGGCCATGGAATTGCTTTACCCGATGAAGGTAAACAATCAGACCAAATACGTCTGGTTTGTTCCCATCTACTACCAGAGTCAGAACAGTAATCTGATTGGCTTAGCCGGACTCGGCATTGTCGATGCCCAATCAGCCGACAAAGTGGTAGTGGAATACACCGGTGACGGAGTTACCGGCGGAACACTGATCAAGAAGACCAGAGAAGCTTTCCGGGCTCTTTATGGTAAAAAGGAACAGTCTCCGCAATTGTCTTCAGGATTCATCAATGGAACAATTGTTTCCGTCTATGACTTCTACACCAAAGAAGGCAATACCAGAGGATGGATTACCATTCAAACTCCCCTCGGAGTAAAAGAGGTTCTTATTAGAAGTGACCTCTTAACCGACCAAGAGATTCTGGAAATCCAGAAATCCAAAAAGGGAGACCGCATTGAGCTTCAGGTTGACGACAACAGTGTCGTCAAAAAACTAACTTTTTTAAAAGACTATTAAATGCGATAGTCTTTTTCTTTTATCTTGATAGTTTACTTTAAAAATTTAAAAGTAGAAATAATCTTATCCGATAAGGATAAAGCAATATCTTTTATATAATATGTCTTTGAATTATGATTTACTATAATAATATTTCCAGGAGAGTCCATCCCATATTCAGATTGGACTTGATAAGCTTGTTCCCCATTAAAAGTAATGTAATCTTTAGTTTTTATTCGATAGCTATTATCAGAATTAATGATCTTTTGGTCAGATAAGTATTTTTCTAAATCAGTAATATATGTATCTAAAATTTCTATTGATATATAGTTTGGCTCACAACAAAAAAACATTTCTGGTTTGTCTGTAATAAAAACTTTTTGACTATTTAAATCCGCAGGAATTACTTTTGCCTTTATTTGATCAGTTCCCTGAAAAAGAGAATAACCATTTGGATATTTTATTTCAAATCCGTATTTATCATTTTTGTAAATAGTCCAATTAGCTGTTTCGTCCACTTTTACTTCTGGGCATGCTGTAAACTCACAATTAGGACCGGTTCGTCCAACCGATGAACCATCAGGACAAATCTTAGCATCCATAGTACAGGCTGTTTGTTTTGTGAGTTGCTTGTTTATTAAATAATAGCCAGTTCCTCCGACTCCAGCCAAAACTAAAACAATTAGAGCAATTACGATAGGAGCAAAACCTTTTTGATATTTATTCATGTTTTTTTATTTGTTAATCTTAAAAATATTATATCACAAACTAAAAACCGACAGAAGTGTCGGCTTTATTTTTTAGGGGCGCTGGGACGTTATCAGAGCCTTTTTATCTCTTAATTGTTAATTTTTCCTTTGCTTCTTCGATAGATGTAACAAAATTGATTTCGCCTTGTCTATTGCTTTCGTAGATGAAGTCTTTTAAAACATTGCTTTGGTATTTTGAGAAATCTCCAATAATGGCAATCTTGAAATTGTAGTTTACAAACTTCTGGAGTATTTCTCCGGCAATTCCTGTTTTTAAATCAAAAAAAGAAGGAATGAGATTCTTTTCATAAATGATTAATTTTGTTGTTTTTGAATTAAAACAACTTCCCATTAAGTCTACGGCATCTTGAGCTTTACTGAGTTCAATTTTGTCAGATATCAATTCAGCGATATTTTCTTCGCCTATTTTTAGTATACTTATTTTCATATTTTTATATACATAAAAAGAAAAAACCTAATAAGGGCGCTATGACTTTTTAAAATTATTTTTGAAAAAAGAGAGAATATTTTAATATTTTCGAAATTATATTTTATATTGTCTTTATTATCTAAACTTAGGTGGCTTCATTCCACCATTTATCAAAATCTTTTTTTATAGTTTCAGCAATTTTTGGATTAATTATATGGACCATTGTCGTTTTATTCCCCCCAAAATTTTTGAGAGAAGAGTCAACTTGGAGCACTTCGTCGTTAATAATATAAAAGCGGGCATGAGAAATATTTGTTTTTTTTACGTCTATATTTTGATTAAAATAAAGATTAAAAGCATTAATTTTTTTCAAGAATTCCTCGTCGATAATTTTTCCTAGAAGTTTAATTTCTGCTTTTGGTAACGCTGATTCAAGTAATTTTAATATATCTTCACCAGGATAAGAATCGTATATTATAATATTTTTGGCTCCCAAAATTTTTCCCTCAAGAAATGATACTAATTCTTCTCTAGATCCATAAGGAAAATATATTTGATTGATTTCATCGTCAATTTCATGTAATTTAGCTTCTTTGATTTTTATTACACCGAAATCGCTTATTTTATCAATTGTTCCCACTAATCTAACTGGAGTACCTGATGGTATTATTTTTATTAAAGGAAATAAATTTTCGTCTATATTACAACTAACACCAGTATGGTTTGAAGGGGTTTTTAAAAGAATGAGTAATGAAGAGTCAACTTTTTGAACTATTTCAGTAAAATTCAAATCCCAACAAATTTTTTGTCCAACATAATTTTTCATTATATCGTCTCGTTGGTATGGCGTAGCGTTATTAAAAATTTCCTTAATTTTCTCAGGAGTTATTTCCATATTTTTTATCTATTTTTTATCCGACAATTAGGACTATCGCCTACGAAAGTGATAATATATCCAGTATTACAACACCATCCGAACTTATTTATACATTCATGTGCATTTTCTGGAACATCAGCCTTAAAACATCCATAGTTTGTTTCTCTATATCCAGCCTCACATTCACAATACATTGTAGGATAATAATTAAAATTTAAATTTCTATTGCAAGAAATTTTAGCGATAAAAATTATTATTCCATTAAAAATTAATAATACGATAATTAACTTTAATAATATTTTTAATATTTTTTTAATATTATAAAAAAGGTTACTTTTTTCGTTATAAATAATATATAAAAATATATTATAATATGAAAATTGAATAATTAATTGAATTAAGTATAATCCAGCAGCTATAAATGATGCATTTGCAAGATAAGTTAATATATCAAAATCATTATTATAGACATAAATTTTTGATGGACCAACTAATACTAATATTATAAAGAAAACAAATATTAAATAATAAATAGCGATCAATAAACGATGCCACCATTTTTCTTCTAATTTTTTCATTAATTGATCATTATATAAAAAAGGGAATAATATTTTTTCAATGATTTCTTTTTTTATTTTCATAAAATTAAAACACCTCAAAAAGAGGTGTCATTACTTACTATTAAATTTGATAATATTTGACGCATACTAATTTTTTCCTCTTTTATTATTCCACTCAACTAATTCAATTAAAATAATAAACGGCAACCATAGTGGAAGTAATATCAGCATTACTACTATGCTCCCATAATAATATAAGACTCCATCTCTTTTTTTATCCAATCCTGTTGGAAAATAATTTGACATATTTATATATTCGAATTAGCCGGGTTTCTCGATATTAAAGGTAGCGTGCAGGCCGAGTCGAGCTCGAACCCCGGGGATGTATACCCCACAAGGAAAATTTAAGTACTTTTATATTATCATAACGACGCGACTTGAGCTATCCAAAAAGTGACAAAAGTGACATAAAATCATATATAAAGTTACGACATAGTGTCACTTTTTATCGATTTTACAACTTTGGAATATCTAGTCTTTGTATACCCTCAATGCAGTATGCTAACAATAAAGATAATCCATTATTTTCAACATCAAATTTTCTTTTTTCGTTGACAGCAAGGGCTAAATCATTAAATAATTCTAATAATACTCGCTTGTCTTCTGCCTCATAGAGACTTAAATCAATTTTATCGTTAAATTCTATCTTAAGCCATTCGAAAATACTCTTGTCCTCAATGTGCTTTTTTATTTCTAATGGGCTTATTTTAAAACCTTGATCTAGTAAAGAATTAAAACAAAAAGATAAATAAGTTAATCTTGTTATTGGTTTCATTTTTATTAATTTAATTTTATTATTATTGTCGACCTAAATTTTAATAAGTATATTTTTAGTTAATTTTTCTCCTAAATAAGAAAGAATACTTCCATCTTTATTAAAATCAGTAGCGTTATTCCAATGAATATTCCCTATTATCTGGCCTATAGCAACTTCCCATGGCTTACTACTTCCGATTATTCCCATTATGTCGTTTCTTATTTCTTTTATATCAAAATCTTTTCGATTATATCCATCTTCTTTAAAAAGTTTCATAGTTTCAAAATGAGGATGATTTTTTCCTGTTTTTTCAACTAGCCATTCATCTATTTTATTTTTTAAATCTTCCCAATTAACAGAAAGAGATGTTAAAACTTCGTCCGAGAGCAGTAAATTTTCTGCGTTTCTACAAATAAGTCTGAATTTAATTATTGGCAAATCATCTTCGATAGAATCAGCAATACCATCACTATCTCTTAATGAGTAAGCTTTTGCGTTATTATAAACTGCCTTTATGATATTTTTTACTTCAGTTTCATAATTAGAAATTTGTTCTATCGATCCACATGGACATGGATATATTTTAATAGCGCCTATAGATGTTCTTACGGTTTGTTGCCAAATCCTTTCATCGTCTTCTCCTTCTACAAGAAAGACCGGTGCTTCGTTAAATAGATTAGATAAAGGATGAGCCCCAAATACAGGTAAAATCTTTTTATAAACTTCCGTCACTGGCTTAAAATCTAAAACAGTCTGGCCGCTAGTCATGAATTCAATATGAGTATTTGCATAATTTTCCAGGGCTCCTAACATTGCCGTACTGTGAGTAGCTATAATAATTATGAAATTTCCGTCCTCTATTAAATCCTTAAGAAAAACTATTAATTTAACTTGAAGATCTGGATGTAAATGAACATCTGGTTCATCTAATAGTAAAATGTTTGTTTTGCTAACTATAGATTCTTTTGCGAAGGTTAAAGCTTCGATGCCTAAGGATATTAATTCTGATTCGCCGCTGCTAATATGCTCTGGAGATATTTTTTCTGCTGTTCCTTTTTTATAGATTTTAAAAGTTGAATTATCAGGTTTTATTTCAATTTCCTCTAATAAAGAATTTATTTTATTAATATAAGAATCAAACAACATTAATTCTAGTTCTTCAGTAGGTTTTTTTGCTTTAATCGCATCATCTATTTCTCTCGCAATAATATCCTTGAGTATTCTATATAAAGCCGTAGATTGTTGTTTGAAATGAATATATTGATTAGTATTTCTTGATTCGGTTAGTGAAGCAGGATCTGAATTTAAACTTTTTTCGATACTAGGTTCTTCGATTAAGAATCCTCCTCTTTCAGGATTTACTAATTTTAATGATCCGAAATTAGTAATTTTTTTACGCTGAGAATTTATATGTCTTAATATTGTACTTTTACCACATCCGTTTTTGCCTAAAATGATGTTTATTTTATTAAGGTTAGTTAATTTATACGGGTCTAATGTTATATCCATAAAAGTAATTTTCTATTTTTATGCAAATGATGATTTATTCTTTTATTAATTATGAAAGATAAGTACAGTTATTAATTTATATTATTCAGATAATTGTATTATCGCCGTTTGTAATACTTGCCAACAAATCTTTGCAGTATGTTCATCTGGATTAAAATTTGATGACATCTGTTGATAGGGATGAATATAATTTCGAAAATCTCTTAAAGCATGGCTAAATTTTTTAACATCCTCTCCAATTAAGTTTAGTTCGCGAGCAACATTTATGAAGTCGTTAAGATTCCAGTTTTGAAATAATTTAATTTTCCCATCTTTATCTTTCGGACTACCTATTGATTGGTTAAATTCTTTGGCTTTATTGCTTGCTATGCCAAGTAATATTCCTTCAAGCGTGCTGCCACAAAGAAAAATAACAGATAACGGCGCCTTTGCATTTAAACATTTTTTAATTTCGTCAATTCTTTGTTGTAATATTCTAGAAACTACACTGTCTAATCCTAATTTAGAAATATCAACATTTTTAAAATCTCTGTTTAAAAATTCTTCTTCTTTCATGCTTTGAGTCTGTATTTTAATACCAATAAGTTTGTCTGATATTTCTTTTCCTCGATTAATTAAATCTTGAGAAAAATCTTTGCTATCGAGATTACCAATTAAGATTTGATTTTTTATATATTCGATTAATTTATGTATAGATTTAGCAATTATTTGTTTATCAGATATTTGCCAAAAACCTCTTACGCGATTAGCTTTTGATCCGCTGGCATAATTATATTTATCGTCATAAATATCAATACCAATATCATCGATGAAGAATTCTTGAATTGTTCTATTTGTAAAATTTAAAACTCCTCCCCCACTCATTTGGAGAAGTTTTTCTAAAACCTGTTTTTCATTGGTATCCAAATTAGCCATTTTGTCTATATATTATTTACCTCTTGCGATATCTTCTTGGAGTTGCATATATTCATCGCCTGCCCTATCCGCTTCTTCGGATATTCTCTCCTGTTCTAATAGTTCTTGCTCTTCAAATTTCCTTCTTCTTTCGTCTAATGTTTCATCTTCATACATCCAGTAATCAGTTCCGGCAACTCCAGATTTATAGCCAAGTATTTTTTGAGCTGACAAAGAAAGGCTAGTTTTTTTACCCTCGAATTCAATTAAACGATCATCTATTACTTTAGCTTTTTTAGTTTCATCACGACTAAATACTAATTCTGAGCCGACAGGAATATCTACCATGCTAAATTTAAAAATTGATCTTCTTGCCCTGGCTTGATGTAGTGCTTGTTGGTCTTCTTTATTATCTACAAAATCATCTCTAGGGGTTATATTTTCTATTTCTGCCAATTTCAATGCAGCCACGACCCTTTCAGGTGATATTTGAAAAAACTCCCTCTTTGGATTTGTACGACTGTCATCAAAAGCATCATGTAGTTGATGTTCTACAAATGAAGCATCTTTTACGGTGCATGCGTAAAAACAAGTAAACGGAAGAGGGACACCTGTTGATGAACTTAATTCTCTAATTCTTTGCTCAAGACTTGTTGATGTTTTGCCAATTTTTACATAGCCTGGCATAGCTTCGTTTATTACAATGTAAATTATGTCCATATTATTGTTTTTTACACATAGAAAGCAATTTTAAGCTTAAGCTTGTTAAGTCTATTCGTGATAATTCGAAGGTTATTTTTTGTTTGTCTGTTATTTTTTTCTCTAATTCTTTTACTTTTTCATGTTCTTTAAGATGGTTATAGATAGACTTTATAGAGAAAATTTTTCCAGAGGGGGTACGTAAAAGTCCAAGAGATACAAGATTATCTAGATAAGATTCGATATTTTCTGGAAATTCTAAAGATATATATTCAGGTAATAAATTAAAATTATTGAGCAGAACAGTGTAACCTTTAACTCCTTCTATTTCTAACTTAACGTCAATCATTGGGACGGATGTTCCAAGGGATAAAGATACAATATTATTAGGTAGTGAATATTTTAGTCTTTCTTCTTCTGTTAATGTCGTTGCATCGATAGTTATGATATTTTGGGGTGAATTTATAAATTCTAGTATTTTTATTTCGTCAGATGTAATTCTATTTAATATTTCGATAAAAGATAATAAGACTTTACCGTGCGTTTCTTTTTTTGAAGCATTAGCGAGTATTTCTGCATAATAATCAGATACTGTTTCGTCTTCGGTATATCTCATTTTCTCCAAAATTGGAACAAGGATTCTAGTGTCTGGACTAATTAATTCTTCCTCTTTTAAGCCTTCCAGTTTGTCTAAGTATTTATGAATATTTTTTTCGAAAATATAAGCAACTCTTCCTATTGGTGTCGCAAAAAGAGAAACACATTGTCCTAACGATTTTCCTACCACTTTAAGAGCAGGCTTAGCAGAATCCTTATAGGCTTCCAATGCAGTCGCTTCTACTATTTGTTTTACGATTTCTTCCTCATTCATAATTTTATTTTAAATTAAAAAATAAAAACACCTTAAAATAATAAGGTGTTTCCATCAATAATATTGATTAATAAATTGTTTCCTTGTGTAATCATTGTTTTTTAAAAACTATACGACTCGTGCGCTCTAACTACGCTCAAGTTGGCAGGCAAGGTCGGTCTAGAACCCCTACCCTCCAAGCAGTGTAAGGGTTCTTTGGGGGTCTTGGCGATACTCAATTTGAGGTGTCTAGGTCTGATCAAAATGAGACAAATGAGACAGTATAAAAAGG
>JBAZIW010000002.1:0-154168 GCA_041651655.1 Minisyncoccota bacterium | reverse complement strand
TCATTTTTGCCTTTCTTAATTGATCTCTGACACTTGTTCCTCCAATGCAAAGCATAGAGAATAAATGCATTCCATTGGTAAATTCTCTAAACTCCTTGTCTATTTGAAAAGCCAATTCTCTGGTCGGGATAATAATGATTGTTTTGTTTCTTCTGTTTAACAAAGTTTTGTTAATTGCCGGAATTAAAAAGGCAGCGGTTTTTCCGGTTCCGGTATTAGCAATACCAACTACATCTCTTCCTTGTAAAATCAAAGGAATGATTTTGTCTTGAATCGGTGTCGGTTCACTATATCCTTTGCGAACGATACTGGTTTTCAATCTGTTATCAATCTCAAAATCGATAAACTTGTGTTCTGGCTTGTAGGCAATATCTTCTTCAGCCGGCATCACTTTCTGAATAAACTTAGAAATATCTATTCTGGTAGCTGAAAATCCTCTCTTTTTCTGGGAAGAACCTCCTCTTCTAAATTTGGAACGATCTCCAAATCTTCTATTACTATTACTGTTGTTAAATCTTCTTTTTTGCATATTATTAAAAAAACGGATTTCTCCTTAGTACAGAGAACCCGCTTTACGTATCTCAATATCTATTAATAATATAACTATATTACATTTTAACTCTTTTGTCAATGATTTTACTCCGGACAGACCTTATTTAATTCAATTAAGTCGGTTTGGGTAATCGTCTTGCTTTTCCCGATATTATAGGGATACATGATATCTTCAGAACCTTCTAAATGGTCTATTCCCAAGGCGTGCCCCAATTCATGGGCCAAAACCCTCACCAGCTTCTCTCTGTTCTCAAACTGATAAATATTAATCTCTCTCGAATCTATTCCGGAGATATAATTACCCTGCTCAAACTCCGGATCGGTCGATTGAACAGCATCATTATAATTTGCGATATTCAAATTTAAATTACCGGCTAAAATATTCAAATTGCTGGCCAATTGATTTATACTCGAAGCCATACTGTTAACCTCGCTCTGCTTAGTTTTAATGGTTATCGATAAACTCTCCAATTCCTGCTTTTCTAAATTCAATTGATTGTATTCCGCCTCGGTTCCTCTTTTTTTATTCCATGCCCGAACCTTGCTTTCATAGTTTGCCAATTTTTGATTATACGAAGAAATCAAACTGTTTAGTTCTTGACCAGCTTTATTGTATTGGGAGACCAATGATTCGTATTGCGATTTAAGAAGTAAATAATAATTATAGTCTTTGCTTAGAGTATCATCCAACTCACTGATTTCCGAAGTTGATTCTTGTCGGTAATCATAAATTAAGCTGACTTTCATCTTTCCTTCAGACGAATATTCGAAAAGATTTCGAGATGAAGCTTTTTCCCAAATATCCTCGGCTTCTTTAATTGCCAATTTAAAATCTACCTCACTAATACCAAATTCTGTATCAAATTGTCCAATTGAATATGCAATCGGCGTCGGACAAGGATCAATCCTATTCAATATGCTTTTATATGCCTTAATAATATCCTCCTGAAACACAAAAGCATATGATACTATCAATAAAACAAAAAGTATTGGTAATAATTTTTTTGCTTCCATTATCTTACAATTTTCAATGGCATATACCATCCTTGAGGTTTAGTACAAAGAGGACATTTATCGGGAGCGCTGTTTCCCTTGTGAACATATCCACAATTCAAGCATTTCCATTCAACCTCTTCGTCTCTTTTAAACATTTTCCCGGTTTCTAATAAATTAGCCAAAATGTCGTATCTCTCCGCATGTTTTTCCTCTACTTCCAATATTTCTTGAAACAAAGTAGCTATTTCTTCTTCATTCTCTTCATGGGCTATTTTAGCAAACTCAGGATACATGGTTCCGAACTCATACTTTTCTCCGGCCGATGCATTCTTTAAATTTTCCAAGGTGTTCGATAAAGGATGGATATCGTAAGTATTGGTCATCTCCACTTTCTCGGTAAGCTTCTCTAACTCTTCCTGAGCATGAGCTCTTTCATTATCAGCTGTCTCTTCAAAAACTTTAGCCACCCACATCAATCCTTCGTCTTTGGCGATTTCAGCAAAATACGTATATTTATTTCTAGCCATTGATTCTCCAGCAATAGCTTTCAATAAGTTCTCGTGTGTTTTTTTCATATTTTTAAATATTATTCTATTGCTTAAATTATATCACAAAGACAAGAGAAGGTTAACATTAATCAAATATTTCTTTTAATAACTCCTGCACACCAGTCTTTTTTTTAGCTGAATAAGGAACAATCTTGTGAGTCCCTACCAACTCTTTAATATTTTTGAATTGCTCTTCGTATTTTGTCTGTTTTATCTTATCTATCTTATTGGCCACGATAATAATATCTTTTCTATAATCTTCCAAAGCGTAAAGCATTTCTAAATCATCTTTCGTCGGTCCAATACTGGCGTCAATGATTAAAACAACTTTCTTTTGTTCATAGTCGGAAACAAAAAAATACCAATTCACCATGGCTTTAAGACTATTCTTTAATTTATCCGGAACCTTGGCATAGCCGTATCCCGGCAAATCAACAAAATACAACGAATCGTTGATTAAGAACAAGTTAATTCTCTGAGTACGACCGGGAAAAGAGCTAGTAGTCGCTAAATTATTTTGATTAACTAAAGAGTTGATAACACTGGATTTGCCTGAATTTGAACGACCAATAAAAGCAACCTGAGGAGTATTGCTCTCAAGCGCACTATCACTACCAATCACTCCTTTTATAAATTTAGCTGATTCTATCTTCATATATACTATTGAGAATAAAAATAGATACTTAAAATTAAGTATCTATTAATATTACTTAATTACAACTAACTGAACTATTTCTTTTTGTCTTTCTTCGGCTTCTTTACCTCTTTTTTTCTAGAGTTATTTCCTTTTGCCATAACTTTATATTAATTATTATATATAAAGTATATCATTGTATTTATTTTTAGACAATCAAAAACCGATTTTGCAATCGGCTTTTAATTAATTATTTCTTTGCTTTCTTCTTTGCAACCGGTTTTTTAACAATAGTCTTTTTAACAGGCTTCGTTGTTTTTTCTTTCTTTTCAACAACAACTTCTTTCTTTTCCTCTTTTACAGGAGCAGTCGGAGTTAATGCTTTTAAAATTCTGTCTAGTTTGGCATTTAACTGTTCAAACTGTTCTTTGTATTGATTAGCAGGCTTTTCAATATTCTTAACTGAAGAACCGCCTTCTCTATCGAAACAATCATTACAGTAAACAGGTTTCTCTCCGGTCGGTCTGAAAGGAAGCTGAAATCTCTTGCCGCAAGTATCGCAAGTTGCATCAAACATTGGTCTGTCTCCTCGGTCACCAAATCTTGGTCTTTCACGTCCACCTCTTTCCGGTCTCTCTGACCTTGAAGCGCCGCCATGACTAGTGAAGCACTGGCTGCAATAGATCGGTTTGTCCCCAGTTGGCTTAAAAGGAACCTCGCATCTCTTACCGCAGTCAGAACAAATAGCTTCGTGCATTTCGGGTCTCTCTCTATCTCCTCTGTCTCTACCACCAAAACTTCTTCTTCCGCCAGAATCTCTTTTTTTAAAGTCTCTTTCTCTAGGACCGGTGTCTCTTCTGTCACGATCAAATATCTTGTTAAAGTTTGCCATATGTTTTATTTATATTAATTTGTTGGGCTATTATAGGCTATATATAGATATAAAGCAAATAAAAACTATTTAATGACTTGCAGACTAGGTAATTTATTAATAATCCCGTCTAAGTCAAGTGTTGAATAATTATTGCCAATAAGGTTAAAAGTCTTAAGATTTTTAAGATTACCCAATTCATTCGGTAGTCCGGTGAGACTGTTATAAGAAACATCTAGCTCTGTTAGCTGACTAAGCTGTCCCAACTCGGCCGGTAAGCCGGTCATGAGATTGTGACTCAAGTTAAGAATTTTCAGATTCTTTAATTGTCCGATTTGAGAAGGAATTGCTCCCGTAAGTTGATTATTAGAAAGATTAAGTTCTTCGAGTTGTTTCATTGAAAAAACATATTCGGGAACTTTTGTTAAGCCTTTATTACTTAAATCAAGCTTAATCGCATTCGTATCATTTGATACGGAGAGATTTGTATTGATAACATTTTTAATCAAGGATGGAGAACAATAGACAAAAATAGCTATGATTATTAATAAAGCTACTAATAAGTACTTGTTAATATTCATATATTATTTTAAATATTCTTATACCTATATAATACTCTTATTAATGAAAAATTGCTATCTTAGTCGTTTTCCAGGTCTAAAATCTTATCAATCCTAATTTTGCTGATAAAGTCAGGAACGTGACTCACAATAATCATTGCTCCATCATATTTATTCAATGCTTCAGCAATAATAGGAATGTGACGGAAGTTTATATGATTTGTCGGCTCGTCTAAGATAAGGAGTCCCGGCTCTTGCAAAACAAGTCTTGTGAAAGCCACTAAACCTTTTTGACCTTCCGATAAATCTCCAATTTTAGTACTCATTACATCTCCCGCGATAAGAAATCCAGCCGCGACTTTTCTCATTGCTTCTTCAGAATGTTTTTCAGAAACTCGAGAAAGAGATTTATAAACAGTATCTTCAAAATTTAAAGTTGAAAAATCCTGACGATAATATCCGATAGTAACATTGGGAATAATCTTTGTTCCCTCAGCTTCATTCTTGGCAATTGCTTCCAAAAGAGTACTCTTGCCGATACCATTAGGTCCGACAAGTAAAAGATGCTCATTTCTCCTAAGTTCTATATTGGCCTTTCTCTGTACTTCTTTATGTTTTTTTATCGTCTTAAAAGAAGAGATGTGAAGAATTTCTCCCTTGATATCTTTTTGTGAAGGAATAACAAAAGAACGGATGGTTTTATCTTCTCTTCTTATCTCAACTATTTTTTCTTCTGCTTCTCCGGCCTTTTCTCTCATTTTCTTGGCAACAAAACGAAGATTTCCTCCTTTATTGGCAAAAAAGTTAGCCTTGTCTTTATTCTCCTGAATTTCTTTCTTCAATTGAGCATTCTTTCTGTTCTCCTTTTCCTGACGAAGAGTGATCTGCTCTCTCACGTCAAAATAGTTTCCGGTATATTGTTCTATTTTTCTGGTAAAAACATCCAAATACAAAACTCCGTCGGTAAAACTATTTAAGAAGTCTGCATCGTGTGAAATTACAATACAGGTTTTATCGTATCCGATTAAGAATTGTGTAAGGTGTTCAATTCCCGCCTTATCCAAATTGTTGGTCGGCTCATCAAGTAAAAGCAAATCTGGATTTTGAATAAGAGCTGAAGCTAAAAGAAGCCTGGCCTGCTGTCCGCCGGAAAATGATTTAATAAGCTTGTCGTGTGGAGCTTCAAAATTAACGGCTGCTAAAACTTCGTCTATTTTAGGGTCAATATCGTAAACTTTCTTAGAAGAACCCTTAGCCAAAGCTTTTTCAAAAAACTCCCGAACTGATAAATCAAATTCGTCTCTTGGAATAACCTGACGGGAAACAGCAATCGAAAGACCGTTGGCAATATTTATCACTCCTGATTCAGGAAAAATCTCTTTAGTAATCAATCCGAATAAAGTACTCTTGCCGGCACCGTTCTGTCCCATGATGGTTGTTTTCGTACCGCGTCTAATAGAAAAATCCACCTCTTCTAAAAGAGGCTTATTATCTACATATTCAAATGATACATTCTTAAAACTAAGAATTGTTTCGTCTTTAGGCATATTCTAGAGGATACTGCATTTTAGGAAAAATAGGAAGAGCAGTATTAAAAAACAACTCGAGAGAGCTGTTCTTGTTTTAATTAAAACTTTAGTTTGAAATATTATTTTTGATAATCGTCTTAGCTTTTTCAATAATATTTTTACTGTCAAAATTAAATATTTTTTGTTGAATTTCTTCTGGGAAGATTCTTTTTATGTCTTCACCATATTGAGAACCATCTCCCGGAACTTCGTAAGAAAAACCGTCGATGTCGTAAAAAGACAGCTCATTGGGATAGTCTATCTTTACCGGCAGAGAAGATCCGCTCAATGTCTTACCATTATTAGCATCATATTCTACGCAATAAGCCCAAACATATTTAGGAAATAATTCATTTTCTAAAAGATTTTCAATTACGCAAAGATTTTTACTATCAGATTTTGTTTTCCAACTGAATTGACTTTGAGATACAAGATAGTCGGTGATAGCTTTTTCCAACTGATTACTCAAAGGACAAACGGTAAACTCACAATTCGGTCCAATACGTCCAACCGCAGAACCGTCAGGACAAATCTTAGCTTCTTCTGTACAATAAACTTGCTCAGTCTGATTGAAATAAAAAAAACAAATGCCGGTAAGCAGAACTATAAAACTAATAACAATTAATATTTTATTCTTTGATAAACGTTCGAATGTCATGCTTTTATTATAACAAAAAACCGTATCTTTAGCGATAACGGTTGGTTTGATAAAAAGAGAGAGAATCATCACTGCTAATCTTGTATGATAAGTTGGTGAGATAAAAAACTCTCAAATTATTTTAAGCAAGATTAGGTAGTGATAACACGGCCGTACGAATCTGTCGGGTACGTGCTGGTGAATCCGATCTTCTCTCGGACTATCTTTGCTGGGTCGTTGAAATCGGTCTGCTGGATTTCGTAGGTCATCTCGTAGGTGTCGCGGGAGTAGTCCATCATTGCCGTTACGCCATCTTTACTGTCGGTCACGCGCGGGTCGAGTACGAATGCGTACCATCCGGGTTCCTCAACATTGAACGTGATCTGGCCTTTACGGCTGAGCTGCATTGGATCTGATCCTTTGACAACTGTTATTCCCCGGTGATCGTAGTTCTGATAAACATCATCAGAGAGCGGAGCACCGTCAAAGCTTGCAATCTTGTCGCGGTCAATTCCGTAGATTGCGTAAGCATACACTGGGACAGATGACTGCCAGTAGAGCGACCATTCTTCTCCGGCCTTGAGCACACGGAAGATACTTGCATCTCCTCTGTACTGATAGACCCGGGAATCGCCGGAACGAACAATCTGAATTAATCCATTCGGTCCAACGGGCTCATAGCGCCCATTTACGGTCTGATTCTTCTCATTGATCGGCAGAATAACGGGCCTGTTCATTTTGAACGAAGCGACGATTCCGGCCGTTGAGCCGATATCCAGGACGTGATGGGTGTTCGGTGTCTCGAAAATGACGAGCTGGGACACTGCGGTCGCACCATTGATCTGGGTAGCGTGCACGTCAACATTGTTGTTGTCGCCGTTTACGCCGACTCCTGTGTTTTGGGTGTTAGCCGAAGCGGCTACGACAAGGAATGCTGTAAGCATAAGTACGAATAAGACTGAAATTTTCTTCATTTTTATTCCTCCAAAAAAATGGATGGTCGAGACGTTCAGTTCACACTGACGCTGACATACTGGTTGTTACCGCCACCGGACTGCGTTGTAGTGGTTTGGACATCGTTGCCAAAACCATTGACGCTGACGCGGGTGCGCTGGTCGTTGGCAATGCCGGTCTGCGTTGTCTTTGTTCCGACATTGTTGAAGGCACCGACGGTTGACACGCGGGTAGACTGGTCGTTGAACATGCCGGTCTGCGTGGTGATAGTGTTGGCCTCGTTTGCAAATCCGACGACTTTGACCTTGGTAGACTGGTCATTTAAGGCACCAGACTGGGTAGCGCTGGTTCCTGCGTAGTTTGCAATCCCGGCAACCTTGACCTTGGTAGACTGGTCGTTTACGAATCCGGTCTGCGTTGTCTGGGTCTGTGCATTATTTGCGATTCCGGCGACTTTGACCTTGGTAGACTGATCGTTTAAAATGCCAGTCTGGGCGGTCACCGAAGTGACTTCGTTTGCGAATCCGACAACCCTGATGTTAGTCATCTGGTCGTTGGCGATTCCGGTCTGCGTTGCCTGTGTGTAGACTGTGTTGGCGCTTGCAAGTGGTGCAAAAAGACAAATTGCAAGGACAGCCAGTACAACAATTGTAGCGTTTATTCTCATGTAAAAAACCTCGTATTGTGCTTTTTTGTTGTCTGCTTTTTATTGTTCTGCAGTCGATACATCCCCATTTGGGGGAAAATTGTGACATGGGTTCGAACCATTATTTGAGCCAAAAATCGCTCATTCACAATAAAAAACCTTTCTTGCTTTTATATATTTTCAAATTGCTATATATACTTCAATAGTATGAATATGTAATTATCATATTTCTTTAATTATGTCAACCCTCCCCAAAATCCACCGTTATAATCAGTTCTTTTTCGAAGTATTTTATTTAGTTATTGGCAGCTCAAACCAAAAGGTACTGCCTTCTCCTTCCTTTGATTCAAATCCTATCTTCCCATCGTGCTGCTCTATAAAGTATTTAGCTATAAAAAGCCCTAAACCTGAAGCATCCGGCCGCACAGAAACCGCATTAGTAGCACGATAAAAGCGTGAAAATACGTTTTTTTGTTCAGAATCAGGAATGCCAATACCATTATCTTTAACCTCAAAACGAATATTATTCTTTACCTCCTTTAAAGAGATTTCTATTTTACCATTATTTTTAGTGTAAAAAATAGCATTATCAATTATTTTTTCAATAATAGACCTTACTTTATCATGATCAACTTCTAATAAAGGCAATGGTTTTGAAGGCGGCTCATACAAACAATCAATATTTTTAATGATACATCTCTCTTTGGTGCTAATCATGACCGATTTCAAAAGATTTTCCATGGAAAGAGATTTCTTATCAAGATAAGCTAAATGTCCCTTTTCAATATCAAGAGCCGTCAAAAGATCGCCGATGCGATTAATAACTTCTATATCAGCATCGAGACTGATACGCATAACGTTTTTTGCACTTTCTTCAATTTTAAATTTGTTTCCGGATAATAAGGATTCAATATTCCATCGGATAACATTCAAAGGGGTACGCAATTGATGAGAAACTACTTGAATGAATTTTGATTTTAAAGCATCAAGTTCTCTCAAGCGAACTTCCATTGCTTTTCTTTCTGTAAGATTCCTCACTATAACCAAAACCGCCGATTGATTGCCATACTCTATAACACCGTTTGAAATTTCGACGTCTATAGATGAGCCGTTCTTATGTAATAATTTAGTTTCATAAATGGTATTAAATTTTTTACCCTCAATTCTTTTTTTATAATTTCCAAACACTTTTTTCTTTTCTTCAGGAGCAATAAAATTTATAAAAGGTTTTCCTATAATTTCCTCGTCTGTATATCCTATAATATTCATCGCCTTATTTACGTATTTTACAACCTGGTCTTGGATAATAACAATTCCGTCTTGCGCCTGATTCATTATGGCTAAATACTTTTCTTTACTTTCTTTAATTTCCTGAATTCCTGTCTCAATTTCTCTTTTTAAAGTTTTTTGATATTGTTTTGCAAAGAAAATACTGGCTACTATCAATACCGATAATAAACCTAAACTTATCAAGAAATAATTCCACCATTCGGGCAAAACCTCTTTTCCTTTTAAATATTTACCAAAATTATTATCAATAGATTGATAATAAATACTATCTTTTTCTTGTTTTATCTCCTGTAAATTATAATCTAATATACTGATTAGATAATCATTCTTGGGACTACCCTTAGTTAATGCAAATTTAAGATCAGACGGCTGAAGCATGATTCCTGTACGACTAATATTGTATTTGTCCGCATTGGCGATACCATAAAACCAATTCACCACTCCCACATCAGCCGAACCGTTATCTAACAATTTAAAAACATCTTCATAGACTTCAACACCAATAATATCGGCATTAATATTAAAAGAAGTTAAGGTATCCATCAATCCGCCGGAACCAGTATAAAGAATGCCTGATTCCATTATCGCAATCTTCTTTCCCTGTAAATCCATAAAGGAATTGATTTCCACCCCTTTTTTCGCATAAAACACACCCCAAGACATGAGTACAATTTCATTATTAAAATCATATTTTTCTTCCCGCTCTTTTGAAGTCGCCACATCAATCATTAAATCAATTTCTCCATTTTCTAGTCGTGTTAATCCTTGCTCCCAAGTTCCAAAAACATACGTTAAGTCCCAGCTCTCTTTTTCGGCAACATAATTAACAATATCTGCCCAAAATCCTTTTATATTTCCCTGCTCATCTTTATAAATTTTAGGAGAATTATCGTAAACCCCGACTTTAACAACTTTCAAATCATCTTCTACCGCCAAAGCAGAAACCGGACAAAAAAATAAAAATTGCGCAAAGAGGAATAGAAGAAGAAATTTTTTCATATTTTTCTTAAAATAAAACACCTCAAAAGAAGGTGTCGCTAATTGACTAATTGATTATTAAGATTAATCTCCCGATAAATTTTCATATTAAGATAATGATATAATAAAAAAACTATTATCGCAAGAAAGATAGAACCATTTATCAACCATTATTATTTTTATATTTTTTAGAATAAATGAATTTAACTAATTCAACCCAGAGAGTGGTAATCAAAGCAATTCCAAAAATTAATAACCAATAAACAGGAGCAAGGGGTTCGGTGCCTAAAATCTTATTCAGAGCGGGAAGATAAATAGCAATAAAGGTTAGTGCAAATCCAAAAAGTACGCTTAATATCATGAATTTATTCTGGAAGAAATTATCGGTTTTAAAAATAGGCTTTTTAAGATTCTTAAAAGAAAAGATATAAACCAGATCAACGACTGCCACAATGGCAAAAATAATAGTACGGGCAAAATCTATATCCCCTGTTTTTCTCATAAAATAATAGAAGAAGAACAAACAGAAAAGTCCAACAATAAGACTGATTCCCAAGATTAATAATTTCATTGAATTAGAAAGAATGCTTTCTTTTTGGAGATTTTCCGGTCTCTCTTTCATTAGATCTTTTTCTTTTGGTTCAAAACCTAAAACGATATCAGGCGGTCCATCGCAAATAAGGTGAAGCCATAAAATTTGAACTATTGTAAGCGGATACGGCAATTTCAAGATTATCGAACCGAAAATTAAAAAAATCTCTATAAAAGAATTGGAAAGCACATAAGAGACAACTTTTTTGATGTTAGAGAAAATCAGCCTACCTTCTTCAACCGCTGCAACAATTGTCTTAAAATTATTATCTAATAAAATTAAGTCTCCTGATTCTTTCGCCACCTCGGAAGCACTCCCAACGACAACTCCGATATCAGCCTTCTTTAAAGCAAGAACATCATTTACCCCGTCACCAGTCATTGCCACCACCTCTCCTTTCTCTTGAAGAACTTTTATTATTTTTTGTTTCTGATGAGGAGCAACCCTGCTGAAAATAATAATATTATCTATTATCTTTTTCAGCTCTCTTTCTGAAATAATCTCCAAATCTTTTCCTTCCAAGACATTCTCAGGTTTTATTTCAAATCCAAGATTGGCCGCCACCCTTTCAGCTGTTTTTCGATAATCTCCGGTTACTATTTTAATTTTTATTCCGGCCGCTTGAGCACTTAAAATCGCTTCCTTAGCATCTTTCCTAATTGGGTCAACAATGCCAACCAAACCTAACCAAACAAAATCTACCTTTTCCTTTAAATCACCTTCTTCTTTGAAAGCTACACCCAATATTCTTAATCCACTGTCCGCCCATTCTTCAATCTGTCTTAAAATATTATCTTTTTCTTCATTGGAAAGCTGACAGAAGGAAAGAATTATTTCCGGAGCTCCTTTTAAAAAAGCGATGCTTCTGTTATTTACTTCATTTACAGTTACTGAATATTTCTTTTCGCTATCAAACTGTTCTTCATGAATCCTCTTCATCTGATCAAAAACTTCCTGAGGGTCTGTCTTTCCTTCTTTTTTAATATAGTCCCAAATAGCAACTTCTAAACCGCTTCTTTGCTCATTATTTAATGTTAAGGCAAGAAATGCTTTTTCTTTATCTATAAAATCAACTTTCACTACCTTCATCTTACCTTCGGTTAAAGTTCCCGTCTTATCAGTACAGATAACCGAGGCAGCTCCCAAAGTTTCAATTGATATCAATTTTTTGACCAATCCGTTTTTTTTCAATATCCTCCTCATTCCCAAGGCTAAAATTATAGTTATCGCTATCGGTAAACCCTCGGGGATTGCCGCTACCGAAAGAATGATAGCGAATTTAAAAGTTTCTAAAACATTTGCTTGATATAGTAATCCCACTAAAAAAATAATCAAACAAACACCGACGATAATTCCTCCCAGGCTTTTTGAAAATTCTTCTAGCTTTAATTGAATCGGAGTCTTTCTTTCCTTGATATCAGACAGGGTTTTTTCTATTTTTCCAATTTCCGTCATTCCTCCGATTTTCGAAACCACCATAATTCCTCTCCCGGCAATCACCATTGTTCCCATAAAAACAAGGTTATTTTCTTCTTCTACTGTTTTTACTATCGCTTCTTCCTCACCGGTTAAAATTGCTTCGCTGATTAATAAATTAAATCCTTCGATTATTTTGCCATCGGCCGGAACTTTATCTCCGCTACCCAAAACGACCAAATCACCCGGCACCAATTCTTTCGCTTCAATTTCTTTTCTTTTTCCGTCCCTAATAACTATCGCTTTCGGCTTTAAAATCTTTTTAAGCGCCGCCAAGGTTTTTTCAACCTGGTATTCCTGGGAAAAACCCATAATTGTATTAAGCACTATTACCGACCAAATCAAAATAACATCAATATATTCTTTAAAGAATAAAGAAATAAGCCCAACGACAATTAGGATATAAATTAACGGACTCTTGAATTGAGAAAATAAAATTGAAATCCAAGCAACCCTATCTTTTGATGGAATTATATTTGCGCCAAATTTATTCTTTAGCTCTAAAACTTTTTTTTCGCTTAATCCTTTTTCTGGCATAATAATACTTTAATTCTACCAAGAAACTATCTTAATTAAAAGGACGGCTACATAATATCTTTGTTCTGTTTGGCTTTCTTTCCTTTTATTATTTTTTTAAATCTATTTTCGGCTAACGAACCGCAATCAAGAGTTCCCACGGCGGTCAAAATTGCCTCCTTTTCTTCGGAATCAAGCAGATGCTTGTCCATTATTTTTAATAAAACTTTAATTGCTTTTTTATATTCCATAAATATTTATTATTCCTCTAGGGTACAACACATTAAGGTTCCCGGACCGACATGAGAACCGATGAAAACTCCGGTCATACTTATAAAATCAATCTTAACCTGAGAGGGATATTTCTTAGAAAACATTTGTTCTAATTTTTCTGCTCCCACGATATTATCAGCATGACTGATGGCAACTCGATAAGTCTTCCCTTCAGCCAATGATTTCTTGTTAATATCCTCAAACTGCTTAAACAATGCCTCAGAAATATCTTTGGCATTCATTTTAAGATTGGCCGCCTTAACGACCCCATCATCCATATGTAATATCGGCCTCATTCCTATCTTTTGCATCTGAGAAAGAATCACTGCCAAAACATGACTTATTCTTCCTCCCGCTTCCATTTGATCTGGATTTTCAGTCATTCCATAGAAATATGTTTTAGGAATATAGGAATTAATCTTATCAACTACCGTCTTTATATCCTTTTCATTTTTAATTATTTCAACAGCTTTAATCGCTAAAAGACTTTCCGCCGCATCAATATTGTTAGAGTCGATAATATGTATCTTCTCTTGAATCTCGGGGCTAAATAATTTCTTAGTCTGTAAAGCGGCGTTATACGTTCCTGAAATTTTAGAACTTATTGTAATACAAATAACTTCATCATTATTTTTAAGCGCTTCTTCAAAATACTTCTTAAAAGTTCCCATTGATGGTTGAGAAGTTTTGGGTGTAGATTTAATTCCTTTCTTGCGTGCATCTCTCATTTTCTGAAAAATATTTTCTCCAACCAAAGAATCTTCTTCCGGCCAATAGGGCTTAGATACAATCTGAACAATATTATATTTATTAATAATCGCCTCATTAATTGAAGCAAAATTACAAACCAAAACTGCTACCTTTTCCATAGTTTAAATTATTTAAGTAGTTTTATTTAGCTAAAATTTGAAAAGCATAATAAACCAAGAATGCCGGCCAAACCAATGCCTTTAAAAATCCGATAACTCCCATCGAAAATGTTGTCGCCGTACCGATAAAATAAACAGCGGCACCGATAAAGCCAAGACCATAAACAGCTGAATTGTTCTGACTCATATATTTGTTTATAATTTTTAATTTAATATTGTTTATATTATATCACAAAGCAAAAACCGACAAAAGTCGGTTTCTAATAGTTCAGAAATATTCCCATGCGCTGGAATATAATTACATTCCCAATATTGTATCGTATTTTGCGTAAACTTCTTTAAGTTCTGCAACCTTCGGATTAGCCCAGTCGTGCATCCATTCCGAAACTAATGTCTCCCAAGTAATAGGAATCACTCCTGCCTGTAACATTCTCTTTATACCGTATTTATGAGCGTCTGGTGTCGAGTCTCCGGCCGCATCCACAAGACCATACACATCCATTCCTTCACGCAATCCATGAAGAGCGGTAAAAGCGAAACACATACTGGTCCATAAGCCGGAAACAACTAGTTTTTTTCGTCCGGTTGCCTTTACTGCCGCTAATACCTTTTCCTCTTCCAAAGCATCAAAGCTTGGCATTTCGCGACCGATAGCTTTGATTTTCGGGAACAAATCGGTGATTTCTTTTATAAATTCCCCGTTTCCTCCCGGATAAATCGTGGTGAGTACTGTCGGCACACCCAATATACTAGCAGCTTTGGCTACCGCTACGGCACTGTTTTTAATAAGCGTTCGATTCCCCGAACCGACACCCTTAAACATAGCTGGCTGATAATCAACCAACAATAAAACACTATTAGAAGGAGTTAATAAGTCTAATTTTGAATTATCCATATTATATTAATTATAATATTAATTATTTTCGACCTTTTATTTAGTTAACTCTTCAACTTCATTTTTGCCTTTTTCTAATTCTTTTGATTGTTCAGCGTCTTTTTCTAATAATAACGCCTGAAATTCTCCGACGTGAGTTTTTTCTTCCTTAGCAATATCTAAAAGAACTTTCTTAATATCGCTATTTTGGGCGTAGGCCGCCATTTGTTCGTATAGGTTTATAGCATCTAGCTCGGCTATCATCCCAACTCTTAAAATTTCCTGATCTAAATCTTCTTTTTTTATTTTTTCGAGATTAATGGGTATTCGAGATAGCATATTTTTTAATTATTTTATTTATTATTAAATTATAAATATAACGCTAAAGCCAGAATCAAATGAATAGCCACGATAAAACACAGAATAAAAGCGTTTATTCTGTGATATTTAAAAAACTCTGGACGACCCTTTATCATCTTTATGCCCAAATAAATTTGTATAGAAAAAGAGATAAAAGCCAAGAAACCGAACCAAAAAACTAAAGGTTTGCCGAATAAAATAATAATCATATGATTTAAATTATTTATTATTCTTCTATAATAACAAAAAATAGTTCTAATGGCGATTCCTATAAAAATAAAGGAATAATATTAATCTTCTAGTCTTTTTAAAATATCTTTCATTTGATTAATCTCATTTTGCTGGCTCAATTTTATATTTTCACACAATTTTTTTACTTCAGAATTTTGTATTGATGCTTTTTCACACATCAAAATAGCCCCTGCATGATGAGGAATCATTGATTTTAAAAACTGTTTATCTCCGATTAAAAATTGCTGTCTAATAAATACCCAAAAGATGATTAATACAAGAATACTCAATACAATAATGGCAATGTTCCGTTTCTTATTGCCGTACATAGCTCTCATGAGCAATACTTCGATTATAATCATCGGAGCTGTCATAAGTCCGGCCATATAAAACTGATTTAAATTGGGATAAACATTAATAAACCTATCTACCATTACATACATTAAAATATACATGCAAGCAAAAGAAAGCACAGTCATGGCGACCAAATAATAATAACTTTTATTATTATGATTTTTCATATCCATATTTTTATTATATCACAAACAAAAAACCGACAAAAGTCGGCCTCATAAGAGCTCCGGTGGTAGGATTCGAACCTACAACCTATTGCTTAACAGGCAACCGCGCTACCATTGCGCCACACCGGAATGAATGACTATTACATTATAGTCATTTTCACTTTTTTTTCAACCCTCTTAGTATCCCTCTAATTTCTTCAAATCCTTGTGTCCTCTGATCTTTTCAATCGCTTTAGCTTCAATCTGTCTGATTCTTTCTCTAGTTACACCAAACTCCTGTCCTACCTCTTCCAAAGTGTGGGTAACTCCGTCTTCTAAACCAAAACGCATAGAAAGAATTTTCTGTTCCCTTTCGGCCAAATCCTTGAATATCTCGTCCAAATGTTCTCGAAGTAATGTTCTTCCGGCTTGAGAAGCTGGAGATTCAATCTTGTCATCTTTGATAAACTCACCCAAAACACTGTCTTTCTCATCTTCTCCGACTGGAGTTTCTAAAGAAACTGCTTTTTGAGAAATCTTCTCCAAATGTCTCACCTTCTCAACTTCAATTCCCATTTCCGCTGCAATCTCTTCGTCTAACGGTTCCCTGTCTAATTCTTGCAATAGCTTTCTCTTAGCTTGAGTATATTTAGTCAAAGTTTCAATCATGTGAACCGGAATACGAATCGTTCTGGCCTGGTCAGCCAAAGCACGAGTAATAGTCTGTCTAATCCACCAAGTGGCATAGGTTGAAAACTTGTATCCTTTTCTCCAATCAAATTTCTCTACCGCTCTAAATAATCCCAAATTACCTTCTTGAATCAAATCAAGCAAAGTTAAGTTAGGAGAGCGTCCGATATATTTCTTAGCAATTGAAACAACCAATCTTAGGTTAGCTTCGGCTAATTTCCTTTTTGCATCTTCGTCTCCCGCTTCAATTCTTCGAGCTAAATCCTTTTCATCGCGGGCAGTAATTGGATCAATCCTTCCAATTTCTTTTAGATAAGACTGAATAGAATCAATCTTTCCAGTTGAAGCTCTTTTTCTTCCTTTCTTTTTGGTTGTATCAGTTGTATCTAAATATCCTTTAGAATCTTTCACATCGATACTCAGCTGTTCCAATTTACCGAACATCTGATCCAATTCAATCATGTTTTCTTCAATATTGGGAAAATAATTCAAAATCTCAGAAAAAGTCACAAAACCTCTAGTTTTGCCTTTCTTTACCAGTTCATCTAATTTTTCCGGAGTGATAACATTAATGACTCTCTTCTTCCTTTTCTTGAGTTTCTTTACTGGAGCTTTCTTCTTCGCAGTTATCTTTTTTTTCACAACTTTCTTCAGCGGCTTTTTCAGCTTCGCCTTTTTGACTAACTTCTTTTTTGTTTTCTTCATTGTTTTTTATTAATTTATTAAATTTTAATAAAAGTTCTTTGACGTCTGCGAAAGCTCCTTCTTTCTCCTTGCTTTTTATCTCTTGAGTCAGCCTATCTCTTTCTTGCTTTTTAATCAAGCTTTGAAGCTCATTTAGGCACTTATTCCATTCCTCGTTTACAATCAAATCTTCCACTTCTTTCATTAATTCCGACCTGATTAAGATATAACTTGCGTAGTCTGATACCCCTAAATCTTCCTTGTTTTTAATCTTTAAAAACACTTCTTTGGCCTCGGGAGAAAAAACTTCAATCATTTCTTCAGTTAGTTCGGTGGCTTTTAAAGGCTCAAGTAGGGTTAAAGACAAAATATCCTCTTCCAGCATCTCTCGCCTGGTTTTCTTCTCCTTAATATTAATTACCTCTTTTTCGGGAATATTATTCTCCTCTATTTTGACTTTTTTCATTTCCGACCTGATATCTTCATCCTTTATCCTCAATCGCTGACTCATGTTTTCAATCCAATGGCTCTGTTCTATGTTATTATCAATTTTCTTTAAAACGGGCAAGAGCTCGGCAATAATCTTCTTTTTGTCTTCAAAAACTTCGGGATTCCTGTTTTTAAACGCTAACTCAAAATAGAATTCATTGATCGGCTTGGCTAAATTAACCAAATCCCTCCATTTCTCTTCTCCTTCCAAAAGAATAATATCAGCCGGGTCTTTTTCTGCAACCATCGAAATAACTTTCACATTGAATCCGTTCTTCAGCGCCAAATCAATCCCCTTCTTGGTAGCATTGTTTCCGGCAATATCCATATCAAAAGCCAAAACCAAATTAGAAGAATATCTTTTAATGATTCCCAGGTGTAGTGGAGTTAAAGCGGTTCCCGAAACAGCGATACAATTTTTAATTCCCGCCTGATGAGACATAATACAATCAACGTTGCCCTCAACCAAAACACAAAAATCTTTCTGACGAACTTCGAGCTTTGCTTTGTCCATTCCGTATAAAGCCCGGCTCTTGTCATATAATAAAGTATTGGGAGTATTTAAATATTTGGCTTCATCTTCTAGTTTAAATATTCGGCCGGTAAATCCCGAGACTTGAGAATTCAAATCGAGAATCGGAAACATAATTCTGCTTCTAAATCGATCAAAAAACTTAGCCGAATCTTTTTTAATTCCTAATCCTCCACTAACTATATCATCTCTTTTAAATCCCTGTCCGATTAAATAATCAGCTAAACCAGTCCAAGTATCGGGAGCATAACCAAGCCTCCAGTCCTTTATCGTTTCAAGCCTCATTCCTCTTTTTAAAAGATACTCAATCGCTTCTTTTCCGGTTTTGCTTTTTTCCAATTGAGCGGAATAAAACTTACATGATCTTTCCAATAAATCAATCAGGATTTGTCTTTCATTTTTCATCTTCTTCCAATCTTCCGATTCCTTCTTTAAAGCCACTCCCGCCTTATCAGCTAAAATCTTTAAAGCATCGACAAAATCAACTCCTTCTATTTTCATGACGAACTTAAAAATATCTCCACCTTCATTACAGCCCCCGAAACAATGCCATAATTGACGAGAAGGAGAAACAAAAAAAGAGGCCGATTTTTCATTATGAAAAGGACAACGGGCCCGGTAGTTTATTCCCGCTTTTTCAAGTTTAATGTAGCTTCCTACGACATCGACGATATTTAGACGAGACTTTATTTCTTCAATGTCTGAGTTCATAGTATTAAAATACTAACACAAACCAAGTAAAAACGCTATTGCTTCCATTCTCCCAAAACAACCGTAATTGTGACTTCTTCTTTATCTCTCAACACCTTTAAATCAACCGAAGTATATGGATCGTATCTGGAAATAATCTTAGATAAAGGGCTGTCTGTCGTTATCTTTTCTCCGCCCATTTCTAGAATGATATCCCCTTCTTTCAATCCGGCTTTTTCGGCCGGAGAGCCAGAAACAATTGCCGGGTCAGTAGCATCCGTTCCCTTACTAATCAAAGCTCCGTAATCAACCGATAATCCTTTTTCTTCCGCATACTTCTTGCTTATCAATATATATCTGACCCCCAGATACGGATACGATATTTTTCCGGAACCCTTAACCTGCTCAATATCTTTCTTGGCTTTATTAATTGAAATGGCAAAAGAAATATTCTGACCGGAAGAAGAAATAGCGGTATTAATTCCAACAACTTCACCTTTTAAATTTAGAAGCGGTCCGCCTGAATTTCCTTTATTAATTGCGGCATCGGTCTGAATAATATCTTCCAGTGTTTCTGTTCCGATTGTTTCTCCCGAAGCAATCACTGTTCTACCTAGACCGGAAATAACTCCTACCGAAACAGTATTCTGATATTCTCCTAAAGCATTACCGATAGCAATAACACTTTGTCCAATCTGAACATCATCAGAAGAACCAAGAGTCAAAGCCTTAAATTTATTATTCCCTTGTATTTTCATGATTGCTAAATCTTGAACCGGATCTTTGGCTAAGACCTTAGCCGGATATTCGTTATTATCATTCATCACGACTATATATTCAGCTTTATCGTCAGCAACAACGTGCTTATTAGTTAAAACCAATCCGTCTTCAGAAACAATAAATCCGGTACCCGCTCCCACCTGCTGCTTCTCGGTTCCGGTCTGCTTCTGTTGAGGAATAGTGAAAAATCCGTCCCCGAAGAGATCTATATATTGCTGTTCGTAAACGGCAACTTCTTTCATAATAACCACAGAAACAACCGAAGAAGAGTTTTCCTTGACTACGTCGATTACTTTCTGTTCCTGGGTAGTCTGAGGAATATATTCTTTCTCAACAACTTTTTCCGAATGAATAATCGGAACTCCCGCACTGACAATCTCCTGTTTTAATTTAAGATAAAAAATATAACTTGAAGATACTCCTCCAATCAATCCGATTAAAAAAACTAAAATTAAAAATAATCCCGGGAAAGGCATCTTTCCTGGAAATAATTTCTTCATCTCCGGTCCTTTTATTTTGTGAAAATTAATTGATGGTAATTGATAGATTGACATATTTTTTAAAACTTACTTTTTATCGTAATGTCCGAAATCATACTTAATCTTTCTTTCCGGAACTCGACAAAACCCCATATTCAAACCGCATAAAAGATATTTGAAAACTGTTCTGAAATATCCGTCTCTTTCAAATCTCCGTGACGGCATATATATTTTGACCTTTTTAATAATATCGAATTTTCCTAATTTCTCGGCCTGCTGAATAAAATAATGATCTTCAGCCAAAGTAATGCTTTCATCAAACCCCTTAACTTTTTCAAAGATATCTTTTTTAACCATTATTCCCATTGCTCCCATCGGAAACACCTTCTTCAATATCTTCTGCGGAATATTATAAAAAAGATTTAAAGTCAAAGGATTCAAATAGATATTGTTTTTTTGAGGCAAAAGAGGAAAAGAAGCGACCACTAAATCATTTTTAATAAAATAATCAACCGACTGTTTTAAGAAATTCTTGGGAGCAAGTTTTAAATCTGCATCAAGGAAAAAAAGAATATCTCCCTTGGCAACTTTTGCTCCATTGTTCCTTCCTCTGGCCGGCAATCCTCCTTTAGTAATAATACAATTATATCCTCTTGCAATTTCAACTGTCTTATCGGTTGAACCGGCATCGGCAACAATCACTTCATAATCATCAAAACCTCCCTTCTGAATTAAAGATAGTAAGGTTTTAATATTCTTCTCTTCATTTAATGTTGGTATAATTATGCTTAACATATTCACTAAAATAAATTTTTGGCTTCGTCCCAAATTTCTGAATTATTATAAATTATCTTCATGTAGTACCACCACTCGGCTCCCCAGAAATAGAAAGTATCAATTCCGGTACTCTTGGCAAATTCCACATTCTTTTTGAATTGTTTCAGATTCATTGTTTTTTCCTGTTCCGCCAAAGAGGAATTCATAATTGAATTAGCACACCATGGTTCAGCCTGTAATTCCACTCCAATTACTTTCTGCTTGAAAAAGTTCTTCACAATATCGGCTCGACGGTTATAGAAAACACTCGGGAGAGGATAAGAAACGTAAGAACGGATCTGTTGTTGCCAAACCTTCTCATAAGTTGTGACTCCGACCATATCTCCACCGATTTGAGCCGCTTTAATCCAAAAAGACAATTCTCCACTATCGGTAACAATGATTTTATGATCAGGGTCACTGGCCCTAACAAAAGCAACTTCTTTCTTTAAAAATTTCTCATCCGCCCAAGGACAGGCTCCGAACTTAAGAAAAGCTTCGTTTTCTACCTGCCACATTGAAAGGGCCGGAGAAGTTTTATACCTCGAAACTATTTTTTTAAGCATTTCCATTACTTCTTCTTGTTGCTCTTCTTTATCAAAGTCACGAGCCCAAGAAGGTAAATGACATTCCGGCCAACGAGGAACTCTCATTCCGATAGCTAGAATAACATTGGCATTATACTTTTCCGCCTTAGCCATCTGCCAATCTAATTCGGTAAAATCATAGACTCCTTTCTCTTTTTCAATTAAATCCCAATAAACCGATATTTTAATGTTTTTCGCCCCCAAATCATTCAAAATAGCAGTATATGTCTCCCTTGAATCCAACCTTAAAAAATCTGTCTGTTTGACCGAAAAATTAACTCCCCAAGTCATACTCTTCGGCTGATTAGCATAACCGATAAAAAAATATGCGACAAAGAGAACGACTAGTCCCAAAAGGGACCATAAAATGTATTTTAATAATGGAATCATTAGCAAGTACATTATATTAAAAATTAGCTAAAGAATCAAACCCTGTTTTTACAGAACCAAAACCGCCAAACCTAAACCGATAACAAGAATGGAAATGATTTTTTGCATCATTATTTTTCTATTCATATCCTCTTTTAAAACTTTGGGCAAGAAAGAAGAAGTTAAAATAACTAAAATAAACAAAAAAGCATACTGTATTCCTTTCATTGAATTCATTATCGCTAAATAAGAAACCGGTACTAAAAAGATGGCCCAGCTTTGAAGAATATTAGCCAATCCTCCGAATGTCTGAGCGGTAAAGAAAACGATTCCTGTTTTCTTGCTAAGCTCTCCGTTCCCTCCTTTCAATTCTTTGATGAATTTTTTATCAAATAAAAATACCAAAACAAAAATAAAACTAAAGATCCTCATCCAGACAAAGCCCTGCCAAAAAGACATCTCGGCAAAAACAAATTTAGAAAAAATAAAATCGAGAGAAAAAAGAAGTGATGTGATTAAAGATATTTCCAAACTTTTTCTGGTGATTTTTGGACTCTTATCAATCGAAATCAAAACACTTCCTATTAAAAGAATAATAAAAGCCAAAATTTCATTTCCTTGCATTTTATAAAATCCCCAAAAGAAAAAAGACAAGAGAGCAATAAAGATTGGTTGAGTTGCTCCGATGGTCGGCATTACTTTGGAAACATCAAAATGCTCTAAAGCATAGAACATGGCATAGAGACCGGCAATATAAACAATAGCTTCAAGAATTATAAAGCAAAGACTGATTAAGCTCGGATAGCCAAATTCAACAAAAGGAATTATGAATACCGAAATAAGACTTAAAAGCCCGACGATAAAAGTATATGTTTTAGGCTTGGACGGACCGGATAAAACAATCTTATCCCCCAAAGAAGCTAAAGCAAAAAATAAATATGAAAAGATTATTGCGGTGAGCCAGAACATTTTTGTATTTCTTCTTTAATTTTAACTGTTCCCATCTGTTCTCCATCGATAAAACCTTGCATTGCCATTTCAGCAAAGTATCCCGAATGAAGGTAATCGTAGAACCAATTCTTAACGTTTTCGACACTTCTTTGTTCAATTCCGAAGCCGGATTTCAATAACCAGCTCTTATTAAATTCTTCCTGAGAACCGATAGTCGGAGCAATAATAATCGGTAAGCCTAAGGCGGTATAAAAAGAAAGTTCTGACGGTTTGGTCCATAAAATATCAGTTTTTCTCAAAGCTAAATTAAACTTGTCGTAATATTCTTCAAAGTTTTTTGCATAGATAATTTCTATTCCGCTTCCCAACAAATCTCCCAGTCCTCCATTTCTAACTTCTTTTTCAAAATAACTCTCAATCTCTTTTTTAATTCCGGCAACAAGAATAACCTTTAATCTTTTGTTGTATATTATTTTCTTTAAATTTCTGATAATTTTTATACCCAAATCTTTTTGTGCTCCGGCTCCGCCGACGGTAAACATGATTGTTAAGGGATGGTCTGATTTCTTAGGCAAGCGTCCGAGCTTTTCACGGATGATAAAATCTTTTTTCTCACGATATGTTTTCACCGGATCAAGATTAACGATTCTATTTTTCAAATCTTCTTTCAATACTTCCATATTTTTTCCTCCGATGTTTTCCATCGGTAAAGGATAACCGGTCAAGATAATATTATCTTTTTTGACTCCATACATCTTTAATCTCTGAACCACTCTTTTATTGGGAGCAAAATACTTAATCTTTGATTTTTTGCCGGAAAGAGGAGCCCAGTTACGGCTAATATCGGCATCACAAATAACGCAAAAAATATCATTGGGATATTTAAAGTATTCCGCCATGAAAGCTGGGTTATAAAAAGTAGAAACTATCGGAACCGGTTTAGCTTTCTTTAGTCTTTCAATTAAATCCATTCCCCAGCCTCTTTCAAATAGAATGTGAGTTCTTTTTTGAGTAAAATTAGGAATCGATAAATCTTTATTACTGTAAAAATCATTAATCCTCTGGATAGTATCGAAAAACCAAAAAGATAATTCTCCAAACAAGGGAAATTTTTTAAAACGGGAAATCGATTCATAGAAAAACCTGGAACTTTCCCAAATCTTCTTGTCTCCCGAAGGAATGCCGTGATAATCGTTGGCGCAAACAATCTCCTTGCCTTCGGCAAAAGATTTCAAAGGATGGGCTGTTCGCTGATGCCCGTATCCCATATTAACAGAAACAATCCAAGCAGTCTTACTCATATACCTAAATTATACATTATCCGTTTAAAAATTCCAATTGTTTTCTCCTCCCCTTGCGAGCTAAATATAAAAGAGGAAGATAAATAACCAATAAAACAACAAAAGGTAAGTCGACTTTCATTATTGCAAAAGAAGCTTGAGAAGAAATATCTACTACCCAAACTAAATATGACAAAAGAATCGAACAAGGAAAAGCAACTATTACTCCCAAAAAAGGAACCAAAATTCCTAAAGCCATTAAGAGTGGCGTAACCGGCAAAACAATAATATTCGAAAGCAAAGAAACCAAAGAAAAATAACCGAAAGAAGAAATCAACAAAGGTAAAGTAAATAATTGAGCAGAGAGAGTCATTGCGATAATCTCTCGCAGCCAGGATAATCTTCCTTTAAAAATAACATCCAACCATTTATTAAAAACCGGAGCAATTAAAATTATTCCCAAAACTGCCAGGAAAGACAATTGAAAACCCAAATCAAACTTTAATAACAAAGGATTGAATAACAACATTATTGAAGCGGCTATCACTAAAGTTCTTAAATTAAATGATTGGCGGGAAATCAATTGAGCTAAAAACAGAAGCCCGACCATTATTCCTGCCCTCACTCCCGAAGCCGGCATTCCGACCAAGAAGATATAAAAGACGGTAAAAATAATGGAACCCAATAAGGCTTGTTTTCTCCATAAACCGAAGAAAATTAAAACTTCGAATAACATGGCGGAGAAAATAACAATGTGCGAGCCGGAAATAGCAATCACGTGACTTAGTCCACTCTTGCTTAATTTATCTTTCAGTTCTTTGTCCATCATTTGATCGTTCCCCAAAATCATCGCTTCCAATATCGGACTTAAATCGGGAGAAAGATTATCCTTTATCCTTTGTCCTAATTCTTTTTTAAAATCATAAACCTTACCGATAAAAGTATTTTGACTTTTAATAATTTCTATTTTAGGAAAAGAAACAATCATTGATATCCGATCTTTAGCTAAATATCCTCTATAATCAAAATTATCAAACTTCTCGGGAATTTTAATTATTCCTTCAATTTTTACCGTGTCTCCGAATTTAGCCGGAAAATATTTATCGGTAAAAACCAAGATCTTTCCCATCTTTAAAACATCGACTGTCATTTGCATCTTTTCAGCTCCTCTTTCCGGATCATTGGAAACCATTCCCTCAATAATAACTTCTTTGCCTGCAAATTTAATTAATTCGCTATTCTCAATCTCAAATAAATTAAAACTGAACCAAAGCATCCCAAAAGAACAAATCATGAAACAAAATCCAATCACAATAATTGTTTTGTTTTCGTAAAAAGCACCGATTAAGATAAGACCGACAATCAATCCGATGATTTCAATAATAATTGAATCAATAAAAAAGGAAGCAATACAAATGCCTCCCACAAAGCTTAAACAGAAACATATTAATGATTCTGATTTTGTCATCTTTTCTTTTTAAACATGTTGATAAAGGCCATGCCCGAGACAAAGCCTCCGATATGGACCCAATAAGCAACCGAAGTCTCTATTACAGAAGTAGAAAAAAGCTGTAATAAGAACCAAATAAAGATGTAAATAACGGCCGGAATTGAAGCAATATAAATAAAAAGAAAAGTCTTGATTTTGTTCTTCGGAAAACAAACCAAATACCCACCCAACACTCCAGAAATAGCCCCTGACGCCCCTATAACCGCGGCAGTGGGGTCAGACATGGCTAAAGCATAAACAATAGCCCCACCAACGCCGCAAAGGAAATAAAAGCCAAGGAATTTAATTCTGCCCAAACGTGATTCCAGGTTGTTTCCAAAAACCCACAAAAACCACATATTAAGGATTAAATGCCAGATATTACCGTGTAAAAACATAGAGGTAAAAACGGTAAAGAACCTTCCGTCCCATAGCTTACCGGCTGTAAACCCAAAAAGATCAATATAATGATTAAGATTAGAAACCGTACAAAGAAAAAAAATTGTATTGACTACAATTAAAAAAGCAGTTGCAAGAGGAAAACCGTTCCCTATCCTTTTTTTGTCGTATAACGGTATCATTATCTTATCCTAAAAATAGTAAAGAAATCTTTAACCTCCTTTTCTATATTTTTATAAAATTCATCGGGAAAAGGAATAACCGCTTCAAATTTTTTATCAAGCGTTCCTTTCTCTCCTCTGAATCTTTGGACGAAATATTTGTTAGCCGGAGAAATATCATTAGCAATCCTAATAACATCTTCTTGGGTATGAATTCCCGGAACAACTGTTGTTCTGAATTCATAGTCAACTCCCGAATCTTTAATAATTGAAATTGATTCTCTGAGTTTTGAAATATCAGCAACCATTCCGCAAGCTGCTTCGTATTTTTCTTTTATTAAAGGAGCTTTAACATCCATGGCGATATAATCAACTAGTTTTTCATCAATCAATCTTTTAATTAAATCGGGATTGGTGCCATTGGTATCAAGCTTGATTAAAAATCCCATCTTGTTTATCTTTCTTAAAAATTCAATCAAAGATTCTCCGTGAATCGTTGGCTCTCCTCCGCAAATTACACATCCATCAAGCAATCCTTTTTTTTCGTTTAAGAAATCAAATAAATAATCTTCTGATATTTGCGGATGATTTTTAATTTCTTGATCCAAGACGAGTTCCTTGGAATAACAAAAAGGACAGCGGAAATTACAGCCCGAGAGAAAAATCGTGCAAGCGAGCCTGCCCGGATAATCAACCAAAGTAACTTTTTGCAATCCTCCTATTGTCATATCTGTTAAAAATGTGCGGAAACCCGCACATTCATAATTAAGAAATTTTAAATTCTTTCCTGTCCTTGAATTCCTGCTGCTTGCCTTCGTTCCATTGTGAGACGGGACGTAAGTAGCCAACGACACGGGAATATACTTCTGTCTCCTGATAATTCTTTAAGCTCTTATTTTCACTAAAACATTCATTACACTTGAAAACCATTTTCTCTTTTCCATCCGGTAAAGAGTATTTCAACAGTTGTCCGTTAAGAATTTCACTATTCTCAGAAATAATAATTTTCTTTCCGCAATCATGACAAACCTCTTGAATGTTCATATGTTTATTTTTTGTTTAGCTTTGCTAAAGAAGCTTTGACTTTAAATTCTTTCCTGTCCTTGAATTCCTGCTGCTTGCCTTCGTTCCATTGTGAGACGGGACGTAGGTAGCCAACGACGCGGGAATATACTTCACAAGGCTGTTCAATCGCACACTTAGGACAGGTAAAGTGTTTTCCGGCAATATATCCGTGAGTCGGACAAATTGAGAAAGTCGGAGTCAAAGTGATATAGGGTAACCTGTTCTTCTCAAATACTTTTTTAATCAAAGTTTTTACCGTATCAATATCGGAAATTTCTTCTCCGATGAATAAGTGCTCAACTGTTCCTCCGGTATACTTGCATTGAATATCATCCTGCAATTTCAATTCTTCAAAAATATCATCGGTGTAATTTACCGGCAACTGAGTTGAATTAGTGTAGTAAGGAACTTTCTTTGTTCCCAAAGTAATAATATCGGGATAAAGTTTTCTGTCCTTCTGAGCCAAGCGGTAAGAAGTTGATTCAGCAGGAGTCGCCTCAAGATTATAAATACTGTTGGTTTCTTTTTGATATTCAACCAATTTGGAACGCATGAAATCCATTACCTCTAAAGCGAACTGGCGTCCTTTCTTTGAACCGATATCTTCTCCCATGTAATTCAACAAGGCTTCGTTCATTCCACAAATACCGATAGTTGAAAAATGATTGGCGTAATATTGTCCTTTAGCTTTCTTAACTCCAGCCAAATAATGTCTGGAATAAGGATATAATCCTTTAGAAGTAAACTCTTCAATTGTTTTTCTTTTGATTTCTAAACTTTCCTTGGCAATATCCATTACTTTACCTAATCTCTCAAAGAAATCTTTCTTAGTTTTAGACAAGTATCCGATTCTCGGAAGATTGATAGTAACAACTCCGATACTTCCAGTCAAAGAACCTGAACCAAATAATCCTCCTCCGCCTCGATTTGCTAATTCAGTCATATCAAGCCTAAGTCTGCAACACATTGACCTTACATCTTCAGGCTTCATATCTGAATTAATATAATTGGCAAAGTAGTTGATACCGTATTTAGCTGAAGCTTCGAACATCGGGTCCAAAGCCGGATCATCCCAAGGAAAATCTTTAGTAATATTAATAGTTGGAATCGGGAAAGAGAATGGTCTTCCACTTCTGTCTCCCTTAATCATGGTTGTATAAAAAGCCTTGTCCAACATTTTCATCTCTTCCTCAAACTCAGAATAGTTTTCTTTCTGAACAACTCCGCCAATAATCACCGGCTGATTAGCAAAAACAGCTGAAGGTTTTAAATCAAGAGTAATATTGGTAAAAGGACACTGGAATCCAACTCTAGTCGGTACGGCCATGTTATATAGGAATTCCTGAATGGCTTGTTCAACTTGAGCGTAACTTAAATTATCGTAACGAATAAAGGGAGCAAGCAAAGTATCAAAGTTAGAAAATGAAACCGCACCAGCTGCTTCACCCTGAAGAGTGTACATAAAGTTTACCACCTGTCCTAAAGCACTTCTGAAATGCTTTGGAGGAGCTGATTCAATTTTTCCATTGACTCCGCCGAATCCTCTCAATAATAAATCATACAAATCCCATCCCACACAGTAGCAAGACAAGGTGTCTAGGTTGTGTAAGTGGATATCACCCGACTCATTAGCTCGCCTAACATCCTCAGGATAAACTTTATTCAACCAATATTTTTTTACAATATAAGAAACTCCGTAATGATTCAAACCTTGCAAAGAAAATGTCATATTTGAGTTCTCTTGCACCTCCCAATCCAACTTATCCAAGTAATCATCAACACGATCAACCGCTTCTTCAGCTACAGCTTGTGATTCTCTTAAGATTCTTCTCTGTTCTCTGTACAAAATGAAAGCTTTAGCGGCTATTGCCTCTCCTTCAAGTATCAAAACCTCCTCAATAATGTCTTGAATCTGTTCAACGTTAGGGATTTCTTCAACTTTAAACCTTCTGTTTAAAATTTTAACAACACCATCGGCTATCTTTTGAGTTTTTTTTCCGTTTCCTTGCTTAGTAGCAGTGATTGCTTTGAAAACAGCATTGAAAATTTTCTCTGGTTGAAATTCTACAATGTTTCCGTTTCTCTTTTGGACTTTAGTGATGTGGTTTGTTAGTTTCATATTTAGTATTCTATACTCCTAAAAAAATACTGTCAATTTTGACAAAAAATTAGAAGATTTTCTTATTCGCTCCTCGTATTAGAGCCCTTATAATCTACGATTTTTCTGAACTAGTGGCGATAACAGTCACCCTGATTTCATCTTTCGACAAACTATTATCAAAAGATGCTCCAAAAATTATTTTCGCCGAAGATGCTGTCTTCTTTTTTATAATCTCGGCGATCTTTTTAACTTCCGATAAGAAAAAATTCTTATTTCCCGATGCAACATTAAATAAAATTCCTTCAGCTTTGTCTAATGGGAACTTGGCAATTGGAGAATGCAGTGCTTTTTCTACTGCCAGAACTGCTCTGTCCTTACCCTGTGCTTTTCCTGTTCCAAAAAACGCTGAACCACTGCTTTTTAATATCTCTCTGATGTCAGAAAAATCCAAATTAAGTATTCCCGGATTCATTATCACATTAGAGATACTCTCAACTGCTTCTTTTAAAAGTTCGTCACATTTATTAAACGCTGTTTCGACTGATGATTTTAAAGGAATCATTTCATGAAGCTTGTCGTTAGGAATAACAACCATTGCATCAATCTTTCTTCTCACATCATCCAAACTATTCAACGCAATCTTTTTTCTTTTCTTGCCTTCGAATGAAAACGGCAAGGTAACAATTCCGATAGTTAAGGCTCCTGATTTTTTTGCAATCTCTGAGATAATCGGCATTGCTCCCGAACCAGTCCCTCCTCCTAATCCTGATGTTAAAAAAATAATATCACTATCTCTTAAAGTTTCCTCAATCTCTTTATAGCTTTCTTTGGCTGACAATCTTCCTACTTCCGGTTTCATTCCCGCCCCCAATCCCTTGGTAATCTTGTCTCCTATTCTTAATTTTAAGTGCGCTTCTTTCTTTTTTAAGTCTTGGGCATCGGTATTAATACTGATCAATTCAACATGCTTGATTTTTGCTTTTGTTAATCTATCAATCGTATTTGAACCTGCCCCTCCGACCCCAATAACTTTTATTCTTGTTAAGTTCATATATTTTAAGGAATAAAGTTTTCAAAAAATCCTTTAATCTTTTTTCCAACCCCGCCTCCTCCCGAACGAGCAACTACTTTATCGGCTCGACTCATAACTAATCCGCAAACGGTAGATAAAGAACTGTCTTTTTCCAATCCCTTGAATTCGCTACAGTATCCGATTCGGCAAGGAAGCTTAAATTCTTTTTTAGCCAACTCAACAATTCCAGGCAGCTTACTTCCTCCTCCGGTTAAAACTATTCCTCCCGGTAATAATCCCTGCTTGGAAACCTTTTTAATCTCTTTGTCAGCTAATTCAAATATTTCACAAACTCTGGCCTCAATAATCTTGCTTAATTCTTTTTCAGAAAAAGATAATACATTTTTAGGCTTCTTCTTCACTATTTTCCTCTTTTTACCAAAAACATCTTCCTCTTCTTCCTCCTCTTCTTCATTAACCAAAGAAAGATTAAAATCTATTTTCTTCTTGGCGTCTTTAGATAAACAAGAACCGTGCTGCTTTTTAATGCGCTCGGCTATTTCTATCTCCGTTTTAAATCCAATAGCGACATCATTGGTAATATTTGCCGAACCTACCGGGAAAACAACCATATTCAAAAGTCTTCCTTCTTCAAAAACGGCAACACTAGATGTTCCCGCTCCAATATTAACCAAAGCAACCCCTAATTCCTTCTGGTTGGGAGTTAAAACAGCATTAGAATCGGCAATTAATCCGGGAATGATATTTTCATCTTCTAAATCAACGGCTTCAACAGAATCAATAATTCCTTCAATATCTGAATTAAAAGCAGATAAAAGCAAAGCATCCAATTCCAATCTTACTCCCTGCAGCCCCAACGGATCTCTTATTTCTTTTTCTCCGTCTAAAATCCACTCTCGGGGAAATACTTGAAGAATAGTTTTATTATTCGACTGAAGGTTAATCATCTTAACCTCATCGTAGATTCTTTCAATGTCTTCTGAAGAAACTTTCTGATCAGCTCGGCCGACAGAAATCAAAGCATGACTCGGAATAAGCTGAAGCTTAGTTCCGTTAATATTTACAAAAATATTATCAACTCGACAATTATGTTTTCTTTCAACTCTTTCGATAAGTTCTGACACTCTCTTTGCAACTTCATTAGAATCCTTGATTCTTCCTTTTTGAACTCCAAATGAATCGATGGTGTCGAAGAATAAAATTTCCATTCCGGATTCAGAATCTTTTTTAACTCCCAAAATCTTTATTGTATCTGTTCCGATATCTAATCCGGTAATTGTTTTTATTCTCGACATGTTGCTTATTAATTAAAATTTAATCTTAGAAAGATATTCTTCTTGTCTCTGAAACATTTTTTCAGCTTCCTTCTTTGTCTTTTCATGATCGTATGATAAAAGATGAAGAATTCCGTGAATTAAAACCAATGTTAATTCTTTTTTAAAATCTTTTCCGTTCTTTTCTACTTCTTCGGGACAAATCACAATTTCTGATATGTCTCCGCCGATTTCTCCGAAGGAAAGTACGTCAGTTGGTTTATTTTTTTTCCGATACTCCTTATTTAATTTTTTAATTTCTTGCGGATTTACAATTGCAATAGACAATTCAATCTTTTTTTTGTTTTTCTCTCCTTTTAAAACTTTTGTAGCAACTTTTTTCAAAAAAACTGTGTCTATCTTTTTGTATTTTAGGGAAAGATTGTTTATTTCTATCATTTTCTTTTACTCTATTTTACTAAATTAAAAAGGTTCTTGCAAGTTTAACAAAAAAAGGCCTATTTTAAGCCTTTAAAGGACGAAAAAACCGCCTTTTCAGCGGTTTATTGTTAATTTCCTAATTCTTCTCTCACAATCTTAGCTACCACGTTTCCGTCTGCCTTTCCTTTGGTTTGCGGAGAAACTTCTTTCATTACAATTCCAATATCTTTCATTGTTGTTGCTCCTGATTTAGTAATTGAATCTTTTACTATCTTTCTAATCTCATCTTCGGTTAATTCTTTGGGAAGATATTTCTTCAAAACTTCCAATTCAGTCTTTTCTTTTTCAATTAAATCGGCTCGGCCTCCCTGTTCAAATTGAGTGATACTATCTCTCCTCTTTTTAACTTCCGAAGAAATAACTTCAATCACTTCTTCGTCGTTTAATTTAATCTTCTCTTTTATTTGCTCTTCACTTAAGTTAGGTTCGGCTTCCAAAACTTTAACTCTCTTCTCCATTTCTTTATTAAAAATAGAAGAAGTCACCATTCTCAAAGTAGAGACGGTGGTTTCGTTTTTTTCTTTTAGCGCAGAAATTAAATCTTTTTTAATTTCTTCAACTATCATATTATTTTTTATTTATAGTTTTGCCTAATTTTTTGGCTCGATCAAACTCCTTCTTTTTGCCTACCTTAACTAAGGCAGCTCTCTTTTGCATGTTTTCGCTTTTGGTTCTCTTAACAAATCTTCTTTTTCTTGCTTCAACCAATACTCCGCTCTTCTGAACGGCTTTTGTAAAGCGATATACCAAAGATTGAGAAGTTTCTCTTAATTGCTTCTGTATCTTCATACTATTTTTCTCTTAATATATTTTTAACTTCTTTAATAATATCTTCTTGTTTTACTTCGACCTGTTTAGCTGTTTGCATGTTCCTTACCAATATCATATTGTTTAAGGCCTCTCTTTGTCCTAAAATTAAAACTACTTTTGAACCCAATCGACTAGCTTTTCCCAATTGAGCTTTCAAGGCGTCCTTTCCAAAAGCTTCTCCCACTTTGATTCCGGCTTTTCTCAAGTCTTCTAAAATAGGAAGGCTCTTCTTTTTGGCCAAAGGTCCGATTTGAGCAAAGAATATTTCCGGAACCGGATTAAAGCTTACTCTCGCTTTATTCTCCTTCATTTCCGCAATAATTCTTTCTACTCCGGCGGCCGCTCCACAAGCAGGTGTTTCTCCTCCTCCGAGCATCTTTGATAAGCTATCATATCTTCCGCCTCCTGCCAAGACTCCCCCGGTGTTTTCTCCGGCCTTGGTGGATTCTATCTCAAACACGGTTCTTGAGTAATAATCAAGTCCGCGGACCAAACGACTATCTAAACAATAAGGAATTTTCAATTCGTCTAAGTATTCCAAGACATCTTTTAGGTGTTTTTTGCATTCCTCGCATAAATAATCAACGCTTTGCGGAGCAGAAGCCAAGACTTCCTGGCATTTTTCATTCTTGCAATCCAAAACTCTTAAAGGATTAACTTTCATTCTTTTCTGACAATCAGAACATAATCCGGTTTTCTTTTCCCTTAAATATTTAACCAAGGCTTTTCTGTATAAAGGACGACAATTGTCATCTCCAATTGAATTAACCTTAACCATCAATCCTTTTAATCCTAAATCATTAAGAACGCTGTACATTACCAAAATAGTCTGGACATCGACAATCGGATCAGCCTCACCGATAATTTCCACTCCAAACTGATTGAATTGTCTGAATCTTCCAGCTTGAGGTTTTTCATATCTGAAGAACGGTCCGAAATACCAAAGTCTAACCGGTTGAGGTAAAGAAAGAAAACCGTGTTCAATGTATGCTCGCATAATTGATGCGGTTCCTTCCGGTCGCAAAACCAAAGAATCTTTACCTTTAGTTTTCAAGGTAAACATTTCTTTTTCCACGATGTCGGTATTTTCTCCCACGCTTTTGATAAATAAATTGGCATCTTCCAAAATGGGAGTGTCTATTTTCTCAAAATCGTAGAATGAAAAAACTTTCTTCGCTGCCTCCTGTATTTTTTCATAATACGCTTGGTATTGAGGAAGAATATCGTGCATTCCGGTTACAGTTTGAAATTTTGGTTTACTCATATTTTAATATGTTGTTGTTTCTTGACCCAAAGTATTGACCAATACTTCGTATGGAGAAAGTCTTAATAACACTCTCCCCGTTATATTTTTTATCGGTAAAACTCCCCAAACTCTTGAATCGGAAGAATTATTTCTGTTGTCTCCCATTACAAAATACTCATTTTGTTTCAAAGTTAAGGGACCATAACTGGTATTCTTCCATTCTTCTTGAGTCTTGCTTGAAAGATACAAGCTCTCGTCTACCTTCTGTGCTTCTCCTTCAGCTCGACTAATATATACTTCTCCGTTCTTTATCTCGATAGTTTCGTTCGGTAAGGCAATAATTCTCTTGATGTATCTGTAAGAAGGATCGAGTGGATATTGGAAAACAATAACTTCCCCTCTTTGCGGATCTCTTAATCGGTATGACAACTCATCGATAATCAAATAATCGCTAGAATGATAATTAGGCTCCATTGAAGCTCCTCTAACCATAAAAGGCTGAAACAACAGCATTCTTATCGGAATAACTATCGCCAAAGCAATTAATAGTATCTTTAAGGAGTCTAATAGGAAGGTTAAAACTTCTTTTTGTGTCATAATAAGATTATTATAAAGGAAAAGGACTTTTAAAGCAAGGTTTACTATTTTCCTAAAAATACATATAATACAGGTATGAAACTAATTATCGGCTTGGGAAACTACGGCCCAGAATACGAAAAAACTAGACACAACTACGGATTCATGGCAGTTGATGAAATTCAAAGGAAATACAATTTTCCTGATTTTAAATTAGAAAAAGAGCATAATGCCCTGATTTCAAAAAAAGGAGACGTTCTTTTAATCAAACCCCAAACCTATATGAATAACTCGGGCAAGGCGGTAAAAAGCATTGCCTCGTACTATAAGGTAGAACCTAAAGATATAATCGTTATCCATGATGATGCCGAAACAGATCTAGGAGAAATCAAAGAAGTTGAAGGTCGAAGTGCGGCCGGACACAATGGAGTTCGTTCAATAATCAATGAATTGGGAACCAATGAGTTCAAAAGATTGAAATTGGGCATCGCCTCTGACGATCCGTCATTTAAAAATAATTCCCTAGAAGAAGTTGTTCTAAAAAACTTCAGCAAAGCAGAAGAAATTGTCGCCTTGGGAGTCATAGAAAAAGCCGTCGAATTAATAGTCGGTAAAATTATTGATTTAATCGTATGACAATTTGTATCTTTGGAGATAGTATTGTTTGGGGAGCCAGCGACTGCGAACGCGGTGGCTGGGCCGATTCTTTAAAAAATTATCTGATGGATGATGATATCGATGTTTACAATCTTGGAATTTCCGGAGACACTACCGAAGATTTACTTAAAAGATTTGATACTGAAGCTGGAGCCAGAAATCCGGATATTGTTATTTTTGCCATTGGAATAAATGATTCATTAAGTCTTGATAAAGACGGACTGATTAAATTCCAAAAAAATATTATCTTACTAGCTAATAAAGCCAAGAAATTAACCGATAAGATTATTTTTATCGGCTTAACCAGTGTTGATGAATCCAGAACCACCTCTTACCCCTCGGAAGAAACCGGAGAAGCATACAACAATCAAAGCATCGGAGAGTATGATGAAATTATTAAATCTTTCTGCGAAGATAATAATTTAATTTTCGTTGACGTACTTGGACTATTAATAAATGACGATGACCTCTGTGACGGATTACATCCCAGCTCAAGCGGCCACCAGAAAATGTTTGAAAGAATAAAAGAAACAATTGAACCAATATGGAAGGAATAATTTCTTTTGAAGATAAAAAATATCCGAAGAAATTAAAGGAAATCAAAAATCCTCCTAAAAATATCTATTACAAAGGACGTATTACCTGGAACCAACCCTGTCTCGCTGTCATCGGTTCAAGAAATTGCTTGAGCCAGAACAAAACTATTTGTTTAAAGATTATTAAAGACTTGCCTCAGGAATTTGTTATCGTTTCCGGCTTAGCTAAAGGAATTGATGCTTTTGCTCACGCTTCAGCCTTAAAGGCTAATAAATCAACTATTGCCGTTCTTCCTTCTGGAATCGAAAGAATCTATCCCAAGGAAAACGAAAATCTTTCCAGAAAAATCATTGAAAAGGAAGGACTTTTGATTTCTGAATATCCCAGCAAAACCAAACCGACAAAATTCTCTTTTATCCAAAGAGACCGAATCACCGCCGGACTATCATTTGCTGTTTTAGTGATTGAAGCGCAAATGAAATCAGGAACAATGCACACGGTGAGATATGCTCAAGAACAAGGTAAAACAATTTACGCTGTTCCCGGCTCCGAAGGAACCGACTATTTAATTTTAAACGGAGCCATTCCTGTTTTGTCAGCTCACGATATTTGCCTTTAACTTTTAAAAATGATATGAAAAATACATGAAGTCATTAATAATTGTTGAAAGTCCGACAAAAGCTAATACGATAAAAAAATTCTTAGGCGCCGATACAAGCGTCCTTTCTTCATATGGACATATCAGAGATTTGCCGAAAAGTACTTTGGGCGTAGACACCGAAAAAGATTTTGAAGTTAAATACGTTATTCCCACTAAAGCCAGAAAAAATGTTAATCTTTTAAAAAAAGAAGTAGAAAAAGCTGACACCGTATATGTCGCTACCGATCCTGACCGAGAAGGAGAAGCAATCGCCTGGCATCTAATTGAAGTTCTAAAATTAGATAAAGATAAATACAAAAGAATATCTTTTCACGAAATTACTAAACCGGCAATTGAAGAGGCTTTAAAAAATCCGACAGAATTGAATCTTGATTTGGCTGATGCCCAGCAAGCCAGAAGAGTTTTGGATAGAATCGTAGGATACAAGCTTTCCCCTTTTCTTTGGAAGAAAGTAATGAGAGGATTATCGGCCGGAAGAGTTCAATCGGTGGCTGTTAGATTGATTGTTGATCGAGAAAACGAAATCAAAAACTTCAAACCGGAAGAATACTGGAGTATTATCGCTTTACTGGAAAAAGAATCAAAAGAACAATTTGAAGCGACTTTGAGCAAAAAAGACGGAAAGGCTATTTCCAAAATGGGCATTAAAACCAAAGAACAAGGAGAAGATATTAAAAAAGAATTAGAAGCAGCCAAGTATTCTATTTCTTCAATTGAAAAGAAGGAAACAAAAAGAAGCCCACTTCCCCCCTTCACCACTTCTTCACTACAACAAGAAGGTTCAAAGAAATTAAGATACCCGGCTAAGATGACAATGAGTATCGCTCAAACCTTGTATGAAAAAGGTTTGATTACTTATCACCGAACCGATTCTTTGAATCTTTCTGAACAAGCATTACAATCGGCTCAAAGCTTCATTGATGGTAAGTTCGGAAAGAATTATCACCAATTAAGAAGATTTAAAGCCAAGGGTAGAGCTCAGGAAGCCCACGAAGCTATTAGACCGACTAATGTTGAAAACGAACCAGAAAGTTTAAAAATCGAAGATAAATACAAAAAACTATACAAATTAATCTGGACCAGATTTGTCGCTTCGCAAATGACCGAAGCTATCTTTGATTCAATTAAAGTTGAAATTAAGACCGACAATAACTACACATTACAAAGCAACGGATCAACTTTAAGATTTGATGGTTTCTTAAAAGTCTACCCGATGAAGTTTGAAGAAAAAACTCTTCCCAATTTAGTCGAAGAAGAAAAAGTTGATTTGGTAGATATTAAACCAGAGCAACACTTCACTCAACCACCAGCCAGATACACCGAAGCCAGCTTAATTAAAGAGTTGGAAGAAAATGAGATTGGAAGACCATCAACCTATGCTCCGATTATTTCAACCATCCAAGCCAGAAACTATGTTGAAAAGAATAGAGAAAGAAGATTTCAACCAACAGAAATAGGAACTACCGTTAACCAAATTTTAGTTGAACATTTCCCTCAGATCGTGGACATCAAATTCACTGCCAATATGGAAAAAGAATTAGATGAAATCGCGGAAGGAAATGAAAACTGGAAGACAATTTTAAGAGATTTCTATACTCCTTTCAATGAAAATCTTGAAAATAAATACAACGAGGTAGAAAAGAAAAAAGAAGAACCTGTTATTACCGACAAAATTTGTCCTAAGTGCGGAAAGCCGCTAGCAATCAAAACTGGAAGATTCGGTAAATTCCTAGCTTGTACCGGATTCCCTGAATGTAAACATACGGAAAATATTGAAGACAAAACAAAAAAGACTGGCATTATTTGCCCCGAATGTAATCAAGGAGAAATAACTCAAAAGAAAACCAAGAAAGGAAAAATCTTCTATGGCTGTCCCAACTGGCCCGATTGTAATTTCGCTTTGTGGGATAAACCGACCGGAGAGAAGTGTCCTAAATGTGGATCCTTAATGGTGGAAAAAGGAAAGAAAACAAAATGCTCAAACAAAAACTGCAAGGAATTATAACTTGCAGTTTTTCTTAATAATTATTAACTTCTTAATTTCTTGAGCCACTCGTTCATTTCGTCTTCAGTCTTGAAATTAACAACCACCTGAATACTATCCTTCTTCTTCTCAATCTTAATATTTTCCAAATTTAATATCTGTCTAACTTTCTTTTCTAAGAATTCGCTAATCATTAGAGGAACTTGCTTAACAAGGTTTCGTTTCGGTCCAGCTCCAGCATTTCTTTCTTTAACTCTTCGCTCCGTTTCTCTTACTGAATAACCATTGGTTATTATTTCTTCTAATAATTCTTTAATTAATTTAACATCTTTACATCCTAATAATGCTCTGGCATGTCCCTCAGAAACACTTCCTTCCTTTAAAGCCTTTTTAACCTCTCCCGGTAAAGCTAATATTCTTAAACTATTAGCAATCGCTTCTCTGCTTGTTCCCGCAATCCTGGCAATTTCTTTTTCCAAAAGACCGAATTCCTCTCTTAATCTGTCGAAAGCTTCGGCCTTATCAATCGGATTCAAGTTTCTTCTTTGTACGTTTTCAATCAAAGCTATTTCTAATTTCTCTCTGTTTGATTGCTCACGAATAATAACCGGGACTTGTCTTAAACCAATCTTTTGAGCTGCTCTCCACCTTCTTTCTCCGGCTACAATCTGATATTCATATGTAATGCCTCGATCTGTTTTCTTCTCTATCTTATTAACAATAATGGGTTGAAGAATACCGTATTTCTTGATTGACTCCCCTAAAGACTCTAAAGCTTCCTCGTCAAATTCTTTACGAGGCTGATAAGGATTAGGCTTAATTTTTTCTATCTCGATCCAGAAGATAAAATCCTTGCGAATCTTATCTTCGGGAATAGACATATCTTTTTTAGGGATCAACGATTCAATTCCTTTTCCAATCATATTTTAATAATTAACTTTTTGATATTATTTCACGAGCCAACTCTCTAAAAGCATGAACAGCACGAGAATTAGGAGAATGTCTTAAAATTGTTTTACCAGTTATCGGAGATTCGGACAAAGAAACTGTTCGCGGAATGACAGTATCAAAGACATAACCGGGAAAACTTCTTCTTAAATCTTTGGAAATAGCGGCACAGACTCTGTTCTTTCTATTATACATTGTCATGACCGAACCCAAGACTTTGATATTCATTTCTAAATTCTCATTAATCAGTTTAATATTAGTTAATAACTGTCCCAATCCTTCCATGGCTAGATATTCACATTGAACCGGGATTAAGACTTCGTCAGCGGCAATCAAAGCATTTAAAGTTAACAATCCTAAGCTGGGTGGACAATCGATTAAAACAAAATCGTATTGGTCTTTAACAGCATCTAGTGCTTCCTTTAATTTGAACTCTCTGTTTTCCATATTAACCAATTCAATATTCGCTCCAGCTAAATTGTGTGAAGTCGGCATAATATCAAAAGCTAAAAAAGGAGTCTTCTTGATAATATCTCGAGGAGAAACCTGTCCCAATAATGCTTCGTATAAAGAAACGGACAATTCTCTGGGCTTTATTCCCATTGAAAATGTAGCATTAGCTTGGGGATCGATATCAACAAGAAGAACCCTCTTGCCGAAAGCAGTCAAAAACACGGGTAAATTAACAGCAATTGCTGTTTTCCCGACTCCACCTTTTTGATTAGCGATAGCGATTACTCGAGTCATTGATATAATTTTACCACAAGGCTTTTAAATTTACAAACAAGAAAAATTATGGTAAATAAAGATATATGCCGAAGTGGCGGAACTGGCAGACGCGTAGCACTCAAAATGCTATGGGGGCAACCCCGTGAGAGTTCAAGTCTCTCCTTCGGCACAATTTGTGCTTTTTTTATTTGCCGAAGTGGCGGAACTGGCAGACGCGTAACGTTCAGAACGTTATAGATTTATTCTGTGTGGGTTCAAGTCCCACCTTCGGCACTACTTTGCTGTAATACAGTAATAGACTACGGTTAGAATAAAGAGAGAACCGTAGAACCAAATTAATTTCTCAGAAAACATAAGTTGAGGACGGGAAGGAACTGTTTTCCCGAATCTGTCGTTGATATTTATATCAAACATATAATCATCAGTCTCAAGTCTGTTTTCAATATCCCACTTATATAAATTTTTGTATCTTCGAATTCTTTGTAAATAATGAGCATCTAAAAACCAGAAAGCTAGAAGAGGAACAAAAGCAATTATAATGTGCTCTTTTTGACCCTGTAAAATTAAAGTTGCCACTAACAAAGAAACCGTCCATCCTTTTATCAGAAAAGAATGATTTGATTTTCTTTTAATTATCCCTTGAACAATCTCGGCCTCTTTCATCAAAATAGAAAGTCTTCTTTCTTTAACACCTTTATCTTCTGTTTTTTTAATCATATATCTTTTTCAACTTTCTCTCCTGGCAAAGTTGATTTATTAGCCCCGATTTTTCTACCGGGATAAATTATTGTATTGATTCCTGTTTTAACATTATCGCCCATAATTGTTCCAAACTTTTCTTTCTTAGTATCAATCAATTCTTCTTTTATTACCGTCTTTATTGTTTTGTGGTCATGTCTCAAATTAGCGATAATTGTTCCCGCACCAAAATTACAATTCTCTCCGATAATTGAATCTCCGATATAGGTTAAATGACTGGCTCGAGTTCCCTTTCCGATTAAAGAATTCTTGATTTCAACTCCTTGTCCTACTTTGCATCCGTCTTCAATTACCGTTCCACCACGAATAAAACAATTGGGTCCAATCGTACAATTTCTACCAATATATACCGGACCTTCGATATAGGCTCCGCTTTTAATCAGTGTTCCGGCTTTAACAATAACATCACCGTTTAAAACTGCTCCTTTTTCAATCTTTCCTTTTCTTTCTTTTTTCTGCTTGCTGAATAAATAAGGAACAACATCAAAGATATCCCAAGGATATGAAGCCGGCATCCAGAAAGATGCTTCACAGATATGCAATTTCTTCTCATGAATAAACTTTCTGATATAATCGGTAAATTCGAATTCACCGCGCGGTGACTTTTCGATTTGGTAATCAAAGATTGTTTTCGGTAAACAATATAAAGCCGAATTAACCAATTTAGAAACCGGTTGGGCTGGCTTTTCAATAATATTCTTAGCGTATCCCTCTTCTTCATCAATCACTCCGAAACAGGAAGGATTTTCATGCTCTTTAACTAAAATGGAAGGACATTTATTAATTGCTTTTTTAATATCTTCCCGGGCATAAAAATCATCTCCGTTTAAAAGTAAGAATTGATCTTTTAAATGAGAGAAGGCTAATTTAGCTGAAGAACCGGTTCCCTCAATTTTACTGTCTTCAATGTAGGTTATTTTCATCTTGCCGTATTTCTTTCCAATCAAGTCCATAATCATCTCTTTCTTGTAGCCGACAATAATGATAACCTCGCTTACCAATTCATCCAATTCATCTAAATTGTATTCCAAAATACTCTTTCCAAAAACTGAAAAGAGTGGTTTTGGTCTAGTCTCCGAGAGAGGCATAAACCTGGTTCCTTTTCCTGCCGCTAAAATTATTGCTTGCATATCTTTAATAATACTTCTGCTATTTTACTTGGGTCATGAACGATATCCCCGCTACTAGGCAATAAATCTAATCCGATATACTTTTTATCCTTAGGTAAATCATCAAATTTAACTATTTCCAGGAATTGAGGATGTGTTTTTGAATATTCGTCTAATCTTTCAACTGCGGGAATATTTGTATTAAAGATAACATAATCAAGCTCGCACTTCAAACAGTTCTCCACCTCTCCAACAAAGTCTTTAACGGTAAAGCCGTTTGATTCCCCGTTCTTGGTCATTAGATTACAGATATAAACCTTCTTGGCTTTACTTATCTTTATCGTTTCCGCAGTACCATCAACCAATAAAACCTGCATTAAAGACGAATAAATATCTCCCGGACCAATCACAACCATATCTGCCCTCTTAATCCTCTTCACTGTTTGCGGACAAGCTTTGGTTTCCGGTCTTAAAAATAGCTTCGTAATTCTTAATTTAGGGTCATGTTTGGGAACATCAATATTTGATTCCCCTACAATTTCTTCCCCATTTTCCAAAACCGCAACTAAATCAGCTTTATGAGTAGTTGAAGGAAGTATTTTGTGATTATTAATCAGCATCGAATTCATTTTCTCAAAAAGAGATCTGTAACCGCCTTTTTCCAAAGCCATTGCCACGAAAGCAATATTCCATAAATTATGTTCGTGCAAATCACCGTCTTCAAATCTGTAATCCAATAAAGATTTATCCTCTTCCGATAAATTGCATAACTCTAACCAGGCTCTTCTCACATCTCCCGGAGAAATAACATCGTAATCTTTTCTTAATCTTCCCGAAGAACCGCCAGAATCTAAAACCGCCGAAACGACGGTTAAATTAACATTCTTGTTTTTCAGTCCCGACAAAACAACTTTAGGCATCGCATTGCCTCCTCCGATACAAACAATATTCTTTTTTACAAATGGGTTTGCAAACATTTTTCTATTTCTGGTTTTTTATCTTTTACCAAGTGTTTATTTGATTCTTCTTCAAAACAAGTTCTGTCTTTTTTGAATAAAATTCCGACCGGTATTTTACCCTCTCCATTATAGTTCCATTCCTTAATTAAAGCCAAAGCCTTTTCTCTTGAATCCAATTCCGGGTTAACTGCTTCGTAAACCTTCTCGTTATAGAATTGAACTGTATTAAAGAAAGTAACGCACGGCTGCATCACCTCGATAAAAGAAAATCCTTTGTGATTAACCGCCTCAATAATTAAATTCTTCAAGTGTTCAATCTTCGCTGAATAAGCTCGAGCGATAAAAGATGAATTAGCAGCTAACATTAATTCCAACGGATTAATAGGTTCTTCGATTGAACCCTCGGGAGTAGACTTTCCTTTTAATCCTTTAGGAGAGACAGCGGTAAATTGCCCGGTGGTAAGAGCAAACAATCGATTATTGTGCATAATCACGTTAATGTCTGAATTTCTCTTGGCAGCATGGATTAAATGGGAAATTCCTTCATCTAAAGCAGCTCCGTCTCCCAAAAAGACCAATATCTTCAATTCCGGATTAGCCATTTTAATTCCCATCGCGGTAACAATTGAACGGCCATGCAAAGAATAAAAACTATTGATATTCAAATAATCAACTATTTTTGAATTGCAGCCGATATCGGAAACAATAACAATATTTTCTTTTGGAGTTCCTTTTGAGATTAAATCATTGATAGCCAATTTAACCGCTTGAAGAATTCCAAAGTTTCCACAACCGGGACACCATGTATTAATAGAAGTTGTTTCTAAGTTTTCCATATTAAATATTCTTTAATTTCTTTTCTAATTCTTCTACGGTAAACGGCCTCATATCATATTTGAGGATTTCTTTATCGACTTTAATCCCATTACAATTAAGAAGCTTTGCCATTTGTCCCAAAGCACTGCATTCAACCAATACCAACTTATCAACTCCCTTCAACGCTTTTTCAAATTGTTTCTTCGGGAACGGCTGAAGAACAAGTGGCTGAATAAATTTCAATCCTAATTTTATAGCAACTTCTAGGGCTACTCCTTTGGTTGAACCCCAAGCAATAATCGCTTTCTTAGACTTTTTATTTCCATAAACTTTAACTGCTTCCAATGAATCTACCTCAAGAGCCATTTCTTTAAACTTTCTCAATCTTTTTTCTTGCATCAAAATAATAGATTCGCTGTCTTCAACGGACAATCCTTTTATGTCGTGTTCATAACTGGTTCCCTTAACTACCGCTTTATTTCCCGGGAAAGCCATCGGAGATATTCCGTTCTTTGCATCAGCGTATCTCATATATTCACCTTTTCCGCTCCACAATGATGCCTTTTCTTTTTTAATTTCTTTTAAAACTTTCTCGTCAAACTCAAAAGTACTTTCTGATAATTCTTTATCAACTAGTAATATGGCCGGAGTCTGATATTTCCAAGCTAAGTTTAATAACTTGCCGGACCAATAACAAGATTCATTGGCATCGCCGGGTGCAGCGATAAACCTGACAAAATCTCCGTGTCCCGAATTAAGAGTGAAAAGTAAATCGGCCTGACTGCTGTAAGTCGGAACTCCTGTGGCTGGACCTGATCTTTGACTATTAATAATCAAAACTGGTGTTTCAGCTTGAGCAGCCAAGCTTATCCCCTCGGTCATTAAAGCAAAACCTCCGCCTGATGTTCCCACCATTGAACGCTTGCCGGCAAAAGCTGAACCGATTGCTGAGTTGATCACCGCTATTTCATTTTCCAGTTGAGAAGTGATGATGTTAAAATCTTTCTCATGTTCGGCCAAATAATGAAGAATGCTGGTCGCTGGAGTCATGGGATAAGCATAATAAATATCTAATCCGGCTTTAACTGCTCCCAAAGCAATTGCTTCGTTTCCGGTTAAAAGAGGATCCGGATTAGCCTTTATTCTTTCAAGAATCAAAACTGTCTTTGTTTCTTCATAGGCTCTTTTAGCAATTTCTAAATTCTTTTCAATTCCTTTTGTTAATTCTTTTTTTAAAGCATCTTCCAATACTTTCCATTCTATTCCCATGGCTTTACTGAATCCGGCAATCAAAGCGGTATTACTCATGATTGGCAGACCGCCCAATTCTTTGGTAATAGTATCAGAAGCTATTCCTACTCCTTTTTCTCTTTTAATTTTGTCTTTATTAAAAACAACGCAACCCTTCTCTTCCAAATATTTTTCATGCTTATCAATTGTATTGGCATCTAAGGCTAATAAAAAATCAGCCTTTTCACGGGTAGAAAAATGCTGGCTTTCAGAAATCCTCACGATTGAGAAATTGTGTCCACCTTTAATCAAAGATTGATAATCTTCGGAGATGAAAACGTTGTAGCCGAGATTATTGAAAAGCTTGGCAATTATTAATCCAGCCTTTCTTGAGCCCTGTCCGGCGGCTCCGCCGATGATGATTGAATAGTCTTTTTTATTTTTCATAATAGGCGTATTTTACCATAAAGGAATTAAAAGCAAAACTAATTATCCACAACTCTTAAGCTGTTTTATTCGACGGTCACACTCTTCGCTAAGTTCTTCGGCTTATCAATATCCCTATCCAATGAATCGGCAAAATAGTAAGCAAAAAGGTGAAGAGGAATAGCTGATAATATGGGTGTTAACATTTCCAATGTCTTGGGAATATAAATAACATCATCGACAATATCTTTAATCTCTTCGTTTCCAATAGTGGCAATTGCAATAACTTTTCCCCTTCTGGCTTTAATTTCTTCAATATTGGAAATCATCTTTTCGTAAACAGAATCACTGGGACAAATGGCGATAGTCGGGCAATTTTCATCAATCAAAGCTAAGGGACCGTGCTTTAATTCTCCTCCCGCCACTCCTTCGGCATGAACATATGAAATCTCTTTTAATTTAAGTGCTCCCTCTAAAGCAATCGGATAATTATACTTTCGGCCGATAAAGAAGAAGTCCCGGTACTGTTTGTATTTCTCAGCAATCTTCTTGATTTCATCTTTCTGTTTTAAAATCTCCTTGGCTAATTCGGGAATTTTCATTAATTCGGAAACAATTCTTTTTCCCATCACTACCGACATATCTCTCTGTCTGCCCAAATAGATGGTAATTAAAGCCAAGGTTGTTAATTGTCCGATAAAAGCCTTGGTTGAAGCCACGGCTATTTCCGGACCGGAACGAGTATATACTCCGGCATCGGTCTCTCTCGATTGAGAAGAACCAACCACATTAGTTACTCCTAAAGTTAAAACTCCCTTTGCTTTCATTTCTCGCAAGGCCGCTAGAGTATCAGCAGTTTCTCCGGATTGAGAGATAAAGATAGCAGCTGTTTTTTTATTCACAATCGGTTTTCTATATCTGAATTCAGAACCGATATCGGTTGAAGTTGGAATATTACTATATTCTTCAAGCATGTATTCTCCAACTTTAGAAGCATAATAGGCAGTTCCGCAGCCAATTAAAGTAATGTTATCTATCTCTCTTAATTTGTCTTGAACCGACTCTAATCCTCCAAGCTTAACTGAGCCCTCTCCTTCTAGTAACCTTCCTCTCATTGCATCTTCGATCACGTTCGGCTCTTCCATGATTTCTTTAAGCATAAAATGCTTGTAACCACTTTTTTCTGCCTGTTCAATATCCCAATCAATTGTTTCAATGTTTTTCTTAGATTCTTTTTCTTCTTTTAAAATGCAAAAGCCGTCTTTCTTTAAGACTGCTATTTCTCCGTCATCCAAATTAATTATCTGTCTAGTTCTAGTGATAATCGCTGAAGGATCAGAAGCAACTAAAAATTCATCTACTCCGACACCGATAATCAAAGGTGAAGACATTCTAGCGGCGACAATCTTTTCCGGATCTTTAGTTGAAATAACCGCTAGCCCGTATGTTCCTCGAACATCACGCAAAGCTTTTCCCACCGCTTCTTCTAAATTAGAAACAAAATATTTTTCAATCAAATGAGCAATAACTTCGGTATCAGTTTCTGATTTAAAAACATGACCTTCCTTAATTAATTTAGCCTTTAATTCCTTATAATTTTCAATGATTCCGTTATGAACTACAAAAACCTCATTCTTGCAATCGCAATGAGGATGAGCGTTTTCTTCGGTCACCAATCCGGTTGTTGCCCAACGACTGTGCCCAATTCCAATCTGTCCTTTAAAATCTTTGCTTAAGAATTCTTCTTCGGTATTATCTATTTTTCCGACTCTTTTAAAAAGAGATGCTTTGTTATCGTTTAAAAAACAAAAGCCGTAGCTGTCATAGCCCCTATACTCCATTCTTTTCAATCCAGATAAAAGAATTGGAGACGCTTCTTTATTTCCGATGTATCCGACTATGCCACACATATATTTATAAGTTTATTTTCTACAAAAAATACTTCCTTAACTTCTTTTCCTTCAATCCATTTTTTAACTGTCTCATTATTTAAAGCAATCTTCTCAACTTCTTCCTTTGGCATATTAATTTCAATCTCAATCCTTTCTCTTACTTTTCCATCAACTTGAACAATCATGATGACTTTCTCCTCCTTAATCAGATTTGAATCTTCTTCTGGCCATTTCTCTAAAAGAATACTATTTTTATTTCCCAAAATACTCCACAGTTCTTCACAAAGATGAGGAGTAAAGGGAGATAATAGCTTTAAGACTCTTTCAATCTCAGGCTTACCGAATTCTTCTTTCCTCTCAGAAATAAAGTTAAAGAATTCCATAAAGAAAGCAATCGGAGTGTTAAACTTCATTTTTGATAAATCTTCACTCACCTTCTTGTTTAATTTGTGAGTTGCCGCAATAACTTCATTCGAGCTCGTTTGATTGTCTTTGCAGAAAATAATAGTATCCCAGGCTTTAGTTAAGAATCTGTTAACTCCTTTCACTCCCTGTTCGTTCCATTGAATTGCCTGGTCAAAAGGACCCATGAACATTTCGTAGGCTCTTAAAGTATCTGCTCCGAATTCATCAGCAATCACGTCAGGAGAAATAGTGTTTCCCTTGGATTTGCTCATCTTCTGTCCATCAGGAGCAAGAATCAATCCGATATTCCTTAGCTTATAAAAAGGTTCTTTAGTTGAAACAACTTTAATATCATAAAGGAACTTGTGCCAGAATCGGGAATACAATAAATGTAAAACGGCATGCTCGGCTCCTCCGACATATAAATCAACTGGCATCCATTTCTTTTCTATTTCTTTAGCAAAAATCTCTTTATCATTCTTATTATCTAAGAATCTTAAATAATACCAGCAAGAACCAGCCCATTGAGGCATGGTGTTGGTTTCTCTTTTTGCTTCGCCTCCGCATTTAGGACATTTAACATTCACCCAATCGGTGATTGCGGCTAAAGGAGATTCTCCTGTTCCGGTCGGTTGATATTTTTCAACATGAGGAAGCTTCAACGGCAATTCGTTTTCAGGAACGGTAACCATTCCGCAACGGGAACAATGAATAATCGGAATCGGTTCTCCCCAATATCTTTGTCTTGAAAAAACCCAATCTCTTAATTTGTAATTAACTTTCTTTTCCGCCTTGCCCTGTTTCTTCAAAAATTCTCCAATCTTAATCCTGGCAATCACTGACGCTAAATTATCAAAATTAGATGAATTAAATAATAATCCGTCTTCGGTAAAAGCCTCACCTTCTTTTTTGTTCCTTCCCTTAATAACTTCTATTATTTCCAATCCATACTTGTTGGCAAATTCAAAATCTCTTTCATCGTGGGCTGGAACAGCCATCACTGCACCTGTTCCGTAATGGAACAAAACGTAATCAGCGATAAAGACCCTTATTTCTTTTCCGTTAACCGGATTAATCGCTTTAACTCCCTTCAATTCAACTCCGGTCTTGTCTTTTACTTCACTGATTCTATCTCTTTCACTTTTATTCTTCGCTTTATTAATATATTCCAAAACCTCTTCTTTGTTCTCAATAGGAAGCTCATTAACTAAAGGATGCTCTGGAGCCAAGACTAAATAAGTACAGCCAAATAAAGTATCGATTCTGGTTGTAAAAACAGAAACCTCTTTAGTGTTATTAATCAAAAACTTTATCTCCCAGCCTTCACTACGACCGATCCAATTCTTCTGCATTTCTTTTATCTTGTCCGGCCAATCAATATCATCTAATCCTTCTAATAGTTTATCCGCATAATCGGTAATTTTTAAAACCCACTGTTCAATATCTTTTTTAGTAGTCTCTGTTCCGCACCTCTCACACTTTCCATCAACTACTTCTTCGTTGGCCAATCCGGTCTTGCAAGAAGGACACCAATTAATAGGAAGTAATTTCTTGTAGGCTAATCCGTTCTCGAATAATTTTAAAAATATCCATTGAGTCCATTTGTAATATTCCGGATCGGTAGTATTAATTTCTCGAGACCAATCGTAACTCAATCCGAGCATCTTCATTTGTCTCTTGATATTGCTAACATTCTTTTCGGTAACTATCTCGGGATGAATTCCCGTCTTGATGGCAAAGTTTTCGGCTGGTAAGCCAAAAGCATCCCAACCCATCGGATGTAAAACATTAAAACCTTGAGCTCTTTTTAGTCGGGCAATGATATCGGTTGCCACGTATCCCTTGGGATGGCCGACATGAAGGCCTTCGCCCGAAGGATAAGGAAACATATCTAAAACATAAAATTTAGGATTCTTTGAATCCTCTTTGGTTAGATAAGAATTATTTTTATCCCAATAATCCTGCCATTTTTTTTCAATTTCTTTGTGATTGTATTCCATACTACATTAATAACAAGGCTCCGATTACTCCCATAACAATTGAAACCGAGACGGTTAATATCCACCACAAATCAACATCAATCCTTTGTATTTTTATTATGTCCTCAATTATCACCTTAAAATACAGGAAAAAGTAGAAAAAAGCGTAGCCGACAACAACGCCGAAAGCTATCGCTCTAAAAAAATATATTAATTCGTGGCTTAAAAATTGCATAGTCTTTATATACTTAAAGAATACCACAAAACAAAAGGCCTGTTAAGGCCTTAAATATTAAACAAATCTTTGGTATTTTGACGAGTTATTTCCTCTATTTCTTTAACACTTACCCCTTTTATTCTGGAAAGCTCTTCGATTACGTATTTTAAAGAAAGGGGATTGTTTCTTTCCTCAAACTTGGGAGGAGAAAGATAGGGACAGTCGGTCTCTAATAGTATCCTATTCATCGGAATACTCTTTATCGCTTCTTCCATATCTGTCTTAAAGATAATACCATTGATTCCAAAATAGAAGCCTAAAGCAGCAAATCTCTCTGCTTCTTCTTTGGTTCCGGTAAAACAATGCAATACTCCTTTATTATTTCTCTTTGAAATAATTTTATAGGTATCATCAAAAGCATTTCGACAATGAAGAATAATCGGCAAGTCTAATTCTTTTGCTAAATCGAGTTGTTTCTCAAAAACTTTCTTCTGCACTTCTTCAAAGCCTTTTACCCCTTTGGGTTTGTGATAATAATCTAGTCCGCATTCCCCGATTGCCACCACCTTTTTAGACTTAGCCAATTCTTTATATTTTTCATAATCAAAACCATCCTCTAAAAATCCTTCTTCGGTTGCAAAACATTCTTTGCTTTTGAAATGATCGTAAGCAATATTTTCGGGATGAAATCCAACTGAAGCAAACACCTCTTTATACTCATTAGCAATTTTAATGGCCTTTTCTGAGCTTTTAAAATTAGTTCCGACATTAATAAAGCCTATTTGAGAACTAAGTATCTTTTTAATCAGTTCATTCCTGTCTTTATCGAATTCAGAAAAATTAAGATGAGTATGAGTATCAAATATCATATTCTTGGAAACAACACTTCTCCTTTACTGATATCAAAGACTCCATTATCTTCTTTTAATTGTTCTTTCATTTTTTCTGCAGTTAACGGCAAGAACGGCTCGATTAATTTAGAAATATTATTTAAAGAGTATAGAAGATTAGAAAAGACTTCTTTTTGTTTTTCGACATCAGTAATTTCCCAAGGCTTTTCGTCTTCAATATATTTATCACAGAAAGAAACCAGCTCCCAGATATCTGATAAGGTTTCGTTGAATTGAAAAAATCTTTCAGCCACCTTATCTTCCACCTCTTTATTCTTCTCGATAAAAAGAAGACTGAGTTTCATTTTAAATCCTTTATTCAGTCCTGCCTTTATCACCATAGCTAAAGTTCTAGAGAATAGATTACCCAATCCGCTAGCTAAGTCTGAATTATATCTCTTCTCAAACTTTTCATAGGTAAAGTCTCCGTCACCGGTAGCGGGTATTTCTCTTAATAAAAAGTATCTCACTCCTTCACTGCCATACTTCAAAACCAGCTCTTTCGGATCAATCACATTACCGATACTTTTACTCATCTTTTGATTATCAACCGTCAAATAACCGTGAACAAACAATGTTTTAGGCAAAGATAGTCCAGCGGATAAAAGCATCGCTAACCAGTAAACAGAGTGGAATCTAATGATTCCTTTGCCAATCACATGAACTCGAGAATCACTGTTCTGCCAGAATTCATTGAATTTTTCATCATTACTTCCGTATCCCAAAGCATTAATATAGTTAGAAAGAGCATCGAACCAAACCCACATCTTTTGGGTCGGATCACCCGGGACATGAATTCCCCACCCCTTGGCTCTTTCACTGCTTCGGGAAATACAGAAGTCTTGCAGTCCGGAATTGATAAAGCTCAAAACCTCATTCTTTCTTGATTCGGGAATAATTTTAACAATGTCTTTTTCAATCAATTCTTTTATCTTCTCCTGATAATTAGAAAGTTTGAAAAAGTAATTCTCTTCTTCAATCAGTTCCGGCTTAACTTTGTGGTCGGGACACATTCCGTCAACCAATTCTTCTTCTTTATAGAATTCCTCGCAGCCGACACAATACAATCCGGAATACTTTTTCTTGTAAATATCTTTTTCACAAACTTTCCATAATTTCTGCGCTCCCTTGAAATGTCTTTCTTCGGTCGTGCGGATAAAATCATCGAGAGAAATATTCAATAAGTCTTTTAATTCCAAAAACTTTTTAAAATTATCCGTAACCAAATCCATTACCGGAACTCCGGCCTTCTCAGCGCTTCTGACATTTTTTAAACTATTCTCATCTGTTCCTGATAAAAAGAAAACTTGATCGCCGAGCGAACGATGGCGTCTGGCTAAAACATCGGCCTGAACAAATTCCAAGGTGTGCCCCAAATGAGGAGCCGCATTCACGTATGGAATAGAAGTTGATATAAAAATCTTTTTCATAATTAGTCTTGTCTTTTTCTCTGATTAAAATAATCTTTAAGTCCTTCGAATATTATCCCGGCCATCGGAATTGCCAAAATAGCACCGACGACTCCTCCTAAAACCCCTCCGATTAAAAGAGCCATCAAGACTACTACTGAAGGCAAACCGGACATTTTCTTGGTAAGTACTGGCATTAAAACATTGCTTTCAATCTGCTGGATAAGGAACAGGAAGATAATCGCAATAATTGCCGTCGGCAAAGAAATGGAAAAAGCCAGTGCGGCTAACACGATTCCTGAAATTACCGGACCAACCATCGGAACTATATTCAATATTCCGGCCAGAATTGCCAAAGCAATCGAAAACTTGATATTCAAGAATGCACACAGGATAAATGTGGAAATGGCAACAAAAACACAACATATCAACCTGCTACCAAACCAGGCCACGACATGGTGTTGACTTCTGTCCCATCTTTCTAAAACCTGCTCTTCAAAACCTTTAGGGGTAATCAATCTTAATCCTTTCTTCATTTCTTTTTCCTCTATCGACATAAAGAGAGATAAAAGGAAAATAGTTATGCCGGCAAAAATACTGCCGAATAAAGAAATAAATACATTAAGGATATTAGAAGATATATTGATCAAACTTTGATTCAAGCTTGAATCAAGAGAATAAATCCCCTCAAAAGAATTTATTCCTAATTGATCTAAGAAAGCCGGAACTTTATCAAAGTACTGAGAAAAAGTTGAACTGAAATACTGCGTCTCCTGAATTAGCGGCGGAACGATAATAAAGACTAACAAGCCGCAAATCAAAAGAGAAGAAAAATAAACGATAACTGCAGCCAACACTCTTCCCATCTTTTTCTTCTCAAGAAGATCAACTAAGGGGTCGAAAAGAATGGAAATAAATAAAGCGATAAGAGCCCAAATAATAATATCTTGCAAAAGATATAAAAGATAGAAAAGAACAACTGCCGCTATTACCTTAAATATAGCTCTCCATGTAATATCTATCATTTCAATTTCTTTTTTCATATTATTAAAATTTTAATATTTTTTTAAACTCTTCTTCTTTTCCCTTATATGGGCCGATAATTGCTAAATTTAATTTCTCGTTCTTAAAAATATCTTTGGCTACTATCATTATGTCTTTCGGCGTAACTTTTTCTATTTTTTTAAATACTTCTTCCATGGTCAATATTTTGTTTTCTATTAATTCTTGAACACCGTAAAAAGAAGCTTGAGCATCGGACGATTCCATTCTTAAAACTGTCTTTCCTTTTAAATAATCTTTAGCCTTTCTTAATTCTGCTTCTGAAACTTTAATTGTGGCTAATTTCTTGTATTCTTTTAGAATTGTTTTAATAACATCAAATATCTTTTTATTATCAATCCCGGCAAAAGTAGTTAATGATCCTGTATCAGAATCATAATTATTGTATGTTCTTATATAGTATGCAGCCCCCATCTTTTCTCTTATCTCGATAAACATTCGGGAACTCATCATTCCACCTAAGACAATAGACATTAAATCCAAAACATATCTTTGCGGATGCAAAATGTCGTAACCCCTGACTCCGATTGCTAGATTGGTCTGACTAATATTCTTGTATTGAATCAAAACCTGGGGAACAGACTGCTGCTCAATAACCTCGGCTCTTCCTTTAGGTTTGGTATTTTTAACCCCGCCGAAACGACTTTTAATCTTATCAATCACTTCTCTTTCTTTTATCTTCCCAGCAACGCAAATAATCGTATTAGAAGAAACATATTGAGATTCAATGTATTTCTTAATATCATTTCTTGTGATTTCCGAAACACTCTTCTTGGTTCCGGCAACATCCCATCCGGCTGGCTGATCACCGTATAAAACAGACTTCCATAGTTCATCGATATACATCATGGGATTATCATCATACATATTGATTTCTTCAATAATAACCCCTCTTTCTTTAGCCACCTCTTTATCAGGAATTTTTGAATTTAAAAATATATCAGAAACCCAGTCTAAGGCGACATCGAAATGAATCGCATCAACCTTGGCATAGTATCCGGTATATTCTTCTCCAGTAAAAGCATTATAGTCACCGCCTATCTTATCCAAAACCTCAGCCACATCTTTCGGTGTCTTTCTCTTTTCCGTTCCCTTAAAAAGCATATGCTCTAAATAATGAGATATTCCCGAAGTTTTCTTCTCTTCGTATTTCGAACCAGTTTTTATCAAAATTAAAACAGTCGAAGCCATTGCTTCTTTTTGAGGAACAGTAATCACTCTTAATCCGTTTTTAAGCGTCGTCTTCTTGTACATCTCCTTTGTATTTTTTTAACTCTTTCTTTAGTTCAACCATCTTTACCTCTCTGTTTACCGTTAATTCAAAAAACTTCTCCAATTCATTAACTCTTTTTGCCATCTCTTCTTGAGATTTTTCCAATTCACTCTTTGAACCGTACATTTTTTCTGAAGCTTCGTTTAAACTTTGCGATAGATTAACAACCTCTCTATCTAAACTGCCTGTAATAAAGACGGCTCTTTCTCCTCCTTTCGGTAATTCTACAGCAAACGTTTCCAATTCTTTCAAAGTACTAGTTAAATAAACAAGCAAAACTCGGTCGATAACAAAAGTCATTCCCAAGCTAATCAAACAAATAATCGCTACATTGAAATTAAAAGGACGAACTGCTAACAGGACAGTTAAAATAGTAAAAAACGGTAAGAAAAACAAGAAGAAAAACTTCCCTCCGATTCCAGAGTATTCCATCTTATCTATCTTATCGTCTCTTTCCATTAATATTCTTCGGCATTCCTTTATTGCCGGGAACATTGCTTGCTGACAAAAGAAAGCAGCAAAAGCACAAGAGAAAAACAATGCAATTGCCCCGCCGCACATAATTATCAACATTTCAAAGTTTGAAGCCAAATTAAACCACTCGGTTAGAATAACCAAAACCATGACTGATAATCCGCTGGCTAAAACATTAATGGCACTTCCCTTGCAAATAAAAGCTAAAGCATTAAAAGTATCTTTAATTTCTTCAGTCGATAAGCTCGGAACTATTCCTTTTGTGGTAACATTTTTATTTATCAACTTGATATTATTATCGGCCAAAAAGCCTATTCCGCTATATCTTAAAAATGACCAAACGGCGAACACGATTGTAAAAATAGGAGTCATTACTAAAAAAGCACGCTCCGCTGCCGGTTCTTCAAAGTTAGCGATAGTAATGATTAAAAAATAAGCGAAAATACTACAAAGAATAGACCATCCGATGACGGGAAATAGAAGACTTAAAGTATAAGGAACTTTAATTTTCATATATTTCCTTTTTTAATATAGAAATTAATTCGTCTATTTTTATTCTTTTTTGTTCCATTGTATCTCTGCTTCTTATCGTGACCGCGTTGTCTTCCAAGGTTTCGAAATCAATGGTAATGGCATAGGGAGTTCCGATTTCATCGTGCCTTCTGTATCTCCTACCAATGGCACCGACTTCATCGTACTGGCAATTAAATTGCTCTTTTAATAAATCATAAACTTCTCTGGCTTTAGCGGTAACATTTTCCTTGTTCTTGACCAAAGGAAGAATCGCTACCTTAATCGGAGCAATCTTTTTATTAAGCTTCAATAAAAATTCTGTTTCTTTTGCCGCTTCAGTAGTGGTTGTTCTGCCTCCCTCAATTTCAGTATAAGCATCGCATAAACAAGCCAAGAAAACTCTTTCCACTCCGCAAGAAGGTTCAATCACGTAAGGAATATATCTTTCCTTGGTTACTTCTTCATAATAAGTTAAATCCTGACCGGAATGCTTCTGATGTTGGGTTAGATCATAGTTTCCACGACTGGCAATACCTTCAATCTCTGACCAACCGATTGGAAATTTATATTCAATATCAACACAACCGATAGCATAGTGAGCTAACTCTTCTTTTTCATGATATCTTAATCTTAAATTCTCTTTTTTGATTCCCAAATCATTAATATACCAATTCATTCTTTCTTCAACTATCTTTTTAAAGATATCTGTTTCAGTTCCCGGCTTTACAAAATATTCCATTTCCATTTGTTCAAACTCACGAAGTCTAAAAATAAAATTACCAGGAGTTATTTCATTCCTGAAAGCTTTTCCAATCTGAGCAATACCAAAAGGTAACTTAACTCTTTGTGTATCAACAATATTTTTGTAATTAACAAAAATACCCTGAGCAGTTTCGGGACGAAGGTAAGCAACCGAAGCACTGTCTTCAACTGGTCCAATAAAAGTTCTAAACATTAAGTTAAAATTTCTAGCTTCGGTTAACTCACCGCCACACTCTGGACATTTAGTCTTGTCTTCTAAATGATCTGTCCTCCATCTTTTGTGACATTTCTTGCATTCCGATAAAGGATCAGAAAAGTTTTCGGTATGACCCGATGCTTTCCAGATATTAGGATTCATCACAATCGAACTGTCTAATCCGACAATGTCATCTCTTCTTCTAGTCATGGCATTCCACCATGAATCTTTAATATTCTTTTTTAATTCCACTCCCAAAGGTCCAAAGTCGTAAAAACCGCCCAATCCACCGTAAATATCCGATGATTGGAAGACAAAACCTCTTCTTTTAGTGAATGAAACTATTTTTTCAAAACTGTTTTCCATATATGTATATACTATCAAAAAAGCTGAAATAAGCCAAGTTTTCTCGGCTTTTATGAATTCTTAGTAAAATTACTCACATTGAATATGATTGGTAGTACATTTTCCGTCATCTCCGACGCGCCCCTGATTATCGACACACCAACTTCCCAATCTTGAATTAGAAAAATTTGTTCGGCAACAAAAACTTTTACCGTCGGCAGATACAAAAATAGCCGCCACTCCTTCCATAGTTTTAATGTCTTCAAAAACTCTTTTAATTTCCACATTATTCTCTAAGCCAGCATAACTATTGTTTTCAATTCTATAAACTTCAGCCCAATTCCTTAACTGATTCATGTCCATCTTTATTCTCATTATTTTTGCATTTTGCTGGGTTTTGTACGACACATACAAAGGCAAGCAAAGAGAAGCGGCAAAAACAACTAAAACAGCCAAGGCTTTTAAAAGGCTTTTAATTGTTTCTGGGTCGCTAAAGTCTATTGGCTCATTTGCCCATAGAGAGTATCTGTTTTTGTTGTTAGTGTTTTGTTTGTCCATTGATCTGTTCCCGAAAGTTGAGCCGAGCCAAGAAGAATAATAGCCTCGTCAGCTAATTCAGGTTGTACTGAAATTTGAAAAGCGCAAATCTTCGCATCCTTTATTATTCCCGAACCAGCCGGAAGACTGCCGATATTACAAACCACTTCGCTAGTACTACTATCATATATTATTTCTGTTCCCTCTGGATATGTTCCTCCAACAAAGGTAATGCTTTCCGGTAAAACGGTAACCATCTTAGTATTCTCAAGGTCGTTGTAATTATTGATTGCTCTCCATTCAACAGTTAGAGTAGTCTTTTGTCCGGTTTGTAGTGGATACGGTCCCGAATTTTCAAAATATTTATTCTCGGAATAAAGTTTCTGTTCCGCTGAAATAATTGAATTAATCTTAGTTAAGAACTCCTGCCTGGCTTCTCCTAAGGTCACCTTATTCTTTAAAATAGGATTCTTGTCGTTTAATGACTTCATTGTCCATGGTGACTTAACATTAACCCAGAATTCAACTTTACCTACCTGCCCTACTTCTAAAAGCTTTAATTCGGGAATCTTGTCTACTTCCCAAACAATTGAATTGTCTCCGGGCTGATTTTTTCCATCAGTTGATTTAATAGAACCTAAATCAAATTGATCTCCTTCTAATCTGGTAATCAAAACTAAATCCTGTAAAGCATTGTCTCCGACATTCCTGAAAGTAATTTCATAATGTAATTGATCTCCAGCGGAAGCAACGTAATTATCATCATTGTTTACCTTCTGAGTAATGTATAGGGCCGGAGCAACAATCTCCACTCCCTTAATCACTTCTTTTAAAAGAATGAAATTGCCGTCTTGCCAGATTCCAATTCGAGCTTTAAATACTTTCTGCTCCATTGATTGTCCGTTCAAAATTCCCGATATTTCTATCTTACCGGCTCCCCCTTCATTTAAAACCGCAATGTCCCATTGAGTATTATCCATTCCTTTGGGTTGTGAATAAAGAAATTCAAAATCATCCGGCATTTCAACATAGCAAGTTAAATCTTCCAAAGGATATGTCACATTGGAAGAATAATTGACTCTAAAAGTTAAAGCCTTTCCGGTTGAAGCTTTGGAAGCGACATCAATCGATAGGTTTAAAGGTATTTCTCCCAAAATAGTGGTAAAGGTAGTTGAAACCTCGCTCCTGGTCTTTAAATCTTTAGGTTGAAAAGAAACACTTACTTTGGCAACTCTGGTATCCCTTTCTTTTCCCAAAAGTCGAGCATTAAACTTAAATGATCTTTCTTCTCCAGGATAAATATCTCCACCCAAATCATCGGCACTCATTACCTTAACCTTACTTTCCGTATTTCCAATAATTGAACCTTCCGGATAATTAAAAATCAATTCCGGGCTTTCCAATCTGATAGAACCATTGTTTTTCATTTTAACAACGTATTCAACATCTTCTCCGATGGTTGTTTTTTCCGGTCCCAATATTTCCAATCTCAAAACCTCCTTAGAAAAAGACATACTCTGCCAAGAGAGATAAGTTCCTAATCCGATAATAGATAGGACAACTAAAATTGTAGCGATTAATCTTTTTTTCATTTTAATTTATTATATCTTTTACCCTATTAACTAAATCTTTTCTGGCTGTATACCAGGAGCCAGCCTCCTTATTCACCTCTTTTTCTATATCCCTGGTTATTTTTCTTAATTCAGCTTGAGTATAATGTTCGTATTGCCCTTTAGTGAAATGCTTTTCAGCTAAGGCCTTCATCTTATCTTTATACATTAAAGATTTTCCGCCCCATAAATTTTTGTAAGCATCAGGCTGTCCTAATTTCCAAAGTATCTCTCTAGCGGTAACGTCTCTTCTTCCTCTGAAGAATGACGGCTTACCAACCGGCACTTCTTTCTTTGGTTCCGGTCTGGCAAATTTTCTAGTTGCTCCCGGACCCTTACTTTCATCTCTGATTGCCGGATTCTTATTATCAACATCGGGCCTCAAAAATGGATTAGGTCCGATAGCACCACCCATAAAGGAATTATTCGAACCGTTATCACTTTTAATTGGAGGATTGTTTTCCATAATTATTGCTTCAAGACTTCTTCTAATGATTTTCCGGCTAACTGAGAAGCACGGTCTGACTTACCCTTTAATGTGGTTGCAATTCTCCTGATTTCATCTTTACTGAAAGTTTCGTAGCTGTTTTTCTTGAAAGCTAAAGCATCTTCGACAATCTTTGTGATTTGAGTTCTGTTAGATGCATACTCTCCGGTATTGTATACGTTGCCATACAAATCCTTGTGTCCGGCAAGACCGATAAGATCTTTTTTAGAAAGACTTTTACCACCGTCAAAAACTGACTTTGGCTTTTCGTCTACTGGTTTCGGTTCTTTATTTTCTTCTGCTTTTTGATCATCCTTCTTTTCCAAGGGCTGACCCAAAACAAAATCTCTGAAAAAACCCATATTATATCTTTTTGATATTTAATAATATATTTTCTTCTCCTATCTTGATTTCTTTCATTCCTTCTTCAGTTGAAGAAATGAATTCTTTAGCTAAAACTTCTTTTAAGATAGTTTCCTTGTTTCTTTCTAATATTCTATCAAATAATTGAGATTGTTGGAAGTATATATTGATAGTATCTTCAGGAACAAAGTTCATCTCTTTCCTCATTTGCTGAATTTGTCTGATTATTTCCCTTACCTCTCCTTCTTCCTTCAATTCGGGGGTTAAATTAGTGTCTAACTCAACCGCTTCACCAATCTTAGAATCAAAGATGATTTCTTTCACATTCACCTCATCCTTAATTAAATCCAAGATATCTACTCTCTCCTTTAATTTAGTTTTAACTTCTTTAACCTTTAAAGACGTTAAAGGCTGTCTGACTTTAATTCCTACCTTTGATCTTAGGGCTAAAGCTAAATTAACAATGTCTCTCGCTTCTTGCATCTCACTCTCTAATTCTTCATCGATTAATTTAGTATCGACTTCCGGGTAATCACATAAATGGACACTCTCTTTCCCACCATCATTCATTTTTAAATAAATCTGTTCGGTAATGAAAGGTGTAAAAGGAGCCATCAGTTTAGATAATTTGAATAAAGCATAATTTAAAGTATTAGTAGCTTCAGCTTTTTCTTTTTCAGTTTCCGGTTTCTGGAATCTTCTACGTGACCTTCTGATATACCAATTAGATAAATCATCAATGTAGTCATTGAATAATCTACTAGCCTTAGTTAATTCATACTTATCCATCCACTTAATCACTTCTCTATTTAATGTTTCTGTTTTAGAAACAATCCATTTGTCTAGTAAATTTTCTGTTTTTATTTCTTCAACTTCTCCCTTGTATGTTTCGTAGAAAACAAAACAGTTTTCTAAAGCCGAAACAATCTTTCTCCAGTATTCCTTAACTTTATCTCCGGAGAATCTGTAATCTTCTCCGATTGAAGTTGAAGCTAAAAGGAAATACCTTAAAGAATCAGCACCGTAAGAATCAAACATTTCTGCCGGGTCAGGATAGTTCTTTAACTTCTTCGATAGCTTCCTTCCTTTGTCATCTAAAACTAGACCATTAACAATGACGTTCTTAAAAGCCGGATGGTCTTTTCCCAATCCGATATCATCAATTGTTAAAGCCGTTGCTAGAACATGAAGGGTGTAAAACCAGCCTCTGGTTTGATCCAATCCTTCAGCAATAAAGTCAGCGGGATATGTTTTTTCAACTAGTTCCTTGTTTTCAAAAGGATAATGCCATTGAGCATACGGCATAGAACCTGATTCAAACCAGCAATCAAATACTTCAGGAGTTCTTTTCATTTTCCCTCCGCATTTGCATTTCAATTCAACTTCATCAATATACGGACGATGAAGGTCTTTTAAATCATATTCTTTAATGGCTAACTTCTTTATTTCTTCAATTGAACCGATACAAATCTTTTCTTTACAATCAGGACATTGCCAAATCGGAATGGGAGCACCCCAGAATCTGCTTCTACTAATATCCCAGTCTCTCGCTCCTTCTAACCATTTACCGAATCTTCCCTCTTTAATATTATCCGGGACCCAATGAATCTGCTCATTGTTCTTTAATAATCTGTCTTTAATCTTGGTAACCATGACATACCAGCTTTCAATCGCGTAATACAATAAAGGAGTATCGCATCTCCAACAATGAGGATATTCATGAGTAATTAATTCTTCTTTAAAGAAAAGCTCTCTTTCTTTAAGATTCTCAACAACCTTCGGATTAGCTTCTTTAACCGGCATACCTGCAAAATCAGTTACTTCTTTTTTGAAATTGCCGGCAATATCAACGGTATGGAATAAAGGTAATTCATATGTCTTACCCATATTAAAATCATCTTCACCGTACATGGGATTCAAATGAACGATTCCCGTTCCATCTTCATTAGAAACAAAATCACCATTTAATACCTGGTAAGCATTCTTGAGATTATCTACCTTTTCTTTTTTTAAATAATCAAATAAAGGTTCGTATCTTAATCCGACTAATTCTTTACCTTTGAATTTTCTGATCGTCTTGTATTCTTCTTCAATAATGAATAATCTGTCAGTTGCTAAAACATACTCCTGATTACTAGCTGTTTTAACAAAGCTGTATTCTAAATCTTTGTTGATCGCCAAAGCCACATTACCGGGTAAAGTCCAAGGAGTAGTGGTCCAGACTAATAGATAAGCATCTTCGAATTCTTTATTATCAGTTATCTTAAATTTAACATAAACAGATTTATCTCTGGTTTCTTTATATCCCTGATTAACTTCAAAGTTAGAAAGAGTGGTTCCGCAACGAGGACAATACGGAGAAACACGATAATTCCTGTTTACCAGCTCTTTATCCCATAATTGTCTTAAAACCCACCAAACTGATTCAATGTAATTATTCTCAAGGGTTGAATAAGCAGTATCGTAATCAGCCCATCTACCTACTCTCTGTAATGTCTTCTGAAAATCGTCAACGCAAGTAAAAACAGAATTCCTGCAAGCATCATTGAATTTCTGAATACCCATCTCTTCAATCTGTTTCTTGTTTTTAATTCCTAATTCTTTTTCAATTAAGTTTTCTACCGGTAAGCCATGACAATCCCAACCCACTCTTCTCGGTACCTGATATCCCTTCATTGTCCAGTATCTTAAAACCGCATCCTTAATTGTAGTTGCTAAAATGTGACCGTAATGAGGCTTTCCAGTTGCAAAAGGAGGACCGTCGTAAAAACTAAAATACGGAGAACCTTTTCTGTTCTCGATTGATTTATGGAAGATATCATTATCTTCCCAGAATTTTAATATTTCTTCTTCTTTATTCATGTATTTCTCTTACCTCTCCGGTTCCTAATAATATTTCTTTTCTTTTATTTAAAAGAGTTTGATTATCTATTCCTCTGATATATCCTTCTAAAAGCCATAAAGGATCACCGTGAGAAACGATTAGGATATTCTTATCTTCAAATTCTTCTTCAATTTCATTTAAAAGCTTGACCATTCTTTCCTGGCACTGACTCCATGATTCTCCGCCGGGAATAGCCAGATCAAAGGCTTTTGTTCGGTCATTGTTATAGAAATTCCAATACTCTTCTTTAGTTTTACCACCAAAAGCTCCCCAATTCAAATCTCTGAGCCTGGTATCATATATAATCTTACCAATATCGTAATTAATGGCTTCAGCTACTATTTTAGCCGTTTCCCGGCAACGCAAAATATCCGAAGAGAAAAGACAGTCAATTTTGTCTTTTTTTAATGTTTCTCCGGCTAATTTAGCTTCCTCTTTTCCCTGTTCGGTTAAATAATACGGAGGATTACCGTCAGGCCAATTATATATTAATCCATTATTCTTGGCCTGATGATTATTTTGGCCGTGTCTTAAGAAAAAATACCTGTTTTTGAGGTTAGGTTTCATACGTTAAAAATAGCAGATTTTAAAAAGAGAAGCAATTAAATCCAACTTTCTTTTAAGTAACTTAGTAATAAAGTTTGGAGCTCTTTCTTGCCCACAAGATCAACTCCATTAGTCTTAGCTAACTGTTGAGCTTCCTTAGTAAAGTAAGGAATACCAATAACCATTGCTTTATTACAATCATAATGTGTTTTTGCTGCTGTTGCTTGTTGAACCGCAGCATTACCTATGCCCCAAGTTTTATAACACTTTGCTTGAATTAAAATTCTTTGTTCATTTTTTACTATAATTAAATCTGCTCCTTGATCGCCATTCCCTCCAAGATGTTGCACTAAATAGCCCATAGCTTCATAAAGTTTGATTAGTAATAGTTCAAAATCATTTCCACCTAAAGAAGAAAAATTATATTGCTTTGAATTTAGACTACCTTTAAGTAAAATCTCTTCCTTGTCGTCTATAAATCTTTTAATAATATACTTAAGATCATCTATTTGTTTATTTTTTAATCCTTTTTCCGTTAAAGTTTTAATAAATATTCTCATTCTATCAATATTAAAACCGTAATCCATATATTGCCAAACACCTTTCCCTTTTTCTTTACCAGATCTATTTATAAAATTATTAATGTCATCATTCAGTCCAAGATTGATTACGTCTTCTATTAGTTTTTCTTTTTTAGCTATAATTAATTTTTTTCTGTAAAACAAAATTAAAAGTATAACTGCAAAAAATGCTAAGCCTACTAATAACAATTTCAAAAATTCTTCTCTATTTGTAAACCACAATAACAAAAGATAAATAACATATATAACTATTATTACTGATAAAGTATCTAAAAATTCGTCAATTAATTCTTTTTTCTTTGCCATAATTAGATTAATTTATTTATAATTCTTACTCTATCAACTTATCCAATACTCTTACTACAACACCCTGTATTTTAATCTCGTCATCATTTGTAAATTTTAAAGATTTATGTTCAGAATTACTAGAACATGGCTTTAAAATTACGATATTGCCCTCACGATGTAATTCCTTTATTGTAGCATCATCACCAATAAGTGCTACAACATTACTACCATCTTTGGGATGATAATCTTTTTTACATAAAACTAAATCTCCATCATTAATTCCTGCATTATTCATAGAATCACCAAAAGCTCGTAAAACAAAATATTTTGAACTTTTTGAAATCAAATTACTCTTAATTGAAATCATGTCTTGAATGGTTGAATCAGCAAACATAAGGTCACCACAACCAACAGACTCAAACAACGGGACACTAACAGTTTCTATATTATAAGCTGACATCATAAAACTATCAATTTCTTTTTTCTTTTGTGAAAAATTTGTCTTATTTTTAAAATATTCTCTTAATTCTTTATCTACAATAAAAACATATGTTCCATCTATTCCACGAGTTAATAATGTTTTATAAATATTAATGATATATCTTTCGAGCTCTTGTGGATCGTCAATTCCTCGTTTTCCATTAGCATCCATATACCTATCGGCATAAACAACAAACTTCCCATTAGTCTTATCATAAGACAACTCTGGTCCAATTATTACGCCTGCATAATTAAGATCGTATCCTTGCACAGTATGTATACAGCCAACTTCATTAATAGCATTTTTGGAATTAACCCAATTATGATTAACACTATTCCAAAATAATTTAATTCCGTCTATTTCTATATCATACTTATCGTGATTATTTTTTGAAACCCAAGGCCATGCATAACCAGAAACCATTCTACTTAAACCAACCTCTGCATCTTTCTTTTTTATATCATCTACCATTCTATAAATATCGTCATAAATTTTAAAATCATACTGACAAAATTTATCATCAGCCACGTTTTGCAAATCAAATAAATCTTGTATAAAATTTATATATCTTTCTCCGTCGTCACCCTTACCAATTCTTAATTGTGTCTTTAATTCAAACTCTGTAGCTTTTAATTGTAAAAATTTATTATAATCTACGTCTGATGGTCGAACACTTTGATTATTATCATAAAAAAGTATTTGATATCTTGATGATTTCATTATCCAGTCCAGCTCTGTACCATTTTTATCTAACCCTAATTTTTGATTTGTTTTATCAAAACTTCGATAATTAGTAATGTTTCTTCTTTGTCTTAACCGATGTGCCTCATCAACAATTAATATGTCGTATTTTTTATTAACAACTTCATTGGGACCGATAACCATCTTAGGGCTTAAACCTTTAATGTTTTTAAAAACTTTTTTGATGGTTTTTCTTAACGATGTCATGGGAATTACAAGTGCAATCTCAAAATTTTTAGTTGCTTTTAATTCCTTAAAAAATTTAATTAAATATGTAGCAAGAATAGTTTTTCCTGTGCCTGGTCCGCCCTTAATAATAAAAGCTTTCTCTGAATTTAATCCTATTTCTACTAGTAATTTATTTGCTACCTCGAGCTGATCTTCCGTTAAAGCCTTATATGGTGAATATTTAAATAAATCGCTATTTTTTATTTGAACCAAGCTCTTTTTCACAAGAGACATTTCTTTTAATTGCTCCCAAATAACTTCAAACTTTGCTTGATATTTTTGCTTGTCGTAATAATTATGATTTAATAATCCATGATTACCATTTTGCAATATAAAAGTTTCTTCAGCGGACATATATTGAATAAGAGATGATTCAATATCAAGGGTAGCTGATTTATTATATTCTTCATCGGTAATTATGTGAATTCGTTCCAATTTTTTTCGTTCTAATTTTTCGTAGTGTTGATTACTCCTACTGTAAGCATTAGTGGTCTCCCCGATATAAATCTCTCTTCCATCTTCAATAAGATAAACAACTGGCCAATTTAAACCAAAATTATATGATTTTATTTGATTAAACTGTTCTTTTTTAAATTGGAAAGTTTTTATTTGAGACATCGTCTTTATAATTTGTTGTATTTAGTGTGTTTTCCTTTTGACTTATCTATTGGATACTTTTCTTCATTCTTTTTAATTTTTTTATCTAAAGCATCAAGAATATCTATATTTAAATCATAACTCATTAAAATAACCCAATATAAAACATCTGCTAATTCATCTCCTATGTGCTCTTTGTCTGTTTTTATATATTCTTCTATTTCTTCTTTATTTTTCCATTGAAAATGCTCCACCACCTCTCCAGCTTCTAAAACTAAAGATAGCGAAACATCTTTAGGATTGTGAAATTGTTTCCAGTCTCTGGCGTCTCTGAAGGCAATTATTCTATTTGTTAAATCTTTAATATTTTTCATATTTAACTATTTCTTAATTGTACAAACCAACAAAATCACCTTTTTCTATCTCTTCCTCTATATCCTTAATGGTTTTACCCATAATATTATCAAATCCCAATGTCTTCATTCCATTAACCGTTGCCATCCTAACAACTTCTTTGACTGGAAGTAATGTCGGGTCATAGTTTATCCCCTTTTGTAGTAAAGCGGCAAACTTTCCTGTCTCCCAAATATCTAATCGATTAGAACTGGCTGCTCCGTCTGTTCCTAAAGCAACGATCACTCCCGCTTTCAATAATTTAGCTATCGGAGCAACTCCCGAGCCAAGTTTTAAATTACTCAACGGACAATGGACCACTTTGCAATTATGTTTGGCAATAATTGAAATATCATTATCGGTTAACCAAACACAATGAATTAAAACTGTTTTTTCATCCAACACTCCAATCTCCTCTAAGTATTGCACCGGAGTTAAACCGTGCTTATTTAAAGAATCATCAACTTCTTTCTTTGTTTCTGCCACATGAAGCTGATAAATAGTATTATACTTTCTAGCTAATTCTTTAGCTCTAATTAAGTTATCTTTATTAACGGCATATGGAGAATGCGGAGCAACCGATACTTTAACAAAAGAATGATTTTTGTATTTCTCCAACAACATTTCTGTTGTCTTCATATCTTTATCAAATATATCCTGTCCCTTTGAATCAATTAATCCTTCTCCTAAAACAACCGGCATTCCCATTTCTTCGCAAGCTCGACCCACTTCATTCTCATAGAAATACATATCCATAAAAGCAGCTATTCCGTTTTCTCTCATTTCTTCAATGGCAACCATGGTTTGTTCGTAAACAAAAGATGGATTTTCCATTTTAAATTTAGCTTCCATCGGCCAAATAACATCATTAAGCCATTGTTCTAATGGCATATCTTCGGCCATACCACGAAAACCGACCATCGCGGCATGAGTATGAGCATTGATTAAAGGTAGATTGATGTTGTTCATATAATTACATCTGCTCAGGAGCAGATATTCCCATTAATTCTAATGTATTCTTTAAAGCAATCTTAGTGGCATAGACTAAGCCCAATCTTGCTTCTTTTAATTTTTGATCCTCAACTAAAACATGACAGTCGTTATAGAATTTGTGGAAAGAAGTAGCCAGATCAAGTGCATACTGAGGAATTCGATGAACCTGATAATCAACAGCAGTATCTTCTATTATTTCCGGTAATTTCAATATCTCTTTCATTAATTCAATTTCGCTCGGATGAGTAAGCAAAGAAATATTGTTAATTTTCTTAATTGAAGAAACTCCAGCATTTCTTAAAACACCTGTAATGCGGGCATGAGCATATTGAACATAGTAAACAGGATTCTTTTCCGATTGCTCACGGGCCAAATCCATATCAAAGTTCAAATGAGTATTGTTTGATTTCTGCAAAAAGAAAAACTTGATTACATCGGGAGGTAATTCAGATAGTAAATCATCCATTAAAACAGCTGTGCCCATTCTCTTTGACATCTTTACCGGCTTGCCGTCTTTCATGACTGTCACAAACTGTAATAAAACAATCTCCAGTTGGCCTTTGTATCCGATGGCTTCAACTCCGGCCATTAATCCGGGAACATCACCGAAATGATCCGCTCCCCAAATATTAATCACCTTATTGAATTTCTTTTTCTCAAACTTATTGCGGTGATAAGCAATGTCTCCGGCTAAATATGTATTATTGCCATCGGTCTTAACTATTACCCTGTCTCTCTCATCTCCAAGCATTGTTGATTTAAGCCACAAAGCTCCTTCTGATTCATAGGTAAAACCTTTCTTTTTTAATAACTCGATTGTTTTCTCAACTTCCCCATGTTTATGGAGCGATGTTTCTGAAAACCATTCATCGAATTTAATATTCAAATTAGCAACCGTTTTCTTAATTCCTTCTAAAACAATTGCCGAAGCTTTGACTCCTACTTTATAAGGATCTGTTTCTTTAATTACAGAAGCCAATTCATCAATGTATTCTCCTGCATATTTAGCTTCAGCATCTTTTAAGACCGAATGGCCTAGAGATAGTATCTGCTGACCGTAATCATTAACGTAATAGGCCTTTTCAACCTTAGCTCCGGTCTTAGTAAGAACATTAGCTAAAACATCACCAAAAGGACCTCCCCGGCCATTTCCGACCGTTAAAGGACCGGTTGGATTGGCGGAAATGAATTCAACCTGTATTTTAGACTTGGAAATATTCAAATCTCCAAACTTGTTTCCTTTCTTCAAAACCTCCTGGATTTCATTTAAAACTAAATCCTTAGAAACAAAGAAATTAATGAATCCGGGATTAACCACCTCAATCTTTTCAAAGTATTTATTATCAATTCCCTCTTTTATCTTCAAAGCTATTTCTGCAGGATTCTGCCCTTCTTTTTTAGCTATTTCCATGGCGACACTGACTGAATAATCACCGAAAGAAGCCTCTTTAGGCTTTAAAACTTTAACCACAAACTCATCTCCGTATCCCAGAGATTTAAGCGATTTAGACACGCTATTCTTGATTTCTTCTCGTATATTCATAAACAATCTAATTATAGCCATAAAAATACAACTAAACAAGTAAAAGAAAACACTGCGATTAAACAGTGGTTTTCTTTTTCTTAATCTCTTTTTTAATAATTGCCTTGCGGGGACATAGCTTTTCTCCTCCGCATTTCTCTAATTCTTTGCAATCTATTATCTTCGCCCGACCATTACTCATTATTTCTATCCCCTTGGGACAAAATATTGTACAACCGGCACAGCCAAGACACCTCACTTTATCAATTTTGTATAAATTCATTTGTTTTAAAATTACAAAGGCATACTGCCATGTTTTCTTGTTATCAATCCCTCTCTCTTGGTTGAGAGTGATTCCAGCGATTTAATCAAAACACTTCTTGTTTCTCTCGGATCAATAATCATATCCACCTGACCCAGTTTGGCCGCACAAAAAGGATCAAGAAAACAATCTTTGATTTCCTTTATCTTCTCTTTCTCTAATTTATCCGGATTTTTAGAATCAGCTAATTGTTTTTTAAAAATAATCTTAACTGCCTGCTCGGCTCCCATGACTGCTATCTGAGCACAGGGCCAGGCGATAACACAATCGTATCCTAAATCACGGGAAGCTAAAGCAATATATGCTCCGCCAAAAGCTTTTCTTAAGATCAAACTAATCTTCGGAACCGTTGCTTCAGCATATGCATACAAGACCTTGGCTCCGTGACGAATGATTCCCTGATATTCCTGATTGGTTCCGGGAAGATAACCCGGAGTATCAACTAAATTAATCAAAGGGATATTGAAAGCATCGCAGAAGCGCACAAACCTGGCAATCTTATCCGAAGAATCAATATCCAATACTCCGGCCATTGATTTAGGCTGATTACCAACTACTCCTACCACACTTCCGTTTAATCGGGCAAATCCGACAACTGCATTGATAGCAAATTTAGAATGAACTTCAAAAAAAGTATTGTCATCAAAAACTTCTTTAATAATTTCTTTGATGTCGTATCCCTTCTCCTGTTCTTCGGGAATTATTTCCAACAGCTTCTCATTTTTAACTTCTTCGAAAGATTCCTGATTAACAATTGAATCTTCGGTATTGTTTTGCGGAAGATAAGAAAAAAGATTCTTAACTCCGTTAAAACAATCTTTCTCATTAACATAAACAAAATGAGCACAACCGCTTTTAGTAGAGTGAACGGTTGCTCCTCCCAATCCTTCGAAATCAATATCTTCTCCGGTCACTCTTTTAATAACTTCCGGACCGGTAATATACATTTGGGAAATTCCTTCGGTCATGAAAATAAAATCAGACAGTCCAGGAGCATAACAAGCGCCTCCGGCTGAAGGACCGACCATAATACTAATTTGAGGAATAACTCCCGAAGCCCTAACCATACTTCTAAAAATACTAGCATAGCCGTCTAAGCTGGAAACTCCCTCCTGAATTCTGGCTCCTCCTGAATCAATGATTCCGATAACCGGACAGCCTGTTTTACGCCCCAATTCAATGATTTTAGCGATCTTTTTGCCGTGCATTTCTCCCAATGACCCTCCCATCTTAGAGAAGTCCTGGCTGTATAAATAAACAACTCTGTTATTGATTTTACCGAATCCGGTAATTACCGAATCTCCTAGGAACTTCTTCTTATCTAAATCTAAGCCAGAAAAACGACTTTCAATAAAAGCATCTAGTTCGGTAAAACTGTTTTCATCCAACAATAGGTTAATTCTTTCTCTGGCTCCCAGCTTTCCTTTCTGATGCTGTTTTTCTATCAGCTTAGAATTATCAATGTTTGATAAAGTATTATTCAATTTTTCTATTTCCTTTTTAAATTTCATAATATTTATTCACTAATTGTTTTGAATTGATTTTTCAATTCAGTAATTATTTTTTCTAATAATTTCTCATTATCAACTTCATGCCCTAATTCCATCTTTAAAGAAGTGGCAATATCTTTTAATTCAATTGGAAAGTTTTCAATATTGGTATCGATTCCAATTCCAATCACCGAAAGCTTAACATCTGACCCGATAACATTCTCGGTTAATATTCCGCAAATCTTTTTTCCGTTTAATAAAACATCGTTCGGTAATTTGATTAAAGGTTCAACATTAAAAGATTCTTTAATCACTTTAGCAACAATGAAAGCAGCTAAAATAGTAATTGTTTGTAAATCTTCAATATTCCCCCGGGGAAGAATAATAGAAAAATACAATCCGCCGAGCGGAGAATACCAGGCCTCCCCCTTTCTTCCGTATCCGTTTTCCTGAACTTCGGAAACAACAACTGTCCAAGGTGCAACACCAAGACTGCTCATCTCTTTGGCTTTCTTGTTGGTCGAAGAAATTGTTTTAAACTTTTCTATTTGCATATTATTCTAAAATGATTAAGACTTCCCCCTCTTTGACCTGTTGATTCTCTTTAACTAATATTTTCTTAACCTTACAATCATTTTCCGCCACAATCTCATTTTCCATCTTCATTGCTGACAAAGTTAAAAACTTCTTACCCGATTTAACTTTCTCTCCCTCCTTAATAAAAATCTCGATTATTACTCCTGACAAAGAAGAAATAATCTCTTTGCTTGAATCTTTCTTGGTAGTAGCTTGAACCTCAATTAAGCCTTTATTTGAGCCAAAAACGAACTCTTTTCCTCCAACTTTAACCTTGACGGCTTTCCCGTCTTCTTTCAACTCAACCTGGTATTCTTTGTTTTTAATCTTTATCTTAAAATCCATATCTTTAATCAGTCATTTTTAATCTTTCTGAATTAAGCCATTTGGAAACATATGTATGAGAAAAACCGTTCACCTTCTTAATCTTTTCGTAAATATGGAAAACAATATCTGCCAACTCTTCTTCATTCATTTCTTCAACCAATTTCCCTTTCATTTTAGTTTTCAGATATGGTTTCAGCATCAGTTCTTTGATAATTCCGTTCTTTTCTATAAAATTGGTATTAAAGTTTCCTTTGATAAATTCTTTGTCTTCCAATAATAATTTAAAGAAAGGAATAGTCGTATCAACTCCCTGGATAATAATTTCATCCAATGCTCTCTTTAATTTATTAATCGCCTCCTTTCTTGTTTTTCCGGTGGCCACAACTTTAGCTAATAAAGAATCAAAGTAAGGATATATTTCCTGACCGTGATGCAAAAAGCTGTGCAAGAATATTCCTTGCCCCCCGGAAGGAAAATACTTTTCAATTGTTCCTGGGGTTGGTTGAAAGTCTCTCTGTGGATCTTCAGCATTGATTCTGGCTTCAATCGCATAACCGTTGAAATGAACTTCTTCTTGGGTAAAAGATAATAATTCTCCCTGAGCAATTCTTATCTGTTGTTCAACAATATCAATTCCGGTAATGGCTTCGGTAATCGGATGCTCTACCTGAATTCTCGGATTCACTTCCATAAAATAATAATTCTTGTCGTTATCAACCAAAAACTCAACGGTGGCTGCTCCTTTATATTTCAATTCCTTTATCATCTTCACTGCCCAAGCACCCATTTCTTCTCTGGTTTTAGAATCAAGGAAAGAAGAAGGTGCTTCTTCTAAAAGCTTCTGAAATCTTCTTTGAATCGTGCAATCTCTTTCTCCTAAATGAATCGCATTCTTTCCGTCTCCCAAGATCTGAAATTCAATATGCCTTACCTCGGGAAGATATTTCTCTAAAAAGAAATCTGCATCGGCAAAAGCAGTTGCCATTTGTCGCTGCACCGCTAAAGAAATAGCAAACAATTCTCCCAAATTTATCTTATTCTCGATAATTCTAATTCCCATTCCTCCTCCGCCTTTCTGGGCTTTTAAGATAAAAGGTGGCTTGATTTTATTAGCCCACATCGCTAATTGTTTTTTGTTCATAATCGGCTTATCGCTGGCCGGTAAGGTCGGAATACCAAGCTTTTTAGCAATTTTCTTAGCTTCAATCTTATCTTCAAACTTACTTAAAAGATTGTGATTCGGTCCAATGAATCTAATCTTATTCCTCTCGCAAAGATGGGCAAACCTCCAATTCTCAGCTAAAAATCCATAGCCGGGATGAATCGCATCAACCTTGGCCTTTTTAGCTATCTCCACAATCTTATTCATATTAAGATATCCTTTCACCCCTGGCTCTTCCAAGAAATAATATTCATCGGCCAGAGTAGTTTCAAGGAAATTCTTTTCTTCTCCGGAATTAGGACAAAGAACGACGGTTTTAATTCCCATCTCTTTACACGTCCTTATTATCCGCAAGGCGATTTCTCCCCTATTGGCAATTAAAATCTTTTTAATTTTCTTAATCTTCATAGGTTAGTTTTTTAATTTCTTCCATGACTTTTTCTGTAATCTTAATACAGATATCTTCGTACTCTTTTGAACCACGACTCATTCCTTTAGAAATTTCTAATTCTTCTCTAAAGAAAAGTGGCCTACCGATATTCAATCTGATATTCTTTTTAACTTTCGGTTTTTCTCCCGGAGGAAACAATTCAAATGCTCCTTTAATTCCCAAAGGAAGAATCGGCACTCCTGTTTCCAGAAAAAACTTCGCTACTCCCCACTTACCCTTTCCAACTTCTCCGGTTCTGGTTCTGGTTCCTTCGGGATAAATAACTAATGAATATCCTTTATTTAAAAATTCTACAGCTTTCTCAAAAGCTAACTTTTTTGAATTTTCATCTTTTCTATTCACCGGAATAACTTCACCCAAAGAATAAATTAAATCTCTGATTCCGCTCCATCCTTTATTCTCTCTGTCTACCTGTCCGATATGAGTATACTTTCTGGGCACGCAAATATATCCGCAAAGAAGGATATCCAAATAGCTCTGATGATTAGAAGCTAAAATCACATTTCGATCCGGAAAATTATCTCTCCCCTTCACTTCTTTAATGAACAACAATCCGATTAAAGGAGCCAAGGTAATTCTTAATATTAATGAAAGTATTTTATTCATAGAAATTTTCGCTTTCCTTTATCGCTTTCTTAGCGTCAAGAACAATCTCGTCTATTATCTCCTTACAGCTCTTAATCTCATCTATCCCTCCGGCACAAATACCGCATAACAAAGGGGTTAAATCGATGTTAGCCGAGCCTTTATTTCCGGCAAATCTTTCTGAATTCAACTCTTCCGGGAAAGGACTCTTTTCTTCCATCTTCTTAATTGTTTCCGAAAGCTTGTTTTTAATGGCGCGAATCGGATGGCCGGTAAACCTGGCAACAACTGTAATATCTTCATCGGTCGCATTAAGAATAGCCTGTTTGTAGTTTTCATGAATCTGACATTCAGTTGACGCCATGAATCTGGTTCCAATTTGAACTCCGTCAGCTCCCAAGACTATCGCCGAAGCAAAAGTTGCTCCGTCAAATATTCCACCCGCCGCAATCAAAGGAATATTCTTAATAACTTTTCTGGCCTGAGGGACTAAACAGAAGGTTGAATTCTCTCCGATATGTCCTCCCGATTCCATTCCTTCAACCACCACTCCGTCAATTCCGTTCTGTTCCATTTTAGAAGCCAATCTAACTGAAGGGACAACCGCAATAACTTTTATTCCTGATTGTTTAAGATAAGGAAGAATGGGTAAAGGATTTCCTCCTCCGGTAAAAACAACCGGAACCTTTTCTTTAATGATAACTTTAACTAAATCAGCAATATTGGGATTCTGCATTAACAAATTCACCCCGAACGGCTTATCCGTCATTTCTTTAGTCTTTTTAATTTCTTCTTCCAACCATGAAGGCGAAGCAAAACCAGAGCCAATCACACCTAATCCTCCGGCATTGGAAACTGCCGCCACTAAAACATGTTCCGAAACTCCGGCCATTCCTCCCTGGATAATCGGATACTTGATATTCAAAATCTTTGTTAGTTTATTATTCTCAAACATATTATATGGTCTTAATTAAAGGATCTTTGATTAATATTTGTTCTGCTTCATCGACTAATTCTTTTAATAAATCTTTGACTTTCACAATCTTGTTAATCCTCCAAGCATTAGCTCCGGCAAAAACCAATCCGTTTTCTAGGTCTCCTTTTCTGGCATTCTCTAGGGCCTTTAAAATACAGTAACTCTTGTCGCAAACCGGACCGATACATCCTTCACATTCTGAAAGATTAACTTTGGGAGCATTATTATTTAATAATCTATTAACAAAAGAAGTTTTTATTGCTCTACCTGGTAATCCGACTGGAGAATGAATAATCACAATGTCTTCTTCTTTGGCTTTTAAATATGCTTCTTTGAATTTTAAATCAGCATCACATTCTTCGGTTGCCACAAAGCGAGTCGCCATCTGCACGCCCGAAGCTCCGGCACGAAGCATTTCAACAATATCTTTTCCGTTAAAAACTCCACCGGCGGCAATTACTGGAATCTTAACTTCTTTAACTACTTCTTTCACAATATCGATCACATGTCTGAAAGGATGACCCTGAGGAAATCCCAAATGACCACCGGCATCACTGCCTTCGATAACAACGGCCACGGCTCCGGATTCTTCCGCCCTCTTTGCTACTTTAGCTGAAGAAGCAATGGCAAAAACAGGCACGTTGCCTTCTTTGGCAATATCAAAAATATCTTTTCTAAAACCGGCTCCCTGAATAATTAAGTCTATTTTTTCTTCTACCGCTGCCTTAACTAATTCCTTAAATCTTCCCACCACTCCCATGATATTTATTCCGATAGCTCCGTTACGTCCGGAAATCTCTCTCGCCTTTCTAATTTCGCTCTTAACTTCTTCTGGGTCTTTCATTCCCGAAACAGCGATGATACCCACTCCCCCTTCTTTCGCAACATTACCCGCTAATTTATGCAAAGAAACTCGAACCGCCATTCCTCCCTGGATAATCGGTAATTTAGAAAAGATGTTTCCTATTTTCAAATTAGGCAATTTAAACATCTTTATTAAATTATCTTTATTAATAGATGTTGATAATTTCTTTTTTTCTTCCATTTCCTTTTTATCCATAATCGCAACACTGAATCTCACTTCACATTTTCTTATTTCGTTAACAAATGCCTCTCCTAAAAAGTTAGCAATTTTATTATTGTAAATTCCGAGAAGCTTAACCTTGTATTTGATTTTATCTCCCGGCCAGATAGGATCGTAAAACAAAGCACTTCTCACTTGATAAGCTAAAAGATGTTTCTTCTGATGATCTTTCCCAATCTTTTCTCTTAATAATAAAGTTCCGGTTTGAGCAATTCCCTCAACCACCAAAACTCCGGGCATAATAGGAAAATCAACAAAGTGTCCTTTGAAATATTCATCAGTAGAAGATGTTTGTTTAAAACCGATAATCGTATCACCTTCAATTGATTCAATCTCATCCACCCACAAAAAGGGTTCTGTATACGGTATTATCTGTTTAATTTGTTCTTTAGAATAAAGCATATTATAAGGATAAACCGCCATCAATATTTATTACTTCACCGGTGATAAAGCTGGCCTCATCAGAAGCTAAGAAAGCTACTGTTGCGGCAACTTCTTCCGGCTTACCGAATCTACCTAATGAAGTTAACTTTTTAACCATAACTTTTAGCTCTTCGGGAATAGCTTCAGCCATCTTGGTTTCGATAAAACCAGGAGCGACAGCATTAACTCTGACATTGAATCTTCCTACCTCTTTAGAAACCGATTTGGTAAAGCCGATGATTCCTGCCTTTGAAGCAGAATAATTAGATTGTCCGAAATTGCCTCTTTGTCCGACAATTGATGAAACATTCACAATATTCCCTTGATTAGGAATCAGGAAAGTTAAACCGGCTTTGGTACAATTAAAAACTCCTGTTAAATTAATATCGATTACTCTCTGCCATTCTTCAACCGTCATCTTGGCTAAAGTTCTGTCCTGAGTTATTCCGGCATTGTTAATTAAAACATTTAATCCACCCATTTCTTCCTGAATTTTATTCATCATATTTTCAACTTGATCCATCTTAGAGACATCGGCTAAATAATATTTACCGTTTATTTCTGCGGCCACTTTTTTTAAATTTTCTTCCTGTGAAGGAATATCATTTAAGGCAACCTTGGCTCCCAAGGAAGCAAACTTTAAGGCCATTACTTTACCTATTCCCTGAGAAGAACCGGTTATTAAAACAACTTTGTCTTTAAACATATTTTTTAATTAATTATTAATAAGTTTTACCTCTTTAATGTCTCGGCCTGTTATTTCAATATTTTGGATATCAACATCTTTTAAAATCTCCGGTAAATCACTCGCAACTATTTCATTAAAAACCCTATCTAAATTAAGGAAACTCTTGCTACCTAAAATCAAACCGGGATAAACAATGGTTTTATTCTGCTTCTGAACGAAATCAGCTTCTCCAAGAGTGATAATGTTGATTAAACTGTTCTTTAATTCATTCACAATATCTTCTTCTGATTGCAGGTATTTCAAAGAAGCAAAGTTTTCTTTCTTTAATACGCGGTATGCATTTTCTGAGGCACCAGCCTTCCCTATCTTCATCATTGATAAATTCAAGACGATATCAGCATTTAAAACATCTTCTGCTATTTCTAAGCTGCCTTTTTTAACAAAATTTAATTTAGCTAAATCCAACGGCATTATTTTATTTTTCAAACAAATATCAAGTAGGCCTGACTTCTGAGCCATGCCTTCAATCGGAATCTCATCAAAACTCTGAGTTGCTATCTTGATATTCTCCAACTTGATTTTCTTCTCAAAAAGAAACTGAATTACCGCCTCTAAAAACTCGGGAGAAGTATTATCTCTGAAATAAGCATGATTAGGAGAAACTAAGGTCGGTAAGATAACAATCTTTGAGTTTTCATTTAAAGACATGCTCAACAATTCAAATACTTTTTCAATCGAATCAGCAATATCATATTTAGTTCTCCAAATCGCCACCGAGTTAGGATTACTCTCAAAATTGATTTCTTCTCCAATAGTATATTCCTTTACCGACTTATGAGCCCACTTGTTTCCCAATTCATCTTCCAAAACCAAAGCAAAATAAGGAACTTCGGGATGAAGAATCGAGGAAATGCTAACTTTGGAAATTCCAATTACTTTGGCTTTAGCAGTCTTTACCTTTTCCAATTCAGAAAAACATTCCGGACAAACCCCGATTGATTGCTGCCAAATCTTTTTGCATTTTGAACATTGATAAAAAACCATATTATATCTTTTTAAATATATGAACGGTAACACTGCCACCAGCTCCCCCGATATTATGCGTTAATCCTATCTTCGGATTTGAAATTTGGCGCTCTCCGCATTTACCTCTTAATTGATTAACTATTTCAAATACCTGAGCCAAACCGGTAGCGGAAATAGGATGACCCTTGGCTTTTAATCCTCCGGAAGTATTAATCGGCATTTCTCCTTTAAGGTTTATCTTCCCTGATCTGATCAATTCTCCTCCCTTGCCCTCTTCGGCAAATCCTAAATCTTCGTAAGAAATTAATTCAACGGAAGTAAAAGCATCATGGACTTCAGCCACATTAATATCTTTCGGAGTAATTCCCGCTTGCGCATAAGCCATATTAGCTGCTAATTTAGTCGCTTTAAAATGAGTAATGTCTTCTCTTTCAAAAGTTAAGATATAATCGGTGGCAAAACCAGAACCAATAACTTCAATGTCTGTCACTTCAGTTGAAACAACTGCCGCTGCTCCGCCGTTAATTGAAAGAGAACAATCCATTAAACGTAAAGGAGAAGAAACAACTGGAGAATTATTTATCTTCTCTAAATCCATCGGACGGTTATAAAAATAAGCATTGGGATTCAAAGCCGCATTACTATGATTCTTAAAAGCAATCAACGATAAATCATCCATGCTTCCTCCGTATTTCTTCATGTATTGCTGCCAGATTAAAGCGTTCTGAACCGGAAAAAGCATTCCTTCGGTCTGTTCCATCACTCGCTCCGCCGCTGATAAGATATAATCAACTACAATCTCGCTCTTGTTATCAACCAATTTCTCTCCGGCTAAAACAAGAATATTTTTAAAACCTTCTAAATGCAAAGCAGTCCACAAAGCAACGCCTCCACCACCGCAAACTGAAGGAACTTCAATAATCGGCACATTTGTTTTAAACAAACCTGAAAGAAAAGACACTTTGTGTGTCTGATGCTCTCCGCCAGCCGCACTCGACATTCCGGTAAAAACAATCGCATCTATCTCTGATATCCCTGTTTTTGCATCCTTTAAGGCTTCGATAGCTGCGTCATAGGCGAATTGCCACCAATATTTCTGAGAATAATCAAATTTAGTCATTCCCACCCCTTTGATATACATCTTTTGCTTCATAAATAAAAAACAATCTCTTACAGATTACTAATTAATACTACCCTTCACTCATAGGCATAGCAAAATTATTATCCCCAGCTGAGAATTAGAAAATAATATTACTAATTAGCAAGTTTTATTCTTTATTCAAAAAACACCGCTTAAACGGTGCTTTGTAATTTATATAACCTCCCCTATGCCGAAATTCCCATCAAATCTAAAGTATTTTTAAGAACAATCTTGGTCATACTAATTAAATTCAGCTGAGCTTCCCTTCTTTCTTTGTTTTTATTCGAGACATAGCAACGGGAATAAAACTTATAAAAAGAATTAACCAAATTAATCGCATATTGAGGAATTCTCTGTACTTCGTAATCATTAACCGTGTCTTCAATAATCTCTGAAAATCTTAAAATCTGCTTAATCAGTTCTATTTCTCTTTTACTATTCAATAATTCAATATTTTTAATCTTTCTGAGGCCAAGTATGTTTTTAAAACTCTTGAGAATATGCGAAATCTTTGCATAAGCATTCTGGACATAAAAAACCGGATTGTTTTCAGAAAGATCTTTAGCTAAATCCAAATCAAAGTTCAAATAAGTATCAGCCGACTTCATTAAAAAGAAAAAACGAACAACATCAACGGATAATTCATCTAATAAATCATCTAAAACAACAAATTCTCCTCCTTTCTTTGACATACGGACCGTCTTTCCTTCTTCAACTAGAACAACGAACTGCAAAAGAACAGCCTGCAGTTTATTAATATGCAGCATTGCCTCAACTCCGGCTATTAAACCGGGAAGATCGGATGAATAATCTATCGGCTTGATATCGATGATTCTATCAAACTTCTTTTTCTCAAACTTGTATTTATGGTAAGCAATATCATTCAATAAGGGTCTGATATTCCCATCGCTCTTAATAATCATTCTATCTCTTCCATCTCCCAAGGCTGTTGACATGAACCACTCTTCCCCCTCCTGTTCATAAATCAATCCCTCCTCTCTTAAAAGATGTATTACCTTATCAACTTCCTTAGCTTTAGATATGACACTCTCCGTCGGCCATTCATCAAATTTAATCTTTAATCTTTTAATCGTCTTTTTGATTATCTTTTGCATGATAATCTTAGCCGCTTTCTTTCCAACAATATAAGGGTCTTTGCTTTTTATACTTTTATGTAGCTTATCAATATATTCCCCGGTATATTCAGATTCATCATCTTTTAAAATTGAATGTCCAAGGATTGAAATTGATTTTCCCTGATCATCAAGATGATATGATTTCTTAACCTTGAACCCGTATTTTTTAAACACATTGGCTAAAACGTCACCGAAGACACCTTCTCTTCCCTGACTCGGAGTTAAGGGGCCAACAGGATTGGCTGAAATAAACTCAACTTGAATTTTTTCTTTCTTCTTTGGAAACTGTCCGAACTTGTTTCCTTTTTTCAAAACTTCGGTAATTTCTTTTAAATAATATTCTTTGGAAATAAAGAAATTGATGAATCCCGGATTTACAACTTCGATCTTTTCAAAATATTTACCCTTAATATTATCTTTAATCTTCTCAGCTATTTCCATCGAATCCTTGTCTTCTTTCTTAGCTATCTCTAGAGCAACATTAACAAAATAATCTCCATGGGATGTTTTTTGAGTTCTTGATACTTTAACTGAAAAATCCCCTTTATAATCAAGGGCTTTTATTGATTTTAAGACACTACTCTTAATTTCTTCCCGTATGTTCATAACCGTAGTTAATGACTTAAAACCTCTATTCCTTTTTCTCGAAAACTATCTTTTTAATATTTAAAGCACCCAATTGTTCTTCTTTTACAAATCCTTCCATTGCCATTTCAGCAAACTTTCCGGCACGTAACCAATCTGTAATCCATTCATGAGAATAATCTACATTTCCTTGTTCCGCACCAAAACCGCTCGTGATCAACCATTCTTTATTGAAATCTTCCTGAGAACCGATGGTCGGAGCAATAACTATCGGTACACCTAAAGCAGTATAAAAAGAAAGTTCCGAAGGCTTAGTCCAAAGAATATCCGCCTTACTTAAAGCTTCATTAAAAGCATCAAAATAATCATTAAAATTATCAGCATAGACAATCTCTATGTTTTTAAGCTTCTCCATTTGCAGTCCCTTTATTTCCTCTTCAAAATATTCCTTAATTTTTATCTTTGTTCCGGCAACTAATATTACCTTTGCCCCATTCTTTTCAATGTCTTTTTTGAAACTAGTTAAAAGTTTAACACCGATATCTTTTTGTGCTCCCGCTCCCCCAACCGCAAACATTATCGTCAAAGGATGAACAGAAGTAACTGTTGTTTCTTTTAAATAAATATCTATTAAAGAAGCGTAGTTTTTTTCGTAATTCTTTTCTGGATCAAGATTTATTAAACGACTTTTAATATCGTTTTTCAATATCTTTCTAGTCTTGTCTCCAATACAAGACATCGGCAAAGGATAACCAGTTAAAAAAATATTCTCTTTGGGTACACCATAAAGAGCTAACCTTTGTCTTGTTCTTTCATTGGGAGCAAAATATTTAATTCTGGATTTTTGCGGCACCAATGGTGCCCAACCACGAGCAACATCTGCGTCACAGACGACGCAATATATTTCTCCCGGATAATTATAATGTTCGGCCATGAAAGCCGGAATGAAAAAAGTTGAAATAAATGGTTTAGCTTTTTCTCCTTTAGCCGGCCAACAAATCTTTTTAATCAAATGCTCTCCCCAGTGAAAGGAAAACATCTGATAGGTAAACCATTCGGTAAAGCCTGCTTTAGATAAATTTCTTTTAGGATAAAAATCTCCTATCTTCTGTAGTTTATCATAAATCTTAAAGATTCTTTTTCCAATCAACGGAATATCGTTAAACCTGGAAATAGTTTCGTAAAACTTTCTGGATCCATTCCAAAAACCCCTGTCTCTAGCCGGTATCCCTTCGTAATCATTAGCGCAAATTATTTTATTATTTACTGCTATTTCTCTTAAGGCATAAGCGGTTCGCTGGTGCCCGTAGCCCATATTGATTGATATAACCCAAGCTTCTTGTTCCATGGTAAATCTATTATTTCTTGTCTATTTGTAATCTTTGTTTAATTTTATCAACCACAGCATCAAGAGACCAGTCAGTCTTTACTAAATACTCATAAGTATTATTAATATTAGACAAACTGGAAGATAAAACTTCAGCCACTTTTGATTCATCACTAATATTGGTAAGAATAATAACAGCTGCTTGTGATCCCCATTCATCCTTACGCAACATTTTAAGCATTGTCAAGCCATCAATTTTGGGCATAATAAGATCTGATAAAATCAAATCGGGATGCCTTTCTAGAGCCAGCTTATATCCTTCTTCTCCATTAGATGCTCTAATAACATCAAAACCCTCTTCTAACAATTTTTCTTCTAAAGAATCTCCTAAAGGTGCTTCATCTTCAACTACCAATACTGAATATTTTTTTTCCATAATAATTTTATTTATTTTTAATTATTGTTATATAAAAGACAGTGCCGATTTTTTCATTAGATTCGAACCAAAGATTTCCACCATTAGCTTCAACCACCTTTTTCGTAATATATAATCCGAGACCGCTGCCCGATGGTTGTTGCTTCGGGGCATTATCTCCGCGAACAAATCTTTCGAAATTTTTAATTTTTTCAATTGTCGCCGGATCAATAACTCCGCTATTGTGAATAGAAATCAAATAATCATCTTTTCTGATCTCAATTGCAATATCTATATCTTTAGAATCTTCCGGAGAATAATAAATAGCATTGGTTAATATATTTTCTATGGCTTCAGTAATAAGAAGCGGATCACAGAATACATTTTTAATTTCTGCTGGAGCATTAACTTTTATATTCTTATTCTTTTTACTAGTTAAAGGTTTTAGTATCTCCACTAAATTATCAACTAATTCCCTGAGATCTACAATTTGCTTATGAATCAATAACTTGTTCGATTCGATTCTATTCACATTCAATAAGTCATTAACCAAATGAATAAGCCTCTCATTGGAAGTAATTAAACTGTTTAACTTGCTTTGTTGTTTGGGAAGAAGATTTTCGTCTTTTGCCATGGATTCTAAAACCCACTTATTAGTTGCTAAAGGCGTACGCAATTGATGGGAGGATAGAGATATAAAATCCCTCTTTGCCTGATCCAGTTGACGCTCCTTGGTTACATCGCGGAAGACCACTACGCAGCCAATAATTTTTCCGTTTAAGTTTTTAATTGGAGCGGCTGAATCGGCTACTGGTACCCTGCTTCCATCTTTCTTAATTAATAAAATATGATTAGCCATTTCGGTTCTCTTGTCATATTTAATAGCCTCATTAATAAAATCGTTTTCCGGCTTTTCTTCTTTTTCCGTAATCAAATTAATAATTTTATTATAATGACTACAAATTGCTTGTTTAGCAGAAAAACCTGTAATTTCTTCAGCAATTTTATTAAATAGCAATATTTTACCGTTTGTATCGCAGGCCAAAACGGCATCCCCAATTGAAGCCAAGATAGCTTCGTCTCTCATTTTAATATTATATATCTGTTGTTCTGATTTTTTTCTTTCCGTAATATCAGCAATACTCGACAAGATATAATCTTCTGAATTAAGCTTGATTAATTGAGCTGAATATAATCCGGTAAGAATCTCTCCTTTCTTAGTCTTAAATAAATATTCTCGATTCATGACAGCACGATTAGAAATAAGATCCTTTATCATGTTTTTCCTGTTTTCCAAATCAACCCACAGCTTCATTGCAATTGAAGTATTAGATAAAGATTCTTTTCGAGAATAGCCAGTTAACGAAATGAAGGCATCGTTAACGTCGATGAAGCGCCCGTCTTTTTGCCGCGTAAGAACAATAGCATAAGGAGAAGTTTGAAAAACTTTGGAAAACTTTTCTTCGCTTTCTCTTAATTCCTTTTCTGCTTTCTTGCGGTCATCAATATCACGAATACTCTCAATCGCTCCAATAATTTTTCCGGAATTATCACGCAAAACAGATGCTTTAGCGTAAACCCAAGATCCTTTTTTATTATAAAGATTCTTAGCAAATACTTCAGCCATAATAGCCCCCTTGTCGCGATGAATGTTTGGATACAACTTTTCAATTTTCTTATTTTTTTTAAATGCTAAATTAACCAGCTGTGGCCTTCTTTTTCCATAAAAAGGAATGGAATAAATATAGTTTCCTTTGCCGATCATTTTGGAAGCCGGAATCCCGGTCATTTTTTCGATTGCCCTGTTCCAAATAATAACTTTTTCATTTTTATCAATAACTAAAGTCGCGTCCGGTAAAAATTCAATGATATCCATCATTTCCTTCTGACTTTTTTGCAAAACATCTTCGGTCTTCTTTTTCTTTGTTGTTTTTTTGATTGTTGAGGAATTATTTTTCCTTTTAATCATAAAATTATTTTTTAAAAGATAATTTTTATAAAATCTTCATTAATCCTTCATTAACTTTAATTTTATACCTTTAAAAATTTAAAGGCAAGTAATTTGCCCTCTCTGCCTTTTAATATCTACAAAAATCAGATAATATAAAGGTATGCATATTGCCGAAAATAAAAAAGCATATTTCGATTATGAAATCCTCGAAAAGTTCGAGGCTGGTTTGGTCTTAAATGGACAAGAAGTGAAGGGATTGAGGACCAGAAGCACTAGTCTCTCGGGTACCTATATCCTCATCAGGCGCGATAAAAACGGTTTGGCCGAGGCTTTCTGGATTGGAGGCAATATTCCCCCTTACCAACCGGAAAACGCCCTTAAAGGCTACGATCCAAGAAGGGACAGAAAACTGCTTTTAAATAAGGAAGAAATCGATTATTTGCTTCAAAAATCAACGGAAAAGGGCTTGACTTTAGTGCCTATTTCGGTTTATACTAAAAAACACAAAATAAAGCTTGAATTTGGCTTAGCCAAAGGCAAGAAGAAGTTTGACAAAAGAGAATCTATCAAGAAAAGAGAAGTTGATAGAAAGATAAGAAATGAGTTAAAAGTAAGGGGGTGAATTCGCTTCGACAGATGTTTGAAAATAATATGCAAGCCGAGTATTCTCAAATCTCGCTAAACTTAGAGAACTCAAATTAAGTGCCAAAAACTTATTTGAACAACCCGCATTAGCATACGCTTAACGCGGTGTCCTCCTGCCGATTCTCGCTGGGCAGTAAAGGGCATTAAAATCGCGAGGCCGACAATACAGCTCCAATCCAGTATGTATTGTTTAAAAAGAAGGATTCGAGGTTAAAGTATTCTTTCCAGTCTAAAGCTTTAATCTTGTAAAATAGATTGGAATACGCTTGTAGAATTATTATCGGATAATATTTGGACGCGAGCTCATTACTCGCCACCTCCACAATAATGAATAAACCATTATACAACAATCAAATAAAAGTTAATGAAGTGAGGCTAGTCGCAGAAGACGGCCAGCAATTGGGCGTTTTTACTTTGCCCCAGGCATTGGAAATCGCTCGAGAGAAAGGCATTGATCTCATCATGATTACCGATAAGGTTAGCCCCCCTATTTGTAAACTGGGAGATTACGGCAAACATCTCTATTCGCTTCAGAAGAAGGAAAGAAAAAATCTTGCCGGCAGTAAGCAATCGGAAACAAAAAATATCAGACTGACTTTCAATATTTCAGACAACGATATTTTAACCAGAGTTAACGCTGCTGAAAAATTCTTAAACAAAGGAGATAAGATAAACATCGAATTGCGTTTAAGGGGAAGAGAAAAATCATTATCCGACTTCGGAATTCAAAGAGTGAATAAATTCATCGAAATATTAAAAAGTAAATTAGAAATAAAGATTGATAGAGAGTTAAAAAAAGAGCCGAAAGGTTTATCAATGATTATTTCAAAAAAATAACATGAAAGCAAAAACAAGAAAATCTTTAGTCAAAAGATTTAAAGTAACAAAAAACGGAAAGGTCATGAGAAGGGCTGTCGGACAAGACCACCTTTTATCAAAGAAATCTTCTCAGAAGAAAAGATCTTTAAAGAAGATGATAGAAATGTCTCCATCTGAAGCTAAGATTATTAGAAAACTATTAGGAAAATAAACATATGGTAAGAGTAAAGAGGGGTGTTGCCGCCCACAAAAGAAGAAAGAAAGTCATTAAAGCGGCAAAAGGTTACAAGTGGAGCAGAAAGTCCAAATTCATTGCTGCCAAACAGGCTTTGATGAAAGCATGGTCATATGCTTACCGTGACAGAAAGGTAAAGAAGAGAGAAAAGAGATCTCTATGGATTGTAAAAATGAATGCCGCCTTAAGAGAAAACGGAATGACTTACAGTAAGTTCATTCCCGCTCTAAAGAAATGCAATATTGAATTAGACAGAAAGATCCTATCTCAATTAGCCGAAGAAAACCCCGAAATCTTTATAAAGGTTTTGGAGAAGGTAAAAGTTTCAGAATAAAATCATCAGGGATATTCTTAGAATATTCACAAACATATTCAATCCCGCAATCAATCATCTCATCTTGAGATGATTTTTTGTATTTGCGAACCAAGACCGTCGGACCGGAAAAGTTATAAGGATCTAAGACCACATCCCCTTTTTTCCTTAAATCGGTCAGCTTAATACATTCCTTGGCGTCTCTAGCCACAACAATCAATAAGTCTTTCTTCCAAAACACCCGGCCAAACTTAATCACTTCGGCATCATTACCGACAAACTTGGGAACCCTCTCAAATAATTCAAATAACTTTTTAGAATAATTGGCATCGGTTAAGATACAACCTCCAGCCGGACTAGGATATTCTTTAATCTTAAACTTCTTGGCCAGCTCAATCTGTTTCCCTCTGCCCCGGCCAGAAATATCGTAAAAGTTTTCTCTTTTAATTATTCCTAATTTTTCCGGAATAGTTATAGGCAAAACCTTAACTGATAAAGGACGAACAATTAATCCTTTTAATCCTGACTCTTTTTCAATTAAATTAAGTGAATTAATATTTTGAGACATCGGTCGCTGACCCAATACTTCTCCCGTAGCGACAAAATCATAGCCTTCCTTTTTCATAATCTTCCCGGCCGTCTTAATCATCAATAAATGACAATCGATACAAGGATTAATTCCCTTGCCTCTTCCGTGCTTGGGAGATTTAATCACTTTCAAATGTTCTCGACTGAAATCTTCCACTCTTAATTTTAATCCAATCTGCTTGGCAGCTTTTTGAGCCGAAGCTGAAGAAAAAAAGAAACTCTCAAAACAGAGAGGGGTTACTTCGATTCCTTCTTCTTTTAAGATTTTAGCCGAGAGCATCGAATCGAGGCCTCCCGACATTAAAACCAAACATTTACCTTTAGATTGTTTCATTGTTTTTTATTACTTCCATCTTAAACCTAAATCCTTTAAAGATAAAGTATTTAAAACATCTTTCTTTTCTAGCCAGCCTCTTCTGGCCTGATAGACTCCGAATTGAATATCCCCCAATTCTTTTCGGTTATGGGCATCGCTGCCGATAGTTAATTTAATTCCCATCTCTTTTGCTCTTCTCGCTGTCTGGTAACCAATGTCTGAACGATACGAATTTATTTCCAGGGCAACATCATTTTCTTGCGCCGCTTTCAATACTGCATCAATATCAACTTCATATTCTCCCCTCTTGCCCAAAATCATGCCCGTCGGATGATTTAATATCTTAACTAAAGGATGCTCAATCGCTTTAATTATTCTTTTAGTCATTTCTCTCTTGCCCATTTTAAAATTAGAATGGACACTCACGGAAACGTAATCCAATATTTTTAATGTCTTATCATTAATATCCAAACTACCATCTTTTAAAATATCGACTTCCGAACCTTGCAAAACTTTAAAATTAATTCCTTTCTTGATGAAAGACTTATTTAATAAATCTATTTCTTTCCTCTGTTCTAATAATCTTTTTTCATCAAGACCGTTTTCAATCTTTAACGATTGAGTGTGATCAGCAATTCCCAAATATTCATATCCTAATTCAATAGCCCGTTCCGCCATCTCTTTAATTGAATGTTCTCCCCCGTCCCAGGAAGTATGACAATGAAAATCTCCCTTAATGTTTTTCGATTCAATTAAAGCCGGCAGATTCTTCTTGGTTGCTGCTTCCAATTCTCCTTGATTTTCTCTTATTTCCGGAGGAATCCAATCCATTCCTAATTTCTCGTATACCTCTTCTTCGGTTTCTCCTTTAATTTTTCTTTCATTTCTAAATAATCCGTATTCATTTAACTTGTATCCCTGCTTTATCGCAATACGACGCAAAGCAATATTGTGATCCTTTGAGCCGGTGAAATAAAGTAAGGCTGCCCCGAACGAGCTGTCGCTAACCAATCTTAAATCCATATCCAATCCTTTCTTGGTTTTAATTGAAGACTTGGTTTCTCCTTTGCCCACCACCTTAACTACATCATCCATGGAAACAAAGGTGTTCATTATTTTCTCCACCAAATACTTATCGGTTATATCCCGTATTGATACTAAAAAATCCACATCACCGATGGTTTCTTTTCTTCTTCGAGTTGAACCGGCCACTGACAAAGCAACAACTCCTTTAATTTTTTGAAACTTTTCCGAGATACGTTCTACTTCGGGAATAATTTCTCGCAAAAGAAATCTTCCTCTTCCCTGTTTTAAGAATTGAATTGATTGGAGAATATTTTCTTCCATTTTTTCTCCGAATCCGAACAAGGGAGCAATCTTGTGGTCATCCAATGCTTTTTCCAAATCTTTCAAATTCCTCACCCCCAATTCTTTCCATAATCTTTTGATTCTTTTCACTCCCAATCCTTCTACCTTGGTCAAATGCTCCAAATCAATCGGTGAAGCTTTTTTTAATTCTTTAAAATATTTAATCTTGCCGGTTTTCAAAAACTCTTCGATATTGGCGGCAATACTTTTCCCAACTCCGGGAATCTTCTTCAAACCATCAATTCCCTCTTTCTTGTACAAACTCGAAATATCCTCTTCCATATTATCAATCACAATCGCTGCCTGTTGATAGGCTTGAGGCTTAAAGGGAATTTCCTGCAATTCAAGAAATTCACCGATTTCAAATAAAATTTGAGCCACCTCTTGATTTTTCATTGTTTGCTTCTAAAAATGTCTTTTAAATTAGAATGAAACTTTCTATTAAAAACACCTTCAATGTCTTTTCTTAAACAGAGAAGAACTATCACGCTTAAAATTCCTAAAGATCCGGCCAGACCAAAAGTAGCGGCATAGCCCATTTTTGTAACCAAGAATCCGGTGGTAATTCCCGCCGCCGCGGTTCCCAAACTTAATGATGTGTCGTCCAGTGCCCACTCACTCGCCTCCTTACCTTTATCAATATTTCTGGTAAAGATTGCACGCCAGCCTGATAGACCCATTGCAATACCAATACCGTAAAAAGCCTGAAGCATATAAATATGCCAGGGATAAATAGCAAAAATATATCCAAATAAAACCAGAGTAGAAATAAAATTGCCGGCTACCAAGAAAAGATAATCATCTTTCTCCCCGACATACTTATCCAGTAATCTTCCGGCCGGAAGAACCAATAACGATCGGCAGAACCAATAGATGGCGGTAGCAATACCGACAACCAAGGCCGTTCCTCCCTGAATTTTCTCAACGATGAAAATAGCGAAAACCGGGCTCACTAATCCCCAGCCGGTCCAAAAAGCGATATCAGCCAATATTAAATATTTAACTATCTTGTTTACCTTTGCCATAATTGAAAATCTTACTCTCTGCTAATTTAAATCCGGTTCTTAAAAGAAATGCCATACCGACTGAAGAAACAACAATCTCGGCGGCTCTTAAAATTAATGTGAAAACGGTAGCCGTTGAACCTAATAATCCCAAAGATGTAAAAGCATAATACTGGATTGCTTCATGCGAACCGAGCGAAGTCGGAATCGGAATCATTGATGATAAATATGAAAACCCTAAAATTGATAAAGAAGGAAAGAATCCTATCATATTACCCAAGAAGAATATCAATATCCAGACCCTGGCCTGCATTACAATTGCCCTTAAGATTGAAAGTGCAACTCCTTTATTAAAACTCTTACCCCATTGAAAATATTTAAAAACATCATTTTCAACCGAGATAAATCCATTATCATCGCTCACCTCTTTTTTCCAGAACCTTCTCACGATATCCCTGATAATACTTTTCTTTCCCAAGGCTCTGATGTAAAAATAAGAAATAATCGAAACAAAGAAAGTAAGAGAAACTCCGAACACCATTACTAATTCTTTGGGAGGAAGATAAACATTATACAAAAAAAATGCTAATCCCAAGAAAATAACTAAAATATTGGCGGTCCATTCAAGTATTCTTTCAATAATCACCGAGGCAAATGTTTTCTTCCAAGAAACATCACTCTCTTTAGTTAACCCGTAAACTCGGAAAGCTTCTCCACCCCAGATTAATATCGGCATCAAATACATCATTGAATAACCCCCAAGATAGATTTTAAAAAGATTAAAAAAAGAAACTTTTATTCCCGAATCTTTTAATATCTCCTGCCATCTCCAATTACCAATCACTGCCACCAAAAATGAAAGAAGGATAATTACCAAGCCTTGCCAACCGGTAAAAACAGCAAAAGCCCTTCCTATTTCTTGCCAACCGATAACTTTTCCTAGTTGGATAAAAATAACCAAACCTAAAATCAATGAAAAACCGAACAATATTTTTTGTTTAACCGAAAAACTCATACCTTATTTTAGTATAAAAAAACCGGCTTTACAAGCCGATTTTAGAATTCCTTATCAATAAAAGAAGTGACATCGTCTTTAACTTGCTGCCAGGAATAATCATGCCCGTTAACATGCATCGCCTGAGTAAAAGAGATATGATTACCAGAAATATTATTATATGCCCAAATAAACGGAACTTTAATCACGGAAAGGATAAGCTTACCCAATCTTCCGTTAGCCAAGATGTCGGCTTGATTATTTAAAGAAATTATATTGTCGCTTTCAGTATTATTCTTCCAAAAAGGAGCTCCTAATTCAATTGCCCAAACATTATCATTCTTATCTTTCAAATCTTCCATTGCCGCATCGATAAAAGACGCTCCGTTAGATAGCCCGGCAATAATAACCTTATCATTAGGATTTTTGTCTAAGAATCCTTCTATCCGATTAGAAAAAACTTTAGAACTATCAGGAAAGTTAAAAAATACTTCCCTTAAAGATGCTAATTTACCGAAAAGACTTTCTTGAGTTCTGTAATACTGGACAATCGCAACCTTGTAATTTTTGCTTTCAATCAACTCTTTTGTCTTATTAATAATCGGATTGAAATCAAGAGCCTGGTCAAAAGGAACTGTTCCCCATCCCCCGGAATTAAAAACAATAACCACGTCACTGCTTTCTCCCGCCCGCATTAATTCTCTTTCAAAATTTTCTCCGTTGTATTTCAGAAAGACAAAATCAAACCATAGAAAAGACACCAGAGAGAGTATCACAAAAATACCTATTAATATTTTTGCTCTTTTATTCATATTAAGATTCCTCGTATTGTATTTTTAATATCTTGTAGTTATGGTTTCCGTTGAAAGAAACAGACTCACCAACTTTTTTTCCAATAAAAGACATGCCCAGTGGAGATTCGTTACTTATTAATCCTTTAAAGGGATCTGCTTCAAGGGTTCCAACAATTTTATATTCTTCGTGAGTGGTTGAACCGTTTTTCAAGACAACCTTTGCGCCCAAAGAAACCTTATCCTGTTCCGACTTTCCCGGCTTTCTGATAATTTTATAGTTTTTTAAGATATTGTCTAATTCCTCAATCCTCTTCTCAAGCTCATCTAAATTCTCTTTGTAAAACGAGTAATCAGGATTCAAAGCATCACCCTCAAGCATTGAAGGAGCCGATTCTAAAATCTCGTTCCGCTGAAGCGATCTTAAATCTTCGTATTCCTTCTTTATCTTCTCTAAGCCTTCTTTTGTTAAGTAAAATGTTTTTATCATATTTTTGTTTTATAAGCAGAAATCCTCTCCGTTGTGGAGAGGATTTTGTTTTATTATATATTTAAATTATGTTTAAAATCCTCTCCTTTTAAGTTTTCCTGAAATCATAGCCAAAAAGAATGTTCTGTTTTTAGCCCAGATATTTACAATCGTATAAAACTGTTTTGTAGTATTTATTTCCATATTTACGATTAAATTATACTCTCCCCTCTACACTTGTCAAGACCGCAATTGTAAAATATGATGTATTTATGCAAATAAATAAAAATACCATCTATATCATTTCTTCTTTTCTATTAATTTTAATTATTTTTTTAATTAGTTCAGTTTTTTTACCTTCAAACAAGGAAATTGATGCCAAACTTTTTACCATTGAAAAGGGTCAAACCGTTAAAGAAATATCCTTAAACCTAAAAGAAGAGAAACTAATCAAAAGCTCCACTATATTCATTGCCTATGCCGCCATTACCGGTAAGTATTCTAAAATGCAGGCCGGAGAATACCTTCTTTCTTCACAGATGAGCATCTCGAGGATAATAAGCATTTTCACTCACGGTGAAACAGCTAAAGAAAGTCTAACCATTATCGAAGGCTGGGACTTAAGGGATATCGCCAAATATTTAAAAGATAAAAATATTGCCGAAGAAGAAGACTTCTACGCTATCGTCGGCAATCCATCCGGAGAAAATGAATCGGTAAATGTAGAAGACTATAGTTTTCTTTCTGATAAGCCAAGCAATATTAGTCTTGAAGGCTATCTCTTCCCCGACACCTACTATATTGATAAATCAGATGACCTGGATAGCATTGTTAATAAAATGCTAATTAACTTTGATGACAAAATAACTTCTGATTTGAAAAAAGAAATCAAAAATCAAAACAAAACTTTGTTCGAGATAATTACCATGGCTTCAATGATTGAAAAAGAAGTTAAAACCATGGAAGACAAAAAAATTGTTTCCGGCATTCTTTGGAAAAGAATGATCAGTGGAATGAGGCTACAGGTTGATGCTACTGTCCTCTATGCTCAAAACAAAGAAGGATTGAAAGTCTACACCAAAGATACTCAAATTGATTCTCCTTATAATACATACAGAAACGACGGACTTCCCTTGGGACCGATTAGTAATCCTGGCATCGACAGTATTATCGCCGCGGTTTATCCGACCAAAACAGCTTACTATTATTATCTTTCTGCTCCGGACGGAAAAACAATATTTTCAAAAACATTAGAAGAGCACAATAATAACAGAATCAAATACTTGAAATAAAAAACCGGGGTCAATCCCCGGTCTTTCTTTATTTCTTATCTCCTATTTTTTCGAATGCTCTCAAAACCTCTAAAGGTATTGCAAAGATAATTGTATTCGATTGATCAGAACTGACATCATTAATCGACTGCAATGTTCTTAAGTGTAGAGCTCCGTTAGAGCTGGCAAGGATATCAGCCGCCTTGGCCATATTGTCAGCCGCAGCCACTTCTCCTTCCGCCTTAATAATTACGGCTCTTTTTTCTCTTTCTGCTTCGGCCTGTTTTCCGATAACTCTTTTCATTTCTTCAGGTAAAGTAATATCCTTCAATTCAACGTTCTCAACCTTAACTCCCCAATTATCAGCTGATTCGCCGATAATATCCTTAATATTCTTGGAAACAGTTGCTCTTTGAGATAAAAGCTCATCTAATTCAACCTGACCGACAGCATTACGCATTGTTGTTTGAGCTAATTGAGAAACTGCATAATAGAAATCTTCAACCTCCAAGATTGCCTTCTCGGCTGAACTTATCTTGTAGTAAATAACAGCATTAACCTTAACTGAAATATTATCTTTGGTAATAGCCTCTTGATCAGGAACATTTACCGCTTTCACTCTCATATCTACCTTTTTATAAAACTGAATGACGGGAAGAACGATGTTCCAGCCCGGTTTCATTGTTCCGGAGAACTTTCCTAAAGTGAAAATAATTCCATTCTCGTATTGATTGATTTGCCTAATTGAAGTCAATAGAATCGCTACGATTATGGCTATGATTATGAAAAAATCCATATCTTTATTTGATTATTATTATATTAAAAGATTATCACCAATTAATCCTTAAAACAAGGTCTTCTGCCTGATTGCTTCTCTTTTCTCCACCTCGGAAAATATCTTAACTTTTCCATACTCTCCGTCAAATCCCGGCGATATATTTACCTTTCCTTCTCTTGCTCTTTTAATTCCCTCGACAATATTACTGGAAATAACTTCTTTTAATGATTCTAAAGGGACGTCTAATAAAATATTGAATTCTGATTTGAAAGCTAAAATTAATTTCTGATATTCAGCATCGACTCCTTTTGTTCCCGAACCGATACCCAAAGCTTCTCCGATTATTTCTTTCAAAGGAACGATGCTTCTAAAAGGAATTGCATCTTTAGGAACAAACCCTTCCGGTTGATCAGCCAGCTTTTCAATCCTGTTCATTACTCCAACGGTTAAAGGTTTCCCGCAAACAGGACAAGTTTCACTGTATTTTAATGAATCTTTAGAATCCATATAAATATTACAAGCCCGGTGTCCGTCTCCGTAATACTTCCCTTCTTGCGGATAAAATTCAATTGTTTCTAAGAATCCTTTTCTGGTTTTAATTGCTTCAGTAATTGAATAATAATCTAAATCTACATCAAAGACATTAGCTTCTCTCCCAATCTTCTCCGGACTGTGAGCATCGCTATTAGAAATAACTGTAATCTTTCTTATATCCGGTAATCTCCAAAGCATAGCCGGGTCAGCCGATAATCCGGTTTCAACTGCATAAATAGAAGAAGATAGTTCTTCGAAACATTCTTCTAGTGAATCGAATCCTGATTTAGAGCCGAACAATCCGAACCACGGAGTCATGCAATGCGCCGGGATAACCATACAATCAGAAGAAACACTTAAAACAGTCTTTACTAACTCTTTGGCATCAAGACCCAGGATCGGCCTCCCGTCAGACTTCAAATTACCTATCTTAGATAATTCTTCATTTATTTTTTCGCAAACCTCTATCGAAGGAGATAAAACGATAATATGTATCTTCCTGGTCTTCCCTTTCTTGGAATAGATGCAGCTTATCTCTGTGGTTAATAAAAATCTGGTTTCAGAATTTTTGTATTGAAACAAGCCGGGTTCAGCCGGCTTCAATTCTTCTTTAATGTTTTTAATCCATTGCGGATGAGTAAAATCACCAGTCGCAATCACTTTGACTCCTTTGATTTCCGCCCACTTAGAAATGTTTTCCAAGTCTGTTTGTCCACTTGTCGCTCTCGAGTACTTTGAGTGAATATGGAAATCAGCGATGAATTTCATACTTTAAAAACTTTGTATCCCTCTCTAGCCCTATCTTTTATTTTTATTCCCACCTCTTTTCCTTTCTTGGCTTTTTTTAATTTCTCTCCTTTGAATTCCATTGAAACAATCTTTTGCTTGAAGTCGGTATTCTCCCCTCCCACGATTCTGACTGTGTCACCGACAGATAAATTATCGGACAACTTAATTGCCACGACTTTAATCTTATCGAAATAGTGAGTAATCTTACCGATCTTTTTTTCTTTTCTGATAACCTTCTTAACAACTTTCTTAACAGCTTTTTTAATCGGCTTCTTAACAACCTTCTTTTTAGTTGTCTTCTTTTTTGTTGCCATATTATTTATCAAGTATTTTTAAATTATGACCTTTTTGAAGTTCTATTTCTTTAATTACTTTTTTTATCAAAGATTTAGGATCTCGATCATAGATAATTTCTTTAGCAATCTTGCAGTAACTTTCAGCGATTCCCCTTATCTTATCTGCTGTACCTCCTGTTCCTTCAAGAACGCCAATAATCTTTTTAGTTTCAACCGCAGTGGTAAACTCATGCAAGGTTCCGATTCTTCCGCAAACGATAAGTACTGCATCGGCTGATTTAGTCATAATAATATCACGACCAGCATAATCTCCTCCGGTATAAATCATCATATCGAAAGGCTCCAAAGGAAGCTTGTATGATTTCATATGCTCCTTTTCTGTTGCTGCCGGAGAAAATCCGATATTGTATCCCCCCTCTTCATTGCAACCGATAGCAGCAAAATACGGAACACCGGTTGTTGCTCCACTAACTAAGGTATGTCCTTGGCGAGCAATCTCTCGGCCGACTTCTTTTGATATCTCTTCTATCTTTTCACAACAATGCCCGACCTCAGCCGCACCAGAAACAACAATATTATATTTAACTTCAGTCCTTTGTTTACTCTTTGCCATAATATATAATTATTTAATTTTTCGTCCCACGATATAGAAATTGGAATAAGGTTTTTCTCCGACTAATATTTCTCCTTTATCAATTACATCGAATCCAGCTTCTGATACCAATTGTATCAATTCTTCTAAATTAAAACAATGGAAGTATGTGTTCTTGCTCCCGTACCACGGAAGAAAAACATCACCCTTGTCTAATCTAAACCAATCAAGAAAACTTCTTCTCTTCATTTTCTCTTTTAAATTCCAAACCGTTAAAACTAAATAACCGTTATCTTTTAAAACTCTCTTAATTTCTTTTAAAAAATTCAAACGAAATTGATGAGAAGGAATGTGATGCAGGACAGCGATACTATAGACCTTATCAAAAGAATCGCTTAAAATAGATTCAATAGAAGAAACTTCAAACTTTCCCTCGGGATGATTATTTTTAGCAATTTCGATCAACTTAGAAGAAACATCGATTCCTAAATAATCAACATTTTTATTTTTAAAGGATTGATAAAAACGGGCATTGCCACAACCCAAATCCAAGACCTTGTCATTCGGCAAAAGATACTTATCAAAAAGAAAATCAAACTCTCTCCAGTTCTTTTCTCTCACCCTTGAATATTTATCAGCAATGCTGTTATAATCCAAGACAGTCTTATCTAATATTTTTTTGGCATATTTACCATCCATATGGAATCAAACGAATTAATAATTAAAGATTTACTTAAATTAAAGGCCAAAACCCAGAAAGATTTGTCATTGGCAAAAAGAAAAATCTCCAAAGAATACAAGGTTTCTTGTCCCTCGAACATCTCTTTACTTCAATCCTACCATAATCTGGTCCTAAAAAAAAGAATTAAAAAAAGCGAACAATTAGAGGAATTATTGAAGACTAGGCCGGTCAGATCACTCTCCGGGGTGGTTAATGTTTCTGTCTTAACCAAGCCCTATCAATGCCCGGGAAACTGCCTTTACTGCCCTTCTGAAGCGGATATTCCCAAGAGCTATCTATCTGGTGAACCAGCGGTTGAAAGAGCCAAAAGATTGAATTTTGACCCTTATCTGCAAACTCAAAAAAGAATTGAGGTTTTAGACATGTCGGGACATATGACCGACAAAATTGAACTGAGAATGATTGGCGGAACTTGGTCTTTCTATGATTTAAAATACAAGATATGGTTTGTTAAAAAATGTTTCGAAGCCTGCAATCAGCAAAAAGATAAAAAAGAAAATCTAAAAACAAAAAGTATTGAAGAATTATGGAAAGAATTGGAATCGGCCCAAAAGAAAAATGAAAAAGCCAAATATCGAATTGTCGGAATGTCTTTTGAAACCAGACCCGACTACATTAATTTAAAAGAAGTGATTGAAATGAAAAGATTGGGTGCAACCAAGATTGAATTAGGAGTTCAGTCTATCTACGACGATGTTTTAACATTCAATAAAAGAGGCCACGGAGTTAAAGAAACGATAAGAGCAACCGAACTGTTAAAAAACGCCGGATTCAAGGTGGCTTACCAGATGATGCTTAATTTACCCAAATCAACTCCTGAAAAAGATATTAAAATGTTTGAAGAATTATTTAATAACCAAGACTTCAAACCGGACTATCTTAAAATCTATCCCTGCGCTTTAGTAAAAGAAGCTCCGTTATACAAGCTTTACCTAAAGAAACAATATAAACCATATAAAGAAAGAGAATTGATTGAAACAATTAAATCGATTAAAAAGCTGATTCCCAAGTATGTGAGAATAGAAAGAATCATCAGGGACATTCCCTCTCCTTTAATTGTTGAGGGCGGTGCAAAAATATCAAACTTGAGACAAGTTATCGAAACTGAAATGAAGAAAGAAAACTGGCAGTGCCAGTGTATCAGATGTAGAGAAATTAAAGATTCGAAAAGCAAAGCAAAAATATTCCTAATGAGAGAAGATTACAATGCCTCCCACGGAAAAGAGATCTTCTTGAGCTTTGAAGATAAAAACAGAGAAAACATCTATTCTCTTTTAAGATTAAGAATAAATTCTGATAATAAAAATATTATTCCTGTTTTAAAAGATTCTGCTATTATTAGAGAAGTCCATGTTTTCGGTCTGGCTGCTTCAATATCAAAACAAAATTCACTTATCCAACACAAAGGATTGGGACAATTAATGATAAAAGAAGCGGAAAGAATAGCCGAAAAAGAATACAAACTAAATAAAATAGCTGTTATCTCCGGAGTCGGAGTCAGGAATTACTACAAAGAAAAATTAGGATACAAACTCAAAGACGGCTATATGATTAAAAAACTATAATTATGAATCAAGCTTTAAAATTCATCGACCAATTAAATAAAGACTATTTAATAATCCATAAGAAATACGAAGAATTGTATTGGATTTCCTATATGGGCGATCATTCAGTGGATAAAGAATTGAACGAAGCCCACAAAGCCAAAGATGCGTTTCTGAGTAATAGCGATTACTATAATAAAATAAATTCTTTATTAAAAGACGCCGATATTGAAACTAAAGAACGCCTTAATATCTGGCTTAACTTTTTCAAGAACTATCAATTAGATTCTAGGACCTTAAAGTTAAAAAACAAAATCAATCAACTTGAATCTAAGATATTAAAGATAAGGTCCAGTCAAAAAGAAGGATACAAAGATCCTTACACTAAAAAATTTGTTTCCGCCTCATCTCTTAAAATGAGAACGATGATTAGCACAAATCCGGACGAAAAAATACGTAAGGCCTGTTTTAATGCTAAAGAAAAAATGGCAACAATTCTGATCAAAGAATATGTTCAAATAATTCAACTGCGCAATGAGTATGCTAAAATTTTAGGCTTTGACGACTTTTACGATTTCAAAGTGCAGACCGATGACGGAATGACCAAAAAAGAACTGTTTTCTCTTTTTGATTCAATCTACGAAAAAACTAAATATGCTTTTTCTAATATCAGGAATCTTGAACAAAAAATGCCGGGACTCAGAAAACCGTGGAATTTCAACTATCTATTATCCGGAAACTTCACCAAAGAAGAAGACCCTTATTTCCAATTTGATGATGCCCTATTAAGATGGGGGTTATCATTCTCCGCCTTAGGAATTGATTTCAAGAAAGGAAGTCTAACTCTCGACCTTTTGGATAGAAAAGGAAAATACAATAACGGATTTTGCCACTGGCCAGACCTGGTCCACTTTGATAAAAACAAAAGAATTCCCGGAAAATCAAACTTTACCTGCACTGTCGTTTTAGGACAAATCGGATCCGGCATCCAGGGATACGATACTCTTTTCCATGAAGGAGGACATGCCGCTCACATGCTAAATTCTGAACAAAAAGATGTTATTTTAAATCACGAATACTTCCCCATGCCGACACCGTGGGCAGAAACACAGAGTATGTTTTTAGAATCTATCTTCTCAAGCATTGAATGGAAAACACGCTACGCAAAAGATAAAGATGGTAATGCCTATCCATTCAACTTATTCGAAAGAAAGATAAGAAAATTATCCGTTCTCTCTCCACAAAGAATGAATTCCATTATCTTTGTTTCTCAGTTTGAAAAAGAAATATACGAAACAAAAAATCTTAACTTAGACAAGGTTTTATCAATCGCTAAAAAGAATTACAAAAAATACTTCGATATGTCAGTTGATTCTCTTTCTGCTTTAAATATTCCTCATATCTACTCATGGGAGTCTTCTGCCTCCTATCACGGTTATGGCTTGGCAGAATTAGCGGTCTATCAGTGGCGACATTATTTCCGAAAGAAATACGGATATCTTGTTGATAATAAAGAAGTGGGCAAAGAAATGGCTAAGGTTTGGAATTTGGGAGCTAAAAAAACATTTAAAGAATTTGTTAAAATAGCAACAAAAAAAGAACTCTCCGTTGATTCATTTTTAAAAGAGATTACTCGTTCTCCGGAAGAAATAATTAAAAAAGCAAAAGCAAAGATTAAAAAAATGGAAGCGATAAAAAGATCTGATTCAGTGGTAAATCTAAACGCCGAAATACATATGGTCCATGGAAAAAAAGAAATTGCAAACAGCAAAAAAGGATTCGAAGCCATGGCTCGACAATACAAAAAATGGCTAACTGAATACAAGTAATTAAAAACGGGGCTAAGCCCCGTTCTTTATTTTTCTTTGCACTTTCTTAAAAGCAGACTGGTTCGATTATTTCTGGTTTTTAAAACCCCTTTTTCGTTTTCAAAAACCCTCTTCCCTTCCTTGGTCTGCAAAATAATATTTCCTGAATCAACAGCGGCAACCAAAGGAGCGTGATTTGATAAAACCGAAATATTACCGGCACGAGTTTTAACGGTTAATATTTCCACTTCTCCTTCAAATATTTTCTTTTCCGGTGTTAATATTTCTACTTTCATGCAATAACTTGATTAATATTTCCTTTCATGAAGAAGTCCCCTTCTGACTTGTGATCTAATTCTCCGGAAACAATTTTCTCGAATCCTTCGATTGTTTCTTCAATCTTTACATATACTCCGGGAATACCTGAAAAGACTTCAGCCACAGAAAACGGTTGAGACAAGTATTTCTGAATCTTTCTGGCTCTCGAAACCACGATCTTGTCTTCATCGGCCAACTCTTCAATTCCTAAAATAGCAATAATATCTTGAAGTTCTTTGTATCTCTGAAGAATCTTTCTAACTTCAGTAGCTACTTTGTAGTGTCTTTCTCCAACGATTCTCGGATTCAATAATGATGATGTTGATTCCAACGGATCAACGGCTGGGAAAATACCAAGAGATGCAATCGCACGAGATAGAACCAAAGATGAATCAAGGTGAGAGAAAGTGGCAACGATAGCTGGATCGGTCAAATCATCGGCTGGAACATAAATAGCTTGCACTGAAGTAATTGAACCGTCTTCAGTGGAAGTAATTCTTTCCTGTAATGCTCCGACTTCAGAAGACAGAGTCGGCTGATATCCGGTTTGAGAAGGAATTCTTCCCAACAAAGCGGATACTTCAGAACCGGCTAAAACGAAACGGAAGATGTTGTCCATAAACAATAGAACATCTTTCTTTTCTACATCTCTAAAATGTTCAGCAATAGTCATCGCGGTAAAAGGAACCCTCAACCTCACTCCGGGAGTTTCGTTCATCTGTCCAAAAACTAAACAAGTATTTTTAAGAGTATCTGCTTCTTTCATTTCTCTAAAAATATCGTTTCCTTCTCTGGATCTTTCTCCGATACCGGCAAAGATTGAATAACCGTTATGGAATTTAGCAATATTGGTAATCAACTCTTGAATTAAAACTGTCTTACCTACTCCAGCTCCACCAAACAATCCCACCTTTCCTCCTTTAGGTAATGGGCATAATAAATCAATCGCTTTAATTCCTGTTTCCAAAATTTCAACCTCTGATTTCTGATCTTTTAATTCCGGTCCTTTTTTATGAATAGACTCTCTTCTAGTGGCCTTGATTTCCGGGCCATTATCAATCGGTTCACCTAAAACATTCAATAGTCTTCCCAAGGCATCTTTACCAACTGGAACTTCAATCGGCTTACCTGTATCTTCGACTATATCACCCCTTTTTAAGCCCTCTGTTGGGCCCATAGCAAGGCATCTTACCTTGCCCTCACCTAACTCCTGTTCTACTTCTAAAACAAGGTTTTTTGCTTTAATTGTGAGCGCGGTGTACAAAGCAGGAACTTTTCCTTCTTCGAATTCGACGTCTATCACCGGCCCGATAACTTGTGTTATTTTTGCCATATGTTTTTTATTTTATTCCATTGCCTCTTTGGTCGATGATATCTCACAAACCTCGGAAGTTATTTGTTGCTGTCTTGCCTTATTATATACCAGTCTCAATCCTTCTAATAAGTCTCTGGCATTATCTGACGCATTTCGCATTGCCATCATACGGGCTGAATGTTCAGAAGTATTGGCGGAAAGAATGAATTGGTAGATAAGATATTCGACAAAGACTGGAATCACCTCATCCAATATTACTGCCGGGGACGGCTCTAATAAATAATCTACTCCGCTGGGTTTAACTTCTTCTTTGTCTTCTTTCTTTAAAAAGTTTTCAACAGTTTGATCTTCCATCGGAAAAAGTTGCGCAACTGAAGGTTTTTGAACAAAAGAAGAATAGAAGTGGGTATAGAAAATATATACTTTCTGATATTTATTTTCTAAAAATGCTTTAATTAAAAAGTCTGATATTTCTTTAGTTTGTTTAAAGCTCCAATAATCTCCAACTCCAGAAAAGCTGTATCTAATTCTTTCTGTTTTTGAATAATGCTTAACTGCTTTTTTTCCGATCGGCATGACTTCCACTTCTCCCTCTTCTCTTATCTTTGCAATCTCTCGATCGGCAAACTTTAAAATACCAGCATTAAAAGATCCGCAAAAACCACGGTCGGAAGCAACCACGCAAACTAAAATATTCTTCACCGGTCTTTCCTCAAAGAAAACTGACTTATGCTCTTTTAAAGCATTTTTCATATTCTTTAATACTCTGGTCATTTCTTCGGCAAAAGGTTTTGATTCAGAAAATCTCTTCTGAGTTTTTTTCATTTTCAAAGCCGAGAAAGTTTCCATCGCGCTGGTGATTTCGGAAATGTTCTTGACCGAACCTATTTTAGCTTTTACTTCTTTAAGCTCCATAGTTCTTTTTAACTTTCTTAATTAAATCTAAAAGACTTTCTTTGCTCTTGTCGGACATATCACCTGTCTCTTTAATCTCCTTCAATATTTGAGGAGTTTCTAATTCAACAGTTTTCAAAACTTCTTCTTCAAATTCACTTATTTTAGCCATTGGAACTTCTTCAATATCGCTATTAACTCCGGTGAAAATAACGATAACTTCTTTTTCAATCGGAAGAGGCTTCAAATCAACCTGACGCAAAAGCACTCTCATTCTTTTACCTTTTTCGATTGTCTTTTTAGTTTGAGGATCCAATTCTTCAGTGAACTCAGAGAATCTTTCCAATTCTTGGAATTGAGCCAAATCAAGCTTCAATCTTCCGGCAACTTTTTTAGTTGCTTTCATTTGAGCTGATGAACCTACTCTAGAAACAGAAGTTCCGATATTGATAGCCGGCTTCTGTTCTTTTCTAAATAAAGTTGAATCTAAGAATATCTGACCGTCAGTAATAGAAATTACGTTGGTCGGAATATAACCGGAAATATCTCCGGCTTGAGTTTCAATAATCGGCAAAGCAGTTAGAGAACCGCCTCCTTTTTCAGCACTCATCATGGCTGCTCTTTCAAGAAGTCTTGAGTGAAGATAGAAAACATCACCAGGGTAAGCTTCTCTACCTGGCGGACGTCTTAAAATTAAAGAGATTTCTCTCCAAGCCCAAGCTTGTCTAGTTAAATCATCGTAGACAACCAAAGCATCCTGTCCTTTGTCTCTAAAATATTCTCCAACCGTTGCTCCGGTAAAGGGAGCTAGATAAATAAAACTGGCTGGGTCATCGGGGAAAGCGCAAACTACGGTTGTGTATTCCATTGCTCCTTCTTTTTCCAAAGTGGCAATCAATCTTCTCACCTTGGCTTTCTTCTGTCCGCAAGCAACATAAATACAATACGGTCTGTTCTTCTCGTATTTTTGATTAATAATGGCATCCAGGGCAACGGCTGTCTTTCCCAATCCCCTGTCTCCAATAATCAATTCTCTTTGTCCTCTACCAATCGGAATCAAAGCATCAACCATTTTAATTCCAGTGTGCAAAGGTTTTGTCACCGGCTGTCTTTCAATAACTGAAGGTCCTTTTCTTTCCAAAGGTAGAAATTCCTTAGCCTTGATTTCACCTTTGCCGTCCAATGGCCTTCCTAAAGGATCAATAACACGACCCAAAAGTCCCTCTCCCACCGGCACGGAGAAAACCTTTTTGGTCCTTTTTACTGTTGTTCCTTCTTTGATATTCTTGTCAGAACCTAAAATTACAGCACCGACTTCGTACTCTTCCAAGTTCAAAACCAATCCCATAACATTAGCTTCGTCGAATTCAATCATTTCGAAGTTTTCCACCCCCTTAAGTCCGGAAATCTTTACAACTCCATCCTTGATTTCAACAACTTCACCCACTTCTTCCAGTTCTGGGGAAACTTCCAATCCTTCTAATTGTTTTTTAAATTGTTCAATTATATCCATATATTTTGTTTTTTAGCTTCAATAAAATATCCTTCATCGAAGCCTTAACTAACACGTCTTTTGTTTTCAAACGAAAACCGGCTAAAAGGCTTTCATCTAAAACATCGTCGACTTTTTCAATTCCTTTAACGATATCTTTAATCTTGTTCTTAATTTCGCTCTTTTCTTTTTCGCTGAAATCCTGAGCCAAAAACAATTCGGCTCTTTTCTCTTTCAAATATATTCTTTGAAGCTTTTTAATGATTGAAGGGATAAAAACAGATTTCTTCTCTAATGATTTTTTAAGATTAGCAAAAATCTTCTTAGTATCTTCGGGATGCTCTTCTAAAGAAAGATATAGGGCGCGGGCCCAAGATGAAATCTCTTTTTCTGTCTTCATATCTTAAGTTTGCTTAAAAAATCTTCGGCAATCTTTTTGCCTTTCTTGTCATCAATGCTTTCTTTCAAAAGCTTTTCAGTTAAAGAAAATGCATTTTCAATTGTCTTCTTTTTTGTTTCTTCTCTTTCAGCTTCCTTTATCGCTTCGGCTTCTTTTTGAGCCTTAGCTAAAATAGCAGACTTTTCTTCTTCTGCTTTTTTGTTCGCTTCTTCTAGTCTTTTCTTCGCCTCTTCATCCGCCTTAATTAATATTTTCTTCTTTTCTTCTTCATTAATTCTTCCTAAGTCTACTTTCATTTCTCCAATTTTGCTCAACTCTTTTTCCGCTTCAATAGACTTATTAATTCCCTCTTCTATCTTTTCTCTTCTTGTTTTAAGAAGAGCAAGAAAAGGCTTGTAAATTAATGTTTTAAGAACAAAAAATAGAATGGCGAAATTGACTATCTGGCCGACTAATATTTTCCAATCTATTTCTACGCTGCTCATTATTTTTTAATTAGACGAATAATATAATTAAAGATACGACTAAGGCATAAATGGCGATAGCTTCGGCAAAAGCGATAGCTAAAATCATACCTGTTTGAACTTTTGAAGATGCTTCGGGATTTCTTCCGATAGCTTCAGAACCTTTTGATCCAATCATACCGATACCTAGGCCGGGTCCGATTGCTCCTAAACCGATGGCCAATGCTGCTGCGATTGTGTTTAATGTTTCCATATTTTTATATTTTATTTTTTATTATTACCCGACCTTTTTTCCAAAAACGGAATTACTACTTTATACACATCGATAACCGTTAATCCTATTCCCACGAATACCATCAATAAAAGGAACCAAGGGAATGTATTCATTTTCTTATCTATCATTACTCCCAATATCACACAAGCTATCAAAGGAAAAGCAATTAAGAATCCTAATTGACTTCCCACTGAAAGCACGTATCCGATATTAGTGTTCTTCGGCGGCTGTGGTTGTGACATAGAATACTGTTATCAATGATGAAAATACTAATGCTTGAATGAATCCGACGAAAATCTCCAAGCCCAAAAACGGAAGCGGAACTAAATAAGGAACCATGAAAGATATAATCATTAACAATATTTCTCCGGCAAACAAATTACCGAATAACCTGATTCCCAATGACATTGTTCTAGTAATCTCCCCCATTGCCTCCAATGCTCCGACAAAAAACATTATCGGACTTTCAAATTTAATATACTTTTTAAGATATTTGATTCCCCCCAATTTCTTAATGGCGGTAAAATGAATGAAGACCATTGAGAAAATAGCCAAAGCCAAAGTGAAGTGAATGTCCGAGCTGGGTGACCTTAAAAAAGTAAAAATCCCCAATCCGGGGACTACTTCTAATAAATTATTTAATAAGATAAAAATGAACAATGTTCCGGCCAAAGGAAAAATCTCTTCCGTTTTTTTGCTGTCTCCTGTCATACCGTCAAAAATAGAAAAGACTGTCTCCAAGATAAATTCAAAAAAGTTCTGCATTTTACCGGGAACAATCTCTCTTTTCTTAAATGCAAAAAGAAAAAAGGCAATAATAAAAACTGATAGCAATATGCTGATGATAAAAGTATTGGTAAAGCTTATTCCCAAAAACGTGAAAACCGGCTCACCTGTTAAAGCTATATGTATATTCATAGGACAAGTCTATATTACCTGAAAAGGACTTTGTGTCAAGAAATATAAATTCTATTTTATCTTGCCAAATTCCTCTCTAACTATTCTTCTATCATCCCAAGCTTCTTTTCTCCCTCCTTCCCAGCAAATCCAAGGCTCGCATCCTTTGCCGGTAATAACGATAACATCTCCAGGTTTGGCTAATGATATCGCTTTATTAATCGCCTCTCTTCTATTAAAAATCTTAATCAACTTTTCTTTGTTTTTTACTCCGACACTCACCTGATCAATAATGTCTTCTGGTTTCTCGTCATACGGGTCTTCATTAGTAATAATGATAATATCACCGTATCTGTCGGCTAAACTGCCCAAGACCGGACGTTTCCATTTATCTCTTCCCCCACCGCAAGAACCCAAAACACAAATCAATTTACCATTCTTCGGTTTCACAAATTGATAAACTTTTTCCAAAGCTTCGGGAACAAAAGCGTAATCAACAAAAACTTCAAAAGGAGTATCAATCACTTTTTCCATTCGGCCGGCAATCTGACTCACCGATTCAATTCCCTTCTTACAATTTTCAACACTGATTCCTTCTGAAACAGCGATTGCAATTGCCGCCAAAGCATTGTAAATATTGAAATCGCACAATATTTTTAAATTAAAATTGATTCCCTTAACACTAAACGTTGAACCATTGGAAGTAGCAACGATATTCTCTCCTCTAATATCGGCTGATTCATTTTGAATCCCGTAAGTTATAATCTTTTGAGCACCAAACTCTGAAAAATAAGGAGCGTGCTTATCATCAATATTAATAATATGAGTTCCTTTAACGTCGTTAAAGAACTTCCCTTTGGCTTTCTTGTAATTATCAAATCCGCCGTGAGACTCAATATGTTCAGGATTTAAATTTGTAATGACCGCTGTTTTAAAATCGATAAACTTGTGACGATTTTGCGCTATTCCTTCCGAGGTTGTTTCGACAAAAGCATATTCGCATTTGGCTTTGACCGCATCTCTTAAAAATTTATTAATCACAAATCTTCCTGGCATCGTCATCTTTAATTTATTCTCCTCTTCTTTCTCCCCGATCTTAAACATGATGGAAGTTAAAGCGGCAACCTTAAAACCGTTGGCTTCTAAAATTTTCGAAGCAATATTTAAAGTGGTAGACTTTCCGTTAGTTCCGGTGATTCCTATCACTTTTATTTTTCGTGAAGGAAAACCGTAAACCAGAGCTGACAAAAAAGCCAACCCTAAGTGGTAGAGATTTATCAAACTCTTCGGAAGTAATTTTTTAACAATTTCCTTAATACTCATTTTCCCAATAACTTTAAAGCTTCTTTTATTCTTTCTTTCGGCTCTTTAATTTCTTCAGAAATCTGACCGATTGCCTCCCCCACGTCTTGTTTATTAAAACCCAGAGAAACCAAAGTATCAAATACTTCATCTTTCTCAATCTTCTTTTTGGGAGCAACCTTCACTTCCTTTATCTTTCCAGTAATCTCCAAAAGTATCTTTTGCAGTCTTTTAACGCCCACTCCTTTAACATCTTCCGGCAACTCTCCTTTTTCCAATGATTCCTTAAGTTTCTCAAGCGAACCGGCCACAGCCAAACCCATGGCTGTCTTGGGCCCGACTCCGGAAACACCCTTTAAAATCTTGAATAATTCAAGCTTTTCTGGGGTTAAAAACCCGTACAATTCAATCACCTTTTCTCCCAAAAAAAGATAGGTAAAAACGCTCCTTTCAGCGCCAATACTAAGCTCCCTTAAGTCAGTTGGAGCTAAAAAGACCTCAAAACCCACCCCTGATTTATCAAGAATGACCTTTTTATCGTCTTTGTATATGACTTTTCCGAAAATGTGACTTATCATTGCAGTCATTATATCAAACTTGCAATATTTAAACAATTAGTGTATATATATCGTATATGCCAATTACAAAAACAACTAAAAGACGCCCTGCTCAGATCGAAAGACGCAGAATCGTCAATTCAAAGAGAATTTTAGAAATGAGAAAGCTTATCAAAGAAGCCAATACTTTGTTGACTGCAAATAAAGTAGAAGAGGCTGAAAAGCTACTTCCGAGAATCTACAAAGCTCTTGATAAAGCAGCTAAAAGAGGTGTGATAAAGAAAAACACCGCTTCAAGAAAAAAATCAAGAATGATGAAGAAGATAAGCAAATCTGCTAAAAAATAAAAGAACCGGGGAAACCCGGTTTTCTCTTACAAAATATCTTCAGCAAGCTTTTTCCAATCCGACAATTTCAATCTTTCCATTTCGGCATCATGGAGAACTTTTCCTGTTGCCATTTTATACAACAAATACGGTGTTCCGCATTTTTCGCACTCTGTCTTGCCTCCAAAGTTGCAATAACCCTGTTTCCCCCAAAGCTCTAAACAAAATTTTAACTCATCTGTTGGCTTCATAGTATTTCTTTAATTTCTTTTAAATTATTAATTTGCTTCCAGGAGCAATTAAGTAATTTCTGGTTTCCTCCCATGGCAATGCCGTGCTTGGTCATTTCAAAAACTCCAATATCATTATCTCCGTCTCCGACAAAAATAATATCTTCAATTCCAACTTTCTCTTGATATGCTAATTCTTTTAATTTTTCTTTTTTGAATCCTCTTCCCTTAACACAGTCACTGGTAATCTTTTCTAATTCTCCCAGCTCATCAAAGATTAAATGACTGCCGGCATAGAAACCGTCGAGTAAAAGTTTTTCTACCATGCATTCCAAATAAATATCAATAGAACAGGAAATGAGATATATTTTATATCCCTTATCTTTTAAATAGTTAATAATGTCTTCGGTTCCGTCCTTGAAGGTGCTGGCTTTGTCCCAACAATTAGATACAAAATCTCTATTCGCCCGACCGGTTCTTTTTAATACGGTAACCAGTGCTTTCCAGGCATCATCGATTAATGTTTTCCCAGAGTAATATCCATTAAAAATTTCTTCAATTTCTTTTTCAACCACCTTGTCTCCGTTGGTAAAAATCTCCCATGAATTTTCTTCTACCAATGTTCCGTTAACATCAAAGCAAATAATTTTGTTCATATTTCTGATATTAAAACATCTAATGCAATACTCTGGTCTATTTTTCCAACTTTTATCTCCGAATCTAATTGAGTTATCCTTGCGTATATCTTCTTTAAATCTTCTAAGTTAAAATTATTAGCCTGATAAGTAGTCTTTCTAAAAACAAAGGGATGCATTCCTAATTGCCCGGGACCGCCGCCTTTAACTGAAATAATATTCCTGATTTGGGAAGCAATCATGGCCAAGATATATATCGCTGACTCCCCCTTTTCAATATGACTCTTAATCAAGTCCATCGCTTTCCTTTTATTCTTAGCAGCAATAGCATCAACCGTATCAAAGATATTTGTTTCATGACTTGGATGAACCAATAAATCTATACTCTTTTCAGTAATGCTTTTAGAATAATTAACCAGCTTTAAAACTTCATTTTCCATTCTCCATAAATCAGAACCGACGTATTCTATTAATTTCTCCAAAGCGGCTTCATTAATATCACCTCCCTTTTCTTCAATTTCTTTCTTAACCCAATTCTTTAATTTTACTCCGGTTAATAATTCAAACTCCTGAATTTTACCTTTCTTTTCTAAAAACTTTAATAACTTATCTGCTTTTAATACTTTTGCCTGTTCAACTAAAAGCAGAACATTATCCGAAGCGACAAAAGCATCTCCCTTTTCTAATAGGTCTTCTTTTAGTTTTGAATTAGAAAGAGGATCTAAAACGACTATCAGTTTCTTTTCTTTAAACATGGAAATCCCTAACATCTCGTTTCTTAAATCATCAAAAGAAATGTTTTTCCCTTCAAGATACCTTAAATTAAGACCACTCTTGTGTTTCTGTTTATGTTCTTCCATTATCTCCCCTAGCTTTTCTTTCTGTCGGTATGTATCTTCTCCGTATAATAGTATAATCATCTTTTTATTTGACACTTGGGACAAAAGAAAGTTCCTCTTCCCCCCTGTGTTATTCTTTTTATCATTCCCCCGCATCTCGGACAAGGTTTGTTTTCTTTTTGGTAAACCTTATTCATGCTTTGCGCTCCTCCTTTTTCTCCGTATAAGGTTCGGAAATCAGAAAAACTATCTCCCCTTAATTCAATGGCCTTTTCCAATATTTCTCTCATCGCCGTATAGATGTTTTTCAAATCTTCATCCTTTAAATTCTTGATTTCTTCTTCCGGATGAATCTTAGCTTTAAAGAGAATTTCTGAAGCGTAGATATTTCCGATACCGGAAATAAAGTTCTGATCCATTAAAACCTGCTTGATTTTGCCTTTCTTTTTCTCAAACAATTTTTTAAATACGGATAAGGTAAAATCTTTCTCTAATGGTTCCGGTCCTAGTTTAAGAAATTCTTTTGATGCTTCCAATTCTTTTTTCTTCCACAACTCTACCTTGGCAAACTTTCTGGCATCAGATAAAGCTAATTGTCTCTTGTCGTCTAAGATAAAAACCACGTGCAAGTATTTATTAATCGGATCGGTTAATAATGGCCCTTCATTTTCTGCCACCCAAAATCCCTTCTCTAGCTTCCATTTTCCTAAAAGCAAATGCCCGGCAATTTTCTGATGAACCAAAAGAATATAATCATCTGATAAGTCTATTAAAATATTCTTAGCCCTTCTTCTTACCCCGATTATTTCTTTCTTAATTATCTTTTTCTTAAAAGTTTCGAAAGTATCATTTTTAATCATTCCTTTTGCATCGGTCCAAATATCAATAAAGGTCCTGTGAAGGACCTCTTTGCGTAAATCTCTGACTATTGTTTCTACTTCTGGAAGTTCGGGCATTATCCTAAAATACTCTTTAATTTATTAACTATCTCTTGAGGGGTAAAGTGAGCTTTGACTAAAAAGTCTTTTGCTCCTAAAGCTAATCCTTTTTCAATATCTTCTGTCTGTCCCAAGTTAGAAAGAATGACCACCGGGATATTGGCAATTGCCGGATCCTGCTTGGCTTTCTCTAAAACTTCAAAACCATTGATTCCCGGCAAGATCAAATCCAATAGAACTACATCCGGTTTAGCTTCTTTAATCATTACCAGGCCTGATTCTCCGTCAGCGGCTGAAACAACCTCATAACCCAAGGTAATGAGCTTTTTACTCATTAATTCCCTTAAGAACTTATCATCTTCGACTAATAATATTTTTTTAAACATATGTTTTCTTATATTTTAATCTTATTATATTTATTGGTCAATACTTGGCATCGGGAATCGGAATAGTGAAAGTAAAGGTCGTTCCCGCCCCTTCTTTAGAATCAAACCATATTTTACCCTTGTGAGCTTCGATAATATTCCTGGTTGTATACAATCCCAAGCCGGAACCTTCGGTTTCCATTCTGATAACATTGTCTCCTCTGAAAAATTTGGTAAAAATTCTTTCGTGCTGAGCTGCCGGAATACCAACTCCAGTATCTTTAATTTTAAAAATAACATCGTGACTGTCTTTTTCTAAAGAAACTGTAATCTTCCCTCCTTCGGGAGTATACTTAACCGCATTTTCTAAAAGATTCTGAACAGCTAATTCTATTTTCTCTCGATCAACGCTTAAAGTGGGAAGTATTTCTTTCGGTCTCTCGAAACTCAAAGCCATTTTCTTCATCTTTAATAATTCTTGAGAACTATCAATAACGGTAGAAACAATTTCTTCAAGGCTTGCCGGTTCCTGTTTGTATAAAAATCTTCCTTCTTCAATTCTTGAAACATTCAAAAGATCATTAATCAAATTGATCATCCTTTCATTGCTGACATATGTCTTTTCTAACAACTCTCTTTGTTCAGGAGAAACAGTTCCTGTGTCACCATCCAATACCATACGTAAGGTCCATTTAATCGCTGATAAAGGAGTTCTTAATTGATGAGCCGCAATAGAAACGAATTCTGTTTTCATCCTCTCGACTAATTTGTCTCTGGTTATATCATGAAGAATAATTAAAACTCCTCCCTCTTCTTCCTGTATTCCTTCTAAGAAAACTGTGTAGACTTCAATGTCCATTCTTTTACCAATCGACATCTCCTTCTTGGTAACCTTATTAATCTTCTTTTTTCTAGAGTCTATTATTAATTCTTTGAATTCCTTCAGTTCTTCGCTGTCTAATAAATCAGCAAACTGTCTACCGACAATATCTTCTTTGTTCTTTCTTAAAAATTCTACTACTAACGGACTAATAATCTCCACTTCATATTTATTATTTAAAAGAAGAATACCATCGGGAAGATTCTCAATCATGGCCATAGTTTTATTCTTTTCCCGGACTGCTTCCTTTCTGGCTTCTTCGGTATCTTCCAAAATATTTAAAAGCGCCGCTCTCACCCTTCTGAGTTCGTCTTCTTTGGTTTCTGTGTAGTTTAATATTTTCTCCTCCATTAAGCTTTATTTTACCACAACTTCAAATTTTGACCAACACTTTTTTCTTCTTCGGTAGAGATATTTTTAATTAAACTGTTAAATCCGAACTCCTTAAGCATACTAACGATTTCTTTTTCGTCGTATCCTCCCCATTCGCAATCTTTCATATTAACTTCAATCGGCACGTCTTTTCTTATTTCTGATAATTCTCTACTTAAGAAAGCTTTTTCTTTACCATCAACAAGTTTTTCTTTAACACCCTTTGGCAAATCAGCCTCTCCTATCTTTTTATATAGATTCTCAATGCTTCCGAATTCATTAATCAATTTCAAAGCTGTTTTCTCTCCTATTCCCTTGACCCCGGGAATATTATCGGAAACATCACCTCGTAATCCTTTATAATCAATCAGCTGTTCCGGAGTTAATCCTTCAAACTTCTCACTGATCATTTTCGTATCGTAGATTAATCCGTTCTTAACTCCCTTGTTTAAGAAATAAACAAAAGTGTTTTTATTAATCAATTGAAGATTGTCCAAATCTCCCGAAACAACAATGTTTTCGACTCCTTCTTCTTTTCCTTTGGTTAAAGAATTGGTTAATGTTCCGATTAAATCATCTCCTTCATATCCGGCCATTTCAAAAATAGGGACATTAAAAGTTTTTAAAACTTTCTTAACCATTGGAATCTGATTATATAATTCATCGGGAGCTTTCTTTCGATGAGCCTTGTATTCTTCAAAAGCTTTCTTTCTGAAAGTCGGCTCGGGCAAATCAAAACAAGCCACAAAATATTTGGGCTTTAATTCTTTAAGTAATTTAAATAAAACAAGAAGGAAACCGTAAACGGCATTCACTACTTCCCCTTCTTTAGTTTTTAAAGGAGGTAAAGCATGAAAAGCCCGGTGAATTATTGAATTACTATCAATGATGACAAAGTTTTCTTTATTTTCCATAGTCGATTGTTATTTCTCTTTTATCTCCCTCAAGAATTTTAAATTTAATTAAAATCATATCCTTAGGCAAAATGCTTTTTATTTTCTCCGGCCACTCGATACAAACAATATTTTTAGGATTTTTAATAATTTCTTCAAACCCAAGATTTTCCATCTCTTTGGCTTTTTCAATGCGATAACAATCTAAGTGATAAAAATTCTTAAACCTACCCTTAAGGTCAAACCTGTTCATGATAAGAAAAGTTGGACTGGTTATTTTTTCTTTGATTCCCAGTCCCTTGGCAAAACCTTGAAGAAAAGTTGTTTTTCCAGCTCCCAAGTCTCCCTTCAAACCAAAAACCACTGCTTTTGACCCTCCCTTTATTTCCTCGGACAGAGCCATCCCCACCTCTTGAGTTTCTAGATAATTTTCTGTTAAATATTCCATAAATAAGTATACTTATTGTTGCATAATCATTATCTTTTTGCAAAATCAAGAATTTTAAAAACACTTAAAAACTTAAATCTAAAAGCTAAAATTTTACATGCCATACTAATTATGATATCTTTTAATAATAAAATGATCTTTTACATTTTAGGGGAGGTGTTTGATGTAGGAAAGTTTTGCATTTGAAAAAGGTATCAAAAGATGAATAAATTTCAAAGGAGGTTTGGAATGAGACATAAAATTGGCATAATTGCCATGATACTATGCCTAATTGTATTGGGCATAGCAACTCCTGTTAGCGCTGATGCATGTGTACCGCTAACAATTACTGGAGGAAATTTATACACCCTTAATGGCTACCCTGGCTACGCCTATGACGGCAACGGGTATCTCCTCTGGACTTACGGCCAAAGTCTTTCAGCTACTTACAAGCGTGCCTCAGGAAGTAATATTCAATTTGCCGACAACTACGGCAACAACTGGGACGAATGCGTCAGCGCAGTAAAAGCGCTGAGTGGAAATAATGTTCCAACAGGAAACTGGTCAAGAGGAAGCCAAGTAACAGCTGGCAGTGTTTCTCAAGGAACGGCAATCGCTACGTTCCTTGGGCCAGATAATAGTTATTATGGACACGCTGCGATATTCAAAAGCTACGTATACACCAATGGCGTCATTACTGGAATTGAAATGTGGGATCAAAATTGGCCCACGGGAGGTCTTTTCGGTAAACACACACGCGTCACCTCAGGAACAGGAGTTAATAATGCCAACAACTACTATGTAGTTTTGGTACCATAATTTCTTTCTATTTTTAAGGGACTAAAAAGTCTCTTTTTATATTATAAACCAACTATTTACCTTTTCATTTTTTAGAGATAAAATAAAAATATTAAACAAACACAAATCAAATGAAAAACTGGACAAAAATTTCAATTATCATCATCTGTCTTTTTGTCGGACCGTCTTTGCTTTCTTTATTAATTAAAGAAGAACCGACGCCTACGCCTGTTAATGAAGGCACTGTTACGGAAGTTAAAAAAGTTGTTGATACTTCTAATTGGAATGAATACATTAATACCCAATTAGATTTTTCAATAAAAATTCCATTGGAAGTGACAACCCTTCATAGATGTTCCAGCGATGGACAAACAGAGAACACTCCCTTAAAGGTTTACGAAGATAATCAAAACGGAGCAATATATATTTCTCAAGAATATTATTATGGTGTCAAATGGAATCAAGCTGAACAAAAATACGTCGGAGAATGCGATAAAATAACTTACTCGCTAGAATCTCTCAAAAAAGACGAAGAGGCTACGTACTCATCCGGTCTTAGTTCGCATCCTTTCTTGGGATGGAAAATAATAATAAATAATCCAAAAAATAATGATGAATTGATTGATTTTGTAAAACAAAATTTTGGCTCAACCTGCTCCGCAACCCTTAATGATTTACAGAAAGACGGCAATTATCAAATTAATATCAGCGGAAGAAATTTGACTGAAAACGGAGAAAAGATAATGGACGAAAATTGTTATACAAATTTCGCATATAAAATATTGTATTCACCGGAAAAACAAAAAATGATGTCTCTTATTCTTGGACAAGAATGCACTTTCGGAACCGATCCATTAATATCATCGTCTTATCAGTGTTATGACGAAGAAATGATTAAAAGTTTTAAGTTTGAATAATGATTAAATAATAGCAAATTCATATGTATTTTAATGCTGTCTCCCCATTAAATCTTAATTGACTTTTACCCCTAAATACAGTAAGGTTAAGGCAAGAATATGGAGGAAATATTGAAGATAAAAAACAGCATAGAAAGCGGTAAAAACATAGGAATTTTAACCAAAATCAATGCAAGCGACGATGCCATAGGAGCTACTTTGGCTCTTTTTTTTGCTTTAAAAAAAATGGACAAGAAAATCTTCTTTCCTTTAAATGAAGTACCGGACAAAGTATATAATCTTTTGAAAGAAAAAGAACAGAAAAAATTCCACATTTCCTTCAAAGAAGACGTTTCAGAAGTGTATTACGAAAAAAACAGTAAAGGAATCGACCTTTATCTCACTCCCAAAGCCGGAGACATTGATAACGAAAGCTATTCTTGCAAGATAATCTCGGGAACCGAATCGTTATTGTCCGATTCCCCTTACGACATTCTGATTACTGTCGGCATTCAGGAATTCCAGGAAGTCGAACAATTATGTGCCGATAATCTTGATTTGCTATACGGCTGCACTGTGATTAATATTGATAACGATTTAAACAATCAGAATTACGGAGAAATAAACTTAGTTGAAGATGGCCAGTCATTATCCCAGGCAATTTCTTGCCTGATCAAAGCTCTGGGACAGGAATATATGAACAGTGAATCAGCCAGTCTTCTCCTTTATGGGTTGACCATCTCCCCTAAAAACGTCTACAATAAGAAAAACATCCCGACCGTGAAATGGTTGTTTAAGAAAGGAGGTAATTTAAATTTGATTTCCAAAAGCGAACCAAAGGTAAGGATTCTGGAACTGGTCTTAAGTAATCTGACTTTTTCCGAAGATGAAAACATTTACGTTTCAACCTTATCGGAAAAAAACCTGCTTGATAATAACGCCACCTCAAAAGATTTTCCCTTCTCAATTGAAAGGTTAAAGAATTTCTTCAAAATACCATCTTTCCTTCTTTTGTGGGAAAGCCGCACTTCTCCCCTCTCAGTCAAAGGAATATTCTATTCAGACAACAAATCAGAAGTGACAAAAATAGTAAATAGCTTCAGGGGAGTTTCTAAAAACAACGGTGCCATGTTTCTGACCGAAGAATCATCAATAAATTTAGCAAAAGATAAAATACTTTCTTGCTTAAAATAAACAATATGGAAACAATAACGGAAAAAATAGAAATTGAAAAAGAATTGGAGGCTGAATTTGAAAAAGATATTTCAACCGTTCCAACTCTAAAAAGCAAAATTGAATCGGTTGCCTTAAAAGATGTTTCTATTCTCCTTAAAATTTTAATGTCCGGAGCCATTATCCTTGATAGCTCGGATATGCATATTGAAGCAATTGAATCTGGTTCAATCCTAAGAGTGAGAATTGACGGAGTCTTACAGGAAGTCTCTTCTTTCGACCAGCAAAAACACCAAAGAATCGTTTCCAGAATTAAGCTTCTTTCGGGGTTAAAATTAAACATTGAAGACAAACCGCAAGACGGAAGATTTTCCATTGTTGTGAATAAAGAAGATAAAGCTGAAGAAGTGGAAGTCAGAGTCTCAACCTTACCGACCGAATACGGTGAAACCGTGGTAATGAGAGTCTTAAATCCTAAAAATCTAATCAGCTTGGAAGATTTGGGTTTAAGAAAAGATATTTATCAAATCTTCACCACCCAATCAGAAAAACCCAACGGAATGATCATTGTTACCGGTCCTACCGGATCTGGTAAAACAACTACTCTTTACGCCTTCTTGAAAAAGATCAGAAACCCGGAGATTAAAGTTATAACCATTGAAGACCCGATTGAGTATCACTTGGATGGAATTTCTCAAACTCAAGTCAACCCAAAAAAGGGCTATGACTTTGCCGCCGGATTGAAATCAATTGTCAGACAAGACCCCGATGCAATTCTAGTCGGAGAAATCAGAGACTTAGAAACCGCTTCGATCGCTTTGCAAGCGGCTTTAACCGGACACCTTGTTTTATCAACTCTTCACACTAATGACGCTGCCGGAACTATTGCCAGGTTGCAAGCCTTGGGAGAAAAAGCAGTTAATATTGCCCCCGCCATTAACGTGGCTATTGCACAAAGACTAGTAAGAAAGGTTTGTCCCAAATGCGGAGAATTCGAAACCATCTCTCCGGAATTATTTGAAGAATTAAAAAAAGACTTGGAGAATATTCCCCAAGGTTCTGATATGCCGGAACTAAAGCCGGACATGAAGATAGCAAAAATAAAAGGTTGTGAGTATTGTAACTTTACCGGCTACAAAGGTAGAGTTGGAATCTTTGAAGCTTTAACGATTGATGATGAAATCCAAGATTTCATCTTAACCTCCCCTTCTACCTCAGCTTTGGAAAAGTTGGCCATCAAAAAAGGAATGACGACAATGAAGCAAGATGGACTGATAAAAGTATTAAAGGGAACAACAACAATGGACGAAGTCAGAAGAGTTGTTGGGTAATAAAAAAACGATTGCTGAACTGGGGGTCCTTGTTAGCGTTAGGGCTAAGCTAAAGAAATTTCTTGAGGAGAAACCCAGCCGAAGCCAAGTTATCCATTAACTAAAGAAATTCCCTTTCCCCCCAGTTCAATAATCGTTCAATTTTTAGTGCCCTAATAACATAACACTTATCAAAATGTCTGTCAAGAGCTTCTCCCCACAACTTAATCCTGACGAGGAAATCATTGAAAATACCTTAAGACCCAAAAAATGGACCGATTATATCGGTCAAGAGAGAGTCAAGAAGAATGTTAAGGTTATGATTGACGCTGCTAAAAAAAGAAAGGAGTCTCCCGACCACATTTTATTCTACGGACCAGCCGGATTAGGTAAAACTACGCTCGCTCATTTGGTGGCACAAGAATCTGGTGCCAATATTCGTGTTACCTCAGGACCGGTAATTGAAAAAGCCGGTGACCTTGTTTCCCTTCTAACCAGTTTAGGCGAAGGAGATTTTCTTTTCATTGATGAAATCCATCGCTTGAATCATTTTGTCGAAGAATATCTTTATTCCGCGATGGAAGACTTTAAACTTAATTTGATTTTAGGCAAGGGACCAATGGCAAAGAATATTGATATTGATCTCCCCCGCTTCACCCTGGTCGGAGCAACAACCAGGCTTGATTTAATCTCTTCTCCTCTAAGAAGCAGATTCGGAGCAATCTTCCAATTGAATTTCTACGATTTACCGGAGATAGAAGAAATAATTAAAAGATCTTCTCAAATATTAAATGTAGAAATCGAGGAAGATGCCATTAAGGAAATATCAAAGAGATCCAGATGCACTCCGAGAATTGCCAATAAGTTTCTAAAAAGAGTAAGAGATTTTGCCGAGATAGAAGGACAAGGAAAAATAACCCGGGACATCGCTGATAAGGCTTTAGACTTTTTGGAAATCGACGAAATGGGTCTTGAACCGGGAGACAGAAAAATCCTTGAAGCGATTATTAAGAAATTCAACGGCGGACCGGCCGGACTACAGGCTCTTTCCGCTGCTACTTCCGAAGAAAAGAATTCTATCTTGGATATTTACGAACCCTATTTAATCCAATCAGGATTGATAAAAAGGACTTCTACTGGAAGACTAGCAACTAGACTAGCCTACGAACATTTAAAGATTCCCATTCCCAAAGCTCAAGAAAAATTACTTTAATTTTATCCCGCTAAAACGGGATTTTTCTTTAATTGACATTCTTCATTTTTTAACATACTCTCAATTTAATCTCTAGGAGGAGATTATGTGAGAAAACTGTTTGAAGTTTTATTCGGACTGGTGACGGTGTTAATCATAATCCTCACCATAGTGAATAATTATTTGCTCTTTTTATGGATAGGAGCTCTCTGCACAATGTTCCTTGTCTTCTTCTGTTGCGACGGAGACACCAATTGGATGCTAACAATGTCTATCGCGTCAGCATTCGCTTTGTCTGTTCTCTGGGCAGTCAATTCAACAGATGTGGGCATCTTATTGCAACTGGTGATAGGAGCCTTTTATCCCAGCATAGTGGCTAAAGTATATCTTAGCCACTTTTTAAATAAAAATTGAATTTTTTAACCTTTTGGGCTAAGATGCAGATATATAGTAAAGAAACAAACATATGAGCGGTCATTCCCATTTCCACAATATTAAAATCAAAAAAGGCGCTGAAGACGCCAAAAGAAGCAAGATATTCTCTAAGCTTTCTAAAGAAATCTCCGTGGCAGCCAAAGACGGCGGCTCTGACACAACCTTTAATGCTAAGTTAAGGTCGGTGGTTGAAAAAGCCAAAGCAATGAATATGCCGGCGGACAGCATTGATAAGGCAGTTAAAAAAGGTTCTGGAGAGCTGGAAGGTTTTACCTATGAAGAATTTTTATTGGAAGCCTATGGACCGGGAGGCTCAGCCGTAATGATTGAAGGAATCACCGATAACAAAAACAGATCTTTGGGAGAGATAAAATTACTAATCAATCAAAAAGGAGGTAAAACAGTTAACGAAGGAGGAATCAAATGGATGTTTGAAAAGAAAGGAGTTCTTTCTATTGATGCTACAAGCAAAGACAAAGAAGATATGGAGTTAACGGCGATTGAGGCCGGAGCGGAAGACATCGAATGGCAAGAAACCACTCTCTATTTATATGTTAAGGCTGAAGATTTGGAAAAAACAAAAAAAGCCTTAGAAGAAAAAGGATTAAAAATAGAATCAGCTGCTTTGGAATGGGTTCCCAATGAAACTCTTGAAGTTGATGATGACACTAAAGAAAAATTCCAAAAATTCTTTGAAGCTTTAGACGAACACGACGACGTACAAAACGTATATACTAATATATGATAATTCTAGGTATCGACCCGGGCACGGCCACTACCGGCTTCGGTGTAATCGAATACAAAAAGAAAAACAAGAAACAGATTGTTTGTCTTGATTATGGAATTATTCAAACTTCTCCCAAGCAAACCGTTGGAGAAAGACTGATTCAGCTTAATTTTGATTTAAACGAAATTATTAAAAAGTATAAGCCGGAAATGGCAGCCGTTGAAAGCCTTTTCTTTTTTAAAAACTTAAAAACGGCAATGCCGGTGAGCCAGGCAAGAGGAGTTATTCTCTATACTCTTTCTAAAAAGAATGTTCCTTTTATTGATATTACTCCTCAACAAGCGAAAACCTCGGTTACCGGGTACGGCAAGGCAACTAAAAACCAAGTCCAGAAAATGGTCCAGAATTTATTATGCCTAGAAGAATTGCCTAAGCCGGACGATGCTGCCGATGCTTTGGCTTTAGCGATTTGTTGCGCCGATAAATGTAAGTTTAATTAAACAATCTTCCTAAAGTTTCTTTTTCCTACTTGGACAATTATTCCTTTTTCTATTTGCAGATCTATTTTCCAATCTGTAATCTCTTCAATGTTTTCTCCTTTGATCGCCCTCACTCCTCCCTGCTCTATCAATCTCTTGGCTTCTCCCTTAGAAGAAGCTAGATTTAATTTAACCAGCAAATCTTGAACATTAATTTTATCTTCAGTTATTTTAACTTCCTCTATTTCTGAAGGAAGTTTTTTGTCTTCAAAAACTTGTTCGAATTCTTTTTCCGCTGCTTCAGCTTTTTTCCTATCATAGAAGAAAGTAATAATTTCTTTAGCTAAAATCTTCTTAATATCTTTTGGATTCATTTCCTTGCTTTCCAAACTGTTTTTAAATTCATTAATTTGCAGCATGGGAACACGAGTACAAGATTCAAAGTAACCAACAATTAATTCATCCTTTAAGGTCATTAATTTGCCGAACATATCTTTAGGCTCGTCTAAAATATTAATGACATTGCCCCAAGAGGTAGACATCTTCCTTCCATCTAATCCGTAAATCATTCTTAAAGTCATCACATCTTGTGGCTCTTGATTAAAAGCTCTTTGCAATTCTCTGCCAGCTTTTAAATTAAATAATTGATCAAATCCACCGATTTCTAAATCAGATTTAATCACTACTGAGTCGTATCCTTGCAATAAGGGGTATAATAATTCATGGACTCCGATTGGCTTTTCACTATCCCACCTTTCTTTAAAGTTTCTTCTTTGAATCATCTGCTGGGCAGTGAAATTCATCGACAGCCTGATTAATTCTTCGGCTTTCATTTTTCCAAACCAATCTTTGTTGTGCTTAACTTCAACTTTCTTTAAATCTAAAATCTTGCCTATCTGAGAAAGATAATCTTTTAAATTCTCTTTAATTTCTTTTTCGGTTAAAGGTTTTCTGATTGAATCCTTGTCCGAAGCATCTCCGATTAGGGCAGTAAAATCTCCAATAATTAAAGTTATCTTGTGCCCTAAATCTTGAAAATCTCTAAGCTTAATTAAAATCGTTGCCCTGCCCAAATGAATCTTGGGACCGGTCGGATCAATGCCAAACTTGATATTCAGCTGCTTGCCGGACATTAATTTCTTCTTTAAATTCTCTTTATCGATGATATCTTCGGCTCCCCGGCTTAATATCTCGTCTATTTTGTTTTCATCAGTTATTATTTTCATACGTTTCGATTATAGCATAAATATGTTCAAAAATAAAAAGAAATGATAGTATTAAAACATGAAAAAATTCAAATTAAAGAACAAGAAAAGGTTATTTATTTCCCTGCTTTTAATTGCTTTTATCGGCTGCGTTGCGGTCTTTTTTATGTTTTTAAAAGATCTTCCCCGTCCCGAAGTATTTACCGAAGCTCAAATTAACCAGTCGACCAAAATATATGACCGTACCGGAAAAATATTATTATCCAGTGTTTACGGCGAAGAAAAAAGGACTTACGTTCCTCTTTCTGAAATACCAGAAATTATGCAAAAAGCGGTAATTGCCACCGAAGACTCTAATTTCTATACCCACTTCGGAATAGATATTCCGGCTATCCTTGTGGCCCTTAAAATAGATATTACCAATCGAACTAATTCTCACGGAGCTTCAACTATTACTCAGCAGCTGATAAGAAGTACATTTTTAGTTACCGACAAAACTGTCAGCAGAAAAATAAAAGAAATTATTCTTTCTATAGAGTTAGACAGAAAATATTCTAAAGACCAAATCTTGGAATGGTATTTGAACCAAGTTCCTTTCGGAATAAACATTTATGGAATTGAAGAAGCTTCCCTAACCTATTTCCAAAAACCAGCCCAAGATTTAACTTTGGCCGAAGCAGCATTATTAGCTGCCATTATTCAGCGTCCCAGTTACTATTCTCCCTATGGAAGCCACTTGGAAGGACTGATGGGCAGAAAAGATTACGTTCTTAAAAGAATGGCCGAAGAAAACTATATTACTAATGAACAGAGAGATGAAGCAATGAAAGTTGAATTAACTTTCAACAAGCTTCCGAAAACTATGGCGATTCATTTTGTTGAATATGTAAGACAACAGATTGAAAGTGATTACGGTCCCGACTTCCTTGAAACCAGAGGCTTGAAAATATATACCACTCTTGATTGGGAATTGCAGCAAGCTTCCGAAGCGGCAATCGCTGAAAACGTAGAAAAGAATATAACCAGATTCGGAGCATACAATTCAGCTTTGATTTCAATCGACCCTCATACCGGAGAAATATTAGCCATGGTTGGATCAGCCGACCCTTGGGGAGAATCACTACCGAAAGGATGCGACCCGTCGACTAATTGTAAATTCGTACCCAGTTTTAATGTCGCCACTGACGGATTAGGAAGACAGCCTGGTTCTTCTTTTAAACCTTTTGTTTATGCCGAAGCTTTCAGAAAAGGAGCGACTGACCAAACAGTCGTTGTTGATGAGTTAACTAACTTCGGATCATGGGGAGGAAAAGACTATATCCCTCAAAACTATGATGGACTATTTAGAGGCCCGGTAACCTTAAGAAATGCTTTAGCTCAATCATTAAACATCCCGGCGGTTAAGGTTTTAAGGGACTTGGCCGGACTAAATGACAGTATCGCTTTAGCTAAGAAAATGGGTATCACTACCCTCAACCAGGACCCTAGTTATTACGGTCTATCCTTGGTTTTGGGAGGCGGAGAAGTCCATTTGCTAGATATGGTCTCAGCCTACGGTATATTCGCTAATAACGGCTATAGAATCGCACCTTCTCCGATTATTAAGATTGAAGATGCTGATGGAAATGTTATTTACGAAAACAAGAAAACACCCAGGAAAGTTCTTGAATCCAATGTTTGTGAAATGATTACCAGTATCTTGTCGGATAATAATGCCAGAGCTCCTATTTTCGGACCGTACTCTAATTTAAGATTTGATAATTACAAAGTTTTTGTTAAAACTGGTACCACCCAAAAGAATGCCGACGGATGGGTCATCGGCTGCACCGAACAAACTTGTGTTGGAGTCTGGTCAGGAAATAATGACAACACTCCGATGGTTGGAGGAGTTGGAGAATCAGCTTCCGGTCCGGCCTGGAGAAAGATAATTGAAAAAACTGTAGAATTAAAACAAAAAGCCGACTGGTAGTCGGTTTTTTTATAAATGAACGAGCTTGGATTATTTTTAATTAATTTTATTTTTATTAATTAAATTAAAAGCTTCTTTAAGAAATAAAGAATCTCTCTCTTTTATAAATCTCCCTTGATAATTATCAGTATCAACTTCTTCAATTAAACTTATTGCTTTTTCTATTGGAGTCCATATTGGCATCAACCCCTCATTAATTTCCAATTCTTCATATTTAGGACTGCCTATTTCTCCGACAACTTTAGCTAAAAAACAATACGATATTTGTAATGTGTCAAATCTATTTCTGTATTCAATAATAATGCCGACATCATCAATAATATCTATTCCACACCCTGACTCTTCTAAGACTTCTCTCTTAAGAGCCTCTTTAATTGTTTCGCCTTTTTCAACTCCTCCACCAGGAAGTTTATAATATTTATGTTTAGAAGCGAATTGAAAAGCGATCTCATTTTTATCATTAAAAACTATTGCTCTGGCTGCTTTTCTTAAAAGATACGGATTATCAAATCTTTCTTCTTCATTTAATCCAATATCCGTTCCTTTTATTTCTTTAATTATTTTCATGTTTTGATTATATCACAAATAAAGAAACCGACAAAAGTCGGTTTCTTTATTACTATAAAGACATAATTACATCTTTATCGGCATAATCACATATAAGTAACTGGCATCTCCGATTGGTCTAATCACTGCCGGACCATCCCCTCCTTGAAGCTCGAATAATACTTCCGAGCTTTTCATATTAGAAAGTCCGTCTAAGATGAACTTCCAATTGAAAGAGGCTTTTACACTATCTCCTTCTACTTTTGAAGCCATTGATAATTCACTTTCTCCTATTTCTGAATCCTGACTTTTTATCTCTATTTCTTTTTCTCCCGCTTCCGCTCTTACAACCACTTCATTAGTTCTTCCTCCAAACAATCCCGCAGTCTTAATTTGCTTCACTAAATCTTCTTTGTTTAGTGTTAATTTTGTTTTACTCTCCTTGGGAATAATTTCTTGATAAGAAGGGTATTCTCCGTCGATTTGTCTGGAAATCAAATTAATTTCCGGATGATCTGAATTAGGCAAGAATGTTTCAAATAATACTTGTGATTCAGAAAGATAAATTCTGACATTCTTTTCTTCGTCTGGTAAAACATTTATCAATTCTCTGATTGTCTTTTGAGGAAGAATGAAACTTACCTCTTTATTAAATAAATTCTTAAATCCAGACTTTAAATGAATTGTTTTTTCTCCTAATCTGAAACTGTCGGTCGCAACTAATTTAACTGAATCCTTAGTAAAGGTAAAATATATTCCTGATATTTCCGGTCTAATTTGTGAGGGACTGGCAATATCAACAACACTCATTAATCCGTCTTTTAATTTTTTTCCGTCTATTTCAATATATATTTCCTTTAAGAAAGAAGGAATAATCGGGAAATCATCGGCCGAGAATCCTTTGATTTGAGTTTTTAGATTCTTTGTTTCTACCACTAAAGAATTTGTCTTTTCTTTAATATTAACTTTATCGTCCGGTAATGATCCGATTAATTGATTCAAGAACCTGGCTGGGACAGCAATCTTTCCCTCTTTCTCTGTCTTACAAAGTCCCCACCACTGAATGCCAACTTCAAGATCGGTGGCAGATATTTTTAAGAAATTAGGAAGTGCTTCGATTAGCACGTTATCCAAAATAGGTAGGGTTAAATTTTTCCCGGTTATCTTCTCCGCCATGCCTATCCCCTTTTTAAATTCTTTGACTAAAATTGTGAAATTCATATGTTTTGTTTTTATCTTATAAATATAAGTTTTATTTTTTATTATTACTATTAGTAATGTTAATTTTGTGGATAAATTTTATTAAAGCGAATTATTCTTTTATTTTAAATGATTTTACTGAAATAATATTGTGGATAAGTTGGGTGATTTGTATGTCTGTTTTAGTGGTGTAAATTGTATAACTTTTCTAAACACTTTTTTGTTAATATCTTCTCCCTTTCTCCCCCTCAGGTTTTCCACACTATTTACTATAGATTCTTTGTAAAATTAATTCTATTTCTTGATGTATTTTTTCGTTCTCTTCGTATTCTTTTTCAATCAGCTGACAAGCGTGAATAACAGTCGTGTGATCTTTTCCTCCGAACTTTCTGCCTATTTCCGAATAAGACATCTTTAGTTCTTTCTTTAATAGATACATGGCGATTTGTCTTGGTCTGGCAAATTCTTTCTTTCTTGAAGAAAAGAACATATTGCCCGAAGGAATGTCATAAAATTCAGTAATTGATTCAACTATCTTTTTGTAGTTTGTTATTTTGCTCGGAGAAACAATAATGTTTTTAAGCAACTTCTTAGCATCTTCCAATTCAATGTTTTTATTGTTTGCCTTCTTGTAGATAATTATTCTATTAATAGCGCTTTCAAGCTCTCTGACATTCTTTTGAATATTGTTGGCGATATAATCTAAAACATCGGCCGCAATAATTACATTCTTTTCTTCGGTTTTCTGTTTTAGAATAGCCATTCTTGTTTCATAGTCGGGAGTATTAATGTCAGCAATCATTCCTCCGTTGAATCTTGATTTCAGTCTTTCGGTTACCGCCGGAATATTATTGGGATGCCTATCAGAAGAAAGAATAATTTGCTTGTTCTTTTGATATAAAGAATTAAAGGTGTGGAAAAACTCTTCCTGGGTCTTATCCTTTCCGGCGATAAATTGGATATCATCAACTATTAATACATCGATATCGCGCAAATTCTTCTTTAATTCTTCTACGCTCTGATTTCTGATCGCGTTAACGATAGTAGAAATCAATTTTTCGGCCGGAATATACTTAACCTTCTTATTAGGGTCGTTTTCTTTTATCTTATTTCCGATAGCCTGGATTAAATGAGTCTTTCCCAGTCCGACATCTCCGTAGACGAACAAGGGATTATAGTTTTTGCCCGGCTCTTCGACAACGGCCATCGCTGCGGCGTAAGCAATTTCGTTAAACGGTCCGATAATAAAATTATCAAACGTATATTTGGGATTAAGGTTGGTTTCCTTGCTTACTTCTAGCTCAGAAAATCCTTGTTGCTCGATCGCCTCTTCTTTTTTAGCTCCCCTTCTTTGCGAGCCACCCATTTTTATGTTAACCGGAGTAACAACGTATTTTATTTCTTTAATATTATCATCTAGCGATTTTAATATTTTTAAAATATCTTTGTGGTATTTTTGTTCTAACCATTCTTTAGAGAAAGAATTAGGGACGGAAACAGTGACTTCATTATTTTCAATAGAAGAAATTTTAGTATTGGCAAACCATGTTGCAAAATTGGCCGGCGAAATATTCAATTGGACCTGCGACAATACTGATTGCCAAATTTCTTCGTTAGTCATGAAATTCTGTTTATTAATATTAAGCATATTATACCTTGAATAATGTCAAATAGGCAAAAAGCCTTGTAAAATCAAGGGGTCGATTACGAGATGTGGAAAGACTGGGGACAAAAGGTTAATAAAATTAGGTCCTTTTGTCGGTATTTTTTGATTGACCGAACCCCCTTTTTTTGATATGATTTAAAACATAAATCAAGATAAAATAATAATATGAGTTTAACTTATCAGCCAGCAAAAAAGAAAAGAAAAAGAGCTCACGGATTCTTAGAAAGATCAAGCACTAAAAGTGGAAGGAAAGTTTTAGCTAACAGAAGAAGTAAAGGCAGAGCTAAACTATCTGTCTAATTAACTATGTTGCCTAAAGAAAACAGGCTTAAAAAAGAAAAAGAATTCGAAGCGGTTTTTAAAGGTGGAAGAACCATAAAAGGCAAAAGTGTTTTTCTAAGGTATCTTATCAACGGAACAGACAAAACAAAAGTCGGTTTCGTGGTCAGTAAGAAAATTTCCAAGTTAGCCGTTATCAGAAACAAGGCGAAGAGAAGAATGAGAGATATAGTCAGGCTTAAAAAAGACGGGCTAAAAGAAGGATTAAGTATTGTGATTATTTCCCTCCCCTCGATTAGCAAGATGACCTATAAAGAAATAAAAGAAGACTTGGAAAATCTTTTAAGTAAAGAAGAATTGATAAAATAAACTATTGTGAATATATTTTCATTAATCTTTAATGCTGTTCTCTATCAACCGATGTTGAATTTCTTAATATTGATATATATTTATACCAATAATTTTGGTGTTGCCGTCATCGGACTAACCCTTTTAATTAAAGCCCTAACCAATCCTTTAAACGAAAAGGCATTAAAGTCTCAAAAGGCAATGGCCGAGATTCAGCCCAGACTTAAAGAGATTCAAGCTAAACACAAAGATAGTCCGGAAAAACAAGCTCAAGAAATGATGGCCTTGTATAAAGAAAAGAAGTTCAACCCTTTTTCAGGCATCATGCTTCTCTTTATCCAAATTCCTATTATCTGGGCATTATTCTACGTTTTTAAAGGAGGGATAAGCATTGACCCGTCACAGATGTATTCTTTTATTAGTTTCCCGCAAACAATTAATCCATACTTTTTAGGAATTGATTTATCCAAACCGAATCTTTATTTAGCCGTTCTTACCGCCATTGCCCAATTCTTCCAGGCAAAGACATCAACCCCTCCAGCAGTAAAGGGAGCAGAAGACGACAAAGCTTCGCAAATAACCAATATGATGCAGAAGCAGATGGTTATTTTTATTCCCGTTATTACCTTATTTGTTTTATACAATCTTCCCGCTGCCTTGGGTCTTTACTGGTTTATAACCACTATCTTTACCATTATCCAACAGAAAGCCATTTTCAATAAAAAAGAACATGATTAATCAAGAAGAGATAGAAAACATTAAAGATATCATTAAAGAGTTTTTCTTAAACGCCGGATTTATTGTAGAAGTAGAAGGCAGTTGCATTAGCCGAGACAATGAAGATGTTTTAGAAATAGAAGTTAAAACATCGGAAGCACAAAATTTAATAGGAAAACAAGGATTGGTTTTGGCTGACATTCAATTGCTTTTAAGAAAAGTTATTAAAAAGAAGACTGACAAAGAGTTTTATTTAAGTCTCGATATCGACGGGTATAAAAAGAACAAAGAGAGTTATCTAAGAAATGTAGCCCAGAGTGTCGCCGATGAAGTTTCCAGAACTAAAAGAGAAAAAGAGCTCCCCTACACTTCTTCCTTTGATAGAAGAGTAGTCCACATGGAATTAGCTGATAGAAAAGACGTAATCACTGAAAGTATCGGCGAAGGAGAAGAAAGAAGAATTGTTATTAAGCCGGTAATATAAATAAAAACCAGACAATCAAGTCTGGTTTTGTGTTACATTAATTCTTTAGCTTGTTTTATCTTTATCACCTCTTCCGGGCTGGTGGTAATGATTTGATCTTCGGTATACGAGGCAACAATTCTGATGGCGACGTGTTTTTGTCCGGCAAAGAAGATGCCCTCCCCGACCGGAGTTTCTAGTAATAAGAATTTTTCTTGTTCGGTTAAAGTAAAGGTTTGTTGAATCAAATCAATTGTAGCCGGACTTTGTTTTAATAATAATTGAATTGAAGAGTTGGTGATAATTGGTTTTCCGTATTCCGAACGCATAAAGTCGGAAACATCTTGAGTAATGGTTGTTACTCCTAGCCAATACTTTCTCGCTCTTTTACAAATTCCAAATAAGAAGGAAGCACCGTCTTCGGTTTTCATCATCCACCAGGCTTCATCAATAACCAGCAATCTTTTTTTCATTACCGCTCTGGTTGTGTTCCAAATGTAACGCATAATGATAAACATCGCCATCGGTCTTAATTCATCTTCCATATCTCTGATACCGAAGACAACTAAAGACTTATTCATCGAGATGTTAGATTTTTGGTTAAAGAAAGAAGCGTAAGTTCCTTTAGTGAATTTTCTTAATCTTTCGACTAACGATTCGGCTCCGTCCATGGTTTCTAAAACCGATTCCAAATCAGACATAATCGGAACTTTATCTGCCCAAGTTTTAGGATCGGAATTAGGAGTGATATCTTTAGCGGCATATGTTTCGGCCAAACCTCTATCCATAATGGCATCTTCCTCGGGGCTTAACCCGCCAAGCATAATTCTCATCAATCCGACCAAGTTAATAATGTTTGATCTCAAAACATCTTCCGAAGTTTCGTCTTCTCTCGGTTCGGGCAAATCAAAAGGATTAATGTGACTATCAGAACTCAATGATATTTTAAAGAAGGAACCGTCTACTGCTTCAGCCAGTGTCTTGTATTCGTTTTCAGGGTCAACAATGATACATTCGGCGCCCATCATCAAAGACCTTAAGATTTCAAGCTTAACTGCATATGATTTACCGGAACCAGATTTGGCGAAGATAACCATATTGGCGTTTTCCATGCTAAACCTATCAAACAAGACCAAGGAGTTGTTGTGCTTGTTGATACCGTACAGTATTCCTTCGTTGGAACTTAAATCAAACGAGACAAACGGGAAAATACTGGATAAAGGAGTTGTGTTTAAGGTGTTGTGTATTTGTAATAAATCAGAACCGTAAGGGAAACAAGAAAGCAAACCTTCCTTTTGTTGATACAAAGCCGGTTTAATATAGATTAGTCTGGCTTCAAGAATTGATCTTAAAGTTGTTTCAACTGTTTCTAGTTCTTTAGTGTTGTCAGCGTAAATAGTGATATACAATCCGAACTTGAACATTTTCTCCTGAGCAGTCTGCAGTCTGGTTCTTAGGTCTTCCAAGTCCTGGTAAGCGGTTTCTAATGCCGGGTCTCTGATTAATCCCTTATCTTCCCTTTCAATGATTTCCGCTTGAACTTCGGTCACACTTTTTCTTAATTGTTTTAAAATAGTTCCCGTTTCAATCGGATGAAAGAAGAAAGAAATATCCAAAGGAATATCCATATTAATAATCGGAGAAAGCCAGCCGGTAGTTAAATATCTGGGATAGGAAAAAACAAAGTATGTTTTAGCTAACTTTTCTTCCATCTGGACATAGTTTTGGTTTACCTCAATAGAAGCCGGGGCAATAATGTCCATGGCCGTTGTCATTTCTTTTTCCAGGAATTTCTCCTGTTTTGGTTTGTTTCCGAATAAGCCCATATTTTTATATTATAACTTCCGGAGGCAAATCAGGGTAATATCCCAATTCTGCCTGCTTGGGGTGATGCAATCCCCATAATAATTCGATCAATTCTTCGGAACCCAAGGTGGCAGACTTTAATCCGCATCTTCTGATTCCGAGCGACACATATTCCATTCTCTGCCATAATTGATATTTGCCGTTCTGGAACTTCTTTTCAGTTAAGCTGGTCTTGCTTTCTTTTCCTCCGGTCGTGATATTCGGCAATTCGGTCATCGGGTAATAAGGAACGACGATATAAAAGCTTTTACTCATAATACTGCCGTTAGCAACTATTTCTTCAATGAAAGCCCGGTATTCGGCAGTCTGTATCTTTAACATTTCATTTCTTTGTTTGTTTTCCAGGTCTTTGATCTTATCAATGTATCCGGTAATGTTTACCTTTCTTGAATTAACGATAATCTGACAGCTGAAATCAAGCGAGTTTAAAAAGTTTTGGAATTGATAAATAATCGCCATTTGTTCATCTTCCGATTTCAAGGCGAAGTTTAGAGAAGAAACCAAAAGTAATCCTTTCAAGGATTTGTCCTTCATTATCAGCACCCCTTCCCTGATTTGCTCAACGGGCATAAATTGTTGAGATGGAACCTTGGTCATGTAGTTTTTTCAAAATCTATTTTTTTAATCATTTCTCCGATTTTTCCTTCTTGTTTTACTTTTAAATTAGATCGGTCTTCCTGTTTTACCGTTATCTCTCTTTTTATTCTTTCAGTTGATAGAAACACTGGAGATTGTTTTCTTTTCCAAAGGAAGATTTTAGGATTAATATTGAAATTAGCCCAGTTCCTCATTACCGTCGGCAATCCTTGTCCTTCTATTTTGGTAAACGAGATAGCTAGGGCTAATCCGACTAAACCTCCGGCAATCAAAAGGAAAAGAAAGAAATTGGTCTGACCGATAGAAAAATACATAAAGAAACAAGCCGCAATTACTCCTCCGACGAGAAGGCTTTGCCTTATGTTCAGCGGCCCCAATATTTTGGCCTCGTGTTCTATAAATTGAGGAACTCTGTATTGCATATTAGATTAAAGGTTCTTTGTATATATCTTTAGGATTAGTAGGTTCGGTTATCTTTTTTTCTTCTGGCTTCACCTCCCCTTCTTTTTCTGGCTTTATCTCTTCTTCCTTCTTAGTATTATCCACTAATTCCTTCTTCTCTGCAATGTCTGGAGAGTATAGTTTATTTAAAGATATTCTTAGGTGGCTAAAGATTCTGCTGTCGATATCCCAGCTGATATTCCTGGCTGCTTCTGAATCAAGATTTAATTCTAGCTCAAGAATAATTGAGAATTCTTTTATCGGCAATAATCCCATTAGAGTTTTACCGACGTATTTTACCAACTGTGATTTGGTTTCGTCGTCGGTTATGCCGTTCTTTTCACATATTTCCGAGACAATATTAAAATTCTCTTCAGAGAAAAGAGCTTCTTTAATATTGTCAGGAAGCGTTTCGTATGTCTTCCAAAAGAATTCTTCCGAATTTTCTTGTTCGTTCATATCCTTATTTTAGCACATATTTAATTTTGGGCAATATTTTATTATATTATTTTATGGAAGCCTTAAGATATTTTTAAGTTTTTTATAAAAAATGAGGCTTACCTGTATTTGCTACACGATAGCCTCTTTAAGCTTTTTACTATTTTTGTCTACAATTATAAAGGTAAATAAATCCAAGAAATAACATTAAAAATATAAGTATCGCTAAAATTGGGTCTTGATGCATTAGATCTGTTGCTGACTTGATGAGATAGCGATATATGCCAACCATGAAATTTATTATAGTCACTATTATTGCATAAACAATGACTAAAACAACAATAATCACAAATATTGGACCGAGTACACTTCCCGCAGCTACACCACTAGAGTAAGCAGGTTTTGGACAACAACATGAACGACGAGACATTTTAAACCTCCTTTGGTTTTTAATTTGCTTCTCAGATTTTTCTGAGTTTAAATTATAATAAACTATTAGTAATTATCTGTCAAATCTAAGTGTAAATTATTAAAATAATCCAAAATAGAGGTGTTAATTTTACTATTAAATATTATTTAGCCCAAACGTTTTAAGATGAATTTCTTTTGCTTCTTTATCAGATAATTCTTTATAGGTTACTCTTAAGGTATATCTCTTCTTCTCTTTTATTTGATAGATATCAGCAATATTAATACTCCAAATATTCTTTTTGTTTATCTTCTTCTCTAAATTATCTAAATATTCAAAGATTGATTTTCCTTCATCTAATTCGATATTTACATCTAAGGGAATTAATTTTTGAGTTAATTCCACTACCGGATTATTATTTACACTGACCAGCAGCTTAGTAATTTTTTCAATATCAATTTCGGCAAAATAGATATTTAGCTTTGTTTCCGACGGAGTTAGTTTATAAAGAATGCCGATATTTTGATTATTAACAAAGACATCCCAGCAAGATTGAGGATTAGATTTCTTTGGTTTTGATTTAGATTCAAAGTATTTAACATCTTCAAATCCGAGCAATCTTAATAATGATTCACCTTTGTCTTTGAATTGAGGTAAGGTATTGTTTTTGGTTGCAGACAATATTCCTAAGGAATCATGTTCTAAGTAGTTTTTGTTCTTTTCTCCAAATACCTTCCCTATTTCAAAAATATCAATATATTCAACTCCTTTTTTGAAATATTCATTCATTTGATTTAATAATCCTGGGGCGATAGATTGTCTTAAGTTGGGGAACAAATCATTAACCGAATTCTGAGTGGTTATTTCTTTCAAATTGGAATAATTGAATTTATCATTAATTCCCTCTTGGGTTAACGGCCAGGATAATGTTTCATCAAATCCTAAAGCCGTCAAAACATCTCTAATCTTTTCTGATAGAATAATATTCTTAGGAGTGATGTTTTTAACTATTTCTAAGCAAGGAGTTTCATTGGTTGAAATATGATTATATCCGTATATCCTTATCACTTCTTCGGCCAAATCTTCAGACAAAGAGACGTCCATTCTTGAAGTTGGAGGAATAACTGTTAGTTTATTGTTTTTAGAAATAATTTGAAAATTCAGTCCTTTTAATATTCTTAAAGTATCTTTCGAGCTTATTTCAATTCCGGATAATTTGCTTGGCAATTCTTTATCAAATTGAATCTTCGGAGAAACGTATTTTTTAGGATAATAGTTGAATAGCGAACTAGTAACCTGTCCTCCGGTATATTTTAAAATCAAAGAAACCAGCATTTTCATTGCATAATCAGCTCCATTCGGATCAAGGTCTTTTTCCAGTCTTCTACTGGCTTCGGTTGTAATACTTAAGCTTCTTGAATTCTTTCTGATAATCGAACGATCATAAACAGCGATTTCAGCAATAATAGATTTTGTTTTAATATCAATACTGTCAGTTTTCCCGCCGATGATTCCCGCTAAAGCCAGAATACTATTATTATCTCTAATAATAATTTCATTATTATTTAACTTGGTAACCGAACCTAACAAAGTGGTTATTTCTTTAAAGCTGTTATTCATAGACCAGCAGATAGGTCCTTCTGTCTTATCAAAATCAATCAAGTGTGAAGGATATCCGGTCAACATCATTACATAATTAGAAAGGTCAACTAATAGCCCGGCGCTGTTTAAGCCGTAAAAAGACATATATTCTTTAAGCCATTTTGGAGATTCAATATTTTTAACTCCATCAATCTTAATCGCTAATACCCTTTTGGTTTCTTCTGTTGCTTCAATTTTTATATCAAGCTTTTTGGTATTTTTACTAATTGGCTTTATCGCCGGAACATTTAATTTCAAATTGTAATAAGCAGCGACTTCTTGAGCTAGACCGATAACAGAAAGACAGTCAGCGCGATTTTGTCTGATTTCCAAACTTAATAGGTAATCTTTCTTTCCTTTATGTGAAACTTCGGCAAAGCCATCCATCATGAAGCCGGTCAAAGTCAAAGCCCCCCCTACTTCTTTAGGGCTGGCTTTTAATCCCGGAACTAATTCTTTTATCTCGCTATATAATACTTTCATTTTCGTAATATTTATATCCCAAGTTTCCTCCCAATAAGGTTCTGATATCGGTAATTTTGTATTTGGCCATTACCCAACGGTCTAATCCTAATCCGAAAGCAAAACCGACCCATTTCTTGGTATCGAGTCCGGCCATTTTCATGACATTGGGATGGATGATCCCCGCTCCTCCCATTTCAATCCAGCCAACTCCTTTGCATAGCGGGCAGCCTTTGCCGTGACAATTAAAGCATTGCATATCCGGCCCTACCCCCGGTTCAACTTCAGGGTAGTATTTGTTTCTGTATCTAGTAACCACATCTTCTCCATACATTTTTTTAAACAGAACTTGAAAGGTTCCGAATAGATCTTTCATGTTGGCTCTTTCGGTAACAACTACACCTTGATATTGATGGAAGACGAAATGATTACTTTTATTCACGCTTTCGTTTCGATATGATTTTCCCGGACAAACGATCTTAAAAGGGGGCTTGTATTTAGCCAAAACCTGAGCTTCGATTGAAGAGGTTTGGGTTCTTAATAAGTAATCAGGTTCTTTGATATAGATAGTATCTTGCATATCTCTGGCTGGATGGTCTGAGGGAACATTCAATCTCTGAAAACAAAATTCATCGGTTTCTATTTCTGGTCCGTCCATAATACTGAAACCCATACTGGTAAATAGTTCATTCATTTCTCTGATGGTTTTTGAAATCGGGTGTAAGTGCCCTATTTTGGGAGCGATTGGATTAATGTCTTCCGATTGAGATTTGATATTCCCTGACATCTCCCCTCCTTTGATTGACTTCTCTTTTTCGGTAAATAGGTCTTGAGCTTCCTTGTATGCTTGTTGAATAATTAAAGCAGTTGTTTTCTTTTCTTCAGCCGGTAGATCTTTTATCTTTTTAATCAATAATTTAAAAGATCCAGTGTCGCTGAAATATTTATGCCATAGTTTTGTTATGGCAACAGAAGAGTCGGCTGATTGTAGGTCGGCTTTCAATTCTTCTAATAGTATTTTTACTTGTTCTTCAGTCATGATATTAATATCTTAACAAAATATGCCAAATGTTTAAATATTGACAAAAAATGGATTAGATTCTATAATTTACTCGCCGATGAACCTTTAAATGGGCGAAGCAATTTTAAGGTGATTAAAATGTCGTGTTGTCATCCTGTAGTAGTAATCCCTGCTTGTATGGTGGGATTATTTGTAGGTATTATGGCCATTTTTGTAATTCTTATACTCATAGGTATTTTAGTAGAAATGGCTATAAGTTTCCTCGTTCAAAATGGATCAACGATTATCATAATTGTTGCAATATGCCTTTTATTGTTTATTGCTTCTCTTAAGCAATAAACATGTGAATTCGTCCAAGACCATTTTAAAAGCAGGACGTTAAAATGCTTAGGTCTTTTTTTATTTTTCTAAATTATTTAAATATTTCAGAAGCAATTATTTTTCGTCTGTAGATATTGACAAAAAGATGTAAATATTACATAATAGTAGTGTTCTTTGGCAGAGCCAAAGGATATTACGTTTACGTAATTAGTGCATTTAAAAAAGAATTAAGCGGTGAAAAATCATGGTGACTGTTCAAGAAAAGATAAAAAACATTGAAAAAGAAAGAAAAGAAGCAGGATCACGGGGACTCAAATATATCCTCGTTATGTTATTAATTCCACTTATTCCAATCGTTTTTTCATGGGGCTTATTTGCTATTTTTGTCTCCCTCGGTTTGTTTGCACTGGGTTTATTTTTTGTAATTTACAGAATCTTAGCTCCAGCTAGAATTATTTCATACTTCGTAAAAGAGACTTATTGTCTCTTGATTACTGAAGGAGGGGCTTATAAGAGAGCCGATTTGCAGCTATCTGGTCATACCCTCACAGAAAAAGGTTGGATTGTTCCAGAAAATGAAAAAGACGGTATCGGGGCTGTTCTTTCAAAATATAAGATAGATCCCGGGAAAAGAATAAAAAAGCCTTTGATTCCCCCATCTTATTTAGGAGGAATGAGATTTTTTAAACTTTTCGGAATTTTCGAAGAACCACTAATAGACATTTTTAGGTGGTCTAAGCATGATTCTAACTCTCAAAAAATTATTGGGAGAGAAGATGTGATATACGACGGATGGATTGTCGTTCCGTATAACTATGGAATAGAAGTAAGAAATATTTTGACAAAAGACGGAATGCCAGTTGGCTTTGATCTAACGTTGCTGTCAGAGCTTTTGAATCCAGTTATCGCCAAATACGTGACTAAAAATTGGTACGGTTCTTTTATTCAAGATGTTACCAAGACAATTGTTGAGGTGATAGGAGAATCCACCTACGATGAGGTACAGGGTCACTCAAAAGACTTTGGATCTTATTTCTTTGAAAAATTTGAAGAAGTTCTTCCTAAGAAGAAAAAATGTTTAATCGAAAGCTGTTTAAGACTTTACGGAGTTCATACAAAGAGCATCCAGGTAGTAAAGTTTATTGCTCCTCCTGATATTGTAAATGCAGCTGATGAGCAAAAAAAAGAAGAACTTATGAAAAAAGCTGCTAAAACTAAAGCATCAGCAGTACAAGAGGTTGTTTTAACAAAAGCAGCTGCAATCGATGAACTTTTCATTAAAAGATCAGGATTGTCCTGGGAAGACTATGCTCAAGAGGTGCTTGACCTCGAAAGTTTTGAAGAGAAATACGGCGAATTATATGAAAAATGCCGAAAAGATGTTCTTGACATCATGGCCATTGACAAGGGTACAGGAATAAGAGTCGATGGCGGTGGCGGAATCGTTGATGCTGCTGCAGTTTTTCAGATTCTTTCAGGTTCTAAGCCTTCATCAGAAGAATCAAAAGAAAAGAAAGTGAGTGACAAAGAAGCAAAAGACAGAGAAAAATTAAAAAAGCTTCATCTCACTGAAGAAGAGATTAATAAATATTACTAATTAATCTTTTTTAACAAGATATTACCAATACTTTTAGTGTTGGTATTTTTTTTTGAGTCTTCTTCGTTGCTAATTAATTCTTCGGTCTCCCCTATTTTGCTATCAATCAATTCTTTTATTGAGGGATTTTTTTTTATTTTTTCTGTTATTGATTGTATTACCTCTGGAGAAACTTTAATGTTTTGAGATAATAAAGCATTTAAATCATCAAAACTTATCCTATTGTTTATTAATTGTTCAATTATTTTTTTAATTCTAAAAGAGACTAGAATTTCTTCAAGTGGTTTGTTGTTTTTAATATAATCATTTATTGTTTTGCTAAATAGTAGTTTATTAGATATTCTTTCTGCTAAGTCATCAACGCCAGATAATTTTTTCTTTAAAAGAACGTCTTCCTCGATAAAATCTTTTTCTAAATTATATTCCAAAACAATACCTTCTATAAAATAGATAATATCATCCGATATTTTTTTGGACATTTCACTGGTCATTTTTATATTATTTTTATCAAATTGACTATTTTTTTATTAAGATCGTCAAGTTTTTGTTCGGCTTCTTCAATTTGATCAACTGGTCCGGGTAAGTTTTTTATATTTTCTAATGTATCTTTTCTGTCGGTAAGAGCTTTCGATCCACTTCCAGTAAGTAGGCTCTTAATGGCATCAGTTTGTTCTCTTGACCCCCTATCTATGATTGCATTTAGTTGTTTGAGAGTTAATTTTTCAAAAACATCAACGTTTCCTAATGAATTAGGAGTTAACTTTTCAACAACATCTTTTGCGCTCATTGAAGACACTGATTTTCCAATATCAGTTTTGAAAACCTTACCCCAATCAGTAGTTCCAGCTTTAGTATTATTAATTGTATTAAGGAAAGCGGCATTTTTTGTTTTATCGTTTCCTGTGGCAGCGATAGATTTCAACCTTCTTTCTAGTTCGATTGGAGTTTTTGCTCCCTCTAAGAATTTAGATAAATCTTCTTCGGCAAGCTTTTTTTCAATAGCAGTTCTTTGAGGTTGAGAGTATCTTTCGCTTAATTTTTCGTAATTATTAAAACTAACTCCTTTGGCAAACTCTGCCGCTTCAGTTTCTTCTTTAGATTTTTGACCTACCGTTCCCGGGGCAACTAAGCTGTATTTAGCGGCAAGTTCTCTTGGTTTGCCTATGTATTCTCTAAACTTATATCGCCCTTCTTCTCTCCCCTCTTTTGTGCTTGTGTCTATTTTTTCATTTCCAAATACATTAGAAATTGCTCCACCGATGCGTCCAGTAGCTCCCTCCTTAGCCCATGTTCCTACTGCTCCTGCTCTACCCTCTACATAGCCAGCTGCTTTGACCCAAGGCGCTGCAGCAAGTTCTTTTCCTCTATCCACGGCTCTTCCTCCAGTTTTTGTCCAAACATTGGAAGCGATACCACTGACAGCCGAACCAATTTGTCCTCCTGCAGAGATAGAGATAAAGAATCCGGCAACTAAGACGATAAATGGGGTGAGACATTGGATGACTGCGGAAACAAGACTACCGGCCATATCTTCAATGCCACCAGACGTATTAATATTTAATGTTAGTTTCGAAATCGTCATGTTCGCAAGATAAATAGACATTCCGGCCGGTATCCCGATTACGCACCATTGTAAAAAGCTTTCCCACCAATCGTCCCAATAAGTGATACTAGGAAATATTTTTTTTATATATTTTGATTCAGGGAATACTTTTGTTGCAAAAGCTATCGGAGAGACTATTACTAATAGCCATAGAATTATAGATCTTCCGATAAAAAGCAAAGCATAAAGAGTATAAATAAAGAAACTAACAAGAGCAAACATCAAAAATACAAGCATTATTACAAAAGTTCCAACAGGATTTTTATTGTCTGTTCCTAAGTCGTTAAATATTTCTGTAAATTTGCCCGCTAAATTTCCCACCATTGAGTTATCTATTCCTCCAGCGACAAAAGATTTTGTTAAAATATTCGACCCGTCTATAATAAATCCGCAAATAATCGGAGTAAAGTTTATTAAAAGAGCGATAATTATGAAATTAATTAAAGTTTTTTTAGCTTTATTTTCTTCTCTTCCCAATATTATATTAATAGCGATAACAACTAATCCTATTACTAGAGCAGCATTAGCGACATTTCTTACTATCCCCCATCCAGTCGCCACAACATTATTATATGTTTCGCTGTTTGCATCGAAATCTGTTGGACTTAACCAAGTAGAGCTTGAGTTTACAGCAGAATATAGTATCATTTGTCCGATATCAAGTATTATTCTAGCTGCGGTGCAAATTAGGGCTCCAGCTGAAGCTGCAATACCTTGAGAAATAGTTCCGACGGGATTTCCTATAAGATCAATTGCTCCACCAAGCCCACCAGTAGCTGAAATAATTGTTTTTATTCCCGCAAAGGGTGGAAAGATAAGCAATAATGGATCGACAATATCTTCTGCAAAAACATTCCCTATCGGTGTAGTAAGAGTTAAAAAAATAAAAAGAAAACAAATAATAATTTTTAATATTTTAAAATTAAACATATTTTTATTATATTATAGCAACTTATTTATAGATGTAAATGCTATTCGTGATAAATAAAAAAACCAGGACATTTTAAATTGTTCCTGGTCGCTTCATGTTTCCCATTGAGGGCACACGACGAGAATCGTATAATCCCGCCATTGCTATAACTATTCCGACAAGGAGTAGTATTATTGGATTGATAGCTTGTGGCTGAGGATTATTTATGCCTGCATCGCCTGCAGTTTTAGCGATGGCATCTAGATTACCAAGTCGTGGCTTATCCTTGGGCTCTCCTGCCTGATCGTTGTTCGCTTGGGCGTTGTTCGCGTGAACATCATCCATCTTGGCGTTGTCCATAAGTACGATACCGATGCCGATGATTGCGATTGCAATCCCGACAATAATTAGAATGGTTGAGAACTTCATTTTCAAACACCTCAATATGTAATTGTGATGAACTTTATAGTCTCTACGAGGCTATTTAGGTTCTATATATATTATAATACCTATATTAAAATTTGTCAAGATTGTATGCTTTTAGTCAATAAAGTATAATTTAATTGTATGCTTAATATTAAATTTACTCCCGAAACTTTTTTCATACTTCCCTTTGCATTAGGACTCGATTTGATAGGAATTTTATTGATTTGTTTCGGTCTAGATGATTTTGGAATAACAGATATAATCGGAATAGCATTTTTAAACACATGGTTACTATTAAGAGGAAAGCAAGTAATACATAGACAAGGAAAAAAAGGAGCAGTAAGCAGCATTAAAAACGTTTTTACAGAAAAAACAAGCAAATTCTTTGCCGCACCATTTCTAGAGTTAATTCCCTATGTAGGATGTCTCCCCTTTTGGACAATCTCGGTAATATTAAATTTAGACGAAGAACAATAATATGGCATTTTCTGAAGCTATAATCTATCTCTTCAACTTTTCTCTGGGCATGGCCGTCGTCTTGGCTTTCATTGTTATTATTGCGGCCGGAATTAAAATGGTTGAATCGCGTGGAAATCCTTCGGAAACCCAAGATGCCAAGCAGAAAATCATTAATTCGCTTCTCGGATTAACTATTCTTCTAACTTCATATATTCTTTTGACGACAATTAATCCCGATTTGGTAAAAATTGAGAATATTTCTTTAGGCACGACCGGAATAACAATTCCTATAATTACTCCGGGTGAAAATCCGGAAACTGCCAAGAATTATCAATTTGAAGAAATACCGATTGGAACATTAACCGAAGCAATTCTAATGGGAAATTCGTCGACAAAAAACAAAGTTCCCTGCTACGAATACGAACACAAAGCTTACGATGACGACGGACAACTTATCATCGGCAATACGGTTGATAGGAATAAAGACGGAAAGATAACCGAAAAAGATATCATTTTGAATAAAGACATGTTCTATTGTATTAAGCTTTTAGACGATGCAATTAAGAAAAAGATAGAGATTCACTTAAATACTTTGGTTGCCGGGCAAAAACAATTAGATGCCTTAATGAAAAATAATTGTACCTGCAAGAGAGCATATTACAGCTATCTTCCCCCCAATAAAGAAGAATACAAGATTGAAGGAACGGATTGTTCTAGCACGGGCTGTTGGAGGGGCACCACCTATTGCCAATGCTGTGGAGGCGCTAAGACCGGCTGTCCGCGATTAGATCCGTATAATACTTCCTGCAGTTCTTCATCTGCGAATCCCTGTGAAATTGTCGGATACAATAACGGCAAGGAGGTTAGGCAGTATCAATACGATACTTGCGACAATAGATTAGCGATAGAGTGTAAGAAACAAGAAATAAAACAACTGATGGACGGAACCAAACCGGACCCGATTTGCTATGAAGAGGTTAACGGCGCCGAACCCTTAATAGAAAAAGAGCAGCCGTTTAATCTTTTCACTATTAAGTTAGGAATCGAAAGATTGCAAGAATTCAAGGATTATTACGATGACGAAATTAAAGCGCTGGAAGAAGCAGAATTAAAAACAAAGGAATACGGAGAAAAATTAACCCTAGCCGAAGTGTATAACAACGTTCAAACAAAAGACGATGTTACCGTCGGAGTGAAAGAATTTGAAACTGACGTCTATTACAATATTTCCAGGTACTGCCGAACCGCTAATTGCATAAAATCAGGATTTGATCCTAAGCTCGGATATGTTTGTCCAAAAGAAGATAATGAGTACGAAATGAGCTTTAAAAAGAGGGTTTGCAGGATGGATGTGACAAAAAAAGATGTCGAGTCCGGTGATATTTTTGCAACGAGTTGTGAAAAAGCGACCGGTCTTTTCGAGCTTGATGCATGTAAAGAATTTTATTCATATGCTGGAGATCCAGCAACTTTCTATTACAGCGAAAAATACAATTCCGATTATAAGGGAGAAAATCAGATAATCGATAGCGGTGATAATAAATGTAATCTTGAAACTCAAATTATTGAAAATGAAATGTATGGAGGAGTTATCCGTATTGGAGAAACGGTTGACTATACTGAAGCCTGGGGCAAGGAAGTTTCAAGAAGGATAGAAAAACTTAAAGAGGAAGTCCAGGGAATGTTTAATACCGGTATGGCTATATCCAACTTCCCTGACAGCTGCAGTGCCAGCAACTGTACCAATAGTAGTCCCGATAAATTGAATATTTGTACTCATCCTAAATGTGATTGCGAGGGCGACTGCTGTTGCGCTTCCGTCGAAGGAACTTCCTGCCAATCTTGCGAACCGGGTGAAACTATTTGCAAGGAGCCGGAAGAAGAATTGATGGATCAATTGGGTCACGCAAGTACCTGTAACGAAAAAGCAACAAAGGCGTACGGAGGATGCAGTACTTGTTGCGAAGGTATTTGTCCGGAGGTTCCTAAACCTCAGGATGATTATTGGACTTGTCCGTACAGAAACCTCTGTAGTCTCATGAAGAATCTATACCAAAGAAGGTCTATCGAAAGGTCATGCCTTGAAGAAACGGAAAACACCAACGAGGAAAACTTAAGGACGATTATGAAGAGTAAGGTGGGATATGTCCAAAAGATGGAAATGAGAGAAGTGATATTATTCGAGATGGCGCAGGTTAAGGAAATAAAAGACGATGTAGAATATGAAAAGGTTCCGACAACAAGTTTAATCGGCCTTGTCTGTCCCAGTTATTTGCTTTGGGACCTTACTCCCCTTACCTGTAATGCAGGACTGAATAAGAAGATAACTATCGAAAAGAGATTTGATTTATTCGATATGCTTAAAGATTCAAGAGAAAGATTGAACGGGTGCGTAAAAGGATACACTATCCCCTACAAGCAGACCGCCGACAATGTCAGGGTTTTGAGCTGTTACGAAGCTTCCAATACTTCTAATACCGGTCTGGTTGTTATTCCCGAATTTCCCTTCCTTAAACTGGGAGACCCGGTAGATAAAGATATCGGAGCAGGTATTAAATATATTAATTGTTATCCCTACAACAGTGACAATTTAACCGATCAGGAAAAAGAAATTTGTTTCTATAATATCAACCGTACGGGAACCACAGAAAATCCTGGTTGTTTAACAATTACCAAAAATTATATGGATAATTATTATTGTTGTCAGTAATTAATAATATGAATATTAAAACAATAATCACTACATTATTTTTATTTCTTATTGCTTCCCCTGTTTTTGCAGCGATGCAATATCCGGAAATCGGCGGCATTACAATCAACGAAAATACTTCCGCTGCCACATATATTGTCTACTTTTTTAATTTGGCTATTGCGCTCGGAGCTTTTGCTGCAGTATTTATGATGGTTATGGCTGGAATAGAATGGGTAACTTCCAGCGGTAATCCCAGCAAAATAGAATCAGCTAAAGGAAAGATTGCCAATACTCTTTTCGGGGTAGCGGTTCTTGTTGGCTGTTACTTGATTCTTAATACAATTAATGACCAACTACTTACCATTAAAATAAATGATTTAAAGTGTGAGCACGGTATAACAGTTTCGGTTAAACAGGCTTCCGATGATAAGATAAAGCAGAAATGTATTGATGCGAGTCAGACAAGTATCGAGGATACAATTATAAGTACTTTAAGTTGGAATTTTCCCGAAGATTATTTACTGAGAGCCTATCTCTATTCCGAACCGGACTACAAAGGAACGATAACTCAAATTGATTGCAAAAATGGACCTTGTAATGGGAGTATTGCCGGAGCAAAATCAATCTATTTCTTATTGAACAACTCCGGAATTTATTTATATGACGATAATAGTTATACACCGAGAGTAAAGAGCTATCCCCTTTTTACTTCGACCAGCATTCCCGACTTATCTAAAACAAACAGTTTCGATAATTTTATCAGATCGATAGAAATAATTAATCCCGACCAGGATAAACAGCAGCTTCAGTATTATGCAGTTGTTTTTAAGGATCAAAATTATCAAGGAAGATGCGCTTTTGTCGCTCAGTCTGTTCCCGATATGGATACCGGATATAGCGGATATTATACCGATGCCGTGGGAGATGACGAAATTTCTTCGATTATCGTTGCAAAATCCAATTTAAACAAGGAGGCAATCAGCCAAAAAAGAGGAGAAATCATATTGTACACCAAGGTTAATTGCGGAAAATCAGATACCGACCCGACCAAACAAATCAAGGCTTGTCATATACCAATAACCAGCGTTGGGAGTGGTCAAGTAGATATTTCTGAGAGTTGTTCAGAATTTATTAAGGGTGATGAAGTTATGTCTTTTGAAATCACCGGAGCAGCCGGACTAATACTGAGTACTTCAAAAAAACAAGCGGGAGACGAAAAAACATACTGCATGTATTTTAATAAAGAATCTTTAGGCGGAGGAACCTGTCTGTCTTCAATATTGGATACCCACATCTTTACAGTCGGAGGAACAACCCCGCAATCATATATAATCGTACCAGAAAACTAAAATGAAAAACGCAAAAACAATAATTTATCTTTCTTTATTTGGAATATTACTTATCTCCCCTGTTTTTGCAGCGATTCAATATCCGGAAATTGGTGGAGTTAATATCAATGAAGAAGGAACTTCAGCGGCCACTTACGTTGTTTATCTTTTTAATTTAGCAATTGCCACCGGAGCTTTTATTGCCGGAGCGGTTTTATTCGCGGCCGGAATCGATTACGTTTCTGCCCGCGGAGAACCAGCGAAATTGGATAGCGCGAAGAATAAGATAAAGAATGCATTTTTAGGGTTGACGATTCTTCTGGCCGCTTTCATGATTTTAAATATTATCAATCCGCAATTAACAAACATTAAAATCAGCCAGCTGGAAAAGACACCGGATAAGGAAATAGTTATTCCCGAAGGCTCCGGTATCTATTTGTATGATTCTGTTAATTACGTTTCCAGCGAAAATGAAGAGCCGGTAAGAGTTATCAAAACCATGGGAGGTTTCTTGGAAAGCAATTTTAGTAATAAGGCCGAATCAATTAAATTCAATAATCCGACCGAAGAATTCAGTTTCGGAGCAGTCCTTTATGCTTCTAAGGAAGACAGTACTGAGGGTTCCGGTTCTGATTTGAGGGGGAATTGTGCATACACACTCAGTAATGTTCCTGACTTGAACGTTGCGGTTAATGACAAGGAAAACTATCCTCCGATCGGCAGAGATAAACTATCTTCGATGTTGGTTTTCAAGACTGACGGCGGTTCAGGAAGTATTAAGATTTACAACACCATTAATTGCAAAGACAGAACTGACGAATACGGAGTGACCTGTAAAAAAAAGAAATACGATGATTGCGAGATTACTGGTGGCAGTGGATTTAAAAACATTAAAGAAGCTTGTCCTGATTTCAAGGGAGATATTATGTCGATAGAAGCGGGCGACGGCTTGGGAATATTATTCAAAGCAGCAGGTGCCCAGGAAGCCGGAAGATGTCAGTATATTGAAACCAACGATACCGGCTGTGTTAACGTAGTGAAATACAGCTATGTTTTTAATATTAACGACAAGAAATACGAGTCTAACTTTACCCCTAAATCTTTTGTAATTTTTTCTTTAGTAAAGTAAATAGAGAATCCCATTGAGGCAAAGACAATACTTCCGCTCTCTCCCCTGGCTTGAGGTTATTATCCTTCAGCCAGTTTTTTATTATCTCTTTATCTATTTTTAATTGACCGTATAAATTGCCGATCAATTGTTTTCTCGGATGAGAAAATCCGGCTTTAATTAATTTAAAAAATTCATCGTTTTTATCAACTCCTTTGGGAGTAATACGGATAAAAACACTGTCTATTTTAGGAGACGGCAAGAAACAACCCTTGGGAACGGTAAACAATACTTTAGGATTGGCATAGTACTGAACGGCAATGGACAAGATAGACATATTGCCCGGTTTAGCGCAGATTCTCTCCCCCACCTCCTTTTGAATCATTAAAAAGATGTCTTCGGGCGGGTTTTTGATTTCTAATAGGTTCCTGATTAAAACCGAAGTTAAGTAATAAGGAATATTAGCGACAATCTTGTATTTTTTAATTTTAACATTCAATTTATCATTGCTGAACAGCCTAAGAATATCTTCATTGATAATCTCCACGTTTTTAATGTTTTCCTCTTTGAGTTTTTGGTTTAAAGCCGTAACCATTTCCTGGTCCTTTTCTACACAAACAACCGATTTAGCTATTTTAGCCATTTCGAGAGTGATTGCCCCCAATCCCGGTCCTATTTCTAAGACGGTATCATTGGGCGAAAGGCTGATCGAAACCATAATCTTCCTAATTTGGTTCTTGTCTTTTAGGAGGTTTTGGCCTAATCCTTTTTTGAGTCTGACAGTGTTCATAAGTGCATTATACCTGACCAAATTGATTAATAAAAGGGTGTTAATTTCTTGTGGAAAGATTTCTTGACATATGGGTAGATAGGTCTAAAATATATGGTATCCAGATAGATTGTCTGGAATTATGAATTATTAACCTTTGCGGGATTTTTAATAGAAACCCTGCAACTCTGGATTATTCTTATTCAAGAAAAAATTAAGAAAACTATCGGTAGAATAGGTAAGAAAAGGCTCTTTTTAGCCTTTTTCGTCCTTTTTTGCGTCTGGGGTAATATTTTCCTTAACCAGGATATAAACACCTCTAAAACGAGCATTTCTAAGCTTCAAAACAACTTTTTAAGCCTTGAATCAGCCTTCCAGCCGATTACTAATAATCTAATCTTTGAACAGGGAAAAATCCTATCAGCTTTGCCTTCTCCCCTGTTTGTTTCATCAGAGACCTTAGGGTCTTTGTTTGACGAAGAGACAAGCAGTAAAGATATCATTAAACACGTCGTGGAAAAAGGAGAAACCCTTTCTTCTATCGCCGAACTATACAATATTTCAATTGAAACTATTCTCTTGGCCAACGAATTGAATACCACTAAAATTCAGCCCGGCCAAGAGCTTTTAATTTTACCGGTTAACGGCATTATCCACATGGTGGAAAAAGGAGAAACCGTTGCCGCGATTGCCAAGACATACAGCGCTGATAAAGAAGAGATTATCAGTTATAACAGCCTGTCTTCTTCGGGCGAGGTATACATCGGAGATGTTTTAATCATTCCCAACGGCAAAATGCCCAAGCAGTCTACCCCGACAACCAATACCACAACCCAGAATTATGCCCAAGTTGTTCTACCGAATTCTTATTTAATTGTTCCAACAGTCGGAACAATTACCCAGGGAGCCCACTATTCATACAGTTCCAGCGGAAAGGCTTATTATACCGCCGTAGATATCTCTAATGCGATTGGAACGCCAGTTGTAGCGGCAGCCGGAGGACAAATACAGATTGCCAAGAATAAATGGCCATACGGAAATTATATTACCATTCTTCATCCGAACGGAGTGGTAACTCTTTATGCCCACCTAAGCTTTATTGCCAGAGGAATAGAATCTGGAGTTACCGTTTCTCAAGGACAAATTATTGGATATATGGGTAATACCGGCCGAACTGTCAGAGGAGTCGGTGGAACAGGATCTCACCTACACTTTGAAACCAGGGGTGCAGCTAACCCATTAACCGCTTACGGCCGAGGTAGCAAGATTTCTTACTAGTTAATTAAGCCGAACAAAAGTTCGGTTTTTTGATATATAAATTAGCGCTAATACTATATTGACACAATAATTAATATATATTATAATAGTAATCAATAATCATTAAAGATTATTCAAGTTCATCACAATTATTGAGGTGTTTAAAATGAAGCTCTCGACAATTCTTATTGTTGCCGGAATCATAATCATGATTATCGGCGGTATCGCACTTATGAACACTATTCAGACTGAAAAGAACAAGGAAGTCAGTTCGGCCGAAAATTCAAATGGTTATAGTCACGGCGAAAAGATAATGAAAAATGTCGAAGTCGTAGGAAGTAAACTTCGACCACATGAACAGATGACACAAAACTCACTCGCTCCCCCCATCGCAATTATTATCTTTGGAATAATAGTATTTGCAGGAGGAGTATATGGCGTTCGTTATGCACCCTCAACCGAAAAAGAAAAATCGCCGGGATAAATAATATCTCGGTTTTTATTTATTTGTATAACAAAAAAGAAGGGTTAGTTCCCTTCTTTTTTGCAATTACATTCGTTATTTTTACAGTTGCAGGTATTGCAGGTTTTAGCTTCGGGCAAGGCAATCAATCTTTCTTCTGGTATTTCGCATTCGCAACCAGCGCATCCGCAGTCGCATTTGCCGTATGTCCCCTGCTCTATCTTCTCTAATGCTAGATTCACATCTCTTAAACTTTCTTCTAAAGAGTGTTCAACCGGTAAAAGATTTTCATATTCCTCTACTTCATCAACTTTATCTTCCGGAGTATCGGTTAATTGAGGAAATTCTGTTTGCCAATTGTCTTCGCTGGTTTTCTTGGCAAAAGTCTTCAATTGTTCTTCTATACTTTCCTTCTTTTTCTCTAAAGCTTCTTTTCTTTGAGCGATAAATTCTGGTGTCATATTATATTTAATAATTTAAGAATGGCTGTAACCACCAAGAAAAATATTATTGCTATTACCAGCCTCACTAATATTTTAGAAGTCGGGGTTTGTTTCTTGGCCATGTTTATTATTTTATCTTTTGTTCAATACTTATTAACTCGTCCTTGATTTGTCTGATCTGGGCTGAAACTTCTTGATATTTTTCTTTAATAATTTTTCTGGTTGTTTCAAAGTCTCTTACCTTATCCTCTATTTCCCAGCGATCTTTTTCCAAGGCTCTTCTCTTTTCTTCGTTGGTTCTTCTTCTTAATTCAATATCTCTTAAAATAACCTCATCGGTTGTTTCGCCCTGTCTTCTTTCAAGAATTTTGATTTCGTCTTCAGTGGCTTTTTCTTTTAAAGCGATATCGGCCAATCCTTTATCTGACTTGTCTCTTTGCTTGGTATTCTCAAACATTTCTTTTTTAATGTCTTCAACCGCTTGATTTAACGGTTTTAATCTTTCTTCCAAGTCTTTCTTTGTTCTGCCGAGAACGATTCTATTCTTGTCTCTCTTTAATACTTCTAACTGTTGAAGAGTATCCTTCTCTTTCGCCATTACTTTTTCCGCATTCAAATCACACTCCCTTATTTGAAGTCTTAATGATTTAATTTCGTCTTCTTTTTCATACTTCTCTTTTTCAATATTATTTCTTTCGTCTTCCACTCTCCATCTTTCTTTTTCAACAGCTCTTTTTTCTTCTGGTGTCTTAGCTAAAGCTTCTTTTTCTTCTAAATCTTTCTTTATCTCATCGGCTCTTAGTTTTTTTTCAAGAACCAATTCCAATTTCTTTTTAATGTTTTCTATTTCTTCTTCAATCTCTTTTTTTCTTTGCTCGAAAGGAGCCTTTTCTTCATTTACATCTTTTAAAGCTTCTTCCAATTCAAGAGTTTGTTCGTCAATCCTGGCTAATTTTTCTTCATTTTCATCGATCGCCACTAGTTCTTCTTCTTTTTGTTTTGCTTCTTCTAGACCCAACTCTTCGGCACTGGGAATTCTTTCTGCTTCTTCCAATCCCAATTCTTTTGCGCTGGGTATCTTTTCTGGCATTTCTAGTTCAAGCTCTTTTTCGATTGGAGTAGGCTCTTCTTCAATAGGTAAAGCCTCGGGAATTTGTTCTTCCAGTGGTTTTTCCGGTTCAGGTTCTGGCTCAGGCTCAGGTTCTGGAGGATTCATAAAGGCTACGGGGGTTTCTTCGGTTGGTGTAACCGGTCCTTTTTCTTCTATTACCTGCTTTACATTATCCTCGCTTTTATTTGTTGAGAGAGCTAGTTCGTAAGCAAAGTCCTCGGCTTTTTTAGTTTCTTCTTCCACAGAAAGAGGGCCTTGTTCGGGCGCGGTTTCTATTTTTTCTGGTTCTGTAAAACTAGGTTCTGAAGGAATTGTTTCATCTCTCTTTTCTGCAACAAAGCTTTGGGTTACTTCTTCAATTTCGTTGCCTTTAGGATAAACGGATACACCCTCAGCTTCTTTGATGTCCCTCAGCATCGTCCTAATTTTTTCTTTGTCTAAAAAAATTACCGGCATGTAGGATTTACTGATTTAAAATTAAAAGGCGGATTAAATTTATAAAATTATTTCCTCGCCTCTTTTAATGATAGATTAATTCTACCCTGTTCGTCAATAGAGATAACTTTTACCGGAACGACATCTCCAACCTTAACGACGTCAGTTACCTTATTAACTCTCTCGTTAGCTAGTTGAGAAATGTGAATCATGCCTTCTTGACCGGGAAGAATCTCGGCAAAGGCACCGAATTCAAGAATTCTTTTTATTTTTCCTTGGTATAACTCCCCTACCGCAACTTCTTTGGTTAAATTTTTAATCCACTCAAGAGCTTTTTGTGCAGAAGCTTCATTCTCAGCAGTAACAAAAACTTCACCGGTTTCTTCGATGTCAATTAGGACTCCGCATTCATCAATAATTTCATTAATGATTTTTCCACCGGTACCGATAACATCTCCGATTTGATCAGGTCTGATTTTAATGATGTATATTCTCGGAGCATTGGGAGATAATTCTTTTCTCGGTTCGGGAAGAGTTTCCATCATTTTAGCTAAAATTTGAATTCTGGCTTTTTTGGATTGCTCCAAAGCATCCTTCATTATTTGATAAGTAATTCCTCTAACCTTGATATCCATCTGTAGAGCAGTAACTCCGTTTTTAGTTCCGGCGGCTTTAAAATCCATATCTCCGTAGTGATCTTCTTCTCCCTGAACGTCAGTTAAAACAAGGTATTTCTTGTCTTCTGTACTCTTTTTGTCGTTCATTTCCATCATTAGTCCCATCGCAATTCCTGAAACAGGATTCTTAATCGGAACTCCACCATCCATTAGGGCTAAACAAGCAGCGCAAGTTGAAGCCATTGATGAAGAACCATTAGAGCACAAAACTTCAGAAACAACTCTGATAGTGTATGGGAAATTTTCCGCTTCGGGAATCATAGCACGCAAAGCTTTTTCTCCCAACATTCCGTGTCCGATTTCTCTTCTACCCGGTCCTCTTAATGGTCCGGTTTCACCGACGCATGATGGCGGGAAATTGTAGTGATGCATGAATCTCTTCTTTCCGTTTAATTCCATTTCTTCAAATATCTTCTGGTCTCCAGGGCTACCTAAGGTTAAGAATGATAGAACTCTTGTTTCTCCGCGGCAGAACAATCCAGTACCGTGAACTCTGGGAATAACATTCACATCACAACTTAATTCTCTGATTTCGTCAGACTTTCTTCCGTCGAAACGAATTCCTTTCTCAATAATATTTTCATGAATGATTCTTTCAGATTCTTTTTCGAAGAATGAAAAACCATAGCGAGTCTTATCCGCATCATCGTGTTTTTTTAATAGTTCTCCTAGTTCCTCTCTGATTGCATGAAGGTCATCGGTAGCATCTTTTTTAAGAATGTTATCGATCCTATTTCCCAATAAATCTTTAACTTCTTTTTTTATTTCTTCATCACTTCCCTTCTCTTCCAAGACTATCTTTTCTTTTCCTATTTTTTTAACAATCTCTTCTTCGAAATTAAGAATATCTTCGTGATATTTTTTAGCAAATTCAACTGCTTTCAAAATGTCTTCTTCGGGGATTTCTTTCATTCCCGCTTCAATCATATTAATCAAGATTTCTTTTTTTGATTCTGATTTCAATCCTGACAATAACAAATCCATTGAACCAGATTCTCTTTCACTAAAAGTCGGGAAAGCTACCATGTTATTCTCTCTCATTCCGATTCTTACCGGAGCAACTGGTCCGTCCCAAGGAATATCTGAGGTTGAAAGAACGATTGAGGCAGCGATTAATCCAAGGCTGGCTAAATCGCTTTCTTTATCCCAAGACAAACAAGTAACAATTACTTGCACTTCCCTTTTGAAGTCTGCCGGGAACAACGGTCTGATCGCTCGGTCAATTAATCTTGAAGTTAAGATTGATTGTTCGCTCGGTCTACCTTCTCTTTTTAAGAATCTTGAGCCGAGGATTTTTCCGACGGCGTAGAATCTTTCTTCATAAGCTACAGTTAAAGGAAAAAAATCGATTCCCTCGATTTCTTTTTTGCTCATTACGGCAGTGGCCATAAGGCAAGTTTCTCCATATTTTACAAAAACAGAACTATTGGTTCTTTCCGCTAGATTTTTGAAATCTACTTCTAAAAATTTATCGTCGATTTTAAGTTTAAAAGATTCAGTCTTCATATTTTAGCACTAGGCTT
>JBAZIW010000001.1:0-362763 GCA_041651655.1 Minisyncoccota bacterium | reverse complement strand
ATGGAAGAGAATTTAAAATTAAGAATGTATTTTTTTGTTCCGTATAATATATCGGAAATACAAAAAAGCATACAAGCAGGGCATGCACTTGGACGTTATGCATTGAAATATGGCAGAAAAGACCCTGATCATATTGTATGGAATTTCCTTGAAAATCATGAAACTTGGGTTATTCTTAATGGTGGTACTACTAATGATGAAAGAGATTTTGAAGGTATTGTTGCAGGAACAATGAATCAAATTGGTGATGCATTAAATGAAAATCATATTGATTTTTCCTATTTTCATGAACCTGATCTTAATCATGCGCTTACTGCTATTTGTTTCATTGCAGATGAAAGAGTTTTTGATAGAGAACGTTATCCTGAGTTTGTTAATTACTTTATTGATAATTACAGACCAAGTGCACCTGCAGAAGAAATTGTTAAAATAAGAATGCTTTTATTTGAACAATTGAAAGATATTTATTCTAAACATTACAAAGAATGGGTGAGAATGATTGGTGGTGTAAAAAATGAATTTTTACGTGATTTATTAAAAGATAAAAGATTAGCATAATGAAAAAAGATTTTGATATTATTGACAGAATAGTTAGATTCTTTGGTGGTATAGGTTTTAAAAAACTCTCACCAGAACAAATTGCATTGATTGATGCCGATGTAGTTATTGTAAATGAACGATGTAAAAAAATTGCTGATGCTCGCAATGAGAGTGAAGATAAATGGCAAAAAAATTCTGATGAAAAATGTCCTAATTGTGGTGCAAAAAGGGATTCAATTGTTAATAAAATCAGACAAGTTCAGGGTAGTGGTAGTGGAAATGTAAGTGGTAATCTTTTTAGTGTATATGGTTCATCTTCAGTAAGTATTGATACTGCCAGCGTTAATCATTGCAATAGTTGTGGTAATGAATGGAAAAAATACAAAAAAGACTTCAAAAGTACAAGAGAAGTAATACTGGATGGTTTAAAATATACTGCTCGACTTATACAAGACCCTGTAGAATATAAATGGGCAAAAGATTTTGCCAGAATTTTTAACGGATGTTATGTTGAAACAATTCTCAGATTTAAAGAGGAAAATGAGTATAGCCTCTATACAGATGATAAGGAAACACTATGTTTTACCGCTTTACAGAACTATTTTAAATCTGTTTGGGATGACCCAAATATTAAAAGGGAACTAAAAATTTATCTCAATAATGATTAAAAAAATAAGCATTATATTATTTTTAATTGCAATTATTTACATATTAATACATATATTTATATTCCGATGAAAAAACATGTAGCAATAATAGTAACTGGACAGCCAGCATCTGGCAAATCAACAGTGATGCACTTGATTGAAAAACTGTTAAAAAAAGAAGGTTTCACCATTGAAATTGATCTTGAAGGTAATTATGATTATAAAAACCTCAATGATTTTAATGTGAAAATGGGTGTTAATGAAGCTGAACGATTTCAAGCACTCAAAGAAAAGACAAAAATAATGATAAAAGAAATGCCAATGAGAAATGTCCCAACTATTAACAAAAAATACGAAAACGAAGTTAAAGCCACTAACAACAAGTGAAATGGAGTTGGCAATAGCCAAATATTTCAAAGTTAGATTACATATTGTTGTACCAAAATTATCTTATGGTTTTGACTGGATACATGAATGTGATCTATTTTTTATACAAAGAAACGGCTATGCGTTTGAGGTTGAAATAAAAAGAAGCAAAGCAGATTTATTGGCTGATTTTAAAAAGGGGCATAATCATATTGATAAGAAAAACAGAATAAAAGAATTATATTTTGCAATACCTTTTAAATTATATGAATCGTGTAAAGACATAATACCAAAAAACGCAGGAATTTTAGTTTGTGACAAATGGTTGCATGATGATGGACGAATAATTGTGAATGTATGTACTAAACGTCAAGCAATTAAAGTCAAGGGAGCAAGAAAATTAACTCTTGAAGAACAACTAAGAGTGGCAAAACTTGGTACAATGAGAATTTGGAGTTTAAAAGAAAAATTAATAAAATTGGAAAATGAACGAAAATAAGTATGAAGTAAAACTATTTAAAAACAGACCAAATTACCATTTAAGATATCATTTCAATGATGGGTGTGGTCTCAAAATAGACCAAGATTATTGGATTAGTAGATCAATAGCGGTAGTCGGTGTTGTATTTGTCAATAAAGGTGATGGACTATATGTCCTTATTACAAAAAGATCAAACAAAATGCTTAATGAAGCAAGTAAATATGGTGTACCTTGTGGATATTTAGACTATAATGAAACTACTCATGAAGCTATGATTAGAGAGGTTTATGAAGAAACTTCACTTTATCTTCCAGACTATGAGAAACAACTTATATTTGATAATAATAAACAACCAATTTGTATTAATGATGACCCAAATAGTAAACATCAAAATATTGCATTAATATATCTTTCAGCATATAATTTTGTTGATAAAATAAATAAATTTCCTTTATTTGTAGAATCATTTACCAGTAAAGAAACCGCAATGGTTAAGTGGATGAAAATGATTATTTTTTATTCAACCTATGGAGATTATCTGTGGGCGTTTCATCACGATGATACTATTAAAGATGCTATGAGTTTTTTTAATAAAAATTTTGAAAGAAAATGAAAAAAATTACTGGAAAAGATTTGCGAAAATTAGGCTTTAAAAAACAAGTAGAATTACCCACATTAGACCCTGAAGATTATGGATATCATTATTATACGTATGAAATTACTGAAAAATGTTTATTGATTTCGTGTAGTAATGACGAAAAAGTTAATAGTAGCTATGTGGTAGAATTATACGAAATTCCAGAATCCAAAATTTGTAATTTAAAAGATTTGAAAAAACTTCTTAAAATACTTGAAAGGGCAAATGGAAGAAAATAAGGAAATACTTAAGCAATTATTTAATGATTTTGCGCAAAAACAAGTGAGAGAAAATCTTGGTGAAAATCAATTACAATTACTTACTGGTAAAATAATTACGTTTAATACCGAACAATTTGATGGTCTGGTAAAAATTAAACAATGGCTTAAAAAAAGAGATTCAAAATTTTTTACATTAGCAGGTTATGCAGGTACAGGAAAGGCACAACCATTATATTCTAAATTATATACACCAAATGGATATATTACAATGGATGATGTAAAAATTGGTGATTTGGTTATGGGTAGTGATGGAAAACCAACTAAAGTACTAAATGTATTTCCACAAGGAATTAAGCCAATGTATAGAGTTACTTTCTCTGATGAATTCTATGTTGATTGCTGTGAAGATCATTTATGGAAAGTAAAAACATTTAAAGACAGAAATCGTCAACGAACATTTATTTTTAAATTTAAAAAATATAGAGAATATTATTCAATCTTATCAACTAAAGAAATGATTGATAATGTTTATTATATTAGAAATGATGGAAGTGTTCAATTTAATTATAAAATACAAGTAAATTCTGCAGTAGAATTTAATAGAAAAGAATTGCCTATCGACCCATATTTATTAGGAGTATTACTTGGTGATGGTGGATTAACTCAAGGCAGTGTTAGGTTTACTTCAATTGATAATGAAATAATAATGAAAATCGAAAAAATTGTTAATCATAATTATGATAATTTATTTCTTAAACAGATTTCAAACACTATTGGATATTCTATTTCAGGTAAAAAAGGAAATAAAAATAAATTATATCATGACTTACAAGAATTAAAAGTTACTGTTAAATCAGAAAAAAAATTCATACCTGAAATATATAAATATTCTTCAATTAATGATAGAATTGCAATATTACAAGGATTAATGGATACCGATGGAACTATTGATAAAAATGGTTGTTATATTTCATATGCAACCGTTTCATTTAAACTTGCTAATGATATTTGCGAATTAGCTCAGTCATTAGGATGTGTAACAAAAATTAATTATAGACCTAATTCATTTCAAGGATGTTATATTATAAGTATCAATCAAACAAATAATTTTAAGGTATTTTCATTAAATAGAAAACAAAATTTAGTAGTAAATAAAAGTAAATATAGAACTCCACGATATATTTCTAAAATTGAATACATAAAAAACGTTGAACAAAAATGTATAATGGTTGATGCTAAAGATAATCTATATCTTACCGATAATTTTACTGTTACACACAATTCTACAATTATAAAAAAAGTACTTGATACTTATCGTTATGGTGTTGTGGTAAGTGCTCCAACACATAAAGCCAAAAAAGTTGTTATGAATACTACTGGCATGGATGGTCAAACACTTCATGGATTGCTTGGATTAAGACCAGATGTTAATTTGGATGAATTTAATCCTAATGACCCTAAGTTTAATCCGATTGCAATACCAAGAATATCTGATTATAATTGGGTTATTATTGATGAAGCCTCAATGATCAATCAAGAATTATTTAATTTAGTTATTGAAAAAACAAAAGATACTCGTACCAATGTTTTATATATGGGTGACCCTGCACAAATCCCACCAGTTGGTGAAAAAGAAAGTGCAGTCTTTACTCAGGGTACACATGAAAGTCATTGGCTTACAAAAATCGAAAGACAAAATGATACCAATCCACTTGCATTTGTTTATGATGCACTTAGAAATAACCTTAATCGTCTTGATGGTGGTTTCTTAAGAAAGTCAGTTATGAATGAATTGGGTGAAGGAGTAATATTTACAGTTGATAAACGTGAATTTCGGACTGCAATTCTTGATAAATTTCAATCACCTGAATTCAGGGAAGACAGTGATTTTGCGAAAGTTATTTGTTGGCGCAATGAAACCGTCATGGCATCAAATATGGTCATTAGAAAGGCTTTATTTGGTGAAAAAACGGATATTATTGAGATTGGCGATCTCCTGATGGGATATCGCAGCATTATGAACGATAAACAGAACTATAATATAATTGAAAATTCTGCAGATTATACTGTTCTTGAAAAATCTGATTTGTCAGAAAATGCATATAATTTGAAGGGTTATATGATTAAAATAAAAGAAGACCTTGCACATGGTAAACATAAACTTCAGGATGTGTTTATAATTAATCATATTGATCACGATAATTTGCACAAATATGCAGAAATGCATGATATGTACCGTGATATGGCTAAAGCCAATAAAAAATTATGGACAAAATATTATGATTTTAGACGTGGTAGTATGATAATGGTGACTATTGATAAATATAGAAACGGTTTGTATAGACCAAAGAGTGAAATAATTGCAAAAGATTTTGATTATGGTTATGCTATTACTGGTCATAAATCACAAGGTTCAACATACACACATGTGTTTGTGCTTGAAAATGATATTAACGATAATTGGGTTTTAAAAGAAAGAAATCAAATAAAATATGTTGCTTTGACAAGACCTTCGATGACAGCAACGGTTCTTACTACAAAGATTGATTATTAAAATAGTATGAAAATACAATTGATTTTTGCTTGGTTTGATTTTTGGATTGGTATATTTTACGATCAAAAAAAACATTGGATATATCTTTTTCTTATACCGATGTGTGGTATAATTATTAAATTAAAAAAGAAATCAAAAATAAATATTAATGACCCTAACCAACCTTGGAATTGGAGGAAATAATTATGAAAAATTTTTTAAAAACGGTTAATTGGAAATTTATCGTAAAAGCAGAAGCATGGTGCTTTCTATTTTTAATTGTTTCATATACACTTGGAAATAGTAAATTTCCACATCATGTATGGGCAATATTTGCAATTATGATAGTATTTGGTTTACTATTATTAGGTGAAGCATATTCAAGATATACACATAAAGAAGAAGATGGAAAGAATAACGGATAAATATGTGTTCTTTTGGAACGGAGAATTCTCCAATTGGTTTGAATGCAAATTTCCTTTTATTAAATATAAAGGTTTGACATTTTTCAACAGCGAACAGGCATTTATGTGGGAAAAAGCAATTTTTTTTGGTGATATGGAAATTGCCAAAAAAATTGTTGAAACACCAAATCCAAAAGAAAATAAAATATTAGGTCGTAAGGTTAAAAATTTCGATAAAAACAAATGGTTAAGAGAAGGATATGAAATTATGATCGCTGTTAATCTTGCTAAGTTTGGTCAAAATTCAAGATTGAAAGCAATTTTACTTTCTACTGAAGATAAGATCATTGTTGAAGCCAGTCCATACGACACAATCTGGGGTATTGGCTTACATTGGGAAGATGATAGAGTTTTAGATGAAAAGAACTGGAGAGGTATGAACCTTTTAGGTAAAGCATTAATGGAAGTTCGTGAAAAATTAGGAGGTCAATAAAATGAAAAAAGTAATTGATTTTATAATAGAACAAGGATTAGAATTAGGTAATTATCCAAGTTTACTTGAGCCATTACAAAAAAACTTTAACATAAAAGATCATAATAATAATGAAGCTACGGAAGACTTTATTAATACGGTGATATTCTGGGAGAATCACACCGAAATTTATGATTCTCTGGAGAAATTTTTAAGTGACAGATTTATTTTAAAATAATTTGTAACCAATTCAAATAATTTTCGTATAATTACACAATGAAAAAAGTATTAATTATAGTACGTGGATTACCAAATTCAGGTAAATCAACATTTGCGAAATTACTTGGAAAAGCAATTTGTACCGCAGATGATTGGTATACTCGTAAAGGCATATATGCATGGGACTACAGATACATAGGTGAAGCACATGAATGGTGTGAACGTAAGTGCAGAAGATTCATGCAAAAAGGCATTTCACCAATTATTATTGCTAACACTAATGTTACTGAAAGGATAATGCGACCATATGTTGATATGGCTGAAGATTTCAGTTATATTACATATTTTATTGTAGTTGAAAATAGACACGGAAATAAAAATTCGCATGGTGTTCCTGAAGAAACAATTGTAAAAATGAAAGAACGTTTAATAAATAATATAAAATTATAAAATGAATAAGAACGAAATAGTTTCAATAATCAATCCAGAAAATGAAATTGAAACTGTAATTTGTAATAACAAAGATTTTATTACTGGTTGTTATTATGGTAAACCAAGACCCGGACATAAAGAAGGTCAGGTAATTTACCATATCAAAGAAGTGCTTGCAAACATTGATCAATATGCTGAAACTGAAGACGAAAGAAAAGCGTTGCGTTTAATTGCAATGGTGCATGATACTTTCAAACATAAAGTTGATAGATCAATGCCAAAATCTGGTGAAAATCATCATGGTATGATAGCTCGAAAATTTACTGAGAAATTCATACCTGCAGATCAAGATATTTTGCAAATCATTCAACGTCATGATGATGCATATAATGCATGGTCAAAAGGCGATAGAGATGGTGATTGGACTACTGCAGAAAATCGTGTAATAAGACTTATTGATGGTTTATTAATGGAAGGTATTGTTGATTTATATGCCAAGTTCTATCGTTGTGATAACGAAACTGGTGATAAAACTCAAAAATGTTATAATTGGTTTCTTGAACATATAAGATAATGTTACAATTAATTCGTAAATTTCCATTTTTTAAAATTGTTGAAGTTCAAACTCCACCGAACTTTGATACTGTTATTGTTAACAGTGAAGAATTAACTGAAATAGAAAAGCAACAAATTAAAGCAGCTAAAGAACTGCTTTCACTTCACCAGATACCATTAAATAAAGTACGTTTTATATTTGATTTTAAATTCACATACGATGTGGATAAAAATATTGTCAATCCAAAATATACTATTTTAGTACCAAGAAAAAAGAAGAAAAATAATCATCCAATTGAAATTAATGTACCTGAAAATCTTATGACAATTGCTGTTGGTGTATACCAGACAGATTACGATGATTTTGAAAACGTAAAAAATATTATAAAAAATTCCAAGAAAGGTGTTGTTATAAAATTGAATCATGTAGATCATTTTTCAAAACTTGATAGTGATGTTTTAATGGCTAATCTTGATGGTGCAATAGAATTTCACAAAAATAGTATATAAATTTGTAACTTTTTAATTAAAGATATCGTATAAGTGTTAAACAAAATAAATTTATGGCAGTAATTGGAATAAATTATGATGAAGGAAATGAAAAAGACTTAAAATATGAGTCAGTTTCACTTCATTTTAATAATGAAGAAAAGCTATTTAACTCTGGTAATTTTGTGAAAGATTGGTGGGATATGATGAAATTTGTTATTACCGTAGCTTGTCTGGACAAAACTGACCCATATTATATTCATTCATCCAGTGTCAATCATTTTATTATGGATGGTGCGCCATATGACAGTGCGTATCTTAAAATGGAAGGAGATAAAACATCTTTAATATATGAATATGAAGATGATCTGATGGAATTTTTTGTACCCGAAGACACAAAGCCTACATGGGAAGAACTTAAAGAAATGTGCAAATGATGTTTCAAATGTTACTTGGTCATTTATGTGGGGACTTCCTCATGCAAACGGAATGGATGGCAATGAACAAGTCCAAAAACACCAAAATTGGTTGGCTTGCAGCGTTTGTGCATTGTATTCTTTATACTTTTGCTATTTGTTTATTTATGTGGAATTTTCAATTACTCTGGATAGTAGCAGTGTTTTTTTCGCATTTTTTTATTGACAAATTTTCTCTTGCAGAAAAATATATGCATTATATTAAAGGAAAAGGAATGAAAGATTATGTAAATAAACACGATTGGATGCTTGGAATGGCTTATATGCGTCCAGAAAAGCCAAGTGGAGTAAATCTTCATGAAGCACTTGAAGGTGGATTTACGGCAATTGTTTATACTTTAACTGACAATACAATGCATCTTATACTAATGTGGGGTGCTTATAAATTATTATACTAATATGGCAAAAGAAAAAACAAATTGGAGAGTTAGATTCATGACAGATTATCCTTATTCAGACACTATGGTTGTAGAAGGAGATACTGAAGAAGAAGCATGAAAAGATTTTGAAAAGAAACACGGGTATCCAAGAAATAAATATTGTAGTATTGAAAAAATATAAATTATTAAAATGGCAGCAAAAATAGGACATATAAAATTATTCGGTTACAACTTCACCTTTGTTTTTCGTCACAGGTATGAAAAATACGATGATGAAGGAGAACAGCTTTTAGATAAAATGACTGAATGGCGTGAATGGGAACTTGGCTTCTGGTACAAACGATATCAGGTAGTTGGTAGTAGAAATTTCCATAAAACTAAAGAGTGGAATAAGAATCTGGTTTATGAACATATGCTTGGTATCAAATTATTTGTTTGTAAAGCATGGTTTACTGTTCAGAAAGGTGCAATGATATTAGGTGACGATTAATATGAGAACAAAATTCAGATCAGACAAATTGGGACATCAAGCACCCAGAGGTTATGTAGATAACAGGTTCAATTCAATTGAAATTGCTGGTGATTTTGCTTATTGCAAGTCTCATAATTTTCTTTACAATGCAGAGATTGAAGAAGAAAAACTTTACAATGCGTTGCCTTGTTATTATACTGATATTAGGTTCAGAGATACCATACATAACTATTACAAAAATTGTATGCTTCACTGGACACGCTGGAAAAACATTAGTTTAAAAGCATGTATTAGAAAAACTTTGAGTTGTTATAATATTCCTGTTGGTACTGTTGTGCAATTCAATAAAAGTTGGTATATACCTAACAAAAAAGTTGATCTCTCTTATGCTTTTAAAATCAAAAAAGAAAATAAATTTCCAATTGAGTTTGAGATTAATGACCCAAGTTATTTTAAGAACTTCAATACCTGTGAATTCAGTAAAAATCTGACAGATGCACTTAGAGCAAACGGATTTATTGTCAGTGTAAATAATAAAAATCCAAATTTTATTTCAGGTATGATTGCAAATGCAGTAATACACACAAGTGGCAAAGCTAATGAAATAAGTGATGATGGGGGTGAAATTGCAACAGCATATGGTTACGGTAAAAAGATTGGCTTTTCTTCTGGAGATAACACATACAGAGGATATTCAAATGGTTGTAAATATATTCTTTTCGATTACTTTGGCGAATTTGACAAATGGAGCAGATGTGTCGAAATTGAAAAGACCACACCAATTGATGAAATCATTGCAATATTAAAAGAACCTAAAAAAGAATAATATGATAGGAGAAGGAATCAGTAAAGAAAAATGTCTTTTGGTAGTAGAGTTATATAATGTGTCTGATAAATACATTTATAACCTGAGAGAGAAACAGCAACATCGTAGAGATGTGTTTGAATATCTTCCATTTTATACTGTCAATACCAATAAAGGACAGCATAATCAGCCAATGATTGCTGACTCTTTTCTTCAATTTGCAGGAAATTTCAAAGAACATGATAGTATAAACTATCTTATGTTCAATCTGCATACCCTTGATCGTCAATTAGAAGAAGAAATAAGTAATGCGGGAATAGAAGATTTATTCAAAAAATTTGATTTTGTCAAAATATTGTCTAACTTTGTGCCACAATCTGAAGATGACTTATCTAAAGGTATGTTTCCAAAAGTTAACTACTTAATTGTTGAAATTACTTATGATATTTTTTATGATGGTTATAATGGTGGGTATGATTGTGATACAGATGTTGATATTGTTGGATACGTTGATAAAGAGCTTAATGCAAAATATTTTGAAAATAAATAACATTTTTTGTAACATTTTTAATTTATATTCGTATAATCGAACGAGATAGATAAACATTAACTTAATTTTTTTTAAACAATGAGTACAGTAGACAGTAATGCAACAATTTTCACAACGAAAAATTATGGGATGTTCAAAAGAATCATTGGTAATAGACCCAGAAATGAAGCACATGTTATCAGACTGATGAAATCCTTTAAAAAGGAGTATTTGTTCACCTTGTTAATCGTAAATGAATTTTTTGAAATTATTGATGGACAACACCGTCTTGAAGCATGCAGCAGATTAGGTCTGGAGGTTCATTATCGTGTCATCCCCGGTTTACGCCTAAAAGATTGTCAACGTTATAATACCGTTGATAAAATATGGAGCAAAAGTGCATTTCTTGAATCATTTTGCGAATTGGATTCAAAACCCTATAAACAACTGAAAGAATTCATGACAAACTACCCTGAATTTTCAATTGGTGTTGCTGAAGCAATTATGACAAACAACATTGCTGGTGTTAATAACAGAAAAAGATTGCAGAAAGGTGCAAAAAATGATAATGAAAGAATACATTTCTTTCAAGAAGGTCAATTTAAAGTGCCTGATTTGAAATTGGCTTATGAAAATGCAGCAAAAATTATTGAATATAAACCATTTTTCAAGTTCTATAATAATGGTGCATTTGTGAGAACTCTTATTCCATTATTCAAGAACCCAAAATTCAATCATGATACTATGCTCCAGAAATTGGAAAAACAGCCAACTACATTGGTTAGATGTGCATCAGTTGAACAATATAAACTGTTAATTGAAAGTATATATAATTACAGGAGCAAGAATCCTGTAAATTTAAGATACGCTAAGTAATAATCAAATCTATAAATTAAAAGCTATGTTAATACAATTTTGTATCGAAGCATTGATCGTAATTCTTGCGATCTACTATGTAACTGTGGTTTTGCACTTATTCGGTGTTCCAATTTTCAAGAAATCCGATATCAGTGTATTACTTGCTCTAATACCTTTTTATTATTGGTTTAAAAGGGATGTGACTGTGTAATTTTCACTAATTTTTATTATTCACAATTTATTAATCTTTAATTTTTTACAAATGAAAAACAAAAAAATCTTTGCAGTTGTTTTCGTAGTCCTTGCAGTTGTGTTTTTAGCACTTGCAAGAGGAATCTTCCAGACCAATGACGCTGGTTATTTTCAAGTCAAACAAGCAGCCTTAACTGGTAATATGTCAGTTAGGTCTACCGCAGGTACTTACTTTCAGTGGTTCGGTACTATTAGCGAGTATAAAAACGTAACAACTTGCGGTATCGGTAGCCATAAAGGTGACGGTAGTGCAAACATTGAAGCAGTTGACGTTATATTTAATGATGGTTCGAAAGCCAAAATTTCTGGTCTTATCAGGGTTAAATTACCTGTAACTTCAGAAGGTGCTATTAATCTTAAAAGGGAATATGCGGGTGGTTTTGATCATTTTATTCAATCAGGTATCGTACCTATTGTAAATAATGCCATTAAACTTTCAGCAAACTTACGTTCAGCACAGGATGCATATACCACACTTGCTCTCTTCCAACAGGCAGTTGAAGATCAGCTTCGTAATGGTATATATGTAACAAAATCCGATAAAGTAAGTAAAACCACTTCTACTGGTGATATCGAAGAACAGCGTGTAACCGTACTTGTATATGGTGACGATGGACAACCACTCAGAACTCCAAACAGACTTCAGCAATTAGGTTGCGAAGTACTTGAATGTGTTATTGATGTCCCACAGTTTGATGCTAAAGTAGAAGAAATGATTGCCAAACGTAAAGATGAAGCGATGAAGACCGAACTTTCAAAACAAGAAGCTATTCGTGCTAAACAGGATGCTCTCACTGCAGAACAGCAGGGACTTGCAAACGTAGCCAAAGCTAAATATGAAAAGGAAGTTGAAAAGGTTCAGGAAGTAACAACTGCACAGAAGTTGTACGAAGTTGCTGCTCTTAACGCTAAACAGGAAGATGAAAACAGAAAAGCTGCGATATTTAAAGGTCAGGGTGAAGCTGAAGCTGCTCGTTTAAAAGTTTCTGCAGGTCTTACCCCACAGGAAGCTGCTGAATGGAATTTTAAAACAAAAGTTGGTGTTGCTACTGCACTTGCAGGTGTTAAATATCCTCAGATACTTATTAATGGTGGCGACAACAAAGGCACAAACCCTATGGATGCTATCAGCATTAAGTTTTTGATGGACATCAATGACAAACTTGCAGCAGGTAAATAGTCATGAAAGAACTCTGGAGTATCCTCATGGAGAAGCTGAAGTTGGTTGAACCAATTGAAGCATTAATAGCGATAGGTATCATGGGAATGTTTACCATCGGGATGCTAACAATAATTATCAAAGAATTTTTCTTCTTGATAACACAGATTGTTGCGATGTCAACAGGACATCCAGTAGGATAACAGAAAACAAAAAGGGAGAAGAAATTCTCCCTTTTTTTGTAACCTTTTTTTATTGATTATCGTATAAGAGATATAACATAAAATTTATATTATGAAAAAGAAAGAACAATTACAAGCACTGATAATTATAAATTATATTTGTGCATTAATTATGTTTATTACAGCACTTAGTGCTAAAGCACATGTATTAATACCATTCGGATTTGTAATTCTAATTTGTACTACAATTATAAGATTTGCAGGAAAATCTGAAACAATAATAAACATACGTAAAAATAATAACACATATGAGACTAAGATCAACAACCCCACTTTCAGTCTTCCAGAATATGCTACAAAACAATGGAATAGATTTATTACATGGCTTAATACTTAAAATTATGTACTATAGAATCGGAAGATATATTTATTATGAGGCTGAAAACGCAATCGGCATGATAACACGTTGTGGTGAAATAGTTATGGGTATTGATGGATATTATATTAGTTGGTACGCATAATTTTAATAAAGCATTTGTATTTAAAGAAAAGAGTATTATATTTGTTATCTAATTTAAAAAATATATGGAATTAGTAAAAGTTTATTCACCAGTCGAAGACAAAGAAGTTCGTACCAACCTTGGTAATTCACCAATTTTCAAACAGGCATACCATGAAAGTGAATATAAAGAAGCATTGAAAAAACATGCTCAAATGTTTGAATATAAATTTAAATTTGATGGGCTAAAAGTAATCCAGTTTACTGGTGTTGAAAAAGTCGTAAAATGAAACCTTATGGTTTAAGAAATAAGCTACGTGTTAATCTTCCTGATAATCATCCCAAAAAAGGATGGGTTAATTGGTGGGAAGTCGAACTTAATACTGTTAAAAGCAAAAAAACTGCAAGACAAAAGATCAAAGCAACACTTAATATTTTAACTAAAATTTTTTAATAATGAGAAATTTTGATGTTACAAGAATAAATATTGATAATATCGATATTAAAGTATGGGCACAACAAATCAGAGAAATTAAAATTCGTGAATTTCAAGAAGTAATTGATGCAAAAAAACTCGAATTTGATGCTCATATAGCAAAGAAATTATCATCTGATATACCTATTACTGAAGCTATTAATATGGTTACGAAATCAATGAGGCTTGGTGCTGATTTGATTCGAATGAATGTAAAACTTGATATATTAAAAAAAGAATAATATGGCAAGAAAGATTTTCTTCAAAAATGAAAGCGAAAGAATGCTTTGGATTCGTTTGAATGCTGAACGTATTCAATATTCACAAAAAATGCTGAATGGCACTAATGAATCAATTGGTAAAATCAACGAACCATTTAGTATTATGCAGACTTCTCTCAATCAATTAGGGTATGACGAAATGAAACGTAATGCACCAAGATTTAGTTTTGAAGAACTTGTATTACCACATGCTGAGTTATTTAAACTTGCCGAAAAAAGAAATAAACAAAAGATTACTGAAATGTTTGGTATTGAATTAGGTAAAATTGCTGATGAACTTTTATAGTTATGAACGAAAAAATTCAGTGGTTTAAAAAAATGTCACATGATAGTATGCTTCTTAATTATAAAAAAGATGGATACTTAGCACCTGTTTTTATTACATTTTCAAACGAAAAAATTCTAATTACTCCGATTCCACGTGATCAATTGAAACCTGAAAATAAACAAATGCTTGCAGCAACAATAAAAAACACTTGTAAAAATCCTCTTATTCTTGCATCAGTGATAATTATTGAAGCATATGGCGCACAGATCGACCCTAAAAATAAAGTTATTAATCAAATCATGAATGGTGAAATTAATATGTCAGATATTGAAAATAAAAATGACATTATTGTAATGATTTTTAGTTCACCTGAAGAAGATGATCTTATTGCCTATTATGTTGATGATAAAACCAAAACTATTGGTAAAAGATTTTGTGAAGAAGTTAAAAATTTTGATGGTATGTTTTCACATCTATTTGGTTGGAATAAAAATTGAAGTATTTAGTAATAATTAAGATCAGAAATGTAAAATAATTGTATATATAATACCTTATATGGATGAAGTTTATCAAAGCCATCATATATGCCCTCTATATTATTGTATATGCATATGCTGTATGGATGACTTCAATCAAACCAGAAGAATTTTTTTGGGGGTATTTATGTACGATAATTTTTGGTTTCTTATTCATCTGGACAGTTTCAATGGTCATAAAAAATTCTGAAAAATCTGAAAATAAACCCGAAAATTTGTAACTAATTCAAATATTATCCGTATAATTACATGTTTAAATTAAAACTCACTTATGGATACGCCTGTAGTAAATATCAAAAACTTCGTTGAACCAACAGAAAAGTATTGTACTGAATTAAAAAAATATAATTTGAGTTTGAGTAATTCGTTTGAAACACTTAAACTTTGGTTTAATGGCGATCTTTTACAATGGACATATTATTATAAAAGAGTTGAAGAAAAAGATAAAAACGACTTAAATATTGCATATAAAGAATTTTGTGATCTTTATAATGTAACAATTACTTCAAAAGAATTAGTTGAAAAATTTGGTGATTATTCAAATGAAGATTTTGATGCATTAATTAAATATTTATTGGAATTTAATACAAATAGTGATTTAAATGAGACCAGCAAACAATAATATTTTATCATTTGAAATACCCAAGAAACTTCGTAGTGCTGATAAACATAATGAAATGTTTCTGAGCGATTCTGGTATTGCAGGTACTTATGTCCCAAACATGAGTAATGAAGATATGAACCTTTGGAAAGCAAAACACATCAAAGGTGATGATGAACGTATTGAAATACGTAAAACTCTTGATGGTGTGCAATTACTTATTGTGATTTATAAAAAATCAAAAGTTGTTAAATGGAACAAGGGCAACTGTAATCATGATGAATATAATAAAAAACATGGAAATGTTCGTATGTCAATGAATGGCAAACTTGATATGTCAATGGATGATTATTGGGATTTAACTGAAGTAGTTAAAGAAGCACTTGAAATACTATTATAATATGGAAGAAAACGTAAAACCAATTAAACCCAGCGAAGTTTTAGAACTAAAAGCTGAAACCATACCCAATGCGATGTTTCAGGCAGTCAATGAAATGATTGCAAAAATGTGGAATGGCAGTTCTGCAACAATAAGAAAAGAAGATTTACTTGAAAGATATTTTAAGATAGTGGGTTTAAGAAATGATCGTGCAAATCGTGATAAATTATATGATGATCATGCATTGGATTTCGAACACTTCTATCTCAAAGAAGGCTGGAATGTTAAATATGAATTTCCTTGCTATGGTGAATCAGATTTCGAACCATATTTTGAATTTAAAGTAAAAGGTAAACGATAATATTAATTTTAAATAAAAATACATGAAAACACTTGAATTTGTTCTTGGAAGTTTCTGGCATTTTGTAGGATTTATGGCAATTCTGACTACAGTACTTTATTTTGGCTGTAATTTTTTCCTTCATTTGGTGAACAGAATTTTACGCCATGCAACATTAAAAAAACTTGGCTATCCACCAGTTCATTGTGATGCTGATGGTGATTTTCGTGAAACAGATGATGAAGAATAAAAATATGAGAAAAATTTCTATTACAATAAAACCACAAATATTTCCAACAGAACCTTATAAAACTATTGGTAAATGTTACAAAACTAATAATGATAAATTTTACTTTTATCAACGTGAAAATGATGTATTATTGGTAAATTCAAAATCTCCGTTAATTAGTTCAAATTGTGTTGGATATATGAAAAATCAATCAAATATTATTGAATGCTCTATCCAAGAATTTACTGATGTTTTAAATACCACAATTTTTAATATGAATATTCTTAATGGTGAATTTAAAAAATAATTTTTAAAAAAGATTTGGAAATAAGAAAAAGTAATATACCTTTGTCATTCATTAATAATTGTAAAACCTAATAACTGAAAATATCATGAAAAAAAATTCACTTTCCGCAACAGGCTTAAGCCTTTCACAAGCACAATCAGTATCTAATCTTTGCCATCAGAGAGCACTCGAAATTGCAAGAAAACTCTTAACAGTAAACAATTACAGCAAAACTGTAAAGGTTGCTGGCGAAACATTGCCTCTTGTTGTTGAAACAGGCGTTAAATTACCTGAAAACGTTGTTGATTTGATTAAGGAAAAGGCAAGTCTTCATGCTTGTCAGGCATTCTTGATGGAGAACATCAAGGCAAAAGCTGAAGGAATTGAAGTAACAAAAAGAGGCGTTGCTGACGTTTCTGAAGTTAAATTTCCAAAAACTCCTGATTATATCAAACCTGCAGTGTTACCAAATGTAACAGAAGACTTTGGTTGGTCACAACTTACTGCTGCTGAGAATAACGAATATCTTGAAGCAGAAGCATATGCTTCACATATCGGTGAATTTATTCATAAGGATTCAATCCTTGCAGGTCTGAGAAATGAACTGCCACAAATCCCTGCCATTGAATGGTTTGAAATTGAAAAAGATAAAAAAGTTCCTGTCACAATCACCAAGCATCACACAGCAGAAGAACTGCTTAAACTTCACGAAACACTTGCTGAACTTCATCGTGGTTACGAACAACATGTTAATCGCTTCAAAGCAAAAGTTAAGAACCTGACTACAGAAGAAAACGCACGTATTGCAAAGGTTAATGCCGATGCAGGTAATGAAGCTGACAAGACAAATAGCGATCTTCGTCTTACATACGAAATGGAGTATAAAAAAGCATCTGAGCAGGTTCAGGCAATCAAGAATGAGTATGAAAAGACTCGTCAGGCAAAAATCAAAGAACTTGCTGCAACCAAAATTTTGGTAGATATCAGATTTAAAACAGTTATTGACGGATTTCTCAGCAAACTTCCTGAGTCACAGGAGTAATAATATAAAACTAAGGTAAAGGGTAGATAGAGCAAGAGCCGAGTTTACCTTTTTTTGTGCTTAGTAATGCGTTCTTTACATATAAAATTAGATAAATAATCTAAATGACAGATGGTCATGTGTCCCAAGGGACGCATAACTTCCGTAACAGGAAAAACCGCTTTCTCTGCGAAACCAATTGTTTTTTGTGACTTTTCGTAAAAAAGATCACGACTGCCAAAATAAGTTACCCTTGCACTGGTATAACGTGCTTGGGATAATTATTCAGGAGGAAGGAAAAAAGACTTGGTATTTGCCTTTGCCTTTGTGCAGAGGAAGGTCTTTGCTCTTGACTTGGACTTTATCTTTGACTATATAAACGCATTACTAAGTGACTTAGTTTTTCTTTTTTTGTAACCAATTTAAATTTATTTCGTATAATGCTCTATGGAAGAGATATTATTAGATAGAGATACCTTCAGAGAATCCGTTTTCAAAAGAGACGGATTTAAATGTATTATATGCCATGAACAAGCACAAGACGCTCACCATATAGTCGAAAGACGCTTGTTTGGTACTACTCAGGGATACTTCATCAATAATGGTGCAAGTTTATGTAGTAAGCACCATATTCAAGCAGAAGAAACAACACTTAGTTGCGAAGAAATTCGTAAAGCTGCTGGTATAACCAAAATAATAATGCCAGATCATTTCTATCAAGATGCAGAATATGATAAATGGGGAAATGAAATACAGAAAAACGGCACAAGACTCAAAGGTGAATTATTCGAAGATGAATCGGTACAAAAAATTTTGAAACAAGGTAATGTACTTGGATTATTCACTGATATGGTTAAATATCCAAGAACATATCATTTGCCTTGGTCAGAAGGTATGAACAGGGATGATCGTATGATGACTAATGTTGAAGTTTTTGAAGAGGAAGAAGTTATAATCGGTGAAAAACTTGATGGTGAAAACACAACTTTTGGTAAAACATACACACATGCCCGATCTCTTGACAGTGGTTCACATCCTTCACGTAATTGGGTTAAAAGTCTTTGGGCACAAGTAGGTTATGAAATACCTGAAGGCTGGCGAGTTTGTGGTGAAAATATGTATGCCAAACATGCTATTCATTATAGAAAAGAAAAAGGGAATGCACTCAGTACATATTTCTATATGTTCAGTATCTGGAATGAAAAAAACATTTGTCTGAGTTGGCACGAAACTGAAGAATGGGCACAACTACTTGGACTTACACTTATGCCTGTTTTATATAAAGGTATTTGGGATATGAAGGTGATCGAAAATCTCAATAAAAAGGTGAAAGCAACTTCTGATACTATGGAAGGTTATGTGGTCAGACTTGCAAGAGAATTTCATTACGCTGAATTTCGCAATGTGTGTGGCAAATTTGTACGGAAAAATCACGTACAGAATAATCATGGTCACTGGAGCACAAATAAAATTATCAAGAATGAATTAATTGAAAAAGTGTAACTTTTTCACAAAAATATCGTATAATGATAATAATGTAGTAACTTTACTTTATGAAAAAATATTGTTGGCTTAATATCGAAACTGGAAAATTCAGTAATTCTTGGAATGAAAAAGATCATAAAAAATATCTTGACGACAAGACAATTAAAGAGCAAACAAAATTACATCCCGAATGGAAACTCATTTGTTATGAGTGTATTAATGACAAAAATTTTGAATTTATTCATCATATGAAATTACGATAGTTATGAGAAAATGTAAAAAGAGACGTAATGTTACACTTGCTGAAAAATTTCATTATCTCGCAATGGCAATTGATGAAATGGCATGCAGACAGCCTAATACTAAATGGAAAACTGATTTAATTGGTGTTGCTTGCCAATTCAGTTCTCAGCCAAAACTTAAACGTGAAGATTTTAAAGGCATCATTGATTATAGCATTAAAGATATTGCATTTCTTTTAAACATAAAATTAAAGGACGATAATGAAACCTTGTAATATTTGTCTGGAGAAAGTATGCAAAGCTAAAGGTGGAGTAGGCACTTGTAATTGCGAAATCTGTGCAATCAAAAAAGAGTGTCCCCGCAAACTCACCGCAACTATTCGCATTACTCTTAAATGCACACAATCATGTTCGCATTGTTGTTATTCTTGTTCTCCAAACAAAGATACTCATATGACTGTTGAATCAGCCAAAAAAATTGCAAAGTTTTTAATTAAAAATGAAGTTTACCAGATCAATCTTATGGGTGGCGAAATCTTTTGCAATCCGAACTGGCGTGAAATACTGGACTTGCTTGTTCCTGCAGTAACTTGTGCAAGAGTTGTTTCTAATGGTGATTGGGTAGTTGAAGAACCAAGTTTTGCTAAACATTTCACCAAATACAATAACTGTTATGTCGTGATCTCAAAAGATATGTGGCATACTAATAAAAATATTGTAAAGGCAGATAAATTACTTAGAAAAAATAATATTCTTACCAGAACTTCTGATCTTGATGAAAGTGAATTTAATTTAGTGCCTATTGGTAGAGCAGAAGGTTCATTTGGATTCTATTCAATGATGGGATGTTATTGCCAGAATCCAAAGAATCAATATTCATTTCTTATTGATGAAGTTGGTGACATATTCAAATGTGGTTTTGGTGTATGGAAATATGCTGATGTATATGAATATATTGATGGTGGTTTTGCTGAGAGATTTAAAGAATTTAACAAGATATTTTATGGAGTATTTATTCCGCATTGTGCTTCATGTATAAGAAGCCATGAATTTAGTCACCTTGATCGTAAAAAACAAATAGTATGAAAAAAAAATTGACAATTGAAGAACAACTTAAGAAAATCGATGAATATGTTATTGTTCTGGAAAAGATTGTTGTCGAGAAAGATAAAGAATGGTATGCTGACAAAAAAAATGACAATAAATCATTTGAAGAATATTGGGAATATGTTTATTATGAAAAAATGGAACTCGCAAAGCTCGACAGAAAAAGACGAATGATTATGCCTTACGAACTTTCTCCAATTCCTTCATATGGTGATGTAATGACTTTGGATGAATTTATTGAAGCATGTAAAGAAGGTTGGTTTATTGATTCAGATGGTTCTGGTTATTACGGTAAAGATGGTCAGGAAACAAACATACCTATATGTCCCAGCGATATGAAACACAGGGCAATAAGAAGAGAATTTGATTCAGTAATATGGTATAATAAATAATTATATGTACGAAGAAACAATAAAAGAAGAAACTGCTAAATTAGCCAAAGAAAAAGGATTTGACGAAGAATGCCGTGATTTACATGGTATATATGATGATTATATTGGTTGTCATCATGTTAGTAACACCAATAAACATAATGATAAAAATCAATTTTCAGCACCTACTCAGGAATTTCTTGCAAAATGGTTAAGAGAAACACATGGAATTGAAGCATTTGTAAAACCATTTGTAATACCACAATTAAATAGAAAAGGAAGTATTAATTATTACGGATTGGTGATGATAGTAGATTGTATTGGGGATTGCAATGCAAGTACCGAATGTAAAGATAAATATGAAGATGCATTTGAAGATGCATTAAAACTGGCACTTAAACTTATTGATATTCCAAAACCAAAACTATCTGAAAAAGAAAAATTTGTTATAAGTCTAAGAGAAAATATAAAAAATGCTAAAAATGATGAACAAAAACAATATTATATTGCTATGGCAAAAGAATTGTTTGTCGATTTTAATGAATTTTTAGAAACTTGTAAATAATATGAATGTATTTGAAGTAATACCAAACCAACAGACTCCCAGAGTCCCAGATGTTGAAAACATTGAATTGTTTTTTATTCAAAACATTAAACAATTACAAGCATTCAAAGATTATTCATTTACCAGATTTGATGCAGTAGGTCTGGCTGCAAATCAAACCAGTCTTGATACTGAAAGATTTATGCTGAGAGTGTTTGCATTAAGAGAAATAAATATCAATGGAAATCCACAAGCAAATTGGCGATTAATAATTGACCCATATATTATTGAATATGTTGGTATTAAAGAAATTAAAGTTGAAGGTTGTTTAACATGGAAAGGCAAAAGAATTGTTGCTGAACGTAATCGTGCAATAATTGTTGATTATTATGATGAAGTAGGTGTTAAAAATCGAGAATTTGTTAAAGGTTTTGAAGCACAAGTCTGGCAACATGAGATTAATCATCTTAATGGTATTGAGGAACGTATTGAAGACCTTTCATTTGTGCCACCAAAACCAATTGATGTTGGTCGAAATGAACCTTGTCCTTGCAATTCAGGAAAAAAATATAAACACTGTTGTTTATTATATTTATAAAATATATCTTTGAAAAAATTTTATTATGAAAAATTTAACAAATCTTTTAATTAAAAATGAAAATGAATTTTTGGTGAAATCAAAACAAATGAAATTATCATGAGAAGAATTTTATGGGATGGTGTTTGGTATAAAGTTGGTGAAACCATTATTTATGGTGGTTGTGAATGGATTATTGAATTTATTGAATTTGATGATCATGCTGAAATAAGATTTAAAAATGGTACTGCTGAAACAATAATTTATGGTAAAGTAGATATACAAGATTAATAAAATGAAAAGAACAATTTATTTAAAAATGATTGTTGATTGGGAAGATTATGATGATGTTTCTAATGAACTTATTATTGAAGATTCAGGTATACTTGATAGTCTTAAAGAAGGTGTAAATATTGAACAAATTGCTGCTCCATTTTTGATACCTATTAAAGATGCAAGTCCAGAAGATTATGCACAAATTAAATTCAATGATGATCTTGACGAAGTATGAACCGAGCACAAGCAAGACGGATGGCATTTACTGAAAATAAAGAAGGTATGACTGTTAGAGGCAAGGGATTGAGAAAACAGAAATGGTTCTCAATTTGTAGTACACATAGAGATCATGATAAAAACTGTCCAAGATGTCAAATTGGTAGTTGGAATAATGTCTGGAAACTTGCAATTGAAGGATGGTTTCATGATCATATTTATTGGTTATGGTATTTTTGGGTGAACTACCTATAATTAGTTATTTAAAATTAATAATATGGAAAATGAGTTTGCAAAAATTTTCGAAGTAGAAAATTATCAGGTTTTAATAATGAAGGATGAAACTAATAGTGAATATGAAGTTAAACAAATAATTGACTTCAAAGAAGTCAGACCGATAATAAGTCTTGGATTTGATTCTGAAGAAAAACGTGATGATTGTTTCAATAATTATGACAAAGAAAATGCTAAAAAGTTTTATAATCTAATATTTAATATGTTAAAACCAGAATAAATGTTTAATTTATGACAGAAGAAGAAAATAAACAATTCGAAAGAGACTTTGAGAAATGGTTTGGTGAACCTTGGAAAGTAGGTCACATAAGAAGGATTAAATTATACCTTATTGGTATGGTAATTGGATTAGGTTTAATATTAATTTCAACATTAATGTAAATAATCATGACAAAAGCAATGACAACAGCCAAAGATTTGGCATGGAAAGCATATAATGACGGGATGAAACACATAAATCCTGATTATTGCAACAAATATACAGAAACGGAACAAAAACAACGTTTTGAACATTGGTGGAGTGATAATTTCATTTATGGCGAACATAAAGATAGTTTTCGACCAGAAATTAATGTTTATGTTGGAAATAAACGATATATACAAGCAGAATAATTTTAAATAAAAATATGATATGAAAAAAATTTTATTTTTCTTATGTGCTATCACATGCTTATCATGTACACATCACAAATTTAAATATGATGTTGGTGATATTGTATATGTTAAATCCAATATATTTATTGCAGAGGATGATTCACTTTTGGTAAGTACAATTAAAGAATTATCATGCAGTAATGATTCCTTGAAAGCTAAAGTGGTGAGAAGGGTTTGGGTTAATGCTTATCAACATCCTTATTATTCACTTGTCTTTTATAATAAAGATGGAAACATTGTTTCTCTCAGTGGTAAAAGGGGGTTTATGTATGAACATATCAAAGCACTTCCTGAACAACGATTATATTAATTAAAAATATATATTATGACAGATAGAGTAAAAGGATTTACAGTTACACTTGCAGAAGATATGCGCATTGATGATATCGAACCAATCATGCAAGCAATTCGAATGATCAAAGGTGTAATTGATGTTCAGCCAAGTATTACTGACAGTAACGATCATATTAATAGGATACAAGTTTTATCCAATATACGTAAAAAATTTATCAAATTTCTGGAAGAAGAACTATAAAATTATGTACAGACATTATTTTTCTTGGGAAGAAGACGAAGCTAATAAGCAGGGTCATGATGATGAAAAACATCATCGTAGTGATTATTATCATGATAAATATGCTTATGATGGTGAAGATCGTGCTTATTGGGATGGCAGAAAAGACGAACAAGAAGCTGAAAGAAAACGTGAAGAAGAAAGAGAAGAAGATGAAAGGCGAGAAAGAGATGAAGAAAGACGAAATTATGAAAGAAGAGAACGAGCAGCAGATTATGAACGACAACAAGAGGAAGAATGGGAACGTATGCGTTATGAAGATGATATGAAAGAACGTGATGCAGAACAGCGCAGGGAAGAAGAAGCTGAAAGACAATTCGAAAATGATTGTGCTACAGAAGAATACTTAAATGAAATGCCAAGCACAGAAGAAGAATTATTTAATCAAATTCAGAAAAACGAAAAAAAAGATGATATTTAAAAATTTAAATAAATATTTTTTTTCTATAAATTCTTGTATTTATATTAAATTAATAATATTTTTAGAAAATGTTAAAAACATACAAATATAGAATATATCCTACTAAACAACAAATAGAACTAATAAACAAACATATTGGCAGTTGTCGTTTTGTATATAATTTAGCTCTTGAAACAAAACAAACTGCATATGCTGGAAATAAAATTAATTTAAATTGCTTTGATTTGATCAAACAACTTCCTGAACTAAAGAAGGAATGTGAATGGCTTAAAGAAATAAATTCACAATCTTTACAACAAGCAATAACACATCTGGATAATGCCTTTACAAAATTTTTTAAAGGACAGGGCGATTTTCCTAAATTTAAAAAGAAAACAGCAAAACAATCATTTAATATACAACAAAATATTGTTGTCAATTTCAATACAAATAAAATTATTATACCTAAGTTCAGAAAAGGTATTAATATTGTTTTACATAGAAATTTTAAAGGAACAATTAAACAAGCTACAATAATTAAAACACCAACAAATAAATATTTTATATCAATATTGGTTGAAAATAACATTATATTGCCAAATAAAATAAATATTGAAAACGATAATACTACTGGTATTGATTTGGGAATTAAATCATTTCTCGTAACTTCCAAAGGTGAAGTATTTGAAAATCCAAAATTTTTACGAATAGTACAATCAAGACTTAAATACATACAAAGTAAATATTCAAAATATAAAGGTAAACGAACAAAACATAAATTAACTATTTTACATGAAAAAATAGGTAATCAACGAAAAGACTTCTTAAATAAGATTTCAACTAAGCTAATTGGAGAGAATCAATCTATTGCTATTGAAAATCTTAATATTAATGGTATGTTACAAAATCATTCTTTGGCACAATCAATAATTGATGTTGGTTGGGGCATGTTTATTGATATGCTAAAATACAAAGCAGAATGGCAGGGCAAAAACATTATACAAATCGGTAGATTTGAATCAAGTTCAAAAACCTGTAATGTTTGTGGCACAATTAATAAAGAATTAGAACTTAAAGATAGAGTTTGGACTTGTAAAAATTGCAACACAATTCATGATCGTGATATTAATGCAGCAATTAACATTAAGAATTTTGCTTTAAGAAATTATGTATCTGGAATGGATACTCAAACTCAGAACGAACTGCCAACAATGGTTGGAGTGTTGACTTCTGAAGCACATTTGTTTTTAACAAATAAGCAGTTCACTTAATCAAATACTTGAAAATGAAAGAGGAAGTCAAGAACCTGAACCCGATTCTAATTGAGCTTGATGACAATTTAGAACCAGAAGAATTTTTTACAGGTATATCTGCAGTAAATAATGAAGGCACTACTGTCTTTGTTGGACTGGCAGAAAAACTGGATAAGATGTTACGTCCTTTAAGTAAGCGTTATGTTAACATAAAAGCAAAGCACTTAAAGTCAAAGAATGACACTTTTACAAAGGAAGATTTAAAAGTTGCTTTCGAACAGGCACGTAGCAACAGTAAATCATTTGATGAATGGTTTAAATTTAATTACGAAGATAATAAATAATTTTGTAACCTTTTATATTTCGTTTACGTATAAATAGATAATATCAATTAAATTTTACTAAGATGATCGAATGGAATATGGCTTTAACAAAGCCAAAAATTAATGATGAAGATGCTCATGATCTAATAAATGGTGTTTCAATCCGTGTTGTTGCAAGAGTCGTTGACAAAGACGGAAGTTTTTGTGGTTTTACATTTGCTCATTATTATCACCATTCAGAGCATTGGGTTATTGAAGGTTACTTGGGTACGTTTGTCGTATCACACTGGAGTTCTCTTAATCAACCCGAAAATTAAATAATATGAACTGGAGATTTAATTCATACAAAGTTTCCCCAATGAGAATAGTAGCGTTAATATTACTTATCATTGCATGGTCACACGGTACTGTATCAGGCATATTTGCTTGGATACTTTTATTATTGATTGTCGATATTAGTATGGATATTAATAAACATTAAATATTATGAGATATACAGATTACGAAAAAGAAAAAACAGAGAAAGAACTATCAACAGCAGTTGGTAAGATTCTCGATGGCATTGACGAATATAGCAATGCAGCCAATATTCAAATCAAAGACAATGATTTCAGGGATATATACAAACTCGAATTAAATGAAATGAGAGTTAAGTTACATAACCTGCAACTTGAATTACTTAAATTTAAAGAAAAACATTTATTATGAATATAGAACATAAACCTTGGGAATGGACTACCGAAGTCATAGAAGGCGGTGGTTATAATCTGGTAAAAGCTGATGAAACAACTCGCAAGAGACAACTTGAAGAGTTTAAAAAGAAACGCAAAGAACAACTTCAAAAAGATATTGAAGAAATTGATAACCTTTTTTAATTTAATTATGGAAAAGCTAAAAGAAATCATCCGCAACAATAATATGAGTACTCGTCCCGAATTTACTTCTGGTAGGGGTGCAATACTTTGTGACCTTAACGGCAAACAACTCGAAGGCATATACCAAGGCATTCTAAAAGAATTTGGTAAAAAAGCTGCAAGCAATTTTGTAAAAATGGTTGAAGATATTAAAGTAATATCTTGTACCACTTTCCTTGAAGAACTCTACATGCTTTGTGGTAATGGTTGGAAATACACGAAGAAACCCAAGGAGCAACAAGCTAATGGTATCAGCATTCCCAAAAATGATCAAGGCGAGTATGATGACAGAAGTATGGTGTCGGGAATGCTTGGCATGTTTGCAGCTTTCGGCAATAACGGCAGGGATGAAACCCCACAAATCAAAAACTTTTTTCTGTCAAATCATGGTGTTAAACCAAAGGGAATGGTATATAGTACTGATGGCTATGCTGTAATGTATTATTTGTAGTAACTAAGTAAGGTTAAACCTGACAAGAATGATATGAAAAAGTGGGAAAAAATTATGGATGGTACAACTGCCATATATTACATGACCAAACAAGCAAATCCTCTTTGGTACTGTAAAGTATTCAAAAGTGATGGACGCTGGACTTTTAAATTCGGTCAGCGTGCCTCTACTTTAAAAGAAGAGAAAAATGTTAAGGGCGAAAAGAGTGAGCGTTATTATTCAACTAAGAGTTGGAAAAATCCAGAAACTGCTAAAACAATGGCTGCAGAAACATTAAGAAATCATTTTATAATTACATAATATGAAAAGTTCTGAAATACATAATGGTTTACCTGAAAAAGAACTCAGGAATTATTTTGCAAATGCATTATCTGAAACATTTGATAAGAATATGACCAATCAAAAAGTTGAGATTCCATATGACAAGAATCATCCTTTTGATTGGTCAATTAAAAATGATGAAGCAGAAATTGCAAGATTAAAAAGAAATATTGAAATTACGTATCAAAAGATTGCACTCATTAGTCTCATAAAAGAAAGAGGATGGGAAGAACATGATATTAGTGATTATACGATAAACGATACTAACCATAAATTGTGGTTTAGTTTTATCGGTACAAAAGAAGAATATGATGAACTGATGGTTAAACTTGAAATTGAAAAAGAGAACTTATGAAAAATTTTATAATTTTATTTACAATACTCATTATCATATTGGCTGCTTGTGAAAACAAAGTAAGTAGAAAAACTAAAGAACCTGAAAAAGATTTCTTAGAAGTGCCGACATATGCACCTACACCTGATGAAATAACAAGTGATTCTACTTATTGGTATGTTATAATGAATGAAGTAAAAAAAGATGGTGGTTCAATAAGTTGGCATAAAGCTATTGCACTTCCCACTCAATATTTTGATTTTTATTTGGCAAGAAAAGCATTTAAAAGTGCAACAGAATCTGGATATTTTGAATTCATACTTAAAATTAATAAGGAAGCCAGAAATAGTTATTGGAAATATGCAGCAGATAATTCATTATAAAAGTTATGAATGAACATGTAAAAAATATCTGTAAAATTGGTCAAGGTTATAATTGCTGTCGTTACTTAGTAGTTGGAGTACATGGCTTTGAATGTGCTAAAGGTACATCACTGGCAAACGTATTGGATTTACGAGTTATTGCAGAAACAATAACTGCTCGTGGTGACAATTGTGATGGAAAAACAATCGCTGAACTTAATTCAAAATAATTATGTCAAGTGTAAATGGCGGTAATTCGAAACGAGAAATTCTTGTAGATGCAAGAAAAGAATTATTCTTAGCTAAAAAATTTTTAAAAGGCAAAGAAGATGTTGATAGTCAATATGCTAAAATGCATATCGATATGGCAACCAAATTGGTAAATGGAGTAATTACAGGACTTGAAGCACCTGTTCAAACATATCATTTAGATTGAAATGAAAGAAGAAAACATAATGATAATACTGGATGCACTACTTAAAGATAAGGATAGTTGCACCATGCGTGAAGTTAATGAAGCAGTAACTAAATTTCATAAAAAACATCCAGACACATATATCGATCATTCTGGCGATACTATTGATTACTATTTGTATGCCTATTCCGAGCTTTATTTTTGGGATTACAAAGCAGAATTAATCCGTAAACAAGAATCTGTTAAATGTATATTCTGTGGCAAAGAATACAGGAAATATCCAGATACCACAAAATATGAAGAAATATTAAAATCAAATAAATTATACACCGAAAAAGATATTCATGATGCATTTTTGGCAGGTGTGAACAGGGGCGTTTATGTTGCAAGTGTAATTAAGAAAACACCAATTGAAGGTGAATATCCTACATACGAAGAATATATTGCTAAATTAAAAAAATGAATGGTCTGGTTAAATTACGAGATTTAAAAAAAGGTGAAAAATTTTATGGTAAATTTGATGAAATGATTCACGTTATGGTAGAATGTATATATGATGAAACCAAACCAGATGATATTGCATATATTACCAGATTACTTAAAGCAAAAGATGTAAATAAATATGCAATTCATACTATTAATGCAATTGATATTGAGGTATACAGATATACGGGCAGAGATCGAAGCAGTTTTCTTGCAGGATTTAGAAGTGCAATAAAAATTTGTATTCCACACATGGGAAAAGTTGAAATGGAAAATGCTGGTATTAATGATCTTCTTTCACAACATATGACAATGATAAATGCATATAAAAAATGGACGAAAAATTTTGACGATTATGAGTGCTAAACCCATTATTATCGAAAGAGGACCTCACTTAATGCATGATATTTCACACATTTTGTAACCTTTTTTAATATTAATACGTATAATCAATTTTAAAAATAATATTATGGAAGACAACATTAAAAAAGCAATTGAAGAGTACCAGTGCAGTGGCTGTATTACAGGCATGAATACTGAATGTTTTGAAGCAGCCAACAGTGGTTGCGGATGCGGTAAGCATTATGCAGGTACGATGATACTCCCGGGTATTGGCAAAATCTTTTTAGGAATGCCTAAAGGTTTCAACCGTCTTGGTGAAATTAAAGACATGAAACCATTTATCTTCGAAGATTTAAAAAATTGGGGTGAATACAATAAATACAACGTCCCTGTTTGGAAATATCTTGACAAAAATGGTAATACTATTGTTCGTGGACTTCAGCCAAGACTTAATGCACCTTTCATTCACATTATTCTCAAGAATTGTATAAATGAAATTAATTGCGAATTGATTACTGATACTGACATTAATGAAATGGACTAATTATGTGCAAAAAAATAGATACTTTCTGTGACTTCGATGAAGCATGGAGAGGCAAATGCAAAAAACCTGCAGTAAAAAACGGTAGATGCGAAGAACATGCTGACTTGAAATGTGTTAGCTGTGGTACTCCCGCAACACATACTTGTTCAGAAACAGGTCAATTAGTTTGTGGTGCTCCGCTTTGTGATGATTGTGAACACACAACTGCTGATGATGGTACTAATGGTAATATTGGTTTTTTTCAAACTGCTCCACGTCCAAAAGACATGAAAGAGCATTGTAAAAAAGTAGATCAGAAATGTTTCCCTTGGTATGTCAAATCATGTTGCAAAGACTATCCTGAAATGCAATTAATCCTTGATCAATTCAACAGGGGCGAACTATCTTACATTGATGCTGATAAACAAATGAATGATTTTATCATAAATAAAAATAAAGCCGAAGAAGAGGCAAGGGGGAATGATGAAGAAATTAATTGATTTAATTGATTCTGGTTGGGACGTTAAATTCGAAAATCAGGTTAAAAGAATTGATGGTGATTTCGTCATCAGAACCTGTTGGGAAGCTGAATTTGCTGACAAAAGATATGACTGCAAATGGGAAGGCTATAAGACTGCAAAGGGTTGTGTTAACAATTTTATAAACACGGCAATTGGTATCACTGAAAAATTCGAAAAAGAAAAGAAAAATGAAGAAAATACTATCGCTCAATGAACTACAGACTGCCATCAATAACAGATGGGAGTTCAAACAGGATGTCAACGGTAAAACATATGAATTAAGTGTTGTGTTTGTTTTAAATATGAAACTCATTGAACTTATCACAATGATTAAAGAAGGAAGATTGTTTTATACAGAGATTATTAAAAAATAAATTATGAAAAAGAAAAAAATTGTTAATAAAAACCAAACAATTACAATTAGTACCTGTTGTGGTGACTGGTTTCCAAAAGTAGCTGAAAGAGCAAGAGAAACTGTGCTTTACAGAAACACAAAACTTAATATTGATAATACCATAGTTGTATTTGATTTCAACAGTATTAAGTGTTTGGTAAATAAAGACACCAATCTCGAATGGCTCGAAAGAGACTATCAGAATGCTCATATCATGGAGTGGCGACAGGTCGGTCCTGAATGCTACGCACAATATGAACCCGAAGTTCTGGTAGAACTTGACAAACGTGAAAAAGCACAAGAAGAAAAGCAAAAAATTGAATCAGCAGCATACAGGGCAAAAGAAGACGAAGAACGCAAACTGTTTGAAGAAAAGGTCAAAGGTATTGAAATTGAAATTCTTGATCAAAAAAAGTATGATGACTGGAAAGCTGTTCAAAAAGGTGATGGTTATGGTCTTGCATGTTTTGAATATGCTGAAGGTTGGGCAAAACTTTTACAAAAAGAATTTGCAGACAAAAATATTGAAAATCCTGATGTTACCTGTATGATTGCTCATGCAGAAAATTGCAGCAAACAAGTAGATTTCATGGGTATTACAGGTGCAATGTATGGTATGGCAGTGTCAATACTTGTTCATAGTTGGAAACACGGTGAAGCACTCCGCAAGTGGCATAATAAAGAATGGGGTGCAGAAAATTCTACAGGTGTTGTCAACCCAGCAATGTTTACAATTGGTAAAAGTGATGAAAGTTAAACCAGACCTTAAAGAAGATATTATATCTTTTGCTACATCGAAACTTGCACATAAAGCAAGTTTCACTTTCAAAGGCAGGACAAATGACTGGCTTAGTACCACACTTCCTTATCATGAAGATGGTACAAGAAATCTTGATCTTACTTATGATGGTATTTATTATCCTGCCCCTACACAAAGTCTTTTAAAGAAATGGTTCAGAGTAAAACATAATTTACTTGTTGAAGTAAATTATAGAACATTTGGATGTTCCAGTGGAAATGGTTACTTTTATATGGTCGAAAGAAAAAATAAGACTAAAAGTATGAATAATTACTTGGGAAAGACTATCTTTGAAGGGTTCAAAACTTATGAAGAAGCTTTAGAGGTTGGTTTACAGGTGGCAGCAAAAATAATAATAAATAAAAACAAAACAGGAAAATATATATTATGACAAAAAAAACTAAAAAGACAGTACCACTGTTTAAGCAAGGTGACTGGTGCTTTTGTGAATTCAAATTGCAACAGATCAAAGAAATGAGAGAAAACTGTATCACCAGCGTTAGTGATGGTTATTTCAGTCATGGTAGTTCAGACTTATCTGACAAGTGTTATCCGCTTGAAATGAAATATAAACTGATCAGTGAAGAAGTTAACCACTGGAGTAAAAAAATTCATGAATTAGAACATAATTCATTGAACTATCCTGATATAAACAGAGCACTCATCGAAAGATGGTGCGAAATGTGTGATAATGCAGATGATCACGATAAATTACAGGACTTATACACCAAATTATCAAATTTTGGAAATGCTATTATTAATAAAGTACGTGACACAAGAAGTGAATTTGTTGACGGTGTAAGAATATTTGGGAGATAATCATGAATGAACTTAGAAAAGAATTAGGTAAGATCGCAAGCATTAGCTTCGGTCATTGTGGGTATCAAGACGCAATGATTGGTATTAAATACACATTGGAAGGTAAAAGCTGGGGAACTGGCAGTAGCATGGGTGGTTGGGATGCAGAAATGATTGAATGCGATAAGCATTGTAAATGGACAGAAGCAGACAGGGATGCAGATTATGCTAAAGTTATACGTTATGTTTCCAAACTTCTGAAACAAGCAAAAGTTGATGATATTTCTCAATTAAAAGGCATACCTATTGAAGCAACTTTTGAATTTAATACACTTAAAGAATGGAGAATACTTGAAGAAGTATTATAATTATGGGATTACAAATTGAAAAAGTAGAAAAACTAATTAAGGAACTTCAAAAGTATCCTGATCTTGATAAATTCAGGGATGAACAAGGTGAAGAATTCGCCAAAAATAATGGCATTAATGGCGGACAACTTAACTTTTTGTTGTCAGTTGTTGCTACTCAACGCATGAAGCAGGGTAATATTGAAGTAAAACAAAGGATTTTAAATAAAAGAATAAAGTAATGGCATACGAAAAAAATATTGAGATTTATAAAATTAAAGGAAATTTTAATGTACCATTAGCAAGTAATCCAAATCAAATTGCTGAATCTGGTGCAAATGGTTTTTTGATAATTATCGATGATGATGTCTTCGTACAGGATTGGAATGCTCAAAGAACAGAACAATTTGCAAAAGCCAATTTTAATGCTACCTTTGTTAAATTAAATCCTGCAATTTTTGATAAACAATAATACTGTGGAAGAAATAAAAACAATAAAACAGAAACATGATGGTGATGTAAATGTTGTTGCTATTGTGCTTGCAAAGGATTGGTGGGGACTTCTTAAACATTTTTATCATGTTGTACAACCAACCGATTTTGTAGTATGTATTTGGTCTGATTTTCACGATGGTGTAAAAAGCAATATTGAAGGTAAACAAACTATTGCAATCTGCAAAAAACTTGAACATGCTGAACTTATATATAATGTATTATGACAACAAGAGAAGTTTATTACAAAATCTATTCAATATCTGAATTGCCAGTTGCAGTAGCTTGGTTCACTATTAAAGATAAAAATGGTGTAATTCAATTGGGTTATTGTCAATATTTATGTTTTCATGATGGTCATGAGAAAAACATAAAACTAATGGAGAAAGTTGCAAAACGAAAAGATTTCATGTTTTGGAATATTTCTGACGAAGGTATAAAATTCTTTGAAACTAATGCAAAAGCAATTGGTGAATTATTTGTAAAAATGATTTTAAATCAAAAATAATTACTAAATAGAAAAATTTAACAATGTTATAAAAGATTAATATGACAATATATGTAATTTATGACCCTTTATTTGAACGACCACTTTGTGTTCATAATAAACCAAATATGGTGTGTAAGGTCTGTAAGAAAAAAGAGTATGCTAAACGTTCAACATATCAACTTATGGAAAAAAGATTTACAGTAAAAACCGGAGAAAAACTTAAATAAATGGCTTCACTTTGTTGTAAATCAGAAACACATATCGGCTATTATAATACCGATAAAACATCAAATGCTAAAATAGCATTTGGTACTGTTGGCACTTATTGTAATAAGTGTGGAAAATTATGTGATTATGTTGTTGATGGTGTAGAACACACCACCGATGGTAAATTAAAAAATAAAAAGAAATGAGTACATATGTAAAACCATTTCACTTGGTTAAGGGACATAACTACAAAATTGGTTATGGCGAAGATACTAAAACTGTTTATAGACTGATCAAAGCATCAAAGACTGGCTATAAGTTTTTAAATCTGAGAACCAATACTTGTGGACGACAGCAAATTATGTATCCCTCAAAAGAATCTAATCATACAAAAAATAATGAGACATGGTTCTGGCTTCCAGCTAATATGGTAATCACTGAAATTCCATTAGCTGATATGGAGATTGGTATTTGCAATACTTGCAACCAGATGACTAATCATCGTGATGGTATGTGTCTTAAATGTGCACCTACAGAAGAAAATGTACCTGATTTTTATGAAGCAAAAGAACATCAAAATTATAAGTTGCTGCCCAGACAAGCAATGGAGTTGAGAACCTATAAACATCAGGATTTGATGAAAGAATTGAATGATATGATGATAAGAATCAAAAGGCATTTATTCAGAATCCCGGGTGATACCATTATGCCAGAAAATGAAGAGCTTGATGCTCTTACCAATAAACTTATGACTGTACTCCGTGAAGATAGTGAACCTATGATAAAACATTAATGAAAAGTAAATTTGAATACATCTTGTGTAGTGCTATATGGTATAAAGATTTAATACTGAAACACATCTTTGATTCTAATGTATTACCAATTAATTGTGATAAAGGATTGGTATTTTGTGGTCATCGCCATTCTCAATGTATGTATACTATGTGTAGTATTACTGGACTTAGAAGTGCATTGCCAGAAGTCGGTGAATATGTACAAGGATTTTTAACGAGCAAGAATAGATTTGTTGATAGAAAAAAAGCATTGGAAATTGCATTATTTGCAGGTCAGGTAAATGAAAAAAACTTAGACAATCCGTTAATTGGATTATTCAGTGAAGATTTATACTAAACGAGATATGACTAAAGAGAGACGAACAATCAGAAATATTGGTTCTATATTCAGAGCCAAAGTAATTGAACCTGAAATCGAAGATGGTAAAAGATGTAAATGTTGTCATCAGCCAATCAGGGATGAAACGAAATGGTATAACGGTCCGCAACTGTGTCAAGGTTGCAAAGATGCAATGGAATACGGTATAGCATGGCACTAAAGATTCCAATACCAAAAGAAGGCGACACCTTAACGATTAATGGCGATATAATTACTATTGGCGGTCAAATTATATTTGAAAAAGGTGAGAAGGTTATTATAAGTGATGTTGTGATTGAAGCAGGTCATTATTCTCGCCTTTGTCCTGACATTTTTTATCCTGATCGATTAGTATGGATTAAATTAGAAGGTCATTATGGACTATGGCAACCAGATACTTTTGAAGAATTGTGCGAAAAAATGTAACTAAAAATAGTTAGTTACGTATAACTATTATGGAAAAACCAGAATATATATTATGTGCTGCTCTTGATTATAATGGTGTTATCGTTGCAGGATACAGACACAGTGATTGTTATAAAGTTCTTGAAGTAATGCGTAAAACAATTCATGAAGTAATTGACCAATCACCAGTATTTGTAACACTTGATCTCGATGATGGTTTACCGGGACGTGACAAACAGGGTTTCCTTACCAGTCATAATAGATTTGTGAACAGAATAGAAGCATGGAAAATTGCAAAAGCAAATGATCAAATAGTTTATGGCAAAGAAAGTTCAGACGATTTTTTAATTAGTGAAAATTTATACTAATGAAAAAAGTAGACCCAACTACATGGACTTATGCAGAAAATCGTGCTGCAAATTATTTAGCTGATTATCTCACAGAAATTTGTGAAGAAAGTCTAACGCAAAATGTTAGTGTTTATTTCCACAGATTCAATGTAAGAATGAAAGCACTTAGTTGTATGGAAAAAAACCTAAAATGTTTTTATTTACAATTATTACTTGAAAAAACAAAAAAAGATATAAGTCTTAATTTCAGAAATAAAAAAGTATGCTCATTAATGTTAAATGTTCTTGCTTCAATATATCGTAATGAATTAATAAAAATTAGTCCTGATGGAAGAAGAAAATAAAGATAGGTGGAGCAAACAAGATAAGAAAAAAATCTTAATTGCAGGTGGAAATGCAATCACCAATGCAAAATTAAAAGCATTGCTTGATAAGTCGGGAAAAAACGATAGCGTTGAGTTTGTTGATATTGAGAAACTTATTGGAGAAGGTATACCTGTTGCTGATTTAATGAAACCATACGAAGAGGTAATTGCTTCAATGCCACCTATAGAACTTAAGATACATAAAGCATATGATGATTTCAAGTACAGTCATCTTACCAAGAAAGAACGTGAAGCAGATATACAACCTGTCAGGACAGAACCCAAAATTGGAAGAAATGAACGATGCCCCTGTAAATCAGGTAAAAAATATAAAAATTGTCATATAAATAAAGAATTACCATGAGAGAATTTAAATTATTAATAAAAACTAAACATATGAAAACAAAATTTTTTCTTATTTTAATTATTACAGTATTCATGTATGCTTGTAATCCTGAAGGTAACGGTAAAAAGCAAAACATTCCCAAAGTAAAATATTGTATGGAACTTACTCTTGTAAGTGGAATAACTACTAAAGACACCATTGAACTTTATGAAGGCACTCAATTAAAAATTGATCAATATAAAGGCGCATATGGATTAAACATTATTAATTATTATCCGCTTTATTGGAGTGGAACATGTTCTTATGAAGATTCTTTTATTAAATGGGGTGTGATTGATTTTAAAATAACAAACATTATAAAATAATTATTATGTGGAACTGGCAAAAAATTGACGGAATTAAGAACTTACCTGAATTCGACAAGACAGTTCTTCTTTATCAAAAGAAAGACGAAAAAAAATATGCCATTATTGGATGGCTTAAATCAATTGATGGAAATGGTGCTCATTGGTCATATGGATATTCTTTTGATTTTTTTGGTATGTTTAAAGTTTCAATGCCAAAAACTGAGGATTCTTTTATTCCGACTCATTGGTGTGATGTTGAACCCCCAAAAGATGAATTATGAAACTCGAAACACTCGTTAAAAGATTCCAAACAAGTGGCTATGTACCCAAGGAATTACCAAGGGACGAAGAATGTCAGAGTATAATCAAATGGCTGTATGAAGAACATAACATCTTTGTTAGTGCCAATTATATGCAACTGAACTTTCACACAAAGCCACCTTCATACAGAAAATTTTGTGGTTCATATAGATATTTTTGTGGTGAAGATTATAGTGAAGTATATTATGGAGAACTTCATTTTGATAATCCATATGATGCTTACTTCGATGCCTTAAGGCACATGTTACCAGCATTTAAATTTCAAGCACAATTTAATAAAACCAAATAATGAGTTTAAAAGCATATGAGGGTCTTATGACTCGCAAAGGACTAAAATATGTCCAAGATGAAACTATTAAAAGAATACCAAAATTCAGAGCAGCAGGTGAAAATCAACTATTAGAAAAATATGCTGAAATGGTTTTAGAGTTTGTTGACTATGGAATACCTGCGTATAAAATTCTTGAATTCGCTGGATTAAGTCTGGATAGGTTTACCCAAAAAGAATATAACGAAATTAAGATCACTGCAGATACAAGTTTGATATCATTGATATATCAAATCAGCAGAGCAGCAAGTAAATCAATGTTTATGAATCCTTTTACTGTCGAACTTAATCTTTCACTGGAAGCAAAAGAAAGAAGAACACTTGTATATCCCAGCATATCAGTACCTGAATATCGTGGCATATTGCGAGAATATTTAATTGATTGGTATGCTCAAGATCAATGTGACCCACCAGATGACGTATCAAAAAGCGAATGGAAAACAAGATGTAAAGATTGGTGGAATTTTGGAGAAATTAAAGGTTTTCAATTCAGAATAAGATTATTTAATCCCGATAATTATGATTCAATAAATAATGAACTTCGTGGTGATGCATTATATGATGGTATCATAGCTAAAATACCTATCAACAGTAAGAGACAAGAACGTATTGCAATTAAAAACATATTGAAAGCTGAATTCGAAAACAGTGAAAAGAAAAAAGAATTTGATTCATCTGAAGTCTGGAAGTATATTGAACGTAAAAGATATTATCGTAATGATACTGCTGGTCAGCTTACTGTAATTCAATATGTTGTTGATAATAATATTGTGGTACAACCAATTACTAAAGAAATATTAGAAAGCAAAGTTTTATTGTAACCTTTTTATAACTTATTTCGTATAAGCTATCATGAAACATTTTAATAAAAATAAAATTAAACTTGTAAACAAAGCAATTGCTGAGTTTGAAGGTCGTGTAAATACAAACTGGAACACTATTTCATGTTATCCTGTTGATGATTTACGATATCATTCTTCATGGGATTGGCTTATGCCTGTTATTATTAAAATTGCAACAGAAATTCGATTCAGAACTCGATTTCATTTGAGTGGATTTCCTATCAATGTTAGTGTTTCTGGTAGTGGTGGAACTTATATAGCAATTAATCAAGGCAATTGTGCAGGGGAAGAATACAAAGGCAAGAGAATTATAGCAGACACATTAAATCTCAATTATTGTATTAATGATGAAACTATGGAATATAAACCAATTGAACTTGCTTGGATTGCAGTGGCACATTTTATTGAATGGTATAAAAAGAATAAAGAATGATAGACCTACAACCACTTAAAGAACAAACTGGTGTAATGCAATGTCCGCATTGCTACGAAGACCTTCATGTTGAAGATATTATTGGAGAAACTGAATATGATGTGGTGAGAATAGGTCACAATATTGGAGGAACAGCAGTTGTATTTGAATGTCCTAAATGTTTTGAAAAGTCATTTATACATAAAGATAGTTTGAAATGGATACTCAAGTAAAGAAAAATATAATTATTATTAATGGTAAAGAAATATCTTGGGATTATACCATATGTCCTTGTTTGGCTTGTCAGTTGTATCTTAAGGATAATAAATCACCAGAAAATAAAATATGTGAAAGTAGTCGTTGTACATATAACAGGCAACTTGCCAAAAATATTGCAAATGATATATTCTTTATAATGAATAACAAGCACTGTGGAAATTGTGATACTTGGCATCCAAAAGAAGACTTGAGACATTCGAATATTTGTCCAAATTGTGGATATGATTTAAATTAAAAATAATTTAATGAAGAAAAAAATATTTACTTGGTCAATTATTTTTACATCAATTTTGGTGCTTGGGATTATATTTGTAGCTGTTTCTCCAAACGAATCAAATGTTATGCCAGAAACTACATCACAACCTGATCTTTCTCAACCAATAACATTTACCACATTGGATAATTCAGTCACATTTGATTCGATACAAGTACCTCAATTATTAAAACTATTTAATTATGCTGATATATTAGCACTGAATAATGATACTTATTCTGATTCAAGCATTGTGAAAAACATTGGTATTATTGATAGATACAAGTTTGTATATCATTATGTTTATGTAATGTCAGGACAAGCAAAATTTCATGGAATAATAGTATATGATACTATTATGAATAAAGAAATTTATATTACCAGATTTGATAAATTTGCTGATAATATATTGAAATACAATGAATATTATACTAACGATTTATTTTAAAATAAAAAAATTATGGAAAATTTAGCAGGAAACAAAGATGCTGATAGGTATATTAAAGAAGAATTATATCTGGCAGGTATTCCACAAATCAAGATTGACAATAATAATAGTGAAGTACCATATACTATTATTGGTAAACTTGGCAAATGGACGTTCAGACGTGCATGGTATTATTGGGTAGCCAGTGTGGAAGACCCAAAGGATGGTCTAATACTTGCAAAAGCAGTTGCTCTTCATGAGCGTAAACATCCAACCGATGACAAGAAAAAAATTCTTGGCAACGTTATTCGCAGTGGTGGTCACTGTGGTTGTCCTTCTCCTGCTGAGTATGGTGCACAACCAGTTTATGATGAAAATTTCGATAAAACCCTTACCGAATTGGGTTATAAGAAAAAACATCATGATATTATAAATGTTGATTATTGGGATTTAAACGTTGGCGAAATCTCTAAACTTTGTAATGAAGGTAAGATAACAATGGAACGTTATGTTGATTCTTATCATATTGATGATCAGATTGGACTGGTTGAATTTGCAAAAGTAATTGCATCAGATTGTCAAAAACATTGCGGAAATACAGAACCATCACCAGATAATACAATATGCTTGAATTGCGGAAGCAGTATTATTTCTGAAAAAGCATAACAATTAATAAAATAATATTATATTTGTATTAAATTAAAACTAATATCATATGTTAATGTTACAAATGTTATTTTCAATATATCTCATAGGCGTTATAATGACATTTATTGTTGGATTTGAAGGAATTTCAAGACACATTACATGGAAAAAACTTAAAGCAACATTTATAATGTCTTTGTTTAGTTTTTTTGCACTATGGTATATGGTATTAGGCGGTGGCGGTAAAAGATACAATAATTTTTAAATAAAAACAAAATGATGGGAATATTATTATCTTTCTTAAAGAATTTGATTTGGATAGGCTTTAGCCTTATCGAATCAATTATGTTTACTCTGGCATTCAATTTCCTTGCACCAAATGTAAACACTATTTATCTGGCTACTTCAACATGGAAATTGCCTTTTACTCATGTCCAGTACTGGCATGTATTTGCTTTCTTTATTGTAATACACTATATAGGTCAATTCATTCAGAATATTACACCTAAAATAGTTAGTATAAATAACAGTAATAAAACCAATGAAGAGTCATGACAAAAATCATTGGAACTAAAATAGATTTCACAACAGAACAGCTTGATTATTTCGAAAAAGAAATGAAAGCATATAAGCTACCTTGGATACCAAAAATGCATTATAAATATGCAGTTCCTTTCATCAGAATTGGTATACTTCCAATTATTCTTTATGTTATTATTACTGGTATAATATATAATGGTAGTTCATACGGACAGAATCAGTGGTTGTGGACTATTGATAAAGCAATTGCTTTTTTTCTTATCTTTGGTTTTGGTGGTTTTACGCTCTTAGCTTGGGTAATTAAAAAATTATCTATTAATAGTTTAAGAACAAGATTAGGTTTAAATCATAATGATTTTGACATTCTTGTAATTACATTTCAAATAACAGGCATGTAATGGAAGATAACTTAAAAGCACTTGGGGTATTTGCATTGAAACTTGCTGAACTTGATTACGGTAAGGGATTAAATCGTGATCAATTTCCTATTCTTAATACAGAATACACAGACCCTGAAACTTGGTGGAACACATTAATATTTGATCATAAATTAAATGTTGGTTGCGTTGCAATGCATTTTAATAAAATTAGTGCAAATTATCGTTGGGATAATTACACAACAAAATACTGTGATCTTAGAAAATCACAGAAAAAAATTATAGCTTTTGTCTTGGCACAAAAGGATAAAAATTATAGCATGTTTCCTTTACTAAGTTTTATTAAAATATAATCATATGAAAAAATTATTATTTCTTTTTAGCTTCTTAACCTTATTCACAGCATGTGAACCAAAGCCAATAATTACTAAAGGCGTTGTGCAATCACAGTTTGAAAATGGTAATAAATTTCTTTATCGCTTTCAATATAGGGTAAAAGATAGTGCTGGTGTTGTTCATACATATTTTACTAATGAGTATTTTCTAAGTGGTGATACTATTAAATTCAAAGAATCAAATTAAATTATGAAAGTAACATACGATACCATAATTCAAGCAGGTAAGGATTGGGAAGCATATAAGAACTATTTGACTGAACATGAAGAAGATAAATTCAATGCATTAAAACCCAAACTATTATCATTCAAAGAAAAATATGGTTACCAAATCATCATCTTTGAAGATGGAATAGTTAAATTTGATGGTGAACGTTATTCAACAGATGGATTATTATATAAAAAGGGTGACAGAGTTAAATTACCTCTTGGCGAAACAGGTACAGTGGTTACTGGTAAAGAATATGCTTGGATGAAAGTTTATAAAGTCAGAATTCGTAAAGCAGTTTTTAATAAGACTAACGAAAGACTTGAATTTCTTGAACATCAAATGAATCACGAATAATTGTAACCTTTTATATTATTTTTACGTATAAGAAACAAAAAATCGTTTTATAGAAACTTAAAAATTATTTTATGAAAAATTTTAAAATTACTCGTACCGCAGTTGTCATTGCTTTAATACTATTTGGCATTGCCTTAACATTCTTAAATTTTTGGCTATTCAATGAAACCAAAATCTTTAATGATGTCTTTGTAAAAGATTCATATCATTCATACGTAAGCTATGGTTGGATTCATATGGCAATAAATGCACTCGTAATCATATTTGACATTGTTTATCTTATTTATGCCATATGGGAATTTAGTAATGATAATCCACCATTTAAATCTCTCTATAACAAAGACGAATATAATCACAGACGTAGAAGAGATGAAGAAGAAAAAGAACCTAAAGAAAGTAAACCTATTCGGTGGAAACGTTGGATATGGTTTACAATCATACTTATCTTTTTAGTACAGGTATTTAAGTTAGGTAAAACTATTTATAATCAATCGGTTTTCATGTATAATACTTCCAAGATATATCATAATACATATCAACAGAAAATTGAAGAAAAACTTGGCTTCTATGATAAACTTTGGAAGACCTATTTACAGAAAGAAAAAATTACAAATGTCAATAAAGATGTATTCATCCAAGCAACTAAACTAATCATGGAAAATCGTGCAGACGGGGAAAAACTTACTTGGAAATGGTTACAAGAAAATCAACCCATTGATTATAATATATTTTCAAAATTCTACGCAGACCTTTCTATTTTTATTGCAGAACAGCGTGAAGGATATTTCAGTATTGAGAAAGCCTGTCAGTTAATTGCAAATAAAAATAATACTATGCTTGATACATTTCCAAATAACTTCTATAATAAAGCATTAAAAATACAGAGAATTAACTTCGAATATGGTTTCTTATCTGATAGCACCAATAATGTATTCAGAACTAAGATAGAAAATCTTCAATAATCTTATTAATTAAAAATCATGGAAAAACAAGGTATTTTATCATGGACTGAAAGCGATGGCGATTTAAATGTTCATCTTGAAAATTTAATTAAAGGTGGATTTGTTACTGTTATTCCTTTAGTATATAGAGAAGCATATACTCGCAACAAAAAGATTACTGAAGCATGTATTATCGTTAAATCCTTTTAATTATGAAAACATATCTAAATAATATCTGGAAAAAACTGTTAGCATTTGATGCTCAAATTGAGAAATCTATTGTATTAATCAATGAAAAATTGCTTGTATGGATGTTAATATTTACAGTATTTGCAGGTTTATTTGTTGGATTTATGATTGGCATAAGTATAAATATTTGGTTAGGAATTGCAATGGCTGATGCTTTTTATATAATTGCATTATATCTTGCACTCAAACGTCATGAAGCAAATCAAAAACTAAAAACTCGACAATATAACATTAAATTAGACCCTGATCTTGATGAAGATATTTATACCCTTGAAGAATGGGAAATAGCTAAAGTTCAAGGTATTAATAATTATGATGGTTGTGGGTATTGGGTAAAAAATGGCATGAAAAGTAATGATGAAGTATTTAATACACCAGAACTTGACGCAACACATATAACTTGGTATAGTAAATAATTACCAGATTTCAGTAAAAGAAAATATAATCAACCTTGGAAACATAAAGAATAATATGGGACTTTTTGATGATGATTATGATGATGACTGTCAAAACAGCAGAACATACACAACTGTACGTAAGGCAGCTAAGATAGCCAATGACCCCACTAAGCATTATCCTAACAAGGATGAAGCACAGGAATTACGTAAAATAATGGCTTCTACGGGACTCAGTGAGGAAGAAGTACGTCAAGACCCGAAGTATCGTAAACAACTCTCAGAAGCACAGAAAGCAGGTCAGAAAGCAAAAAGAACTGAAGCTGAAATGTTTTATCAGAAAATAATCAAAGAAGCCTGTAAAAAAACTGGTTTAGTACCACAGCATCCTGAAACTCTGAAAGCTATTGATATAATAATTAAGGAGAGAGAAGGTAGAAGTTGGGGTAGAAGATTTTTCTTATATCATAATCTTAAATCAGCAAAAACTATTGTTAAATATTACGCAAAATAAATTATAGGAGAAAATAATATGTATTATGATGTTATACATGTAGAAAGTGAACATAAGAGTTTCAGTTGGGCAAATGGTCTTTACATCGTTATTAAAATAGAAGATGACACGATAAATATGTGCGCTCTGGACGAAAAAGGTCAGCCACACCTTTTTGATGACGGCAGGTTTATGATAACCTGTACTGGTGTAAACAATACAGGAATAACCAAAACCAATCTGAAATATAATTACGCCAGCTAATGGAAAAATTACTTAAAGCAATCGGTTGGGATGAACTTTATCCCGAAACTCTAAAAAGAATGACATTCTTTAGGAATGGTTTCAGAGAATGCTATCCCCTTGCTGTGCTCAGTGATGATGAACTGAATAAAGATGTGGTATATGGGTTTAGCACATACGGACAAGGCATGGTTTACAACATGTATTCAGTAGTACAAAATTCTTTAAAAGAAGAAAATGATGAAAGGGATGCTGATTCAATTCTTATAGAAATCACACTAAAGGACATATTCAAAGCATTTGTGAAAGCATTTGAAAACACCATACCTGATACAGCAAAAAATATTACTCCAAGCGTATATATCAATTTATTTTTGGAGTATGTTTATTCACGAGTTATTAAAAGTAAAAATACATTATGAATATTCTTGAACAAATATTTGAACACAAAGGTATTGTTTTTAAAGCAAGCGGTAACAAAATTTATTGTCAAGTATTTGGTACTACTATTGATAACCATTCAATGCATTACTCTTGGTTAGAAGTTCGACAAGAATTAATGACAAAAGAATTTAAAGAAATGTTAAAAGAAAATAAACTTATATGATATTTTGGAATTTTGATACGCCAATCACATTAATTGCATGTTGTATATGGAATTTTTGTGAATATTTTAATATATCTTTGGGCAAATATACACCGTTGATATTTGAGTTAGCAACTGGATATAATAAAAAGAAATAATATGAAAACAAAATCATTTTTAATTACAATCTTTATATCGGTGATGTTCTTCGCCTGTAAAGAAATTCCCTGTGATGTTAAAGAAGACATCGATCAATTAAAACAAACTAAAAGCGAATACCAGAATGAAATAAGGGATTTTGCAGATGCCAGAGCACAAAATGTTCATGAAATTGATTCATTGAATGGCATACTGAAAATATTAAACATCTATGCTTCTGGCAAGACACCACAATATATACTTAAAATTCATCTAAAACAATCACATTTTACATTGGATATTGGTAAACATATTAAAGATGCTGCGAATGCAATTGATTTTGAAATACCTGTTGATAAAGATTTTTACAATCAAGTAAAAGTAGGTACTTCAATTGTTGATAATTTCAGAATGGGTTCGTTTATTTTAGAAGGTAGTTTTGGTAATTGGGATATGACAGTAAAAGGTAAAGAAATACGATAATGAAATCAAATTGTAATAAATGTGAATGGCATCATCTGAGAGAAGGTTATTCTTATTGTTGGAGAACTGGAGAAGAAAAGCATCATATTATGATTGATGTTTGTATTCATCCAATTTTGGATGATCTGAAGAAAACCGATTCAAAGGGTAATAAGCAATATCATGTTGAAAAATGTGAAGTTCGAAACGTAAATCAAATCTGTCAATATTTTCAACCTAAAAGATCGTTCTTTAAACATCTTATTGATATCTTCAGAGGTAAAAAAATATTGGATATTTATGAAAGATATAACAACATTAAAACAGAATCTGCATACGAATTATACAAAAAACTATGAATATATTAAAAGAAACTCAGTATCTTCAATTCGTTGAATTCGAAAAGAAAGAAAAAACAAGAGTGATTGCTGTAAAGAACAAACATCACGAAGAAGTAATTGGTATGATTAAATGGTTCTCCAGATGGAGGCAATATTGTTTCTTTCCAGTTAATGAAACTGTATGGAACATCAATTGTCTTAACGATGTGAATGAAGTAATTATTATGCTTGCTGACGAAAGAAAGAAAAAAACTGAAGTAACTAAATTACCAGAATTTAAAACAATTGGTGTTATTGCGCAATCTATTAATGATTTTCAAGAGTGGAAGAAAGCACAAGGACATGTAGCAACACATAAAGATACATTAAGAATTTATGAATGTAATGATGTCAAATATGTTTGCCTTTCAAGAAAAGAAAATTGTTGCAGTTGGAGGTTTGATGAACTTATTGAAACCGATAATGCAAAACTTGGTCATGATTATCAGGACATATTGGAGTATGTACAGGTTTTTAGTAAAGACTATATAAAAAAATAATTATGAGCGAATGGGCATATAGAGAATGTAAGTGTGGAAATCGAGTACACATAAATTTTATATGTGATAAATGTGATGGCGACCCTTGGTGTGTACGTGACAGCATTAAATTTGAAATTAAAATTCTAACTGCTGAGAAAGCTAAACTATTGAAAAAACTTTGTGATATTGAAAGTAATATCAAATTTTATCAAGATCGTCTGAAAAAAACTCACATGTTAAAAAAGAGAAAACCGCTTGAAACATTAATTAAAAAGAAAAAAGAAACACCAGTATCTAATAAAGAAATAACAGTATCTGGCATGGATGCCAATATACTTAATGAAAAGATATTTCCAAGTGAAAGTGATTTTTATTTTAAAGACTAAGATATGAGAAAAATTATGCTATTGTTTGCAGTTACAATACTGCTTACGAGTTGTGACAAAGTACCACAAGAGAAATATGACATAGCCAAGCATTGTTTGGATAGTCTTGTAGATAATGGAGCAAAGAACAGCATTGCATATTACGATCTGGTGGATAAAATGAAAGTTATTGACAATGATATCCAAATACAGAACTCTAAACTCTTCAAAAAATTTTTTGATATCAACATTGAATTAGATAACGTCATTAATACAGCAAGAACCTTTGTTGTTACAAATGACAGACCTGATGAAATAAATAAAGTTCGTAGAGGCGTACCGCTTACTGACCCAAATAGAATTGTTGTTAATATGCCCAGCCGTAAAACAAATTCAAATATGGTCAGACTTGAAGTAGAATTAACCTTTGATAGTGAACAAGATGTATTAAAAATAGCAAATATTGTTGATCAGGCAGTTCGAAACAACATGAATTTAAACGCAAAATTAATTTCAATAAAAATAATTGAATAATGAAAATATTAGTTATAAATAAATGAAAACAATAAAATTTCAAACAATTAAAAAACGAAAATTGGCACTCGTAGAAGATGAAAAATATATTGGTTGTAGTGAATGTTATCTTCATCAATTAAGTCCCACTACAGGTTGTATGGTTTCAGATAAAGAAAACAATAAATTAGAGTGTTGTCACCACAGAGTCTATAAAAAAGTTAAAATAAAATATGAAACAATATTAAATCCTATTATATAGAATAAAAACATATGAAAAAATTAATTGAAATAACCAAATCTTCTCAGTGTATATACAGAGTAGCAGCATTTATAGCCAAAAATATTGCAAGTGATATAAATCACGTAGAAGGATATGGATGTGGTCATCCAAATTGCACAAAAAAATTCTTAAAATCAATTAACAAAGATTTTCTTCCGTGTAATAAGGAAAATGACTTTCCCAAACATTGTCTATTGGGCAATTGTAAATCTACTGCACCTTCAATAACAATGAGTGATGAAGTCGCAGAAAAAATATCAAACACTATGGATATTTATTCTAAGCGTGGTACTGCTGTCAGACTTCAAATGAAAGATGGTGAAATATTTGGTGGATATGATAGTGATAAAGAACATGCACATAAATTTCTTAAATTTGGTGCAGTTTATCATATTAAAAGAACAGAAGTTGGAGATTGGCATACTGATGTTTATTTGGAAGAAGTACCTGATCAGAGATTTAATAGTGTAATGTTTGAACATGTAAAAGAATAATTATGAAAGAACTATCTGAAAACCCCACAGCACTTGATTTAATTATTGCTAATGATGAAGCACTTAAAAATGAACAACAAGTACAAAAAAATCGTAGTGAAATTAAAGAATTATTGAAAGAAAAAGAACAAGAAATTTCCGAAGAAATTATCAAGAAACTTGTTGAGACAGGATGTCATAGAAGTAATTTAAAGGTTAATACCACAATACTTTTACGTACAGCAATTGTGTATGTTCATAATTGGAATTATGATGTTGAATATCGTGATAATGATTTATTAATATCTGAGGTTGAGAATATTTTAGACCGTATTGAACTGTCTGAAATGAATGAAGTTTTTAAATTAATTAAAGATGTTATAACAAAAGAAGGATTAAGATAAATGAATATACCAGACGAAAAATTTTTTAATGGTTTGTTTGATTTATTAATACAAGCACCAAGAACACAAATTGATGAAGATATTGTGACTAATATAAAAATATTCATATCAGAGCCACATACCTTACAAGAAAAGTATGACTTTATTCAAAACATCAGCAAAGAACCATTAAATATGATTTCTGATCAGATCGGTGTAGGCAGAATAACTCCATTCGTTAAACAGGTTTGTGATCTGGATACGATATTTAAAAAGAATGAAATACCTGTCAAATTAATACCTGAAGAAATAATTATAACTATTGACGATGATCTTATATTCAAAAAAGAAGAATTTCTTAAATATGGTTGGGATGGTAAACCAATTATATGTAAAGATGAATCAAAAAAGAGCAAGATCAGTATTGAATATATTATTGCCAATCAGGGAGAAGATAAAGAAGAAAAAGTAATGGTAGAAATCTTTTCATATATGGATGATCTTATGTGGGCAGGTAAATTCAATGTTGTTGATGAATTCATATATGACTTTTGCAAGCATGACATTTGCTTTCAATATTATATTTGCTTATTAAGTGCAGCATGCTGGGCAAAAGATAAGCTAAAAAATATTGAAGGATTGAGATTCAAAACAAAAGAAATTGGTTACAAAGAAATTGGTAAAAAAGATACAGACAGTTGTTTAAAAGGATTATTATAAATTTAAATAAATGGAAAAAGATATACAGGTAAAAATTGATACCTTAAAAAAAGAAAAAGAAAATTTTCTTTACTTAGCAGAAGGTTTATCTTATGATCATCAGACTGAAACACGTCAGGCACTACTTAGAAAAACAGAAAGCATACAAGAAAGCATTGATGAATTAGAACAACTTTTAAATAAAAATAAATAATATTATGGGAAAATTAAAGAAGATCACACTAACAATGGAAGATGGCGAAGACCTTGAATTCTTCCCATTATTCGAATCATTTGTAAGTATTACAAGAGGACACAGAAATAAAATTGCTGATATACCAAATATGTTTCCTGAGAAAGAACCAAATGGCAATGAGGTACTGCTTATTGTTTCTGCCCCCGCACATATTAAAGAAGTAATTGTTGAAGCAGCAACAGAAATAACAGATAAAATGATAAACTCATGAAAAAAATAGATAAATTTTTATTTAATGTTACTCCTTTTATAGTTGCAGTAATATTTGCATTAACGCTATTTGCTTGTTCAAAGAAAGAACCTAAAAAAGATGATTTTTTTGGCACAACAAAGACTGAAGAAGAAAAGCCAAAAAGTAGAATTACTATAATTGATGGTGGTGCTTGGACTTCTTATCAGATTATTGAAGTGGATGGACACCAGTATCTTTGTAATAATGTAAAAGGTGGTCTGGTTCATCTTGAAAGTTGTCCTTGTAAAAAGAAACTGTAACCTTTTAGGTATTTCATACGTATAAGCCTGTATGAATATACCAAGAATAGAAATACAACAGGCAGATTCGTTTGCAAGAAATTTACAACGAATCAAATTTATTCACTATCGTGACTGTTATACACATATCGATACCACGAATTTTCAAATATCAACCAAAGCTGACTTCAAAGAAGTTAAAATCGATGAAGGTAAAAACGCTCACTGGCAATTTAATCTTATTGCTGAACAGCCTAATATCATTTATAACTTCAAGAGTAAGACTGGTAGCCAATACCTGATCGACAAAGAGAACAATCTTTATAGATTATCTAATCATTGGGGAGCAGTTGCCAGTTGTGTTTGGACACTGGATGGCAGGGGTGAACTCTGTATGTCCCTTATGGTTTGTGGTGAATGGGAATTGGGGGTTGCTAACCTTAAAGACTTCATCATATATAGAAGAAGGCAAGAAAAAAGAAGAGATTTTATTCTTAATCCTTTGTGGATTCAACAAATTAAACTTTTGATTCCAATACAAGAAAAATTGCAAGAAATAAAATTTAATCCTGAATTTAAAGAATTATCTTCAGATGATAAAAACTTAATCGGTACAAGTTGGGGTAAAATTACTGGTGAATTAAAATCAGTTCCTGCATAAACATAAAAAATCCCGCATTGCTGCAGGATTGATTTAAATCTACGAATTAGTTGTAATTAAACTAATCCGTTAAAGTACATGAGTATTTCTGAATTTCTTCTATTAATAAATTTTAATTCTTCAAGCATATTTTTAATACTCGTAATCACACCTTCTGGTGCTGGTAGTGCATCTGTTCCCTTTTCCATATCACAATTTGGATTAAATTGTGAAAGTTTACTTACCATGTTTTTAAGATCATCTGAATTTCCTCTGGCATTAACTACTTCATTTTTTAAACTTAAAAGTATTTCTTCAAATACTTTTGGTTCTTTTGCCTCTGGTGTTGCTTGTAATGACATTTTAATATGTTTATATAAAGTTATTTTTTAAACTATTGTGCTCAAATGTTGAAGAATTTCATTGTTTTTTTTATTTGATGCATTTAATTGATTTATGATCATTCTTAATTTATAAAGAATTGTATCAGGTTCAATTTTTTTAGGAGCAGATTCTGCTCCACATTTTAATGCTTGTTCACAAGGAAGATCAAGACTATCAAGTTTATTTATCTTATTTCTATATGCATCTGCATTATATGAAGCCTGATCTACTTCTCCTGCAAGTTCTCTTAAGAGTTCGTTAAATGCTGTATCTTTTTCAACTGCTTTACAATCACCATTATTGTTACTCATTTTAATATTATTTTAAATAAAATTTATTTTGGATAAAGATAAGTGTTAATTTGGTTCATGTCAAGAGTTAATAAAAATAATTAGGACACTTTGTCCTCCTAATTGTACATTATCATATCAAAATACAATAAAAAAAGGACATTATGTATATCCCTTTTTGTACATTATACTATCAGATATTAATGAATTAGTTTAGGTATTACCAATGCATAAGTGAAATAACCAGTTGCGAGTGCAACCCAAGGAATAATAAACGTAGTAATTAATTGTGCTGGGCTATCACAATATTCTTTTTTGATTATTTGATGTGTTGTGTTTTTAAATAAAGCAATAAAGAACATTAAGCCAACAGCTTGCCAGAATACGATCTGAGGCAATGTTGGGAAAACTGGCAGGAGAAACCAATACCAGAATTTATAACATACCAAACCCCATGAGAGTGCATCATATGCAAGAAAAAAGACTATAATGCCTACTATTGCAAGTACTGAAAAGAAAATAGTTAAAAGTGCTTCGATCATAATTATAATTTTTAATTGTTAGTACATTGTGTTTTTATATATTCCAATTTGGTGGATTCTTTTTAAAGGTTTTTTGATAAAGTGTATCAAGTTCTTCGAGCATTCGAAAGCATCGATTTTTCAAAAGCGTATATGGATGATGTATTTCTTCATAATGATCATTCATAAGTTTTTTTGCGAGTTCGGGATATTTAGAATATTGTAACGTGTAAATCTTTTCCATGTCTTCTTCAATTGCAAATACTGGCATTGATAATCTACCTACATAATCTAATATTCTAATAATTTCGTTGTATAGTTCATCGTGATTTTTGTCGTTTATTGTTTTATTTTCCCCCATTAATTTAAATTTGTTTTTTAATTTCTCTATGACTTCTTCAGCTTTGCACAGTTCATTACTGTGATTTGGTAATTTGAAGTCGTGCGTAATAAAACTCTCATTTGGCATAAGTAGTAATAATTTAACTTTTCATCATATTATTTTTATTGTTATTCTTTTCTTTTTTTAAAAGTGACTGCATCTATATCACCTTTGACCTCCCAGCATTTAACATTTGTGCCCTCAACATTACCGCCAACATCACCACATACTATGTTTGTGCCATCCACATCACCTGTAACATTGCCATTTATTGTTATTGTTGTGGCATCTATTTTTTGTACATTGCCATTTATAACAGCTTCAGTACAATCTAAATTAGCCAAATCACCTGTAAAGGTAACTTTTATTTCATTTTTAAGATCACCTACAACTTCAATACCATCGACAATTACTTTACCATTGCGAACTACTATATTTCGTCCAACAACATCAAAATTTTTCCCATTTACATTGATTATATTCATAAATTTATTATTTTTAGTTAATAATTATCTTTAAAGTTAGTTAATTCCAATTTAATTCTTTTACCTCGTCCGAATGCTTCTGTTGCTTCTGCACCATTAGGAAAGCACATATCAAAAAGAAGGTAGTTTGCATATACCATTGATAATTCACTATCATTATCTAACCAACCCCAATATTCAACTTCTTCTTTATCTCTTTCTTGATTTATGTGAGGTTCAAAAGTTAGATGGTATATTTTTTCATTTCCGCACATTTCTGTACTAAATGGATGATTATAAATGTTATTGAAGTATGGATATTCATTTCCGTCTTTAGCTTTTGCAGTCCTAAAATGTCCGTACATTATGTAATGAGGATTGTTAGTTATCATATATTTTTATTTAAGATCATATATTGTTACATCAACTGTTATAGTCTCTTTAATGATTTGTTCGATTCTATTCCAATCTCCCCCTGCAAGACCCGCCCCAAATCTCGGTGCGTGTATAGTTGCTCCTGTTCCAACAGCAATTTCATTTATGAATATTAAGCATTCTCTAAGAGCATCATAACGAATTGGAGACACACCATTAGCATCAGGTTTAATATCATGCTGTGCAATCATATTAATAACACAAATGTCTTTTTCAACCCGCACAATATGAACTGTACCAAGAATATATTTAGTTTCTGCACGATACATTTTTTCAGGTTTTTTCCAACGTTTAGAAAGAGCAAGAACGAATCCTGCACCCCATTTATTTTTATCATTACAGCAATGTAAAATATATTTTTCACCTTCGCCAATTGGATTTGTTGCATCACCGATTACGTACTTTATCATATGCTTTTATTTAAAATTAGTTAATATCTTCTTCATCATGTTCTTCAATATACTGATATATTATTGCCTGTACACCTAATTTGGGACAATATCCAGTAAGGTTTGTTTCAAAGCCGAATAACTCCGACCAGTCTAAAACTAATCCCTCACCATCAAGAGTTTCGCCTTCCATTTCCTTATCATATATCTGAAAGAATTGACCTATTGCATGATCAATGCCAGTAACTACGGTTAATCTGTTATCGTGATATACTGTTTGTCTGCTCATCTTAAAATTTATAGGTTTTCTTAAGTTCTTTCTTGAGATCAGTACCTTGATTATATAATGATATATAATGCATTGCTTCTGTATTAACATCTTCTAACAATCTGTCGCACAGCTTTAAGCTGAAAAAAAGTTCAGAATTAAGATAAGTTTCTGTGCCAAGTTTGTTTGTTAACATGGTATAAAGGTAATTATTATCTTCGAATTGCAAAAATTTTTGTTTGTTTTTTGGAAAAAATCTTTTGCCTCTGAATTCAACAGCTAATTGAAACCTGTTGTCAAAACTATTTTTAACTTTATTATCATCAACTTCAATGATTAAAAGTTTAATGTTAACAACCGGCAATGTTATAGATGTATGTATTTTCATAAATTTTTTATTATTTAAAATCAGAATAATAACGTCATTGCATCATAAAGATTAAATCCTTCATCATCATCTTTATTTACATAATTAACCATTTTTTTCCAGTCTTCAATTAATTTTAAACCTTCTTTAGTTAACCATGTCATTAAACATGCATGCATTAAACTTTTATCTTGTTTAATTTTACAACACATAACAGCACCCATAGTTGGCTTAATATTATGAATATTACATTTATTATTTACAAGAAATATACATGTACCTTTGGGATTCCAATCTGCTTTTGAACATTGATTATGATTGCTTGCACCCGAAAGAAAATAAATTTTTTCACCATTATTTATTTTATCATTGGAATAATAATCAATCATTAATTTTTTGGCATGTCCTGCTTTGATGATTTTTTTAAAATCTTTAACAGTTCCCCAGCAAGGTCTTAAATTGCACATAGCAATTCCTTTACCACAATCTTTACACTCAATTTTCTTTGCGGTTTTAATAATATCTGTTTTTGTTGTAGTATTCATTTTACAATTAAATGTATGTGTTCTAATAATATTAATATTGTCTTTTCTTGAAAGGAAATGTTCCTGAGAAGTAAGCACCAACCAGTCCAAAGATAAGTCCTGCTAAAAGGATTAATCCAATTATTAATAATGCTTGTGTATTTGTTATTGTTATCATAGCTGTTTGTTTTTAATTAAAAACGTTTAAATTTTATTTTAATGCTTTTCTTTAAATTCTTTAAGTGTCAGAGGGTGACCACCTAAACCAGTACCATAATCATCAAGAGGGTTACCATCACCATCCATACAAAATCTATCAGTTTTACTGACATAATCAATTGGTGACTTAACATATAATTCATTCCATGTGGACTTTTTAGTATAATAATCCGTCCATCCCCATGTTTCTTTTGCTTTCTCAATATTACCATTACAGTATTTATATAACCATAACCATTGCTCCCAATATTCATCATTGCCTTGCGCACCATAAAAACCAAACCATAACCATTCAAATCTGAATTGTGGAATTAGTTCACATCTTGGAGATTCAAATTTATCTTTCCATAAAAGTTTATTTTTACGGAAATTCGGAATTAATTTAAAACAATAACTTTTATAAAATTGAAAAACCCATTTTGCTTTTTTCATGATAATAATTAATGTGTAATGATTTATACGAGTTGTGGTTATTATAAGTTACAAATGTGTATAAATATAATCCAAGCAATTTTTTACTTGTTTCAACTGAACACCCTTATTTATTTTAATTTTAAGGGTCTTTGCTTCATTATGTTCTTTCTGGAGTCTGGTTTTTCTTTTCTCCAACCATGTGATCAGTTTATCACTGGCTATTGGTATTTTTATAGATGCTTGCATAATTAAAATTTTACATCATTTGGATTATATATTTCAAGTACTGTAGCCAGTTTTTCTTCACCTTTTTTCTTTTGATCTTCATTAGTTGAATGTAAGAATTCGTTAAGAAAAAATGGATATAAGAACCTGCGGAAATCTTGTTTAGTAACTAATTCTGTATATACATCAATGGCTTCATTTAATTTACCCGATGTAATTAAATTCATAGTCTGTGTAAAGAATTTCCTCTGGCGATATTCAAGAATTTGTGCTTTATATTTACACCTTCTATCTACAAAGAATTGACCGATAATGCCAGATATCATAGCAAAAATTAATGGAGATACAAATAATAACATTATCCCAAAACCATCACCTTTAGAATTGTCAATAAGATGGGTTGATGTAACAAGTGCTATAATACATGCCATTCCAAATAGAAAGAATAAAAATGTTAATCCCCAAGCCAAACAAAAATATTGTTTTGCTCTTTTTTTGTAAAGTCTTTTTGATTTGAAATCCATAGCTTTATATTTATTGATTATAATGCTTATACGAAAATTGTATTTAAAAGGTTACAGTTAAAAACCTTCAATTCTTATTTGTTTGTACTGATGTTTATTGGCAATATCTGCTTCAATAATTTCAATAAAATCAAGTATTCGATCAATATTGTATTGATCTAAATCCTGACAATTTTTTGCAAGTAAATTACCTTTTGAACCCATGTAATTTTCAACGATAATAACATAGGGAAATCTTTCAATAAGATCACTTGCCCTTGCTTTAATACGATTTTCAAGAGCAAACTTCTCCATGTTTATTCTGCGAAGCTCATTCTTGTATTGTTTACTGGTATTACGTATTGTTCCCATGACTATTTAGTGCTTTTTAAATAAAAGAATCTTGCTATCATAAAACATACAAAAGCAACCAGAAATTGAATCCATGATGCTTTAAGTGCAAGTTTTGTTATCTCCATTAATTTGGGAGTTGAATAATAAACAACCGTTCCCCAAGCACAACAGAATAAGCCAATGAGAAGATAAATAACTGCAAATATGAATTTTTTGTCTTCCATGATCTTAGTCCCTTAACCATTGATGAACGTTTTCCATTTCAACAGCACTTTTGACTTTCTTTTGAAATTGGGTAGAGTACATGTATTTAAATCCTTTGAATCTTCTGGAAGATAAAACTTCATCAATACAAACAGTTTCTACAGGAACACCTGTTTTTTTGGCATATTCATTAGCCAGTGCAAGGGCATTTGTAATATTTACAGCACCGCCACCGAAGTAACCGAGAACCCAAATGTTTCTCATTTGTCCTTTATCGTAGTACATCTTGAAGTCAGCATTTTTCAGAGTTTTAGCCTCTTTCGCCCACTTTTCATCAAGTGCCTTATTTACTATTTCTGCAAAATAATTTGCCATAATTAACCTTCGTTTACTTCGATTTCGTCTTCAACATTGTTAACACAATAAACTCCATAGTCCACGTCAATACATTTAACACCATCAATGAAAGGTGAACCAATGTTTGGAGAAGGAATATTACCAGAAAGAAATTTTCTTACTTTTTCTTTTGCTTCGGTATCCTGCTGTTCTTTTGTAGCATTTTCGTCAATCTGAACATCAAATTCATATGTGTTGACTTCTGTAATATTTGCATGTACTCCGATTGTTTTTATCATAATTTCAAGTTTTAAGTGAAAGAAATTTGTCAATATTTATCGGTGGGATGATGACCACTCCTTTATTAGTTGGCTATCTTAACGAACTTCTTGTGTTACTTATACGTAAATTAATCTGGATTAGTTACAAAAGAATTATATTAATTTTAGTACTAATAAATCCTTTTATTTCTTTGAGTAGTTTTTCACGCTTTCTGAGTTTTTCTTTCCATGCCCCATGACCATATTGATAACCTTCTGCTTCTACTTCAATGTCTTCTGTAGAATTACCATCATACATTCCTTCATCAATAAGTCTATATAGACTTTCCAGTTCTGAAAGACTTAACTGATAAAGTCCTTGATGATCAATTTTTATTAATTTTGCCATTATAGTTTTAATTAAAAGTTACACCAAACAATATTTCTTTGCAACCAGTTTGTCTATTTTAATTAAAAACATGAATGCCTTTGGTTCATTCAATTGACTGGCTGTCATGCCTTCAACAGTATTTATTGCTTCTTCATAAAGGTCAATTACTGCTTTTAGTTCATTTGTGTCCTTAGTATAATCTTCTTCACAATTAACAGGTTTGCATTTGCGAGTTATACAAGAATAGAAATCTCCACCATGTTCATATGACTTATGAAAAACATGCATCGGGCATAACCTACATTCATGACCTATATGCCTTTTATCATCGTCCTTATTATATAATAAACAAAGAGGACAGATAGCAACACTTGCAATATGTATATTATTTTTATACTCCTTTAAAACACGTTTCATTGCCTTAAGGAGTTCAGTTTTCTTGTAGATAATTATTTTTGACATAACTATTTCTTTTTAATTAAAATCATTTCATCGTTTTCAAAAAGGATTTTATCTGCTTCAATTAATCTTTCATTATAACGATCTTTATTAACTACAATTGTAGTTTGTTGATATTTACCAACGGGATAGGTAAGTGAATTTACCTGACCATTAAGTACAGCAACTTTAACATAATTGCCACCACCAGTTGCAACAGTGAATACTTTTAATCCTTTAAGTTCATCAGGAAGTGTGACTTCATCACCGTTTAATTTTTGACGTGTCGTACCTTTTTCAGCACAACTAACAGCTATAATTGCAAAGAAAAGAACGAATAAAAATGCTTTTGTTTTCATATTTTTTCTAATTATTTATTAATTTTTACATATGCGGAGTCTTTCTCACGTATCGCAATATTTTCTTCAAGTGTCTTGCCTCTGAAACGTTTGTCATTATAAGCATATCCTATAATGATATGTACAGGAAGATTTACCTCTGAAAGAACTGTATTTTTTACAATATAGTTAACAAATTCTTCTGGTTCAATTGGAATTTCAGACTCAATGAGAATATCTTTATACTTATTAAGTACTTCTCCAAGCATTAATTCATCCCAAACATATAAAGCACCAGAAAGAATGCTACAAAACTGTTCATCCCAACATCTGCAATTATAATTATTATTTTTAGTCCAATGAATCAATTGAGTTAATGCACCCTCACCACCATACTGCTCAATTGTGTAAAGTGGGAGATATCCCATTGGTTTCTTTGTACCTACATAAAGCAGGTCAGTAAAAATTGCGTTCGTGAGTTTATCGATCATTATCGTTTGGTTCTTAATTTGGTTGCCATTTCTATTGAAATCTTATAACTATCAGACTTTAACACCCATGCGCTATCATGTTTTGCATCCATGAACATAAAGGGTATGCTTTCGTACCAGTCAGCGCATACAGCATTTAATTTCAATGCCAATAGTCTTTTATCAGGTAAACTATCAGGTAGTACATTTTTGTCTTTAGAATTTAATATAAACAAAGGTACATGCTCAGACACTAAAAATACAAATGAAGAATCCAATTTCTTTGTAACCACCAGATCATAAAGTATTTGATTTTTTACAATGTTTTCATAGTAAAGATAGTTCATGCGTTTCTCTAAAGTATTGTATTTCTGAATAGAAACTGGTTCGCCCAATTTTTTTCCGTTAGTATGTGTTATAACATCGTAACTCACAAAAAACAAAAAAGAAACAACAGCTAAACCCATTATTAGTTTTCCTGTATTTTCTTTCACTTCACCGTTTTCTTCCGATTTTTTAAACATGATAATTATTTTTAGTTAGACATAATGCTTATACGGAAATTGACAAGATATGGTTACAATTACTTATTTCTTTTTGCATCGAGCAATTCGCTTTCAAAGAATTTTCTTTTAAGCATGTAATCAAAGTGTACTTCGTCTCCTGCTTTATGATTGTAAAGCCATTTAGTATCAATGTGAAATCCTTGTCCACAACCACACCCATTAGTATCCTCAGTAACTGTCGGGTCTTTACAAGTGTTGATCTCTCTGTACATATGATGTACACCATATTTTTCTTCAAACCTGTATGTGGTTTCAAGCAGGATAACATTACAACTTTGTGTTTGCTGATTATCTCTGTCACTAACCGAAGTACTTGAACCACCAATATATGTATCAGCACCATTGATATTAACAATTATCATATCAAAATTGCGATAAAATTGATCTTTAGGGTCAATTGTGCTTTCATCTGTTTTCTTTATGGTACATGCACCCACAACAATAACAATAAGACTTATAAGAGACATAATATGCCAACAGAATCCAAATGGATTGCCAATTACTAACTTACCAATTCGCCATTCTTTTTTCATGATATTTTTATTTAAAATTATTAATTAATTCAAATACCTTTACGTCCAGATTAACGTTTTTATTTTTATATCTGTTATATGGGATAGTAACTGTGATAGGTTTATCCAGTTTAAAATCCCATAGTTTACTATCTCTGTCACCCCAAAACACTATTTGGTATGTGCTATCATTAGTATCAAGAAGTCTTAATGTAATGTCAGTATAATACTTAAAATCAGTGCTTGGGATTTTTAAGATATTACCTTCTTTTTTGATCATGTCTTTATGAGCCAAGACATACTTTTTCATATCCTTTTCAGTTAAAAAAGGAGAAGCAATTGCAATAATAAAGCTTACTGAACAGATCATTACAACAAATGCTAAAATTGGAGAAACAAGTGACACTAAATTTTTCATATCATTTTAATTTAAATGTTAATTATCGTGATCATCAATATAATCATCTATTAATCCCTCAATTCTTTCCAATTGTGTCAACAAATCTTGATAACCACTATCATTGTTATCTGGTTCATCATTACCAAAGTAATTAGCAATTTTTTCTGCTAAATCTCTTCTTTTTTCGTATAATTCATTTAATTCTTCACTTTCCATAATAATTGGTTTTGATTTATGTATTACTTATACGTATATTGATTATGATTTGTTACAAATTCTGTACATTACTTAAAAAGAATCTCCCTGTACATTGAGGTTTAAATACAGGGAGCGTTCTCACTCATATAACATGACAACAAACAATGCTTTATTCGATATCTATGAGTCTTGTTTCCAAAATTTTCTTAAGCTCGGACATTGGTCTTGATTCAGCTTTTGCTTTCTTAGCTGTTTCCAGAGGAAATTCTTCTGCCTTAACCCTTTCAATCATTACATTGAGTTCTTCTAACTCGTAAGCACAATAAGCATCTTCAAAATATTTCTGTTCGATTATGTCTATTTTACCACTTTCATATGTGGCAACTCCGACAGGAAAATATTCGGAAACTCTAATTTTTGAAGTTTCAGATGAAGGTACTGAAATTACATTTGCAGGACTTACATAACAAACAAGAACTGCATCACAACCATTTGCAAAATGATTAACATAATCTGTACTTCCGCAATGTAATCCAATTGAACAATCAAGTGACGGGTCACCATCACATTCTTTTCTTTCCATATATACAGGTTTACCAAGTACAATGATCATCGAATGACTGTGAATATCAGTATAAACAACCGATTTTGTATGCTCAAGATCATTTACAGGGTAATCATTTTCAAATATTGCTTTGAATAGTTCATCAAGGTTACCAAGAATTTCAATGTTCTTTGCTCTCTCATCCCAATTTGAAACGACTTCAACTTTGGCAATACCATACTCGTCATTTTCAAGATTTTTATAGACAGCATATTTTTTAGGCGAGCACTTCCAATCCTTTTTAACATGGAGTACTTGGTTTGAAATGAAGGTTTCGAATGTCTTGTCACGTTGTTCATCATCTTTATAATCAACAGCTTTATAAACCACCATGTAACCCGCATCTGTAATTGAAAAATCATGAATTTTAATGAAATCGAATAATTTTTCACGAATTCTCTTGTCAGGATTGATCATCAGGAGTTTCCAAAAGTTAATGAGAGCATCCATAGGATACTTGTTCTTTGCATAGTCTTCAATGACATCAACCAATGCCTGTGGGATTGGGGTATTAAAACCACAAAGAAAAATCTCACCAGTTTGTGGGTCACTTTCAAGACCTGCGATAGTGGCTATTCTTAATTTTTCACTAAGAAGAATTTTAAATGCCTTAATGTTTGCTTCATTCGGATTCTCTTTAGCTTTCAGAATAGCTTTAAAGAGTGTATTAGCTTCATCGGCTGATTTGCAATTCTTTTTATTTAATTTACCATCAATTGAAACATTTATCATGTTACCGATCTTAACTGCCTGAATGTTAATTTTTTTCATTTCAAATTTGTGTTGGTTAATACTATTAATATCTATTTGTTTATGCATTTCTATGCAATTATACGAATAATGTTTGAATAATGTTACATCAAAAGGCATTTATTTTAATCATTTTTTATATTATTTCTCTCTTTATTAGTCATTTTGTCCCATTCAGCAATTGAATAATAGTGACAACATTTATGACATTCAATGCCTTTGTTTGTACATTCCCTGTGCCAAAACGAATGACAATCTTTTGCATTATAAAAACCCATTTGCCATTCTCTGTATTCAAGAACAGTTTTTTTGTAATTTATTCGCAAAAATTCTTCAATAGAAACATTGTCTCTTTTTGCACATTTGGCAATTTTTTTGAGTTTTTTCTTATAATAATCTTCAAATGTTTTCATGCTATTTATTTTACGTTAATGCCAAGGATTTCCAGATGTGCTACCAATGGTTTTATTAATTCATTTAAAACTTCATTGGTAAATTCTTTTTTTATACCATAATCACAACATTCTTCAAGACCTTCTTTAATCTTATTTTTCAACATCTTGCGAGTTGTGGTTGGTGTAGAAATTGTTTCTTTAATTTTTGCCATTTATTCTATTTTTTATAGTTAATATAATTCTCTGTTTTTATCCAGATATTACGATTTGCCCTTACCTTAACATCAGACTGTTTGGTAAGTGTGTTCAAGTCAACATCTTTTGCTTGAACCATAGTATAACCCTTCTCAATAAGATATTGATTCATTATCTTTGCTTTATAAGTAAGATAAAATCCGATTAATTGAACGAAGGGAAAGTCAGAAGAAACATAAAATTTTTTTCGCTTCTTCAAGACTTTATCTATTTCTTCAATAGTTTTTTGTTTAATTGAACGTGAATCACGACCAGATTGACATCCACAAAATCCTCCTTGTTGTAAATTACTGAGCCAATCAGCTCCATGATTCAAAAAAATTGTATTATTTCTCATTATTTTTGATTTTATATTCTCTTATTTTATATTTTGTTAATATTATATCAATACTTTCATTTAAAAATGTCTTTGCATCATCCAGTAATTCAGATTCATGCTTTAATGTTATCCATTTCCAAGGGCAATTAGAATTGCCATCTTCCATGATATCTGCCTTCATAACCATAAGTCTGATTGAAAATGGCTTAACTGGTTCAATTGAACCCACCTTGTTTTTATTTAAAAGAATATCATGATATGGCTTATAAAGCCACGCATAATTACCAGTTGGTCTATGTGTTTTAAAAGTAAAATTTATTTTCTTCTTTGTTGTCATGATCAGTCTATTAACTGTAATTCAATTATTTTAATTACCAATTCTTCTTTCTCTAAATCATAAAAATTAAAAGGATGTAAACTATTTGTACAGGTTTCAATAAATTCATTAATCTGTTCTTCTGTTGGTGTCTTCGAGTAAATCTTTTTACTATGAAATTTACCAACACCATCGAAAAATTTTTTATTTCCGATTGCAATTATTTGGTAAAATGTTTTATTCATTATTATAGATTATGCAAATTCTTTTATAAACGGATTTAAAGTTAATTGAACACCATAAAATGCAAGAGTTCCTTTTCTCCAATCATAATCAGTTATTTTCTTCGGCACAACAAACCCTTTAGATTTAAACCATTCAAAGAGTATTGATTTGGCTTCTCTTACTGACTTGCATTCAGTAGTTAAACAGATTCTTTGATCTGAACTCCAACCCCACCAAGCATCAACGGCAAGGGTATTACCGCATGTTCTTATTTCCCCAAGCAAACCATTACTTCTGAATACAATTCTGATTTGTGGTACACCACAAGTTTTAAATTTAGCAAACCAACTAATTACAATACCATTTTTATAAAAATCTGATATTGAATAATTTCTTTCTGGTGTTTTTCCTCTATAGATTACTGACATTTGATTTATTTTTAAATTAACATTATTATATTATACGTAAATTGATGTTGAAATGTTACAAAAGAAAGTCTTAAAATATCATCACTTTCTTTAATATATCAACCAATTTATCTTCCATCGTATCACTTGTACGATAAGGCAAATTGATGAAACTTAAAATAGTATCATTCTTTTCATGCAGTTTATTAATTTCCTGCATAATGTTCTTAATTTTCTTTTGTTCTGGAGTTAAACCCATACTCTCAGTATTAAAATATTTATTCAATTCATATTTATTATTACCAAGATTACTATTCAGATACTTCAAACCACTAATGAAATCTCTTACCGTTTTCACTTTGTCAGACCATTTTTTATTAATGCTTTCGAAACTTGCATGCCTGTAAAGTGAAGGTATTTGTTTATATTCTTCGATCAATTCATAAGTCTGAAAATAATTGCTGACTGCATCTGCTTTACGATAAAATAGTTTTTGATATATCGTATTAATTGGACGTGCATCATTGCAAAATTCCAAATACTTAAGATTATTTGTAGATAAAACCAAGAACATAATTTTCTTCTTTCCACTATGTCTGAATACATTTTTATATGAATCGTAATCATCAACAATTGCTTCTGAAGTAAAGAGTGTGGTAAATACACGAACCGCATTTTGCATTTCATTTTTATTTTCTTTAGTACAATAATAAATCGGTTCTTTGAAATTAAACAACTGATCTAATTTAATTCTCTCCTGTTTATCACAACCACGTTCGTTAAATATTCTCACTGGTATTGTGGTGTTACGCATTTCTGCTGTAATTGCTGCACGCTTACGAGTGATAACAAAACTCTCAGGTACAACAATGTCATCATAATGTGTACAATGCTTACGAACAATCTCAAAGTAATCTTCTTGCATGTCAATAAGCATCTGTACGAAAGGTAATAATTGACCTTTGTCATCTGTTAATGTATCCAATGAATTATGAAACAAATCAGCAATATCTTTACGTACTGCGTACATTAGTTGTTCTTTGGTTACAATAAAGAATGTACCATAAGTTGCTTTCAGGTATGCTTGTTTCAACACTTTGCGAGTAAATTCGCCATCACAATAAAATACATTTGCATTATTCTTAAGTAAATCTTCATAACCACCTTCAAAATAAGGGGATACTGGTTCGAGATTAGTAAATTTTTTTCTCCTTCTCCTGCCAGATTCGCTCGGTTTCTTGCCGTACAATTTGTTTTCGAAAAAGAATTTGAATAAATTCTTATCGTCAGGCATAACAATTAGTTCAGAATATTTAAAATTCGAAAAATCAACATCATTCTTGCTGATCAAATTACCAACAAAAATTGATTCGCCATTAGTAAATTGCAACCTGCCAAAATCTGCCTTAACATTGAAATAATCTTCCAGTGATACAACATTCTCATACTGTTTTGCAAGTAACTCTTTTATTTCACCTTTAGCAAGTTCAAGTTTTTTCGTGATCATTTTGATTGTTGATTCAGAATAGTCAATTGATTCCCTTGAAACAATCACGTTAATGTCACCAACTTCAAGTCTTAATGCAATTGGTATTCTGTAATCCTTACCTTCCAAACCGAGTACACCGTAATCAATTGGATATGCTACTCTGCCTAAACAGATATGCATATAATCTGAATATTGGTTGCCTCTGAAAAGAAAGTTTTTACCACGTACAATTTGGTACTCATTGGTGAGTTCACTTTTATTTACAGTACCATCACTTAATATTTCATCAAAGCCTTCAAAAATCACATTCTCAAAGTAATATAACTGTTTGATCATTTCTCTTTCAAACTTGTAAATGTCATTTGCCAATACAGGTACAAGTACTTCTGTACCATTACTTTCTTTACTTGATTGCTGATCTTGTAATGTTATTTTCGGAAATTTGTTTTGCCCCTCATAAACTAAATATGAATACTTAATACCATCAAAAGTTGTAATAACCTGATATGAATTATCATATTCGTCAACACCATAACCTGTTGAACGTTTATAAGCCAAAGGTGTTTTGCTTCCCAACCCAAAACATCCTATCTGATCATTGCCATCTCTTTTAGTACTGGTAAAATATTTACGATATATCTTATTAATCCTTTCAGGTGACATACCTACACCAAAGTCAATAAATGATATGCTGTAATTGTTGTTCAATTTATCAAAATTCTTTCTGATAACAACTGGAAAGTCAGTTTTTGCTTCAACATGACTATCAAAACAATTACTGGTTATCTCTCTGACAACTGAACCAATTGGATTAGAATAGATATTCTTACTGAATATTTGAAAGATAAGACCTGTCGAATCTTCTGATAAGGTCATGTCTTCTTCTACTGTGGTAGTCAGTAAATCAACTTCTTCAACTTGGTTAACGCTGTATTTCATAATTGCTTTTTGTTGGTTAATAATAAATCTATTTCTATGCAATTATACGAAATATATTTGGATTAGTTACAAAATAACAGATAATTCTTTTTTAAATAAAAACACCTGTATAATTAATTTATTAATCGTTTTTAATTAAAAACATATGTTGTCTTGTTTGTAACTGACTATAAAAGAAAAACTCCAACGTAATGTCCCGTTGGAGTTAATCAAAGTAAAAAAGTAGAAAAAAACAAATTTGTAAAAAAGTTTATTTATAAATGTATGGTTTGTATTCTCTTGGTAATGGTACTTCAGCACCTTGTGGTAATTTTCCAGTATTGCAAAACGCATAATTAAACTTTGACATAGCTGAATTATAGTCTGAAGCTAATTGATTGTATGAAGCCTTAATCCCTGCAACTTCTGATTGCCATATTGACAACTGTTCTCTGTCATCTCTTGCCCAATCCTGACGTTTCACATCTTTATATTGCTCCAACATTGAATTAACTCTTACATCATAAACCTGAATATCTGCGATCTTTTTATCCAATGCTGCACTTGCATCTTTGTAATACTCATATTTTTTGAGCAATTCCGAAGGCTTAAATTCCTTGAATGCCGTATCACTGGCATTGTTTACATATCTGCATGATAACATACTGAATGTTATCATGCAAAGGATTGTAATTAATATCTTATTTTTCATCGGTCAATTCCATGTTAAGTACAACATTTTTAACTGCAAGAGGTTGATCTGATATATGTATGATCTGACCACCTGACAAATAATGCTGATGATATACTCCCTTAACATCGAACCAATAAATATATGGGTCTGATGAACCATAAGAACCGTCATCACCAAGAACTTCTTGTGTAAATGCATTAACATCACCAATCTTTATATAAAATCCAATACCACCAGTACCACCAGTACCACTAATAGTTGAAGGTGTTAATCTTTTACTTGCAGAAGTTACTTTACCATTAACAGTTGAATAGATCAGTACCTGTCCTGAATAAGTAGAAATAACGTATAGGTGCTTTATAGAACCCGGTTTATTATCTCTGGTCAATCTCTCCATAATATTTTTCTGTTCAACACTATTACCATTTGCATCGGTAGCAACCTGAATAGTAGCTTTTTCAACACCTGAACTTGATTTCGGTGTGGTGTAATCACATGATGTCATTATAAACATACTGATCATCATAATCGAAAGTAATCCAAAAATTTTCTTCATTTTTATTGCTTTAAGTTATTACTAATTATTCCTAATTTATCCTAAATTTTGAATGTTTTGGAGATTATTATACGTAAACTATTTTAGAAAAGTTACACTTTATTAGCATTTTTAATTAATTCTCTATCGCTTTTATCGGTTGTGCAATTGAATTGCTTAATCCCTTTTGAGCAATAAGGACAAATATCTTTCTCTTTGCCTAATATCCAACCAGTAGCTTTGAGTATCTTAAATGCAATGCTTTTGCCTTGCCACCATTGTAATGTTACAGAACCTTCATGCCAACAGTAGCAGTCATCTTTCTGTGCATCACAATAAACGTTAATATCTTTGCTATATGTTTTCAATTGCTTGCAGGGCATTCAATAACTATATAACCCCAATCTTCTAAGATATGCTTCACAATATACCATTCACCATTAAATTCAAGTGCAGTAATTGTTGATTGTTTTGCATCACTGCGAAATTTAACAGTAACATCATTTATAGAATCATAATATGTGCGTATATGTGTTGCCATCGTTTTTAATTAAAAGTATCCGTAACCTAAAATTTGGTTTCTTGCCAGTTCAGTATCAACTTTTTCATCAGCTTTCAAGCCAAGTGAAATACTCTCGCCATAACAGGTGCAAGATGGCTCACCGTGTGCAACTGTACCAAACCATATAAACCCCGCACTGATTGGTTTAAAGTGTTTGAATTGATCATGAGTATAGTATTCACCAAATACAATAATCTGATTATCCTTTGTCTTTATGTATTTTACTTTTGCCATATCACTATCAAAATGAATGAACAAATCCAATATCAGTATTACCATAGCCTGACTTGTTTTCGTCTTTATGCTCCTGTAAGAAATCTCTCTCAGATTCATCTTTCTTCAAGAACTCAGGGCAAAGACTGTCAATAACATCTTTTGCCTCTCTCAGTCCTTCACCTGTTGCATCCTTATAGATTTTAATTGCACCTAATTTTCTACCTTCACGAAGTGCTTCTTTAATACGCTCCATGTAGTTATAAACAAATGCCTGACCTTCTTCATATTCATCAGGTTTATATTCACCACGTTCAGCAATTTTGCTGTCTGGTTTATCATACTGCCAATCAAGAATTGCTCCACGCTCTTTAAGAAGATCATGTAATGAATAATTTATAGATTCAAACGCTTCATCTTCGCTTGATGCGGTGACTGCGATTTTAACTGTGGTAATGTAAATTTTTTCTTTACTCATTGTCTTTATTATTGGTTATGATTATTATACGTAAATTTAATTAAAAAGGTTACTCTTTTTCAAAAACTTCTTGAATTGTATTATAAGTCCTGTGATTGCAATAATGATTATCAATCAAGTCAGCCACACGCCAGAGTTCAGACAGATCACCCCAAACTTCATTTTCTTTTGGTAAAGATATGTGGTATATTTTCCACGTATACTTATTCCCTTTCTTAAAACTGACACAATTCATTGGTATATTATCAGGAGTAAATCTCCCATATCTTTTGTCCTTATAATCAAATTCAGGTAGCCATCCCTTATCAAATGCCTTTGGTATAGCATTCAGATCATCCCTTTCAAAGTCTATCCAATTTGTCATATTATTTCGTTGTTATAAACCATCCGTGTTCAATTCTGTGAAATTGATACTTTGTGGATAATACCATTAATCCCATTGCATCTTCTTCACTCAAACCAAATTCATCACACGCCTGTGTGAATACATCATCTGGTAAATCTTGTTCATTGGTTTCATTAACCATTGAATCAACAAATGACATATCAGTATCGAATCTATTTTGATAGTTTTTCATAATTTTTCTTATTTTGTGAATCGTTTGTCTCTTGCTATCTTTTTAAGATCATACAGTTTAAAAATGTCGTTGATTAGTGCTTGATCAATCACAACACTTTTAGTCACACCTTCATTTGGCTGATTTTCAGTGTCTGTGATTACAACCACATGTTTAAATTGACCGTTGCAAACCTTCTTTGCATATTTGAAAAGTTTCCGTAACTTTTTTAAATGTGTTTTTGTGAAAGGTACTTCATCAATATAAACTAAACCCGTCTTGTCATCTTTAGTTATTGCCATAATATTATTCTTTATCAATAATTTCCTTCCATTTTTCAATGATCTCGTCCTGAATATCACCATCAATTTGTTCCCACTCTTGACGTAATCCACGTCTATCTGAAAGATCAGTGATTATATCAAAGACTTTAGCCAGAGTTTTATCTTTTACTCTTTTGCCATCTAAAACCTGTTTGTAATAGGCTTCGTAATGTTTACTATTTGATTGTACACTCATAATTAATATTTTACAATATTCGCCTTGCAATATTCAATTAAACTGTTTACAGTTTTATGTTCATCACTACATGCAAGTAATTCTTTTCTTGTATACTCAGGATTACTTACATTAGTTTTACCAAGTTGAATTCTATCTCTTGCGAATGCCTCTGCCCATTCAACACTGGTTTTGAATTTGCTTCTACTTATCTGGTGATGAAGTTCATCAAAATCATTGGTTTCAACAGCATCACTACATGGTGAATCACTTATTGTTGACCACTGAAAGTAATATACTTTCTTAGTCTGACTGTCTTTAACTCTCATGAACATTTTTGGCATCGTAGTAATTATTAGTTAATACTTTATAACCCTTATACGTATTATTAATTAAAAAGGTTACGACTTCATTAAAAATTCAATAAGAATCTTTTTTAATCCTTTCTTTCTTTTAGCAATTATTTGTAATTGATCAATTGTCAATCTCTTTAATTCATATTCTTTTGGTTTGTCTGACAACCAACCAGTAGATTTACCGTTTTTATCGTAATATCTTACCATAATTCTTACCATAATATTTATTCTGCTGATGGCATTATAATTTCTTTATCTTCTTGTTCTTTCCAATGTTTCTGTTCTTCTAACAGTTTATTATATTTATCATCCTGACTTGTAGGATTATAGAATCCAAAGTAACACCAACGAAGCAAATCACCGAATCCACTTGCCCATCCTTCATTAACACCAGAATTTTCATTTTCATGAAAATCAATCTCATAAGGTGCTTCATTAAATGTATAATGTGTACCTGTATGTTCAACAGGTTTTCCATTCTCAGGATAACTTGTATACTTAAATTGTGATATTTTGCGTATTGGTATAGCAAATTTACTTACAACATTTTTATCTTTGTTGAAATAAGTAAAATACATTAATCCAAGATCATCATGAATTATGCCTTTCTTTTTTAAATATTCTTCTTTGTTCATAATTAACTATTTAAGTATCTTTACCTCAACAAACCGTTCAAGTAGATTAATTTCATCCAGACGATATCTGCCAGTATGAAAGAATCCAGTAAATGGGTCAACAAACGATATGTTTTTCCAATTCCTGTGATGCTTTACTTTCTTTGGTTTAAACTTACTCTTAATTCTCATAGATATTGATTTTAATTAAAAATTAGCATCCACAACTTTTTTAAATTCTTCGGGAATTTCAATCTCGATTTCGTTGCAATCATCCAGTACAGATGTTTCACAAGTTCTGCCAATACACAGTTCATCTCCTGCAAATAAATGTTTCCAGAATCCCATAAGACCAACAGATGAACCGCTACCATCACTATGTTTTGTCAACATAATGGGTGCAAAACTGCCACCTTCTTTTGGTGCTGACTTAATCAGTTCTTTGGCTTCTTTGGTAATGTCAATTTCTTTTGTGTCAATAACACAACCCAACTGACCACCATCTTTGGGACTATTGAGAAATTTACCGTTGTCTAAATCGGTTTCTGCTCCGATAACACCTTTGTATGTAAAAATTTTTGTTCTCATAATATTGTTGTTTTAATTAAAATTAATATTCAAAATATTTTCTCTAATTTACTTTCTGGTTGATAATCATATTCATGTCCAATATTTTTGATTCTATACTCCCAAATATATCCAGACCATCTTATTGAAATTATTGTTGGATTTTTTATTGTTTTACCATTAAATTTTATTTGAAAAGAATGTTCATTATCAAATTTAGGAAAGGTAATAGGTTTGGACAATTCTTTTATTATCATTTTATCAAGCAATTCTTTATCAGATAAATCCCAATATTCTTTTAAATCATAACTATTTTTATTATGAATAAATTTTATAAATACTTCATCACGTTTTTCTTCATTAAAATCTGTAGTACCTGTAAAAATTAAATGTTCTTTAAAATAATATTCTTTATTACAATAAACAAATTTAACTATTTCCATCTGTACATTATTTATTTTTCAGACTGTTTAAATGTTCAATATCTTGTGGTGTTCCCATAAAATTTATCATTTCAAACCAAGCTATTTTCCATTCATCAGAAATTAATTTATCCTCATATTCATAAGCTACATCAGCTTTAACCCAATTAGTCCACATCAATTCTCCCTGTGCCCAATTATCAAGGTCTTTAAAATAATATTCATTACCATTAAATATAATTGGAAACTTACCTTCACAAAACCACAACCAAGCCGATAATCTTTGTTTTCCATCAATGATCTTAAACACTTTATGCTCATAATGAATAAAAGACATCATAGGAATATGAATACCTTTTAATAAAGACATTATTAATTCTTGCTTTTGATGTAAAGTCCAACAAAAAGGTCTTTGTAAATTCAGCTTTTTTGAAGGTAAATAAACATCAAAATCCAAAGAATATCCGAAGTTTTTTTCCAGAAGATCACGTATTGTAAATGCTGATAATCCATAATTAATATGAAAAGGCATTTTCTTACGAACCTCTGATAATTGTAAAATTGACATTTATTTTAATTTATTATTTAATATTCAAAATATTTCTTGTACAATGCAGGTAAGTTTTGCATAGCCATTACTGTAAACATTCCAATGCTCTGACGTTCCATTCTCCAACCAACCTTTATTTCACATTGATGACAATCAGTAATATAATCCCTGATAACAGTAATCTGCTTATCAGTTATATCAATATTCTTTTTACCCTTCTGAAAGTTGTTGCAACCATCAAAATTGATGTTATTACCATGTATCTTAACCCAACCATGTGTTTCAAGCCATTCAAAAGGATTGAGTTCTGCACCTACTTCATCATCAGGTTTCTTTGGTACAATGCCCTGCTCCTGCAATGCATCAGCAATCTGTATGTGAAGCATATTGGCAATTTCACCATTGAGCGCATAGTACACACCGTCAGGAGAAAGCCAACCTGCTGAATAGTTATCCATGATATCACAAGGTTCAATACCTTTCTTTACAATTTCATCAATTGCCATTGCTGAATCAATATACTTCTGGACATTATCATCAACATCATCAATGCGTTTCATATCAAACTCGAAATTCAAAGTTTCTTTCATGACCATCATTACGTCAGTCAACATAGCAGAACAATCACCTTTCATGCCGTTGTATTCAACAAAAAGTTTGTTGGGTGCAACATATTCTTTGCTTTGAGCAAACTCATTGAATGTTTTCAGCATCCAGTCCATTGTGTTCATGATAGACATTGAAAACTCAATGTATTTCTTTGTAGTTTCAAACAGGTTTGCAATTACATCTACTTCATAGTAGTTGTCACGAAGATATTCAAACATATCCTGATCTGTGCCACTGACAAATTTGAAGATTTCATCATAAGACAAACTGATTGTAACATGCCTGTCATTAAGCCTGATCTGCTTCTGTAATTCTTTGAATCCCTGTATGAGATTGTCACCATGATATTCAATATTCTCTTTGCGTTTCTCAATCCAATAGCAAGGGTCAATCTTTGGAAAACGATCATGCTCACCTGCGATACGATCTTGGCAAATAACTTGCTGTGATTCTACATCAACTGGCAATACCATTTCACCTTTCAATATTCTGATAGCAAGATCAGTAGGACAACCTGAAAGACTTTCTGTAATAGTTTTAAGTGCCTTAACAGGATTATTGGCTTCGGTCAAATGTTCCTGTGCAATTTCCATAAGACGTAAACCTAAGTCTTCGCCTACCCTGAAATGTACTACACCTGATTCGATTATTTCTTTGCTTGTTTGCTTACATCCCATGTTGTTATTGTTTATTGATTATAATACTTATACGTAAAACAACCAGATAAAGTTACTTTTTCTTTGATTTCTTTGGATTCTTCTGTGCAATTGTAATTATTGCAGATTTAGATTTTACAGCAATATCTGTCATCAATTCAATTGCTTTTGCTGTACGTTCATAAGCATTCAATTGCTTTGGATATGTAATATCAATGAATGATCTTACTTCTCCCTTTTCATCAAATACAAGTTCTTTAGGTATTCCACAGATTCTTATCCTGCAACCTCTGATATCATTAATGCGAATAACTGCACCGTTTGTTTTTTCATCAACCTGTAATTCAAAAGATTCTATAAATGTTTGCATAATATGTGTTTTTAATTAAAAATATTAGCATTTGTAATTAGGTATTATACGAAAAAATCCTGTAAATGTTACAGGATTTAATAAATAAATTAGAATTTATTTATTTTTCATGACATTCCCAAAATGTATAAAACATATCTTTTTTTATTAAATCACAATAATCATCAATTGAAATAATATTGCCATCATCATCTTTTATTTCAATATTTAATTGTTTTGCCATTTTTTCTAATAATATAAGAATACAATTAACGTCACTATATATTTGTGCTTGATTTATTATTATTTCTTTTTGTGTAAGGGCAAATGTTTTGTCTTTTATTTTTTCTTCTTCTTTTTTTATTTTTTCTTTTAATTCATTAAAATTTTTCATACATTATGATTTAAATAAAATTTATTTTTTACAAAAATAACACATAATTTTATTAAACACAAGACATTATTAAAATGTTTAACTAAAAAACTTCAAGTACAGTTTTTAAATCTTTAATTGATAACCATCCTTTAAAATCAGAAGGCTGATACCAATATTCACCAATTTGAAATAATCCATCTTTAAAATCAGCAAATTCAAAAACATTGGTCTGATAAAATAAAACAAATACTCTTGTCATATTCATTGGTAATTCGTTCATTGAATTCATAATGTATAGTTTTAATTAAAATCTTATCATTTAAATTTTAATATGTAAAGATAAGTATTATTTCATTATCTGATACTCACCAACACCAAATAATTATATTAAATCTATTATTGCCTTATTACGAAATTCAAGAAATTCAGCTTCTGTTGCCTGATCTGCATAATCCCTGAGATATGTTTGTATCTCTGAACTAATCACATTATTTGATACAGTGATAAAATCCTTTCTGATTTCTGTATCAGTGTTCCAACCCATTTTGATATTCACAACCACAATACGTTTTAATAATGATTTGTCGTGTTCATAATATTCAGGATACATTTTGATAATCTCTTCTTTTTTATGTGACCACCAACCATAATAAGGAAATGTAATATTTTTTGAAACTACTTCTGTTATAAATTTTTTATTTTCAATATTAGTTTTCATAATATATATTTTTAAATAAAACTATTTCGAAATAATATCTTTGAATTTATAATCAATATTATCATCACAACTAATTATTTTCTTTTTATAATCAACTGATTTTATACCTCTGAAAACAACAGTTGCATTATTTTCATTTGTAGGTTTTCTTTTGAGTTTTACAATAGTTCCTGCTTCTAATTTGATGTCTGGATTAAGTATTTTTTTCATAATCTTTGCAATTTTCTTTCTGCAATGCTCACATTCAAGATAACTCTTGAAAACACCATGAGCATTAAGTTGAAATTTTTTATCTGCTCCGATATTCGCTCCACATATAGGTTTATTGTCTTTAACAATATGAACCTGAGTAAAGGTTTTTTCATTTGCGAAATAACCAGTATATAAATTAGCTTCTGTTGTTAAATCTGTTTTCATAATAATATCATTTAATCTTATTATCTTATCTCTCGTAACTCAAACCTTTCATTAAATTCTTTTTTCATTCTTGCCTTCTCTGGCTCAAAATTTTCTTTATTTTCTTTGAGAATAATATCCCAAAGTTTAAGATTATCATTGTATTCAATAATGAAATTATTATTATCATTATTTTCACCGTTTTCATCAGCAATATACCCTGCTGTTTTGTAATTTAGAGCATCTGCATCAGTGTAAGCGTTTTCAAATTGCTGTCTGAAATTATGCGGATTGTTGTTTTCCAGATCAAGATGAAAAGGACAAAAACCAACAAATACAATACTATCCATGTATTTCTTATCGTATAAATGCTTGTGTTCTCTCACAAGTTTACCTGCATAACAGCCACCGTTCTTCTGGTGAAGTAAAACTCTCTCACCAACTAAGGTTGTAAAATTGTCTGCGTTTGTGTAGTATGCTTTCATAATAGTATTATTTGATATTATAATATTCTGTCTTTAAGTTGCTGAATATATGCGTCAAGATCAGCTTTGTCAATAACATATTCAGTTTTACTGCCATCACTTGTTGCACGATAATCATTTGAAAGATTTTCCAGATCAGTTATGATATCCCTTATGAAGTCATTTACTGGATTATGTTTCAGTAATTCAATAACCTTATCCAGTTCAACCAGTTTAATACTTACAGGCACAAGCCTTTTATTAACCCAAGTATTCTCAGCTTTGTAAGTAACTGGCAATGCGTTTATATCTTCAATTAAATCTTTCATATCACTTATACGTTAATTATTCTGCAAAAGTTACACAAATATTTTTAATTAAAAAGGATAAATCAGATTTTCTTCAATCCATGCTTTAATATACTTCTCAGGATGTATTTGTTTATCGACAGTATCAATATTTTTAGCAAAGTCAATCAACGCATTAATAAGTTCAGCCTCAGTGTAATTATTTTTTATACTACGAATTGTAATAGTATTATCATAATTAGATACTATAAGTCTTAATTTTAATTTTTCGTCTCCACAACCATTATCGTAATAATCTGTTGAAGCATCAAAATATTCATAAGCAACCAGAACATGAGTAATAACATTACCTTTGTTAAATTCTGTGATATACTTCATCACAAAAGACTTTGACGGACAGGGCAAATTAAGTGTTTCATCTGTAGTTGCAATTATTTTCTTGCAATATTTTATATTGCCCGAATAAGGCGTAGGACATGATGATTTAAAATATTTCCAGATACCAGAACCTTTGTAACCACTTTCATTCATGCTACTATCAAAATAAACCCAATCACCATCATGAATATCCTTTTTGTCGTTGCTGAGAATATATATAGCCATCGGTTTCCAAAACTCAAAAACACCATCAGATATGTTTTTACCAAATGATAATTCACCGACAAATTTAAAATCTTCTTTGGGAAGTATGAAACTTTTCCAATCTTTTATACATTGGATTAAACCTACACAGGTTTCTCTCTGTTGATCTAATAGAACTACTGGACATCTTTTAAACGTAGACATAGCTTTTGTTTGTAAGATTAATAATAAAAATATTTCAATTAACTACTTCTTATACGAAAAAAACCCTGTAAAGGTTACAAAAATCCCTGTCCTTCTTCACTTACTCAGGTTCATCGAAGGCACAGGGCAAAAATGTTATTCAACAGAACGACATTTTTATTTTTCGCAACAGAATTATTATCCGTCTGCTTGTGTCTTATCTTTTGTTGGTGCTTTCTTTAACGTTGCCAAAGGAAATTCAGCAGTACGTAAAAATGCTCCTTCAAACCACAGACAATAAACGCATGCGTCAGTCACACTCCTACTCCCGACTGTCATATCAGGACTGCCAGAGTTAAGTACAACAACATCACCCGATTTTAATTCATCCATAATTGATTTAAATTATATAATATTATTTTGAACAAATGTAGTGAATATTATTTTAATTAACAAGGATTACTAATATTTACTAATATTTACTAATTAATAATACGAATTTATTAGAGAACTTAAATACTTTTCAGTTTATTCTTTATCTTGTTTGTTTTGGCTATTTCTTTCTTTTTTGCTTTATATGCTTCATCCTGATACTTTTTGTACTTAGTCAAAATATAGATAAATTTATCAGCATCCTCATTATAAATTATACTAATTGAACCCCAAAAAACAAATCTACTGGAATCTTCAAAGATTAATGTAACCATATTGAACATGCTGTAACGGTATCTTACTACTATACTACCCTTACGTAATGTGCCAAGCACTTTTTCAAATTCACCAATTCTATACCTGTTTTTGTATATGTATTCACTTAATTTATCTGCCCTGTTAAACATTACTTTCAAGCTGTCCCTGTCTTCGGGTAATAACATAACAGTTGAAATGTTGCTAACAGTTATTGTATCACCTTTGAAAATCAAACCATTGTTTGAAATGTTTCGCATAGCAGAATCTTTAATCTTCATTTGTAAATATTGATCTGGTATTACCCAACCAAATATGATGATTGCACCAACCAATAAGACTAATTGTACCCAATACTTAATTAAATTTTTCATGTTATCTATTATTAGTTAAACATATCTCTTATACGTAAATTGATAATGAAAGGTTACAAATGGAGAAGTCCCCGCAATCTCTTCTTGTATCTGTACGTTGTGCAGTTGCAGGAGATAACAGGGACTTCCCTACTCAGTTCATCAAGGACGGATGAACGCCCACCAAGTAACCAGAGCCGTTAAAGGTATCACTACAACATCCAGTTCGTTAATCTGGCTTCTCCTGATCGGAGTGCTACTCTACATTAATGTTGTTCAACCCTTATGATATTACATCACCAGAGAACGGTTGGCATTTTGCCAGTGGTCGGGAATCGAACCCTTAATCTTGCTGTTAAAATATTCCTGATGATTAGCAGTGTTCTAATAACATCACGCTTTCTGCCTTAAGCTACCCACCGATATTAATTAAAAATAGTCTTTTCCTACCTAACCATAGCAGGTATCTTGCTCTCTTTGGGGTGCATCTATCTGGTCTGAATCTACACCTTACATTCTATACTTTATATCTCGGCATCTTAGATCAGGTACTTTTTGTTCCCATGTTTCTCTGACCAAGTAATAGCCTACCTTTCAAGCAGAATGTAGAATTTACAATTGACTATTGTTTGCAAAGAACGTTTTCTATATGCTTATACGTAAATGAATATAAAAGGTTACAAATTATAGGATAATTATTTTTGAAGTTGTTTCATTTTCAACAATCATGAAGCCAAGAACCTTAACCAATCTGGAGTGCTTCACATATACATGACGATTATCTTCCCATACCTGTGGAAATTCATATGCTCGTTTCTTCAACTCTTCAATTTGTACCTCTGTCAGTTGATCATCGAAATAAATCACCAGAGAATTAGATTTTTCATTCTGTGGCATTTTTAAATCGAAATACGTATCGCCCGACAATATAGATACAGGTCTGTAACAACCATTATCATCAGGTAAAGAAAGAATATTATGAAACAACTTATCCAGTAAAGATTTTTCTTCCTGATCAACATAACTTTTACCAACCTCACACTCACCAATCTGCCCTGTCATATATGCACACATTTCTCTTTCGAAATTACCTGCGTATGCATCAGTCTTTACAATAAATCCAATTTTTTTCATAATATATAGTTTTAATTAAAATTACTTATTTAATTTATCTTCAAATGCCCAAAGAATTAAAAATACACCCAATAAGAGCAACATACACATTGACATAAATCCAACAAAAGATAAACCTTCTGGTATATCCATTATTTTATTGTAATGAACCAAATAATACATCAGCCTTACTCCAAAGAATATTGCTGATAGTCCTAATACAATTTTCGCTATTCTTTCATATATATTCATTTTACAATTGTTTTAATTAAAATTATTATTTACCTGTTCTTAAATTAAATCCTCTGAATAATGTAATCTGAAATTCATCCGATATATGACACCAAACATCTTCAAGTTTTTCATTATCCCAAAGCATTACAGCTATGCCAGAAGACTTACTAAAACCACTAAGCAAACTATCAGAAAAACACCAACCCCTGCAATCAAAACGGACATTGAATAAACCATTATCATTATTAAATATATGAATGACACTAACCCCTCTTGTCCCACAATAATTTAGCCATGTGAAAATCGTGCTGTCAAGTTTCTCACCGAAAAGGATGTTAATCTGATTTCTACTTAGCTTATCCATAATATCATTTATACGTAATCGGACAATGATAAGTTACATTTCATCTTTAAAAAGGTTCTTAACTCTATATATGAAAATCAGTACATAAATTTTTGTGGCAACTATACCCATAAAAACATTCAACGCAAATATTTCCAGTCTTATCTCAATCTTTCTCAAACGTTTCTTTATGGACATTATCGTTTTAATTAAAATTAGTATATTATGTCATTCTCCCTGTGCCAATATAAACAGTCAAATGATCTGTGTCAGTTGTCAAACCCAATACAGTATAAGGTCTGATCATAATGGTATGACTGTTGGACAATATAGTTTCAATAATCTCTTGAAGATTCTTCTTTGTGTAAGCCATTTTCTGATCATGCTCATAAGGCAAGTGAGGATATTTTTCTCTGTCAATCTCCCTGTACCTGATCAATATTTTACCTTTCTTATTTGCTTTCATATCGTTTTAATTAAAAACTGTACATTACAAAAATGTAGTTTCACCAAGTACCCAATTCAATGCCAGTTTTTTGGACATTAGTATTCTAATGTCATCAATTAATTTGTCATGATTAAGCATTTTTGCAGTATCTTCTTTAATTATCTGCTCAATATTCTTACAACGCTGTTCAAATTCATCAACCTTGTCCTTGATATTATCAGGAGTAGGTATTGCACCACTGTTTATTCTTTGCCAGTATGTATGAGCCTCATTCAAACTTGCAAAGGTCATTATCCTGTTTTTCCCTGTCCACCATGAATCTTTATCAGTCATTTTTGGTTCGGACAAATAGTTTTTCTTATTACTCATATCGTTTTAATTAAAATTAGTACATTATTATTTGTTCTTTTTTGATACAATCTCAAAATACCTGTGACGTTGTAACACAACCAGATTACCAATTTTTAATAACTCAATAGGTATTCTATATACTCTGACAGTCCAAAGTTTCTCACGTAAAATGATTGATTTGGTTTTACCAGTCTTAAGATTCTTGACCTGTTTGGTCTTTCTGTTCTGTACCTGATAGTTTGCAACAATGGCAATATCATTCTTTCTCTCACTATAACCATTAAGATACCTGCCATAATTGGAAAATGTCAAAACGCCATAAGCATTAACTTTACTAATTGCCTCTTTCTTACTTGTGGCAGTTAATATCATAGGTTGAATTTTTATTGTGATTTTCATATTATAATTCTTTTAAATGTTTTTAATTAAAACTATTTATTCTCAAATTCTTTCAGAAATTCTTCTGGTGAATAACTGGTGAATTGTTCAGGATATTCATGAACACTTATTTCGTATTCAGGCGCAGGAAACAACTTAATAAACTCTTTAAGCAGACTTACAGCCTCTGAATGGAAAGTAATACTTCTCGGTGCAGTGGCGAAATAATGCTCATACCTTTCTGGTATATTAATTCTTTTCACTTTCTTTGCAACATTTATTTCGTAATACATAATGACTATTTGTTAAGTTACTACTATTTGGTTTTAAATAAAACTTATTAATCAATTTAATCAATATCAAAAGCACTCGGATATTCTTTTATTAGTTTTTTCACAGCAGACTTATAAGAACGTGCCTCTATCTTTACTCTCATTGATTCATTTAAGTCAGTCTGAAATGATAAGTTATATATTTGTGATTCACTATTTCTACTCATAGCTATTTCTCTTTCTTTATTTAATTTCTTTCTCGTCAGTGTTCTTATACGTAAATGAATATAAAAAGGTTACGAAAAATTATGTTAAAATAATTCAAGCATTTTACAACAATCTGTTATAATATGTAATTATTGTTTTTCGCAATGTAATTCATGTCTCCATAAAATGCATTCATTCTTATTATTATTATAAATTAATTCAGTTTTTATGCTGTCATTTTCTATCATTGTGATTTCTTCTTCAGTTTTATCACAAATTAAATATTTTTTCGATTGATAATTAGATTTAGTTTCTACTTTAACTAAAATAATGGTATCATTCAAAGAATATACATATTGTCTAACTTTTAATGTTTGACAATCAAAACAATAAACAGGTTCAAGAGGTTTTTTACAATTCATTAAAATGAATAATAAAAGAAATAATGGAAATAATAATTTTTTCATTGTAAAAAATTTAATTGGTTATGTCTTATACGTAAATGAATATAAAAAGGTTACGAAAAATCATATTATATGCTATCACATATAGTAATATAGTAACAATTCTGTGTAAACAATTTTGTTTGTTTCTGACTGATGATAATGTAATAAAACAATAATAAATATAGTCAGTGTTTATATGTACTATAACTGCCTTTTACTGTACTCATAACTATATTGTAATGTCATTTTTGTACTGTTTTGATATCATTTTGCTATCACTGATAATCAGGTAGTTATACCCTGAACAAAATATATTCAGAATATTAAGATGTTCTAAAGTGGAGATTTGTGGGTAAAAGTGGGGGTAAAGTCTGCCCCTGCGCATCGCTTCGACACTCTCGAATTTTTTTAGCAAAAACGATTTTATAAAATTTTATAAAAAGTACTCACCTAATAAGATTTTTGAATTATTAAGGGTACATGTACGGGTACAAATGGGGTAGAATAATACACTTGTAAAAGAATTTAATTTTCAGAGGTACAAGTACCCGTACAAATATTCTTTGCGTACAATCCTATTGCGTACAATCGTCAGCATGGACAATAATAAATTTTAGAGCATGGACATTAACATGGACACTCTGTCCATGCTCGTGTCTATGTTGGACAATCTCTGAACGTACAATGATAAACGTATATTAAATAATTTAACAACAGACGTACATTAGTGCGTTATTTAGAATTGTTCTAAGATTATACATTAAAATATATTGGAGTCTACTTGATTTCAGTCGTGGAGTGGCTGTTATAACTATTGGACTATATGTCTCGTTATCTTTTCATAGTCCTTATACGCAAATGTACATTAAAAGGTTACGAATATTACAAAAATATTTATATATGTTTGAAAGGTCCGCAAATATTTGCGGACCTTAAACAAAAAAACTGTCGGGACTAACCACAATCCCGACAGCAAATGTAACCAACTAATAAAAACATGAAACAATGCTCATAGAACTGAGCCAGAAATAATATCTTATTATAGGGTTTTAATTAAACTGATTTAAAGCCAAATTTCTTTGGTATATGAATGTCTACTGAACAACCATTTGTAACTGCACCTACACGATAGGTGACGACCTTATATTCTTTCATATCCATAACTCTTTTGGAAGGGACATACTTCAGGGGGTAGACAATGGTTTTAATTAAAAAGAGCAAGATAGATATTACCTTTGGTTGTTTTAATGCTTTGGTATCCTTATCAAGCATTTCAACTGCCCAGAGTTTATGTTTGAATTGTCTGGGAGTTCTGTACTGTGCAGACTTCAACCTGAAAGTATCATAAAAATGTCTTTCATCTGTCTGGTCTGTGTAATGATACCAGAGTTTTGCATACTCTTTATCTTTGGGGTCATTTGATCTCTGAAGATATTCAATCATATTAGAAACTTTAACCAGATGGGATTTGCCCATGCCAAAGAAATTGCCTTTGGATAATTCACCTGTCTGATAATACTTATCAACTGCGTCAGCATTACCGAAACATGCATGGTATTCTAAGCTAAGAGTCTTTTCGAATTCTGACATTGAATTATCATTCTTTATCTCTTCTTTGGTTCTTAGAGTACCTATAGAGAATTCATATTCTCTGAAGTCTTTTGATAGTTCGTCTTTATCCAGCAGGATAGGATGCATGCAATCTTCGTTGAATATTCTGATTAATCTGGCTTTATGTCCAGAAGCAAGGCAACCACGTAAATCATTAGCTGCTGCTATTATGTTTGTTCTGGGAGATGTCCAAGTAGTTCTTTCGTTTTTCATTGTATTGTGGTTATTAGTTATGTGCTCTTATACGAGCATATTGCAGTAAAAGTTACACTGCAGAGCTAAAATATTCTATTTCTGTTTTTAATTAAAAATAGTGCATTATGGAAACAAAATGGTTTTAAATAAGAAACCCCGACACGCACTCCAATTAGGCTGCTCTATGTCAGGGTATCTCTACTGAAGTTGACTTGCAAGAGCGACTTGCAATCGGTTAGTCAATCACCGTCCTCAGTAACCAGTTCCGTTAATCCCACATATCATCCAATTAAGGGCATTTAGGGACGTTTGCACACCTGCGCTGAACTCGATCAGTTGGGTTTAGGTTTCTCTCTGGTACGCCTTCGATTCTATACTTTCTTAGCATGTAGTAAACTACGGGTCGAAAAACTCGAAAAGAATTTGTACTTTCAAGACAACTTACCAACGTGATTAACGAAGCCACAGGCTTTCGGTTGGGTTTTTCGTGGAGTTGGTGGGATTCGAACCTACATGCTTGTTATTCAACAAGATTGCTGTACATTGGTATTACCGTCTCAGACAATTTGCAGCACCGTTGTTTTCAATTTAAAAACAATTCTGCGAACAACTCCATTTTAAAGAACTCTGTACTTATCGTACATTAGCTTATACGTACATTAGTACATTATGGTTACAAATATAATTATTTATTTTGGACATTAACAACAATTAATTTATTTTTTGGAAAGTATATTAGTTTACCAATATCAAATTTATTCTTAATTCGTACAAACCCTTGTTTCTCATAAAACCTGTACAATCGTTTTAAATCAGCACCCCAAAGATTAGTTGCAAAGAGTTTGATTTTAACATTATAAGTATCAGCAAGTTGTATAATATCATTCATTATCATCGAGCCATATCCTTTATTTTGTTGTGAGGTTTTGATACGAATTACATTAAGAGTTATATAATTATCTTGTTCATTTGTACAATACTCTAATTTTAATTCTTGTATCTTATTTTTATATTTGTTTTTAATTAAAACCTTAGTAAAGTCATTTAGTACATTCTGATTCATAATATTCATATTAAAAACTCTCTTTAAGTATAAATACTCAAAGAGAGTTTTGGCACGCCACCAATCATACATTACTGTACAATATTTTTATTTCTTAAATGTTCTTAGTTTACCTTTAAACATTATTGTTGGTTCTTCAATGTCACCTGTCCAGATTGCAAGCAAGCTCCAGTTTTCTGTCTCTCTGTTCTTAATCATCTTTCGTGCCTGATTTAAGCTGTACAATGCAGAACTGCTTAACATGTCTGGATGTATTTGACCTTCTTTATTAGTCCCTGCTGTACCCACAACCTGAAAGCCAATGATTTTTGCATCAGCTTTAAGTTTAGTCTGGTATATATTATGTTCACCTGTACAATCACAACAAAGACCTTTCTTATTGGTTTTAATTAAAACGTTATCACCGTTACAGGTTGCACAGAGAATAACTGTTTTTACTTTTTGTACATCTGTTCTTCCTTCTTCCAATTCGAAGTCATATACTGTAATAGGATTCATACCCATGACATCAACGGCATAGTCCTGTAATCCATCAATCAGGTTGAGTATACCAGTTAAATCCATTTCCTGATCAGGGTGCAGACCTGTTTTTTCAAGGTCATCAATGATTTTAATTAAAGTACCTTTCTGAGTTCTCAGTGTGGTGAAATCAATTTTCTTAATTAAGTCTGTTGTCTTCATAATGTTTTTATTTAAAGTGGTTACTTGTACATTGGTTATTCATTATTTCTTAAACAGTCTGCAATTGCTTGTTCCCTTTTTGTGTACAATGAGAGAGTTTTTGGATACCATTTTTTATCAGCTTCAATCCAGAAGTAATCACCAACCAGAAGTTCATCTGATTCATTATGCTTTCTGCTGAAACCCATAGCATCACAAAGTTCTGTATGAGTTTGTTTCCATTCAGCTTTGAATTTTTGAATTTCATTATAAGTGAAAGGTGCAACTTTGTCACCCTCATTTAGTACATTCCCTGTGCTATCTTTTAAGCCAGTGGGAATCTTTAATCCGTTAGTACATTTATTATTTCTTTTCATTTTTATGGTTATTTGTACATTGCATTATACGTACATTGAATAAATTAAGTTACATTATGGCTAATCACCGCACAATTTAATGAGATTAGCCATTGTATTCACCGCATTATATTACTGGTATTGTTTCAAGTCCTCTGATATTGGTGAACAATGCACCTGCGCCATTACCTTCATCATCTGCTGAAGCAAACAATTTAACATTACCCTCTAAGGTTATAACAAGTGCTTTGCTATACCAACCAAGACCTTCCATTTCTTTTTCAGTCATGTATTTACATCCAGTAATTTTTCTGCCAACGAGTTTTGGGGCAATATCAGCTTCCCATTTTTTAATTAACTCTTTTTCCTGTTTTTGTCTTGTTAAGTCGCTCATAGTATTTTTATTATTAGTTATGGTTAATACTTGTACATTGCTTATACGAAAATTGCCCTGTAATAGTTACATACAGGGCAATTAATCAATCAAACCAAAACAGCTTCTTCCTGTACATTGCTTGTTTCATATTCACAAAGTACATTATCAGGTTGAATAACAAAACAACTGTTTAATACTTTCTTTTCAGCTATTCTGTTTGCAATGCGTTTCCATTTTAAACCTACAATAATACCTTTGGCATCATCAATACGATAATCTGTTAAGTCACCATTGATAACTGTATGATTCATAAAGTATTTAGGTAGGTTTATTTCATGCTTTACATTAAATACAACCGCAATATTAAAACCTTTCTGAAGTAATACTTTACATAACTCAATATTTCTGCCTGTATATGAATAGGTTAAATGATAATTTTCTGGTTTGTTTTCAAACTTATTATGATTTTTGGTATAATCATAAAAACTTACATCTGGAAATATTTCAAATATGTTAAGATTATTTAAAAATACATTTGTCCAATCAATATCACTGGTTGCATTGAGCCTGACTGAAAAGAAAAAACCGTTTTTTTCAGCTCTCCTTTGATACATTTTTATTTCAGCAATCATCCAATTCATGAAAAATTCATTTTCTTCAAAAAATAGTCTTACTTTCTTATTGCGACAATCCAATGTTTTTGATTTGCCACAAATAATTTCCATACCTGCACGTCCTGAAGTGTTTAAGCAACCCATACGACATTCAGGCGTGGAATGTGAACAAACATTATAACCTGATTGTTTTGAAGGTGCAAGGTAAATGGCATAAGTATATTGATGACTGTATTTTTGGCTGTGCATTATCTTTGATGAAGTACTAACTCCACCTAAATATGATAAGCCAGTTTGTTTCCGTGCATTTACAATTGTTGTAAATTTCATTTGCTGTGGTTTAATTGGTTACGTCTCTTATACGATAAAAGTAATATAATAGTTCCACATATCTTTAAATAAAATCATTTATTTATAATTGTGCAGCCAATAGTTGCATAATTTAGAATCATTCTAAACTCAGAGTATAAGGCAGGATTGGATTACAATTCTTAATTTTTGATTAAGATATGATGTTTATAGTTCTTATACGTATTTTTAAATAAAAAGGTTACAAAAATGTCCCTATTTTAGATTATTTTTGGGACAAATTAACATAGTGTAATTTGCGCAAAAATCGTTTTGCTGCCGATAATTGGTAATAAAAAAACCCTGTAAACTTACAGGGTTTGTACATTCGTTTTTAATTAAAACTTAGTCCTGAGAACGACTTTCAGTTTTTAACATATCAGTTTCATAGTCATCAATGATGTCTGCAATTTCGTCTATAAGATCATCTGACAGGTCTTCATAGTTAATGTCGTCTCTGTCCAGTTCAATGTCGTCATCATAGGTGACTGCTGTAACACAATCAGCATTAAATTCTTCAACCAACTGACAAACATTTTCACCTATTGAATTAATACAAGGTGAATGATCAAGTCCGAGTTCCATATCAGTAACATTTCCCCATGTGGCAATAATGTCTTTGATACGTTTAATCTTTAATGCTTTACCGCTATAAAAAGCATTTGGATTGAGCTTGGCAACCAATTGTTGAATAGTGCCATTAAAAGCGGGTTGACCCTCAAAGGTGATATTAATGAGAGTATTTTCTCTTCTCTGGTAATCTCTTCCAGAACCAGTGAAGCTGTCCAGATCAATAACCAGATCATTTCTGGTTTGTCCTTTGTCTGTGGCATAGACTGTGGTACAGCCTACATTGGTAAATTTGGCATCGCCACCTTTAATGCCTTGCGTTCTTACAGTAATTTCTGATTTCATTTGGTATATGTATTGGTTAATATCTCTTATACGAGTTTTTAATTAAAATGGTTTCACCAAGCATGAGTTATTTGTACATCTGTCAAATTAATGCCAAGAGTTTTGGCTATATTCTTAACGTGCGCTTTCCTTTCAAACTTATAATTCCACGTCCATACATTATTGATCATTGCGAGTAAATACTCTTCACTCTTTTCAAGAAAATTATAGTCATAATCATTGATTGAATGAAAGCCAGTGGAATCAATTGTTTGATCATTGTGAAGCAATACTATATGAGAACTTGCCCTTAATACTACTTCCTTATTGGTGAAGTATTCCTGATTGTTCTCATGATTGCTTGAATCATTGTCAAGAAAATAGAACGCTGTATGCTCTGTGGTCTGACCGTGTTTTTTAAGCCACCTGTACATTGATAAAGCTGATATACCACAGCCACCACGATTAATGCTATCAATGTTATTCAGATAGTTTCTTACTTCTTCGAATGTCTGTAAACCTTTGGTCTGTTTGCTACCGAAAAGATTCATTGCTTTAAAGTTAGTGGTTAATAACTATTATACGATCTTTTAATTAAAAAGGTTATAAAAAAAGGGGTGAAATTTCACCCCTTTTTATTATTCTGTACATTGATTATGCTGCATTTTTCAGCATGTACTCAAGTATCTTACTATCGGTTTCCATTCTCTTTTCAGGTGCAGCGATATTCAGGTTATCATCACCAAGATACTGGTTAATTCCGTTGTATACAAGCCAGTCATTTACTCTGCCATTGTAACCGAGTGTCGGGTCATTGACTTCCCTCATTATCCTGCTTGCAATGTTTTCAACAGTGTTGAAATTTTTGTTGTCAGTCATGTTGACTTTGTTCTGTTTCAGAACCTGCTCAACTCTCAGTTTAACATTGGTAACTTTGCGATCAACAAGCATTTCATATTTGGCTGTTATCTCAGATGTTATCTGAATTGCCTCATTTGAAAATGTACTCAGCATAATGTCAAGTTTCTTAAGTGACAACAGGATTGAACTGGTATGCTTACCAATGATAACAAGGTTGTATTTACTCATTTCCTGTACTGGTACAGTCAGACCATTTGAACAGATCACCCTGAAATAACCAAACATAATCCTGTATTTGGTCAGACCATTGTAAGAGTGCTGAACTCTCAGAACAGGGCAAATTTCGTCATTTGTACCTTTGATCTTATATGAGTAACGTTTGTCAGTTATCACATAATTGGCATAAAAACGAGCGTTGTTCGTGTGCGAGTACTGCACTTCAAATTCAATGCCATGCTCTTTTAATATCTTCTCAATGTTCGGGAAGATAACAGAGTTAGGCACAAGTTCATAACGTGCTGAACAGTAGTTCAAATCAATTTCACCATCAACAAGAGTGCCAACAACGACTTTCTTATATTCGCTGTTTGTACGCCTTGGATTGTCGATTAATTCGACAGGGAAGATCAAATCTTCAATATCACATATTACCTGTCCTCTTTTTACTTTTGCCATTGCGTTTAATTTAATTGGTTTATACCTCTTATACGTTCTCTTAATTAAAAAGGTTACAGTTTTTAATTAAAAACGTTATAATTTAGAATCATTCTAAACTCAGACATAAAGGTAGGGTTGGATTACTGCACCCGAATTTTACTCCGCCTCTCTTTCTTATACCTCTTATACGATGATAAACAAAAAAAGGTTACATTCCTGCAACCTTTTTAATTAAAAACCAATTATTATTTTCAATCAATGAGTTTAAAACTCCAACACATCTTTTGTGCCATGCCTGATTCAATGACTGCATACCTGTTACTTCCGCCTGTCCAATCTTTGTTATGCTTTGCAGTTCTGTATAACAGTTTATTCATGCAACTCTCAGGGTGATTAGCCAAACCATAATCCATTCCCCGAACGTCAGATAAACTGAAATACCATAACTGACCATCAACCCTGAAAAATCCTGTCAGATGAAAATGACCTCTGCTGAACTCAATCTCAGTTGCACCAATTGTTTGTAATTCTTTGGTGAACTCTTTTTTGAACGTCCTGAAGAATGATGCAAATTCAGGTGTGGTTGAGCATGAACTCTCAAATCCTGCTTTTAAAAGTTTAAGTGATTGTTTCATTTTGCGTTTGGTATTGGTTACAGGTCTTATACGAAAAAAACCATGTAAAGGTTACATGGTTTTAATTAAAAATGTATTGCAGGTTATTTTTGATCAGCAATTTCAATATCATCGTCATCAATTGCATTTACAAAGATTTGCGGTGATATGTCAGGGAATCTCTCTTGCAGTACTTCATTAATTCGATCAAGTGTTGCAAGTGCTGTATGTTTGTCTGCTCCATGATCAAAGCTATCAAACTGAATCATAATGTTTTTTACAATTATTGATTTCATATTTTTGTGGTTATTAGTTTCTTGAATAACGCATCTGTCTTACTCTCCTTAAACCTGACATGCTGATTGCACCCATTATGACGTTGTTAACCTCTTTCATATTCAGGTTGATAGTTTTCTCTTCCTTTTCTTTCTCATACTGCTTACATGCAGCTTGAAGCATTTTAATAGCCTCTATGCAACGTTCTTTGGTCAACTGGTCATACTTCTTATTGCGCTCAATATGATTGTATAACTTCTCTGCTGAAACGTTATAAGGCAGGTTTGTATTCCAGTCAGATTCTTTGGCAAAACCTACACCTATCAAACCGAACTTTGGGAAGGCGACCAACGCCTGATTCCTGAATAGCTTTATGCGCATAATCCAGTAGTCTTCTGTAATTGCAGGAGTAAACATGATCACTGCATTACCAACCCTCATAACATCTTTTGAAGGTTTAAAGTCTTTTTTGTACTCCACGATTAATTTTCTCATTGCGTTTAATATTGGTTACAGGTCTTATACGTATTTTTAATTAAAAAGGTTTCATTATTCAACGCCAACTTCATTAATAACTTTATCGCAAAGTTCTTTTAATTGTTCATCAGTCATTTTGTCCCACCTATTAATTTCATTATTTATTGCATAGCGGGAATGAATGCCACAAAACTCACTGACAAATACTTCCATACCTTTGAGCCATTGCCTGACTTCACCAACAGTCCAGCCACAATGATTCTTTTTAATATCTTCTTCGGTACTGGCACAAGCAACATACTGTATCATATTGCCTAAAAACTTAACCAGATAAGGTTCAATAAATTCACTTGGTATTTCTGGTAAACCATATTTTGTTGTTGCCATTGTGTTTGTGGTTATTGGTTACAACTCTTATACGAGTTTTTAATTAAAAATGTTACGCTTTCACACACTTATTATAGTATATGATATATTCAACACATGCATTCCATACTGCATCAATTTTCTTTTCAAAGGTACTACTATTACCAATACCACCAAATTTATATATAACCTCACAAGTGTTACCTTTGATAGTTATATTACCACCAAGACTTTCAATCTTCTCAACAACTTCCATAAGTTTATTCCAGTCTTCACGGTATTTCAGTTTGCAAGGCATCCAGTCCAGTTGTGTACTTCTGTTATTCCATGCTGTAAGAAATAAATGCACACCGTTGAATATGTACGGCAAAGTAGAGTTAACAAATTCACCACGTACATTTCTGGTACTCTCATAGAACTTATCAATCTCAATTTGTTGACCTGATTCATAAAATCCAGTTAATAAATCGTACTGATCTTTTCTTATAAAAGCATCTTTATAACCGTTTGTTCCTTTGAACCCATGATTAGCTGAATGAAGAAATACATTATGTACTGAACTCTGTACATAACCCATAAACTCTGCCATTAATTTGTTTCCTGCTTCATGTATTTTCATTGCGTTTGGTATTTGGTACAATGCTTATACGTTGTTTTAATTAAAAAGGTTACAAAGAAAAAGAGGCGGTAGTCTGGTTAACTACAACGCCCCTGTAAACTAATTGAATATAGAGAATTCTTATACGTACATTGCTGTTGAAAGGTTACAATTCTTCTTCCTTTTCTTTACGTGGAAATCTCAGTTCATTCTGCAATTGTACATTCTCATTCTTTGTTAAGAATGAAAACGGTGAACCTGATTTTTTATCTCTGTCAGTATAGAGAACCTGATTGTTAACGTCTGCAAAATATATGAAGCCGTTAATGTTTACTTTTTGTAGCATAGTACATTCTGTTTTTAGAATATGTAATCAAATTTAACTTTCGTCTTAATCCAGTCCAGTATCTTACCTGCGTAATAACTGGTTGTAAGATCATTCAGGTAGTTGTCGAGCTTCCACTGTACATTCCGTTCATCGGACATTGCTGAACCACTGGAAACCTCTTTCTTAGAATAGTAATCAAGTGCTTTGATCTGGATAACTTTGCCAGTGACTTCCACTGCAATGATTCCACCGACTGCACATTCACCGATTTTAAACTGTTTCTTTGCCATAGTACATTCTGTTTTGGTACATTCTATTATACGAAAAAACCCTCTGGTTTGTTACTTCCAGAGGGTTCTATTTTTAATTAAAAACTCTTATCCGAACGTCAGTTCATTGAAGACTGCATACTGTACAATACAATCAGCATCTTCCGCATCATAGTTGTCCATCAATCCTGCGGGTGCAATGTTGCGCTTTTCACAATGCATCTGAATACCTTTCTGTACATTCTCCAGATTCAATTCCCATTTGTCTGTACTTTCAGCATCGAACAATATCAGCGTGCCACCGTAACTAATTGCATCACTGGCATAGATAACTTTGTCCTGATCTTCCTTTGGTACATTGAAGTAATTACCTTCCGTATCTAATTTGATCTTTGCCTTCCTGCACCAGTAGTTTATTCCGCCTTCCAGTGCTGTTACAATCAGGTCAGAAATATCTTCCTTACTGAATGTATGAGTAGTTGTAATTTTAATTTCGTTCATTGCTTTGCGTATTTAGTGGTTAATAATTATCGTACATAGTCAGGTATTTTTTCAACCCTTGTATCAATCCAGTCAACAAGCATATCAAAGTACAAACCTTCCTCAGTTTTGTCCCTGATAGTTCCCTGATTACTTGTCAGGTACACTTCAAACAGGTCTGCACCTGATAAGAATATGTAAACATGACCTTTGTGATGATGACCTGAAACAGTCATTCTAAACATGCGGGTACAACGTTTGTTGTCAATTGTCAACGCATGTGAACCCCACGACCAGAATTTAAATATATCACTCTTAAGCAATGCCATTAAGTCTGGCATGTAGATTTCCCTGCATGAAGCAGTTTTAACGTCTATTTTTTCACCTATTTCATTCATTGCTTTGCGGTATTGGTTAATATCTGTTATACGTAATTTGGACATTGAAAGTTGCATATATGGACATTATAATTTGGACATTGCACAGAAGCAAATGTAAGGGTACAATACCCTTACATGTTCTGATAATGGTATTGTAGTTCTGACTGACTTGTTAACATGCTTTTAATCCTGTTTACCATACCTTTGACACTGCCAAGCGGTAATTCCAACAGTTCAGCTATTTCATTGTAAGGTTTGTCTGCAATGAAGTATAAATCAGCGACTTTCTGATATTTTGGTTTGAGTTTGGACATTGCTTTTTGAACATTCGCTAACAGTTCTTTATTGTCCATTATACTGTCAGTTGTTTGACTATCAACAAATTGATAAACCTCTTTGCCTGTTTCCGCATCATTGAAATTTGACACGTTTATATATTTGTCTGAATTGTCGGCACGATAATAGTCTATAACCAAGTTTTTAGCTATGTTATGTAGCCAAGTACTGATTTGCGACTTTTCGCTATTATATAGGTGCATGTTCTGATTTGCTTTGATAAACACGTCATTTGTCAATTCTTGTGACACTTCAACGTTGTGTAACTTCAAAAATATGAAGTTGTAAAGAGCCTGATAATGAGCCTTATACAGACTTTCAATTGAGGGTGCAGTTTTGGCAATTTGCCATGCAGACCTTAAACATTCGGCAAACTTTTCGTCAGTCTTAACAGGCTGATTTTTAAACAGTTGCCATGCTTTTTTCATCAGTTGCGACTTGTTTACTTTTGTTCTCATTCTCTATATGGTATTAAGTTTAACAATCAATTCAACAGGACAAAGATAACTATTGTTTTTAATTAAAACTATATTAGTTACATTATTTTCACTTTTGACCGTAATCAATATTCATTCTAAATAACGTTTTTAATTAAAAATAGTTACTCAAATATTTGCACAGGTCAAAAATGATACATATCTTTGACCTGTTATTAAAACATATCCGCATAGTGGTAACAGGCACACGACACCTGACACCGAGTAGACTCCGTGATTGCTTTATTTTTTTTAATGTATTTATGTATATGAAAACATATTATTTATATTACCTGATTGACCCCGATACTAACGTTGTACGTTATGTTGGTATTACTTATCGTCCTGAACAAAGATATAAAGAACATTTAACAGATGCGAAGGAATTAAAAACTCATAAAGATAATTGGATTAATAAACTTCTAATCAATAATAAAAAACCAATATTTAAGATTATTTTACAAACACAAAATAAAGATGAAATATTAGAATATGAAATTAAACATATTACTGATAATAATGACTTAACCAATTCAACAACTGGTGGTGAATATTTCACATTTACACCTGATGTTATTAATAAGTTAAAAGAAAAAAACAAAGGTAGTAATAATCCATGTTATCAGCGTATATGGACAGAGGAAGAAAAACATAATTTATCATTGGCACACTTAGGCGAAAAGCATACAACTGACTGGAATAAAAATATTGCTTTAAGTGCTAAAAATAGACGTGAAATAGTAATTAATGGTATTACTTATTATTCATTAAAAGAAGCAATGAGGAAACTTAAAATAGGATTTAGAACTATAAAAAAACTTTGTTTAGAATCTTTATAAATAACGTTTTTAATTAAAAATACTTTACTGAATATTTGCACAGTAATTTTATCTATATTACATTTGTCAGGTAATCAATTTTATTATTAACCATTAATACATAAAACAATGAGCGAATTTAAAAGATTTATTGACAAATTCAAAGGTCTTAACGGTGCGAAAATTATTGCAGTTAATAACTACCTGTCTGAAAAATCAGGCGAGCTTGCAAACCACAGAATAAACGTTAATATCAGTGTGCAGGAAGCTAAGAAAAAAGACTTTGCAAGTCTTAAGTCTGTCACAGATAATGACCTTAAAGATATTTGCAAGTCTTCAAATATTGCAATTGATATACTGAAAACATCACTTTCAGAAATGCTTATTTCTGCTGAAAAAAATCTTTCTGAAAAACTGTCAGACCGTACCACACAAAGTCAGGCACAAACAAACGCATATATTAACCTTGCACCGGGTGTAAAACTTCACCCTGAAACACTGGCAATTCATATCTTTGGCATGGCAATTGACAAAACTGTTTTGGTCAAAGGTACTTTTGAAACCGTTAACAGTTCACCGAAAACTTTAGGTAAAAAAGCAATTACCAAACATCTTGACTTAAGGGCAGGTAAATTCCGCAATTTCATACTTGCGAACGCTGATAACCTTAAGGTATCAGGCACATGTATTGAGATAGCTTAATAATAACCTTACATGTAATATTATTTAAGGGGCAATTTGCCCCTTTTTTATTTTGTGCATATCAGCAACTAATCAGGCAATAAGAAATAAAAACGTTTTTATTTAAAAATACTTGTCCGAATATTTGCACAGTAATTTTATCCGTTGTATATTTGTACTGTTATTGATTGTTAAACTTAATCTTTTATACCATGTCACACACACCGAGTAAATACCAGAAAGCTGTTTATCAGCATATTACAGACGGTTCAGGTAACGCAGTTGTTGACGCTGTTGCAGGTTCAGGCAAAAGTACAACTATTGTTGAGGCATTGAAACTTATTCCTATTTATATGAAAGTTTTATTTCTTGCTTTCAATAAGGCAATAGTTGAAGAATTGAAAATAAAAATCGGTAACATGCCAAACGTTGAAATTCGCACCCTGCACAGTTTAGGCATGTCTGCAATTAGAAATACTTTCAGGGGTATAACAGTTGACAATAACAAATATTCTGCTTACATTAATGATGGTATTAAATTTGGCATGTTTAAGGCTACTATTGAACTGGTTGAAGAAGAAACATACGAATTTAAAACTAATATCATTAAACTGGTTGACCTTGCACGTGTTTACCTTTGTGATAGTATTACCATGCTTGAAAACATTGCTGAAAAATATTGTATTAACGTACTGGATAATGAATGTACTATTGCAATGAATGTAGTTTCATGGGGCAAAAATGAAGTTAGTATAATTGACTTTACTGATATGATCTATTTTCCAAACGTCAAAAAATTGGATATGCCACAATTTGACTATGTTTTTATAGACGAATGTCAGGACTTAAATACGGCACAACGTGAAATGTTTTTAAAGACTTTAAAACCGTCTGGCAGATTTGTTGCAGTCGGTGACCCACGTCAGGCAATTTACGGGTTTGCAGGTGCAGACGTTGAAAGTTTTAACATGCTTAAAAATTTACCCAATACAATTAATTTACCTTTGTCAGTTTGTTACCGTTCTGATACTAATATTATTAATCTGGCAAAAGAAATTGTACCACAAATTGAGGCAAGAGATAACGCACCCGAAGGGGTTGTATGTGACAATTCAAAAGTCGAAGATATAAAAGACGGTGATATGGTTTTATGTCGTGTTACTGCTCCACTTGTTGCACTTTGTATGTACTATATTGGCAAAGGTATTAAGGCTTATGTCAAAGGTAGAGATATTGGCGCAAACCTGATCAATATGATTAAAGCAACGAAGCGCAGAAATATGTCAGATGTTATGTTAAAACTGGCTAATGATCTGGACAAAGTTGCAAAAAAAATTATGAATAAGTCACATTGTACGCTCGCAGATGCGCAAGCTAATAGCGTATATAAAAACATGCAGGACAAAATTAATGCTATTAATGTCATTGCAAAAAACCTTAAAACAAGTGATGCAGTTATGAATCGTATTGATACAATTTTTAAAGATAATGATAGGTCTGGTATATGCCTGTCAACTGTACACAAAGCAAAAGGATTAGAGGCTGATAACGTTTATATAATCCGCAAAGATAAGTTTTATTTAAAACATGCTATGCGAGTTGACTGGATGGCTGAACAAGAAACAAATTTAGTCTATGTTGCATATACAAGAGCAAAACATTTTTTAGGTTTTGTTATAGACTTTCAGGACGAATCAGATGAGTACTAAACTATAAAGATAGTTAAGCTATATAAAGGGTGCAATTATGTACCCTTTATATTTGACCTATTTTAAATAGTGTTTTCTTTTTTCTTTTTTGTTTTTGCCTTGCTTAATTCTTTATTTTTTTCAGTAGCATTTTTATAAACAATGTTTTCGTTAATTATTTTTTCAATTAATAATATTGCTTCCTGTACAGAACATTTAAACCATTCAAATCCATTATTATATATATTTATTTTAAAATGATACTCAATACTATATACTTGTTCAGGTGTTAACTGTTTTGTATATGAATACTTATATTTTCTTAATGGACAACCAGTATTATAACTATCTAATCTATTTTTTAAATTAACTGTTCTACCTAATTTAATCCAATCCTCAAATTTTGGATGTGTAATAATATAGATATATAATTTCATAATATTAAATTTGTCATAAATACTATATCTTTAAAAACGTTTATTGTGCTATTTAAGACTATTTAATATTCTGGTATACTGGCACACCTGCAAAGATATATTAATTGATATTATCTAATCTTTACCCTACTGACTGGCATTGTCACAAACCCCCACACCCCCCACCGTATCCCCCCCTCGCACCCCCCCTGTCAGACCCCCCCTTTGGAGGGGCGGGGTGCTACACGACTATCTTCGCTATGAATCATAAATTTTTCCAAAAAAATTTATTGTGTCCTAAAAACTTACCTTGCCCTTTTCACCAAAATCATTTTTTTATCTCACCTTTTACTTTAGATAAATAATTATTAAATCCTGATACACAATAACTTATATAAATATTATATTACATAAATTTTTTCTATAATTTTTTAAAGGTCCGCAAATATTTGCGGACCTTTCTTTTTCTTAGTATTTATCTTCATGAACGTAAAAGTTATTATAAACGAAGAGATCGAAACCTTTACAACAGCATTAAGTGAAGAAGTTCTTAACGACAATTTCTGGAAGTGGTTTCGTAATTCCAAAATAGTGGATAAGTCAGGCAAACCATTAATTATGCATCATGGTGGCTCGTTTAATCCTTCAAAACCAAAAGAATATATGACTCCTGTTGGCAATGAATTTCGTGGAATAGCATGGTTTACTTCTCAAAAAGGTGATGCAAGACGTTATGCAAAACAAAATAATGGAAATATTACCAGTGTTTATATTTCAATTCAAAATCCATTATATGCTGGAAAACAAAAAGACGGGTCATATATTGAAACAAATAAGGCTGTTCTTATTGCAAAGAAAAGTAATGGTGAATATGATGGTGTTATTGATGCTCTTGATAATGGTGATATCTTAGATGCCATAGTTTGGAATTCTACTCAGATAAAATCAGCAAAAGATAATAATGGTGAATATAGTAGTACAAATCCTGATGTTCTTAAATAAACTGGTAAAATTCTCTCAGAAGGTCTTAGTAATATTTTTTATCATTTCACATATTCAACTAATTTACTCAGTATATTAAAAACTAATAAATTAAAATTTTTAAATAAATCTATTTTGTATTATCTTTTGGTTTAATATATAGTACATCTTCTTTCATATAAACAGTATGTTTATTAGTCTCATAAAAATAAATTGATAATCCCAATAAAGCAATTACAATAGTTACTATAATTCTCTTTTTTTTGTCATACATAAATATTCCAAGAAAAGAATAAACTATTGCAATTAGTCCAATAAATACAAAAATTGTTAATAATGTTGTAAAAAGATTAAACATAATATATGTTATTTAATTCACAAAAGTAATATTATTATTTTATTTTAACAAGTGTTGCCAGTAGCTAAGTGGCGAGCCATGATAAAACGGGATTTCACAATCATGATCATATGTTCCTTTTATAGTTTTTATAATTTCACCATTTTGATAAATTTCCACTTTAATAATTTCTTCTGGTGTTATTTTTTTAACACATACTTCGCTATATCCTTGTTCACTTTCTTGTAAGTCTGACCAGTCAAGTGGTGAAATCATCGATAAATTATCTGCTTTCAAATATAATAATAAGTTATTAATATCTTCTGGAGTCATATTATCAAGATTATATCTTGTATATTCAAGAAAATATTGTGTAGTATTGCTAATACTATATTCTTTATCCTGCAAATAATTTTCTATATCGGATATTATTTCGTTTTTAAAACCACTTATCCAGACATCACCACCATAATGTTCAGCATCTTCGGATAAACATATATAAAAGAGCACACCATTATTTATCGGAAATTTATATACATGCGCTGCACTGGTTTGTCCATTTGCATAAGCATTAGCGTATGATTTGTCAACACTAAGATAAACTAATTTAGTGCTTAATCCACTGCTTCTTGAAACATTTGGATTAAGGGTAAGGTTTTCGAGTTCTTCGTTGATAATATCCTTAATAGTCTTGTTCATTTGGTTCATTAAAATTTTCTTCGTCAGGTTCAACTTCACCCATTATAGTATCTATGTCGAACACAACATAATTTCTGGCTTCTCTCTCCCAGCGATCTATCATAGTATTTCCAATATAACCTAACTTGGCAAGAAATAAACTGGCGTTCTTTTCATTTTTTAGCATATATGCCAACCAATCATAAAGATTTTTATTTGTTGGTGGGTAATCAGTATGTACATAATTTTCTTCAAATTCTTGTAAGTCTTTAGAATTAATTTTTAATCTTTGAAGAGCATTTAACATTTTACTTGTTTCACCTTCTTCAACGGGATTATCAAAGTCAAAATAATCACCTGAACGAAGTTTATATTGTTTAAGCTGTCCAGAAGGGAGATAATATCTTTGACTTACAGCTTTGTTGTCAGAGAAATATATTCCCCAGCCACCAAGACTATTCTGATCTCCTGTGCCTACCATATTTATATCGAACTGATCAAATTTTTTTGTGCTTCCGTGCCAGACTATAATATCATTCATATTCATATATTCTTCTTTTATAATTTTATTAAGATTCATAATAAAAGGTTTATAATAAATACTACTTTAACCTGTTAAAATAAAGATTTGAATATTGTAATTAAATGATTTATTATTACTTTTATGACTTTCTTAATGGTTCGATTACATAATCTGGATATTTCTCATTAACTGGTTGTAATGATTTTTTACCGTATTTAAGAATATAGTAATTGTTTTTTATAGTACCTCTACAAATTTTTTGTATTATATGTACAGTTGTTTTTAGCATAAATGCTGCCTGATTGGTATTCTTGTAAGTATAAAATACATGTCCTTCTGTATCAAGATGGTGTACACAATATTTTTGCATATTTTTAACAACAGTATGTTTTCTGATGATTGATCGTTTTTTATGTTGTTCTAAATTAATTCCGTAAAGATAAATATGACGGGGTATTGGATTTGGAGTATAGATTTTTTTCAAGTCTTCTTCCCAGAACCAATAATAACCATGAGAAAATTTATTTTTTAATATGGTTCTTCCCAGAACATTATATAGTTCAGTTGTACCAGCACCTTTAATTATTTGATAATCTTTGAATATCATTGTTGCAGCAGCTTTGCCAGAACGCCAAATTTTAACTAAGTCCCCTTTATCATCATATTGATAAACTTTTTTGAATTTACTTTCTGATAATCTTGATAGTGTAAATTTATCTCTTTCTTTTCCTTCCCAATAACCACGTTTACCATCAAGCATCCATTGAGCATTTACAAGGGGGTGATTTTTATTATAATATGCAAGGACTTCTTTCAGTTTTTCGTTATACCACTGATCATTTAACACAATTTTAATTGGCAATACGTTAACATCATTATTAGCAATATCACATGTAAAAATGTTTCTAATTTTGTTATTTGTATATTGGTAATGAACATCAGAGTTATTGAAGACATTATCTTTTGCTATTTTTCCTAATTTTCCGATATAGCGATAAGATTCTCCCGATTTAACACCATAAATTGTTACTTTATTTGCAATATTTTCCATTATTTGCTGCTTGATTTTTCAGTTTTTGTACCAATAAATAAATGTCCATTGTTGTCAACATAGTCTTTACCATGTACGTATTCAATATTATTATTATCTTTTTCATATATATTATTGAATAACGGTTCATATATTACATGTGGATATATTTTACCTTTCATAATTTCTTTATAGTCACATTCAGGATTGTTACAAATATGAGGATATCTGAGTGGAGTTCCGCCTATTGCAATTCCTGTTGGTCTGAGATAACCAATTGGACACTTTGGACACTTAAAATCAATTTGAAATGGTTTAACTTCCTTTTTTTCTTCCATAACTATTTAATAAAAGATTTTATTTTAACTAATCTTCTTATTTCTCTTGCTTCATTCATATGATATTATATATTATAAGGTTCAGTTAATATTTTTGGGTCGATTTCATTCATGCTATCAATGATTCGGCAGACAGCATCTGCCTTATCTTGACTTTCCCTGATCTTTTTCCTGCCTTCATCAGATTGAAGCCATTTTGTGAGTCTGTCAAGTTCTTTCTGAGTAAGCATGGGTCTTTTATCTTCTATTTCAGCTATTTTCTTTTTTAATTTTTCACCCTTTATATTAAGTGCTATGATTGCAGCATTGATTTCAGGACTGAAATTACCAGATGTAATTGGTTTATTGATTAGTTCAAGGCGATATTCAACACAATCTCGACCACGTTGTGGTTTTACGAACGGACCCGCCCACCAACCGTTGCCTACCGAATAAAAATATACTGAATCTGGAATGTTTTTTGTATATCTTGCTGCCATAATAATCTTTTTTAATTAACCACAGTATACATTACCACCTTTAACAAAATAATATCTTTCTTTGATAGAATTTTCCAAACCCTGTATAAGATATTGATCGCTAACTCCTTTACTTTTAAGATATGCGAGAATCTGATGAATTTCTGTAAAGGCATGATTATATACTACTGGTTCTTGTTCAGATACTTCATCTTTACTAATAAAATTGAACTCATCCATCATGAAGAATTTTTCTGTTGCTTTTTTGTGTTCTTCCACATATTCTTTGATTCTATTTTTTGCAGCTTCAAAGTCCATATACCAAGGACAACCAAATCCATAAGTAATATTTACCCATTTTTCTTCTTTTGGCTTCTGACCAGCAATCATATTTACAGGATTAGGATGTATATATATTCTTTCTGGTTTATAAACAGTTTCTCCAGCACTGTTTTTTGTTTCTCTGATTCTAAAACATACTTCCATAATTATTCTTTTTTTAATAGTGTATCAACATATTTAAGACAATCGTCAAGACAATCATCAATATCTCTGAAGCCTTCCCATTCACATTCTCTTATGGTTTCCTGATTTGGCATACCAACATGTTTCCATAGGATTCTTTCATCCCATTCACCACCACCGATATGTCGTGGCGTATTATAGATTTGAAACCAGCCATTGCTGTAAATTTTATTAAATTTTTCTGCTGTTGTCATATGCGTCTTATATTATCCCAATTATTAAGAAATGCAATTATTGAACCATATACACATCCAGTAAATGTTTTGCCACTTTTATCGATATGTGGTTTACTTTCAATATGAATGAACTTATCATTATCTTCTTTAACAATAAATTCATATTCGTGATTTGCTATATAACCCAACGAACCATCAGAACCTTTAAAAATTGCTTTAACCTTTGTTTTCATAATAAATTTTTTAATGTTATTTATATTGTTTTATTGTTGTTTTGTATCGTGAAGTAATTGTTTAGATTCAGTACTATATAAATCTGGTCTTCTTGCTCTTAAACGTTCAAACCAACCATCTGTTTTGATCTTGCAATAATAAAGATTTTCGCCAGATTTTTTTCTTGGAATTGTGCCCTTTGCTACCACACCTTCCTTCAAACCAAACTCATTTGTTTTAACCCTGTTTACGAAGTCTCTGTTAAGGTTTCCCTCATAAATAACCTTTGGTATACCAATTTCTTGAAAGTCGTTTACAAACTGTCGTGGAGATATTAGACCATGTTTATATTCACTTACATCGAATAAAGTAATATCAAACACATCTTTGCCAAATTCATGCTGTCCGAATTCTGAATTAAATCCATAAAGTTCTGCGAAGCATACAAAGGCTAATGAATTTCTATAATCTTTAGTTTTAAATATTTTGCAAAGAGACTCATTATATTTCTCAAGAAATAAATTAATGGCAAAGCCAAAGGGAGTTGATGATCTATCAATCATCATACCTCTTGTGCCGAATTTATAGAAGCCTCTTTTATGACTGTATTCGAAACGCATGTTGCTACCATCGAGTTTTTCGAATGCAATTACAGGCAGACCCCAATAATCACCATAGTAATTTATTTCAGGATATTGTTTCATTTACGGTAAATCTGCGTTACGTCTTGAAGGATAACCACTTTTTTCATCAGGATAATGATCAATTATAAATCCCTGACTTCTGAGAAATTCTCTCATTGCATCCGTAACTTGTTTATCATTCTCTGCAAGTTTTCCTTTGACAAAAATATCACCATTTTCGCAAAGTTTCAATATTGGTTGAGATAAATTATCATTTACCATGAAAAATATCGTATTTCTTTCTTGTGACACGATCTCTATAAGTTCAAGAGGATTATTATTAACTAATTCTTCAACTAATTCAGCATCTCTTTTTAGTTCTGATTTTTCTGATAATTGTTCTTGATAATTTTGTCTAAAATTTGGTGATGATTTTATGTTTTTCATAAAACTAATTTTTTAATTATTTTGTGCTAATTTGTTTGATTCAAATAATTTTACAAGGTCTGATATTCTTATTTTAACTATTCTGTCAGAATCTCCACATCTTTCGATTCTTTCTCTGATTGCAACTTGCTTGTTCCAATAGATTGGTAAGTTACCTTCAAGAATAACTAAATTACCGTTTTTATTTACTATTGCGTAATAATAAGTTTTTGCCATATCAATCCTCCACGTATGCTAATTTATATTTAGTTGCAATTTCCTTAAGTTTTTTTCTAAGGATTTCGATAATGTTATCATATTCTTTGGGGTCGTTATCACCGCCCATGAAGTATGACTCCCAGAGCCAGCCACGAAGTTCATCAATTTCAGAGAAGTCAGAAATGATTTCATCCTTCCTGTCGAGATTCTTCAGAAGAAACTCAGAGTAAGGTTTGATGATTACGCTTGCATGTAATTCAACAAATTTTCTTTCTTCTTCTGTTTTTACATAACAATCGATATCTACAATCGATTCTCTTTTGTCGTTTCTAAGAAATAGTATCATGTTAGTTCAGTTGATTTGCAAAATAATCTTTAAGCATTTGCTGTGCATCTGCAACACTAACACCAAATTTCCTTGCAATAGCTTCAATGTTCTTGTCAGGTACTTGAACATAATTTGCTGTCCCAGCTTCTCCTGTTTGATTAATGTGTCTGTTTACTGCTGCAACTAACTGTGCAATAAGTTTCTGTTTTTTTACTTCTGGCGATTCCATTTTATTCCCAATTTAATTCATTCATTAATTTTTGTACGTCTTCATCAATTATATCCATTTGTCTTTTTGTTATCCATCTTGGCAACTGTAAAATTTTTCCATCAAGACTGACTTTCTTAAGAAATATCCAAGGCAGACGTTCATTACCAAAGAATATTATTGCATCCAATGCATCATATAGTTGGTATGTGTAAGGATTATTTTCGTCAAGTTTTATTATTTTCATTTAAATATTTTTAAATATATGTCAATAATAATAGTCCAAGCATTTGCATATGCTTCAAAGCTACCATCTTTATTTGTCTTGTACCTGATGCCGAGATAATTTTTTGTAATATCTTTCAGTTGCTGTTCGCTTATTGTTTCTTTGCTTACAGTTATCATAGTCTTTCATCTCCCTCATAATAGTTTACTTTACCAATTACATAATTGCCAGTTGGTTTGTAAACACTCAAATATTTTCTGTCAAAATTTTTCATTCTGATATGCTTGGTGAATTCTTTATTCTTTAGTGCTTTAGCAATTGCTTCTTCTTCATCTTTTGCTTGGATAGTGTAATAAACTGAACAACCTTTATCTCCAATAGTAATTGTATCATCACAACGAACACCGAATACTGGAATAAGGGTATCAAAAAGTTTTTGTGTTTTACCAGTCTTTGAGTTTGTGTAAAGAATATCACCAATTTTTTTGGTTTTCTTTTCTGGGTAAAGAACTGTTGAGTTTTCAAGATGCCTTACAAATGTTGCTTCATCAACAAATAAATCGTAAAGCTGATCAACGGCATTATCACCGCCTATGATACCACCGTCATCAATGTCACCATTATCATATGATGACTTGAGAGTATCTAAGAGAACTTTTCTAATTTTATTTTTCATTGCATATCGATTTGCAGTGACAAAGATATGCAATTGAAATTAAAATGCAAAGATAAATTTTAATTATTTAATTTTTGTTCGAGTATTTTGGCTGCCTCAGTCAGTTTGCGCACCAATGAGTTTTCATATAGCTTTTCAATGATTGCATTTCCGCACATAAATTCGATCATCGATTCATCGTGCATTTCAAGTACTTTGCTATCTTCGTCCATATAATTTATATGGCTTTGATCAAACATTTTTTCAACCACCGTCCAATCCCACATTTCTTCGATTACACTATGACCGTGCATTTCAGATACACACGACATGTGTTTAAGTCTGTCTGCTTGTGAAGTGCCATGCATTTCAAGAATATTGGCATCACCTTTAAGCATTAAAATGCGTGAATGATCAAACATTTCTCCGATTTTTGACTGCCCGTACATTTTAACGACCTTGCTATAATTGTGCATTTGTTTTACCTTAGAAAAACCAAGCATTTCATCGACATGGGTTGAATCTCTCATATCAACAATATAGCTGTCATCTGTCATATAACGAACCTCAGAACTGTTGTCAAGTACGTCAACCACTGATTCGTCATACATGGCGAATATAATTGAATGTTTCATTTCACTAACCATTGCTTTGCTAACTAAGATACCTCCTTCATGTAACATAAGCTGGCGATGATTTCTGATTATCATTGAACTAATAATATCTTTGAGCTTAATCATAATATTTTTTGCCAGTGTTCCTTTAAACCATTCAGGAACATAGACTTCATTGATAATCAATTGATAATTATCCAAGTCATCAAGTCTGTATCCATCTTTTGGACTGTACATTGCTTTGAAATATGTCTTGTCTTTTACATCTTCTGGTGTAATGTATTTTGCAATCAGGTCTTTATGGGAAGTTGCAAATATATTATGAACAACAGTACAGTCGTTCTTAATTAAAACATAATAAAAATTGTCCATATTAATTAGTATTTAAATGCATATTTACCTCTGCCGAGAATTTGTAAATCAATACCTTTTGATTGTTCATAGAAAAATTTTCTTATTGCTTCGTCACCGCCTTGTTGATATTCTTGTTGCATCATACCTTGCATATCCTCTGGAGTAAGATTCGGGTCTACTCTTGAAAGATAATCTGCAAGTTCAGGTATACCAAGTAATTCGGGTGCTTCTTGCAAATTTAATTTATCCTGTATTTTCATATCTTTACGTTCTGCAGTATAACCTTTTTTTATTGCTCTTCTAATCCAAGATAGCATATATTTAGCATCTTGAAAATTATTATTTCTATCTTGTGTTAAATTGGTAATATCAGTTTTCTTTTCCCAACCTTTACCGTTATTTTCTAAGTATTTAACTACTAATTGAGTACTCATAAGTCTTATACTTTCAAATTTGTAATTGCTCTCCCAAGTACTATCAGGTTCGATTGCAAGTATGTCATCTGTATTTGCTTTATCAATTATTTGTTGTGTGGTTGCTATTACTTTACCAAGAACTTTTTGATAATCAAAGTCTTCATAGAGACTCTGGATTTCTTCTTGTACGATACCGTCAATTTTCATTTTTGATTTTATTTGTTGCATTTGTTCAGGTGTTATTTTTGCTGCACGAACTACATCTTTGTTTTCTTCTGTAAAGTTACGAATGAATTGTCCTGCTTTGAAAAATAATAACCTTTCTAATTTTACGGAGATATATTGTCCTTTTTCTCCTGTAAGATCATTAATTCTGTTGTTATCCCAAATCAATAATATATTTTGATCTAACCTATTAAATTTACCTCTATTCTCTGTGCTGGGTGATGTGTTTTGGTATATAATTTTATGACCATTGACAAATCTGATCGAACCGTCTTTTTTAATAAAAGTAACAGAAAAGAACTTACCAGAATTAATAATATCCTGCATTTCTTTAACTACATCGGGTTGTGTCTGGAACGATAACATATATCTATGATAATTTATCATAAATACTGTAAGAAAGCAGATTGGCATAACGTTAAATATCTTTTACAATCATATAGTTTTTTGTAAAAGATATTTAACGTTATCAAGATTATATCCTTGGAATTTCGTCTTGAAAAATTGATAATTCTGTTCTTAATGTTGCAGCAAGAAACACATAAATCAATATCATGCAAATTGGATGAAATAATCCAAGAAAAAACCATAACAGTCTTATTCCAAGTGGATTGATGTCTGGGTCAATGAATTTGGCTATGCCACCACAAACTCCAGCAATTACTCTTTTTTTTGTTTTTTTTAATATACTCATGGCTGTTGTTATTAAATAAATGTTTATTTTACTTAAAGACGACATCTTTATATTAATGATGCATTAACTACCAAGAATTAATAAAGAAATAAATATACCAATGATTGTTCCAATAGCACTACCTAACGTAAAACCAATCCATTGGAAGATGCTATCTTTTGATTTAGCAATTCTTCTAACAACAAAATATGATAAACCTGCAACCACAATATCTGTTGATGCTGACCATATATAACTTGCTTGAGCTATGGCTCTATAGTTTATAGTAATAATGGCAAATGATAACATTTGGGCGAAAAATAAGATAAAACTATCTTTGATATCTTTGAGTTTTATATCAGTCATAGACAAAGTTTTTTTATATCTACTTGCTATTCAGATATAAATACTTTTGAATTTATAATTTTTCATAAAATATTATGATTTTAAATAAAGATTACTTACTTTTGTTGTATTAAAATATATATAAATGATAATAAATAATCTAATGTTGGCGTTAATTTGTCATGATGAAAAACATGCAACCAGATATACAATTGATGAAGATGGTAAATGTTATTACAAAGGTAAATTTATTGGTGAAATAAGAGAAAAATATGAAGAAAAAGATGATGAAATTCATCATAACATTTATTTCAGACCAGTAACACCTATTGAATATATTAATGTTAATATCACGATATCGTCAACAGGAGCAGAAGTTAAAAATTAAATATTATGTTGAGTGTATTTGATAACAGAATGTTAAATATTAACACTTCTGTTGAGCACAGTAAAGATGAGGTTGATTTGTACAAGCAACTCAATTATGCACTGGAGTTGATGGAAAATAATTCTTTTAATGTTGAGGATAGTGGACTTGGCAAAAATCTTTGGTTTAGTATTACCACACCATATCCTGATGGATTGCCAGTAAATGTCAGTTCAATGTTTTTTAATGTAAGTACAGATTTTGATGTGCAAATCAAGGAAACTCAGGTATATGCCAAAGAATGTAAAAGACATTTTCATATTAATTTAAATAAAGTGTAACCTTTTTATATTTTTATTCGTATAAGGATTTGCAAAAGTTCTTTAACATGGTCTAACAATCACCCGAAGTTTGATGAAAATGCATAATTAGTCTGATGGAAGGTTGGAGATTGAGTTCTGCGTGGAGTGATATCTGAAGCGCATGTATCAGTAGGTTCGATTCCTTCTTAGACCACCATTGTTTAGGTTTTGAGGAAAGATAGATTTATCGCAAGGTAAAATTGTCTCAAGTCAGATAAGTGGTTTAATATATATTGCTTAACCTAACCCAAAGATGTTGAAGTCTGGTCTTATAAATAATGCTTAACCTAACCGATATACTTCAACATCTTCCTAAACTTTTTTTAAATTTAAAACTGAAAAGATATGTTTTACTGTGATGATTGTGCAAAAGAAAATGGATACCCTACTTCAATAATGAAGTCAGTTGGTTTATGTGAAATATGTGGTAAACAAAAAACATGTAATGATGTGCCAAGTTCACAATTACCTAAACGTGAATTCTATTGTGATACTGAAACACGGGGTCTTAATCCAATAACAGGTGAAAAATTTACAATGAAAGATATTCGTGAAAGTTTTAAAAGAATTGAAAAAGCAAATCATATTATAAGTATAACAGGAACATCTGAGAAACAATATCCCGTTATTTTTGTCCCAGATAGTGGCAACCCTGAATGGTATGGTGGTGCACGTACACTTGCTTTTGTATATTCACGAAATGACGGTAATTTTGTCCTTAGAGGATATTATAAAGAAGTTGAAACATATCTAAAGAAGAATTACACACATTATTTCGTGAATTATTCATTATGGTGGCATGGACAGCATAGAGATATTTGGGATTTCTGGAAAGATAATATTGGTATCTTTAAGCCAACAAAAAAGAAAAGAGATTGGAAATATCAGATCAGACCATATTCTGATTATAAGACAGATAAAGAAGAAATAAAAAAAGTAACACTTTCATTTAAAAGACTTCCAAAACGTTGGATACCAGAATTTAATCAGTATTAACCCCTTAAAATTAAATAATATGTATACACCAGAATTAATCAGAGAAGTTAAAGAATTATATCCTAACTCTCCCGAAATACACAAACTTGCCGACAGTGGCAATGCTTTCCTTGGTAGATATCTTGATGATAGTTCGCCATCAGGATTTCCAATCGATAAAATATTGCTTGCAACATCACTTGATGAAATACAAAAAGAAGCAAGGATGATGAAAAGAAAGATTGATTTGTATCAAAAATGGTGTAAAGAAGACCCCAGACCGAAGAATTATTAATTGTCTGGTACTCAATAAAAATTTAAGAAAAATTAGAATTTATACCCTATTTTTTACTATTTAATCTACAATTTTGGCATCATATCCTTGTGGAAAATATGAAATTTGTAAATTGGGGTCTAAAGGACTTTCCATTTCATCAATATATGAATGATTTACAAATTCGAAAGGTTGAATTTTATTAGCAAGATCAAAAATTTCTTGATAATATTCAGGAAATTCATTATATGCTGATGATTGTCCAAATTTATTTGTACTTCCAATTCTTATTACTGCTATAAATTCTTCAGGATACTCAATATTATAATCATATGCTTTACCATAGGGTATTACGCCTTTTTCACCTAACGTTTCCAATAAAAAATCGTGTAACACTGGTGTAGGTGCAAGACAAAAATCACCATTGTTTAGTAATATGCCTCTTGCATTGCTACTAAAGCCATTAAGATTTTTTGGATTTTTATATATGGGAATTGGTTCTTTTAATTTTCCTGACATTGATCTGAAAACATATCCAACTATTTCATCATCAATTTTTATGTTAGGACTCATAGTTGCAGGTACAGTAGTATATTTTTCAAGATACTTATCAACCATATTTTGTTCTTGATCATAATCATAGAAATTTTCAAGTTCTTCGTTGATAATCTGTAATAACCTTTGATTCATTGAAACAGTTTTTCAATAAATACTAAGAAGAGTTGCAAATGGTTATTCAAATAAAATGTCTACTCTTTTTGATTCTTTACCGCTACCATTGCAAGCTGGACATGTCTTATATGCTGAAGTTGTGTGTTCATCGTGTATTTGTCTTTCACCACCACATACTTTACACATTTCTTCAATTAAGAAATATGGATGCCATTTCACTTCATTTATTTTATAGGTGATATCAAATTTTAAGTCTTGTGGCTTTTCTATAACAAAATCACTAATATCTTCAACTAATGTATACCATGATTCTAAGTGACTTTTTGTTTCCCAAGTTTGGGTTTCATTAATGTGATTATTCCAACGAAGATGATATGCTTTATCTGTTATTAATAAAACAGTTATTGAAAGTAATGTGTCTTGTGAACTATATCTGATTAAGTATGTGTGATTTAATTGTAAGTTTTTCATGTGTTATTAATTTACAAATCCAATTATTTTTATTGTTTGTGGGTCACATAAAAATTTTTTTTCTTCTATTTTCTCCACTTCTTCAACTTCAACGTGAACGATTAATTTACCATTAACAAGTTTTTCACGATGATATGTTCTACCTTGTTTACCTGTTTTGGTTTCAACCAAATATCCTGAATCTTTGCTCATAATATATTCTTTAATGTATTGTCTTGCTTTTTGCCAGCTACAACGGTAATAAATATTTTCCTACTGGAAATTATTGAACCACTATTAACTACATTATCAAGTTTAACTATCTCATTATAATAAATAATTTGCCACCCTTCTTTAATTAAATCGTCTAAAAATTCTTGAATTTTGTCTTCGATTGTGACAATTTCGAATCGTTTGTACTTAAAATAAACTTCCATAATTAAAATATAAAATCCAAATATAGTTTAAGATAAGGAAAAAAGCAAGACTTATTAATTTTTAAGGTAAATTTAATTTAAAAACTACTATGAATAAAGAAACTAAATTACAATTAGTGCTAAAACAAAAAAGGTAGTTTATCTACCTTTTTTTAATATATAACTATGAACAAATCCTCTTTGCTGATCATACTCATTTGCAGAAGCCATATAATTACAATATGATTCATAGTTTAAATTGTAATGATTAATAAAATCTTCAACAATATTTGTAATGTCCAACTCACTGTTAATCTTATTCTTTATGTACATTTCTTTTAGTACAAGCATACACCATGTTTTCCAAGTATCATCTAAATCTTTGTGTTGTATAATAAGATATTTAGTACCAATATCGAATATATATGCAAGCTGTAAATAATGTTCAGGTGCTATTTTAACCTGTTGTAGTACTGGTGCAAATTTTTGTATCAGTGCATTAATTTCTTCTGGTGTTTTATTTGTTAAATCTATCATATGCGTTTTTTGTTATTTGACAAATATCTACTTTGCCAATGAAATTTTCCAGATTCTTTGCATTTGCATAACTCATTGCATTTCTTAAATAATGTTGAAAATTTTCAATCCAGCCATCCAGATGATACTCTACCCTTCTGTATCTTACAATGCCTTCAGAAGTCTTTATTTGGGTCTTTCCCATAGCTTTTTGCGCTTCCTTGGTACTCATACCTCTAAAATACTTCTTTATTGGATAATCTTTATCATAAAAATATCTGGCAAGTCTGTTGTTTAATTTTATTTTGTAAAGATAATTGCTTCCAGCACTTTCCAATGCTTTATTTAATATTGAACCCAGCATAACATAATCTGCTCCAAGTGCAAGTGCTTTGATCACGTCTGAATAATCTTTCATGCCACCATCAGCAACGATTGCTGGTGCTTTAATGATTTTGCGTTTTATAATACTATTCGGATTTTTTTCGTTTAATTCAGCAGCAATTTTCTGATCATATACAAATAATAATTTTACCTGACGAACTTCATGAATCAATGATGCCATTGGATGACCAACGCCTGATTGTTTTGTAGTTAAGCAACCACCGCCATTTCCGATGCCCACTCTGATATAATCAACACAATTATTTTCAGCATACCATAAATAAGTTTCTGGATTTGCAATATTGCCAACCATAATTTTAATATCAGGTCTGTGTAATTTAATTTTTTTAGCAAAATCCATTACTTTGAGCATATGACCATTTGCAACATCAATTAATATGTGTGCATTCTTATGAAATATTTCAAAATGATTTTCATTATGATGTTTGTTTATCTCATCAAAACCCATACTAATAAAGATATCAGAATAAAATTGCATGTTTTCATTATGTACATGATTTTTAAATTGATCGTAGGATATTGTTCTCGGTAATGCAATCTGTATTTTGTTGTCCATAAAATCATCCATGTTGTCGAGATTTACCACAGTATCCATTGGTGCAGTAAATAATGGCAGCACATCTGGTAATACAATATCAACGTAACGACTTGTAATTTCAATATTAACTGTTGGAACAATCAATATATCGTCAAAATCAAATTCAATGTTTTTGCTTATCATATTCAGCAGTTTTTAATGTTTTTTGCTTAATGGATTAAGCAAAAAAAGAGTGTGTGCCTTTGGCAATAAAGTAAATTTAAATGAGTTTTAAGTTTTGAGGCTTAAGTTTTGACGATATGAATCCATGATTATTGAACATTCGAATCGCTATCGTTTACCATTCAGAAGCAATGTAATTGCCTAAAATTTAACTTTAATTGTTACTCACCCACACACCCTTAGATTTTTACTCTTCGGTTTTTAACACTAATTCATCTTCCTTTCCCCAAGGGATGTCAGTGGTATAGTTGAAGGTATCAATTTCTTCCTGAAGTGCATCGACTTTTAATTGAAATTCTGCAATCATTTTATTGCGTGCTTCTTCGTCTATCTGGGCAAAATATTTTTTAGATATTCCTTCTGAATATCCAATAATTTGTTCCCCCTCAAGTACTTTTACACTGTTCCAAAAAGCAATAAGTGCTTTATATTCTGAAATTGTGTAAATGTTTGCCTGAATTTCACGATTAGCTTCATTGATTGCATATTTTAAACCGATTAATTCATTAATTTTACCCTGAAGTTCTTCATATAATTTGGGTACACTATATTTTTCAGCATTAAGCGAACCTTCCATGTATGAGTTTTTCTCCTGAATTTGTTGTTTTAAACGGGCAATGTCACCTGTTAAACTTTTTCTTAATTTAAGTGCTTTGTGAAGTTTCATAATTTTTATTTTGTTTTAGAATACAATATTAGTCAATATAATTATTATATACAACAATTTTATAAATTTTTAATTTCTTTTTTAATATTATCTAATCTTACTTTAGCTAAAAATAAACCTCTTTCAATTGATATAAATCCTTCACCATCATCCCAAGTTTCAGTACTTGGTGAACTATTTAAAAAAGATATTCTTTGAAGAGCATCTTCATACCACGATTTAAGTACTGTTGCTCTTTCTAAATTTTCAATTTTCATGATTTTTATTTTGTTTTAGAATACAATATTAGTTAATATAATTATTATATGCAACAATTTTTAAATTTTTGTTTTAATTCTAAAATCAACTGACCAGCCAGTTGGCATGAATTTAGGTTGCATTGTCTCAATAAAGTGAGTTCTCCAGAGTTTTACAAAGTCTTCAATTTTTTCTTCAGTATCGAGTTTTTGTGCCACATGGTAGCCATGATCATATAATTTACGATAAATCCCTTTAAATTGATATAATTCTTCGATGTGATCTTGTCTTAATAGCAAATATAATTTATATAATTGTATGTAATTATATCCTATTAATATTTCAAAAGAAAGATCAGAATTATCTGCAATATATTGTAACTTATTTAATAATTCATCGTGTGATAAACGACCATAAGTTTTAAATATTGAATGAATTGTATTTAATACAATAGCATTTGGTTTACCAAGTTCACGTAATTTAGTGGTATATTCAGTATTAAGCTCACCAATTGTTTTTACATCATATATCTTAGCAACTTCATCTTTGAATGTATTTGCTTTTTGTTCATACTCTGAATGAATCTCAAAATTCATTAAAACCACGTCATGATGATTTTTTGATTTATACTGTTCAGGAAAGTATGTTCTATAGCAATAAGGCACAATATGATGCCGTTGCAAACTATCACTAACACCAGTTACTACACATCTGACTATGCGCATGGAACGACCAAATTCTTCATTATCCTCAAAACCATTGCCTTTCGGAATAAAAGTTAACTTAATCGTTCTTTCACCATTAATCAACTTAGCCAAATTCCTTTCCAGATACCAAAATGCTTTTTTTTCGCCACACGTGAACATATGTCGTCCACTCGGATGGTATACCTTCCAATTTTCTGAGCTAAGATTTTTACTACCTATTTGTAATATATTATTTTTCTCCATTATAAGTTTTCATAAATAAATCCTGAATATCTTCAATTGGATAATTGCTTATAATATCAACATAATCGTTACCTAATGTTTTCTTGAAATTACCCATAGCAATACCCAATTCTTTTCCCTGAAGTTCAGGAAGCCATTGCATAACAACATTTCCATTAAATTTTTCTGCTAATGCTTGATCAAGTTCATCTTTAACTTGCAAATCATGAAGTTGATCTAAAAGATTTGCTTCTGGAAATGCACTATCAATATCTATAATATACAAATCTTTCTGTTCATAAAAAGAATATTTGGTATTGATGTTATTATCTTTCAAATACTGTAAGAACAGGTGATATGAACCACGCTTACGATTTCTTTTTTTATCAATACTTTTAAGATTTTCCATTTGAAACATTTCAGTATCAAAATATTTGCTATCAATTGCAAACTTGAAAATTTCTTCAAGGGTATCAAACCCTTTCAAATATCTGTCATAGTCATAACCACCAAATTCAAATATTTTTGTTACATCATTAGTAAGCAAAATATTTTTTGAATTAGTTCCACGAAAATTTCTGTACTTATAGAACAGACCTTCCCAGCCATATGATAAATTAAATTTATGATAAGTTTTACCCATGATGTTGCCAAGAGGGTCATATGAAAAGTAAACTAATGCTGATTTCCATTTGCTTTCGAGAATTGGAATGAAGTCAACTTGAAAATTTTGATAATCGAATGAATGTACACCACCATTACTGTAAATAGCTTGTGGTTTAAATACATTCTCAATATAATTTCTCCAATTGATAAGATTCTTGTCAGGAACGCAGATTAATAAGTCCAAATCACCATGATCAGCTTTTGTGCGATAACAGGTGATAATGGCAGTATTATAACCTAAGTCTTCTCCAACTCGTGTTTGAAGTTCGTATCCGATTCTTCGGAATTTGTCAGTGTTTTTCCTTTCAGTATGAACACCATACCTGTTTAATGCTTTACCACCCATAATAGATTTGATTATATAATTATATTGCAATTATACGAAAATAAATCTATATAGTTACATAAAATTAGAAAATTTTGAAAGAAATTACTGTTTCACTGATTTCTGGTTCAGAAATTGTCCAGCAATCTTCATTTAATTCATCAAGAAACGATTCAATTGTTTCTAAGTCTTCAGTATACGCTTCGAGTAATAATTCTTCGGGACTTGATGATTCAAAACTAAATTCGGGTTCTTCACCATCTTCATCGGTTGGTGCTTCAATTTCTTCAGTGTTTTTATTTAAATCATATGTCCAGATCATACAATTTCCTTTAACTATTAATTCTCCGCTTAAGTTTTCTGACAATCCACCTTCTTGTATCTTGTCGAATAATTCGTTGATATTCATACTAATTATAATTTATCGTAAAATAATTTTTACCATAAATAGAATGAATGTCGTAAAAGTACTGATTTTAATTAAAATTATTGTGCATCTACTTGTGTTGGCGAGCCACTTAATTGACCTAATGCGTGTGAACCACCTTCAACAAACCAGTCTGCAATATCTGAACGTTGGTGTACAACATTAAGCATTCTATCGATAATTAGAAGTTTTTCTTCAGGACTGGTAGCTCTTAATAGTTGTACAAGTAATTCTTCAAGTGGTTTTAAACCATAATCGCTTATAAACCCACCCATTTTACCTTCTGGGTCATTCATATAATAATCAAAGAATCTGCCACTCATTAAATCATAAAGCATGCCTCTGATATCTTCTCTGTCCATGCTTTCTGGATTAAAATTATCATCAAAATATTCTTGAATAAATGGATGTATTTCTGTATTGCATGGTTCAGGTTCGGGTACAGGTTCTTTTTGTTTATATCCCTTTTTCGGATTATCATATGGTATTTCGAGTTGATTTGTATCAACCTTTTGTGGTTTGAACAAACAATTTAATTGTTGATCAACCCAATACCCAATATTTTCATCAAGTGCTTCCTGATCTCCCCATTGTGTATGACCTGCCAAATTTGTGAATATACTGACTTTGGTTGTGTTCTCGATCATTAATTCTTCGATCATTTCCAATCCTCTGGTATCTCTGACTGAGCCATAAGTCATAAAATCTTCCCATACTTTTTTCAGTCTGGGAAATGGTATAACACTCCAAGGTACGTGTTTCGTAAAATCAGGTGTGTTATGATAAAGAAAGTCGTCAAATAGTCCATGTTTTAATTCATCTTCTCTATTAAATTGATCATAATCAATATCTTCATCACGATTATAATTGATTTCTTTGAGTAATTTAACAAATTCTTCTTTAATAAGTCTTCTTAAAGATATCATAAAACAAATTTTATATAAATAGTTTTATGTTAAATAAAAAGGTCAGACACTGACTGACCTTTTTAAATTTCTATAATTACTGGTTTATTCACGCACATATAATCATCATTGAGATTGCTGGCATTAATAAATATTGTGTCTTCAATATTTTTACGACCATATTCACTATGAATATGACCAAAACAATGAATTTTTGGTTTAATTCTATTCATTATTTCATAATATAATGATGGCGAGCCAGCGTGTTTCATATCATATCTTCCTAAATCCATTATTGCGTATGGCGGACTATGTGTAATAAGCACATTAGTATTATCGGGAATTGCTTGCCAATGTTGTGCAAGTTTTGGTTCTGGACGATTAAATGCCCAATTCATAAAAGGCAATTGTACTGGTGTTCCATAGAAATATAGTTCTTCTATTTCAATCCCAGAGTCTTCCAGATAAATTACATTTTTTGGTACATCTTCTAATGCTAAAACACGATTTCTTTCAAAAAGTAAATCATGATTTCCTGCAATGATAAGTTTGTATTTATATGGTAATAAAGAATACCATTTCATGAAATCACGAATTTCATGACCATGACCTACAGATGTAAAATCACCACAATGAATAATCATATCAGCATCAGGTAATTTGCCTAAACGTTTATGCTTATTATGAGTATCTGAAATAATACATATTTTCATTATTTTATATTTTCTGGTTTTTTTATATATTTACCATCAACTAAATCACATATTATGTTATTAATACTATCTTCAACATTGGTAAAAACTTTAAATGAAAATAAAAACTCAATCTGGTCTTCTGAATAATAATTCAATTCAAAGTTATAGTGTGTATCACCTATGTTATACCAAGTACCAACAATATTTAATTTGTAAATATGATTATTTTTTTTGACATTTTCAGGTATTATTTTAAATTTTTCTATTATTGTTTCATTTACATGGTTTTGCTGAAGAAATTCAATGAACCTTTCTTTAGAATATCCAATTGGAAAAATGCCCATAAGATTTATAATTTTAAATAAATATAATTACTTTTTAGTTTTGGGGTCAATTTTTTTTATAACAATTGAGGATGTATCAGGTACAACTACTGGTGAAAATGTTTTTGCTTTTTCAAGATTGCTTTCAACGGACTTGGATTTTTCTGCTGAATTTAATTCCAGCATTTGTTTTAATAAACTTTTATTTGTTTGTCCATAATCAATAATCATAACCAATTGTTTTTTATTATATGTTTGGAAGTTGTCAAATTCTTTAATGCCATCATCATATACCTTGTCAATTCTACCATTAACTGCTTTAAAACCATCAACCATTACTTTAGTATTTGTTTCCATTTGTTGTTTTAATTCAATTGTTGCTTTTTCAATTTCAGTCATTTTATTAAGACGAATTACTTTGTATTGACCATATCCAAATGCAAGTACAATTAATGCAACACCAATCCTAATAACCCATTTTAGTAAAATCTTAGATTTTGTTGGTTTTAAATTAATGTCTTCCGTAATATCTGAAAAAATATTTCCCATTGCTCTAATATTATTAAATGTAATTAACCGTCATTTATAAATACTATAAGATGACGGTTAATCTTCAATAACAATAAAAAACAAATATTTTTTTATTTTAGTAATGGTATGTTTTTCAATGAGTTAATTCTCATATGTCCAACATCATGTTTTTGATTCCAAGGTGCTGAATATAAATATGTGAAGATACCATTATTGTTTAATTCTACGAAATTTTCAAATGAGTCATCAACAAATATCTCAATGCCAGCATTTTTAGCTACTTCGACTTTACTTTGGCGTATATCAACAGTATAAATAGGTCTTGCTGGAAATCCATTATTATCAAGCCATTGTTCGGATATTTCATTTGATACTGGTCTGGATGTAATATAACAATGTGGTTCGAAAGGAAGGTCTTCTGGTTTAACTAAAACGGGTATATTCAAATAAAATTCATCCAGTGTACCTGCTTCCCGCATTGCATTGAATCTCTTGCCAACTTTTCTATCAAGATACCATGAGTTTGGTGTGGCAGATACTTCTGGATATAATTTTTTCCATGCACCAGTGAAGTCTGCAATAACGCCATCTAAATCCAAACCAATTTTTGGAGGTTTTAAATATCTTTTTGGTCTGTCATCACCTTGCGGAAAGATATAATAAAATGCATTGAGAAAATGTACATTACAAGCTGCGTGAGCAATATGTAATCTACCGCTTTCTTTATCATAATCTTCGCCTCTTTCAATAGCAGCAATATGCCTTTTAAGTGATGCCAGTACAGAAGTCCAAGACAATCCGTTTTCCCAATTACGATCAAAATATTTTTCTGCGCCATCCGTAAGAACTTGAACAAAATCTGCAAATGCGTGTGGTTCAACTAAATCATATCTTTGTTTTCCTTTATTGAATCTAAGACCAGAACCTTTGCCAGTTGTTGCGGTAGTGTCCTTTTCTGTTGTTATTTTTACATCATTCCCTTTTATAAATTTTAAGGTTGTCTCTTTATTTTCAGGAATTTTTTCTTTCTTTTTTTCGTTGTTTTCCATTATTACTTCTTTTACTAAATCTTTTTCTTTTACCATAATATTTAATTTTATTTCTTTTTCCAAATCCAGATGGGTTCACCGAATATACCAACAGTATCTGATGATATGCTCATTGGTCTTTTCGGCATTCTTAATCCTATTGCACCAACATAATTAAATTGATCTGTGCTTGCAATATAATTATTCATACCATCGCAAATTTTATATTGTTTTTTTCTTGTGTAAATATCACTGATGTTAATTATCAGAAGTCCATCATGTTTAAGATTTTTGGTACGTATTTCAATTGATTTAAATAAAAAGTCTTTCATCCAAGAATCAAATTCATGATACATTATATATGACTGTTGATTACTTTGATCATATTTTTCTTTATCGAAATATGGTGGTGATGTAAACACCATATCAAATTTATCTTTCAATACAATACTTTCATCTTCTGCACGTCCACAAATCAATTCAAATTCTTTGATCTTACCCCAAACATTATCATATTTGCAGATTTGTCTTTTATATCCGTTGAATAAATTAATGTTGGGGTCAATGCCAACATATTTCTTTACATAATGAGAAGTATGTGCACCAAGTATTCTATCACCCCATCCCATACTGAAGTCAAGAACCGTTTCTGGTTTATAAGTATCATATATTATTTTTGCTGCAGATGGTCTGAATTGTGCTGCAATATATTTTCTAAGCGAAATCAGGTTACGAAATACTTGTGGATTAATCTCTCTGACTTTGAGTGAAAATAATGCCTTAAATAATGTTAATCTGAACCTTTCAGTTTTCCATGTTTTTTGTGGTGAAGGATAACCAGTTGCATCACATTTCCAGCGTTCGACCTGATGAAAATAATCAGATGCTTTATTGCCAATATTGGTGATGTCAATATAGAAAGGAATAAATCCGTATTTATATTCAAATTTATTTAACCAAGTACCTTCTTTAAATAAATTTTCTATTTCAAGATTTTTTAACGCATGATATTCATTTTCAACTTCACTTGATGAAATGTTGCGATAAGGAAGACTGATATTGAATAATTCAATAGCGTCTGACATTTCTTTTATAATATATTCCTGAGAATATAAATGGACAATATTTTCCCAATCATCTTCATTTACAAATATTTCAGTCCCAATTACGTATTCTTCAAATATGTTCATTTCAATTATGCTAATGCTCCAAATTCAATTCTAATCAGTTCTTCATATATGAAATTCCAATCATATTCAAGTGGTGCTTTACCACCCATTGCAAAATTGGGTTCTGATAACCATAATCTAAATGATTCTTTATCACCAAAAATTTCAAATCCTTTTCTAATTGCTTGTATCATTTTTCGAATATTTTTATACCAAACATTTCTTCAAGTTCTTTAAAAGGTGCTTCATATGTTTTGCTTTCAGTATTGATATTGTCACCAACTGAATATACTTCCAGTTCGGTTAATTCCATTTGATAATCTTCAGTGGATTGCATTTTTTCTTCTTTTGTTTTCGGACGAATCTTTACAACATATGTAAATACAGCACGAAGTTGACCATATGGTAGATCAGGATGTGAAACTATTCTTAATGAGCCATATGGTTTATCATCAACAGCACTACGTAATATCCAACGTGAATCTACACGAAGTTCGCTTACGTATCCTCTTAGTCTATCCCAATACGTATTATTTAGATCAATATCTTTCATTGATTAAAAGAATATGTTTTTTATAACCCATGCACCACCACCAAATAGAATGGCTGCAAAGAATATGATCAATATCCAGTCAAATATCACACCAAGTATTTTCCAGAATTTTTTCATTATATTAAATTTTTAGTTGAATTATTTTTTACAATCACAATTGTTATCACAAGAAGTGGTTGTGCCATCAGGATTTATTGTAATATTGCCAATACGATTTGGCATTCTTCTTTCAGGACAACCATGAATTTCCATAGCACGAACTGCAAGTGCAGTTACTTTACGTAATTCTTCAAGTGCATTATCTTTACGTAAATGATAATTACAATCTTTAGCTTTGCTTAAATGGTATTCAATATAATTAAGCCATTCAGCTACTGGTTTTTCTTCGTCTGGAATATCACCACGTTGACCACTCTTTCCTACTATGTCTTGATAGTTTCTTTCACCATCAATACGTTTGTAAACATGTTCTCTTTCCATTTTAATTCCGTTTGTTAAGTTAAATCCTACATTAATTGTATTACTAATTATACTACTAAAACCTTCTAAGTTAAATCTTTCACTTTGAGCATATACAATCATATCTTCAATAGATTGAAATATAATAAAATCAGAAGGATTCAGTTTTACGTTTTTATCTTGTTTTAAATTGTAACCACGCATGAGTGAGTTGCCCAGACCAATTAATATATAATCTCTGGTCAAAGGTTCACCAATATAAATTGAATTATTGTCTTTGACTTCAGCTTCACGTTTCTGCCTTTCCAATTCATGTTGAATTGAATATGTGATTTGACTTAAATCAGTCCAAAAATGACTGTTAGGTATTACGTGCATGTAATGAGCACTATTCTTAGGGTAAAGTGCATCATGTATTTTCTGTAAATCTGGTTGTTCTGGCATCTTTTTTTCTATATTAGTTAGTAAAAATAATTCATTTTCGTGATATACGTTTGGATATATCCCACAGTCTAAGTCAGGCATGGGACGAACGACTGCTTTGAATTTCTCTGCAACCTTTTTTATATAGTCTTCGATTTCTTCGTCAGGTATATTACCGACTTCGATTTTAAAAACTTTTTTAATGCGATTATCACCCACTATATTCCAGTTGGGAGTATCACCAGTAGAAGGTGGAAGCCAAATGTCCTGATCAACACGTAATTGCTCTTTCTCAAAAGGTTTTATATCAGCCATAATATATGGTTTTTTTTCAGAAGGTTTGCTATAGTGAGACCTTATTGATTTCTTTGGTATAAGTTCTTTACCGCCTGTATATCCTGTCACTGCCATTATTTTTTACGACTTAACTTGCGAGATTTTCTCTGCATCTTATTTTTTGCTTTCCTTTTTTGTTTATAGGCAACACCAAATTGTTTTTTGGGATGATATCTGATATGAGATTGCTTAATTGCTTCAAGCAATTTTGCGTGTTTTTCTTCTTCAGTAAGTTCTTTTGGTTCTGTTTCTTCTTGATTCTGCTGTACTAAGTCTGCCTCAACTTCGGTTGTAATTTCTTTTACTTTTGGTATTTCAAGAATATCTCCAAGGGGTTTAATTGATGATACTTCAGTTTTGTTTTCATATTCTTCATCGTCTGCAGAAAATCCACCTTTTGAATTAAGTATAATATTATTAATATTAGTATCTATTGTTTTGTCAAGTTTTGAAGTGAATGCTTCATGTTCGTTTTCATTTTTGATCATATAAAATATATTAACTCTAAAATTATTTTTCGTAAAATTATACAATCCGTAGCAAATATGCAAGAAAAAAATAAAAAAAGGGGTGTGTTATCACCCCATTTCATTATTCTACTGTTTCAACTTTTACAAGCATCTTATACTTTTCTAAAAGTCTATCGATACTTTTCTGGTATTTCTGAAGAGGATGATTTTCTTCAAGATAATGATTTTCGATTTGAGAAAAATTCTTGCCTCTGGCTAAACCATAAGCAGCGTACATGATTCGTAAGTCTTCTCTGTTTGTCATATGTTTGTATGTGGCATCCTTTGCAGGGATTACTCTTTCACCGATTATTTTTATGGTTTTTCTCTGATTTTTTAAGAACTTCTGTTCTTCAGCTTTGGTTTTAATGTCTTCCTTCATTTTTGCATAATTGAATTTTACTATTGTTTCCATAATAATGTGTATTAAAATTTATTTGTTATTGATTATACATTTTGTATATTACATATTTTACGTTACGTATTTTATGTAATCGATTCGTTCGTGATTTGCGAATTGCGAATCTGGTGTAATGCACATCATTACGGGGGTCTGGTTGTCATCTATAAGTGTTTCATAGCTTTTAAATTTAGTTGCAAGTTTAATTATTAGTTGCGACATTAACTTCTTCAAGTGCTAAATCTAACTTGTCTGTTAATTTTCGCATTTCAGGCGTACCATAATAACAAATACTGGTCAACTGATCGTTAATGTCGGGTTCTGTGAATGCAACGACATCAGCACCATTGTCCTGTAATTTGTAAAATAGTCTTTGAAGTTTCTCTTCGTTATCGACAGATAACGAAATAATGTAATTAGAATTTTGTTTCCAGTCATTGAACTGATCTGGATATTGATGTGCGAATTCCGCAACTGAATGCGCAGTCTGCACTAACTGATAACCTGCATAGAGGTCTTTTCTTGTGATTGTTACTAATTTTACCTACTTCATCGTTTTTTGTTTTAAATTAATATTACTCTGTAGACTTATAAATACTATTGAGATACAAAATTAATCAAAGTTTTTTAATTTCCAAATATTTATCCATTTATTTAACTTCAATATCATTTTCATTTAGATATTCAATTAATTTTGATAATGCTTCTTCTTGACCATCAACTCCACAATATGGGTCTTCAGAAACAATTAAATCTAAAATTTCGTTCAGTTTTTCTTTTTTTAATGTTTTCATAATTAATTTTTTTGTGCTTCCAGCAGGAATCGAACCCGCACACTCGGTTTTAGAGACCGATACCATAGCCATTCGGTCATGGAAGCATTTATTTTTTGCATTAAGTAATTTATACCAATGATGTTTTTTTGCTATCTCAGTAAATTTTTTTTATATTTTAATTCCTTTATCTGTTAAAAATTGACGTAGTGTTACTTTACCATGATGTTCTAACCTTAATCCAAATTCAGTAAGAGTTTCATCTTTATTTACTGCTTTATCAAGTATTTCGTCTTTTGTCATGTGAGTTTCGTATTCATGAAATACTTTTTGTAAGTCATCAAGATCATTCACCATTCCAAAATATAAATTACCTTCAAACCAAAATTTTGTAAAATCATTCATTTTATTCGTCCTCCAATTTAAAAATATATTTTCTTATTATCATATAATTACTAAAACATAGACACATTACTTTGAATTCACCCTTATCCTTTGCTACCTGATAAATGTACTTCTCACCTTTTTTTATTTTTTGTTGTAGTTCTTCTCTGGCATTAATACCTCTACCACTTATGCCCCATGTCATTCGTTCTTCAGGCGTGCTGTTTTCCATTATAAAGAAAAGACCATCGCATGGACGATCAAACTCCGAAATAGGATAAGTTCTTTTCAATAATTCAAAATCTTTCATCTAATTATGATAAAACTTCAATTTGAACATTTCGGTGGAAATACCTGTATCGTTATGAATGTCCATGTCAAGTATCATAACCGCCATGCTGTTAAGATTTTTTGCAAGAACTAACTGATCTGTTTCGTTTGCACAGAGTACATCACCATCAGGCATAGCAATACGACTGAAAAGATTCATTTCGCCTTTTTCGTTTCTGCTTCTTTTAATGCATCCGAAATAAACTCTATTTCTGTCAGGTTTTGCGACAAACATTTCTACTATTTCAACTTTCAACTGATTTTTCATAATTCTTAATTTTCTTTTTATACGAATATAAATAAATAAAAGTTACAAAAATTTTGAAAATTCTTCATGTTGGAATTTCTTTGTAGCGGATAAGGGATTCGAACCCCTGACCCCTTATGGGGGTTCTGGCTTATGAGACCAGCGAGATAGACCAACTTCTCTAATCCGCAGTCTGCGGAGAGTGAGGGATTCGAACCCTCGGCACGGGTTACCCCGTGCGTCAGTTTAGCAAACTGGTGGTTTAAGCCAACTCACCCAACTCTCCTTTTATTAATTTTTTTGCTCTTTTTAATTCTTTTTTTGTAAGATTATCATGTCCACTTTTTTTAAGAAAATCTTTGGTAAGGAATTGCCAATCATATTTTTTGTCTCGAATATCAATATTATTTTCGTAAAGATATGCAAGAAAGTCAGTTAAAATACTTTGTATGCCCATGATTATTTAATATTTTTAATCTTCGAACTCAGCAAATATTTCGTGGTTTGGTTCAATGAATGCTTCTGAGCACTCACTTAAATACCATCGATATAATTTTTTCTTGGCAAATCCTTTTACTGCACTTCTGCAATCAGACCAATCACTGCCATGCATTGCATTCAGAATTGTTGTTTCCAATTGTTTTGCAGTTGCTTCTGCTGCTATTTCATTGAACATTCCCATTATTCTTCGACTTTAATGCTGTCAATATATGATTTTACAGTAGTGTTGTTGATTTTCAATACTTTTTCTTTTAATATTTTAAACATTTCATCAAGAGTCAGATCGCAATATTCATCTTTCCAGTCTGCAATGAAATACAGTTTCTTACTGTTCTTTATCACACCAAAAAGTATTGGGTCTTTCTTCTTTTCCTTTTCTTTCTTGGTAAGTTTCTCGCCATTATCTTTTGGGTCATAATGCAGTATTACATAGTTATCAAAGATTTTTCTTTCATCAACATCTTTTTTAATCTCATATACTGCTTCTGGGATTATTCTACCAAAGTTCTTTATCCAAGTCAGTTTGAGATTTTTATCAGCACCAACTTTTTCATAAAGAGTGCAAACTTGTTTTTCGGTGACGTATTTTTTCAGTCCCATTGCAACCAGATGTGCTTCGCCCCTTGCTGCATCAATACAGTCTTTAAGTCTTTCCAGCAATGCTGTCTGACCCATTGTTTTTGCTTGAAGAAGTGCCTGTTCATAATGCTCGGCAATTTCTCCAATTGGTGAGAGTTCTTCATAGTTCTTTGTGAGACTTGTAAAGAATTCTACAATGGTGATTTTTTTTGTCGGTGCTTTTTCAGTTTTTGTTGATCGTCCTGAAAGTAACCAGTTTGCAAATCTTGTTTTTAAACTAATTCTTTCACGGCTATTATCAACTTCACCGTTATTTCCGCCAACAGCAACCCATGCCTGTGGGACAGTACCTGCATCAACAGTAATGGTATTTGAATATACCATACCAGCAATAACATTGCCCTGATTGTCTTTTTGATATTTTGGTAAATCTCTGTCAATTTCGAAATAATCGAAAATTGCTAATTCTTTGAGTCCTACTCGTTTTGCTCTTTCTGAAATCATATTACAATTTTTTTAATAGTTTATCATACCAAATTTTCCAAAATTTATTTGTTTGTGTTAATTCAGTTTTATATTTTAAAATTACATTTGTGGAAATTTTAAAAGCCAATACTGCTTCCTGATTGTAATGTATTAGTGTGAAATCAATAATTTCTTTTATTTGATTTTCATTACAAATAATTCTGCAAGGAATCATTTTATCAATGTAAATTTTTCCATTTGGACTGACCCATTCACCTTTTGCAGTTTTCATGATAGTGACACCACCAGTGATTTCTTTCACAAAAGCATCCCATTTCTTATGATGTTCATATGAAAATTCTTGGTCTCTGTTATTAGAGGCAGGTACTAATATTTCCCACATTTCAAAATTCATTTTACTTGATCTTTATAGTTGTAAACGAAATCAAAGTCTGGCAAAGGTACATTATTTTTTAGAAAATACAAATATACTGCTTTATAAATGCAAATATCTGAAACCCAAGAAAGGTTTAATGGCTCTTCAGGAGTGTTGCATGCGCCATAATAACCAACGCCCAATGCAAATAATACTTGTTTTGCACCATCGACTTCATTACGAATTCTTCTGTGAAGATTTGATTCATAAGTTAATTCGGTATCGCTATAATATGCACAAATATCACCAAATACTTTTGCAATAATTTCTTCGTGATTGGTTTTGGTAATCTTCAATGGTTTTTCAACATACCTTTCAATACTATAATAATTCGGTTTTGATTTTGGATGATAAGTTTCATCGATGCAATCAAAATATTTTTTATTGTAACCAATTGCCCATGCATAATCATGTTGTAATTCAAACATTGCCACATCCCAAAATTTCTTTTTTTCTTCATCGGTTTTACCTTTAATAATCTTACCTTTGCCTTGTGTCCAGTCAAAAAAGTCTTGATGTACAAACCAACCCCAATTAAAACACTTCTGATTATGTGGATTTAACCAAATACGAGTTATCTTACCATTGCCATCAGTATCAAGTTTAGATTCTCTTAAATCATTCATTGATTTGCAAATAGGACTTGCTTTTAATGCTGATTTTACTTTCTCCAAATCGCTTTGGGTCGTCATTTTAAATTTTTCAAATAGTTTCATTTTATTCAAAAATTAATTAAAAAGTTTTTCATGTTGCAAATATACTAAATTAATTTCAATGCTTGGTATAGTTTTTCATTAAATATTTTTGGCATCAGTTTTGGACGTTTCATTTTACGACCTTCTTTACGACCTTCTTCATATCTTTTTATTCGTTCTTTATAGCGTTCGCTTGCCGTATAAATCATTGCAAGATTAAAACATGCTGCAAGTGGTACTTCATATTTATATCTTTTGCCTTTTGGTCTGAATTCAACGTTATCACCCGCTTTTAATGTAACAATCATTTTATTTCCTTTCATATCCATAACTGCGAATGTTTCACGCTTAACATCTTTTTGTAATAATGTTGCCATTGATTAATTATTTTAATTATACATTATTATACGAATAATATTTGATAATAGTTACAATTTATATTTATTTCTTTTAAAATGAATTAATCTACATTTAGTGTTTCGATATTCATCAACTATTAAAGCCATTGGTAATACTCCAAGTATTATGGTAATTCCCATAAATGCAACTGATATGCTAATTAATCTTATTGGTATTTTAAAATAAAAATTATTTGTTTGTAAAGAATCAATATCAACAAATTTTCCGTTTATTAAATATTTTGTGTATTTCATAATAATTGCAAAGATAACTATAATTATTACTACATACTAAAAAATTTCAAAAAATAACATGAGCGTACCCAGAATTTTGTTTTATTTCATCATTTATCTATGCACCAACCACGCTTTACGTCCTGCTCACCGACTAAGCAAATTTGGCTTGCATCCTCTGCGGTATTAACGCATATTCTCCTTACAGCATTGCCGTAGATATTTATGCTCCCGCATTAAGCAGCGATGTTCTGAAGTTCCTCTGCAGGTTCAATGCAACTAATGGCAATGGCACGCAGCGATGAATCCTCTTTGTTATTTTTTGTGTGGCGGGTAGGTCTATTGTATTGCCACAAGTTCGTTAACTGATTTTTCGATTTGTGCAACATGAATATCAATTACACGAAATTTATTATCTTCATCAGTGAATTTTATTTGAGCATTTTTTGTAAACTTATCTTCATCCTGCGTGAAATTCGAAACTTCTGTTTTAAATGACAGATGTTTATCCAAATATTCCTGCAATGTGGTTTGTGAAATCCAAGCAAAATCACATTTACAAAAATTTTCAATCACTAATTTAATTAGTTTTCCTTTAAAGAATTTTTTTGTTTTCATAATTTAAATTATTTATACTGCAAATATTGCATTAAATTTTCTAATATGCAAATGATTTTCTTTTTTCCCTTCTTTTAGTCCTGCCGTTACTCTTATTCAATGCACCAAATGTCGGGGTTAATGAATGATGATTAGGACACAGTAACTCCAAATTATTTAAATTATGATTTTCAGAATTACCATCTTTATGCTCTAACTGAATTGGCACTAAACCCGTAACCATATTAACTTCATGCCATCCACATTTCATACACTTATTACCGTGCTTATGTATGAGGTACTTTTTATACATTGTAGCGGGAAATGACACATCCCCATTTTCAATTTTCTTGAAATTTTCTTGTTGAAAATATTCGCCACTACATTTGGGTGAGCAAAATTTTGTTTGATGTGAATTTAATGGCTGACCGCAATGTAAACAATTTTTCAGTTTGTTTATGTTGGCTCGTTTGGGGTATTTTCTATTGTTATATTCTGCACCACATGACTGTGAACAAAATCTTCTGTTTTTACTTATTAACGATGTGAACACATTACCGCAGTTAAGACACGCTTTGATTTCTTTGGTCTCGACATAATTTTGATGGTATCCAAGTTTATTTAATTTTATCTGAACACACCTAAAATTTCTATTTAATGCTTCTGCAATTTCTTGAAACCTTTTTCCTTCCGTATGAAGTACAATTGCTTTTTCGACATCTTCTTTTAACCATTTCATAATATTTACTTTAACATAAATACTGTGAAATGCGAAAAAAGATTTTCGAACTTAATTGGAGCAGGTGAAGGGAATCGAACCCTCGTCCTCGGCTCGGCAAGCCAACGCACTACCACTATGCTACACCTGCATGTTGCAGAGTTTCCTCTGCAATTTTAATCCTTTAAGGCATAAGCCTAAAAGTACTCAACTTATTTTTAAGTTTCTCGTTAGCCATCCAATACGTGTACTCATATGCCTTTTCTTCGGCAAAGAATCGTGTTTCGGCACTAACGTAAAACTTTTGGATTTCACCACCCGTAAGCGTGATTTCCACCAACCAGTACTTCATACCCACTTCATTTGCTGTTGGTACTTTTGGTACGAGTTGTTTTTTGCTACTTGTCTGTCTAAATAACATTTCAATCGCATTTATCAAAGTAGCTTGATAATTACGATGTGTTGAGATACTTCATATTTTTACTTTTTTTATCCAACTTCAGTTAATGGTTCATCAATACCTAATTCGTCAACATAAATAATATTGGTTTTGAAATTAATATTGATAAAGTCAATATTTTTTTCGTCATCATGTGGCACTACAAATTTAAAATTATTTCGTGCTCCCCAAGATGCAAGAAATTCAAATAATTCATCAACTTCTTTTTCTTCATCCATTTTATTTTTATTAGTACCCCCAGAGGGACTCGAACCCCCACTCTTTTCGTTCGTAGCGAAATGCATTATCCAATTATGCTATGAGAGCATTTGTTTTTTAGTTTTTGATATAATTTTTCTTTAGGTATTACTTGTTCTTTTAATATTTTTCTTGCTCTACGCATTTGTTCAGCAACAGTAATTCCTGTTATAATTTTTTTCTTTTTCATTTTGTACCTCTGAAGGGACTCGAACCCCCATAAGACCTTGTTTCGAAGACAAGCGCATTATCCGTTATGCTACAAAGGCATTATAAACACAAAAATAAAACAATTATGAGAATTACTGTCATAACTTTTATTTCTAATGTTAATTTCTTTTGATATTCTTCAATATTTGGTGTCATATTAATTTATTCTTCGTACTCCCAGCAGGACTCGAACCTGCATTTAAGGTTTAGGAAACCGTTGCCCTATCCCTTGGACTATGGGAGCATTGTTATTTTATAATTTTTATCTATCGCTATTTCCGCATTCTTTAAAAATTCTGGACATGGAGTACTATAACCTTCTAATCTGAATTTCATATTAACCATTGCTTCCACAATTTGTTCTTCGGTTAATTCATTTTCGCTGTCGATATTAATCGTAAGTTTTACTCTATTCATTGTTATATTTTTTATCGTAACCAATACTCATTTTTACTTTCTTCAGGCAGTCAGGTGTTTTTTCATAATAACCTTGTAATTTTGCTTGAATATCATTCATTGCAATTTGAATTTCTTCATCACTCAATGGAAAGTCTCTTTCAATTGTTATTGTGATTTTTGTTTTTGGCATAAATCAATAATTTTATATTTGATATTAATTAAATCACCGTCATTAGTTAAATACTTGTCCATGTCGTCTCTGCGTCCTTCTCCGTAAACAATTATTATTGTATTTCCTGCTTCATCAAGAAAGGCATAACCTTCCATTGAAAATTCTTTTTTATTTTCTACATACACCATCGGGTATTGCATCTTTACAATCGTGTGTTTCATAAGGCGCATAAATTACTTCATTACAACAAATCACAAAATCTTTATGATCTGGTACTGCAATTACTTGGTTACATTTGGGACAAATTACAGTTCTCATTTTTTATTTTTTTAGTACCCCCACGTGGAATCGAACCACGATTTGTTGTTTAGAAGACATCCGTTCTATCCGTTGAACTATGAGGGCATTTTTTTCTTTTCAAATTGTTCAATAATGTTCTCAATTATTGGTTTACTTTTGTCTGGTCTCATAAAACTGTACCATACAAACATTGAGCAAAGAAACACAATAATTGTGACAATTGCAACTTTTACAAAATAAGGTGTAAGATCAACAAAACTTTTCATTCTGAGTTGAAGTTTCTTTAAAAACTTTTCTTCATGATTTGGTGATGGATGATTAAGCTCACCATAACCTGCTTTTTTATTGTTTTTCAAAAATTCTTCAATTTCTTTTTCACTAAAATGATAGTTTCTCATAATTATTTGTATTTGAGCCTTCTGTCAGATTCGAACTGACGTGTTTCTTGTGGAAAGCGGGGTTACAAATCCCGTCTAATCGACCAACTATAGGAAGAAGGCATTTATTTTGAGCCAAAAAGAAGATTCGAAAATAATTTTTCGAAAATTTTTAAGTATTTATTATAAAATTATAATATGATTTCATTATACGACCAAGAAGAATTCGATACGTCAAACATAACCAATAAATTTCCATGTGAATGTGAAATATGTTCAAGTATTTTTTATAAGTCCAAACGAGATATTTTAAAAGTCTTAAATGGGCAACGCACTGGAAAATACTGCTCTAAGACATGTAAAAGTATTGGTAGAACAACAAAGAAAGAAGTTGTGTGTATTAATTGTGGTACACTATTTTATAAAATACCATCCCAAATACATAAAAATAATTTCTGTTCAAATTCGTGTGCTGCAACATATAATAATAAACATAAAACAAATGGTAATCGCAGGTCGAAACTTGAAAGATTTCTTGAAGACCAACTGAAGTTATTATATCCCGAATTGAAAATATTATTCAATCATAAAGATGCCATTAATTCTGAATTGGATATTTATATACCTTCATTGAAACTCGCATTTGAATTAAATGGTGTATTTCATTATGAACCTATTTATGGTCAAGATAAACTTAATCAAATTCAAAATAATGATAATCGTAAATTTCAAGCATGTATTGAAAAAGATATCAATTTATGTATTATTGACACATCAAAACAAAAATATTTTAAAATTGAAACGTCACAAAAATATCTTGATATTATAATAAATATTATCAAAGAACGCTCATCAACCATTTAGTCATCATTTCTGATGTGCAACAACCACTACGTGCAAGTAAGTTGATATTGATTGCCAGCCAGAAGCAAGACTCGAACTTGCAACATTCTCATTACGAATGAGCTACTCTACCAATTAAAGTTATTCTGGCATAATTATGTGTCCATTTTACTTCTTTCTTCCCCTACGAATAAATACTTTTTCATTCTTTTTATTTAAAAGTTGTACAATTCTAAGCCAAAAAAAATGCTTTTCTGTTAATTTTGAATATTCAAACATTTTTATTTCAATTTGCGCTCCGAGCAGGGATTGAACCTGCGACCCTTTGTTTAACAGACAAACGCTCTACCACTGAGCTACCGAAGCATTATTTACCCATCATTTTGATCACTTCTTTATAACCTTTTTTGCTATTCATTTTTCTGCGGTATTCTTCTTTGTTACTGAATCCAAGTGTTTGTGCGCATTCATCATCAAGGCAATCATAAAGACATTCACAAATTTTCCAAGTAATATTTGTTTTAATTACTCTTGGTTCAACATGTACGTGATCTAATTTCAAATTAATTTCTTTCATTTTGTAGTGACGGTGGGACTTGAACCCACACATCTTTTGCTTATAAGACAACTGCCGTCACCATTTAGCTACGTCACTATATTGCTATCTTATAAACTAAACACAAAGATAGCGATTCTTTTTTGATTAACAAGGATTTTTGTGCGGGTAGAGGTAATCGAAACCTCATTTTCAGTTTGGAAGACTGACACACTAACCGTTGTGCTATACCCGCATGGGCGAACTCACTTGTTGTGCATTAAGTGAGTTCTACTGAAAGCGACCCTGATGCGCATAACCTAACCTGCACAGGCATCGGTCAGAGGCGTGGGAAGCATTGTTGAGCAGAAGACGGGATTCGAACCCGCTACATTCAGCTTGGAAGGCTGACACTCGACCACATGAGCTTCTTCTGCGTGCCACGACTTTTTGCTGAACCTCTTGGATTCACCTGCAACAGAGGCAGGAGGCATTCTTGCTTCGTGCAACCTTGGATTGGGGACGTGGATAGTCCCTCAAGATCGGAGAGAGTGGTATCGACAGGATTTGAACCTGTGACACGTGGATTTTCAGTCCACTGCTCTACCAACTGAGCTACGACACCAAATTGTGGAACGAATGGGAGTCGAACCCACGACCACTTCCTCTTCAGGGAAGCACTCTGCCACTGAGTTACCGTTCCAAATTAAGTTCTGGTGTGAGCCTTATACTCACGTTTCCCGATAGTATTGCAACTTTCTTAAATGTCTCTCTGAATCAGTTTGCGTTTTCTGTGATGCCAGTCACAAACACAAAACCTTCACTTCAACGAACATTAGGGCAGCCTCTTATGCAAGCCAGAACTTTTATACCGCAATAGTGTCATGACCACCATATTGATACATAGGTCAAGTGATGTAATCCAGTGCACCTGACTTTGCGGAGAATGAGGGATTCGAACCCCCGGGGCAGCTTTCACCGCCCACAGTTTAGCAAACTGGCACAATAACCACTCTGTCAATTCTCCAAGTCTACTCTTTTACCATTATAATTATAAATGCTAAACGGTTGTGAGTAGTTAACACCAAAAGCACTGCGGATGATTGAGGACCCGACCCCCGTCCGATTGTTTAGATCGAAACCATGTATTCAAAGCATGTCGCCACTCCAATGTAACTGCTTAACCATCCAAATATTACAAACTTTTTATTATACTCGATAATAGTGGTCAGTGCATCTCGACTTAGTACTATCTCAACTAAGTACCGCTAACTACTTTCCCATTTGTAATTTGCGGAGAGTGTAGGATTCGAACCCACGGGGCACTTGCGTGCCCAGCAGTTTTCAAGACTGCCACCATCAACCACTCGGACAACTCTCCATACAAAACGACTCTTACCTGTGAGACTTGAACTCACCTTCACCCATTCACAGAGCAGCATTGCCAGCTATGCTAACAATAAGTAATCGTTTTATGTTGCAACATAAGATCGCACGTCTGCGATTTGTGGGCATAGAAGGTCTTGAACCTTCATCGTATCCTTATCAGAGACACATCCTAACCAGTTAGACGATACGCCCATTTTAAATTTTTATGTTGGGAAGGTGGGAATTGAACCCACATGTGACCAATTATCCTTTCAACTGCTTATCAGACAGAGGGAATACGTCCCAATATTGCGTTTCGGGTAGGAGTCGAACCTACATCTTGCAGTTTAACAGACTGTCGTTTTACCATTATTGCACTACCGAAACAGATTTTTTGCACAAAGTACCGAATTTCAGTCCTTTATGCAAAAATAATTTTCGAGAAGGGTGTGGGATTCGAACCCACGTGAGTTTCCTAACGGTTTTGCAGACCGTCCCTTTCAACCACTCAGGCAACCCTTCAGAAATTCCAACATGTCAAAGATCGTCTTACAGTTTGCATAACCTGCAAAGGTTATGTTTTGTGTTTATAACCTGTAAGAGTTATATTTTTGAGCCGAGAATCGGATTCGAACCGATGTTGCCTGAATACCACACAGACGTTCTACCCCTGAACTATCCCGACATATGTAAAGAACAAAAAAACCCGAATCTTGCGATACGGGTTCTTCTTATATTAGTTTTAAAAATTACAAATCAATGTCTTTAAAACCAGAACCCGTATCTGCATTATTTCTGCCTGTAAAAATTGAACAGAATATACCATTTCCATTGCGACTTGAGGTCGATGTAGAATCTTCTGATATTTTCCTGTACGTTTTCATTTGTTTTAAAATTATAAGTTCATTTTCATTTAAATACTCTGCAAAGGTAAATAAAGTTTTGATTTCTGCAAATTATTTTATTATTTTTTTACACAATTATTGAAAATAATTCATAACTTCTTCATTTATAATTGAATGTAAAATAGAATAATTTTCCTTAAGTTCACCAGTTAATATTTTTTTTGTATTTTTAATTATATCATTAACTGTGTTTTCGCCATATTGATCTTTAAGCATTTGTAAATTTTTAATTTTTATTGTTGGTTTCCCTTTATTATTAATAAAAGCATACCCACCGCTTGGTAAACTTCCAAATAATACATTGGTTTGATTATTTGTTAAAGAGTCATAAATATCCGTGAAATTAGTACCGTTTATAGTATTAAAATATGCTGCTTTTATATTACTATTCATATTTTTTATACTATTAGGGTCAACACCACTAACATCTGGTTTACCTTCTCTATTTATAAAAACATTTTTATTGTCTTTATCTCTTGCAACAGCAATATTTTCGCCATATTGACCAAAAGTACCAATTGATTTAAAATTTTTCTTAAATTTTTGATTATAATATACAACACGAAGTGAATCAGTAAGTTCATCTACATTAACACCAATAGTGCTTTTTTTACCTTTCCTATTAATAAACATTCTGTTGTCATTATCATCAGAAGCCACTGCAATATCTTTGCCATATACTCCAAACGGACTAATTTCAGCATAATGTGTGCCAAATTTTTGATTATAATATGCTGCATGTACAGGTGGTTCGTCAAGATATTTTTCTTCTATACCAGAAGTATCTGGCATTCCTTCTCTGTTAATAAAAACTTTTCCTATTTCATTATTATATGCTAATGCGACATCATTACCGTATGTACCAAAATCATAAACACCATTATAATCTGTACCATATTTTTGATTAAAATATACTGCTCTTGTTGTTCTATCTCCGATTTTATCTAAATCAACTGTTGATACATCTGGTTTACCTTCTCTATTAATAAATTCATGAGTATTAGTGTCACGATTACCTGCAAGTGCAATATCGCCACCAAATTCACCAAATTTTGTAACATGCGTGTAATTAGTACCTAATAATTTATTTATAAATTGTGCACGAACATGACTATCGTCAATTCTGTTAATATCAACATTACCCATGCTTGGTTTACCTTCTCTATTAATAAATTCGATTGTACCATCATCACGAACAGCAGGAGCTACATCATCACCAATTTTATCAAATATACCAACCGATTTAAAATCAGTACCATATTTTTGATTTATATATAATGCACGAGTGTTAGTATCATCAATTGCATCAAAATCTACATGTTCAAGATCAGGTTGTCCTAAAGCATTTACAAATTTTAAAGTACCATCTATATATCTTCCTAATGCTATTCCTGTACCAAATTTATCAAATATACCAATAAAACTGAAGATTTTTTTATGTAATCTCTGATTAAGATATATTGCACGTAAATCACCGTCATCAATATTATTTATATTAACCTTGGCAATACTTGGTTTACCTTCAATATTAATAAAGACTTTATCACCATTATTTTTTGTTGCAACTGCAATACCTTGACCATATTTATTATATGTACCAATTGAATAATAATATTTTTTTCCTAATTTTTGGTTTATAATTATTGCACGTGTATTGCTATCACTAACTTTGGTAACATCTACATTTATTATATCAGGATTACCCATTTTATCAATAAAGTATGATTGACCACCAGAAAGTGGATGTGCGAGTGCAATTTCTCCGCCATAATCACTAAAACTATTAATTTGATCAAATATTTCTTTGCCAAGTAATTGATTAAAATATACTGCACGTGTTTTACCGTCACCAATTTTAAGAATATCAACACCTGTAATATCTGGTTTGCCTTCTTTATTAATAAATGCATAACTTCCGTTATCATGAACTGCAAATGCAACATCTCCACCATATTTTCCAAATGGGCGCACTTCATCATATTTTGTATTCAATAAAGAATTAATATATGCAGTACGTTTTTGTTTTAAAGTATCATCATATGTATCCTCATGTGGGTCATTAGAAAGTATTTTTGTTGTATCAAGACCTCTTACAGTTTTATTTCCATCCCTGTCAACATAATATGGTGTATAACTATTTGCAATAACAATAAATGGTAAACGATTTTTTATTGCTAATTGATAATTATTATCGGCAATATAAACTTCTTTAGCATTTAATTTACCTTTCAAATATTTTTCATATTTGTTTTTATATTCTGATGGGTCAACTGTTGGCGCATTTGGATTATCAATATTTAATGGAGCATCATATTTTTGATATATTGGTACTATTTTCAAATTACCAATACTTTTTCTTAAATTACTAAGTAAAACCCCTTGACATGGTTCACCAGAATGTATGGTTGATGTGCATGCATCATCAATAAATCCTTCAAGACCAATATCGTCTGCAATTATAGTAATTGTTGAAGGATATTCTTTATAATGACTTGAACTTCTGTCAGAATTGTATGTTGTGTTGTTTGCTCTTAATTCAAATGCAATTTCATATAAAAATAACCAAAATTTTTGAAATTCATTTTTATATTGATAATCGCTTCCTCCTCTTGGTGTAAAACCTTCGGTAGTAAAATATAAATCACACAATGTTTTGATTGCAGGTTTTTTTTCGCCATATAATTCTTTAATTTTTTTTACATATCTATGAATTTTTTCAACATTAATATTTAATGAAGATAAGAAATTTTCAGTATTTGTTATTGTAAAAAGAAAAGCAAATTTACTTTCAGGAGTATATGGAAATGCTTTCATAAAACTCTGCATGTCAATACTTTGTGCAATTTTTTCTTGATAATTTTTCAAAGGATACATATAAAAACCTGTCGGAGTATTATATTTATTACTACGATTAATAAATGTGGTGTTTGCTGTTTGTCTGAATGAAACATATGTGTGTTCATAACCATATCTTCTTATATATTCTGATACTGCCTTAAAACTATCTTCAAAATAATGTTCAATTGCTCTTTTTTCGGTAAGAACATCTTCGCTTACTGCTTGTTTTGGAGAAAATACCCTTTTAAGTGCATCACGTCTGATCTTTTTATAGTATTCTCTATTGCCAACGAAAACTTTTGTGGCTTCACCGACATCACCATATTTAAATGTTAAACTACCGTCAGGATTACGAGTATATTCAACATTTCCAAATACATTCTTTGTTATTAATTTACCAATTACAAATCCTTCAAGTCTATTTGGCATTCTGAAGCCATATCTTTTAACTAAAATGTTTGCAAGTTCTTTTGTAAGCATGCCCCATATTGGGTAATTGGTACTATTGAGTTCTTGTAAGCTCCTTAATATGGATTTTGGGTTACCAGCAACACCAGTTAGCTTATAAAACCCACTTTTTTGTGGTCTGACTGTAACAAATCCTAATGGGTCGCCAAAAAATATCCATTCTCCCGCCCTGCTATAAAATTTTCTTTCATCCCATGAAACACCAGTTGCCTTTACATATGATTGTGTGAAAACATTAAATATTTGACGTTTCTCTTCTGGCGTGAAATCATTAAAGCGTTTACTTTCGGATAATAAACTCATATGAGTATATATTTTTTATAAATAGTTTTCATAACAAAAAAACCCATCTGAATTGATGGGTTTTAATATTAAGTTGCAAAAATAGTTAGATTTTTTCTTCTTTTTCACTTAAATCGAAAGTAAATTCTAAATCCTGACCGTCAAGTTTAAGACTTAGTTTATTTTCATCAAATGTTTTAAATTCAGTAAACCATTTCTTAGAAAGAATAAGCGAGAATTTGATCTGTGCGATCTCCTGTAATGCTTTTCTTCTCTTTTTGTTCAGAATGTCAGACTTGGTGATAAGATATGTTTTCAACACACCCTTCTGCTGTTCTTCATTTAATGATTGATACATTTCAGATTCAAGTTGTGCTTGATATTTTTTAACTGCATCAGACATAATAGCTTCACTTGGTTTTAATGAAGTACCGCTTTTAAGTTTAGCGATAACATCTTCAACCTTTGGTAATGAAGAGAAACCTTTAATTTTAGTTTCAAGATTGACTGACAAGTAAAAGTCAGTTGATTCTTCAGCATCTGTCAATGGTGTAAAACCATTGTAGTCAGTAATTCCGATTGTTTTAAGCCAATCTGCAGCTTCCTGACCAAGCAGTTCAACAAAAGACTTACTTTCTTTTGGAAACAATGATTTTCTGAAATAATCGTAAACCTTTTTGTCTGCCTGAAGTTTCTGAAGTTCCCACTCTTGAATTGCAAGACCTTTAGCTGAAATACTTTTTACCATACCCCTGTTAATAAGTGGCAAACTGGTAAGATCAATAACAACCACTTTGTTAACCACATCTATGGTGTGACTAACATTATATTTCACCAATAATTGATCTAATTCTGGCGAAAAACTTACTGGAAGTTTTTTAATATTTACGATACCGTCTTTGATAAGAGTGTATGTTTTGTACCTGAAAGAAGCAACTTTTTCAATACTGAATTTGTTTTTAGGTGTAATTGCTTCACCTTCAATGTAAATACGAATAGAAAGGTTTGCACGTTTTTCATTCCATACTAAGTCAGTAAGCGGATAACCCCTGTTTGGGTCAGAATCTACAAAACTAATTTCAACATTCTTTTGTTTAAGTTCTTCGGTGATCTTACTAATTTCTTCAACATTCTTAGCTTCAGATAATCTTTTTTTATCAGCTTCTGATAAATTTTCACCCCTTGCAACACGTTTTCTGCCAATAAGATTATAATTGAAATCTGAATGTCCTTTATAGAATAAACAACCTTCCAGATTACCCAAGTCTTCAATAAGATTCATTAAGCAATATGCATCATCGGGAACTTTTTGAATTGCTGCTCTTCCACCGTCAGGAAATCTTTTTGATACATCAGCAACACATTCTTTGATAGCTGCTTTAAATGCATTGAGTTTCTGCTTTCCAAATGCATTAGCTAACATCCTATAATAATGATTATCGCCAAGTGCATAAAAGACTTTTTCCGCATCGTCATTCATGAGTTTATCTGAAAGAACATATATTGCTGCGTAAAGTGCACCATCAATGATTGTTCCACCACCAACTCCATTGGGACTGAAGAAATAAACTTCTTTAACATCACTACCAACCATGATCTTACCATCCTGAATGTTGTAAAGCAATACACTACCGTCTTTACCAACACTGAATGCGAAATCATAAAGGTATTTGTCGGTAATATTAACAACGACTTTTTTACCACCATAAACGCTTGAAGAAATTTTAGCATCAAACATTGGTTCGAAATCATCGAAACCATCACAACTGATTTTTTCTCCACCAAGAACACTTGCCATTTGGGTTAATGCACGTGAATCGGCATAATAACCGTATTCAACAAATGTTGAAGAAGCAATCTCAGTTTCAAGTCCTTTGAGCGTTTTAATTACATCATTCCAAGAACAATCATTGTTGCAACCATCAGTAAGAAATATCATTGAGAACACACTGTCAGGTCTGTTCTTTCTGATTCTACCAATAACTTCTTTAACGAGTTCAAGTGGTTTTAAGAATGCAGTTAAGCCAACTGGACGAAGCCATTTGTCAATTGCATCATGTAGGTCGGATAAAGTTTTAAGTGATTTTACTTCAACTTCTTCTTTGAGGATTCCAGCATCCCTGCTGCCTGAGAACCACACAATAGTAATAGTATCACCTTCCTTCATAATATTGGAGAGTTTATTTTTCAATTGTGTTCTAATTTTTGGGAGTTCCCATGACATTGAGCCAGATACGTCTACCACGAAAATGTGGTTTGTTTTTTTTGCAACTTCTACAGTTACGGTACTATTAGCTTCTTGAGAAATGAGATAATAGTTTTCATCGAATTTTACATTTTTTTTCATACAATTTAATTTATATTACAGTTATTTTTTTACAATTTGGTTATGCTTCTTTAACCATTCTTCAATGTAAGAATGATCATTGCTGACAAATCCATCAAAACAATCGACTTGAAAATCTCTGACCAGAGCAGCCAAATCATGAATGGTTAGAAAGTATCCGTCAACATACCCATAGTTTTGATATTCACTATGTGCAGGTGAATCTTTTCTAACAAGTTTACTTTCCAGTATGATCATAGAAATGATATTAAGAAGCAAATATATTACAATATTTTATAATTTCAAAGAACTTTCGTATAAATACTCACAAATTAAATATTAATCACAGTATTACGCATTTTTTCCCAATCAATTTTCTTTCTCGCCAAGCATTTTTCTTGTTCTTCTTTTACTTTGCGAAACATTTCAATTACTTCGGGGTCATCAGGGTTTAATATTTTTACTTTAAAATTTTTCCCATGTTTTAATATGTCACTAAGTTTTGTCTTTGGCATAATTATCCACATTTACTATTTCCACAAGCCATGCATGTTAAACAACCTTCTTTGAATTCAAGATGATCACTACCGCATTCAGGACACTTGCCTTTGCCCTTTTCTCCGTCTTTAACATATCTTTTGATCACACGTGCAACACCATTCTTCCAAGTGTTGATATAATCTTCTTTAAAGTTTAATGAATCAATTAATTCATAAAGTTTAACAATTGGCATTCCATGTCTCATAATACCTGAGATCAATTTAGCATAATTCCAAAATTCAGGATTAAATGCATGATTCAATCCAGTATGAATTTGTTTTACTCCATCAATATCAATATATTCAATATCATACCTCTTGATTTTGGTGGGTTTACCTTCTGCATCAAGACCGTCAATAAGATTTTTAACTACTTCACATTCTTTTACATGTGGTGGTAATTTACTTAATCCATTTTCAAGTTTACCAGTAAAGATTTCATATGGTCTGCCGTCTTTCATGCCTACAACAGCAATCCATTTTTCTAAATTATTTTGAAATCTATGAATTTCACCTTTAAGTCTTTTTGGACGTTTCGGTGCATGATTTTCATGAAATTCTGCATCTTTTTTTGAGTCATCCGCAACCAGAACTCCACTACGTGAGCCATCACGATAAACAGTAATGCCTTTACAACCACTTTTCCAGCCAGTTTCATATACTTTTGCAACCATTTCTTCTGTAATATCTTTTGGCAGATTAACGGTTACTGATATACTATGATCTACTTGTTTCTGTATACGACCTTGCATTTCAACTTTTTTTACCCAATCAACGTCTTCAGAAGTTGCTTTATAATATGGAGATTTCTTAACGATTTCATTGCGTTGTTCATCACTCATACTTTTGACAACATTTGCGTCATATCCATTTATTTCAAGCCACATTTCAAATTTATGATGAAATACTGGATACTCTTGCCAAGCAATACCTTCGTCATCCACAAAATCAATTCTTACATCTTTTTCTTGTGGATTAATTTTTCTACGTCTTTTATATACAGGTGAAAAACAAGGTTCAATACCTGAAGTAGTTTGTGTCATTAAACTGGCAGTACCTGTTGGTGCTATGGTCAATAAAGCAATATTTCTACGACCATAAGTAACCATTTCGGCATATAATACTTCATCCTCTTTCAATATTCTTGTAATGAAAGGATTATTTATTTCTCTTTCAGCGTCATATATCGGAAATGCTCCACGTTCTTGTGCCATTATAACACTTGAACGATAAGCATTTAATTTAAGTGTGTTATGAACTTTTTCACTAAAATTGGTGGCTTCATCTGTACCATAACGAAGTCCAATTGCTGCAAGCATGTCACCTTCTGCAGTTACTCCCAATCCAGTTCTACGACCTCTAATTGTTTTATCTTTAATTCTTTCCCAAAGTTTTATTTCATATAGTTTGAGAAATTCATCTTCTGGGTCTGAATATATTTTAACAAGTATTGCATCAATTTTTTCTATTTCAAGATCGACAATATCATCCATATAACGCATAGCAATCTGTACATCTTTCTTGAACAATTCCCAATCAAAATATGCATTTATTGTAAATGGATATTTCACATAACCAAATAAATTAAGTGAAAGTAATCGACAACTATCATCGGGGCATAAAGGTATTTCACCACAAGGATTTGTTGATAAGGTTTTAAATCCTAAGTCTGCATAACAATCGGGCACACTCTCACGCATGATAGCATCCCAGAACAGCACACCGGGTTCGGCTGAACGCCAAGCATTAAATATAATTTTTTTCCAAAGTTTTTGTGCATCAATATCTTTGCTCATTTTTGGTGTACCAATAATTGGATATTGTTGAAAATATGTAGTTCCCTGTATTGCAGAATTCATAAAATCATCATCAATTTTTACTGATACGTTTGCACCAGTAACTTTACCCTGTTCAAATTTCGCATCAATAAATCTTTCTGAATCTGGATGTTTAATTGAAATACTAAGCATTAATGCACCCCTGCGACCATCTTGTGCCACTTCTTTTGTAGTATTTGAATATCTTTCCATGAAAGGCACAACGCCAGTACTGGTAATTGCACTATTCTTTACAGGACTACCAAAAGGTCTAACGAATGACATATCAGTACCTACGCCACCACGTCTTTTTTCTAATTGTGCTATTTCTTGATCGATTTTAATAATCCCGCCATAACTATCACCATTGCCGTCATTACCAACAACAAAACAATTACTAAGAGAAACTACCTGAAGATTATTGCCAATACCTGACATTGGTGAACCTTGTGGTATGATTCGTTCAAAATTTTTTATTGTATTGTAAACTTCTTCTTCGGGGATTGGATTGGGATATTTTGCTTCTATTCTTGCAATTTCTTTTGCAATACGATGATGCATATCGTCTGGGTTGAGTTCGTAATAATTTTTTTCGTCTTTTAAGCAATATTTTTTCATCCAAACATGTGCTGCTAATTCATCGCCTTTAAAATATTGTAATGTTGATTTTTCGACTTCTTGTTTGGGAAAACTTTTAAGATTTTTATCTGTCATAAGAATAATAATTTTTTATAAATTATGGGTTACAAATATATTGATAAGCATTCATAAATACAAGGTTTTATTCAAATATCGTCAATAATATTCAAATAAATTTTAATCAATTCAGGCATACACTTTTAAATAAAAAAGGGTACTAAAAAGTACCCCTCAAAAAAGCGGATTTAATATAAAAACAGAAAATTATTTTACGTCTTTTGAATCAATAACTGCTGTGTTGGAAGAAGTAATAGTATTACCACCGCTATTACCACCGCCAAGAGTGAAATTTCCACTAACACCATTTGTAATAATATTACCTGTTAGGTTTTGTGGTTCATCTTTTTTATCTTCTTCAGGTTCGTTATCATCAATCAAAGATTTTGATTTTTTTTGAAAATCACCACTATTTGCACTCATACCCCTATATGAAGTTGAAACACAATTCAATGTTTGTGACATATGTGAAACACCTTGTAGTGTAGCACTATATGTGATAGTATTACCACCGCTTATGCCGAATCCTGTACCAACTGCGAATGCATCTTGATTTGCTGCAAGATACAAGAAATTCCAGTCCTCTTTTTCACATTCTCTAATAAGAGAAATAATTCTTTTTCTACCTTCTTCTTTTTTATATTCTTCACTTGCATTTTCTAACCCATCAGTTACTATGCAAACCAATACTTTTGAAGGTTTTTCAGCACCAAGACGATTAAGATTTGCTCTCTCAGTGTTAATTGTTTTACCAATTGCATCATACAATGCTGTCATACCTCTTGCAAACCAAACTTTCTCAGTAAGCAACTCAGCTTGTTTAATATCAACATTATTATAAAGTATTTCATATTGATCATCAAATAATACAACTGTAATAGTTGCTTTATCTGGAAGTGCTTTTTGTTTTCCAAGGAATTCGTTGAATCCACTAATAGAAGGGGTCATAATACCTGCCATTGAACCACTGCGATCAAGAATACAAATAATGTGTGTTTTCTCGTTGGTAGGAATTATTGTTTCCGTAACAACGGTTGTAACTACGGTTGTAGTTACTTTCTTTTTGTTTTTAGCCATTTTTCATAATACTTAAGCATAAAATTATTTTTGTAAATATAAATACTTTTAATTAAAAATGCAAGAGTTATTTTTATTTAGACTAAATAAAAATTATAAGTGACTGAAATAAAAAATCTTACAAAAAATAAATTTTGTAAGATTAGTGTGGGTAGGGCAGGATTCGAACCTGCATAGCCAAAGGCGGGGGTTTTACAGACCATTGATTTCGCCCACTTACCATCCTACCCAGCATATTATTTCATCATAATGAATGAACCGTCATCATTCTCGATGCCCTTGCGTATCCAACGCATTAAGGTAATCGTCTTGTATTCAGGATATACGTATACATCCTTCCATTCAGAATCCATCAAATTGATTTCAAGTTGATATATGTGATCTGCAGTCATAATTTTATAGCATGCTTTGCCATTACATACGTGGCTTAAAGTTGCTTGTGTTCCGTTTACAATTGTTTTAATTGTTTCCATAATAAAAAATTTGGTGACCCCGATGGGACTCGAACCCATAATCCTCACTTTAAGGGAGTGCAGCTTCACCAATTAAGCTACGGAGTCTATTTGTGGGTACGAAGGGACTCGAACCCCTACGTCCGAAGAACCTGATCTACAGTCAGGCGAGCCAACCAATTGCTCAACGTACCCAATTTGTGTACCCGGTAGGAATCGAACCTACGTCACTTGGTTAAAAGCCAAGGGCATATCCCCTTTGCTACGGGTACAACTTGTGGATATTTCAGTTAATATGGATACAGAAAATACCTAAACTATACCTTAAGTGCGCCCGGTGGGGGTCGAACCCACGACTCACGGATTAAAGGTCCGTTACTCTACCAACTGAGTTACGAGCGCAAAACCCGTTTTTCATGAAACATACTGTTTTTTAAACGTTTTTCACGGGTAATAAACGTTTTTCATGAAATATGCCTTTTTATACCTGTTTTTCATATTCTAAGAGTTTTTATGCAACAATATACGTTTTTATGCAAAACAAAAAACCCGATCTTGCGAATCGGGTTAGTCTTAATTATGAAAAAAAGTACGAAAGTTATATTTTACCTTTGGTCATAGTATTCCCGATTCCTATAAGCTGTTTCTTATAAGATTTTTTACCGTAATAATATGTACCAAATGTTCTCATTGCTTTATTCTTTATTTGTTTCTTAAAAATTCAGATGACAAATGTATTTTATAAATACGACATTTCCAAATAAAATTACATTTATTTTACACATTATTTTCAATTACGATTTCATAATAATTCATTAGTTCTTGTTCAGTGCTGAAATACAGTACGTTATCTGGTGGCGTAAAATTAACCATTTCTCTTCCTCTTATTATAATTCCGTCATAACTACGCTTCATCATTTCTTTTTCAATGGTTGTTTCGGCATTAAAAATTCGTTTGTCTGGATAATTTGCACCCCGTTGTTTTGTAAAATCACCCACAAGTGTATTGCCAAACCAGATTTGCCAATCATTTAAAGTATTAAAAACCATCGGATGTTTGGGTATGGCATTTAGTACATAATATACTTTACCATATTGTTTTGCCATTCCTTTATTGCTTAAAGCTGCAGTATATAATCCTTTACCAAGTACATCACCAAAGGCGGTTAAGAAATTTCCTTCATCATCTTCGCTATTAGGTGTACCGACATTATTACGCACCCCTCTTAGGGTTACGTTTTGTCTTTTCCACTTTAAATAATTAGTGTGATTATATTCTTCGTTCATTATGTCTGAATTATCCAATATAATTATTTTGGGGTCGGTTATTAATACTTCTTTTGAAGATGGTATTCCATGTCCCACATGCTTAAAAATAAATGCTTTATATTGTGAATTATTATAAATAAATTTTTTAACATCCCAATAATCTAATTTAAGGTTTGATAAGTCTTTTATATATTTTTTTTCGATTTTAAATGAATGAATATTCTCACCATTTTTACAGTAATAATCTTTCATTGGTTTGTCGCCAGCAAGAAATGCGTATATGCCTTCACCGTTTTGACCATTTACAACATTAAAATCCCAGACATTATTTACTTCACCTGTTTGGCATCTTTGCAAATGTATATACTGAGAAGTAATATCTTCATCCATATTTTGTTTTTGCCTTAATTGTGCCATATAATCATATCCTTTATGAACTAATTTTAATGCATTTGCTGGAATGTTTTTAAATGTTACCATATGTGGATTATTTGGTAAACCAAAATCAGAAAAATGTTTATCCGCAAACCATTCATTATCTATTTTTCGAGTATTAATTTCCCAAATATCTTCAGGGGTATTGGGCATACCGCCAGTTACATCATTATATGTTGCCGTTGCAAAAATCGCAGGTATTGCTTTTTTTTCTCGACCAACATATCCTAAATAATTATCACCCGTTCTAAGTTCTAATCCATTGCGCAATATGCCTTCTCTGTTATTTATATCAGAACTATGATAAATAAATTCATTTGGTTTTATTGGTCTATCTGCAACTTTTTCTTTACCCCAATCAAATTGTTCAATTTCTTCTTTTATAATGTCAATGATGTTCATTAATCAATATTTCATATAAATACATAAAAAAAAGCGAAGTTACCTTCGCTTTTATATGCTATATTCAAAACCGTCTCGAAACGGCTTACTGTAAACTGGTCGCACTAATTTCCAAATGATTTCATCATATGATCTTTTGTCGTACAATTTAAATAATATTGACTGGTATTCTGTTTTTATCGCTTCCATTGCGAAATCCTTACGAACAGTAATTCCATTTACATAGTAAATTCTAATGAATTCTTTCAATGCTTTTCTTTCGATCTCATTGAATTCTGACTGTATTGCTTTTATTGTTCTTTTTAGCCAGTTGTAAAATTCATCTGGAACTCTGTCATATAATGCATCAAAATCATAATTATTTATCAAATGTTCCCAAACAGTTAAATTAGAAACATTTGTTAATATTGCATGCAATCTGCAGTATTCAGCAAATTTCATTTTTAATCTTAAGCCATCAGAGAATCTAATAACAAAACCTTCACTATTATCTTCACCATTTTTTATTAATTGTTTTAATTCATCAAATGATTTAAGTTGAAATTTCTTCACAACTGTAAAATGCTTTGAATACTTGTTAACCAATTCATCGTTATTTATTTCAGCACCAGTATTTGTATTAATTTTGGTAAGTAACACAAGTTCTCTTCTATTACCATAATTAACAACGATTCGGTTTTCTGGATAAATTGCTTCAAATAGATATGTGTATTCAATATCCAGTTTGCCATAATCTGTAACTGTAATCATTTTTTGTGCTTCAAGTGCTTGTTCAGAAATAAATGACCCTCTGGAAGCTACTATCCATTTCATTCTTGGTTCATAATAAAATATAATAATCAATGAACCATCCATTTTTTCGAATACATCAAAGTCCTTTGACCAGTCAATTTCTGATGGGTCATATTCTTCGTAATTCATGAACTTTTCGAATGGACGAGCTAAGATGTTACCTTCAGCATCAATTACCAATCCACGACAAGATAAGGTATATTCATCCCAGAACTTTTTTGACTGAACTTTTGGAGAATAATTAAGTATCCAAATATCCAATTCTGGATGTTTGTTTGCAATAATGAGGCTATTTTCTACATATGTGCAGAGAACCTTCCAATCAATTTTTTCTAACATTTTCATTTCTTAAATACATAAATAGGTTCATACTTAAACTTCTTTCCTTTATCACGCAAATTTACATTTGAAAGTGCTAATTGAAGCGTGTTTTCATGTGTAAAACCAATACTTTCTGCAGTTATAATAGTTTCCCATTCCAAATTAACATTGTGTTTGCCTTTTACATCAGCAATATTAATCAACATATATCCACCTTGTTTTAATCCATAATAAGAATTTTTAAATGTTGGTCTCAAAAATCCTTCAACCCATGTATCTTTCGTATTAAATTTGATATAGCTCTGTGAAGGTTCTTCACTATATTTTTCAAGATCAAAATATGGCGGTGATGTGAAACACAAATCTAAGCTGTTCTTGTCTGGTCTAAATACTTCACTTCCCATTTTCAAGATCATGTAATCCATGCCTTTGGGACAAAAACAATAAGCCATTTCTGTCAAGCCTTTATGTGTTAACTCTGAAGGTTCAGTCGTAATATAGTTCTGAACCCCACCAGCAATTGCCCCCAGCAATCTTCCACCCCAACCACCTGACATATCCCAAACTACACCGTCTTTAGCAAACGTATTATAAATGCATGCTGCTGCTGTTGGTCTGAAATTCGATACTCCCTGTACGCCCGTAAATATTTTCAACATCTTTCTTATGCCAGAGTCTGATATATATGTACCCATCTGTAAACGTTTTTTGATGACTTTTATGAAAATTTCATCATCCATAAATGCTTCATATGGAGTCATTTTATCATTTGACCTGACATTGAATGAGTGTGGAAAATATGACCACGCAAGTCCAAGACCATGCATCGATTGCTTTATTATATTATTTTCAAATAACGCTTTGAAATCATAATTCATTAACTGCTCAAAATCTTTTTGTCTTATTTCAATATCTGTTGGATAATAAGGAAAACCATTTTCTCTGTAATGTATAAAAATTTTCTGAGCAAAATTTTCTAATTCCATTGGCGACATATTACGCCAGTAATTTTCATTAATTAATAAGCCGTTTTTTTCTTTCATTTTGTTGCATATATTATGCCGTATTCTAATTTTGCATTTGGAAAAATTTCTTTAACTATTTTCAAATATTCCTTTTGAGTTAAATAATGTTGAAATGTGCCTGATTTTGTCACTCCAGAGACCTTTACAGGATTCTTATATGTTGACCTGATAAACACATGACCGCCAATTTTAAGTGCAGATTTCGCCAGCTTTAATACATTTAACTGGATTTCATGTTCCATGATTACATTTAACACATTAAAAATAGTTGCAGTATCAACATCGTTCTTAGCAATTTTATATATAACCCTAATGTTGTGCTTCAAACTTCTATTATACGGGTCAAAAATCAAATTAGTTACATTTTTTTCTAATAATTTTTCAGTCATCAAGTCATATTTTCCCCCACCAATATCCAGATTAATTGTGTTTGCTTGCCAACCGAAATATTTTTCAACTATTTTAAATCCTGCTGGTACTTGTTTTATAGATGTTTTTGCTGAAGTATACTTTTGCTTTGGTGTTCCCAACATATTATAACATTAGAACGCAAACATATAAAAGAATTTTAAGATATCATAGAGTATTTATAGAAAATTAGACGTTTAATGAAAATAAATAATATTATTCGTGAAGAATATGTTAGGTTGCTAAAAGAAGCATATTCAATGGAGCACGAAAACTTTAAATTTCGTCAGGAAATAAAAAATTCTTCATTTTATAATTTCGAATCATTTTCAAACGACTTTGATGTTGATGTTAATGAAAGCGATCTTTTCATTAATTGGCATATTGGTTTTTGGTTAAATGATTTTGGCGTTGAAAATTTCTTTGTTGAAATTGATGGCGTTGATGGTACATATAAGGTTGTGTTACTTAATAAACAGTCTGATGAAGTTGAACAAGAAAACGATAAAAATATTGCTGAATTTCCTTGGAAATTTAAAGTAACAGAAGCTAATTTACGTTTGGGTAAAACGCTTTATGTTGACACGTTAGATTTTGATTTTAAAACTAAAATATGTACAGTAACTTTTTTTGATGAAGAAAATCAATATTAAAAATTTTAATTAAAAACACATAAAAATGATAGAAAAATTAAAAGCACTTTGGAAAAAAATTTGGACATGGATAACAACCGTTGCCATACCTGCAGTTAAAGCATGGTTTATTAAAAATTGGATGATTGTATTAAATTACCTTATAATCTTTATAGCATATTCAATTATCTATGGCAAAGACGGTGTAGTAGGTGCAGAAGTTCTGTTAGGACTTTGGTTGTTTGCATCAGCAGCAATTGGTGGCTGGAAATGGTTTACCAAAAAGAAATAACATGTTGGAAATTTAAACCTGTCGAATTCGACAGGTTTTTTTGTTGCGACTACCAGAATCGAACCGGTATCTGCTCCTTATGAGAGAGACGTTCTAACCATTATACCAAGTCGCAATATTATGTTGAGAATGTAATCTCAACATATGTTCTTTGATACCCACCATAATATTTAACTCTTTTTTTGATGGGTTTTTCCATCCACTGTTTTGGTTGCTTTGAAACAAGTTTCCAGTTAGGATATCTCATTCTTTCACTACCAATACTACCGTACATTTTTGTCCCGCAACCGTTTTCACAACGGTGATAAGCACAATATGAACAGTGAATCTTGCCTTTTTTTTCTAAATAGTGCTTGTATGCACGATTAAATTCTCCACGATTTGTGGATGTTTGTTCAATTGATTTTGCTTTCATTTTCTTGTACTCGCATTAGAGCAAGTTACAAGAAATACATCCAAGGTCTTTTCATAGTTTACAGTTTTAAATAAATACTCATAATTATTCAATTGTCCTCATGGTCGGACTCGAACCGACATGCCTTACGGCACACGCTTTTGAGGCGTGCGTGTCTACCAGTTCCACCACATGAGGGGGTAAATCATTTTTTCTTTATGACCCTGATAATTTTTTTTCTTGCAGGGTCATTTACTCTAAGAGGGTTGCCACAATGACAATCATCTTCTTGCGGTATTGGCTTTTTACCCTTAATCACTTTCGCCATTTAAATCAAGTTTATCACCCAAATATACTTGAGTGGTTGCCATACCATCATTATGATATAGTGTTCCTTCTTTTTGTGCCTGAAAAATTCTGTCAGGGTCTTCTATTCGTGTTAGATTACCCCAAGAATCTTCTTCATAATATCCTTCTTCCAGCCAATTTCTAAACAATATACTCATAACATAAGTGGTTTACCGAAATTATCATTATCATTTGCTTCAAGTTTTCCTGCAGTAATTAGATCACGTTTTATTCTATCAAGAACTAAACAACAAATATTGCCTTTGTCTTCTTTGAAATATTTAAGAAATTCTTTACGATCTTCATCCGAAGCCAATCGAATAATTTCTTTTGCTTCCTGATAGCAATCCTTTCGAATTTCTTTTCTTACTGCTTTAAGACATTCTTCATAAAGAATATCAATAGGTATGCTTGATTTTTTCATGATTTTATTTTTATATAAATAGTAGCGAAGATGGGAGTCGAACCCACACGGACATTACTGCCCATAGGTTTTTAAGACCTACATGTCTACCAGTTCCATCACTACGCCATTGTTATTTCTTTTTTGCTTCCTTAATTGCTTTATTTACAATTGCATCAATTCTTTCCCACGTAATACTTCCTTCACAATCTTTTGCATATTTTTCTGCTTCTTCTTTAGTGTAGCCATTTACTTCTTCAAGTACTACGGTAATAATTTTTTCTGTTGTTGTCATGATTCTTCAAGTATTATTCTGTTATTAAATCCACCACGATCTATTTTTTTCTTGGTTTTTATAGTTTTAATATCATTCAATTTAAATTTATAATATTTTGCTATAGCTTCCAATACTTCTAACATATCTACAAATTCATCTACACTTGGTTTTTCTTTAAATTCAGTAATTTCTTCCTGAAGTTTTTCATAAAGTTTTTCAAGAAATTCTGTGTCGTCTTTTGCTATATGATACTTATAACCTGAACCAGACTTTTTAATTATTTTAAGTATCTTGTCTCTAACCAGTTTATTGTAAGTTGTCATGCGCTTAATAAATGTTTAAAATCGCCACCATTATATAAATCAAAAACAGTTCCCTGTCCGTACATAAGCCTAAAATAATATCCTTTAAAAAACCAAATACTTGTTCCAAACATATTTTCAAGTTGTGGTACACTTATTGGTTCAAGACTTTCTGATACATAATCAATAAGAAATGATAATTTATTGTTTGGGTATGGTTCATAACCTTTATGATAACATTTTTCACGATAATTTTCACCATGTTCAAGAATTAAACGATACATTAGTGCTTCAAAATCATTATTTTCCAGCCACTTTTCAAAACGAGCAAAACGTTTGAGCTTAAACTCTTGTTTTTTCGTTCTTTTTCAAAATAGATTTTAGCATCATCAGAATCAAACCATTTTTTAAGTAATCTTTCTGATTTTTGATATTGATTCTCTTTCATAATTATTTCCATTTTCCAGTTCTACCAATCAGTTTCATTACATAATTATCACAAAACAATAAGCACATTTCCGCTTGTGCGTCAAGGTCTGGTAAATATTTTTCTGCGTATGGAATAAAAACACGAACATATTCAATCAATAGTTCTGTTATTTCTTTTACATCAATCAATGGAAGCACGTCTTCTTCTGTAATTTCTCTTGAATGATCTTTAATGATACTGTTTTGAACCAGTAAATTATCAGGCGTGATTACTGAAACTATTCGTCTTATTACTGGACAAATGAGTGTGTCTACACCAACAGAATCTTTAATTTCTGGTATTGATTTGAAGTCAATTTCTTTAAAAAGTTTTATAACGGTTTCACGAGTATTACCCGTTAATCCTTCTAACATACCAGTTTTTTCCCAATTATAATTTTCCATAATAATTCAAATTAGTGGAGATGGGGGGAGTTGAACCCCCGTCTTGAATGCGAGTAATAAGTTTTCTACAAGTTTATCTGGTTTTTCTAAGCCAGCGAAATATTAGTTGTATTATTCCAGAATAACTACAAAACTGTCTTGAATTTGTTTACCTTCCCTTCAAGTTAGGAACTTTTGTGCAAATTTTTTCGTGTCCCTTGCTTACGCAGCGATTTGAAGTTCTGCACTTCTTACAAAAACGCTTTTACCTCTCGTGAGAGAAGTTGGGATAGACATTATGTCTTCATCTATTGTTTTGAACCTTTTTAAAGTAGTCTGATTCAACTACTACTTGCTTACGTTACCAGTCTGACCATTCAGTCAAAGCCAAGTCATCCCCGATATTTTTAAAGAACCACAAACATTAAAAAATTAATTATTTAATGTTTATTTAAATTTTGACCTTAAGCGTGTGTGCCATCAGTTAATGATATTCCGTGTTTTAAACCACGAATAAAATCTTCAACAGTGTTTTCTTTGTCAATATATTTACCAATAATAATACCAATTTCGTTGCCAATATCAGAAATATCACCAGTATAATCTATATGTGCCAATCGTTCTTCGATTTCAAATTTTGCTACATTAAACCTTTTCATACTGTCAGGTATTAAACCAGTTAATTATTCTTTGATAAATACTTTTAATGTTTTTATTTAAATCAGTCCAAAATTGACCTTTATTGGCTTCAATATATGACTTAAGTTTTGCGTAATTTTCCATAAGTTCATATTTTTCTTTTTCCAATTGTAATATTTTAAGGTTCAATTTAATTTTTTCTTCTGTTAATTTTTTATTTTCTTTTGCCAGTTGCTCAAACATATCATTTGAATTTCTTTGTGGATTGAGAAAAGAAGCTGTTGTAGTGGGTACGTAAGGATTTTTTACTGAACCACAAACCCTTTCATTAATTTTTTTCATTCTTTCTGTTTGTTCACGCTGTATTCTTTCCAGCATCTTTTTCATATCTTCACCTGAATTTGTCATGTTATTTAAAATATTTCTTTGGTAACAATTTTCTTAATTTTTCAATGAACTCAAAGCCACCATATATTGTCATATTGTTTTGTCCTTTATATGCCTTATTAAGTTCTGATTCAAGTCTTACTGGTGGCTTGTTGGCTTCATATTGCCTTATGCCTTCTATTAATCCAATTGGTTTTTCTTCATCTTCAAACACGAGTTTACCTGTTTCATTGTCTGCCCAAACTATACCCTGTTTACCCTCTTGAAACTCTTTTCTGGTTAGTGTTTTTGGTTCGCCTTCTATACCACCACTTATTTTAATTGTCTGATAGTACTTTGGATTAACCTTTCTGTCTTTATATTTTTCTGCAATTGATTTTTTCATTCTGTTTTCATAAATTTTACCACATCTGCTGCGAGCATTTCATTTGGAAATGTACAGTATTTTAATGCTTGAGTTGCCATATCTTTTATGTTTTTAGCTACTGCTTTTCTTTCTTTTTCATCACTGAAAATCAACATAATTGGTTCATTTTCAGCATCAACGATTTTATCACCAATTTTTACTTTCATACGTTTCGTTTTTTAATAATATCCAAATATAATTCAGTATCGAAAACATGGTTTATACATGCCATTAAAGAACCCAACATTTGATTCTTTTCAAATTCAGAATAAATATTCCAAGCAGTATCATGTGCAGAACCTTCAAGGTTTATTCGAGAAACAAAATCTTTAAATTCTATTTTCAAAAACATAAACCTTTTATCTCTGGTATCCAAATGTGTTTGCAATGCCTCAATTAATGCATCTCTATTTTCTTTTCTCATAATTATTTCTTTATTTTTGGTTCTTTTCTGAATGACCATTTATTAAAACCATGTTGTGTAATCTTATATTTATCAGCAACTTCAGTTATTTCTTTTTCACCTTTACCAAGTACTCCACCTATAAACATCGAAACTTCCTGAAATGCTTGAAAACTGTCAAACATCTTGAAAAATTCATAGTTTTTCAACAATGGATTGATAATGAATTTCGAATGATGATTATTATTACGTTTTGTTCTACCGTAATCGCTGTCATACACAAAAGCTGGACTTTTTAAATCCCTAAAAATCTGAAGTGCATTAAATGACTGAACGTAGTTAATGCTATCACTAAGAGTACCATCCCAGCTTTTATCTTCTAAGATTTTCTTCATATATTCATTATCATATGTGAATTCTGTGCTGACTTCATCATTTGAATTTATTACTCTGTAAAGTTTCCAACCAATGTAGAGTTTGCCACAAAATCCAATAATGAAATATGAGTGCTCGTCACAAACATTTCGAAATTCTTTTTTTATTTGATGATAATTCATTTGATGAAAAGGAGTTTTTGTACGATTCATACCCCAATAACCTCTTTTTCTTTCAAATATTACGGGTATGTCATCACCTTCAAATTCTTGAGTTTCACGCTCATAGACCAATGTTTTGTCAACACCCATTGTGCCAACGACACCATCATAATAATCCTTTTTCTTTGCAATGATATACATAATGCCTCAAATTTAATATATTACAATGAGAAAAACAACAATTAAAATATAAATTTTTTCGTCTTCCATTTTTCAGATGTATAGTCTATAAACCAAATAGTAATATTATATTTTTTTGCGATAGTAATTAATCTTTCAGTATATCTTTGATCGTCATTTCCTTTTATTATCAATAAAACACCTGCTTTTTTGTGAAGTTTTTCAGCATAATACAAAGATTGACCGATACTTTCTGCCCATTTAGGTGCAAAATCAACTTCAATTGCAAATGTATCAGTTACAATATCAACACGTGCCCTGTCATCAAGAACAACTTCTGTTCTTCCATAAATTAATTCAGCAAACTTATCCTGATAGTATTTTTCGTGTTGATGTCTCTGTGAAAAAGCTGTCAAGGATACCAGTAATAAAAGTAATGATAATATTTTTTTCATTATTATAATTTTTAATTAAAAATGTTACAAATAAATACTGAAAATTTATGGCTCAATGAGAAATATAAACTTTCTTAACCAATCCACTCGTCTCAATGTAATTAAATCATCGAATTTTTTATATAGTTCATATTTTTTAATTTCTCTATTGGTAAATGGTTTCTTTTTCTTTTGTACATAAAAATTTTTAAAAAGTTTCTTATGAAAATAATTGTAATGTACAATTTTCCACCACCAACATCCTCTGTATTTAATTCGTGTTTTGAAGACTTGCTCCTTTCTTATTAAATTAATACTCTTTATACGAAGAAAAAACCAAAAAGTTACAAAATATTCTAATTTTTTGAAACAATAGTGTACTGCTAACTGATATTGCTCTTGGGTACAGAATTAACTGCCCTCAGTGGTAATTGTGCTTTTAGTTCTTTTGGATAGAACGCCAACCTGCAGTACATACCTGCGATTTTTACTATTGCTTCATTCGAAATTTCTTTAATATTGTGTTATCAAGATCAATTAGAAATGGCTCTGGTATTTCAATCTTATTATCTATAAATTGTTGTAAGATTTCTCTTTTGGTAAATGTACCTTCGGAGATACCTTCAGACCACATCTTTACATGTAAACCCCATGATTTTTTTCCAACAATTACACCCTTCAATATGTTTGGATGTCTGGTTGGCATTGAATTCATGCTTTTGTATTCACCGTTGTCAAAATTTTTGAAACAGACTTTACCATCGTCTTCATTAATGTCCATATTTGTTTTCACTTCAATACCTGAAAAATCAAGTATTTTGTAGCGATAAGACTTTAAGAAAAATGTGAAAATTCTGTTGAATTCATCACTATGTCTTCTACGTCTTTTTTCTTCTCTGGTAAGCATCCTTTTAGGATGCACATTGCTTTTTGCGTTTTCATAATTATCTGATTTTAGCACGTCTGAAAGTAATCGAAACCTTATTCACGGGTTTGGAAGCCGTTGTCTTAGCCATTAGACGACAGACGCATTTTAATTTGCACGCAAGGTAGGATTTGGACCCACGAAAGATTTCTCTGCGGGTTTTGGAGACCCGTGCCTTTAACCACTCGGCAACTTGCGTATTTTTAACAACAGATTGATGGAATCGAACCACCGTTACCAGCCACGCAGGACTTAAGGTGCAACACTTGCCACTATGTTAAATCCGTTGTTTGTGTAGATGAAAGGACTCGAACCTCTAACATTCCAACCCTTGTTACATGGATGACATAACCAATTTCGCCATTACGGAATACACCTACAAGTGCAACCCTTCGTGGGCACGATTGGAGCATCAACCAATTTATCCCTGCGCACGCACGGACATGTTGTTCCCACGAACACAAGATTTGTTACTTGCCTTATTATTATGGATTGTGTGGAGCATGTGGGAGTTGAACCCACGATCTTCTGCTTGCAAAACAGATGCTTTAGCCAACTAAGCGAATGCCCCAAGTAAAGGTCCGCAAATATTTGCGGACCTTTGTTTGTGGAGTCGGTGGGACTCGAACCCACAGTCCTCTGCGTGCAAGGCAGATGCTTTAGCCAATTGAGCCACGACCCCGTGGTGAACGTAGTAGGATTTTAACCTACTTCGGTGATCAACCCGACTTACAGAGAATTACTCTTACGCCCGTGTGTGCCTTTTTAATAACTCAACCAATGTATATTTGCAATCCACAAAGTATTGAAAAGTACTACTTTCCTCTCTACAAGTTATTCGGCACAGGTGGTGTTACTACTGCAAATAAGTAACAGCATTCACCTTTGTACCCCGTCACAGATTCGAACTGTGAAACTCAGCTTTTAAGACTGATACGGTTGCCGATTACGTCAACGGGGCAGTTGTCCTTACTCCTGAACCATGACTTCAGGACTGAGTGTCTGGAACTATTTGCTTCGTTATCCAGAATAAGGTCGGTGCGGATGAAGGGACTCGAACCCTCATTAATATTGGTGTCTGAAGCCAACCCGTATACCAGTTCCAGCACATCCGCTTGGTGTTCCCTACTTGATATTGCTACCAAATTTAATGAATATTACTACTCAAAGAGAACGTTTGTACAGGTGGCGGGAGTCGAACCCGCAAATTTCAGTTTCTAAAACTGCTGCCTCTTGACCATTCGGCTACACCTGCGTTTTGTTGTGTCCATAGTCGGAGTCGAACCGACACGCCTTACGGCACTGGCTTCTTAGACCAGCTTGGCTACCAATTACAACATATGGACGTTTATGCATTCTACACACGATAAATACTCTTTATCGCCTCTACAACCGATAAATGCATTATATCGGTTATTTTACCTATATTTAAGGTCCGCCCCTGTGTGCGGACCTTTGTGCTCCCTGTAGGCTTCGAACCTACGACCTTCTGCTTGTAAAACAGACGCTACTGACCCAACTGAGCTAAAAGAGCATTGGTGCACTTTGAGGGATTCGAACCCCCGTGAACTATTCGCCTCAACCTTGTAAGGGTTGCGCTCTGAACCAGACTGAGCTAAAAGTGCATTTGTTGTATATTATCATCATAACTGGCATTTTTGTTGATAATATACTACATTTTTGTAGTATGGGGCATATTTTCCCCATTTACTTAACATCTGGGGTTTTTATGCCCCATTTTGGTACTCGGTACGGGAATCGAACCCGTATTTTAAGATTGAAGGTCTTACATCCTAACCCTTAGACGAACCGAGCATTTGTACTCGATGGCAGAATCGAACTGCCGTTAACTGATTGAGAGTCAGCTTTCCTTTCCATTAGAAGAATCGAGCAGGTGTAGTTGGCGGGATTTATACCCACATGCTGTCCACATTTTTTAGATTATCAGCAGGGACTTTCTTTTCCCCGTGTAATACCACCTCAACATCGTACTGCGTGTGGGATTCAAACCCACGAAATCTTTCGATGACAGATTGAAGGTCTGTCTACTTTAGTCGCTTGTATAACGCAGCATATTATTTTGTTTTTAAGTTAATGAAAAGTTCATAACCTAAAGTATCAAATATTTTCATTAAAGTATTAATAGTCGCATTTGATTTGTTTAATTCAATTAGTTTTATTGTTCGTAACCCAACCCCAGAAATATCTGCAAGTTGTTGTTGTGTTACTTTTAGAGTTTTACGTCTTCTTTTTATTAAATCACCAACATCTGATTCACTACCGAATTGCATTAATGATTTATTTAACTTTTCATTTAACACTTTTTCCCTATCTTTTATTTGTTGTATCAATTTCTTATTATAGGAATCCAGCGTATTGTTATATGAATCTGTAATTAAAATGTTAAATAAATCGTGTTCTTCATCGGTTAATTTCCCGACCCAATATTTTTCTTTATCGATCAATTGTGTCCAATCAGAAACATTTTCCAAAATAACAACAAGTGGAACATAACTATCCATTTTAAGTTCATTAATCCACTCATTAACCAATGGATTATGAGAATGTGTTAAGTGTGAGTTTGCTCTTTCGATTCCTTTTATTGATTTACCAACATACTTATATTCATCAGTCCTTGGGTCTTTTAAACCATATATAATATTTTCATTCATATTCATAAATACTTTATTAATTTATTTAGTGCAAAATAATGCACTTTATTTGAAACAAATTATTATTTCTTAACAAATAGTCGTTTTTTACTGCCAAAACGGTAAAAGTAAATAAAAAAGTGATATTAACGATACTTTTTACCTCAAATTTTTATTTTTTACTGCTTTGGCAGTAAAAATGTGCCGAGACCGGGGGACTCGAACCCCAGACACCTGAGTGACAGTCAGGTATGTTAGCCATTACACCACAGCCTCGAAAATATCCCCAAACTGTTTTTTGCAACCATGCCCTCTCAGGAACGAACCATCAAGGTTGGAGTCACGATCTCCGCTTCACCAGTAACCTACTTGCTTTCGGTTGAGAATGGCGGTGCTGAAGGGAATCGAACCCTCCTGATATCATGAGTGACAGTCATGCGTCCACACCAAGCAGACCCCAGCACCAAAATTCCAACATGTCAAAGAACCTACAACCACTAAAAACAAAAAACCCGACTAAATTTAGGGTAGTCGGGTTTCTTTTTTATAAGAAAGGAGGTTGTAATATTCAAAGTATTACCCGACTACGCATAGATCATCCTCTTCGGCTGCCCATAATAGGACATCCACCATGAGGACTGCTACCAATATGTCGAATAAATTTTTCATCGTTTTAAATCATAATTTGTTTTAAATATCTTTGCAAAGATAATCAATTTTTCATAAATACAAATCTTTTCGTAAAAAAATTCACAAAATAATGTTATTTAGAATAATTCTATCTTATTTACCAACTTTAGCTATTGCATTAACAGGTATTTTTTTTGCTGCAGGTGCATCGGCTTCTTTTAATTCTTTTTTATCTTCATGTTCTTCTTTTTCTTCTTCAGGACTTTCAACTTCCTCATGTTTTTTGGATTCTTTATCTTCTTTTTTTTCGAAGTTGAATTTTTTCTTGCTGTCTTTTTCATCTTCGTCTTTATCTTCTTCTTTGTTTTCACCTTTTTTCTTATCAAAGTTCCATTCGGTAAGAAGTTGTGCACTTGGTTTAAATGTTGGGTCTATTTTACCCAAGACTTCGAAAAGTCTTTGTTTGTTATCTGTTGTTTTCATAGTTAATTATTTTATTTTTATTATCCGCTATAATTATGTAATATCCAATCTTCTAAAATTCTTTGATTCTCGATATCTAATTCAACATAAAATCTGTTCATTACCCCTTCAGCACCATATTTGGTATAGTATCCATTGAACTTGTTTTTCAAATGTTCCATTATGTTTGGGTTATTTGCCCATGTTTTTTCAATAAAATTGCTTGGAAAATTATATGCAAAATATACATATAAATTAATTGGTGATTTTGATGATGCTTCATTAAGATCAGTTTTTTCAACAACACCACCAAGTGATGAAACCGCAATATTTTCAGGTGCAACTTCTTCATTTATTATTTTAAATGTTTTATCAAGTCTACCAGTAACTTCGAAAAGTCTTTCTTTTGTGGCACGTTTGCTCATAATGTGAAATTTATAATAAATACACAGCAAAGTTAAAAAAACTTTGGTACGGATATTGCTATTTATACTATTGCAATATAATATATGAAACTATGAAAAGATTACTAATAATTATTTGCCTTATACTTTTAACAAGTATTTTATCGGCACAAAAAAAGTCCAATTATGAGAAGTATTGGCAAGCAAGAGAAGATTCAATAAATAATAATCAAACAGTTGTATCTGATAAACCAGAATATGATGACCTTTATTATCAACCAAGTAAAGATGCTAAAAAGATTAAAAAACAAAAAATAAATGATGTTAATGAGGTTGTAGATACTCTTATAAAGTACAATTCTGAAATTAAAATTATATATGAATATAATTATGACCCTTTCTTTTATTCATATAATATAGGAAGATTTTATCATAATGGATTTAATTATTGGATGTATGACAATCCTTATTATTTTTATAACAATTTTTATTTTGGGAATTATTGGATGTATGATAGCTATGATTGGTATTGGGAATTTAGATTTATGAGAAACTGGTACAGTCCTTGGTATTACAATAATTTTTATTTTGGATATAATTACTGGAGTCCTTGGAGATATAGTAATAATCATAATTGGAGTGGTAGATATGGTCGTAGAGAAAGACCATCAACATTATCAAGCACATATAATAACAATATACAAAGAGTTGTACCACAAGAAAAACGTACTACCAGTCCACAAAATAGAGCAATTTATCAAGAAAATAGGAGAACATATACACCTTCTTATGAAAATCCACGTTTAAATACTCGTCCACAATATAATAATAGTAGAATAGGTGTTACAACTAATAGAAGAGTGGAAACAACTACACAAACACGTACTTATTCACAACCAAATACACAAAGAAGTACTCAAACACGTACTTATTCTGTGCCCTCAAGAAGCAATAATAACACTCCATCAAGAAGTTATAATTCAGGTGGTTCAAGTAATTTTAGCAACAGTAGAAGTTCAAATTATTCAAATAACTCGAATAGTTCAAGTGGCTCTGGCTCAAGCGGTGGCAGGAGTTCGGGTAGTAATGGTAGTTCAGGAAGAAGATAATTAAATTCTGAAATATTTATTATAAGTATCGAACAAAGATTTAATATTAGCACTTCCAGCAGGATTCATTGAATGTATAAGAATTGTTGCTGGAAGTTCTTTTTTGTTGTCAATACAATAATTGATAAACCATTTAGCACAATGAAAACCAGTCTTTTCTTTATACTCGCCATATTGTTTATAAGATTCATAGTGTTCATCCGCAAGATCATGATCAAATGAAATCATTTCAGGAATACCCTTTTCTTCAATTGCTTTTACAAATTCATTATAATTACGAACAACAACCCAACCAATTAAATATAATTGATTATTTGTGTGATTAAATGCATCTTCTGGTTCACGAAAATCGTCAAGGAATAGATTATAGCTCATTTTTAATTTCGTTTCTTATTATTTTCTTATCTACATTTCTACGTATTTTGGCGGTGAAGAATTTTCCCCACTTGCGCATGTGTCCTGCCCATTCACCATTTAGAATTGCATTTTGTTTATTACCTACTCTTAATTTGCTCATAACCATAAAAATTTGTTGTCCTACAGGGACTCGAACCCCGACTCTTTGGAATCAAAATCCAACGTGTTAACCAATTACACCATAGGACAATTAAAACTATCTTCAAGTTTCATTAAAAGTTTCTGCATATTTGCTTTATAAAATCCAGCGCAATTAATGCAACCACATTCAATGATTTTATATCCATTTTCAGTTAAAGCTAAATCCATTACAAAAGCATCGTTCAATTGAAATATGTCAACCATTTTCTTACAGTAGTCATAAGCTGCCTGATCAACATTTTCACTAAGCACCAATCTGTTTCCAAGTCTATATTGACTTGCGGTAACAATTTCACCTTTAACAATCCAGAACCTGATCTCTTGTTGAATCTTTTTTACTGAACATATTTGAATTTCAGTGTCAATATTCAATAAGGTACTATGACCGTTAGTAAGAGAATATGCCACAAATTCTCGCCATTCTTGCATGTCAAAGACCTTTCCTGTAAATACTTTCGTATCTTGTGTTGGTCGTGCAAAGAACGTTTCTTTACTGAAAAAATCATCACCAAATTTCTGTATGTGTGAATCATAATTCAAAAGATTTTCTTTATAATAGTCACGATAAACCAAATAATCGTGATTAGCATTCATTTGAGAACCGGGTCGCCAGCCACGTTTCGCTGATATTCTTGCCATTTTCAATGAACCAAAAGGAAAGATATCTTTTCTTCTGGTATGTATTCTGAATGTTTCAATAAAGGGTTTAACTTTGACAATTTCATATGGTAAGGTAAGTTTATCCAATGCCAATATTAAATTGTCATAATTTTCTTCCCTGAATACATTTTCCTGAACTACATAATACATTTTGCAAAGGTAATAATAATTATGAAATATCAAAGAACATTAAAAAAGTTGTCCCTGTAGGATTCGAACCTACAAACCCGTTGGGGGTGTCGGCTTCAAAGACCGATGCAATAACCATTCTGCCAAAGGACAGTTTATACTATTTTATACCCGATCAGGACTATCGTAATTTTAGCGTTTTTGCTAAGACATTAATACCCAGAATTTTATGTAAATTTCATATGAATTCATAGTCCTGATCGGGTATAATTTGTTGTTGCCACAGTAGGAGTCGAACCTACAATCTTCTGATTCAGAGTCAGGTGCGTTAGCCAATTGCGCCATGTGGCAATGTAGGCGATGCTTCAACTATACGCCACCCTGCGATCAGGGCATTAAGAAACCGATTCATATCGTTCGCCAAACGATGCTGGGTGAAGGACGGGGGTCGAACCCGCAAATACCTGATTCACAGTCAGGCGAGTTTACCAATTCCTCTACAATCACCATGTGGTCGGGATAGCCAGACTCGAACTGACGACCTGATGCTCCCAAAGCACCCATTCTACCAACTGAACTATATCCCGTAATTCCGTGATAAACGCTTTTATCACGCTTTTTGGTGCTAAATGGGAATCGAACCCACGAAACCCTGATTCACAGTCAGGTGAAGAATGCCAACATCTACACTTAGCACAGTCGAGTAGGCAGGATTCGAACCTGCGAGTTCTCCACATCCCAAATGTGGCGGGGTGACCAACTCCCCAACTACTCGAAATATTACTAATTTGCCAGTCCCAAGTACAGTCATATATAGTTAATCCTCTAACGTCAGGGTGGTGGGGTTCGAACCCACGCACGACAACACCTTTGTGTCGTGACTGGTTTCCAAGACCAGCAGCTTCAACCAACTCGCTCACACCCTGATAAAAATATTTCAACGAACACCATAAAAAAACCCCACTCAATATGAATGGGGTTTGTCTAACCTAAAAAATTTTCCTGTGAAAAATTTAAGCATAGTTTCCCCATTCCAAACTTTGTGGATGCTGTTGGGGTTGTGGTACTATGTTTATTAAATTTTTCATCGTCTTACAAATAACATTTATTAAAAACTCTTCGCAAAGATATACATTAAAATCATAAATACAAACAAAATCACAATTATTTTCAAAAAAAAGTAAATTTTTTATTTATAGCCTAATTCTCTCATAACTTGTTCAACCATTATTCTTGCCTGTGCTATTGTAAGTGGTGATGATTGTGGATTATATCCCAATGAGCTAAACCAACCTTTAAATGCTAAAGGAAATTGATCAACTGTCCTAACTCTTCTAAGTATGGGTGCAATTACTTTATATGTGTTATCAGTATATGTTACGTCTTGTGATTGTTGCATATTTGTTTGTTGTTCGGGTATAATTTTTTCTTTTTCTTGAATTTTTTTATAAATTTCTGCTTCTTCTTCAAGAGTAAATCCTTTTAAATGATATGAATAATATTTTTCTTCACCAGTTTGAATATATTTATAATCTCTATCTGGGTCTGGTGTAGAATACCATACACCAACATGAAATTGACTTGATGATGGTTCAGTACCACCATTATCTTTTAAAAATTTAACTGCTTTATCAACTACTGTTATACCTTCTTCTATTTCATATTTATTAGGAAGCATTGATTCACCTTCTTGATTTACCCAGCCTTGATCTGAAAAATCACCAGCTTCAGCACTTTCGGGTGTGACAAGTTGATATGTTGTGGCAATTGTTTTATCTTCAATTGGTTTAAATGTTTTATCTAATCTACCAATAACTTCAAACAATCTTTCTTTTGTACTATTATTCTTCATGATATTGAATTTTCTATAAATACTTAATTACCACTTAAAAAAATTGCACCGTTTTTTATGCGGTGCAATTACTATTAATTTTTCAGAAGTCTTAAAATTTTGCATAACCACTATTTGGCAATAAAAATTTAAAGGCATTCCTGTTTTACCAGACCTAACTTAATTAGTGAATTAAGCAATGACTTTTCATATCATAAATACTTGAAAGCAATGAATAATTTAGCGTTTATATAAAGTATTAAGTATTTATTTGTAAAATATTCTCATGTTTGACAAAAATTTAATAAAAATAATTAATGAAGAAGTTTCTGGGTTTGATTTTTTGGGCAATGAAGAACAATTGAAAGAGCAGGAAATCATTGATTTATTGCAAAATGAAGACTTTCAAAAGCAATTTATTTGTGATTCACTTTTAGAGCAAAAAAATAAAATAAAAATTGATGTTTTTGACTCAAAAATTGGTGGTGATTGGGAAAAAGATTCTGAAGATGCAAAAAAATTAACACTTGAATATTTTCTCAAAATTGAATATAAATATGATCAAAAAAAAGAACCAGTAGTATTTGATTTAAGTTTTTATAGTAATAATATTTCAATCAGTAAAAGTGACAATTATGACCCCGGGGATTGGGGTAGATATGTTGCACCATCAGGTAATGCGTGGTTTGATGGTTTTAATTGGAATGATATAAATGTGGACTTAAATACATCAGACGGTGATGAAGTTAAATTTGTTGCTTTTGAAAAAGCACCACCAAGAATAAAAGTATTGTTTATTAGACAATATGTTGAAGGATATATTGGTAATTATACAAGTATGGATATTAGTACTCCCGAAATAAAAGATAAAATTCAAAATGTACCATATTGCTAATTAATTAATGATATGACAAATGAAAGAAAAGTTATATTAGATAAAGTTAATGAATTAATTTTGAAAAGAAAAAAAGAATTACTTAAGCATCTTCCCTCTATTCATGAAATTGATGATGGCATAATTATTCGTTTTTTTACTGATTGGGATAATTGCCATACAAACGAACAAATCAGATATAAAAAAATTATTGACGAGAAAAGACCTGAAGATATTACAATTTTTTATTTCTTACCTAAAGGTGCGGAAGTCGTTTTACTTAAAAGAGAATATATTAAAGATATTGCATGTTTGAGTGGTAAACTTGAACTTAATTTAAATGGTATAATTCAACTTATTAGTGGTTTTAATAAATTTTGCTTAGATACTGATGAATTTCAAGGTGTTGCATTAGAAGATACATATATTCTTACAACAAATAGACAATAATTACCATTTTTTTAATTTACAGTGTGATTTGGGATTTCTAACTTTTGCTGGCATATAACAACCGCATACCATACACCAATTCTTAGGATTAAGTTTTTTGCACTCAACACAAATTTCAATTCTTTCTTTCGCAATCTTTTCTGTTTCTGGAGTTGGAAATGTAAGATTTTTCCAACCTTCATAAATTTCTGATAATCGATTCATAGTTATTTATTATCTTTCAATAGTATATAAATAGCATATAGACGGATAATAATTATCTATAAATAATTCTACCACCTTTGCTCACAAGTAAGTTTGGATTTAAATTTGCTTCTATTAGTGCATTATGTAATACTTCTGGTGAAGTTAATGCATTGTTATAAACTCTCAATTTCTGAATACCACCAATAAATGATGAATCAAAATTTTGTTGTATTAATAGATCATTCTTTCTTGTATCCTGTATTAATATGTCTGCACCCCTATATGTAAAATTGTTAAAGAATAACGGTTTATTCTGATTAAAAGTTTCGCTGGATTCAAGTAAAATGCCGATATGTACTTGATGTTTGCCTGTATTATCTTTAGTACTGAAAGTAGTTTTTAATGGTATCCATGTGTCTTCACCAGTAATAAATATTTGTTGCGGTGATTGAAACATTGCAATATTATCAATATTACCACCAAATAACATTAAATATTGACTTATAACTGGTATGCCTGTCACGCCAAAATATATAATACCATTTAATGAATATTGAAATTCTTGTTTATCAATAATTGGATGTAAACCAAGATTTGTTAATGCTGCAAATTCTGCTACTGTCATTGGAAGTACATATTGTGTTTCTTTTAATATATTAATATCAACATCGCCATAAACCAAAATACTAATTCTGTTAGTGATAAAATTACCATTATTATCAATGGTTTTAAAGAAACCATTATTAAACATTGATAGATTAATTTCATATTCTCTGTTCGATAATACTGTGATAGGATGATTAAATTTAATAAAATATGTATTTGCTGAAGTACCTGTTGCTCCAGTATATTCAACACGCATTACTGTAAGTGGACTTTCAAGTGCAGTACATTTATCTACAATTTTAAATGTGGTACTATCAGCACTTAATGTTAAGCCAGTTAAATAAGTGCTTCCTGTTGGTGCAGTATAACATTCTGTTGAAATTGGGTCTGCTTCAATGAAAAAGTTATTATTTATATAATTAGTATCCTGACCACCATAAAGAAGGTATGTTTGAAAATCATAATGCCATGAATGTTTTAAGCCAAATGAACCACCACCCCAACTAATTGAATATGGTTCACCTATTTGTTTTTCTTTATCAGTGTTAAATGCGTGAAAATAGAATTCTGGAAAATCATGAATAATCCAAATTGGACGACCATTAACATAGAACATCATTTTACCTAATCTTTGTGGCGTACATTCTAATTCAAATGGTGTTATAAGTATATTGTTAGGTGTAAATACCATATCAATCATTGTGAAACCTGTTGCAGCAATTCTTGCTGCCGATGTATTGATTACAATGTTTCCGTTAACATCAATATATTTATAAGCAATATGTTTATCCTGAGTTAATTCAAAAGCAATTACATTATTTACTGTGTTGGCACTTGCTGCTGGCTGTACGTATTCTGTGCGATATATTAAACTTTCGTCTCTGAAACCACTATTAAGCGTTCGAACCTTTTCAAAACTATTTAAATAATTATCATAACTTGTGGTAACACCAGTAAATGTTTGTCTTATTGATGGAGTTAAACCAGTATTAATTGTTGTTAAACCAGTTATTGTTTCACCACTGAAATACGGATTATATTTATCTTCTGAACGTGCACCCATCATATAAAATATGCCCTGAGAGTCAGGATAAAGATATACGAGAGTTTCAATAGTAATACCAGTGCCATATCTTTTGGGTAATAATTCAAAGCCATATCCTTCTGCTTTGAAAAATCCTTGTAAATATCCACCATTAAGTATAAAATAATTGCCAGTTGTGGCAGATGCGCCAGTTATTGCATATCCAGTGTGCACAGTTGTTGCAGTATAACCACTTGTATTGCCAGTACTTGGATTTATAATTTGATTGTATCCCACTCTATACATATGAAACAATGTATCCGCAGGTGTGAGAGTTATCCCACTCCACATAAGATTGGTTCTTCCATTATCGAACTCAGTTAATCCAAAGTCCATAAGGTTAATGTTCTCAGAAACAGCACCTGCCCATTTAGTTAAACTAATTGATGTAAAGCCACTGTTTAAGTTCCATGACTTCAATTGAGTTAAGTCTATGTGTATAGCAAGATTGTCGGTAATTATACCATTTAAACATTCTAAATTCATTTCGTACAAGAATTTATCATAAATACTATCGCATTTTAATTAATAGTTTTGTATTTATAGAAAATGTTGTTGAGATGGTAAAAAATTGGCACACCTACAACAAAACAATAAAAGATATTAGGCATGGTAAATTTTAAAGATAATAAAAAGCGATTGTTTGAAATGATATCAAAATTAGACCCTAAGTTTAAATTAACAGAAGGTTATGATATGAGCAATTATGAGAAAGACCCTAATATGTATGCAATAAAAGTTGAAAAATTAAAGGCAACTATTGATCAGTTGTTTGATGATCAAGAATATGATGTAATTGATACATTATATAGGTTAATGGTAGAAAGAAAGCCAAAATTTACTGCTGCTGTTAAACAAATAAGTGAAATGTTAGATAAATATTAATATGATTGAAAACGAAAAGAAACCAAGGTTTTGGTCAAGCAGATATTGGTCAAGAAACAATATTTCAGATATACTAAAAGAAGTTGTAGAACCAGATACTGTCGATGTATCATCAATAAAATTTAATGATACATTAAGTCCACTTATTTGGGAAAATGATGAAACAATAAAACCAGATGTTAGGGCAGTTTTACTTAAAAACGCTAAGAGATTTATTGAATTCAGTGATGTTGAAAATTTGAAATTTAATGATGTTATGTTGACTGGTAGTATGGCTAATTATAATTATAACGATGAATCTGATTTGGATGTTCATATTATATTGGATTTTAATCAAATTTCTGATAATAAAGAATTTGTTGGTGATTTTTTTAAGTTGAAAAAGCAACTTTGGGCAGATCATCTTCCAATACAAGTAAAAGGACATGATGTTGAAATGTATTTTCAAGATGCGAATGAACCACACCATTCATCAGGTACATATTCTTTAGTTAAAAATGATTGGATTAGAAAACCAACCAAAAAAATTGTAAATATTGATAGTGCTGATGTTCAGTTAAAGTCTGCAGACATTATGAATGCGATTGATGATCTGGAAACTAATAAGAATCAAAATGATTTTTTGAAGAAACATGAACAATTAAAAAATAAAATAAAAAAATATAGACAATCTGGACTTGATACTGGTGGTGAGTTTTCAACAGAAAATCTTGTATTTAAAGTATTGAGAAATACTGGTTATCTTGAAAAAATGGTCGAATTCAAAAACAAATATTTAACCAAGGAACTAAGTTTAAATGAATTTTTGTCATGAACAGATATATCTTAACCGAAGCGCAGTTGCTTGAATATGTTGAAAGAAAAAAATCTGAGAAGATTTTTTATGACATATTGGAAGATTTGCACAAAAATGTGAAATATTTAAATGAGAATGTTTCACGTGAGAAAACTAATCTTGCTATTATTGAGAATTACAAAAGGAAAAACTTGTTAACCCCTAAAGTAATTGAAATGCTTATTAATAATAAAATAATGAACGAAAAGCATGAAATAATACTCTAATTGCATTTTTTTGCTCTTAATTAAGTATTTATAAAAAAAATATAAAGTTAAATAATACACATTTTAAAAATATTCACATGAAAAGACATGTAACAAAAGAAGCATTTCTTCAAAGAATTCAAGAATTGGCTGAAGTTAAAAAACCCATATTAAAGGATAATACCCGTAATTTGGGTACTTTGATTGACTATAAAAGAGCAGCCGATGGTATTGCTTATGGAATTGTTAAAGAACAGCACAACTATTATATTAAGAAAGCTGGAATTAAACAAGACCCAAATGTTGCAGATTTTGCATATATTGGTGGCTTATCTAATATTACCGATTTTCAGTATTCTAAATTATCAGAAGCTGATAAACAAAGAAATATGATATTTCAAACAATTAATGAAGGTATTACAAATAAACCAGATATAAACGGCAGTAAGAAGAAAAAAATGCTTAATGAAGATGTAGCTAAAACAGAACTTGATAATGCAGAAAGTAAATTAGGTGATTTGGATGCAGCAACAAGTGCAGCAACAAGTCCTGAAACACCCGGTGCTCCTTTAGAACCTTCTTCTCCTGATGTAGTTTCTTCAGAACCAGTAGAACCTTCTCCTGATGCAGAAGATACTGGTGTAATTGCTGGTGATGAAACACCTGCTCCTGAAACGGATACAGAAGTTCCACCTGCTGGTGATGATGAAGTTCCACCTACTGATGATGTTGAAAAACCTGCTGGTGATGAAACTGGTACTACAGAAGAACCCACAAATGATGTTGATAAATTGATTGGTAAATTAGGTGAAAAAGTTAGAAAAACTGATATGGAAGATAGTCAGGTTACTGGTAATTTAAAATCAGTTATTGCTGCATATAGACCTAAATTAAAAAATATGGATATTGAAGACAGAAAAGGTATTGCTGACGGTATTCTTAAAGTTCTTGGTGATGATGAAGTTGAAGATTTAGCTCAAAGTGTACCTCAAGATGAACCAAAAGCAGAACCAGAAGCTGGTATTGAAGAAGAAGATTGTGCAGAATGTGGTGGTTTTGGTAAATATGCTAAATCACGTGGATACGATACTTCAGAAGCATTTATGGAAAGTGGAAGTGAAGAACAAGCAAACGTTGTAAATGGTTATGTTGGCGCAAGCGAAGAAGGTATGAATGATGGTGATGAAAAAACTATTAGTTTAGTTATTAAATTATCTCCAGAAGTTCTTGATAAATTGAAAACTGATTATGGTCGTGATGATTATGCTGAAAAAATGCAGCCACAAGTAGATTCAATGAATGAAGCACCTGAAGAAGATTTGAAAGCACAACTTAAAGAAGCATGGGGTGGCGGTTTAGTTGGTTTAGGTAAAGCAGCTCTTGGTGGTATTGGCAAAGGTATTGCTGGTGCTGCTAAAGGTATTGCTGGTGGTGCATCAAGTCTTTATAAAGCTGGTGCAGAAAAAGTTGGACAAGGTGTTCAAGCTGCTAAACAAGCATATCAGGCAGGTAGTCAAGCACAAGATGTTAAAACAGGCACAAAACAAAGAAATTCAGCGTTAGGTAAACTTGAAACACTTGCTGCAGATTTGGGTAAACAGATTGCTGCTGCAAATGCAGGTGCTGCTAAAGCAGGTCAAGAACCAATTAATGTAAATAGTATAATTCAAACATTGTCTAATCAACTTAGAGGTTCAGGCGCAGCAAACTTAAGCAAATATAAAGCTGAAGGTGTTACTCCTGTTGATCAGGTTCAAGTACAACCGGGCATGTTAAAAGAAGATGATGAACCCGAAACAGAAGAACCTGAAATTGAAACACCTGATGTAGATATTGAAGCTGGTGAAGAAACTCCTGTAACTGATGTTGAACCAGATAATGATACTGATGATGTAACTCCAGAAACAAAGCCAGAATTTACTTTTGCACAAGATTCACAGTCATTAGGTGGTGGTGTTGTTAAACCTGATGGTGCTCCAACAACAGGCGTTGATATTACAATTCAGCCTGATAAAACTGTTAGTATTGCAATGAATGAAGCAAAGAAAAGATTGATTAAATTAATTGCTGAAGGTGTGAATGCTTATATGGCTGAAGCAAAACCTCTTAAAGAAGATGAAAAGTGGATTCAAAAGGCAGTAGACCCAGAACATAAAGGTTATTGTACTCCTATGACTAAGCCAACATGTACACCAGCACGTAAAGCATTAGCAAAACGTTTCAAAAAAGGTATTGAAGACGAAAATGTACAAATGAATGAATCAGAACAGAAATTGAGAAAATACATTCGTACTCGTCTTGAAGAACATGCTGGAATAAGAAAACCAAGTTTAAATGAAAGTAAGAAGTCTGAAACATTAAAGAAACTTGATGCAGTAATTGATAACCAATTTAAGTTATTTGAAGCTGTTGCCTTAAAAAAAAAGAGTAAATTAAATGAAATATTGGGATTTAGTGTTGCAGAAAAATTAGCAAAATTAGACCCAAATGATCAAGTGGGTGTTGATACATTATTTCAATCTGCATTCAAAAATATTTTAATTAATCCACATATGAGTGCTATTGGCACTGCAGCAAAAAGAGCAACACCACAAGAAAAATATGCTCTTCTTCAACAATATGTTGATGGTGGTGGTGGTACTTTGAGAGTTGATAAAGCAGGAAAATTAATCTACGGTTCGAAACAATATCAGGATACTGGTATAAGAACTCCACAAGGTGGTGGCAGCACAGGATTATCTGGCATATAATAAACCAACAAATTAAATAAATAAGAACCCGAAGAAATTCGGGTTTTTTTGTAACCTTTATAATTTATTTCCGTATAAGCATTATTATGATTGAAATTGAAATAACTGAAAGTAAATATCGCAGAACATATATTGGCGGTTCAAAGAAAAAAGAAAAAGAAATTTTTCTTAATGTGCAAGGCACGAAAGAAGATAATTCTGATTGTGACTGGCTTGAATACAGAAGACTATTAAAAACATATTTGGATGATGTGATAACTGTGTTATCTTCATGGAAAGGACTTTGCTTGAGAGAAAGTTATGCATTTTTATTTATTGCTGCATTATATATGAAGACACAATTACTTTTTTATCTTTTCATTTGTATTGCTATTTTATTTCAAATCGGCTATTTTATTTTTAAGAAAAAAGAAAAAAATTCTCTCAGGGCATATAAACTAACTCAAACAATTCTTTTGAGTGAAATAAAAAAAATTATGGGACTCGATCTTGATAAAATATAAGCCACTTAATATGGCTTTTTTTTCTGGGGTGTATTTATAAAAAAATCATTATGGAATACGAAGATAATAAATTAAAATTGATTTATGTGCTAAAGATTGGCTACAATTCGAAGGATGAAGGGTTATTTGAATTTATTTTTTCGCTTGACGAAACTAATATTGATGTGGATGGTTGGTGTTGGGATATTACACCAGCATGTGATAATGCAATGCCACCAACTGAATCTTTTATAAATGCTATTTTTAATTTAAAGACAAGTTCATTTGATCTTTTTTGTTTACATGAAGCTGTTGACAGACCATATATGCATGGCTATCACACTATACATGCTCTTGCATATGAAATTGAAAAGAAAGATGAAAATAGCAATCCTTCCAGTGACTATGACAACATGTTTAACGGACAAGAAGATGACGTACCATTATTAGTATTTCATTATGGCATGTCATTAGCAAAAGTTAAAGATTTGCTTAATGCAAGAAAAATCATATTAAAAAATAATGAATTTGTAGAAACGTCTTCTATAAGATTTTAAAGTATTTATATCATCTGAATGCCCATGTGGTAAAACAGAAAAGAAAATGTATGCATGTGTTTTCGGTTTAAAAGAGTTCATCTTACCATATTAGGAAGAAGGAAATTCGAAGCTCGACAGTACAAGATTATTGCCGAGCTTTGCGGTTTTATGTGGTGAGAGTATTTATTATAAAAATTTATAATGAGTGCTAAAGATATAAACCCTGATAATATTCCTGAAAAAAACAATGAAGATATATTTCCCGATCACGTACCGTTAATTCCTCTTGATACTCAAAGAGAAAAGGAAAAAGAAGCAATTAGAAAATTAGCTAAAGAACTTAGAAAAAAAGGCGGTAAAATTGAGGCTATCATTGTTACAAAGCATAATGGTGTAAAAAAGGTCAGCGAATTAACCAAACAAGAACAAGAAGATGAAGTTATTCGTTGCGGTATGAATCCAATATATTTTATTGAAACATATTTAACAATTTTTGACCAGACGCAAGGTATTGCTGGTGAAATTGTACCTTTTAAATTATTTGATTTTCAAAAAGAATTAATTAAAACATATTTAGAGAATAGATTTGTTATTGCTAACAAATATCGTCAGGCAGGTGTATCAACAACCACTTGTGCGTATATCGCTTGGTATGTCATGTTCAATGCAAATAGACAAGTTGCTATTGTTGCTGATAAACTTGAAGTTGCTCGTGATGAATTAATGAATGATGTAGTAGATTTTATTGATGGTTGTCCAAAATGGCTTAGACCAAAAACTGGTAGAGAAACATTTGATAAAAACTTAAAAGATACTCAGAAATTAAAAATTTATGATAATAATTCTAAATTAGGTGCATTCTCTTCAAAAGGTCTTCGTGGATATACGCCAACTCTTATTTTCTGGGATGAAACTGCATGGACAGAAAAAGGTGATAAATTTTGGACATCTGCAAAACCAACACTGCAAACTGGTGGTGCTGCAATTATGGTTAGTACTCCTTCAGGTCTTGATGCTGTATTCTATAAAACATTTAATGGCGCAAGAAATAAAGAAAATAACTTTGTTGCAGTAGAATTATGGTGGTATAATGACCCAAGATATAATAAAGATTTGTGTTGGTTAAAAAATAAAGGCAAAGAAAATGAAATAAAATTACTTGATGAAAATTGGGACAACAGAAAAAGAATTCAAATGATGGATGAAGGTTGGGAAGCAAGTTCTCCGTGGTTTGAAGATCAAGTTAAAGAAGCAGAAGGTGATATGCGTAAGATTGCACAAGAATTACTTTGTTCTTTCCTTGGTTCTGGTGATAACTTTATTTCAGAAGAATATTTAAAACGTATTCAGGATGAAGAAGTATTGCCACCAATTCGTCAAGAATATCTTGATAAAAATGTATGGATTTGGGAAGACCCAATTGTAGGAGAAACATATATAATGGCACTTGATGCATCACCGGGACATGGAGAAGATAACTCTACTATGAATATGTTAAAAACAAAAGAAGTTATTGAAGAAAAGATAATTACTAAAAACGGAAAAACAAAAAAATATAAATTAAAAAGACATAAAGTTGAACAGGTTGCTGAATATTATGGTAAAGTAACACCACAAATGCTTGCAGAAATTGCATATCAATATGGTAAAAGATATAATAATGCTTATTGTGTTGTCGATATTACTGGTGGTTATGGCGTACAAACAGTTGAAAAAATGCTTGAATATGGTTATGATAATGTTCATTATGCTGAAGTAACTCATAAACCTTCAAGGGATAGATTACAGGGATATATTAAAAAAGGTCAAAAGACAATGGCTGATGGTACGATTGTAAACGTAGACTTAATACCCGGTTTCTTTATCGGTGGAAATCGTGCCTCAGTAGTTCTTGAAATGCAAAGAGCAATTCATTTAGAAGATGTTATTATTCACTCTATCAGATTGTTAAATGAATTAAAAACATTTGTAACTGTTGCTGGAAATCGTGTTGCAGATCATAAACGTTCATTTCATGATGATTCAATTATGGGATTGTCTATAGGCTTATATGTATTGAATTTTGATATGGCACGTTATAAACAAAGCAAAGGAATTACAGAGAAAATGCTTAATGCTATTATCACTAATAATGAAATGAATGAAATTGGAAAAAGAATAGCCACTGGTAATACTAAAACCCATAAACCTATGATTTCGCCTAATAGTACATCACCATTAAATCCATATGGCGTTAATGCTTGGTTATTTAATGGTATAAAAGAGAAAAAGAAAAATTAATATGTATTTATATTCACATGACTTTTCACGGAAATCATAGTATTTATAAAAAAGTATAAAAAATTATAAAAATGGGTGAAGAAAAAAAAAGTAAAACTATATATCAGGAACTTAGTTCATTTTTGAATCTTGGTGGTTTTGATGTACAAACAGCGCAACCAACGGTGTCTGCAAGTACACCTGCAAAAGAAACAAAAATTATTATTAAGGGCACATCTCCTGAAGAAATACATAGAAAAGGTTTAGAACTACAACAAAAAAGAGAACTTCAAAATAAATTTTTTCGTACTACAGATAGAGGTTTTCAAAAGGCACTTCAGTATGAAGCAGCCAGACTTCCAGCGTATATTGATTATGAAGGTATGGAATATTATCCAATCATCAGCAGTGCATTGGATTTATTCATGGAAGAGTCTACCACTATTGGTTTAAATGGTAAGATGCTTAACATATACTCCAATAAAGAAAGAATTAAAATGTTATTGGAAGAATTTTTTTATGATACTGTTAATGTTAATGTTAACTTACCTTTTTGGGTAAGAAATATTGTTAAATATGGTGATAATTTTGTATTATTATATGGCGAAAGAAAAAAAGGTATTACTCATGTAAAACAATTGGTTAACTATGAAATAGAAAGATTTGAAAGAATCCAAGGTGGTAAACCACTTGTTAAATTCAAAGAAAGAATGACTGGTGATGAATTCAATGTATTTGAAATTGCTCACTTCAGACTTCTTGGTGATGATAAATATTTGCCTTATGGCTCATCAGTACTTAATAAAGTACGTAGGGTTTTCAGACAGCTTGTTATGGCTGAAGATGCTATGTTAACTTATCGTATTATTCGTGCTGGTGAAAAAAAAGTATTCAAAATTGACGTTGGTAATATTGATGAAGATGATATTGAAGAATATATCTATAAAGTAGCTACCAAGTTCAAAAAAACTGCATCAGTTGCTCCAAATGACGGACAAATTGACTATCGTTTTAATATACTTGGTAATGATGAAGACTATTTTCTTCCAGTAAGAAATGCAAATACCCAAACAGGTATTGATACTCTCCCGGGTGCTACAAACTTGGATGCTATTCAGGACATTGAATACCTTCGTGATAACTTATTTGTTGGTTTGGGTATTCCTAAACCTTTCTTAAGTTTTCAGGATGCTGCTGGTGCTGGTAAAAACATGGCACAATATGATATTCGTTTTTCAAAAAAAATAAATCGTATTCAACAAGCAATGATTCAAGAACTCAATAAAATGGCAATGATACATTTGTATTTATTGGGTTATAGTGGTGAAGACCTTAGTAATTTTACACTTACCTTAACAAATCCATCAACACAGCAAGAATTACAGAAAGCTGAATTAATGCGTGAAAAGGCACAAACTTATACTGAATTAACACGTGCGGAAGCTGGTATTGCTGCAATGTCACATACTGGTGCAAAACGTTTGTTATTCAACATGAGTGATCGTGAAATTGTAAATGATTTGAAACAACAGAAAATGGAAAAAGTTGTTATGCAAGAACTTATGGACTCTCCTGTTACAATTAAGAAATCTGGTTTATTTACTGATATTGATAAAAGGTTCGGTGAACCTGAAGCTGCAATGCTGGGTGTTCCAGCAAGCGGTGGAACTGAAGGCGGTGGTATGCCACCTGCTGGCGGTGCTCCTGCTACTGGTTTGCCACCTGAAGGTGGAACTGGTGCTCCACCTGCTCCTGTTGGTGGAGGCGGAATGCCTCCTGCTGTTGGTGGCGGTGCTCCTGCTACTGGCAGTGCTATGCCACCATTAGCTGAATCAAGAATGACTGATGAAGAATATGATTTGCAAGTTGAAAGATTAGTATTCGGTTCAACTTCAGAACCTGTGCAAAAAAAAGAAAATAGAAATAAAGAGATAATTAAAGAAAACGATGTGATTAATGCAACTTTAAATAAAAATGCTCTCAATATGATTAACGAAATTGATCTTTTATTAAAGAATAATGAAAGTATTAATGTTCCTAAAAAAATTAATGAATCAGATGAGATTGATTTTGAATCAATTGAGAACATTGAATTAATTGAATAATAAAATATACATTTATAGTTAATTACAGTATTTATAATAAATCAAATTAGATCATATGAAAAGCATTAATATAGGAATTGTTAATTTAGTGGTTTCTAAAAAATTAAAAGACGCTTACTTTAGTAACACTTTAATTGAGGAATCAAAAGAATTAACAAACGATTTTTTTGCTGTCGTAAAAAATTCACCAATTTTACAATTAGAATTCAAGGTATTTAATAATATCGAAAATAAACATATTGATAATGATTTGGTTGCAACACGTTATATTGATAATAATATTAAATTATTTGAAGTTTGGACGCTTAAAGAAATTGAAAAAGAACACCAAAAATTAAAACCATTTCTTACAGAAGATGTTCAGGTTGACGATAATAGGGTTCAATTATATATTGCTATAGGTAATTTAATTAAAGAATCTTTGAGTAATTATGATAAAATAGATGTAGATAATATTCACGAATCATTTACACTTGTTTTAGAACATGTTAAAAACAATAAGCAAAGTCTTACTGAAAGTATTGAGGTTTCTGATCTTGTAAATGAGGATGTTATTGAAATTGCCGTTGATAAATTCAATACTAAATATGAATCATTAACTGAAGATGATAGAACATTACTTCAGAAATTAATAAAATCTGATGATAATGAAAAAGCTAACCTTCTTGAAACATATAAAATTGATAATTTAAATATCTTGGAAAATGTAAATGAAAATGATGCTATTGCAAAAGAAAGAATTGCAAGTGCCATTAAAAAATTAAAGGAAATGAAATTCAATCCGCAAACAGTAGATAATGATATTATTGGTTTATATGAACTAAAAAAAGAATTATTATAATTAAGCTGTATTAGGCGAATCAAAGAAATTTTTTCTCATTACACTTATATCAACATCACCTTTATTTCCATTAATCTTACCTTTAGAACTAAATTGCCATATAGTCCAGTCTTTCCATCCTGTTGCAATTGTCGGGTTGGTTTGTTCGGGTTTTTCTGGATATTGTGCATGCCATAATGGTTGTGAACCAAAATTATTGCTTGTTTTTTCAGTATAAAATGGTTTACCACCATAAAGAATTGTATTATATCCTTTATTTTTTAATTCAGCAACAAATGTATTAATCCATTTATCGTTAACCTTTTTATCTACCGACCAACCACGAATTATATTACCATTAGCATCAGTTTCATCTTCCATATCCAATATAAGCGGAAAATCTGGTGCATGTGGTAAACTTTGGACAGTGCTTACAAAGAAATTTGCTTGTGTTTTTGCATCAGCAATAATATTTGCTTCAATATTTGCACCAATATATTGTTTTGCATAGTGATAATATCCAATTTTTAATCCAGCGGTTTTTGCACCATTAGCATTCATCATTACAAATCTATCTTTAGATTCTCCTTGACTTGCTTTTATTAGTGCAAATTGAGGGTTTGGAAAATCAGGATTGGTGCTTTTAACTGCATTAGTCCAATTGAAATTTTCTTGCCACTTAGAAACATCTATACCAAAAACAGAATTTAGTTTATCTATTCTTGGTTGTGACATTGTTATTGCCTGAACTCCTTTTGTAAGTTCGCCAGCAGACTTATCACTAAGACTTGTTTCATCGGAATCGCCACCATCAAATCCCATAATTGCTGCAGGATTTAATACTCTTGGAACTGGATATCTAAGTATTTTTGTACCATAAAAATTTGTGTTCATTTTATTTGGTTCAATTATATGTTCAACACCTAATATAATATATGCTCCACTAAAAAGCGGTACATTTTCCAATTGAAAATATTGCGTTGGTTGAATCATAGCATTTCCCATACCCATGATAGTTGCTTTATATGCTCTATTTTCATATAAGTTAAATAAATTCTGACCTTTAGGTACAGGTGCTTGTATTTTATTATCACCAGCTAACCTTGCCAAAATTTGAATTGATTCATTTGTTTCTGGATATTCTTTACTATCAATTTTCATATCAAGAAACATTGACTGATTCTGTTCGCCAAATTTTACTCTAAATGCTCTAACTTGTCCCCAAGGAAATTTATTATTTCTTGAAACCTGTTTACCATCTTCAGAATTTATTGATATATTTGGATTTAACTGTTTTGTCACAGAGTCAATTGGTGGTTTTGTTTTAAAGTCAACAGTTGCTTGAGTACTTAAATCAGTAATACCATCATCAACAAAACCATTTGCTACTCCTGTAGGATAACTTGAAGTACCGCCAATAAGCATACAGACAAATGTTGCTCGTGGTGTTGTATTTACATCAGTGCTGATCATAAATGATTCAGTCCAACTATCTTGAGTATAAGACATGAAGTTTTGTAATGGAAAAAATTCAAAGCCATTAAGTGACAATATTTGTGATATCACACTGAAAACTGAAATATTTGGGTCATCAAGCATTTGTAATAGTATTTCAGCGTTTATTATTGTATCGCCAATTGGATTCATTGCCCTGTCAACAAAAGCAAATGAATCAATTAAACTTTTACCAACCTCATTTGATGGATAACCCCTAACATTTGCATTTTCGGGGTTTGTAAGCCACTTGTCATTAATATTTTTGAACGAATAATATGTTTGTGTTATAATGTCTTCATCACCTTTTAATTTGTTGTTTGCAATTTCTTCTTTTTTCAAATCAGATTGTTTTGTACTTATCTTAGAAGATAATTCAGAAAAGAATGTTTGGAAAAATGAGTCGTTAACCATTTTTATTTTTGGATGTGTAGTATCTGCATTTAAAGTTTGAAGTGATATATATCCTGTTTTGGTTGTGCCAGTGCTAAACGTTATGTCACTATAATTTATTATATTAGTTCTGGTAATTAATGGTGTAAGAATTTCATAATATCTAAATCCCGAACCACTTTCTGTTGATTTTGGATTTAGATAAAAGTCATATAATTTTTTCTTTTGTGCTATTATTTCATTAACACTATTATTTAAAGTAACAGTTTTACCAGTTACGTCTTTATACATATTTTGAACACCAGTTAAGATTGTATTATATTGACCACTACTCATAAACAGATCAAACTGTTCTTTATAAACTTGTTTATCTTTTGCAGATAAATATTTATCAATATCATGAATATCAGCAAATATAAATAGACCAAAACTATCCAGAACCTGTCCTTCACCAGTAGTAAAAAAATCTTCTATTTTTTGTACGGTAAATGTTGGGTCAATGCCATCTATTGCAGTTAATATTGCACCGATATATGCTGGCAGGTATGTTGGTGTTTCTATAACTCCTGCAATATTGAAAATTAATTGATTTAATTTATGTGGATATTGGTTGAATGGTCCTAACGTATAACCATAATTTGATAAAAATAGTAATGCACTTAATTTTTGATTATAAAGTGGGTTATTACCGCTAAATATTGTTTTTTTTATAGCATCATCATGTTTTGATAATTGATCTATCCAAGGATTGATGATCTTATCAAAACTTTTTAGGTTTTGTGCCGTACTTTTATTAAAACCACCAATATTTTTATTATAAAAATAAGTGTTGCCACTTGCTAATAATTTTGGAATTACATCTATTTTATTAACTTGATTTTCACCAATTTGTACTTTTGTGGTTGGAAAATCTGGAACTATTCCGTATGCATTTGAATCCAAAAATCTTGTTTTAATATTAGTATTATTATTATCAAGAATAACTTTATCACTATCTTCTTCGTGATCTTTACTGAACTTATCTATAATATACAATAAATTTTCGTTCGTAAAATTGTAAAAATCTTCAGCAGTTCTACCTTTAAATATGTTTCCAAATAAACCTCTCATTACATCATTTTGAAATGCATTAACGGGTTTTGTATTGTCCTTTGTAAATGTTTGTATATCAATTTTTTCATTTTTTACAATACTACCCATATAATTTGAATTAGTTTTATCTACATAAGCATCATTATCTGCTGGTATGTCGCCAGCTAATGGAAATGAGGTTCTTTCAGCTTGTGTAAATATATAATGATCAAGAATATTATTCTTTGGGTTACTTAAATATGCGTAAAAATTATCAATATTACTAAATTTATTAGCATTATCTTTTATATTGTTTGAATATTTTGTTTCAGTAATAGAGTTTGCTAAATTGGCTGCTTCTGATTTTGCAAAGAATTCAACATATGCTTTACTAACCTTTTTGTCAGTATCATAAAAACTTGTAGGATATGAACTTTGTGATATAATATAGAATCTATCCAACATTATTTTTATTACTTGAGCTAATCTCTTTTCGTTACTTACGTTAACTGGCATTACGCTACCGCCACCATCAATGGTATCTACTCCAAAATACGGACCCGAATAAGCAGTTTGAGTAGTAGGACTTCCGAGTTTTGAATCAAGCGGTGAAACAGGTATCCATTTATATGTACCATCATCATTTAATTCATTTTTTGCATTCATAAGCTGACTAAAATTTCTCTGCTTATTAAATGTTTCAACAAAACTTTCTACCAATGTAAGTTCAGGAAATGGTTGTGGCAATAATTGGCTGATTTTTACTGGTGAAACCTTTACTTGTCTTTGTCCACCACAGATATTTTGAGTATCAATTACTAATGGAAATGAAAATAATTTAGTTGTATTTGTTTGTGGATTTATGTCAGCAAATTGATCTGGTGATTTACTTAATATGATTTTATTGTAATCAGCTTGATTGTGATGTTGTTCTGAACTAATTGAAGTATCTCTTAATGTTTGAAAAAATGTGTCAACATCATTTAAAATTATATTGAATATGTTATAGATCGTTGGCATCATGCCAAGATTTTTCATTATCATATTGTTAATAATCCCGTTAATTGTATTGCTAAGTGTAGCTTTTGTTTGATTTAATGCTACTCTGTCTTTATATAATTTCGTATAAAAGTTAGTAATATCAAGACCAGTATATATTGTTGAAGGTTTATTATCTCTAAATATTGTTACATCATATGGATTACTAAAATATACTGAAGGTATACTAATATTCGTATTTGAATTACCAGCATCTTTATATGCATTTATTAATTCTGCTTTATATGTATCCATAGCTAAACCAACTTTTGTTGTAATATCTTCAACACCAGTATATGGTATTGTAGATATTTTACCAGAAACACATACAATATATAATCTTTTTGTTGTATTTGTTTGAGTGGCTGGTATGCCAAGTGATTTAATTATATTATCGTAATCAGAAAAACTTGTTATTGTAACAATATTTTTTTCGTCAACCAATGTTGGTTGGCTATTGTTATTAATTACAAAAGGATATAATGGCATTGCATTTGAAGCAGTTTGTGAATATGGCACTGATGTATCTACTGATACTAAATATGCATTACCTGCACTATCTCTTAATTTATGTTTATAATCAGCAATCATTGACACAACCGAAGTATTATTTGTTAATAGATTTAATGTAGAGTCATATTTTTGTGTTTCAGAAAGCGATTTAAGCTCCTTTTGAACATTATCATATAAATTTTTTAGCTTTAAAATTAATTCATATGTGTTTTTAGGCGGAACGTTTGGATTTGCACTTAATGATATTGCACCATTTGATAGAGGTATTAATGGAAAATTAACAATATACCTGAATAAAACATCAGTCAAAGGAGCATATGTAACTGCAACAAATTGTGCATCAATTACATAATTACCGTTTTCTGACTTAAAATTAGAAGTGTATTTAACAAGGTGTAATTTATATTCTAATGCCTTACCATAATAACCTTTAATCTTAAGATAAAAAATTGGTGGTGGAAAATCAAACAGTATTCTATATGGAGAATTTTCACGATTAAAAAACGCTAAACCTCTTACGTCAATAAACTGAATACTTACCTGCGGAATGAATGATGAATTAATAGTTACCTTAATATTACTCATACCAAAACCTTCATATTGAATATTGTTGTCATTGCTACCATCATAATATCTTGTGGTAAATTTTCGATAATCAGGACTTTTAGAATTTTGATTTATACCAAGAAAATTTACTTCTTTAATATCTTCTAATCCTGTTATCATAACGTTAGCACCAGTACCTCTTTCGCTCATTGTTTCTAACACAGTTCTTCCTTTACGTATTGCTCTTAGTTCTGCAAAAATGAACATGTCTTGATATTGTGGAACTCCATTTGTAATGTTAGGATTGGTATTCACCGTATTAGGGTCGAGTAGGATTATGTTTCCAGTGTTTACTGTTGCCATTCTTTTAATTTTATCTATAAATACGTGCTAATAAAAAACATATAAATTAAAGTACCAAACGAGTTCTTCTGACTATTTATTATAAAAAGAAAAATATGATACTTCTTGAAATATTATTACAATCTGAACCAGCATCGCTTGCTCATCAACATTTAATTATCGCTTTACTTATTATTGGTATGAGTATTATTTCAATCTTAATATTTTTAAGAATGACATGGTTGCTGAAAAAAAAGACTGCAGAAATGAAAGCAATGCAATTACAACAACATGTAGCTAAAATTGATTTGATTAGAAAAGATCATACTGATACATTGGAAAAAATAAGAGTGGAAATGTTAAAACGTGAAGAAGAAAGAACCCGTCAATGGATGGAATCAGAAAAAGAAACCTTACATGTATTGAACGGTGTTTCTACTTTATTAGATTTAACCGACAAACTTAGTAAATCAGAATCAGAAAAGATTATGCAAAAACTTATTGAGATTCAGGGAAAAATTGAAAAATTAACATCGAAGGATTAACATATTTATTATGACAAAATTGGATAAGCTCAAAGAAGTTAACTTACAGCTTGGCACTATATTAAAAGAATTAGAAACACGCATATTCATTGAAGATATTGAAATTATCCGAGAAATTGCTGTACAAGAAGAAAAACCTAAAGTAGTTGTTGAGCTAAAATACTTTACATAACTATTTATATATAAAGAAATTTAACATGAGCAAAATACTGCAAAAAGGTGAAACTGGATTTGGAATTCTAATAGAAACAGATGCTGGTTATATTAATTCAGAGATCAACAAAGATATTCTCAATGAAAACTTTGAACTTAAACCAAATGAACCTGTTTTAATTAACTGTATATTACAGAAGTGGGGAGTAAAAAATAAAAATGGACGTATTTACCCCAAAGATGTTTTAGTACCACAAGTTAATATCTATCAGGATTTGGTTAGTACCAATAGTGCTGTTTCAGAAGCAGACCACCCTGATAGTAGTATTATTTCACTCCAGAATATCTCACATATGATAACAAAAATGTGGTGGGGTGAAGGTGAACAAGAAAATGTTTTATATGGACAATTAAAAATTATTGTATCACCGGGTTACATTCGTTATGGTGTTGTTTCCGTAGTTGGTGATAAGATTGTATTGTATTTACAAAACAAAATAAAATTAGGAATATCTTCTCGTGGAGTTGGTACACTTAAAGAAATAAATGGTGAAAATCTTGTTCAAAATGATTTTGAATTAATTGGTTTTGACTTAGTTGCAACACCAAGTACTCCGGGTGCATTTTTATTTCCAGAACATAAAGGTAGTAAAGGATTTGGTGAAAATTATGTATTAAAGAATGGCATTTATCTTAAGGAAGAAGATAATAAAATATTAACTGCTGTTAATAAGTTCTTATTATAATGGAATTTATAAGTGCAGAATATAAACATTATTTTTTTGAAAAGCAAGAAAATTAAAGATGTTTTAATTAAAAAGTATGCTTTTTCATAAAAATAATGTATTTATATAAAAATTATAGTATTAGATACGATACAAAATAGTATGAAAGACGAAAAAAAATCGATAGTAAAAGAAGCCTTGGCTGACTATAAAGATATTCAACAGGCTGCGGATGCTAATGCTAAAAAAAGATTGGCTGATGAATTCCCAAAGGAATTCAACAATATATTGAAAGAAGAATTAAATAAAAATAAATCAGCAAAAGAATCTAATATAGATAGTGCTGAAACAAATAAAGAATCTGATATGAAAAATTTGAAAGAGACCCCAAAGGTTGTTAAAGAAACTGCTGGTAGCGGAAAACCTTTTGCAGAAAAGCCAAAAGCTGTTGCAAAAGTAGCAGAAGATGTAAAAATTACTGATACTGTTGGTAAGGGTGACCCATTTGATGAAAAGGCTAAAAAAGCTACTAAAATTGACGAAGAACGTGATAAAGATTTCATGGGAGATGTTGAAGGCGATACACCAAATCAAGGTAAAGGCGAAGCTGAAAAGGGAAAAATTTTTAACGAAAAACTTAAAGGTCCAACTTCAGGAAAACCAATTGCAAATGCAAAAAAAGATGTTTCTGAAAATTATAATTTATCAGAATTTGATCAAATTGGTGTGGATAAATCTTTAGATGGTGCACAACCAATGGATGAACTCCTTACAATGGAGCAAATCGAAGAAGAAATTGCAAATATGGGAAATATGGCTGAAGAACTTGATGGCGTTAATGCAAGTGCTGGTCAAGATCAAGGTGCAAAAGAAAGTGGTATTCCATATAATGAACTTGTTGAAATGAGAAACAAACTCGATAGTATAATTAAAGGTGCTGGCGTTAGTGAAATGCATCAAGGAAATTTCCCATTAGATCAAATGCATCAAGGTGCATATGATAACAAATTAATTGACGAAAAAGGCATGGAAGAACAAAAAAATAATGGTGGTCAAGGTGCTAACAAGGTAAATGCTGGCGGACCTACTCAACCTATGATTGATGAACTTGGAGAAACAATGGAAATTTCAGAAGAAGACATTAATGCAGTATTGGGTGCAAGTGAACCATCAGTTGAAGAAAGTCAAACACGTACACTTGGAAATCAAAAGAAAGTAACTGCTGCTTTACCGGGTGTAGAATACAAACAAAGTGCAGTTAGCAAAATGCGTCCCGCTATGCGTGGAGGCATGGAAGAATCACAGAAAAAGATTAGTAGTTTAATTGAAGAAAACAAGAAATTGACTAAAAAATTAAACGAAACTAAGAAATATAAAGAAACTGTTACAGTTTTAGTTGAAAGTTACAAATCCGCACTGGACAAATATCGTGGACAGTTGAAAGAAATGGCAGTTTTCAATACCAATTTGGCTCATGTAAATAACCTATTGGTAAATGAAGAACTGGCGTTGACACAAGAGGATAAAATTAAAATTATCAATGAATTTAAAAAAGTTGATAGTATCGCTTCATCGGTAAAAGTTTATAAGAACCTTATTTCAGAAATGAAGGTAGGTAAGAAAACTCTTACAGAAAGTATTGAAAATAAAGTATCTGCTTCTATACAGCCGTCTTCAAAACAAAAACTCGATGAAGTAGTTGAAAAAACAGCCTATGCAGACGATAAACACATTCAGAGAATGAGAAAACTTATTGAAACCATAGAAAACAGAGGCAAAAAAATAATAAAGTAAAAATTTAAAACATTTATAAAATGGGATTTTTAATGGAAAGTGCGGAAGTTGGTAATATTGGTTTAAAACAACTCCGTGAACAAAGAGAAATAACAACAAACCGTTGGGAAAAGATCGGACTTTTGGAAGGTCTTGAAGGTAACGTGAAAGAAAACTGCGCACAGTTATTCGAAAACCAGTTGTCACATATGATTAACGAATCATCAGATTCTACATCAAGCGGACAATTTGAAACCGTTGCATTCCCTGTAATTCGTAGAGTGTTTGCTAAATTGTTAGCAAATGACATCGTGTCTGTACAGGCACTTAACTTACCGATTGGTAAATTGTACTACATCAATCCAAAAGCAAGCGTTAGAGTAGCACCACAAGGTCTACAACATACATCACCAGATGGTGCATATGGAAATGCTGCAACTCTTGCACTTAGTGCAAAAACACAATTTGAAAGTCGTTCATTGTATGATGCTTTCTATGCAACCGAATACGCAGAAGAAGGTACTTCATTATTTGATCGTTCAAAAGGTGAATTAACAGTCGTAACAGGCGCAACAGTAGCTTCTTCTTGGACAGTTGGTGTTGATAAATATGTTACATTAACATTGAGTGGTTTCAGTATCACAAATGAAGGTAAATTGATTGGTCCTGCTGGTGTTCCGATGGACACTGAATCATTTCTTGCTGGTTTAAGAGTAACTGCAAGTGTAAACTTAGTTGCTCCTGCTCCTTATGCAACTGATGGTAGTATCACTGCTGGTCAGGCAATTCCTTTTAACGTAAAAGTTCAGAAATACGGACAGGCTATTGTTAACAAACTTGGTCAAATCGTTCTTATTGCTGACGTACAATACGCTGGAACAAACGGATATCAAGCACTTAGTGCTTCAACCGTAGCTTCTGGTATCACTTTCACTGCAACTTACAGAGTATACAGTGATCTTGAAGAAGATTCAAGAATGGCTGAAGTAACTTTCGTACTTGACCAAGTAACAGTATCTGTAGAAACACGTAAAATGCGTGCTATGTGGACACCTGAATTGGCACAGGACGTTAGTGCATTCCACAACATTGACGCTGAAGCTGAGTTAACTGCTCTTCTTTCAGAACAAATGGCTGCTGAAATTGACCGTGAAATCCTTCGTGATTTAAGACGTGGTGCTGCTTGGACTGCAAGATGGGACTATAATGGTCTTCGTAAAGGAACTGTTACATATTATGGTGTACAGAAAGACTGGAATCAAACATTGATTACAAAGATCAACCAGATTTCAGCACAAATTCATAAGTCAACCCTTCGTGGTGGAGCTTCTTGGATTGTTGTATCACCTGAAGTAAGTGCAGTATTCGATGACCTTGAATATTTCCACGTAAGTAATGCTGCTCCTGAACAGGATAAGTATAACATGGGTATTGAAAAAATCGGTACTCTTAGTGGAAGATATCAGGTATATCGTGACCCATACGCACCAGCTAACACAGTATTAGTTGGACATAAAGGAACAAGTATCTTGGAAACAGGTTACATTTACGCTCCTTACGTACCTATGCAGTTAACACCTGTAATGTATAACCCATTTGATTTCACACCTATTCGTGGTATCATGACTCGTTATGCAAAGAAAATGGTATTAAACAGATACTATGGAAGAATCTTCTGCGATGGTCTTCAGACTTTCGGAATTGGTGACTTACAGTAATCAATAGATAAATAAAAAAAGGTGATCGATAGATCACCTTTTTTATTTATTAATCTTCTTTTATTTCAATAGATTTAAAAACGCCAAAAACTTTTGAAAGGTCTTCTTGAATTTTAAGTCTTTCTTCCATCTTATCATATACTTTTGCAATATATTCTTTAAGTGTTTCTAAGTCAATTTTCATTATATGTGAATCTTCAGAAATGTCTATCCAAACAAAGCCAGCTTTAATGTCAAAATTTACCATGTCTTTTGCACTTGGTTTAAATTGACCAATGAATTTAATTGTTTCGTGCATTGCATCAAATACAATTAAAATTCTTCGATCTTTTTTTCGTTCAATTTTTATTATCCATTCCATAATTATATATTCTTATTTTTAATTTATATTTTTCTGCCAAATCAATCATGTGTCCAGTGCCTTTACTTTTGCCATTCCAAAAGGCAATTAAAGCATCACCATATTTTGCCATTTCTTCATTTCTAATATAACCTGCTGATTTTCCTTTACTCCAGTCAGCAGGAAATCTGGTTGTTTTATAACCCTTTTCAATTGCATATCTTTCACCCAAATGATCAGCACTTTTAGCAGTACCGCTAACGATTTCAATATCTGTTTGATCTTCTAAAATATGATCACAGTAAGTACGAAGTTTTTCGTAGTCATCAAAATCTCTACCACCAGCAATTATTACTTTCATAATTATTTATCAGAATCTTCCATTTTATTTGGATTCAGTGCATCAAAGACTGCAAATTTTAATTCAGTTTCTTGAATTTCTTTTAACTTTGCTATTTCTTTTTCAATTTTTTCTTCCTGTCTGATCATATCGCCAGCACAAAGTTCGCTGCCGTATGTGTCCCACTGACTTCTATGGGATGCTTTTAAGTCTTCTAACTCTTTTTCGAATTGTTCAATCGTTTTTTTATTCTTCATCTGTCCAAGTTCTATCATAAATTAATTCTAATTTTGCACGAGTCACCGCAACATATTCCAAATTTTTTTCCTGAATATATTGCCAACCTTTAACATTACGCATTGGTAATAAGTCAGAACGTATTATAAATACTCTGTTTGCTTCTAATCCTTTAATTTTATGCACTGTGCTGAGAACAATACCTTGAATTTCATCAGTAAATATGGTTTTAATACTGGCTTTTAAATCAGTAATATTAGTTGCAAGTTGTGCCAAAAATAATAATGTTCTTACTTTATCTTCAAGTGCGCTATATCCGCTATGTTCATATGGATTTAATATACCATCAGCTTTTAAATCTTTTTTAAATTTAGTTAATTCAGCATTCCAAAATGTAACTAATTTTTCAAGAGTATTAATTTGACCAATTAATTCAATTAATTGTAATCCAATGTCACTTCCTTTGATTATTGCCTTTCTTTTTTGGGTTAAGAACTCAAAAAATAGTTTTACCAGTGGCATGGTTGTTCTGCAAAGAATAAAATCACCACTTTGTGCTTCACTAACCACATTGCCATCTCTTACAAGACCATCTGGGGCATCAGGTAGTGCTTTGATATCAGGTACAATCTTTTGTGCCTCTTTTATGACATTTTGTGAACATCTGAAAGATACAGAAAGCGGTAAAATTTTAGTATTTGGGAATTTTTCAAACCATTCGAAAGATTTTTCATCAGCAGCGTTGAATCCATATATGCCCTGAAAGAAATCACCTACACTAATTAACCTACCAGTAGTTTTACCACTTAATTTATCTTTTTTTAGTACTTTTTCGACAATTCTTATCTGGCAACGGTTTAAATCCTGCACTTCATCTACAAATACATAGTCTTGTGGAAAAAACCAAATACTATTATCAATTGCAGGGAGATAAATCATATCAGTATAGTCGAGAGTTTTTCTGTCAGTACTCATTTCATCTAATACTTTAAGTACTCTCTTTATATCTTTGGGTTTGTTAAGGTTAATATCATACCTGTCGGCAATATATGGAATATATTCTGGCTTAGTGGTTAATGTTAATCTGCATAAATTACAAAGTTTTTTGATTAAATTAAGATAAAAAGATATTTCTTCTTCATCTTTAAATTCATCTTCCAATTCCCATGATTTTGCCTTTTTTTGAATGATTTTATCGGCTTTAAATTCATCAAATTGAATACTTTCGCCATATTTTCTTTTAATTGCAGAATTACCCAAACCATAAGTTGTATAACATCTGACATATTCAGGTAATTTTGTTTTTAATTCTTCTTGAATATGTTTATTAAATGCTAAAAACATTATGCTTTTATCTTTAGGCAACAATTTGACTGCTTCAACAATTGTTGTGGTCTTGCCTGTACCTGCGTAAGCCTTAATTAATATATTCTCAGGACGTTTTTTTGTAAATAAAAAAATTCTTTCCTGTTCTGCAGTTGGTTTATGATTCATAATTATCCCACTATTTCAAAATGAGTTGTTTTAATTGTAAATTCATTATCATCCAGTCTCATTTCTGGATATTGAATACTTTTTGAAACATATTCTCTCTTTTTTATATGTAATATTTCATCCAATTCATCAAAAGAAAGTTTTTCTGCATCAGTATCAATAATATTTTTTATAAGTTTTGTTTGAACTTCAATATATTCTTTTTGAGAAAGACCTGTAAGATCAACTTCAATTGTAACTTTAATGTTGTGTATCATTTTATTTTCTCCTATTTTTAATATTTTTCACAAAAATATTCTTTGCATTTATATGGTTTATTGTTTTGAATTGTACATTTCTTATCTTTTAAATAAAGACATTGATCAGTCCAGATAAAATCACCAAAAACTATTAACCCTTGAAATAATGATTTTTCATAATCATTTGTTAATCGTAAAAGCCAATGTTTTTTACAACATTCACCGCAACCAATACAATTCATAATACTTCAATCCAATTTTCGTTAGTATTACCATCTTTTAATTCAAATATTTTATTTTCATTTTTGACAAGGACTTTTAGACCTTCTTCACGTAAATATAATCTTTCTCCTTCAAGAATGCCTGTGGTTGCCAAACTGTCTCTTTCTTCAATAGTGTCAACTGCCACGTAATATGTTCTGCCCATCATGATTTCAGTATCACCATATGCTTTCATCGTATTCCATAATAGTTCTGCCATTTGATCACCAACCTGTCCAAGCAAACGAATTGTTATATCAATTGTTTCTGCTGCTTGTTTATCAAATTCTGCACTTCTGCGCTCATATACACCCTGCAACACATATCTTGCTATTTCGATGGCAAAAAATTTATCTTCTGGTTTGTCTTTATAACTTGGTGGTAAACCAATACAAGGTCTGCCGTGTTCATTTAAATTAATTTCATAGTCAATTGTATGCATAATAGTTCAATTAAAGTATTTATGTTAAACGAATACAAATATATATCATTATGGCGTTAATTACAACAGTTGAAAAAAATAAATTATATCTGCGAGTAAAACATTTATTGGGATTTCCGCAGAGACCATTCGAATTAAAGGATGAACAATTAGATTCATTTCTTGAAATTGCAATTGAAGACTATTCTGCAGCAGTAAATAGCTGGTTAATTCAACAACAATGGATTGGATTGGAAGGTTTAAATCTTGAAAGTAGCGATTTTCTCAGTGCTTTTACTACTAAATCGAATAGTTATATGGAATCATTTACATATGCTTATTCAAGGCAAGTGGGATTAGGCACAAATGCACCTGCTGCTGCAGGATGGGAGCTTAAACGTGATTTTATTATTACTGAAGCAAACACACAACATTATATAATTCCTGCTGGTAGAGAAGTTAATGAAGTATTGTGGGAAACACCACCTGAAATTGATGGTGCTTTAGTTGACCCATTTGCACTCAATGCTTGGTCACCCGGGATGGTTGGTTGGTCTTATCTTGGTCGTCCAGCTATGTATGTTCAGCCAACTTTTTCAACTCTTTTGTCTGCACAAGACAGAAGGATGAAACAAAGAGTATTACAATCAATATTAACATATAGAATTACGGGTTTAGCTTCTGGTGAAAAAGTTTTACACTTGTATCCCGTACCCGGAAGTCGTTTTGAAATCACAAGTACTTGGGGAATTCATTATGCAGGAAGAAAAGTATGGTATTGGTATTATGATACTACTAATACTGGTAGAGATAAATGTTTAGAAGACAATAATGATATAGTTAAATTGCCATCAGATGCTCCAACAAAAGTATTGCAATGGGATAGACTTAATGACGTTGCACGTCAACAAATAAGAGACTTACTTGTTGCACAGGTAAAAATAGTTATTGGTGGAATGAGAGGATTTTATAGTGGTGAACTCGGTGTGGCTGAAAAACAATTAACTATGGATTATCGACATTTACTTGATGAAGGTACTAAACTAAAGGAAGATACTTTAAAAATATTATTAGATCAATTAACTTATTTCAGTCAAGAAAACATGACTGAAATTCGTGCTAAAATTGCTGAAAACGTAAATAAAGAACGTGGATATCAGCCACCTATGTTCCCAATTATTTCAATTTAATATGAACAATAAATTATTAAATATTATTAATGAAGAAATTGAATTTTTAAATGAAAATGTTGAAGGAATTACTGTTGATAATGACTTTTATTCTTTTAGAGACTCTTCAATTAATACATATGCATTTTCTGTTTATGAAGATAATTTATTAGTATCACCCAAAAATGGTACACATGGTGATGCAATAATCAATACTTTTAATATAAAATTTCCTCAAGATGAAGAAATATTTTATAAAATAAAAAAGAAAACAAAATTTTGGGGTAGAATTTGGCTTGATAATGACATAATAACTTTTTGGGACGATTATATTCCTGAAAACGTTATAAATAATATTAAAAATATGCTACAGAAATATTTTTCTCATAAAAATATTAATAATTTTAAAGTAGAATTAGATTAATGAAGAAAAAAAAGCAAATAATTGATCTTGAAAATCAAAGATATGGAATGTTTATGACCCAAGAATCCTTTGATCTTGATGTTATGTATGGTAGAAATTTTTTGCAAACTGATAATGCACAAGAAGTAATTATACATAGAGTTAATGTTATTGAAACTAAATCACATGCACTTTATGGTCAAACAAAAGCAAAAGATAAAAAATATTTAACACCAATTCGAATATCAGTAATGGTAAATGTTGAAGATGGTAAACAGGAAAATTATGGTACAAACCCCGGGGGTATTGCTCGTGATGATACTGGTCATATTAGTTTTGGTGTATATCTTAAAGAACTTGAAGAAAAAAAATTAGAAATTAATCGTGGTGATATTGTTGAATATAATATGAGTGGCGAAAAAAGCAGATATTATGAAATTGATAGTGCCAATAATGTAACAGATGAAACCAAAAAAACTATTGGTGGATTTAAACCTTATTGGAAACGTATAACTGGTACACCAGTTAAGGAAGACGTTGTGCCATTCTTAAGTGAAACAAAAGGTACTTAAATAAATTTATGCTGAATTATAAGTATTCTCATTATTTTTCAGTATTTATATTAAAAATAATATTAACTTAAAAAATACGGCTATGTTAAATCAAACAACTTACAGACTCTGGCTTAGAAACGCAATCAATGAAACAGGTCTTGCAGATGGTCCTGCAATTGCAGCAGCAATCGCATTACTTGCAATAAACGTTATACCAGTAACTCCGAACCCTGTAGATCAACAGGACTAATTCTGAGAAATAAAAACATAAATAATTTATGTTTGTTATGATAAAATAAGGGGTCGTAATCGACCCCCTTTATTATTCCATATCATCAAATGTTCTATTATCTGATAGAATGCTATCGTTGAATAGCTCATCATCCACCCATATTGGTGTTTTCTTTCCTATATAAGTACCTTCCACATTAAAATCAAAAAATTCAGACGCTACTTCATATGCCATCCCATCCCTATCCATCAGTATTTTTATACATTTAGTCCTGCTGTACACAATTTTATCACCAGAAACTCCAATAATTGCATCATTAAAACCATCTGCAGATAACCATTTGATTTCAGGATAAAATTCAATAATTTTATTTAGTTTGCTCATTATTTCTTTATATTAAAATGTTTCTTTTTTATTTTTTCAAGTTCATCAATCAGTTTTTTGTGTTGTTCTTTTGATTGGATTCCCAGATCATCACCATATTGCTCGAATATATCAATAACAAATAAAATAAATTCTTTTTCTTTGTCAGAGATAAATGCACCTTTTTTTAAAAAGTAATATATCGCCATAGAAAGAAAAAGAATTATTAATGCTAATAGTATAAGCAATATGTATAGTGCGATCATCCAATTATTTTAGTTTCTTTTTCACATATATGTAAACAAACAGGACAATACCCATCTGTTTTAAAATCACTATTCATTTTTCTTTCTGTTTTCATTAATTCTTTTAAGTGATTTATTTTCAGAACTCATAACTTTAAGCATTACCATACAATCTTCAAGTGTTTTAAGTTGTAAATTAATTCTTAAAACGGGTTCAAGAGCATCATGCATCATACAATCATGCGTATAGTTATTCGTTTTCATTAATTCATTAAAATGTTCAAGAGCATCATCACGTTTTTCTGTAATATATACAATTGCATTCATCAAATCAAGTTTAATGTCTTCGGGTTGTTCTTTCATTTGTACTGTTTTTTATCTTCTTCATTATTTTTTTGATCAAGTTTATATGCTCTTACTGCCACCATAGCATCTTCCATTAATTTGATGCTTTCATTCTGCTCCAAAATAGTATCTATTCTGACTACTACCTTTTCTTTATCTTCTTTAAGCAAACCTTCTTTTATTAATTTAACTAATTCATCAAGAGTTTTGTCCCGTTTTTCAATGGCAAGTTCAATTGCCAGTGCTAAATCGGAATCAATTGGAATATCCAGTGAAAACTGAAATTTCCCAATATTCTTGAATTTTATATCACCCATAATTATAATTTCTTATAACCAGTAAATAGTTCAGCTTCAATTTTTGGATGCGATTTATAATCAACTAATTCAAAATCTTCAATTGTTAAACTTATAATATCATCTAAAGTTTTTAATTCTTTTTTAATGAATAATTGTGGCAATACATATGGTTCTCTTGATATTTGTTCTTTTGCAATATCAATATGATTAACATATAAATGTGTGTCACCACCAATCCAAGTAGCAATACCTTCAAGCATATTACATGCACGTGCGAATATTTTTAAAAGCAATGACATACTGGCAATATTGAAAGGTACACCAAGTAATGTATCACAGCTACGCTGATACATATTGAGGTCGAGATAGAATTTTGGAATACCATCTTCATCTAAACTAACTATTGGTTTGGTCATAATACCATCTATGACGTATTTTTTTGCCCATAATTTACTTCTTTCATCAAGCGAAAGTGGTCTTACAATAAATTGGTACATAAGATGGCATGGTGGAAGTGCCATATCTTTAAAATCTGCTTTATTCCATGCATCAATTATGTGATAACGACTGTATGGATTCTTTTGCAGACCTTCAAGACAATCTTTAACCTGATCAACACCATTTTGATTTCTCCATTGATAGCCATAAACTTTACCTAAGTCACCAAGTTTATATCCATATAATTCAAATAATCTTTCATTAGTTGCTGTGGTTGTATCATTTTTTATTGCATCAACAAAAGACTCTATTGTTCCGTATGGAATTGGTAATACTCTTATCAGCCCATCAATTGGGTCTGGTTTCGCTGCACCCATTCCATTACAGGTTGCTAAATACCAACGATAAGCATCACCATTCCAAATATTTACTCCATTATCTACAAGATATTTAATGTTTGTATCTCCCCTGAGAATCCAGAGTAATTCATGTATAATACCTTTCCAGAACATTTTCTTTGTTGTGAGAAGCGGATAACCGTCTTGTAAATTCATTTTAATTACACCATGAGATATACCAATTGTATTAGGCATGTTGGCTCTGCCACTTTCCTTTTCAACACCATTATTAATAATGTTCTGGAGTAAATTTAAATACTGTTTCATTTTGTTACTATTTTTTCAATCTCATCAATTAATGCATTTGTCATTAAATTTAATGCGTCAATATTATAAGTTTTTTTTAAATGCTTAATTGTTTCCAAACTTATACTTACTGTTCCGATTATTTTATCTTCATCGTCCAATACTTGTAATTTTATTTTTTTAAATTTTCTTTCCATGATTATTTCAGTTATTTCTTTTTTGGATTATTTATTGTTTCAATCTCATGATTGATTCGGGTGATATCACTTGTTGTAAGTGGTATCATTTTAATAGTTGTTTTGCCATTAATTTTTTCAGGTTTTGTGCCCCTTAAGAGTTGTGCTTCGAGTATTTTTTTAGCACTTGCCCTTCTGTTCTTGATTCCAGTTGTACCCTTCATAATCTTAATTTAATATAAAATAATTTTTATTCTTTTCCAGTATGTCCAAAACCACCTGTGCCTCTTACAGTGCTGGTTTCAAATTTGTCAATCTGATTCCATTCAGCAACTTCATGTTTCGATATAATCATTTGACCTATTCTTTCTCCTTTGCTCACCATAAAAACATCCTGACTTAAATTGATTAAACATATAATTATCTCACCACGATAATCGCTATCAACTGTCCCGGGTGTATTTATGATTGTAATACCATGTTTTACTGCCAGACCAGAACGTGGTCTAACTTGTGCCTCATATCCTACTGGTAATTCGATAAAAATACCTGTGGATATCATTTTTCTTTCAAACGCTGCTAAAAATATTGGTTCTTCTATATTAGCACGTAAATCTACACCTGCTGACCCTTCGGTTGCATAAGAAGGCAATGGATTTTTTGATTTATTTATAATATTTATTTTCATATTATCTATCGTCACCGCTTCCATGTAATGTACCTCTGTCACGTCTACCTTGTAATTTTTCAATATTTCCTGATGCAACATCTTCCATTTTCAATCCAAGAGTGTCGCACATTGAAGAAATATACCAAAGTTGATCACCAAGTTCTTTTTTTATTGCCTGAATATCTGTTACAGTAATGTCACCACCAGCATCTCTGATAATTTTTTTTATTTTGCCTTGTGTTTCACCTGCTTCGCCCATACCTAATCCATCATATGCAACAGCCAATAACAATTTTACATCTGGTGGCGTATCTGGGTGTTTTTCCATAAATTTATCTAAGGATATTTTGAGAAAATTTGCTTCTTTTTGATATTCATTAAACGTTGTTATCTTCATAATTTACTGTTTTTTAAATTTTCTTTCATTTTATCCAAATGTTTTTGTTCTTCTTCAGTATATTGAATACCACTTTCTACATTATCACCAAATACTTTAAATATTTCCATTAATTTTTGGGGGTCTGCCATATCATCAGTTGCTTGAAGCTGATCTGCAGCAGCCATAAGTTTATCGTAATCCTCTTGCATTTTTCGATTTGCTTCAATTAATATTTTTGATTGTTCTAATGCAAATTGTGCCTGACTTCCTTCATCCATTTCAATTGAAGAAATTAATTCAATACCAAATGGACGATTTTTATAATTTTCTTTATTAGCGTAAAATTCCAATGCTTTTTCAAGCAATGCAATTATGTTTTCATATTCTTCAGGACTATTCATTGTCTTCTTCTTTATTTTCATTAATTATTTTTCGATAATTCTCCACAATCTCTTTGAGTTCTTTTACTTCTCTGGGATAAAGAGTAAATTCTTTACGGTAAGGATGTTTTGGATTTTTATTAATTCGTTTGAAGAACCATTTGCCTTGAGATTCGGTTTCTTCAAATTCTTTATACATTTCTAATGTGATACTACCGTATGAGTATGTGTCACCACGACTAAATGCAATGTAAAGCCTCTGATTATTTGGAAAATATGTGGATTTTAGCACATTGTCCGATTTAAACACTGATTCTATATATCCTAAACTGCCATCTTTTTCTTGAAATTCTTTGTGTTCTACTAACATATAACTATTTTAAGTAGGCAAATGTAATGAATTAATTATTAAAAGACAAGAGTATTTATATAAAAAGTTTATATGTCACTTCCAAAAAAAGTAAAACTCGATATTAATATTAATCCACCAAAAGTAGGCACTGAATTTCTTAAGTATGGTATGGATAGAATTGAAGAACTTATGAGATTAACTGATATTAAAACTAAATATTTACCAAGAACAATATTACTTGAAGATTTAGATCAGGCACTTTTTGATTATGTTAATGATGCTGGTATGAAAGCAGTCATTGAAGGTAGATCAGTTCCTACATTTTATCTTGACAATGATCGTTGGGGTGAATTTAGTAAGACTTGGAAATTCATGGACAATGATAAAAACGTGCCAACACCTTATATAACAGTTAGACGTATTGATAAACAAGCTGGCACAAGACTTGGTACAAAATACCGTGTGCCACAGCCACGTAAGTTCAGATATATGGATGTACCGATATTGGATAATGGTGAAGTGATTTATTTACGTTTTAAGATGCCAGAACCAACAAATGTTGATATGATTTATGAAGTAGCATTATTCACAAAATATAGAGTAGATGTTAATCAATACGATGAACAGGTACTTAAAAATTTTGCGTCACGTCAAGAATATCTTTTTATTAAGGGCAATCCATTACCATTATTATTTGAAGGTTTTGCTGAAGCTAATCCTATTGAAAATATTGATGGTGATAGATTCTTCGTATCAAAATATGCTCTTAAAATTCTTGGTTTTATTCAAGATGAAAAAGAATTTGAAATTGTAAAAACTCTTAGAAAAACAAAAATTGGTTATATTATGAGATAAGTATTTGTCTTATAATCATAAGTAGTACCACTTGGAGGATTTTGTTGTAAATTATCTTTATTAACAATAGTATTATTAACCTTATTGATATACAATGTGTTATTTATAACTTCTTTCGCTTTTATTATTGGATATGATGTGGTTATGAATTTCCATGTCATGTTGGTTATATCCAATTGTGTTTTGAAGAATATTTTCATTGGTGTTTCCTGAATTCCAGCAATGTCATTATCTTCATTAAAAAATAATGTTACTTTGCCTGTTTTAGCATTAAAAAAACTAAATTTAACATATCCTATCATTGTTGAGCCAGTAAAATATGATAATGGAACATACCAGCGATATAATTGATTATTAGTACTTGCACCAATTGTATATTCGGGTAAATATGAAGTTGGCGGTATAGTTAATTTAGTTAAATATGTGGTAAATATTTTTGTCTGATTATTAATATCAAAAGTATCATAGAAATCCAAAATAAAAAAACTATTAAGCAAATTGGCACTAAATAAATGTATTTCATCATATGTAAAGCCAGCAGCAATAAATCCATAACCAGATGTATCATATGCAGACATAAATGAAGCATAAAATTGAAATTTTAGTGTTATTACAGCATTTGGAGTTGGATTTAATTTGAATCTTCTTTCTTCTCCATCAATAACAGGATTTACCAAATCAAGACCAGTAAATTGTGTTAATCTATCAATATCTTGTTGATATTCAATAAAATTACTGTTTGAACCTAAAGAAATGTTGAGACTCGAACCACTACTATTAAATTTTATTTTTTCTCTTATTATAGACATGGCTTTCCAATATTATTAATGTCACTGGTCGGAGTTACTGTTAATTTAGTTGCAAATCTACTGAACCATACTTCTTGGAATGCAGCCAAAGTATTTGGGTCATTCAAATCTGGTGTTATATCTAATATTATATTTGAAAATAAATATCTTCTTTTATTCACAAAAGGATAATCAACGCCTAAATTGCTTGTAGGGTCTATATATCCTTGTGACAAAATATCTCTCCATACATAATTTCCAAAATTATCTAATTTTGTTGCATAATATGGAATTGCAATAGTTTGATCATATGATGTATTTCCAGTATTCACAAGATTTAATTCGCTTGCAAAATATCTTAAATGAAATGGAATAAAAGGATTATATTTCCACAATAATGTACGTATAACATTTAAATTATCTTTATAAGAGGTTTGAATATAAAATGTTTGTGGTGATAATTCTAATTGAAGAAATTCTGATTTTGAATATTCGATTAAATCACCAATTTTAGCACCAAAAAATGATTGTATAGTATCACCAGTATTAAATGCTATTGGCGCAAAAGCAAACTTACTTGGTACTCCCACTGATGACCATACAGTACCTGATAATATTTCAGAACTATTATTACCGTTTGATGTTGGTTTATATTGTGCATATAAAAATAATTCAGTTAGAGGAAATCCAAATTGATCAACATATGATGAAACATCAAAATCTTTATTGAAATTAAATGCATATGCTTGTTCACCATAAACATTATTTGAAAAACCTACAGGAAATATTTCAAAGTCATTTGGTGTTGCAATAACTTGAAAATATCTTGTCCATAATATAGTACTACCACCACTAACAATTTGTGTGTATCCACTGATTGCTGGTTTAACAAGATAAAAATCAAATGAATTGAGAACATTTTTACTATTACCACTATATTGTGGACTGAAAAAATCGGAGAATATTTTATAATTATTTCTTAAACCATTTAATAATGACATATATTCAATTTTACCATAAATTCTATAGTTTTCATTTGCTTCTCTTTCAGTGTCAAATAATTCAGTGGCACTCAGAATGTTTCCGATATCGTATTCGTTAATTAATGATACTTTACGTGATAGTTCAATCTTTTCATAGTTATCAACATTGACTGAATTGACATTCTTTAAGCTGTTAAGTAATATTTCCACGCTATTAATTCTTTACTATAAATACCTTGAAAATTTTTTATGAAATTTGTAACCTTTTTAAATAAGAATACGTATAAGTATTATGTTTAACCAATAAAAATTTTAAAATTATGAAAAAATTTACTTATGTTTTAGCTTTAATGTTTTCACTGATACTCATGAGTACCAGTTGTGAAAAATCAAATGACACTCCTATTCCAAATGCTATTACTACCAATGATTTAGTTGGTAATTGGAATTTTACTTCTCTTGAGTTTAATGGTAAAACAATGACTGGTTGTGATATCGCATTGGATTTATACTATTTGACAACTCTTAGTCTTAACAGTATGACAAAAACTACTGTGATAGTTAAGGATGCATGTAAATCTGATAATAGAGAGTACCCTTATACTTTGTCCAATAACATAATAACATTGAAAAATACACTTACTGAAGGTACACCAGTATATAATTTCGTAATTGAAAATGCTGAAACATTTAATGGTACGATACTTAAGTTAAAATTTGAAAGCGCACCTTCATCAAATAATTTATTTCCAATACATGGAATATATACGCTGACAAAGCAAAAATAATTCCAAGAACAAAATCCCTCAATTGAGGGATTTTTTTATTTTATACAAGTCCTAAAGAAACAACAAATTCAATACAATTAGCCTTATTAATACCCTTGTAAAAATATGTGTTCGAACCAACCCCTGCGGTAATTGGACATGCTGCTGCCCATCCAGTTGGTATTTTTGTTTTATTACGATATGTATTACCAAGTGGCGTTGCTGGGTCTAATTCGGTAAATCCTTTTTTTGTAACATTATTCATTGCCAATATATCTTGTTTAGGTATTTCAATAATATCTGTCCAATTTAAGTCTGAACGGGCAAACCATTTTGTATTAAATTCACTTGCTGCAATTTTTTGTGTGTTATCAAAGAAAAAGAAACTATTATCTGTGTTATCTTCTGTTTGTCTTGCAAAGTTATCTGCTGAATAAACTCGTAAACTTCTCCAAGAACCTTCAGATTGAAATCCGATTTGTGGAAAATATATACTTAAATTCATCCAGTTTGCTCCAAAAACTCCCCCCATACTACCATTTGTAGCATTAGATGGAAATTGTTGATTTGAATTGATATAATTACCATAATTACCGTTTACTATTATACCTACGTTCCAGAAAGGGTCGTTTGTTGGTAGATTAGGTGTGGTTTTTCTAAAAAATCCATTATTATCACTATGATCTTGAAAAAATTGATCAGCATCTGGATAATCTTCATTATATGTTAATCCATGAAATTTTGCAAAGCTATATAATTTTCCACCAATAAATTTAAAACTTATTTTTCTCCAATTATTAGTGTTAGTATTTTCCGCTTTAGCGAAACTTGCATTACGTGCAGCATATTGTGGAAATTTTAATTTATATCTTAATGGTACGAGTTTTGAATCTGCACCAATACTTCCAGTAAAATTCATTGGAATTGCATCGTTAGTATATTCAAGTGTAACAAATCCTCTAAATTCAGTAAAAATACCGTTAATTGAATCAAATGGCACTGATACTTCGTTTCCAAAATCATCTGTAATTATTTTAGCACGATTACAACTAACAATAAATACAAAATCACCGTCTCTTTTATATGTTGAATATTCAGAAGGGTCTAATACTAACATTTGGGTTGTTGGGTCAACACTGCCTGAATTAATTTGTGCGTCTGTAACTGTTGGGGGATAGTAATAAATTTTTTCAGTAATTCTACCATTTCTTTTAGAATACATACCAACTGTAGTATTTGCATCATTTCTGGCACGAAATAATTCACCTACACGTACCGCAGAATGCGATTCTTCACCCCACATTGAATTATCACCATCAGTAAATGAACTGCCAAATAAAACAAAAGTATTATTTAATACTGAACGAATTCTAAAATCTTGACGAGTAATGCCAATAGTAAAATTTTCAGTATCTCCCCAAAAAGGTACAATATCTACACTAATTTCTTGTGTTTCAATATTTGGTAAGTCATTCAAATCGGTACTTAGTTTTATTTTAGAACCGTTATCAGTAAATAAATTTGGTGAATACCCTAAATTTGTTACCATAGAAGCAGGTGTCATACTAAATTTACCAATATCAGTTATATCGACACTTAAATGAACTGTTTGTGTTCCTATTGGTACTCCAAAAATCATATAATCACCAGAACCATTAGTTAGTGCAGTATATTTATAATATTTTTTATAAACATTGAGAAATTCAAGATTAGTTACAAGTTCGGGTTTAATAGGAAATGAGCCAAAGGGTTGTTTAGGAGATGAAATGCCAAATGAATTAACTTGAGAAACACGTGGCAATAAATTATATCTCTTGCCTTCGTTATTTTTGTCGGTTGGATTTATATATGGATAAATGCTACTAATTTCACTGTTATTAGCATCTTCATCTGTTAATGGAATAAAAATACTTATTTTAGCATTTGGTATGCCAATACCACCATTGGCAAGAACTCTTCCTATTAAAACTCCATAATCTGCATTAAAATCTTGATATACATCTTTAGTGCTAAGACTCATAGAAAGAAATTCAAGTGTATCAACATCCTGATCAAGTTTAACAGTTATATGACTATCTGCAATTGCAGCATTGTTGTTTAAAAAAATACGTTGTGATTTATTCATACAATAATGTTTCAAATAAATACTAAAGTAAAGAATTTCTTATATGTAGTAAAAATTTCTCGAAAAAAAAATGAATTTTTTTTTCGAGAAATTTTAGAAAATTTAACCTAAAAAAAAAGAAAAATTTGAAAATCTAATCCAAAAAAGATAAAAAACTTAAAGATTTGATTTTATGAGCAAGAACAACAGTGTGATAATAATCAATCTTAAATACCTTTTGCATATTTTTTTAGTATTTATTTGAAAAGTAACACAGAGCTTATATTAGAAAATAATAATAAAAACATTAATAATTAATAAACATGGCAGATTTTGTATTTACCTCTCCGGGAGTAAAATTTAAAGAACGTGATCTCACATTTGTGACACGTAACGTAGGTATCACCACATTAGGCTTAGTAGGTGAAACGCTAAAAGGACCTGCATTTGAACCTGTTTTCATTCAAGATAAAACTCAATTTTCAACAAGGTTCGGCGTACAAAGCACTGAAAGATTTCCACTTGGAAATAAAGGTCTTAAATATCAATTACCATATGTGGCAAATGCTTATTTGGATGAAACTAATCAATTGTATGTAACAAGAGTATTGGGATTATCTGGATATGATGCTGGTACAGGATGGACACTTACATTAAATGCAGGTGTTGACCCCGTAACTGTAGGTATTGAAAGCGTAACAACTGGTAACTCTACATTTACTAACTTCCAATATTTAGGTGTTATGATAAGTGTAAGTGGTCAAACTGGTACTACATTCTTAGGTTTACATAAATATAGTAGTACTGCTTTTAGCGGATACTCATATACTTGGACAGTAACCACATTTAATGGTAGTATTGGTAGTGGGACTACTTATTTTACCAGAACATTATTCTCAGGTACTTCATATACTGCATATGAAAAGATGGTACTTGCTGTAATTAGAAGTAGAGGCGATGTTACTGATCATGTAAATCTGCCAGCAACTACTGCATTCCAAACAAGTATACTTTCAATACCTGCAAATAGTACTAATCTTGATAGTGGTGATTTATTTGGTCAATTTACTATATTAGTGTCTGGCGGTACAACATATACTGCAACATTAAATCCAGATGCAAGTAGTTTCTTACCAAATGTAATTGGTTCTTTGCCAAAAGATAAAAACACAAAGATATGGACAGAAGCGGTATATCCTGATTTAATTAAATATTTGGATTCTGCAGGTGCTACATATCCAACAGGATTAACAAGTTATGGTATTTCTGGTATTGCACCATATGGTTATGGCATAAATGATGTTGTAATTAAATTAAGGTCTAATTTTTATAAAAACTATAAGACTCAATTCCAGACACCTGAAACTCCTTGGGTTGTATCACAATTAAAAGGTAGTGAAATTGACAGATTGTTCAAATTCATTAGTATTTCTGATGGTAATGCAGCAAACCAAGAAGTTAAAATTAGTATTCAAAACATTAATCCAATTTCTCTTGAATTTGATATTGTTATTCGTGATTTTAATGATACTGATGCAAATCCAATTGTATTGGAATCATATACGAGATGTTCATTAATTCAAGGTTTAACAAACTATATAGCACAGCGTATTGGTACTGCTGATGGTGAGTATGATATTCAAAGTAATTATGTTATGCTTGAACTTGCAGACAATATTGCTCCTGATTTATTCCCTGCTGGTTTTGAAGGCTACGAATTTAATAATTATGCTTTATCTGCAACAAGCGATGGTACTACTGTTGGTAAAACACCAATAATTATTTACAAAACAGGTTATACACAAACAGATAAATTTAGAAAAGTATATTTGGGAATATCAGAAAATGGTTATAATACAGCAAACGTTATAGGTACTGGTATTAATCAAAACTTCTTTAATTTTAATGGTCAAAGTAGCTTAAGTGGTGGCTTTGTAAAAACTAAAGGTTTCCATATGGATTCTGGTGCAACTGGTACTGGTTATACTGAAGGAACTATTAATCTTGGTACATTCGAAGTTGGTGCTGGTAAATTCCAGACAGCTAATGATGTTGTAGATAATACAAATCCTTATTTTGATATAAATTCAAGAAAATTCACTCTTGTTCCTGCTGGCGGTTTTGATGGTTGGGATGTTAACAGAGGTTATCGTTCATATGGCGACTTATATCGTCAGGGCGGTATTTATGACGGTGTTGCACCTAATGCAACTGCAATAAATGACTTTCAAGCATGGGAAACAGCAATTGACACATTTTCAAATCCTGAAGAAGTTACGATTAACTTATTTTCAACTCCGGGTATTGATTGGTCAAATAACACAATTATGGTTCAAGATACAATTGAAATGGTTGAACAACAAAGAACAGATACATTATATGTAATTGATGCTCCTGATATTGGAACTTCACCAGTTGTTGGTCAACAAAAACAAGATGTTCAATTTGCAACAGATGTTGTTGATTTACTTGATAATACTGGCATTGATAGTAGTTATTCATGCACATACTTCCCTTGGATTCAAATCAGGGATACTCAGAATAATGTCAATGTTTATATTCCACCTACAGGTGAAGTAGTTAAAGCAATGGCATTTACTGATAATACAAAATTCCCTTGGTTTGCACCTGCTGGTTTACAAAGGGGTGTAACTGATGCAAGAAAATCAAAATTTAAATTATCACAGGATGCTCGTGATGTATTATATAAAGGTAGAATTAACCCAATGGCTGATTTTGCAGATGCTGGCACAGCAATCTTTGGACAGAAGACATTACAAGTTAAAGAAAGTGCTCTTGATAGAATTAATGTTCGTAGATTATTACTTCAAATCAAAGTTCTTATTGCAAATATTGCAATCAGACTTGTATTCGAACAAGATGATCAAACAACAATTGACCAATTTATAACAAAAGCTACTCCAGTACTTGATACAATTAAGAGAGAAAGAGGTTTGAATGATTATAGAATCAAGATGGATAATAGCAATAACACAACTGAAACTAACGACAGAAATGAATTATATGGTGAATTATTCTTGAAACCAACACGTGCTGTTGAATTCATTGGAATTACATTTACAATTACACCTTCTGGTGCATCATTCGCTGACGTTGGAGCATAATAAATAATAACTTTAAATAAAGAGACCTACAACATTGTGGGTCTTTTTTTTTATGTTTGAGTATTTATGATAAAATAATATTATAATTTTTTATAAAAATGAGTAATAAAAAAACTAAAAGGGTATATTCTAAACCAATACAAGTTGAGAAACCCGTAGAAGAAAAATCAGTAACATCTGAACCAATAATTGCAGATTTAAATCTTACTGCAGAAAAACCAGTAAAACCCGTAGAAGAAACACTTGCAACTTCAGAACCAGAATCTACTTCTGAGCTTAATAATGAAGTAAAAGAATTTGTTGAAGAATTTCCAGAGTTTACCAGTGAGGTTGTGGAAGAAGAAATAAAAATTGAACCTCATATTGAAGGTGAAAAAATTGCTGAAGTTCTTGAACAATATCATAATGTTGATGCACAAACTGAAATAGAAAAAGTACTTCAGACAGAAATAAGTGGTGAACAGTTAAGTATTGATGCTGCAGAAGAATTGAAAAAAGAACTTGAAACCCCAGCTATTGAATATTTTCTTACTGAAAAACAAATTGAAGAAGGTGCACAAATAGTTGCTGATATGGTGAATGACCAAATTTTAAATGAATTAAAAGCATTAGCTCCTGAACCACCAAAAGCGAAAACTTTAGCAAGTTTAAGTAATGCAGAGTTAAGACATTTTCATAGAACTGGTCAAATGCCAAGATAAGAATTATTTTTTGTGAATTGTTTTCAAACATTATAGTATTTATTAGAAAAATAAGTATTATAATTTAAATATGCAGAAATATGGCAGAAATGATAAGGGGAATCCCGTTTCAATATGAACCCAAGAGAATTAATAGATTCTTTGCAGAATTTGCAGATGAATTGGGCATTGAAGTCTGGAAAATTCAAAAGTTCAAAAGACCTTCAATGAAAATTAACTCAGTACAAATTCAGTTCATGAACGAACAGAACTATGTTGCTGGTAGATATAATTGGGAAGAAATGCAATTGACATTCCTTGACCCAATAGGACCATCTACATCACAACAATTAATGGAGTGGGTTCGTTTACATGCAGAATCTTTGACTGGTCGTATGGGTTACGCAGCAGGTTACAAGAAAAATATTCTATTAAAAGCAGTTGACCCAACTGGTGTTGAAGTTGAAAAATGGACTTTAGAACAATGTATGGTTACAGCAATTGATTTTGGTGAAAACAGTTATGAAGAAGATGGTTTAACAACAATTCAACTTACGATACAGCCTTGGAGATGTATTCTTAATATGTAAGAGTTACAAAAAGAAATTCAAAAGCCACTTAGTTGTGGCTTTTTTTATTATTTATATCCAGCCAAAACTATCTTTTTTAATGAGTTTTGGCTGGATATAACATATAATATTTTATACGTTATATGAGGTCCTTATATCATAACAGCTATTATTTTATCTTTTATACTTGCATGAATTTTTCAGAAAATTTCATGCAGCTAATTCAAGAAGTCTGTTATTGAGGATAAGTTTAACGTAATATTCTCTATCCAGAGTCTTCATCACTTCAAATTTTTCATTATTATGTGAAAACCAAACAATATGTGATTGACCAAGTTTGATTGGTACATTCTTTTCAATAATCTGCTTATACATTTCCAATTGTAATGAATATAATTCTAAGTCACAATCTTCCAGCATAAACAAATCATTAAGCAAATGTCTTTTAGGTTCAGTTTTTGTAAAATTTTTGTTAGTTTTCCAGTCCCAAATTTCAAATTGTTGTGATTTTTTATTCCAAAATAATATATCAAGCATCCCACCAATTAATGTTTCACAATCATATACAACCATTTCCGTTTTAATTGGTATTAATACACCCTGAACTGTATTATAGAAATTATCAACATGCTTTTTACAAATATCATAAGTATGTTGAACAGGGTCAAAGCCAAATTCGTTTAATATTAATTGTTTAGGATATTCATATTTTTTATTTTGAAACAAATTTTCAGCATAATCATGTATTGCAGAACCTCTGATTGTGCCTTTTCTGTTTATAAATTTCCATGCCCTGACTATTTCAACTGGACTGATCTTGTGTTGTGCTCCTTTAAATTCTGACCAGAATTTTTCATCGAATTCTTCTTGATATTTGTGAATTAATGTAGTTACTGAAATTAGTTCTTTATTATTAATAAAATATTTATGTGGTTCGTCATAAAACGTCACATCATTAAATGCTGTAAATAATTCATTGGGTATTTTTTCCATAAAAAGCAAAAGTACTTAAAAATTAATTAATCACAATGTTTTTTTGTAAAATATTATCGAAATTAATATTTTCTAAATCTTTTATAAGTGCATTTTTGTCTGCAGGTAGATTTGAATAACCATGAATGTGATTAATAATTGCATTTCTCAATATGTTTAGTGCTTCAATTAATACATCGCCTCTGGCAATTGGATGTCCTTCAGTAAATATTCTTGTTCTATCGTCTGCTGTTAATTCTGCTGCTTTAAATTGTGGTTTTCCAGTATGTGATATAAGAGCAATCTTGTCGCTAAACACAACTGTATTACTATAAAAATTAGCATTTCCCTTCTGTTGTTCAAAAACAAGATTAACTGATGCTGGATTTTTAGTGTTTAATTTTAATACATTACCATTTTCATGTTTACCTGCTCTTATATGCACTTCATTGGTACGTAAGATAACATCAGTATTAACTTTACCAATTATTGCAACATCTGTAGATAATGGAAACACTCCTTTTGCATCTGGTAATGTTGAAGGTGCTGGTTCTGGTATTGTTAATCCCATATTTGTTGTTGATAATGCCGTGTAAATTGTATCAAAACCAATTTTTTGTGGCTGTGATATAATGCTGCCCATCCAATATCTACTTCTTTCAGGATATTTTATGTCTTCAATAAAAACTCTAACCATTTCACCTACTTGTGGAAGTAAATGAAAGAATTTTGGCAACATAGGATAACAATATGGCAAATCAGTATTTGCAGTTTTATTATCCAAATCAGGTATTTTAACTTGAATTCTGCCACCATCAGTATTATCGGTAATAGATATTACTTCGCCATAATAAATCGTTCTGGTGACTTGGTAAGTGCCTACCTTTTTAAAAGGATTACTTGTTTGTACTATAGGTTTATCAAATGACATTATCTTTTGCTTATTTCTTCAATTAATGCAATATAAATTTTTTCTGCTTCATCTAAAAGTAATAATTTATTATTAATCGTTTTTTCAAGTTCATCAGCTTCAAAAGTATGATCAATAATCTCTTGTTTTAATGTATCATGTTTTAATTTGATATCATTAAATAATTTATTTAATTCAATTGGTGTATATTTGCTTAAATCTTCCATTATTGTATAACTCCATAACCACTTACAAATCTTATTGTTGAACCAAATACTGTAACCGGTCCTGTAGGTGATATACCAGCAGCCGTCAGCGTAATCCCGGGTGGGATTGCCACAGTAATCACAGCATCTTGTTGAAATGCTTTGATGATTTCTTCAATTCTAATTCTTTCCATTATTTCATCTGGGGAAATACCACCAGATGGTAAGACACCAACTGGCAATCCTGCTTCACTTTTTCTTGCAATAATACGTGAAGCAATTTTAGTTGGTGACAATCCTGAACGTGATTTTACACCAATAAGAATTAAAGGTGTTGGCACGGTAGGTGGACCGCCAATACTTGATAGATTTAATATTTTGTTAAATGCGCCAATAATTGCATTAGAATTAGTAAAATCAATTGCCATATAATTATATTTTTAAAGGTATTAAACTTTTGATGATCGCACTATATTGCGTTATTTTTTCTTTTATTATTTTTAATATCAATGGTTTTAAAAGTATTACCAAAAACTTTTTAATTAAATTAAATATAAATTCATTTATTAATCGCATTGCCATATTAACAATACATTTTAAAAGTGTTTTGAATTTTACAAGATCATCTTTTGCATTACCAATTTTAGTAATACCTTGATTTTGAAATGCACTTATAATTGCAAGTAATGCACGTATTTGTGGTGTTGCACTTAATGCTTGTGCTAATGTCTGAGTAATTAAATTAATTAATCTTTGAAAAAATCCGTCTTTAACGGTTTGTTTATTAGCATCAGCAACTTCTTTATTTTGTACGCTTTGATCAATTGTATTGTTTATTTGATTTCCGACATAATTTGGGTCAGTCGCTTGACCAGTTGTACCTGATATATTATTAATTAAATTGGTTAATCCACTTAAAGGTAAATTTGCACTCATTACTCCACAACCCATATCATAATTTACAGTACCATTTATTATTTCTTCAGCACGTCTAAGTAAGGCAGCGTTATCTTCAGCCGAAATTTCAAAACTATCATCATCATTAACTAATTGTAATATAAGTTGATCAACAACTAATTCTTGATAAGCATCATTAACTGTTTTGCCCTGACTTTTAGTAATTGTGCCATACATTTTATTCATAACATTGCTTATGAATTCTTTTTTATTAATAATTTTAAGACCGTCAATATAATCATTTGCCCAACCACCGATTGTTGAAACACCACCATTTTGATTAAAAACCAATTCATCAGTTGATGCCAGATATTTCATATTTAAATTACCAAATGTTGCATTTCCATTTACAATTGCATTATATGCACTACTATCAAAATTAGGTGCTGAATTATCATATAATAATTCTCCACCTACAGATTGTGGATTAGTTTTAAGTTTGCCACTAATATCAATATCTTTTGCTTTAACTCTAACACCAGTTCCAGTACTGAGAAAATAATTAGGAAGATTTTGGCTTGCATTATATTGTGCTACTTGATTTTTTAATGCTACTTTCAATTGTGGTTCAATTTTATCAATAAAATTAGTAAATAACTCACCCGTTAATCCTTGTAAGGCATCAGTGCCAGCAACTGTTTTTAGTATGTCGAGTAAAAACGGTACAATATCTTTTTTATTATTAATTGAAGGAAATAGATCAGTAGTATTAGGCATTTTTGTTGCTTCTATTACCGAAGTATATGAACCAATGGTCGTAAAAATATTTCTTTTGTCGTCACTTAAGCTCATTCTTATTCATTTTCTTTTTGCTTTTCAGCTTCTTTCTTTACAAAATGTTCTTGAACCATATTTAATAATTCAAGTCTTCTTTCTGCTGATATATCACCAGATTCTTCAGAAGATTTTGAACTATTGGCAGTATTATTTGGACTATTTCCAGCTTTTACATAATTATCGAAAACAACTTCTTTTAAGTATTTCAATAACATAATCTTTTGATCTTGGTTCTTAGCTTCAGCAGCAATAAGTTTAACTATTTGATCACCGATTGCAGCAATTTCTCCGCCTTCTTTTACTTTTAATTCCCATTTAGTAAAAAGTCTGGTAATTTTAGCTTTTATGTTATGACTTTCATCATATATTTCTTGAAGTAGTTTATTCACGCTATCTTCATCAAATTGTAATCTGCGTCTGATTGGTCTTGGCATGGCTTTATAGTTTTAGTACATATAAATACAGGTTATTTGGGATTTATAATTAAAATATTTATAATTCCATATCAATTTTGTTTTAATATACTTTAATCATCGAGATAGTCCATTTTTTCAATAAAATAAATTTCTTTAAATGGTTTTATTCCAATACGTATTTCTTTTGTTGATAAACCAGTTTGTTCTTTTAAAAATAATAAAATTTTATTTTTTGCAAATTTGTTTGTTACTCTTTTATTATATTTACCTTCTGGTGTGTCTTCCATGAATAATACATGCCAGTTTTTCAACACATTTACTATTGCATCACCAACAATAACCTCATTTCTCTTCATTAACACATCGTTTGGTGGATTAATTTTTTCTTCTATTTTAGCAACCACTGTATTGATTAACTGTTCAAATTGATGATGAGTTTCCATTTCAAGTTCATATGAATATTCAATATTTTCATTAATTTCATCAATATGATCGTCAAAAGACAGATTAGTTTTCTTTTCAATATAGCTTTTTTTGCTATGATCTTTGTAATAATTTCGAATTATTGTCTGACAATAACTATATGCTTTGGTTTTATTACCAGACTTAGTAATTCTGTCAGGGTCAAATTTAATCATGTGTTCAATCAGGTGACTTCGAGCATTTGATTCAACCTCAACAATATCATAATTACCAATATGTATTGGATATTTTCTTAATATTGATTCTATCATTTTACGAAACGGCACTAATAAAATTTCATTATAAATTTTATTTTTTTCTTCTGCCGTAGTAGCATTGATATAATCTATAACTGCTTGTTCTTCCCTTTCTGCAAAATATGGCGCACTAATCTCTTCATCGATTTTCTTCTTCATTTACTTATAAGTTAATAAAATCAGATTATTTTTGAAGTCTTGACATATCAATTGATCTGTCATTCATTATGTTTGCTTCTTTATTTGCTGTTTCAAACCAAAATTTTCTTTCATTAATTGGCATTGTTTTTAAATAAGTATCAAACAAACTACCTTCTCTGGTTGCAAGATGTTTGTAACCAATTTTTGGTATTGAGAATATCTTACTTGCATTATTTAATGCTCTAAGTAAGAACTCATACATAAAGGTTAACTTAATGTTTGATTTATATCCACCAAGGTTCAAAAATTCTGATTTCTTTATTACTGCACCACTTAATTTAAAGTCAGTGTATTGCTGAAGTGATTTTGAATTCAGATAACCCATTTCACCATTCTCACCAACAAACTGTTGTGCCCAAACGGTTTCATTTGTAATCTTAATACCTTCATTCTTTTCATTGACTTCGATCATCATGGTGAGAAACACATCAATTTCAGGATATGCTTTGGTGTATATCTCAGCATTTTTAAAATATGTCAAGCCGTATTCATCATCAAATTCAAGTACCGAGAAATAATCGGTAGTTATTAAACTAACCCCAAAATTAACTTGTGATTGATAATCTGTTTTACCAGTATTAAATCTAAATGTTATATTTGGATTATCTTTAAATTTGTGTTCATAGTCCAACATGTCAGACGATGCTGCATCACCATATACCACAATAACCTGTGGTTTTTCTTCAATTTTTTCTTGTTTAAGTACTGAATCGATTGCCTTGTCTAACAAGTCTGAAACTTTCATGTTAAATTCATGTACTGGAATTATTACTGTTATATTCATTGTATAAATTTTTTATTTTAAAATTAGTTTTGTTCTTCAGTTACTGGTGGTAATAATATATCAACAGTCTGTGTTGGTGTTTCATATGGTATTGTTGGCACTACTGGCTGTGGAGGATTGATTGCTGCGCTTAGAAGTGCAACTCTCTGGTTAAGAACATCGGTGTAAATTTCAACCAATCTCTTTTCACTTGCTTCCTGACTGTATTTATTTGCAACATTACTCATTGTTTCATATAATTCAGGAGTAATTGCATCATCAAGAAATTTAACAAGTACTTCACCAATTAATACTGGAATATCATAGAAATTTTCTGTCCATACTCCAGCACCTTCAACAACTTTTGTTGCAACACCATTTTCATCTCTTTCAAGCATGTATTCTGGCATAATATCTGGTTTTAAGCAAATTGGAATAACACCAGCTTTCATACATTCAAGTGGAAAAGTACCAAATGATGAAATTCTGTCAATCCATACTGCTGCAAAATTACCTTGAAGTCTTTTTGCAAAATCAACTCTACGCATTGCTTGTGGTGGTTTGCTTTTTGTTAACATAGGGTCAAAAGTTACCCAAGAATATTGAGGATATTTAGCAAAAAACAATTTTACAAGTTTACTGATCTCATTTGCATTTCTTCCCATAATAGAAATTATTGGCTTTTGAGGAAAATCAGTTTTTTCAAAATAATCAGGTATACCAATATTATATGTCTTAATATTATATTTGCCCTTACCATAGAAAGTTTCAAGCCATTCTTTAAGTGTTTGTGATGTAGTGATGACATCATGAATATTAAAAGCAGTCCAATCAGTACCCGGTATTAATGCACTGGTCATATAATCAGCCGATTGTAATAAGCCAATTCTTACACAAGGTAAGTTTTTGGTTTGTTCCATAACGTTTGAATAAATGTCAGGAATAACCATTACGTCTTCAGGACCGACAGTAAGTTTTGGGTCTGCCATTGATATGTGTTTATGATTGGTAAGTTCTTTTTCAATCCATGTAGGTACAACATAGTCACCTTTTTCTACAAGAACAATTACTTCATATCCCATATTTTTTACAACAGTAGCATGAAAATAAATTTCATATACTGATGCAGTAGGAGTTTGTGATTCTGGTACACAAAACAAAAATTTTGATTTTTTGTTTGTAATCTTAGCTAAAGATACTTTAATCTTTTCTATTTTTTCTAATTCAGCTTTTTGTGCTTCGTTAACTAATAATTCTTCACTCATTTTACTTATTTTTTATATTTAATTATTTTTTCGAATTTTTTGTTGTCAATTAAATCGGCAACTTGTTTTACTTCAATTGACCCTACTTTTATGTTTTCATTATAAGGTCTTGTTATTTTAATTAATTTTTTGCCCCAAGGAGCACCCCCTTTAAGAATTTCAGGATTGGTTGTTATTAATACATCCACATGATTCCATACATCAATTGCTTTGTCAACAAAATGATAATTTTTGAATCTCATTGATATTTTACTTAGGAAAAAAAGTGTTGGTGGTATTGTAAATTTATTTTCAATAGATATTACAGTAAAATTTGTAAAATTCTGATACTGTTCAAGAAATTTATTTACATATACATCCATATTTCTGTACATCATTGGTGCAGCAGCAAATATTTCAAAAAGAAAATCCTGATTAACAAAACGATTATAAACTTCTTTTGAGGTTAATTTAGTTTTAACAGGTGCTTTAAATAAAAAGATATCTGCGGGTGGTTCACCAAGTTTTTTATCCACTTGATAATCCAGTGGATTAATATCTTGTGGTATATCTTCAGGTTCTTTTAATTCTTTTTCAACTTCAACAGTGTCTTCAAATTTATATGCATTGAAATAATCATATACATATGGATTTCCTTTAGGTGTTCCTTCTTCACCAAATTCTTCTATGTAATGTTTATCAAATTGAAACCATTTTGCTCTTAGGACTTCATCAACATCAATTCCTATCATTAATTTTTTACTCATTGTTTTTTTCTTTTAATAATTTAAGTTGAATTTGTAACTCTTCTTGTAATTTTTTTATTAATTCAGTATGTTTGATAATTAATTCAGTATCTGTAATATAAACAGGATTAATACATTCTATTCTTGTATCGGGTGCTTCTAACATTTGTGTTGGAAGAATAATAATTTCACCTTCAAAAGTTGTTGGCATAATCCTTTCAGTTACTTTTCGCACATAACTGTCAATATCTTCACTTCTGACACCTGCTATACCGACATATATTACTAAAATTTTTACTTCCATTTGTCTCTACTCATTTTTAACTTAATGTATTGCTTTATATAACATTATTTATTTAAATAATTATTAACTACATATGCAAATACGGTTTTTATTTAAAAATCTTGAATTAATTCAAAAATTTTTTTTGCAGTATTTATCGAAAACAATAATAAAGTATAAAAATTTATAATTTTATGGAAAACGAATTAGAAAAGAATACACCTTCAAAAGAAAGTATTGCTGCATCATTAGAAAAATACAAAAAACAACATGGTATTGTTAATGAAAACAAACCTGCCGTTGGTACATCTATCCCAACTCAGACACCAAGAACAAATTTCAATCAACAGGAATTTGAAAAAACAATGTCTAAAGAAACAGACCCTGATCTGATGACATCTTATGAAATTGTTAAATTTCCATCAAAAGGTAAATTCTATTCACATGGTATATCAGAAGTTAATGTTGAATACATGACTTCAAGAGATGAAGACCTGTTAACAACACCCTCATTAATTGATAGTGGAAATGTAATTAATATGTTACTAAAACGAAAAATTAAAACACAAGGTATTGTTGTTGAAGACCTTCTTGAAGGTGATAGAAATGCAATCATCTTGTTTTTACGTACTTCAAGTTATGGTGCAGATTATACAGTACAAGTATCTGACCCAAGGACTGGTATTCCTTTTACAACTAAAATAGATTTATTAAAACTTCAATATAAAGAAGTTGCTGAAGAACCAGATGAATTTGGTCATTTTAGTGTTGAATTACCAATGCGTAAGAAAAAAATTACAATCAGATTACTTACTTCTGGTGAAGATAATATACTTCAAAGAAAAGCAGAAGCAATTAAAGAAGCATATGGTCAAGAATTTAGTGAATATAGTACAATGAAATTAAAATCACATATTATTTCTATTGATGATAAAACTGATAGATCATATATTGATAAATTTGTTGATGCAATGCCAGCATTGGATGCATATACTATTCGTAAAAAAATATTGACTGTAAGTCCTGATGTTGATATGGCATATGAATTTATGGCTAAAGATGGATATAAATTTAGAGCTAATTTATCTGTGGGCATAGATTTTTTTTTCCCAAGCACTTAGCGGGTGAATATAAAAAAATGGTTAATGAAGAGATATATATATTGACCAAACACGCTAAGTTTCAGGCAGATTATATCGAAAATCTTCCAGTATATCGTAGACGACATTTTTTGCATTTACTGGAAAAAGAAAATGAAGAAATTGAAAAATTGCAAGAAGAAGCACAAAGAAAAAATAATAGAAGATCGAGATAATAAAAAACTCGGTCTTTTGTATTTATATCTATATTAACATTTCATGGCAATAAAAAATAAAACAGTTGAAGAATACAAATCAACACTTGAATTAGTAAAGGAACTTAATGGTTTAGATAGTCAAAGAAGTCAAAATCAGTCTCTTATTTCTGAAAGACAAAAGATTATCAATGAATTATTATCCAATTCGGCTAAATTAAGTAATGAACAAAAAAATTATTTAAAAGAACTGGTTACTGAACAAGAAAAAGAAATTGCAAATCAGAAAAAAATTAATGACCAATTAGATAAGGAAAGAAAAAGTAGAGAAGCAATTGTTGGACTTGCAAAAGGCGTAGGTAATGCAATAAAAGAAGGTTGGAAATATTTACAAGAACAAGATAAAACAATTAAAAGTACTATTCTTAGTCTTGGAATGTCTGGCGCAAAGGCTACAGCAATGCGAACTTCTTTTGAAGATTCAGCAAAATTTGCTGCAAGACTTGGTGGAACTCTTTCTGATATACAATTAATTCAACAAGGTTTTGCTGATGAAACTGGCAGGGCACGTGCAATGACTGCAAGTATGGTTGAAGATATTATCTTAATTGGTAAAGGTACTGGTTTGGGTGTTGAACAAGCAACAAAACTTGGAGCACAATTTGAATTTATGGGTCTTGATGCTAAAAGAAGCATGGATTATGTTCAGGGTGTTGTTGATACCAGTGAAAGAATGGGTGTTAATACAACCAAAGTATTAAAAAATATATCCGATAATTTCAAGAAATTAAATACATATAGTTTTACTGCTGGTGTTAAAGGTATGGCTAAAATGGCAATGGATGCCGAAAAAATGCAAGTTAGTATGCAAGATGCACTTAGTGCAGCCGATGCTGCAAAAGGATTGGAAAAAGCAATTGATCTTGCTGCAAATTTGCAAGTAATGGGTGGAGAATTTGCAAAAACTGACCCATTTGAATGGATGTATTTGGCTCGTAATGAACCTGAAAAACTTACTACAAAAATTTCTGAAATGACCAGAGGTTTAGTTACATTTAAGAAAAATAGTGAAGGTGTATTTGAAAAGTTTATTAGTCCTGCAGATCGTCAAAGACTTGAAAGTGTTGCAAAATCTTTAGGTATTTCAAATGAAGAAATGATTAAAATAACACAAAGACGTGCTGATCTTGATAAAATGAATAAAGAATTAGCAGGTACTGGTTTAAGTGATCGTGAAAAAGAACTTGTACAAGGTGCTGCTATTTTTAATGCAAAATCAGGTAAATTTCAGGTTGAACTTGCTGGTAGTATGAAAGATATTAGTAGTTTAACTATAACACAAGCAAAATCATTTGAACAAGAACAAAAAACTCTTAAAGATCGTGCAGAACAAGCAATGACATTTGATCAAACATTTAAAGCAACAATAGAAATATTAAAAGCATCATTATTACCTTTATTAAATACAATTAATAAAGTATTAAATATTACACTTAAACCACTTGCAGACCTTGCTATGAAAGGCTGGGGTGGAATGGCAGGTGCTGCTGGAATTCTTCTTACTGCTGCTGGTATATGGAAAGGTATTTCAATGGGACTTAATCGTGCTGCTGAAAATTTCATAAAGGGTAGAGTAGATCGTGCAATGGGCGGTGGTTTAGGTGGTGGATTTGGTAAAACTGCAGCAAGAGAAACTGAAACTATTGCAGCAAGAACAGGTACAAAAGGTATGAGTGGTCTTGCTGGTAAAAGATTATTGGAAGGTCAAGGTGCTAAAATGACAGGTCTTGGAAAAGCTGGTGCTGGTATAGGTGCTGGACTTGGTGCTGCTGCATTAGGTGTAGGTGCTGGTATAGGTGCTGCAGCTACAGGCATTTCATTATTGGCAAATGCAATGAGTAAATTAACTCCTGAACAAGCAAAAACTTTATCAAGTGTTGTTAAATCCCTTGGTTGGTTTGTTATTGGTGGTGCTGCTGCTGCTGCTGCTATAATGGTATTTGGTGGTGCATCAACAGTAGCATCAGTTGGATTACTTGCATTTGGTGGTGCAGTTGCATTAGTTGGTGTGGGTATTGGTGCTGCTGCTGCAGGTATTGGATTAATGGGTATGGGACTTGCTAAATTAGCTACTGCTGCTAAAGGTTCTGGTAAAGATATGTTAATGTTGGGTGGTGGTATTGCATCAATGGCAGCAGGTATGGCAATGTTTACTGTTGGCAGTTTAGGTTTAATTGCATTTAGTGCAACTTTAAATAAAATTAGTAAGCATGCTCCTGAACTTGAAAAAGTTGGTACAGCATTTCAAGAAATTAATACAGTTATGCATGGAAGTAAAGATGACTTTCTTGCTGTTGAAAATGCAGTTAATGCTATTTCAAATATGAATACAAATGGTGGAAATGTATTTGCTCAATTAGCTGCATTATTGAAAACTCCATTGAAAGTTCAATTTGCTGATAAGAATATACAACTTGCAAATGATATTACTTTAAATATTGATGGTCAAAAATTTATGCAGAAAGTATTTAATAATAAACTTGCTGTAATACATCAGGAAGAACTACGTACTCAAAGCGTTAATCAAACATAATAAAGGTCCGCAAATATTTGCGGACCTTTATTATGTTAATTAAAATTTATTATTTTTAGATAAATTTTCAGTTGCCCATATGGGTTGTAAATTACAAAGCATATTAATAATTCTTGGAGAAGTTTCTTTAGTAAATTTAGAAATTGGTTTTTTATGATCTATATGCCATTCTTTACGGTTATTCCATGACATACCATTTTTAAATTGATATTCAATTCTATTAATTAATTGTTTTGGTGTATATCCAAATTCAGTAATAGTATTTAATTTAGTTTTATTAAAACCTTGTTTTTCTGTTCTATATAAAAAATTTCGCATCCACTTAATTGCAGATAATTCAAGATTTTTATGATTACGATTTCTTGAATATGCTCTGCATTTATTTTTATTATTTCTCCATGCTTTATGATATTCAGGAGTTGATGTATTATACAGTTTTAAATCTTCAATTACAAAAATAGTATTTCTTTTACTTTTATTTAAAAAATTTATAACTTCAGATTCATCAAATCTTCTTTGACCTCCTTTAGTATATTCAAAATTTAATTTATTCTTTCTCGCCCAATATCTAATAGTACCAGTACTTACATTACATAATTTAGCAAATTTATTTGTATTTAATTTCATTTAATAATTAAATTATTTTTAAAATAAATACTAATTTACTTAAAAACTCTTGGAAATGTCATTTATTTTTTGTAATTTTGACGAGTTTTTCGTTAAAACTCAAGCGGACTGTCCACAGGCGGACAGAGAATCAATATCACTCAAACTCTTCATCAATTTTGCAAATCGATAACAAAGATTACAACATTTGTGTTTAACTTCTGCGAATTTAATCAAAATTTGTAACACAGGATAAGAATTTCCAAATTTTTTCAAATTTTGAATCATAATTCAAAGATAATAATTAATATCTTGATTTCAAAGGACTTTTAATAAAAAATTAAAAATAATTGGATATTAATTTTATTATGTATATTTTTGCCACTCAAATAAAATTTTAATTAAAAAAATATTAAAATTCAATTAACATGAGTGAAAATGTAAATCCAATAGAAAACGAAAATTCAATTGATATGGCAATAATCGAAATAAATCTTGAATTAAAAAAATTAATTTATCCTTTATCTTCAGAAGAATATCAACTTCTTGAACAAAGTATAATTGATGATGGTTGTAGAGATTCAATTATACTTTGGAATAAAACAATTGTAGATGGACATAACAGATATGAAATATGTACCAAACATAATATTTCATTTAATACAATTCAAAAAGAATTTGAAAATATTGAATATGCCAAGGAATGGATAATTCTTAATCAATTTGGTAGAAGAAATATTAATTCTTATGAAAGAGGACACTTAGCTAATATTCTTAAAGATATTGAACAAAAAAGGTTTACAGAAAAACAAAAGGAAATAAAGACTCAAATACCTGATAGAGGTCCGCAAATATCTGCGGACCGTACCAAATTGGTTACCATTTTTTCACCTAATGAAGAAGAAGGGGAAATTAAAGGTGATATTAAAACAGTAACAAGAGATTCCCGTGATGAACTTGCCAAAAAAGCTGGTATTTCATATACCTTAATTAGTGATATTAAAAAAATTGATGATAGTGGTGAAGAAATTATAATAAATGCTACAAAAATTGGTTCGCTTAAAATTAGTCAAGCATCTTTATTAGTTGATAAAAATACTGATAAAAAAACTTTGGAAAAAGCTAAAAAAGCAATTGAAATAATAAAAAATGAAACCAATGATAAAACAGTAGATGAATTAAGAGCAGGTAAAAAAATACTTAATGAAACTCTCAGAGAAATAAAAAAGAATAAAAAAACTAAACAACTTGAAAAGAAAAAAGAAATTTATATTGAACAAGCCAAAAAAATAATGGTTGACGCACCTGAAGTAAGTTTAATGGATGCCAACGATTTTCTTAACAGTTTTGAAGATGACTCAATTGATTTACTTTTTACTGACCCCCCATATTCAACAGACATTTCAAACATTGGTGAGTTTACAGAAAAATGGCTTACACTGGCAATTCAGAAAACCAAACAATCTGGCAGGATGCTTGTATTTAGTGGTTCATATCCAGAAGAAATTCAAGCATTTTTAAATGTATTATTAAAACAGACCAAATTTAAGGTTGATAATCCTTTAATCTGGACATATAAAAATACTCTTGGTGTTACACCCAAAATGAAATATAATCTTAATTATCAAATGATATGGCACTTATATAGTGACAATTCTCCCGAACTTGATATATCTATTACAAGTGAAATGTTTTCTGTACAGGAAGATAATGCACCTGATGGTCGTATTGGTAACAGATTACATGAATGGCAGAAGTCCGATGATTTATCAATGAGATTGATCAGACACACATCAAAACTTAATAATCTTGTAGTTGACCCATTCACATGCACAGGTAGTTTTATAATTGCAGCCAATACGTTAGGAAGAATTGGTAAAGGTTGTGACAACGATCAAGAAAATCTTGATATTGCTATTAGTAGAGGATGTATATTAGTTGAGAGAAAAACAAAAACTGAAAAATTAGCTGAAGAGGATAATGTATAAGGATTTACAAGAAAAGGTAGAAAAAGAAATTACAGATAGTGTCAGAGCAATTAGAAGTATTGAATATACTGTTATTCCAAGATTAATAGCTGGTAATATTATTGAAGTTGAATCAGAAAAAGATGAATTAAAAAAAATGCTTGACGTAAAGTCAGGCATTGATTATTTTCGAGAAGATGAACACGGATTGCAAGGTATTGCATCAAGAGTACAATTTGTATATAAATGTAATACGTTTACTATAAGAACTGAAAGAGAATCGGGTAATACTACCGAGTTAGAAAAAAGACTTTATGCAATTGAACATGGATATCTTTATCCTGAATTTACTTTACAAGCGTATTTTGACAATTCAATAGACCTTAAGTTATATAGTATTGCAATAATAAAAACAGTTGATCTGTTTGAATATTATAGAATACATCGTGAAGAATTTGGTGAAAATGAATCAAATGCCAAATTTATATACATTGAGTGGGAGCGTTTAAAACAAAAAAATCTGAATATTAAAATTTATTTTGAAGCTGATAAAGATAATTACGTTGATATACCTTTTTAGTTTGTCATAACAAATTCATTCTTTTTTAAATTTATATTGCAAGTATTTATTTAAAAAAGTATTAATGGCAGATAATAATAGCAGAAGACAACCACAAACTGTATTTGCGGGAGCAACTTCAAATAATAATATTAATGTTAATGATAGTGGTGGTAATTCAAGATTATTGGTTGATTCTAATAATTTAAGAAACATACTACAATCAAGAAATTTATATACTCCTGATGTTGAATATCCGCTTAATCCGAATAGTATACAAAAGGTAGTTAATGCTATTAGCAGTATCGGTTCTGCACTTGCTCCGTTTAAAGGTTTTGATTTAAAAAACAGTGCAATTGGCAGAATTGCAAGTCTTGCTGGAAATAGTACACCACTTAGTGAAATTGGTCTTGTAATGTTAGGCAAACAATTTGCTATGAATTCAGCCTCACATCTTGCACAGCAAACATTTCCTACGATAAAATTAGCTAATTTATTTGATGGTTCAAAAGATACTAAACTCTTTACTAATAATATTAATTTCAGTATAACAGTAAAAAAACAAACAAGTTTTCAGAATTTTATTGATAATTTAATTTATAATTATCCAAATAGAGATTATCCATTTACTAAAAATCCAACAAATGCTGATTTTATTAAAAATACAGGTACTGGACAGTTAACATTTTTATATAGTGCAATTAATCAGAACATTTATAAACAAAATGACACTACATTAACACAATATAGCGTTATTGCACGAAGTCCAATTCAACCAAGAAGTAATATTGTTAGTAATAAAACATATTTTAATTTTAATAGTGCAAAAGAATATCCTTATTTGACTAATCATCCTTCAGGTTCTGCAGCAGTAGAATCGGATAATCAGATGGTTGTAGCATATGATAGTACTTCAACAAATACTCAAGAATATGCACCAGATGCTGATTTTATTAATAATAATTTTGGAAATACATTAGCAAAAAGTACGGAAAAAACTGGTGATTTATTAGGATTTTCAGATGATCAATCCATAAATAGTTGGATTGATAATAATACTGAATTTAGTAATGACAATCAATTAAATAAAGTTGTTTGGGGTAGAGATGGTACTACACCAGAAACTGAAGATAAATTAACCCAATTACGTGGAGTTTCAGAACCTGAAGTTTTAAATAATCTTCAGTCACAGAATTTAAAAGCTGGTTTTAAAATTAGAACTGGTTTATTGGAGTATACAAGAAATTTAATAAATGCAACTGAAGGTAAGATTGGCGATATTACAAGAAAAGCATTTACTGATGGTGATAAACTTGTAGGTTTTAATGGGTCAGCATTATGGAGAGCACCTTCAACTGCACTTCCTGATTTTGCTGGACGTAAAGGTATTCGTCAGCATAGTGTATTAGATCAATATGGCAAATTTACAAAAGCAATTAGATTTAATGGTAATCAGGTTTATGGTGGTAATAAAGATTCTGTACTATATAAGAGTGTATTACCCCGTATTCATCCCACATTAGATAAGGATGGAAAACCAGACCCAAAAAATTTAATGTTTTCAATTGAAAACCTTGCAGTTAGAGTTCTCAGTAAAAGTACATATGGTATTATTGATGATGAATATGGTTCTCCAATACCAGCATGTGAGGTCGGTCCGTTCAATGGGCGAATTATGTGGTTTCCGCCATATAATCTTGAAATACAAGAAACTGGTGTAGCTAAATTTGAACCAACATCGATTATTGGTAGAAATGAACCAATGTATAATTATATGAATTCTGAAAGGGGTGCAACTCTTAGTTTTACATTACTTATAGATTATCCACAACAACTTAAAAATTTTGCAAATACAACTGGTAAGCAAAAAGAAATTGCAGAATTTTTTGCATTTGGTGGTCAGCCATTTATAGATAAATTTGTATCAATTGAAAACTATGAATTTAAAATAGCAAAATTAACAAATGATATTGAAATAATTAAAGGAAAAACTAATCCTGCAGAGCCAAATAATATTCAACCAGTAGATATTGATGTTGTGTTTCCAAATGATGTACCAGCAGTAAATGATAATCTTAATACAATTATTGATGATCTTTATAAAAAATATACATACGAAATTATCGATGGTTTACCTTCTTCAGATATTACAAGTTGGGGTTTAAATGCTGGTGCATATTTTAAAACAGGTATTATTGATCTTGGCTTTATTGATGGTGCACAAAAATATGCATTAGATACAAATACTCCTTCACAATATACTGCAACAGGACTTACTGATCAATTTGGTATAAATATATTAAATAATGCACTTTTTAATATATTTAATGATGAAAATAATAGACCATATTATAGTGTTTATATACATGGTGCAGCATCAAAATTATTTACTCCAACAATTGAAACTGATGTGGTTGCTGGTAGCAATTATAATAAAAAATTAGGTGAAAGAAGAGCAGTAGCTGTACAAAATTTAATAAAGAAAAAATTAGCAACAATGTTTGGAAGTTCGGTAGCTAATGGTATTGAAGTTATTTGGGATTTAGTTCTTGGTGAAAGTACTGGTGATGTTGAAGCAACTGATACTAATGCTACAATTGCAAGAATTCCAGCAAAAGAAACTAAACAGGAAAGACATGCTTTTATTGAAATTAGAAAAAATGATAAGGCACAACCACCAAAGAAAGCTGAATTATCACCAACTGATGAACAAAATATAATTAAATTACAAGCAGAAATTGAAGCAGCAAAAGTTCAACTTCAAAAAATAAAAAATAGTCAATCTTGCGTGTTAAATGAAAGGGGTGCAACAACTGCAAATGGCATTTCTGATACTGGAATTCTTCATGGTTTTGATTCAGTTAGTGGTAATTATTTTTATCCAGTATTTCATAGTCAAACACCAGAAGATTTTCATAAACGACTTACTTTCTTGCATCAGTGTCAACGACAGGGTGCTGCAAAATCATGGAACAGTGTAGATAATGCGACTGGTGTTAACAATATTACTGCAAAAAATTCTGTTTTTGGTCGTCAACCAATATGTGTTTTAAGAGTAGGTGATTTCTTTTATACAAAAATAATAATTGAAAATTATACAATTGATTATTCTGATACAACTTGGGATATGAATCCAGAAGGTTTTGGTATGCAACCAATGATGGCTAAAGTTACATTGCAAATAAAAATAATTGGTGGTCAATCATTGAAAGGACCTATTGATGCATTGCAGAATGCAGTTACATTCAATTATTATGCAAATTCTTCATTTTCAAATGCTGGTATGTATAAATTACCTTCAAAACAAGCTGATTTACAAGAATCATACATTAAAGAAATATTAACTGCTGAACAACAAAGATTAAATAAATCATATGATGAAAGACAGGTGAAGGCAATTATTGCTGCAATTATAAATAATGGATTACTTTTACATTAATAAATTATGCCAAATATTGATTATGATAGATATGCAATTTTAAAGAATGGTGACGGTACAATTAGTGCTATGCCATTTGTTAATTTACCTATGAATCCAAGTGATAAGTATGAATATTGGAATTCGGATTTTAGTAGAATGGATAAACTTAGTCAAAAATATTATGGAAATTCATTTTATGATTTTTTTATTTTATATGCTAATGGTAATTTTGCAAGTGAATTTGATATACCTGATGGCACTCTTATAAGAATACCATTTCCATTATCTAAAGTTAAAGGAGATTATGAGGCAATATTAACCGCTTTTAAAAATCAATAAATATGAGTGAAATAAAGGCAGTTATAAAGCAAGATGCATATCCAGATGAATTGGTTGGGGGAGAATGCATTGTTTATATCAGAAATAATAAAGATGGTAAATTAATATCTCATGGTTTAATTATTTGCTGTCCGAAATGCGAGAAGACTTCAACGGGTCCGCATATGTACAATCCTGAGACATTTACATTACATCCGTCAATTATTTGCAATTCAATAACTAATGCTGGAGTTAAGTGTGATTATCATGGTTGGTTGATAAATGGAATATTTACTAATGTTTAAATAAAATATCTTGACAATTTAAATAAAAATGATTATGTTTGCGGTTATTAATAATTGCATGCATGGAAAAATTTGAAGTTCCTGATTTTTTAAAAATTAATATATCACCTTATTTAGAATTTGCTAAATTTATTGCAAAACAACGTCATGAACAAAAGAAAAGTTTTGCATCTTGTAAACAATTAAGTCCAAATTATGAAATAGTTGGCGTATTAGGTGAAATAATATATCAAATTCAGCTTAATGAAGTATTTGATCATCGTTTATTAATTGATGGTGATGAAGGATTTGACTTTAAACATGGTGTTGATGTAAAAAGCAGCGAAGAATCAAAAGCCGAACATCTTATTGAATATCAAGATAAAAATTATTCAAATATATATGTGTTTGTTAAAATAAATTTAGAGGAAAGATATGGATATATTTATAGTTGGATTTTCGGAAATGAATTCGAAAAAATAGCAAAAGTACGTAATTTCGGATATGGTGATAGAAATTCAATAATGTTAGAAGAAATGAAACCATATTATACATATCCACCATATATTAAGAAAATTATATATGATCTTGAAAAAACACAATATGTTTTAAGTAAACATAATGAGTTACAAATGAATAAATTTATTGAATTTAGTAAAAAATCAATTAAAAATGAAAAATAATATTGTCGTAGTTTTTTCCTCACATTTGTCAGAGGAAGAAAATCAAAAATTTATTAAGCATATTAATGACACAATAGGTGTTAAACATCAGACAGTGTGCTATACCAACTTCAATCAGTTTAGCCTTAGTGAAGTATATAACAGAGCCATTAAAGAATATAATGACCCTGATTCAATTTTCGTGTTTTGTCATAATGATATTACAATCAGAACTCGTACTTGGGGAAAATTACTTCTCAGTAAATTTAATAGCACTAACTTTGACATTATTGGTGTTGCTGGTACAACATTTCTTCATGAAAGTGGTCAATGGTGGGCAGATAGAACAAAAATGTGTGGTGTTGTTGAACATACAGACGGAGCAAATGTTTGGGTAAGTGAATATGCAGTACCAATTAAAGGTTATACAAAACCTGTTGTTTTGGTCGATGGTGTATTTATGGCAGTTGATTGTAATAATATTGTACATCCGTGGGACGAAGAATTTAAAGGCTTTCATTTTTATGATCTTGCATTTTGTGTACCCAATTATTTGGCTGGATGTAATATTGGTGTTACAACAGACATAAGAATTTTACACCAGTCAGTAGGAATGACAAACCAGCAATGGGAAAATAATAGACTTCAATTCGTAGAAAAATATAAAGACGAATTGCCAATAATATATCAAGCATGATAAGTAATGTGCTTAGAATAAATAATGATTTTCCTTCTTACATTGAAGCAGCACCACGTTCAATTTATCGTATTTTAAATATAATAAATGGATGTTTTTATATTGGAAGTGCTTTTAATTATAAAAATCGATGGAGTCATCATATACATTTATTAAATAAAAATAAACATGACAACATACACTTACAGCGTGCATGGAATAAATATGGGTCTAAGAATTTTATATTTTCAATAATTATTCAAATTTTTAACAAAAATAATTTACATGAAATTGAACAACAATATTTAGATAAGTATTTTAAAATATATAAAGATAAATTATATAATATTGCTAAAAAAGTTGAAGGTCATTCGAATGGATTAAATATGATTGGTGAAAACAATATAAATGCTAAATTAACAAAAAATCAGGTTCATGAGATTCGTACATTTAATTTTAATGATCAATTAAAAACTGAAGTATATAAACAACTTGCAATAAAATATAATGTATCTGAATTAACCATATCAAGAATAATTAGAAATAAACAATGGAAAAATGATTAATGTTATTGAATATGATGAAGGATTACCAATATCGGTAATAATTCCAACCAGTAAGGATAAAGTAAGAAAAGATTTTTTTGAAAATTACGTACTTCCGTTAATTGATGCAAATCAACCCAAAGAAATTATTATTAATGATGATTTAGGTGGTGCACCTAAAAAGAGAAATGATGGGTTTAAAAAATCAACCCAACCATTTATATTTTTTTGTGACAATGATATTATTTTACCAAAAAATCATTTTGAAAAATTATTAGATGCTTTAAATAAAAATCCAAACAAGGCATATGCATATAGTGGGTATATTGGCATTGTAATTAATGCCATCAATCATCCATTAAAAAATAATTTTATGATACCAACAATACCCTTTAATGGAAATAATTTAAAATATGGTAATTATATTTCTACTATGTCATTAATACGTAGAGAATTATTCTGTGGTTTTGACGAAAATCTTAAAAGGTTACAAGATTGGGATATGTATTTGACAATGCTTAAAAGTGGCAGAGAAGGTGTTGCAGTGTTTAATAATGAATTTTATGCATACTACCTTGATTCTGGTATTACCTCAAACAATAACAGTGAAATTGACGCTATAAATGCGATCAGAGCTAAACATAATTTCTAATGGCAAGAGTAAATATTATAATAAGAGCGTTTAATCGTTTGGAATATACATCACTTACTATTCGTGAAATTGATCGTTTGGCTGGTTATAATGATTATAAGATGATTGTAATCGATCAAGCATCAACTGATGGTACAAGTCAATGGCTTAAATCACTCGAAAAAGAAGGTTATTATAAGATCAAACCAATTTATCTTACTGAAAATACTGGAGATTTTGGTGGCACGAAAGTAGGTTATAATAATCTTGATGAAGATTGTGAATATACAATGCAATGGGATAATGATTGTCCACCAATTACACCGCATTTCTTAGCAAATATGGTGCATATAATGGATACATTTCCTAAGATTGGTCAGTTAATGCTTAAAAGAAATGGAGTATATAATGTGTTGCAGACTACAAATAAAATTGAATTTGAAAGTATAGTGTTTGGTGATTCAAATATTGTAACTTGTGTTAATATGCAAAGAAGAAAAGTTGTTGAAGAGATAAATTCGTGGATTGTTGACGAATCACAATTTTGGGATTTTAATTTAAATAATGAAATGAAAAAACGTGGTTATGAAATTAAAAAAATTGAAAATATTAGAGTTGTACATATTGATAATTTTCCAGAATTAAATTTAAAACTTCAAGAAAAGAAATATCCGATTTATTTTAGTAACCGTCCAAAAACTAATGGTAAAATTAATTATAATACAACAAATTATAAAGTATGAAGAGACAGAGTATTTATACAAAAAATACAATTAAAAAAAGAATTGAACTTAGGCATCAGCAATATACTTTTATTGAAAAACGTAAAAATAATAAAAATATGAATGAAAGAGATAGATTAAGAATATTTGGTAGTACAGCACCAATTACTAAAATATCAAATAAAATACCGATTAATGTTCAAATTGAATCAAATATAGATGAGATAAGTAATATTGATTTTATTAAAAATTTTAAATATATTATTGATGAAAGTATAAAGCAATCAATTATAATATCATATAAAGAAAGTTATATTGATAGGAAAATTAATCTTATGAAATTATTGGATTATTTATCATGGCTATTAAATGGTAAAACAGAAATTATTTTAGTTGAACAAGATAGTAAAAGCAAAGTAGATTGGTTGTCAACAATTAAAGGATATAAAGACATAAATCACATATTTGTTAAAAATGATGGTGTTTTTAATAAAGGTTGGGGATATAATATTGGAGTAAAAGCAGCAAAAGGTGATTATCTTGTATTTAGCGATTCTGATTTATTTTTAAAATTGAATACTTATAGAATTACAATAGATTTATTAGATAAGTTTGATATAATAAATCCATATAAAATATTATATTATTTAAATAAAGAAAAAAGTAAATTATTTATGTCAAATGACTATGATTTTAATGTGGTTAAAACACTTGAAAGAACATATAATGCACCCGTAATATCTGGTGGTGTTTTTATGATGAAAAAGAATAAATATTTAGAATTAAAAGGTTTTGATGAAGATTGTTATGGTTGGGGCGGTGAAGACGATATTTTTGACTTTAAAATAAAAAAAATGAATTTATTATTATATAATGTTAATGATATTGCAGTACATGTATTTCATGAAGATGTTTATTCTAAAAATAATAAAAATGAGTATTATTCGTTTCGAGATAAAAATATATTACTTGTAGATAAGTATAAAAATATGTCAATAAATGAACTTAAAAATAAAATTAATAGTATCGAATCTTTTGGTGAGATAAATAAAAATAGTCAATCATGATTGATATTGTAATTCCGCATAGTAATATTGATGAATATAGAAAAAGAAATTTATTTTTTATTGTAAAATATTATAAAGAATATCTACCTGATTCAAATATTATTATTGTCGAACAAAATACTGAAACAGATATTAATGAAATTAAAGATTTGATTGGTACACATTTGAAATTGAAAATAACTGAACAATTATTTTGTAAGTCATATTTACTAAATGAAGGATATAATGGAAACAAAAATAAATATGTGTTTTTTATTGATACTGATTGTGTTGTAGATAAAAACATTTTATTAAGTATAAATAATTTGTTGAATATTCTTGATAGAAAAATAATATTACCATATAATAAACCAGTATTTAATCTTGATGAAAATCAGACAGTTCAATTTATTAATAATCATAAATCATTTAACAATTTTGATTTAAATTTAATTAGAAGAAATTGTCAGTCAAATGGTGGAGTAGTTATGATAAGTTCAGATAATTATTATAAAATAGGTGGACATGACCCAAGATTTATTGGTTGGGGTGGTGAAGATGATGCTTTTTATGTTAAAGCAATTAAGACAATTGGAGTAGTTAGATTGAATTCAGATTTATTTCATTTAAATCATCCAAAGGGTGTTAATGATGGTACAAATAATCCGTATTATAATAATAATTATAACTATTATACAGAATATTTAAATAAAGACAATAACACAATTATTAATAGTATTGGATTTAATCATTTGAAAAAATAAATACAAAAAAATAATGAAAATAAAATTTATAACAAATTATTTAAGTGATGAATTATATTCAATATCTAAAGAATTTTATAAAGATTTTGGATTTGAAATGATTGGTGTTAATGGAAAAAATCGTTTTTATGGATTTCCATTTTTTAATTATATGATGACGGATAAATTATTTGCCGATTGTGATTGGGCAATATATGTGGATGAAGACTGTTTCATTACTAATAAAAATGCATTACTTGATTTATTAAATTATCAAATTAATAATGATATTCATTGTTCTGGTGTTCCAGATGGCGGTGTTATTAGTCATAGATTTCATAATCCAATTTCAATAATTGCCTTTTTCATGATTATTAAAATTGGTGAATTAAGAAAAACATATAATTATAATAACGCAAATTCTATGAAATATGATCATGATTTAGATAAATTTATTCCACATCATATAATTAATTCAAATAGATCATATCATGAAAAATTTAGTAGGACAATTGCTAAAGGATATTCACCATATGGTATTATTTATGATAATTTTGAACCAACATATAAATTATTTTTTTGGCTGTTAAGAAATGGATATAAAATGCAGTATTTAAATGCATATGACTATTCTGATGATGATTTAACAACTGTAGTAAAAAATCATAATGATGTTGATTTTGCATATCATACATGGTTTGCAAGAAACTGGAATGATACTCCAAGTCAGAATAAAAGAATACGAAAAATAATTGATTATTGTAATACTATAAAAAATAAATGAAATGTTGTAAAGTATATTGCACATATTTTGGAAATCGAAGAGGAAAATTTACTGCAAGTCCTGCAAATGCCACAGAAGCACTTATTGTTTTTAAAAAAAATATTGAGCATGATTTAACATTTGAATGTGGTGTTGACAATATGGATATTATTATTGTTAATAATCATGCAGACACAATAACTAAAGAATGCTGTGAATATTTAGAAAATTTAAATAATAGTGAAACTAAATTTGGAAAAATATTTGTAGTAGAAAGAGAAAATATTGGTGCATCAATGGGTGCATATAGTTATGCTTTTGATAAATTTGGTAATAATTATGATTATTGGCTTTTTATCGAAGATGATTTAAAAATAATTTATCCGAATTATTATAAAATGATTATTGATGAATTTGCCAATGAAAATGAAAATCTTGGATTTTTATCATTAACATTAATTAATGAAGAAAATAATCCTGCAATTGCATTTGTATCTGGTGGTTTTGGCGCAACAAAAAAAGAGATATTAGAAAAGGTTAAAGCAAAATATGGAAAATTACCATATGATGAAGGAATGGGAATTGGTACTTATGCTCAAATAGGATTTTCAGAAGTAATGTTTACAAATTGTTATTATAAAATGGGATATAAGGTTAGAATACCAAATAATACAGATTTTATTACTTTGGCGGATAATTGGGAAGAATTTCCACCAAATGTTAAATGGCAAAACATAAAAAAATTCGATTTAACAAAAAAATTTTTTATGCATGTCGGAATATGAAAATAATTAAATATTTAATATAAATTAAAATGAATAAAACAATTTTGTTATTTAAAGTTTACATGTCAAAATTAGCAAGAGAAGCAGTTGGTGATGTATTAGACTCAGGATATGTTGGTCAGGGACAAAAAGTCGAAGAATTTGAATGTTTATTAAAAGAAAGATTTAAAAATGACTATGTTGTAACAACAAATTCTGCAACATCTGCAGAACATTTGGCATTGCATTTATTAAAAAAGCCATTTAAAGGAGTTAAATCTTATGGTGGTGTTGCCTTTAGCGAAAGCCATTGGGAAGGTATTAAAGATGGTGATGAAGTTTTAGCTACTCCATTAACTTGTACTGCAAGTAATTTTCCAATATTAGCAAATAATTTAAAAATAAAATGGGTTGATATTGATTCAAATAATTTAAATATGGATTTGGATGATTTAGCAAGAAAAATAAGTCCAATAACAAAGGCAATAATGTTGGTTCATTGGGGTGGATATCCTGTTGATTTGGATAAAGTTGAAGAAATTCAAATTAAATCATATCAAAATTTTGGTTTTAAACCATCTGTTATTGAAGATTGTGCACATGCGTTTGGAAGTACTTTTAAAGGACAACCAATGGGTAGTCATGGTAATATTTGTACTTTTAGTTTTCAAGCGATTAAACATTTAACATCTGTGGATGGTGGTGCGTTGGTACTTCCACATGAAAATTTATACAGAAGAGCAAAATTAGTAAGATGGTATGGCATTAATCGAGAAACTAATAAAAAAGATTTTCGATGTGAAGCAGACATTCCTGAATGGGGATTTAAATTTCACATGAATGATGTTAATGCATCGGTAGGTATTGAAAATTTAAAAGAGGTTGATGAAAATGTAATTAAAATTCACAAGAATAATGCTAAATATTATGATGATAATTTAAAAAATATTGCAGGTATTACTCTTTTACAGAGAGATTCAAGAATGGATTCATCATTTTGGATATATTCAATGCTTGTTGATAAAAAGCAAGATTTTATGGATTATATGAAACAGTGTGGGATTGTTGTTAGTCAAGTACATGAAAGAAACGATATTCATAGTTGTGTTCGTGATTATAAAACAATACTACCTAATTTAGATAAAATCACATCAAAACTAATATCAATTCCTGTTGGTTGGTGGGTTACTGAAGAAGATAGAGAATATATTGTTGATTGTATTAAAAAGGGTTGGTAAAATAATTTTATAATAAAGAATAATAATGAAATTTACTGATAATTTATGGATAAATAATTGGAGTAAAGAATATTATAGTCCAATTGTGAATAATTACGAAAATGTTGGTATAATTGTAGGAACTGACCCCGAACCAAAAGCGTCATTATGTATTGCATCTTTTATTAATGCAATGGGTGAGAAATATAAAGAGGAAATGAAAATATTGGATTATGGTTGTGGGTCTGCAAGAGTTTCTAATTTTTTAAGTAAAAGATTAAAATTTTTTCATTATATTGGTTTAGAAAAATTTGAAAGTAATTGGACTAATGCTTGTATAAGTAAAGCAATAGAATTATTTGGAAATGATAATAGAATAGAATTAGGATTTACCGAAAGCGAATTAGAAAAAAAAGCAATAGAAATCAGTGAAACTGTGTTATTACTTAGTGTTTTTACTCATACCACTATTGAAGAAACAGAAAAAATATTAAATAAACTTCTTCCAATAGTAGAAAGAGGCGGAAATATTATATTTTCTATGATTCATGGTGATAAATATGAATTAAGAGGTACAGCATATGATTTTGTTGATAATTATCAAATAACATATAATACACTACAACAAGTTAATGATTTAAAAATTAAATTGAATATCAATATTGATTTGATTGATACATTTGATGCGGGAGCATTACATTCAATATATAGAGTAACAAAAAAATAATGAAAATTAATTATATTATTGCCACATGGAATGGAATTAGAGTGAAACCAGTTTGTAATGTAACATATTATGAACAAGTTTTAAGAAATCATATTAAAATATTGAATAACACCTTAAATTCAATAGTACAAATAACAATAATGAAACCAAAATCTAATGTGGTAAATTCATATTATGATGATATTAATTTAAATGATAAAATTAAAATAGTTGATTGTGAAAACAAATATCAATCATATGGGCAATGGCTGAAAGCAGCAAATTTATTTTTAAACGATTTTGATTATTTTATTTTTATTGAAGATGATTATGTTCCAGCAATTGATAATTTTGACATGAAATTAATTCAAATATATAAAGAAGGCACTTTTTTATGTTCAAAAGTTGGTGGAGAAAATGATTTAAAACATTGCCAAATATCTAATGGTATCATTTCAAAGAATACAATTAGAAATCTTATAACTAATATAAAATATTCAGAATGGTTTGATACTTATGGTAAAAAATATCCCGATCTTATTTTTAGAGGTACAAATTATCAAAGAGCATTTTCAAGATATTTTATTGAGAATGAAATTTTTATTGAAGATTATTCAATAGAATATATAGTTGATTATTATGCTAATGGATATATTACTGATTTTACTTCTACAAATGTTAAAAATAAAACAAAAATATTTACACCAATTCAAAATGTATGTAAATGATTGAAATTAATGAAATAAAATTTGATGATTTATCTTTTTTAAATGAAGTTAGAAATGAATGTTGTGAAGAATATTTACATGATTCAGACAAATATACGCTTAAACAAACAATTGATTGGTTTAATAAGACTAAGCCGATGTTCTGGATGATTAAATTTTTAGGAGAAAATGTAGGATACTTTAGAACAAGCAATTATTCAATTAAAAACAAAAATATTTACATTGGTGCTGATTTACATAAGGATTATAGAGGTATGGGAATTGCATATGCAAGCTATTGTATATTTATACCAATTTTGTTTAATAAATTAAATTTACATAAAATATCATTAGAAGTATTGGAAACAAATATAAGAGCAATTTCATTATATAAAAAAATTGGATTTATAATAGAAGGAATTAAAAGAGAAGAAGTACAAAAGAATGGTGTTTGGGTTAATTCAATAATAATGTCGATATTAAGAGAAGAATTTTAATTATGAAAAAAGTATTAGTAATTGGTGATGGTTGTAAAGATGTATTTCAATACGGTAAGTGTGATAGGCTGAGTCCTGAAGCACCAGTTCCTATATTTAAGCCAACAAAAAAGAATCATAATAGCGGTATGGCAATGAATGTATATGCTAATTTATTAGCGTTGGGTGTTGAATGTGATATTATTACTGATAGTGGTATAACTAAAACTCGTTATGTTGATGAAACCAGCAATCAAATGTTACTCAGGGTTGATGAAAACGATGAAGTTGATGAAGTTACTGTAGAACGACTGGCAGATATTGATTTTAAAAAATACGATGCAATTGTGGTTAGTGATTATAATAAAGGATTTCTTGACATAGACGATATTGAATATTTAACAGAAAATCACAATCATGTATTTATGGACACTAAAAAAGAAATTAGTATTTGGTGTAGTAATATATTTTGTATCAAAGTAAATAACAAAGAATATCAGAGAAACCAAGCATGGTTAGATCATATGTTTGAAAATAATGTAATTATTACTCTTGGTGATAAAGGTGCAATGTATTCAAATTTGAAGAAAAAAATTGTACAGCATCTAATTTCAATTAATGAAGATCATCCAGTAAGAGATTTAAGTGGTGCTGGCGATACTTTTATGGCTGCACTGGTGGCAAAGTATTTGGAAAATAAAAACATGGAAAAAGCGATAGATTTTGCAAATAAATGTGCTTCATGGGTAGTTACACAAAAGGGGGTAGTTACTATTGATTTAAATAAAATACAATAAAATGAAAATAATTACAAGGGAAGAAGCAAAAAAAATTGGTCAAAAATGGTATTTTACTGGCGAACCTTGTAAACACGGACATGTTGATAAGAGATATGTGAACACTGATATTTGTTATACATGTAAACGAATTCAAAATAAAAAACAAACCAATGAAAATCGTAAATTAACGTTGGTTTGTAAAAAATGTCAAAAAGAATTTAATGTACCGACTTGGGAAAAAGACAGACAATATTGCTCAAAGAAATGTCAGTTAGAAGCAATAGAGAAGGGTGATTCACGAACAACATCGAATTGTTTGGTTTGTGGTAAAGAGTTTAAACATTATGGTGAAAGAATTGTGTGTTCCAGAGAATGTTTAAGCATATATATGAGTCAACAGAGGTTAAATGAAAATAATCCTGCGTGGATTGGCGATAAAGAAAATAGAATTTGTGAGGATTGTGGTGAGAAATTCGAATACACAAGAAGAAATCTACATAAAGGACAGGAAAGAGTGTTTTGTTCATTGGATTGTTCGAGGAATAATGGTAACAATAAAGAATTTACTACTAATATTAATGGGGATCATAAATATTCGTTTGGATTTAATAAGAAATTAAAAAATAAAATTAAAAAAAGAGATAACAATTGTTGTCAACTATGTGGTGCGACTGAAGATTTACATGTGCATCATATTGATTATAATAAGAAAAATAAGGACGAAAATAATTTAATAACCTTATGTAGAAGATGCCACAATATCACCAACTATAATAGAGAGTTTTGGACTCTGGTTTTTATCGGATTATGTTCAAACTCTAAAATAGTTAAAAAGGGGTGGGGATTGGAAATACATTTAGTTAATAACGATAAGTATTGTTTGAAATACTTGGTTTTTTTTAAGGGAAAGAAGTTTAGCTGGCATAAACACATATTAAAGCAAGAACTATGGTTTTGTATGTGGGGTAGTTTTGAATGTGTGCTGAATACCGAAGATAATGAAATTTTCGATTACTTTAAATTCAAGGCAGGTGATAAGATTGAAATTAAACCGAATATGGAACATCAGTTAATGGCTTTATCAAATTCAATTATTGTTGAAGTTTCAACAACTGATTTTCCAGAAGACTCAATAAGAATAGAGAAAGGAGATTAGAATAATGCTGATATATTGTGATATTGACGGAACAATCTGTCATACTGAAGGTGGTTATGATAATTCAAAACCAGATCATGCTGCTATTGCAAAGATCAATAAACTTTATGACGAAGGAAACATAATTATTTATTGGTCAGCCAGAGGTCAGAATACAGGTAGAAACTGGACTGAATTGACAGCAATGCAACTCACTGATTGGGGTTGTAAATTTCATGATGTAGTTATGAGACAGAAACCTGCATATGATTTGCTGATCGATGATAAGAGTAAGAGAATAGAAGAAATTTAAAATGAATATCTGGACAAATGGATGTTTTGACATATTACACACAGGGCACATTGATTTATTGTGGTATGCGAAGAATTATAATGATGGTCTTAAAACACACCACGATATTGTAGGATTTAAGCCATTTAATAAGTTATTTGTTGGACTTGATACAGATGAAAGGGTTAAGCAATTAAAAGGAAATAAACGACCAATTAATGACCTTAACACAAGGTTAACAATAATGCGTAATTTGAGAATGGTTGACAAAGTATTTATATTTAGCACAGATGATGAATTAAGAAACTTGATTAAAATATTGAATATTGATTATATGATTGTTGGTGATCAATATAAAAACAGGGAAGTAATTGGTTATGAGAATTCGAAATATGGAGTGGTATATTACGAAGTAGATAACAGATCAACAACAAATGTTATTGAAAAAATAAAGAATTTATGATAGTAGTAACTGGTGGTGAAGGGTTTATTGGACAAAATCTTGTCAAAGAATTACAACGACAAGGTAATATTGGTATTGTAGTTCTTGATACTCGAAACGAATCGTTAGATTCAATATATGGCTGGCTTATGACGCATGCCAGAGAAATTGATATTATATATCATCTTGGCGCAAATACTGATACTACTGAAATGAATAGTGAAATATTTGATAGGTTTAATGTAGAATCCACAATATTTATTTGGTGTTTGTGCGTTAATTATAAAATTCCGTTAGTTTATGCAAGTTCTGCAGCAACATATGGTAATGGTGAGCAAGGTTTTGATGATGAAATGGATATTTTAAATCTTAATCCACTTAATCCATATGGCTGGTCAAAGCAACAAATTGATATATGGGCAGAAATGCAAGAAGAACAACCGTCATATTGGTATGGATTAAAATTCTTTAATGTTTATGGTTATGGTGAAGCACATAAAGGCAACATGGCATCAACAATATTTCATTTTTATAATCAAGTAACTACTGAAGATCAGGTAAAATTGTTTAAATCACATCGTCCAGATTATGCAGATGGTGAACAATTACGAGATTTTATTTATGTTGACGATATTGTAGATGTTTGTTTATTTATGGGTAATGAAAAACCAATATCTGGTTTATATAATGTTGGTACAGGAAAAGCACGTTCATTTAATGATGTGGCAAAAGCAGTTTTTAAATGTCTTGGAAAACCCGAAAAATTTACATATATTGACACTCCAATTAAAATAAGAAATAAATATCAATATTTTACTGAGGCAAAGATTATTAAGTTAAGAAGTGTTGGTTATAATAAACCATTTCATGAATTGGAAGACGGTGTTTTAAAGTATATAAATAAATTAAAATATGAAACTCGCTAATATTATTTATGAAAAAGAATTGGTAAATCATACTAAAGTAGATTATGTAAATTATATTAATACGCCAACTGAGTATGATAAAGTAGACAAATCATTACCAACATTATACGTTGGTTGGTCATTTATGAAGGTATGTAATCCAAACAATTCAATAATTCAAAATGCTGACATTTTAAAAAAGAAAATCATTTTTAATGAATTATATTGGGAATGTAGTTTTGAAGAAAGTAAGCCATCACATGTTAAGGGTGTTGATAAATTTGTTAGTTTAGTTCCACAATTTTATTTTCAACCCAAATATACTTATATTAATTTAGACCCTGTATTTTTTCAAATAGTTGATATTCAAGGATTAATGGATGTGTTACCAAAAGAAATTGATTTTTTATATAATTTTAAAAATGAAATGATATATCTTCTTTATGAAAATAAAATTACTGGTATTAATTTAAAAATGTATGACTTTTTTAAGTTTGATGTTAAAGAAATCATAATTAAAATTACTGAAAGAACAAAAAAATGTATTGATGATTTGGATGGCAATACATATCTATCATATTATAAAATACTTCCAAATTTTGCTCACCTTAAAAGATATCTAATAGTTATCTTGTCAAATTGAATACAACATAGTATTTATATGAAATAATTATAAGTACTATGGAAAATAAAGTAGAAAAAGCACTTGATAATTTTGTCAAAACTCCTGAAACTGAAGAAGAATTAGTAGAAAAGGCAAAGATCGAAAATTCAAAAAAAGTTGTTCTCGATGAACGTGAAGGCTTAATTGAAAGAGTAGATAAGGTTTTCGTTACAAAAGACGGCAAACAATTATTGAGAGAAAGATATTAATATTCATTCGACAATGAAAAATGAAAAAAATGATAATCTTTTAGCGGAACATCTAAGAAAGATTAAATTTCGTGTTGGTTATAAGATCAACGAATCTCCTAAATATCGTCCGTTGGTTGGTGATAATGAGGAATTTGATTCCGTTCCAGATAGCAATTATATGACAAGGGACGGTCAACCTGTTCCTACCAGTCAGGGATTAACTATGGAAGCTGGTGATCAAGAAGATGTTCCTAAACCAGAAGGACAAGAACCTCCTGCGCCATCGAACGATGAACCACAAAATACAAACGCACCTATTGATGCTCCAGTACCAGCATTTGATAAAACAGGTGGTGGTGAGCAACTTGGTGATATGAATGCCGACACATTGATTGGCGGTCCTCAAGCAGCAGACCCTATGGGTATTCCTGACCCAGCACAAGAAGTTAATACTATACAAAACGATATTATTAAAAGTAATATCGAAGCAATGAAAAGCATTCATGACAAATTAGAAAGTCTGGATAGTACTGTGAAAGGTTTGGATAATAAATTTGCAACATTAAGTAATGAGGTTGAAGAAGTCCGTGAACCGACTAATACTGAAAAACTTATGAGTAAAAAAAATGTAAGTTATCCGTATTATTTTAATTTAAATGATTTTTGGTCAGGTAATTGGTTTAATGAACAAAGATCAAAAGAAAATGAAAAGGGCATTAATGAATTGCCAGACGGTACGTTTGTTGCGGATTTTGATGATTTACCACAGAAGTCTAAGATTGATGTACAAAATAGTTTTAATGAGATATAAAATAATATGGCAAATAGTGATAAAAGAAAGTTGTTTGAAACATTTGAAAAGGTAAATAAAATTAACCTTAAAGAATGGATGGATGAAAAACAAGAATTTGATAGTGATTGGTCATTTAAAACACCACCCACAAATAAAGAATTGAGAGCATTTATCGCTGAATTATTATGGAAATTAAAATATTATGAACAATCAGTTGCCGTTGATATTATAACATCAGCACTGGAAGATAAATATCCTCAGTTGAAACAAGTTTAAAGTGAAAGTTTTTAATGCATATGGTACTCCAGAACGTCTCTTTGAAATGATGAAGAGAGTTAATAATCTTAATGAACAAGTTCTTCCAGTTGAGAAGAAAAATGAGATTATCGAAAAATTTATTGAATTTTTAAAAGAAAAACTTGGTTTTGGTGACAAAATGCCAAAGATTGTGATATCTTATGATGAAAAAGAAGCACAAGGTATGCATTCTTTTGGTAAGTACACACCAGAAACAAATGAATTAAGGGTAGTTGCAATAAACAGAAACTTGGCAGACGTACTAAGAACATTGGCACATGAACTAATACATCATATGCAACGTCTAAAAGGCATATTAAATCCAGATTCTAACGATACTGGCAGTGAGCATGAAAATGAAGCAAATGCTCTTGCTGGTGTATTTATGAGAGAATTTGGCACAAAATATCCAATAATTTTTGAATAATAATATAAGACATGAAAGTATTTAAACCAATTGGTAGTAAAGAGAGATTCACTGAAATATTTCAGAGAGTTAATAAAGTTCAATTGAATGAAGATTTTGGACAGAGTTTTAATCCTCAAGCAGTTCTTGACGTATCATTTAATCAACTTAAAAGTGGTGCACTTAATATTGAACGTAGCAATAGTCAAGCGAAAGGTGAAATAAGTTTTGTTGAATTAGTTTGTACTGATAAACAAGGTAATAATATAACATTTACTTTTAAAGTAAATGCAAATAGCGGAGATCAGGAAGGCGTATATAATGTAAATGGCGTTATAATGACAAGTTTTACATTTGATTCAGCAACAGATGATGAATCAGTTGAAATGGATGAAAAAGGATTACAACAATTCAATGCACAACATGGCAGCGAATTATTTGATGTAATTGATCAATATATTGATGTTGAAGAAAGTGAACCAATAGATAGTTTATATGAAGATGCTATTAAAAAAATTGATTCATATCCTTTTGGTGGCACTCCTGAAAGAATGCAAACAAATAAGGCATATGGTGATGAAAAGCCAACAAATCCTGTAATTAGGACTAAAGCACCTGAATTACAAAAATTTGCTCCAGTAAATGAATATGATAAACCTGCCATGAAATTAAAAATGCAACCAATGGTTGGTCCGACTACTGTTGCCGAAGAAGTAATTGGTGAACCAAAACCAAGTTTTCCTGTAAGCACAAAATCACCCGTTGATGCTTTGTCACCTGAAAAGAAAAAGATATTTCATCAGGCATATCATAATTTAACACGTAAAGTAGGTAAAAGTGAATATGCTCCAAGTGCTGCAGAGATAAATGCAGAAATCCAGAGAATGCAAGCTGCTGGCGAAATTGGTAATTACAGCACAATGAATGAAGATGATGAAATAAAGTTAGGCGATTATCCAATTCCAATGGGTAAGAAATTTAAACCAAAAGAACATTATCCAAAGAAAAGAAAAAAACCAACAACTTCTGTTAAATTAAGTGAAAATGAAGATGATGAATATGAAGAAATACCTGATTTAGAAATTCCAACTGACAAAAGAGCAGCAAGAATGGCAAAACATGATATAAGCGGTGCTTATGATGATAAGGATAAAGTTGAAGTGGGTAGTGATTTTCATATGGATGAAAAAAATGAAGAACCAGAAACTGGTGATGATGAAGTAGCAAATACTGATTTTATTGATACTGAACGTCAAGGTCTTCAAGGTGATGAAATGGATAATGGTGAAGATCAAATATCACATCAATCAATGGATAATGAACCTGAAGGTGATGATAAACCTGTTCATGGTTTAGACCCATATATTTCTGATAAACCTGTTCATGGTTTAGACCCATATATTTCACAAATGGGTGGTATGTCACACGAACCAGAAAGTGATGAAATTGAACAGATTGCACAAGATAAAGAAGAAGCTGGTGAAATGATACCCGGTGGCAAGGGTGAAGGAAAATCACTACTTGAATTCAGTCCAGATCAGATATTAAAGGGTATGAGAGTTGAAATGGAACATACTAATGACCCAATGATTGCATTGGAAATTACTTTAGACCACTTAACTGAAGATGAACTTTATTATGGCGAAGCTGACCAAAATCCTGAATTGCTGGCACAAGCAAATGCAGCAAATGATGCAATGACTGGTGGTGAAGAAGGTGATGATAAGAATATGGAAGACATTTTGCTTGGTTTCAAACCACATAATGTGGGTGATGAACCAGAAAGTGATAAAGAAACATCTGACATGACTAATCCAGATCAAGATATCAGTTCTCTAAAAACATCACAAGAAAAACCTGAAGAAGTTGATGAAGAACAAGGTTTTGAAGAATATAATGGAAATATTGGTGACAGATATGCTGATGAAGATGGTAATGAATTTGTTGTAAAAGATAAAGTAAAAGGTGGTGTGACATTAAGGGGTCAAAGTGGTGAAAAAGAAATAGCAACAAGAGATTTACAATTCATGAAGAAATTAAATGAATCAGAAAACGATAAAATTAATAATTTAATTACTGAAGAACAGATTAAAATTGCTAAAATAACATTAAGTAATAGAAAAGTCCCAACTGGAATGACTAAAAAAGAAGCGGTACAGATACTAATGAACAATAATTTGAAAAAGATATTATAATAATTGTAAATATCAATAATAAAAAGACTACGAAGTGTAGTCTTTTTTGTTTGTGAGGTATTTATATAGAAAAAGAACATGTCAATCTTTAGATCATATTTCTTGAAAAATAATACGTTGATAGGTAATAATCTAAGCAACAATTCACAAAATCCTGTAACAGAAGTATCATATGGTACATTGAATACACAGGTAAGTAGATTTATCTTTGATGTAGATTTTGATGATATACGTGTTAAAATTGCTGATGGGTCAATAAATCCAAGTAGAATTGTTAAGCATGTATTACATATGACTAATACAATTAGATATGCACAACAATATGTTGGAAAAAAATCATATAGCTTAAATATTGATAGGGCAAGTAGTTTTGATCTTGAATTATTTAATATTAATCAAAGTTGGGACGAAGGTAGTGGTTATGAGTTTGAATATAACGACCCCAATTTTCAATTTGTGGATGTTGTAGACCCTGTTTTAATACCACAGGCATCTAATTGGTCAGCCAGAACAACAACAAGTGGCTGGACTGTACAAGGTGCTTATATTAGTGGTGTAACTCAAATAATAGGAACTGAACATTTTGAAAAAGGTGATGAAGATATTGAAATTGATATTACAGATTATATAAATCAGAGAATATTTGGTACAGGTTATACTGGTACAACCACATTTACTGGTAGTTCATATGGTCTTGGTATTAAATTTCCAGATAGTTTTGAAGTACTTGAAACTAACTTTAGACAGGCAGTTGCATTTCATGCAAAACATACAAATACTTATTATGAACCATATATTGAAACAACAATTGATGATATAATTCAAGATGATAGAAATTATTTTTATCTCGACAAAGATAATGATTTGTTTTTATATGTTAATATTGGTAATTTTCAACAAAATGTTACTGTAAATCAGGTACAAATATTTGATTATGAAGATAATCTTGTTGCAACACTTACTGGTAGTTCAATAATTAATGTAAGTAAAGGTGTATATAAGATTACATTAAATGTTGATTCTAATACTTACCCAGATGCTGTTTTATTCAAGGATGTGTGGACATTAACTGTTAATAGTAGAACAACTACTTTTGAAGGTGAGTTTTATCTTATATCACAAGATAAGTATTATACATTTGATCAATCAAATCAGATGAATTTTGATAATTATTATTTCTATTTTTGGGGAATTAATGAAAAAGAGAATGTTAGAGTAGGTACAGTAAGAAAAATTAAATTAACTATTAAAGAACTCTATGCAAATCAAAATAATTTTTTACCTTTGGATATTGAATATAGATTATTTACAACGATAGGAAAAAAATATGAGCTTGATCTAATACCATTTACATCAGTGAATAGAACAAATAAAGGATATGAGTTTAATCTTGACACATCATGGTTGATTCCGCAAGATTATTATTTGCAGATTAGATTGAAAAATGGTTCATATTACGAAAACAAACAAACACTTTCATTTACTGTTGTTTCTGACGGTAATTTAAAAGCGTAAAATTTTATAAAAAAAGATAAAAAATTTTATTTTTATTTAGTCTAAATAAAAAAAGTCTTGTATTTATAGAAAATGAAGGCTATATTTGTAGCACAATTTTTATAATTGAAAAATAACTTTACTGTAAAATTTTATTAAAATGGCACAAAATGAAAGTGTGACAAACCCACAAGGTGGCGATTTGTCAAAATTGAAAGAAATGTTTTCTGATTATCAGAACAAACAAAATCAAAAAAAGCGTAGAACAAGTGAGGAAATCTTAGCGAAGTATTTCGTTCCTCGTAAAAACAAAGAGATTTTCAGAATTCTCCCTCCAAAACCAAACAAGAAACACATTGAAGAAGCATTCTTCCATGTTGCTCCAACAAATGCATCAGGGGGAAAGAAAAAACACGGCACAGTTATCTATTGTCCTGCCCACAATGATCAAAAGGTTCAAAAAATGGCAAATGATAAACCATGTTTTGATACAAATGGTCAACCTATCATGATTCCTGCTCCATGTCCATTATGTGACAAAGCAAAGAAAATGCTTGCACAGCAGAATCCTTCATTAAAAGGTAGAAAGAAAGAAACTCTAAATGCAGATGAATTAGTAATCTACGAAAAAAATAGAGCAATCTTTACAGAAGCTAATAAGTGGGAAGCAAAAAAATTCTACATAGTTCGTGGAATTGACAAAGGTGCTGAAAAAGACGGTGTTAAATTCTGGAGATTTAAGCACAACTTTAAAAATCAAGGTACTCTTGATAAGTTACTTCCTATATTGAAAGAATATATGGAGATTAATCAGGCAGATTTTTCAGACATTAAAATCGGAACTGATTTAAGTATTACTATGTCTGATAGTGAATTTAATGGTCATGTATACAAACAGATATCTGCAATTACTTTCCGTGGCAAGTCACCGCTTCATGCTGACGCTCTCGTTATGCAACAGTGGCTTGAAGATAATATCAATTGGAGAGAAGTATTTAAGCCAAAACAAGCACCGGGTATGCCACCTTATGAATTTCTTGAAGCTGTGGCAAATGGTACTAATCCTTATTGGGATGATACTGATGCAAACAACAAACATTGGGTGTTCCCGGGTCGTCCTGATTTGGAAGAAGCAGCTAATACTCGTAACCGTAATCTTGACGCAGATGAAGATGCAGCATTTGAACAGGCATCAGATTTGATTGATGAAGAATATCCACGTGTTACAATTAGTAATATTACCCCTGATAAGGTTGGTACATATACTGATGATGCAGTAAACGTTGGCGAATCAGCATTAAAATCTGCACCTGCTCAAGCATCTGCACCTGCTGCTGAAACAGCACCAGAAAATGAAGGTAGTAGTAGTGGCGGTAATGAATATGATGATCTTCCCTTTTGATCTGATTAACTATCAATTAGTTATCGTAAAAAATGAAAAAAAGATGTATTAGATGTGGAAACGATAAAGAATTGAATGATTTTTATGTCCATCCCCAAATGCGGGATGGACATTTAAATAAGTGTAAAGAATGTTGTAAAGAAGTAGCAAATATACGAGAAAAAACATTACGAAAAAATTCTAAAGAATTTTGTGAAAAAGAAAGATTAAGAAGTCAAGAAAAATATTATCGTCTAAACTATAAAGAATTACAATTTGAACAAAACAAATTAAAAATATATAAAAATGGTAAATATAAAAATCTTTCACGTGACTTAAAATTACCTTCAGACAAAAATGCGCATCACTGGAATTATTCTTTAATTGAAGATGTAATTATATTAGATAAAAATTTTCATCGATTTATTCATCGATATTTAATATTAAATGAAAATTCTTTAATTTTTGAAACAAAAAATGGTGAAGTGTTAGACACAAAAAGAAAACATTTAGAATTTATTGAAAAATTAAAATTGATTTATTAAAAATAATTAACATGTCAAAAGAATTATTACACATAGACGAAGAAAACGTTCCCGCTAATAATAAAATGAGAAAACCTGTTGCTAAAAAAACTTTTTCGCTCGATAATTTTAAGAAAAAAGCAAAGGTAGATGATGTACCAGACAAACCATTAATTTGGATACAAATGTCAGATGGATTTAAAAAGGCATGTGGTTTACCCGGTTTTGCTAAGGGTTATGTTAATCAAGTTCGTGGACATACCAATACTGGTAAATCAACTGCTATTTGTGAAGTACTTGTAACATCACAAAAAATGGGTATTTTACCAATTCTTATTGATACTGAAAACAATATGGGAAAAGGTAGTTACAGATTAACTGAATTGGGATTTGATTTTGATAATTATATTAGAATTGATAATGATTATCTTCTTAAAAATTTTGGTATTGTACAAGACAAAGACAGAAAAGAAGCTGCAATTGAAGACCTTGCAAAATGTTTTTATTATTTTCTTGATATGCAAGCAAATGGTGATTTACCATACGATTTATTATTTGCAATCGATTCAATAGGTACTTTGAATTGTATTAAAACAATTAATGCTGCTGAAAAAGATGAAGCAAATAATAATATGTGGAATGCGGGTGCATATGAAAAAGCATTTATGTATTTACTTAATAATACTATTCCAAGTAGTAGAAAAATCAATAGACCATATACTAATACTGTTGTTGCAACCCAGAAAATTTGGATTGACAATATGAATAAAGGTGTTGTTAAACATAAAGGTGGTGAAACATGGAATCTTGGTGCAAGACTTATTTATCATTTTGGCGGTATTGTAACACATGGAACAAAAGCTGCAACTGCTGACAGCAAAAAACGTACTGTTAGTTATGGTATTGAAACCAAAATTAGTGTTGCAAAAAACCATGTGGACGGTCCTCTTGGTGGCATATCAATGCAAGGTACAATTATTTCAACACCGCTTGGCTTTGTTTCTCCTGACGATGTAGATGCATTCAAAAAGAAAAATATATTGTATTTTCGCAATTTATTTGAAGATGATACTATTAATGCTGATGAAGTTACATTATCGACAAAAAATATCGATGCTAACGGTAAAATTTCATTTGAAGATGAAATAGTTGAAAGAAGTGAAACACAACCAGAAGAATGAAAATTCGTACTCTATTAGTTGATGCATCATATCTTTTACAACGTTCTTATCATGGAGCAAAAGATACATATACTCCAAAATTTGGACATATTGGGGGTTTGTATCAATTTCTGACAACCGTTCGTAAAGTGATTAAAGAGCATATGATTAATAAAGTAGTTCTTGTTTGGGATGGTGAAGGTGGTGGTATTCAACGTCATCGTATTGATAAAGAATATAAAGCTAATCGCAAAACTAAGGAATGGTATAGAAGAATTGAATTAACTGCTGCTGAAATTCGTAAAGAAAGAGAAAAAGAACAATCAATTTTAAAACAAAGATTGAGAATACAAGCATATGCGGAAGAATTATTTTTAAGGCAAATTGAGATTGATGATGTTGAAGCAGATGATTTAATTGCAGCATATTGTATTGATCATAATAATATTGAAGAAATTCTTTTATACTCAAATGATAGAGACTTTGCACAATTGTTGGATTTAAATATTACAATATTATTTCCAAACATTTCAGTGCCAGTAAATAGTACAAATTATATGATGCATTTTAATCATTATTATTCAAATGCATTGATATTAAAAATAATTTGTGGTGATACATCAGATAATGTTAAAGGCATTGAAGGCATGGGAGAAGATACTCTTTTGAAACATTTTCCTGAACTGAAATATAAACACATGACAGTAAGGGAAATTTGTAAGAAAGCTGATGAAATAAATAAAGAAAGAGTTTTAAATAAAAAGAAACCATTAAAAGCACTTGAAAATTTATTAAATAATATTGATAGATTAAAAATGAATTTTCAATTGGTTAATTTAAGACAACCATTGCTTACTGATCAGGCAAGAGAAGCATTAAAAGATTTAGATGCATCTTTAACTATGGGTGACAGAGGTAGTAGAAATTTACTACCAATGATGACAGAAGATGAATTTTTAACAGTATATGGTAGCACATATGTTAATTATATTGAACCATTTTATACTGTTGTTTCAGCAGAAAGAGAGCTACTTACAGAGTATCGTAAAAACAAAAGGAAAAGTTTATAAAAAGTCTTCCACTTACGGTGGATAGTATATATATTTGTATTGGTTTATTAACAATTTAAAAATTATAAAAATGAACGAAAAAGAACGCAGTAATATGTTTAGATTTTCACTGTATCAGGAAAATGTTTTATTGTGCGAAAAAATATTTGATGCAGATCAATTTAATCCCTTCACAAGATATTCAATTGATATTAGGGATATTTTACCACGTACAATCACTCGTTTGCAAAAAACACTTTCCAGAAGAAATTATAATACATCATTTAATATAAGTAAAACCAAAGCATATGGTTTATTTGGGTATTATCAAACTATGGTAAATGCTTATCCAAAAGAACAAAGAGATGGAATGTATTATAGTCCGCAACCAATCGTTCAACAGATTGAGGAAAAAACAATCAGAGGCGTTGAGTGTAAGATTGGCTTTTATATTAACAATAAACCTATTGTTGAAAGAACTTTTTATGTTGACGGTTTTAATCCAATAGCACGTTGGTCAACCGAAATAGTTGATGAAGTATCGAATATTGCAGACAATATCTGGGCAAAAATCTTGCATACGGATGTTAAAAACATGTGGGACGATTATGACCTAATCAATATTAAAGGATTATCGATCAACCAAATCAGAGAACTTTCTCCTGCTAAAAGAGAGGAAATGCTGAGACGAATTAGACGTAATTAAGTCTAAAATTACTTGGGCAGTTGTTGGAAGTATCTTTGTTTGTGTACTCATACTTGGTTAATATTGTGTTTCTACTCCAACAACTGCTTTCTTTTAATAAACAAATTTAAATGGCTGAAAATACTGAATATACACTAACTGCATACTTAGGTCCCGAATTTCAACAACGTTTGATGTGGCAATTACTGGTCGAACCAGAATTTGCAGAAAAAACAATTCCAAATTTAGCAGTTGAATATTTTGATGACCCAAATCTTAAAAGACTTTTTATTATAATACTTGAATTCTATAAAGCACACGGAAAAGTTCCAAATCTTCAGAATCAAAGCATATTACAGGCAATTAATACTTATAAAACTCCCAATAATATTATTGAGGAAGAATCTTTATTTGCTGTAATTAAGCGAATCGAAATGTGGAATGAAAGAGTTCTTAATAAACAAATATTGCATGATGGCGATGTAATTAGAACTGAAACAACCAATTTTATTAAACAACAGGAGTATCGAAAGACTGGAGAGTTTATTATTACATCGACAAAAAATGGTGATATTAGAAAAAAAACTACAATTGCTTCAATTGAAGAAAAATTTCATAAAATTCAACATATTGGCGATGAAGAAGATTATGGCATAAGTGTATTTGATAATATTGATCATGCATTAAGAAAAGAGTTTCGTCAAACAATAGCTACTGGCGTTGGTGTAATTGATACTCTTACAGGTGGTGGTTTAGGAAAAGGTGAAATTGGTGTTATATTAACTCCTTCAGGTGTTGGTAAGAGCTTACCGTTATCAGCTAATTTATTAACTCCTGAAGGTTGGATTAAAATGGGTGATGTTAAATTAAATGATTTGGTTGTAGGCAGTGATGGTAGACCAACAAAAGTATTGGGCGTTTATCCACAAGGCAAGAGACCAATATATAAAATAGAATTTAACGACCAAACGACAGCATATTGTGATGAAGAACACATATGGTCAGTCAATTCTTTAAATCAACGTACTGCAAATACTACACATTATATTGATGGTAAACCAAAACATATAAAAACACCCGATTTTTCATATAATCCAATTACAACAAAAGAATTAATTAAAAATTATGTGATTTATAATAAAAATCATAAAAAATTAAATTATAGAATACCAATTGTTAAAGCCGTAGAATTTAATAAAAAAGAATTATTAATAAACTCATATTTATTAGGTGCATTAATTGGTGATGGTGGTTTAACTCAATCTTCAATAAGATTTACATCAATTGATGATGATATTATTAATCGTATTAATAATATCATTAATGATCAATATGAAGATTTATCATTAAAACAAATTTCTAAGACTATATCCTATTCGATAACTGGCAAAAAAGGTAAAAAAAATAAATTATATGAATTAATTAAAGATTTGAAACTTAATGTTACTTCTAACAAAAAATTTATTCCAAAAGAATATTTATATTCATCAATTGAGGATAGAATATCGTTGTTACAAGGATTGATGGATACTGATGGATACACTTCAAAATCTGGAAGAATACAATTTACCACGGCATCAAAAGATTTAGTATATGATGTTAGAGAATTAGTGTTATCATTAGGTGGATTTTGTCGTATGTGTGAAAAATTACCAAAATATAAATATAAGAATGAAATTAAAATTGGACAAAAATCTTATATTTTAACAATATCATTTTTAAATGATGAAATAAAACCATTTTTTTTAAAAAGAAAGCAAGATCGTGTTGTATATAGAGATAAATATAAATTCAATAAATATATATCAAATATTTCATATTCTCATGAAGAAGAAGCACAATGTATATATGTTGAAAATAAAAATCATTTATATGTTATCGATGATTATATTTTAACACATAATACAACTCTTTTAACCAAGATTGCAAATACTGCATATGATGAATGTAAAAATGTTTGCCAGATAATATTTGAAGATACTAAAGAACAGATTCAACGTAAACATTTTACTATATGGTCAAATATAGCATTAAGTAAAACTGACGAAAATTGTGAATTGGTAAAACAACTTACATATAAGAAAGCCAGTGAAATGGTAGGTAAGGGTAACCTTATTATAAAAAGATTTAGTCAGGAGAATACCACAATGATGGATATTCGTTCTTGGATGCTTAGACATCAAAAAAAGTATGGATATAAATTTGATATATTAGTTCTTGATTATTTGGATTGTCTTGAATCACATAAAAAAACACCAGACAGAAACGAAGCTGAACTTGTAATAATAAAATCTTTTGAAGCATTGGCTGCTGATTTTGATATACCTGCATGGACAGCAATACAAACCAATCGTAGTGGTTTTAATGCGGAATATGTGGAAGCATATCAATCTGGTGGAAGCATTAAAAGAGTACAAAAAGCACATTTTTTTATGAGTGTTGCAAAGACTGCAGATCAAAAAGAAGCAAATCTTGCAAGTATACGTATTATTAAAGCAAGATTCGCACAAGATGGACAAACATTTACTGACTGTATTTTTAATAATGATACAATGCAAATTATAATTGAAGATAAAAGATATCCTGTAAGAACAATACTGAAGCATCATGATTCCGAAGATGTTAATGAAATAAACAATACTGCAAATGAAATAATAAAAAAGTCATCTGATATTGATATGCATGCTGCAATAAATAAGCGTGTGATAAGTTTAACTGAAATGGTAAATGACCCAACAATTAATGATGACCCTGTTGATTTAAAACAATTTGAAAAAATTACTGAAAAAAAAGATGCTGAAATTATAAATATGCATATTGAAACAACCAGAACTGATCAATCTATAAATGAAATAAAACAAATATATGATATTGCCAAAGAAGCATTAAATGAAACTGAAAATGATGATGGATTAATTGAAATAGATGAAAATGATGCTGTAACTGATGCTGTAAATGAGGGTGTAAATAATATTACAAATCCACCAAAAAAAGATGATTTATTGGATTGGAGTGGAAAGACTGAAACTGTAAAAACGAATGAAATTGAAATAAAATTGGAAGATATTTCATTGCCAAAGGAAATAATTGCTGAAGGAATTGTACAAAAATATGACGAAATAAATAAAAATAATCGATCATATTCACCCCCAAAAGAAAAAATTATTTTAAGTAGAGAAGAAATTGAAGAAGCAGAAAAAAATATGAAAAATCCTGATGAACCATCTACTGAGCATATGACGATGCATGAAAGATTAAAATTAGCAGAAATTCATCAAAATTTAATGAAGAAAAAATAAAATATTTTCATTAATTTGTAACTTTTTTAAAAAAATTGTGTATTTATTAATCCGAATACGATTGCACGGAAATAAATTTTTTTTAAAAATATTTTGGAAAATACTTGCACATTAAAAAAATGTGTATTATGTTTGCATCGTCTTAGGACAAATGTTCTTTGTAAAAATGAAATTTAAAATGGGGAAGTATGCGAATAAAAATTCAAAAAATATAATCGTAATACTCCTTACTGGAGAACTGATTGTGTTTACAGAAAAAGGTACAGCAAATTGTCAGTAAAACAGTTGTATGGTGACTCAGTCTCACCCTTCCCCACAAAGAAATGGAAACGGTTTGTTATTACAGTAAATAATTAGCTCAGTGTAGAGCGTCCGCATTTAAAGCAGAAGGTCGGGGTGTCGAAACCCCATCATTGTAAACAAAAATAACAAACAAACTGTCCATTTTCCTTATAGTTTTCATGGGATTTTCACAAAATCTCATAACATTGCGGGGTAGTAGCAGTGGTTAACTCGTGACGCTCATAACGTTAAGATCGGTGTGTTCGAATCCACCCTCCGCTACAAAATGAAGAACTGGTGGTTTTTACAGTAAACAATTTGACTTGAAATCAGAGTAAAACTAAAACAAGACCAACGAATTTCTTCAAAGTTATTTGAAATTAAGATTACGAAATGCCAAATGGCGATTGTTTGATTACTGTACAGTTTGAGAACAAGAACTTGGGTAGTAGTTGTTAAGTCAGCCGTAATTGAATGGTTCTCATGCAATGAGAGAGTAAAGACAGCCACAATAGGTCTGCGCCATCTTAATTTTATTAAAAGTGTTCTTTAAAAATACAAAGGGAAAACGAAAAGTGTTTATAGTAATTTCGGTGGTTCGAATCCATCATCCTCCGCCACAATTGGAGAATTAGACAAGCGGTTAAGTCACAAGTCGGCTAAACTTGCAATCAAAAACAAAAAATACTTTTAAATTGTTCCCTAAGTTTTAAAACGGAAATGGGTCGTGTCAACGCTAATCGGACACATTAAACCCAACCCGTTTAAAGTTTTTGGCTGTTGGTATCAGTGTTTTTAAATAAAAACGGGGCATACCGCCTAACATTTGAGCGAATGTTGATATATTCGCAGGTTAAGAATGGTTTTTCACTGCAGAAGTGTAGTGTTTTTTAAAAAAAGAAATAATTGTTGTGTTGAAGTGTCGGGTTCTTCGGAGCGTGCCACTATGAAGCAACAATTACAAAGAAGAACTTGTTGTGAATACAGTAGATTGAAACATGTAATCCCGTCCATTGAGAGACGGGACAAACTTACCAAATTACAACTAAACTTCTTCTCAATTATGAGAAGTGTTTGTTTTTCTTAGGAAAATGGGTGGGGACTTAACGTAGAAATGCGTTAACTCACCCATTTTTTTTGTGTTTTTTATATTATTTTGTAACTTATTAAAATATTATTCGTATAATTGCACATTAATTTTAACTAATAAATTTGAGACTATGGAAAATTTGGTATTAACACAGAAGGCACTTCCAGCAGTTAAGCAGTCATTAATTGACGGTTTAACAATTGCTTCAGGTAGCAAAAGTTCAGCAACTTACTACCACAGCAGAGACGAACAGATGAAGGCTATACAGACTCAAATCGATAAACTGTATAAACTTTCAAAGGAACTTCCATTGATTATTGCTTCCCAGAAAGGAGCAACTGGTCAATTCGTATCAGAAGTGTTGCTTAATGAATTTAAGCAGACTTTAAAGGGCGGAGCATGTAATATTGTTAACCCAATCGACTGGTATGATAATGGCATCAGTGATAAAGCCGTGCTTTCTGCATTAAGTAATCTTTATACTGAAAACGGTCTTCCATATGTTCTTCGTCTTTTCGTTGAATTGAAAAACAAGAAAATCAATAACGAAAGATCAAGAAAAATTATGCTTGGCTTTATTTGGGGTCAGCCTAATATTGAATTCTATGCAGTGAAATATCGTAATAAGATTGCACAAGTATTGAAGCATGTATATGGTTTGAAAAAAACTTCTATATTGCTTTCAATTGCACAAAAGCAGGTTGCTATCAATAATACTATTCTTTTCAATAACGTTTATAGCGAAAAAGAAGCTAAAATTGTTAATGAATGTATTGTAAGATATTTTAATGGTGATGCAACAAAGGCATTCAAATTGTTATTGTTTTTATTTAAAAAGGATAATGATGTTGATTTCTTCGAATTTCCTCTTTTGAGTGAATACCAGAAGGCAAAGGTTGATATCAGGGGTATTAAAAGTGTTCCAGAAGAAGTTTTGCTTGGGTTAATTTCATCTGTAAAGCACCCACAGTATCATACTATGTGGTCAACTGATCTTCAGAAAGAAGCTACAAAGGCTATGATCAGATCAACAGTTGAAGTTACTTCTGTAAACCAGCAAGTACGTCAAACTAAGTCAACTGCAAAGTTAGGCGTTGAAAAACACGTTGAACTTGAAAAAGCAACTGACTTCATGGCACTTTACAAGACTGGTTATGAAACTATTTTTACTGAGGAAATTAGGTCTGCAATTGTAAAACTTGCTCTAAAGAAGAAAATTAATAATTTCTTTTATCAGAATATTGGTATTGTAGTTGACGACAGTGTGTCGATGACTGGTAATAAGTTAGAATCAAAGAATACTCCACGGGCAATCGCTGATTTTACTTCATTGGTTCTTATGGCTTCGGCAAATGAATCTAATAGAGTAGATACTAAAGGTTTCGCAAGTGATCTTGCAAGTTCATTCATTGAACTTTTGAAGGAAGAACGTCCAGAAAAACCATACGATGCAATTTTTATTATAACTGATGGTTACGAAAATGCTTACGATGGTATGACTAACGAAGTTATTCAAATCTGGAAAGCCGAATCTGGTAGTGTAATACCTATCTTCCAGATTTCACCAATCACTGGTGCTGAAACAGGTGGTAATGTAAGAGCATTAGGTGCTGGAGTGGTTACAATGGCGATTAACAATCCTGTTGCAATTCAAACACAGATCAATGCAAGATTACTTGAAATCGACACAAAACGTTGGTTAGAAAATCAGGTTCTTGCTCTTGAAGCAGCACCTGTTAAGAGAACAAAAAAAATTAGTATTAACGCTTAAATATTTATACCATGAATACAAAAGATTTATCAGAAATGTTAAAAGGTTGCCGTCCTGTCAAAGACAAAGATGGTAATATTGTGGTACAAAGCATATTAAATATGCAAGTTGTTTGCCTTACAACTGATGTTGAATATTCAATGGATGATCGTTTTGCGAATCCATTGACATCATTGACATCAAGTAACTCACAATATGGTCAAATCAGCTTTTCTAATAACGAAAATAAGGAAGTTATTCTTCCTACACAAATGGCTGTTATTACTAAGCAGGTTGCCCAGAATCACGGCATGATTAAAGCTGGTTATGTTTCTCCAAAGGCAAATGTAACTTACCATGATGCAGGTTGTGTTCAGGGTAGTCAGGGCGGTTATTTCCGTGGTACTCAGGAGTTCAGAATGATTCCTGTTTCAATGCGTGAAATGCTTTTTGATTCAATCGGAAAGCCAAATTCATATTCAAGAATTTATCCTGCAATTGAAAAATTAGGTAGAGATACTAATTCAGGTGCAGGTAACTATCTTGATGTTTATTTTAACAAGTATGACAAGAAACTTGAACAGTTCATTGCACATTTTGAACGTCCAAAAAATCTTATCGGTATTATCGTATTGATTGATGGTGAAATTGTTGCAATAGACAAATTTCCTTCATTCACATATGCTGAACAGGTATGGGATTTGATGATCAGGGACTGTTATGGCTCACTTGCAATCATAAGTGAATTGCAGCACAAGACTTCTGTGAATGAGTTTACTCAGTCATATGAAGAACTTAAGAAGGATAATCGTACTACCGTTGTTGATTTGCTTGAAAAAGCATTGAAGAAAACAAAGGAAAGAATGACTGCAAGCGTTCATGAAAAGATTCAAGAAGTTCTTGAACTTCAGTTTGATGCTGAACTTGATACAGAAGGTCAGTCTACATCAAGGACTGCTCCAAAGAGTTATGTTCTTAAGACTGAAGGTTATGTTGGACAGGTTCTTACTGAAAATGAATTTAATCATCTTGTAAGCATCATTAAGAGGGAAAGGTTTAATCCAAATGCATACAGACAGATAAGTGAACTTAGAAATAAAGCACGTAAACAGAAAAATTTTAGTTTGTAATTTAATATATTATAAATTAAGGTCCGCAAATATTTGCGGACCTTAATTTTTTTATAACCCTGTAGAAAATTATTCTTACAGGGTTTTTTTATTTTATGATGTTTTTAATCAAGTTCTTTTGTATTTATTATAAATAAAACCGATCAGAAATGGTCGGTTTAGGTAACTTACTGGACGGTTTGTAAGTTACGAAAAATTATAATAAGAATTTAATTAAAAACATATGACATTTTTCGCACGTCCAAATTTAGAAGACATACAATTCAGACAAGAAGTTGGTAGTACATTAACTCTTTCTGGTCAAACTCGTATTGCAACTACAAGCGGTCTAACACTACACAATGATTCAATTGGTACTTTACATCCTGATCTTATTGTTACCGCAGAAAATGCAGATTCACATGTTGGTGATGTGTTAACATATGATGGCGTAGGTAAAATTAAATTATTACCTTCAGGTGCTGGTGGTGACCCTATATATCCAGCGATATGTAAATCACCTGCTGCAGTAAGTTTATGTGGCATTTGTGCTGGATTTGTACTTACTGGAAAAACATTATCATGTATTCTTGAAACAATGTTAGTTCCTACATTAAATCCTACAATAGTACCACCTTCAAGTACATTTACAATTTCTCCATCTGATACAACATATGAAGTTGGTTGTCAGGTAACGATAACAGGTAATGCAACTTTTAGCAGGGGTAGTATTTGCCCTCAATATTGTGGTACTTCACCATTTAGAAGTGGTCTTCCTTCTTCATATTTATATACGTATTATGGTATATCATTAGCACCAGTAGTTTCAAGTAGCTTAAGTAATTCATGTGCTGCTCCGTTACATACAATTGTTGCAGGAGCTAATAATGTTTTGGCTGGTTGGGTGGCATATACTTCAGGTGCAACACCAGCATATAACAGTTCAGGTGGTGTTTTTTCAGGTGCAACACCTGCAGGAACTACAGCACCTGCAGTTCAAAGAATAATTTCTGGTATTTATCCATATTTTTATGGTAAAGTAGCAAGTGGTGGTGTTCCTACTGGTGTTAATAGACCTACACCAACATGTGCATTAGTGATTGCAGGTAATAAAATAGTTGCTGATAGTTTAGGTACAGTTTCTATTAATTTTAATAGTACTTCTGATGATTATATATGGTTTGCAACGCCAAATGTTTCAACAACAAAAACATGTTGGTTTGTTAATAATCTTAATAATGGTGCTATTGGTGGTGCAGTAACTCCCGGTGGTAATTTATTTCCTTCTCCAGCAACAGTAACGCCAGTAACAACAATATGTTGGTCAGGTCAAGCATATAAAGTTTATGTAAGTAACTATCAAACTGCTGCAAATTTATTAATGGAATTAAGAAATAGTTAAAAAATATAGAAAATGGCAATAATATTAAATGACAATATTAAAATCAATGCTGGTAAACCAAGTGAATCAAGATATTTGAGTACAGGAAATACCGCATATATAAGTGTTGCACAAGCAAACTTACAATTACCAATTCCAATAAGATATAGTGGCTTAACGGTAAATATATTAGGTATTGAATATTGGTATAATGGTGGTGTTGCTGATATCAATTTAATTGAAAAAAAATATGATAGTATAATACCAAGTGGAGATTTTGTCACGGGTGCAACAAATGTTGGATTCTTTAGTGGCAAAACAGGTGTACAAATATTACCATTAAATCATGTAAGTCTTAATGCTTATGATGGTGATTATTATTCATTATATAATTATTATTATAGAGGTACTGATGGTAAAATTCATGTTGGTACACCAAGTGACGGTATATTAAAAAGAGGTTATGTAAAGACAGCATCACCAGTTAAGTCATGGATTTGGAATGAATATACTGGTAGTGGAAATTTGCTTGGTTGGATTTTAATTGATGGCAATATTGCAGAACAAATTGGAACATTTCAAAATGGTGTAGCATATTATCCACCAGCAATTCCATATATTCAAACTTCTTGGATTACTGGAACTAATCCTAATAATGGTTCAGATATAGTTGTTGATACAATTCTTGGTAGTTTAACAACAGGAACTACAATTACTATTGGTGGTGGTGTTTTTGCAAAAAAAGAGGGTAAAATTTTAGATTTTAAAACAATTCAATCAATAACTCCAAATATTATTAGTGTAACATCTGATGAAGCATTTGTTTATTTGTCAGGTGCAACAGTTAAAGGTATTAATATTGGTACGGGTGTTGGTATTTATAGTGGTGTTACAAATAATACTCTTCAATTTAAAAGTATTTGTGGTGGTGGTGATACTGTTGTTAGTCAAGTTGGAAATAATATTGTGATATCTTCAACTGGTGGTACTGGTGGTGGTACATATGATTTAAGTTCACCTTCAGTTTGCCCTGTTGGTGGTATTTGTGCTGGAACAATTTTAACAGGAAAAACAGCGTTTCAATTATTTGAAGAAATATTAGTGCCAGAAATATTTGGTACATTAACTGCTCCTATTGGTTCAATAAGTACAACAGCAGTTTCACCATATGAAATTGGATGTAGTGCTTCATTTAATGTTATTGGTGCATTTAACAGAGGTTGTATAAATCCACAAGGTTGTAGTACTTCAGATAAGAGAGTTGGTTTACCAAGTTGTTACATATATACTGGTGCTCAAATTGGTGCTGCATATGCAAGCAGTGCATTAACAGATACAAGATCAATAGCTGGCTATACAGTTATAGGTGGTAGTCAAACTTGGAGTGTTCAAACATGTTATGGTGCTGGTGTTCAGCCAATAAGTACAAAAGGAACTGTTTTTAATTCAGCATGTCCTGCAGGAATGACACCTTCTGCAAGTGTTAGTATTACTGGTATATTACCTTGGTATTGGGGAAAAAGTGCTTCAGGAATAGTTAATGGTGCATGTGTTGCTGCTGGAACAAAAATAGTTGCTTCAGCAAGTGGTACATTACCAATTACATATAATAGTGCATCAACGGATTATCTTTGGTTTGCAGTACCTGCTGGAACTCCTGTAAAAACTTGTTGGTATGTTAATGGAACAAATAATGGTTGTATTGGTGGCGTTGGTAACTTATTTGCAGCATCATGTAGTGTTACTGTAACTTCAGGAAGTGGTTGTTGGATAGGTTGTAATTTTATGGTATATGTTAGTTGTGCTCCAACAGGAACTGCAGTAGGAGTACCAATGTGCATGAGTTAATAATAAAAATTAAAGATTATAAAAAATAGAATAAAATGGCAATAATTATTAATGATAATTTAGCGGTTAATATAGGAAAACCAATAGATAGTAAATATTTAAATATATCTACACCTTGGACAACAATTGGTGCAGTAAATGCTGGTATTCCATTATCATATAGATATACTGGTTTAACTGTAAATATATTGGGTGCTGAATATTGGTATGCTAATGGAATCACTAATGGAGATTTAGTTCTCAAAACTAATATTGGTACTTTAACTGGTACTACAAACGGTTTACATCTTGCAAATAATGGTACACAGGTTGCATTAGGTGGTGTATTGAGTGGTGATACTTCATTTAGTAATGGTATTTTAAGTTATTCAACACATCCATTTTTTAGTAGTGATACACAAATTGTTGATAAAAAATATGTAGATATTGTTGCAACAGGACTTGACCCTAAGTTAGCAGTTGAAGTAACAACAACTTTAAGTGATGGTAATATTGATTTAACTGGTGGTACTTTTGTAAGTGGTTCAACTATTGATGGAATTATTGTTCAAAATGATTGGAGAGTTTTAATTAAAAATCAAATACTTGGAAAACAAAATGGTATTTATATATATTCTGCATCAACATCAGGATTTACTCGTAGTTCTGATTTTGATGGAAGTCCAAGTGGTGAAACTGTTCAAGGTGCATTAATACCTGTAATTACTGGTAGTACACATAGTAACACAATTTGGGTTTTAGTTACAGAAAATCCAATAACAATTGATGTTACGCCATTAACATTTGGATTGTTCAGTAGTTCATCATATTCTGCTGGAAATAGTATAATAATTAGTGGTAGTACTATTAGTGTTGATATAACTACTGGTACTTTAGCAACAATATTAAATAATTTACAAACAACAAAACTTAATGTTAGTGCATATAATGCATATACTGCCACAACAGCCCCAATACTTAATACAGCGATTACTGGTGCAACTAATGGTTTAACTGCTGTTGGTAGAAATATTATTCTTGGTGGTACATTAACTGGTGATACTGTTATAGGAACAGCTACAAAAAAATTAACACTTGGAACTGCAGGATATAGTGTTGTAATTGACCCAACAGCTATTGTTATTGGTGATGAAACTTTAGGTGCTAATCATATTTTTGTATCACCAGCAGATACAGATATTGACTCAGGTTCAGGTAATTTAAATTTAGTTAGTAATAATATATGTGTGTGTGGAACAAATATGAACTATGTTACACATCCCATATTTACTGGCGATACTCAACTTGTTGATAAAAAATATGTAGATGATCAAATAACTGGTAGCACGACATATAGTTCAGCAAGTCCTTCTACAGTAACTGTAGGTGGAATGCCAGCAAGTACTGTATTATGTGGTAGAACTCTGGAGAGCATTCTTGAAGAAATTCTTGTTGAATACTTAGTACCTACTTTTAGTAGTTTTAGTACTGCTGGTGTTCCTGCAACTATTGAGGTTGGTTGTCAGATAAGTGGTAGTAAATCATTTACTTTTGGTTTTACTAATTCAAGTAATATTTGTGCAAATACATTGTCAATTAGGGATGTTACACTCGGAAGTAACATTGCAACTGCGTGTCCAATTTCATCACCACAATCAGCAACAATAACATCATATACTGCCACAACTTGTGGTCAACAACAATCATGGTGTGGCTGTGTTACAAATACATGTGGTACTTGTTTTGGTTCAGTTGCATATACAACAACAGCATATTTACCTTATTATTGGGGCATATGTACGTGTCCCGGTCCTTCTGGTACAAATCGTCCAACAGCAACATGTGCAATGGTAATTGGTGGAACTAAAATTCTTGCAAGTAGTTCTGGAAGTATTAGTATTACATTTAATAGTGGTAATGATGATTATTTGTGGTTTGCTGTTCCAGCAACAGTATCAAAAGTTTGCTGGTGTACACCATCTGCTCCAACAAATAATGGTGCAATTGGTGGTGGTATAAATCCAGCATGTAATTTATTTCCTGCTCCTGATGTGGTTAGTGTTACAAGTGCATGTTGGGCAGGTAAATCATATAATGTTTATATATCAAACGCACAAACAAGTGTAGTAATACCAATGGCATTAACTTAATAAAATAAAAAATTAATAAAATTGAAAAATGGCAATAACATTTAATAATAATTTTAAAATAGGTATCGGTGCTCCAATCGATTCAAAATATTTGAATTCTTTGAATCAACCATATGCTTCAACTGGTGCTACAAATACAGCAATTTCAGAATCACAAAGATATACTGGTTTAACTGTAAATATATTGGGTGTTGAATACTGGTATAAAAACGGTGTTACTGATAGTAATTTAGTTTTAAAAACTGCGAGCAGTACTGGTGGAACTGGTACTATTACTGGAGCTACAAATGGTTTAACTGCTATTGATAAAAATATAACATTGGGTGGTACTTTGACAACTGGTACTACAATTACTGATGCACGTGTTACACCAATTGGTATTGTGTATGGTGCTGATTATAGTAGTACATTTATTGATGAATCTCTTATAACAAAAAGATATGCAGATACTAAAATATCTGGTACTACAAATCATATTCCAGTATTTGGTGTTTCAGGCAATAGTATTCAAGATACTACGCTTACATTTACTGGTACTACATTATATAATTCAAGTAATCTTTCTATTGAAGTACCTAATACTAATAGTATTTACATTGTTGCTCCAAGTAATGCAAGTCAATATAATATATTAACATTAGGTAAGCCAACATTAGGTAGTGGTACAACAAATAATTTTATTAATGTAGCTGGTTTGGCAACTGATATTAATTTAACGATTTGTTCAAAAGGTACTGGTAGTAATGGTTATATTATGCTGGCAACACCAGCAGCTTATTTTGGTAGTAATGGTTCTAATGGTTTAGGTTATTTTTGTTCATTACGTACATTAAGAATGCCACAATATGGTAAAATTTCTGCATATGGCGGTAGTGCTTTAATTCCTGATTCTCCACCTTTAAGTATTATTGGTGGTAATGGTCTTTCATATGTTGGTTTTTGTGGTAGTGGTGGTACAATTAATATTTGTGGTGGTTGTGCTCAAAACATTACTGATGCTACATCAAAAGCTGGTGGTGATATTATATTAAAAACTGGTTTAGGTATTTGTGGTGGTGCAAATGGTAATATTAAAATGCTTGGTTTACCAGCAAAAACAAGTGAAATTAATGTATTGTACTATGATTCAACATTAGGTAAAATATCTTTTGGTCTTGCAAGCGGTGGAACTGGTAGTGGTATAATTACAGGTGCAACAAATGGTTTGACAGTTATTGGTATGAATATTGGTTTAGGTGGTACTTTAACTACTCCAACAACAATAGTTAGTGGTGCTGGTAATACTGCTGGTATTGAATATTTTGCTGATTATCATTCAGGTTTTAGTGAACGATCACTTATTGATAAAGCATATGCTGATAAAATAAATGAAAAAGTTAGTAAAATAATTACACAGATTGGTCATACATTTACTGTAGGTACTGTTGTTGGTTGGAGTGGTGGAACATATAATAAACCAATTGCTGACGGTACATATGATGGTGAAATAATTGGTATTGTAACAAAAATTAGTGGTAATACATTTGAATTGACACAAGCTGGTTATGGTACTGGATTTACAGGATTAGTTGGTAATACAACTTATTTTCTTAGTGATGTTACTGCTGGTTTATTAACTTCAACTGAACCAATAATTCAAGGGCATATTAATAAGACGGTTCTTATTGCAGATACAACAACAAGTGGTTGGATATTGCCATATGCAGGTTATGTGGTTTCAAGTGGTCTTACTGGTAATAGTACTAATAATGGAGAAAGAATTGTAAAAAGTATTTCACAAATAGGACATGGATTTGTTCTTAATGATGTGATTGGTTGGAGTGGTGGAACATATAATAAAGCGATTGCAGATGGTTTATATAATGGTGAAGTTATTGGTATTGTAACTAAAACTACTGGTGATACTTTTGAAGTAACACAAGCAGGTTATTTTAGTGGATTTACAACACTTAGTGCAAATACAACATATTTTCTTAGTGATGCTACTGCTGGTTTATTAACAACAGTTAAACCAACAATACCTACACATGTTGTAAGATCAGTTCTTATTACAACAGCAAATGATGCTGGATGGGTATTACCATATGCTGGATATATATTAATAAGTGGTTCTACTGTTGGTGATGTAATTACTGGTGCAACAAATGGTTTAAATATAAATTCAGCTAAACAAGTTGGTCTTGGTGGCACATTAACAGGTTCAACAATAATTAATGATATACGTGTTATAACTAAAGGTATTGAATATGGTGGAAATTATAGCAGTGGTTTTACTTCTCATTCATTAGTTGATAAAAATTATGTTCTTTCACAAATAACTGGTATAACAAGTGGTATAGGTTGGTCAAATTTAACAAATGGTTCAACTGTTGCTGGTTGTGGTACTGTTGTAAGTGGTGGTACGATATATAATAATACATTCTATGGTGTTGAAGCTGGTGAATTTATAACAACAGGTAGTGGTAATGTTGCTATTGGTACTTATGCTCTATTAAAAAATACCTATGGTAAATCTAATGTTGCAAACGGCTTTTCTGCACTTGTAAATAATATAGGTGGTTGTTATAATAATGTTATGGGCTATCAAGCACTTTATAATAACATAAGTGGTTGTTCTAATAATGCTATGGGTTATCAAACACTTTACCAAAATATAGATGGTAGTAATAATACTGCTATCGGTCAACAAGCACTTTATAATAACATAAGTGGTTGTTCTAATATTGATTTTGGTAATACTGCACATTATTTAAATACAATTGGTAACAATAATATTGTAATTGGTAATTCAGCACTTTATAATAACATAAGTGGTTGTTCTAATATTGTAATTGGTTATTGTGCAGGTTATTATGAAACAGGTTCAAATAAATTATATATTGCAAATGATGGTACTACACAACCACTTATTTATGGTGATTTTAGTGCTTGTTGTGCAATAATTCATGGTGCGTTTAAAACAAGTGGTGCAACATCACTTCTTGTAGCTCCTGTTGCTGGAAGTACAAGTGATTCAGTTCTTGTTTGGAATAGTGGTGATAAATTAATTAAAACTGTTGTTGGCGGTTCTCTTGGTGATAAGAATAATATTTATAGTAAAACAATTGTTACTGGTAATACTTTATTAACAACTGGTAGTTCTTATACAATTTTAGTTAATTCTTCTGGTGCTACAGTAACACTTACATTACCAGCACTTCCAATTGATGGACAAGCATTTAAGATTAAAGATGTTGCAAATGCTGCATTAACTTATAATATTATGATTGCTCGTAATGGTAATAATATTGATAGCGTTGCAAATGATGCAATAATTAATACAGATGGTGGTGCTATTGAATTAATGTATGATATTACATTAGGGTCATGGTATATATTATCTTTCGTTAATTAATTTTGAATTAATAATAAAAAATGGGAATTAAATGATTCTCATTTTTTTTCTTGTAAGTTGTGCTTTTTTCATTTATATTAGTATTTATAAAAAAATATAAAAAATTATAATAAGTGTGACGAAAAAAGTCTACATATATACATTAACAAATCCTTTAAATAATCAGATTTTTTATGTTGGGTTTGCTAATGATATAAATAAAAGGTTTCATGAGCATTTAAATACAAATGGTAGGAAAAGAGAAAAAAACACATATAAAGATAATGTTATTAATAAAATACTTGCATTAGGACTAAAACCAGAAATGAAAATAATTGATAAATGTGAGCATGAATATAATAATAAATTAAATATGTGTGAGCATGAAAGATTGGAAAGATATTATATTCAAAAATACAGAAATGAAGGAATTAAGTTAACAAATTTAACTGATGGTGGCGATGGCGGACGTACTTATTTAAAACCAGTTTATCAATATTCTGAAGACGGTGAATTTTTAGAAAGATATGATTCAGTTAATGAAGTTGCAAATAAATATAAAATAGGCGCAGATATAATATCGAAAGCCATTGACCAAAGAGGAAAAAAATCATATAGAGGCACATATTTATTTTCTTCTGAAGAAAAAGCAAATTTATTTATATTTAAAGAGACTAAGAAAGATAATATACCAGTAATACAATGTTTGTCAAACGGTAATTTTATTAGAGAATATAAAAGTCAAAAAGAAGCATCAACATTAACAAATATTTTCCAACCAAATATAAATCATTGCTTAAAAAAAGAACGAAAGCATGCTGGTGGTTTTTGTTGGGAATATAAAAATAATAATTAATTAAATAAAATTTTTAAATTATGATAACAGACAGTAAAATTAGGGACAACGATAAGTATATAATTTTCGAAAGTCAAGGCGGACATGGTAAGCAGTGTGCAGCAACTGCAGTAATTCGTGCAATAAAAAAACAATATCCTGATAGAAAGTTGATATGGATTACTCCGTGGGACGGACCCGCATTTTATAATCCCAATATTTTTCGTTTTTATGCCTTTAATCAAATGCAATATTTTAAGGATGATTTTTTGAACGAAGATACTATTATAATGAAACAAGACCCATATAATGAAACTAATCATATTCTTAGAAAAGAGCATTTAACTGAAACTTGGTGTAAAATGTTTAATGTTAAATATGATGGGCATAAACCCGAATTGTATTTAAACCCCAGAGAACTTGAAATAGCGAAGGATAAGATTAAACCAGATAATAGACCAATTATGTTACTTCAAACTCATGGTGGTGCTCCTACAGGGCAATATAGTAAAAAATCATGGTATAGAGATATGCCTATTGAAATTGCTCAAAAACTTGTAAATTATTTTAGTAAATCTTATCGTATTTTACATATTAAATCGCCAGAGCAACCAATATTACAGGGAGTAGAACCATTGACTTTACCATATAGAGAACTTTATGCTGTTTTTCCTCTTAGTACGAAAAGACTTTTTATTGACAGTTTTGCACAGCACGTTGCTGCTGCACTTGATTTACAATCAACTGTTGTTTGGATTGGAAATAAACCTGAAGTATTTGGTTATACTGAACATATAAACGTATTACCAAGTGCTAATATTATAAATAATTTGAATAAATTTACATATTTACAGGAGGATATTTCTGGGCAAATCCAAGCATTTCCTTATGATACAGTAAATGTATTTGATATTAATAAAATTATTGAAGCCGTGAATAAACAAAAATAGTAGCCATATTTTTATTTGTTTTTAAACCCATCGAATTTCGGTGGGTTTTTTATTTTAGATAATGATCGTCATGGCTTGTTTTAAAAGTATTTATAAGTAAGAATATTGAATAGATTTTGGTATTTGTATTAAATTTAGTATTTATATTAAAAGCAATGAAATGAATAGATCATATATTAAAATTGTTGGCAATCTTGCTGGTGGTAGTATTACTGGAACAACTGCTACAACAACTACAAATATTGAGCAAATAAGAACTAAAATGATTGATATTGGTGGTTGGAATATGCATACAAATATAAGAACAAAAGTAATTTCAACAGATGTTCTTTTATGTAAAGTAAAAGGCGTTACTGCATCAATAAGATCAGATACTGGAGAAATATTTCCACTCACATTTCCAAATAGTAATTGGGAAATGGCTGGTTGTGTTAAAGTATGTAACACACCAACAAATAATGCCACAGTAGAAATTGGTAGAGAAAATGGATATTTTTTTGATACTGGTGGTTTTAGTAATTCATATAATAATAGAGGTTGGATTGCAGTACAATATTCGACAATAACTGGAGCAACACTTACAACTGGTACTGTTTCTTGTTTAGGTGGAACATCATTTAATGTTGATAATAATGTGGTAACTAATAATGGCAATGCCCCAATTTGTGAATATGGTGTTGTATACTCACAATCTACTTCAAATCCTACAATATCAAGTTGTAAGGTTTGTACTGTTGGTACAATTGCAGTTGGCACACCATATACAAAAACAATAACTGGTCTTCAGGATAGTACATTAACATATTTTAGAGCATATGCAAAAAACTGTGAAGAAACTGGTTATGGTATTGTTAAATCTTGCACGACTGCAGTATTACCATTACCTTCAAGTGTTATCATTAATTTAAATCAGGTAAATAATTATGGCAATCAAACAAATGGTTATATTGATATCAGTCCATCGTTAGGTCTTGGTCAATGGATATGCATATCAGCATTTTATCAGCAAACAGTAGCTGATTTTGGTTGTAGTAAAGTTACAATATATTGCAAACCATATGGAAATCCATATTTTACTGATGTAACTGCTTCAATAGACCCATCTTTTTGTATGTGTACTGATAGTGTACAATTCTGTCGTAACGGTGGTGGGCAGGTTTATATTTGTCATGGTGACTGTCTTTGCTATACAAACTTTTCAGATGGTAATTCTGGTTCATGTAGTGATTTTAGTATATATCCATTTAGTAGTAGCGTTGGATTAACTGTATTTGCTGGTAGTTGTAATGAAGATTGTATTGTAAATTAAATAAATTAATAAAAAAACGGAAAAATGTTAAATAGATCAGATATAGATTTAATTGCCAATTCTACAAGCGGGATTAATCTTGGTAATGGTTCAGGTGTTTTTAAATGTAAAGATATTACTGGTAATACTTTGCAATTTAAAACAATTTTAGTAACTGGTAGTAGCTTATCAATAATTACTGGTGAAACTACTCTTACAATAAGTAGTATTGGTGCTGGTAGTATAATAAGTGGTGCAACAAATTATATTCCAAGGTTTAATTCTATTGGAGATAATATTATTAATAGTTCTATTTTTGATAGTGGTATAACTAATACAGATAATGTTCGAATACTTAGATATAATCTACTTCTTGGTGATAATGTTGCGAATGGATGTAAAATAACAATTAAACCATCTTTTACAAGAAAAATTGAATTAATTGCATCAAGCGGAGTAAATATTGGAGATTTAAATGCATGTGTTTGTATTGGTTGTACAACTGATGGTCTTACACTATGCGCTGCAACATATCAGGATTTATTACTTCATGCAGGTACGGCAGTATCGGCTGGTTGTGCAGGAAAAACATTGCGCCTTAGTGGTGGTGATGGTATTGGTGCTGCAGGTGGTAATGTTATATTAACTGGTGGTACTGGCACTGTTGGTGGTAATATATTATTATCAACCAGTAATTCTGGTAAAATTCAAATTACAAATTTACCTGTAAAAACAACTGAAACATGTGCAATTTATATTAATGCAACTGGTTGTTTAGCAAAAGGTATTGTTGGTACAGGTATGACAACAATTGTGGGTGGAACAGTTAATCGTATTCCATTATTTAATAGTTTTGGCAATAATATTCAGAATTCAACACTTACATTTACAACTAATCTTTTAAGTAATACAGATGATTTAACTATTGAAACACCTGACACTAAATCAATTTATCTTGCAACAACATGTACTGTTTCTGGATATGGATGTGTTTTGATTGGTAAACCAACCGCATCTGCAGCAATAACAAGTCAAAGAATTGGAGTGGCTGGTGCAGCTACAAATATTGATCTGTTAATTAGTTCAAAGGGTAGTTGCCCAATTCATTTGTTCGCTCCAATAGTTAATGTAAGTAATAGTGGTGTTAATGGTTTTGGATTTGTAAGTACATCAAAAACGCTTCAATTACCATATAATGCTAATGTTTGTGGTTATAGTGGCTTTGGTCTTGCTGGTTATACTAATGGTGGCTCAATAAATATAACTGGTGGTCAGGGTGCATCTCAAACAGGATATGCTGGTAGTGGTGGTACACTTAATATTTGTGCTGGTAATGCTGCTGATGGTATTGGTGCTACTCCAAAAATTGGTGGCAATGTTACATTAAAAGCTGGTTTAGGTATTAGTGGTGGTGCAAACGGTAGAATTCAATTATGTGGATTACCTGCAAAAACATCAGAAAGTTGTGTGGTTTATGTTGATTCAATTGGCAGATTAAGTACAGGCATTTCAAGTGGTGGTACAGGCAGTCTTAGTACGGCAGTTACTGGTGCAACTAATGGTGTGTGTTTATATAATAGTATGAATGTTTGTCTTGGTGGTTCAATAACATCACTTATAACATTAACAGCAACTGGTGCTACTAATGGTTTGAATTTATGTTCAATTAATGGTACTTGTACTAATAAAACAAATATATGTTCTGGTATATTTACTACATGCACATATAACCCAGCAACTGCTTTTTGTGGTTGTATTGCAAATGTGGGGGAAATAGTATTAACATCAAAAAATCCGTCTACTTGTAATTATGTTGATTTAACTCCTTCATTTGGAGTATTGGGTAATAGTTCTAATTTTATATGTACAACTGCTGCTAATATTGTAATATATAATATGGCAGGAACTACCTGTTTAAATACATTTACTGCTGGTGGAACTCAAATGCAAGCATTTTCTGCAGACCCAATAGCAAGTAAATTTGCAATGACTACTTGGAGTAGTGTGACACCATCCGTTTGTCTTGCTGCTGCTAATGGTACATGTAGTGTTGAAATGTGTATAATGCCTAATTCATTAACAGTTAATGGTTGTACAACATTTGCAGGAATTCAATATATTGATGATTATTGTGCAAATTATATTGCACGTTCATTAGTTGATTGTGGTTATGTTAACACAAAATTTGCTCCTAAAGCTAATCCAATATTTACTGGTATTTTATGCACAACAGGTATTGTTTGTTTAACAGGAATAGGAACAAAAACAACAGAAACTTGTGTTGTTTATATTGATACTGCTGGTAAATTGAGTAGTGGTACTGTAAGTGGTGGTGGTGGAATATCTGCAGCAAGTAATGGTTTAACAACAAATGGTACAACTGTTTGTCTTGGTGGTGTTTTGACTCAAACCACTTCAATTATTGGTGCGTTTACTCTTAATATTTGTGGTGCTGCTAAATTAAGTACTACTTGTGGTTATCAGATTTCAGGCAATACAATACTTAGAACATCGACAGGTGCAATAGATTCGATTTATATTGGCAAAAGTGCTGGTTCTAATGGTGTTGGTTCTTTTAATATTGGTATTGGTTGTCTGGCATCGTCATCAATTAATACTGGTACAAATAACATTGCTATTGGTTGTCAGGCACTTTATTCAAATATATCTGGTGGCTTTAATATTGCAATTGGTGATCAAGCGATGTGTATGACCACTACAAGTCAAAATATTGCAATAGGATTTCAATCACTTTATAGAAATGCTGTTGGTAATTATAATATTGCACTTGGATGTCAAGCATTATATTATGAGTGTGGTAGTGAGAATATTGGTATTGGTATAAAAGCAGGTATGGGTAATTATACGGGTGCAAGAAATGTATTTATCGGAAGATGTGTTGGTTTGAGTGAAACTGGTTCTGATAAATTACATATTGGTAACTGTGGTGTATGTACATTAATTTGTGGTGATTTCAGTGCTTGTAGTGTTAAAATTTGTGGTAGTTTGGAAGCAAGTAAAGCAATAATACCTTCAAGTGGTGCAGATGCATCATATCCAAACAATAGTATATATTTTTCAACAACTTCAAGTAAATTAGTTTATAAAGATATTGGTGGTGTGGTACATGATTTATATTAACAAAAAACGAAATGTATTAACATTAATCTAAGTATTTATATTTAATAACAAAAATTAAAAACAGAAACAAATGATATTTACCACAAAACTTAATTTAAATAGTAGTAAAATTGAACAATGTTCAGGTGAAGTTCTGAATTTATCAGGTTGCACAAATATTTTTGGCAAATTTGAAATAGCAAGTGGTGCAACATTATCAATATTAGCAAATGCTGGTACGGGAAAAGTATTAACATCAAATTCTGGTGGTACTGTAACATGGCAAACTCCAAGTGGTGGCGGTATTACTGGTGCAACTAATGGTTTACATGTCGAAGGTAAAAACATAACATTAGGTGGAACTTTAACTGGTAACACAACAATTGATGGAGTTTATAATTTAAGTTTTGATATTGATTGTCTTACAGTATCAGGTGCAAGTGGTTTTAATTTAAGAACAGGTACTGATAAAACAGTAATTAGTACTTCTCAGGTTGGTGCTGGTTCACTTTCAATATGTTCTGGTGGAGTTGGTACTATAATGGGTGGTGCAGGAATTTTTGATTATTGTGCTGATTATAGTACATGTCCAACATTTGGTGTTCGTACACTTGTAGATAAAGGGTATGTTGATAATGCAATATGGACATCAGGTAGTACCACATATGGAGCAACTAATGGCTTAAATCTTAATAGTGGTAATTGTATTGGTTTAGGTGGCAGTTTAACTGGTAATACTTCTATTGATTTAGGTGCGAATTTATATACATTATGTAGTACCGCATCTGGTGGTTGCATATGTTCAACAATAGTTAATGGTAGTGATTACACTGGAATTGAACAAGGCTCTACATTAATTACTCTTTGTGGATATAATTCTGTAGGTCCTGTTTTGGGTGTGATATCTATTGGTGGTAGTGGTACTTGTGGTGATGTACGCCTTCATGGAGAAAATTGTGTTCATATTGATGCTGGTACAAGTCTGACATGTCTTGATATTTCTCAAACAGAAGTTTTGATTACTTATAATCCAGCAAATTATGCAGCAGATTATAGTGGTTCATATACTGACCGTTCACTTGTTGATAAGGGATATGTTGATAATGCAATATGGATATCAGGTGGAACAAGTGGATATACGTTCACTAATGGTTTAACACTAACTTCTGGTGCTGTTTGTCTTGGCGGTGTATTAACCGAAGCACTTACTGTAATTGATGCGGGTGCAAATGAAATAAGTATCTGTAATGCCTCATTTTATGGTTTCAATGTTAATAGTACCAGAGCAATTCTTGGTGATATTGGTGTTACTGCAGGTCATGTTTATGTTGATACTACAGATGTTAAAGTATGTGGTAATGCAGAAAATGTTTGCTTAAGTTCAGGTGCATTAATTTCTTTACAAGTTGCTTCTGCTGGTTGTTTAGACATAACAACAGCATGTAATACATTTACAGATGCAGCAAGCAAAGGATTAGTATATGCTGGCGATTATTGTGGACAATTTACTTGTTTATCTCTTGTTAGTGCTAATTATGTAAGTGGTTGTACTGCTGCAATGATTTCTGCAAGTGCAGTTACAGCAACAAATGGTTTAAATAAAAACAGTGGAAATTGTATTGGTCTTGGTGGTGATTTAACTGGTACGACAATAATTAATACTACCAGCACATATGACTTCAGTATAACATCTTCAGGGATTGGTTTAAATGTTTTTGGAACTGGTGGTGGTGTTATTCTTGGCGATTGCACATGTACAGCAGAATATCTTAAATTATGTAGTGGTTTATTCGTAGATACCAAAACGAATGATACTTCAATAATAACCACTGGTGGTGGTCGTATTTGTGTTAGTAATGCCAGTGATTGTGTTTCAATGCTTACAACAGCAGGTTCTTATATTTGTGTAACGAATACATGTGTTGATATTTCTGGTTTTGGTGGTGCAATGACAGTTACTGATAATGTTGCTAAAGGTTTAGTATATGCAGGTGATTATCGTACACAATTTACTCAATATTCACTTGTTGATGCTGGTTGGGCAAGTGGTTGTAGTGCTTCAATGATTGCTGCTGCAACTGGTGGTACTCTTACATATGCAACTAATGGTTTGAATAAAAACAGTGGAAATTGTATTGGTCTTGGTGGTACATTAACTGGTGATACTGTAATTGATACAACCACAAACGCATTTTGTGTTTATAGTAGTACAAATTCTTATGGTTTAAGAATTGATAATGCTGGTTGCACTTCAATTGGTCATCCTGCGAATGCGTTCATTAGTGTTAGTCCAACTGATAATGTTATTGCAATAAGTGCAAATTCAATAACTTCAATTAAATTAACGCCACAAGTTAATATTATTAGAATTGATAATAGTTTTAGTGCTGTTGAATTGAACGGATATATACTTACACTTTCGGGTTCAACTGCAACTAATCTATGTGGTAATGTTTATATGTGTAATTTACCACCAAAAACAACAGAAACATGTGTTGTTTATATAGATGCAGCAGGTATGTTAAGTACTGGTACTGGTGGTGGCATAGGTTGGTCAAATTTAACAAATGGTTCAACTGTTGCTGGTTGTGGTACACCTGTAAGTGGTGGCACATTATTTTGTAATACGTTTTATGGCGTTTGTGCAGGTATGAGTACAACAACTGGTACGAATAATGTTGCTGTTGGTTATCGAGCACTTTATTGTAATACAAGTGGATGTACTAATGTTGCTATTGGTAGTCAAGCACTTATAAAAAATACTATTGGTAGTGATAATACCGCTATTGGTAATCAGGCAATGTTTAATAATACAATTGGTAGTGGTAATATTGCGATTGGAATTGGTTCACTTTATTACAATACAACTGGATGTACAAATATTGCAATAGGAAATAGTGTACTTCAAAATAATACAATTGGATATAATAATACTGCAATTGGTTTTAGTTCGCTTATGTGTAATATAAGTGGTCATGACAATTTTGCAGTTGGATTTAGTGCTTTGCGTCAAAATTTATGTGGTAGTTATAATATTGCAATCGGATATTTAGCACTTTATTTTAATACTGGCGGTACTAATAATATTGCTAATGGTGCATGTGCGCTTCAAAATAATTTAGATGGATGTAATAATATTGCAATTGGTGTTGAAGCATTGAAATGTGCTGTTTTAGGTAATAATAATATCGGTATTGGTTGTCAAACACTTTTATATAATAGTGGCGGTACTAATAATGTTGCTATAGGTACTTGTGCGCTTCAAAATAACAAAGAAGGCTGTAATAATCTTGCACATGGTTATGGTACACTTTTAAACAATACATGTGGTAATGATAATGTTGCACTTGGTAATTCAGCACTTTACACCAACATAATAGGTTGTAATAATACTGCAGTTGGTTCATATGCTGGATTTAATATGATTGGTTGTAATAATGTTGCAGTTGGTTCATATGCTGGATTTTATGAAACTGGTTCAAATAAATTATATATTGCAAATAATTATACTTGTTCATTAATTTATGGCGAATTTGATAATAAATATTTGAAATTAGATTCGGCATTGCATGTTATTGCAACTGGTAGTACATGTTCAAATAAATTAAGATTTGTTGAAGGTAATCAAGGTTTAGGTAAAGTGTTAACTTCTGATGCTGATGGTTATGCAACATGGCAGATAGCAAGTGGTGGTATTGGTTGGTCTAACCTAACAAATGGTTCAACGGTAGCAGGTTGTGGAACTGTTGCAAGTGGCGGAACAATATGTTGCAACACAATATATGGTGTATGTGCGGGTGCAAGTTTGACAACGGGTTTGGATAATGTTGCTATTGGTACACAAGCACTTGCAAACAGTTCAGGAGATACAAGTAATATTGCTATTGGTACTCAGGCACTTTATAGTAATGTTGGAGGTGATAATAATATTGCTCATGGTACTCATGCACTTCAAAATAATTTAATTGGTAATGGTAATATTGCTATTGGTTATAGTGCATTATATAATAGCTTAACAGATAATAATATAGGTATTGGGTTTGAGGCACTTTATGGTGAATCAGCAGGAATTGGCTATTCAAATTTAGCAATTGGTAATCATACACTTTATTACAATAATAGTGGCTGTTATAATATTGCAATTGGTGATTATGCGCTATTATTAAATAACAGTGGTAACAAAAATTTAGCTTTTGGTGCTCAGGTACTCCAGTCTAATTCAAGTGGAAGTGATAATGTTGGTATTGGTTTTCAATCACTTAATAGTAATACAGGTGGCACAGGCAATATTGCCAATGGAATATGTGCACTTTTTTCAAATAAAAATGGTAATTATAATATAGCGACTGGTTATCGTGCATTATTAAATAATATAACAGGTAATTATAATATTGCGATTGGTTTTGAATCAATGTCCTGTAATTTAGTTGGTAATTATAATATTGCTTTGGGATATAATGCACTTCAAACCAATACAAGTGGAAATACAAATATTGCTTTTGGTGTTAATACACTTTATAATAATACAACTGGTTGTGATAATATTGCTTTTGGTGCATATACACTTTATTGTAATACAACTGGTTGTGGTAATGTTGCTTATGGGGGTTCTGCACTTCAAAATAATTTAACTGGTTGTTTTAATGTTGCAAATGGTTATCAAGCACTTGCATTTAATACAACTGGTAGTGATAATGTTGCAAATGGTGCATGTGCTCTTTATAGTAATTCAGCATCTAATAATAATATTGCATTTGGTTATGCAGTACTTTATAATAATACAGGTGGTACTGGTAATATAGGAAATGGTGCTGACGCTCTTTATTGGAATAAAATAGGCAATAATAATATTGCGTTAGGTTGTAAAGCATTATATAATAATGTAAGTGGTTGTGATAATGTTGGTATTGGATATCAAGTACTTTGTGCGAATACTTGTGGTACTAAAAATATTGCTATAGGTTATCAGGCACTTTTAACCAATACAAATGGCGTTAATAATATTGGTATTGGTGAATGTGTACTTAGAGGTAATAATAATATTTGCGGAATTCAAAATATTGGAATTGGTACTTGTGCATTATTAAGTAATAGGATGGGTCAGTATAATGTTGGTATTGGTTATACAGCATTAAAATACAATGTAACTGGTTGTTATAATGTTGGTATTGGATATCAAGCGGGTTATAATGAAACTGGCTCAAATAAATTATATATTGCAAACAATAGTGGATGTTCATTAATTTATGGTGAATTTGATACAAAAAGATTAGTAATAAGTGGAACAACAGAAATTGTAAATGGTACATGTAATTATTTATATTTAGGTAATAAAGATACTGATGGTAGCTGGAGATTTGTAACAAGCGGAGCAAGTTTAGTTGTTCAATATAGAACAGGTGGTGCGTGGGGTGGTAATAAAAAAATTGCACCATAAAAATAATTTTAAAATTGAATTAACAAATAATGTTGTTTTAATAAGTATTTATAATAAAATATTCAAATATGACAGTTTTAAGTAATTTTAGTAATCAAGTATTTACATATGAGACAATAATATTAACCGATGAATTGACGGGTAATACAAGTTACATTGGTACTTCAATAAATAGTAATAATCCAAGTGCTGCATGTTGGAGAATTAAGAAAGTATGGAAAGATGGTACTGTATGGAGAACTGAATATCCAAATGGTGATCAATCATATTCATTTGTTTGGAATAGTAGAGCAGGATATACTTATCAATAAATTATAAAAGAGAGTTTTATTTTTTCATTTATTTGTAATTAGTGCCAAATTGATTTATTTTTAGTATTTATGTGAAAGTCTTTTCACATGGCAATATTTACAATAGACTTATTAAGCGGTAATTTACTTTTAATTAAAGGTGATTTTACGGGTAATACTGGTATAGTAACTTGGACTACACTTGCTAATAAGCCACAATGGTTGTCAGGTATAACTTTATGTACATTTCAATCAGGGCACACACATGGTCAATATTTAACAGGTTGGTCAAATTTAATTAATAGTTCAACTGTTGCTGGTTATGGAACACCAATAAGTGCAATCATGTATAATACACTATATGGTGTTAATGCTGGTAAAAATATAACAAGTGGCAGTGGTAATACTGCAATTGGATATGGTGCACTTTCAGGTAGTACTAATGGTAAATATAATGTTGCCATTGGTCAAGATACTCTTAGTCGAAACACAAATGGTAGATATAATATTGCTGCTGGATATCAATCACTTTATTGTAATACAATTGGTTATCATAATGTTGCAGTCGGTTGGGCTGTACTTTGTGGTAATATAAGTGGTAATCTTAATGTTGCAATTGGTAATGCTGCACTTAAAGTTAATACCATTGGTCAATGTAATGTTGCAATTGGTTATTCGGCAATTGATGATAATATTAGTGGTACAGACAATGTTGGTGTTGGTTTTGCAACACTTGATTTTAATACAACTGGTTGTGGTAATACTGCAATTGGTGCAAGAGCAATTCATGATAATCTTACAGGTAATTATAATGCTGCACTTGGCTGTAGAGCACTTACTGCTAATAGAACAGGTAGTAGTAACGTTGCTATTGGTTATTATGCTGGTGCAAGTATTTACAATGGTAATTGTAATACATTTCTTGGTAATTTTGCTGGATATAATTCTTTACAAAAGATTAATGCTTCGAATTCTATAGCAATTGGTAATGGTGCATATACAACAGCAAATAATCAAATTGTAATTGGTAATGCAGATATTGCACAAACATTATTGCGTGGTATTACTTTATATGCTGGTACAAATGCAATAGCACCACTTAAACTTACTTCTGGTGTGTCACTTACAACACCAGTAGCTGGTGCAATAGAATTTACTACTGATAATTATTTTGCAACAATAACAACAGGTACTGCAAGAAAAGGAATTATATTAAATGATGGTACAAATTTAACCTCTGGAAAAATACCTATCGCTTCAACGAATGGTAGATTAATAGATGGACAAACGCCACTTGCAGGAACAAAAACTTATTATGTTTCAGATACAAATGGGGGAATTGCTACAAGAAAAATAACATTCATAAATGGTGTCTTAACATCAGAAACTTAATATTTACATTATGGCAATAAGCGCAATTGATTTATTAACGGGTAATAGATATTTATTTAGTGGAGTTTTTACTGGAAGTACTATTACTATTGTTACAGGTGTCACTGGTATTACCACAGCAAACAATGGTTTAAGTATAGTTGGATTAAATCAGGTTAAACTTGGTGGCACATTAATTTGTACAACGACAATTACAGATGGACGAATTGCTTCGGGTCGAACTGGTATTGAATATGGTGGAAATTATTCGGCAAGTTTTACTAATCGTTCACTTATTGATAAAGAATATGTTGACAACAAAGTATCTGGAAATACTCCAAGTTGGGCAGTAATAACATTAAAGCCACAGTGGTTATCAGGAACAACATTACAAAGTTTTCAAACAGGACATACACATACTGATATAATTAACAATATAGATTATATTTCTGGTATAACAAATACTAAATTAAACACTTCTAAATTTCTTGTATATACAGGTGATACTAATTTTCAATTAACACATCTTGAAAGTTATGGTGGAAATGGTGTTTTAAGTGGTTTCACAATCACTCAACATCCACCAACAAGTGCATGTACAACAATTGATATAAGTGTTGGTGAAGGGTTTATCGTAAATAATTATACAAATTATCTTAATCCGCAAATACATTTTGTACATTTTAGTGGTGTAACTGCATTTCCATTAACATATTTAAATACTAATCTTGTTACTTATTTAGCAATTGATAGTGGTGGTACTATACAACAACAAACATCATATTTTACTAATGAGCAAAGAAGAGATTTAATTATTATTGGTGCAGTAATTCATTCAAATAAAATTTACATAAATGCAGTAAATAATCTTCCTGATGTTGCGTTAGATTCAAATTCTCAATTTAATGATTTACTTGATGGTTTAAAAAATTTTAATATAGAAGGTAATGTTATTACTTATAATGGTGTTAATCTTTATCTTAATAAATCTGAGGGTAAAATTTTTAAAAAGGGTGCTAATTTTGTTAATAGTAATAAAAATCCACATAAATTAACAACAACAGCATTAATAGCACCAACTACAATTCGTTATAGATTGTCTAATGGTACTGAATATAATACAGCATATACAATAATTGGTGCAGCATATACAGCAAGTACAACTAATGATTATATTATTGATGTTACAGGTGGTACATTTACTTTAATGTTACCAACAGCAGTAGGAAAACGTGGAAAACAATATATAATTAAAAATAGTAATACTGGCGTATTAACAATAGCATGTTATGGCGCACAAACAATTGATGGTATAACAACAGCAACAATAAGTACGCAATATCAATCAATTAGAATCGTGAGTGATGGTAATAATTGGAAGAAAATTTGATTTTAACAAGAAAATAAAAGATTTATTGTATTTATAATAAAATATCAATTATGACTGAAATTTTAAAAGTAATTTTTGGGGAGTATACCTTTATTCAATTATTTGGATATTTATGGTTTTTTATAATCGGTTATTTGATTTATGGCTTAACTGAAACAACAGGTCGTGATATTCAAAGTCCAACTACACCTAAAAAATGGAGTTGGAAATTCTGGTTTCATGATAACTGGCGTAGATATTTAACAACTATTTTATGTTCATATATATTATTTAGATTTAATATTGAGGTTTCTGGACATCCATTTGGTTATTTTGATGCCATTTCGTTAGGTCTTATTGGTGATGGTATTGCTGCAACAGTAAAAAGAAGAGTTAAAGCAATTGGTGGAGATAGAGAAAATTTAACAGCACAAATTAATAACGAAAATAAACCAGCAGAAGATAATGCTGAACATCGTGAAACACCTAAAGAAGAAGGATAATTATGAATTACAGTACATTTGATATTAGCAATTTTTTTATTAAGAAAGATAGTACTCTTCCTGAATTAAAATATCCCCTTATTCAGCCAATAATGGAAAAGTATAATATTACAGAAGATATGCTTGAAAATGTTGCAATTACATTTTCTATGATAGATGCAGAGACTGGTTTATATCGTATTGCAAATGTACCTGCAAGTCTTGCTATTAATAATGATAGACCAGCATTTCCAGCAGAAGAAAAATATACTTTTATTTATAAATTTACATTGAAAGACACAAGAAAATCTGGTAGATACAATGCGGAATTTGTCATCGATTTTTTAGGTGAGCAAATTGGATGCGGAAAAATTAAATTACCTGTAAATGGTTACATTAATGTATTAATAAGTGATTCAATCACTAAAACTACTGTTGTCTAACCAATCCCATCTTAATCTTTTAATTATTTTATAGATAAAAATATATTTTTTATTATATTTTATCATTAATTCAGATATTAATAAACCATTTGCATAATCTTTTCTAATTGCAAGTACTTCATTTTCATTACTAATGGACATACCATTATTTTCACCTCTATTATTACCTTTATTTGAATTTAATATTTTCTTTTTAGATATATTCGTAGATTTTTGATTTGACCTATATTTATTATTTTTGTTTATTATTTTTGTTTTATTAATTACTTCTTCAGTTAATAATGTGTTTTTAATGTCATTAGTAATAAATTTACCAGTTTTTTTAGATGGAATTAATCCTTTTCTCCAATCACTTATTTGTTTTTTAGTTGTTTCTTTCATTGCCCCATGAGGTTTTTTCATTTTTTCGATTGTTTTCTCACTATGCGTTCTTCCAAGTTGGCTAATCTTATTTGCATTGCCAATTTTTTCTTTAGTCTTATCAGACATTTTATAATTTTTTCTTGATGATGGTTTACCTTTTTTCATATAACACATATTTAATTTACTTTCTTCAGAAAATTTGAATCCTAAAGTATTTCCTGCTGTTGGAGCTAAATTGTAACCAACAATTTTATTACAAGCATCATGTAAATTAATGTAATGTTGTTCTCTTTCAATTAATTTTTCAGGCTTAACCTTTTCAAGAACATCAAATTTGAAATTATTTGCTCCATATTTATTCCAAGCATTTTGTAAATATGAATTATCATGGCAATTATTATTAAGAGCATATTTATGTTGATACCATCTTTTTTCGATGTTTTTAGCACTACCAATATATTTTTTGTTATTAATAATGTTTTCAATTTTATATATTCCTGATTCCATAATATTCTTTTTATATAAATACTTTGAATTAGATTTTCTGGGTGATTATTGTGGAAAATATTTAAATTATTTGATTTGGGTAGTATTTATTATTTAAAAAACAAACTGTTATATATGAAAAATGTTGTTGAAATAGTGAACGAAGAAATACGAGATTCGTACATATCTTTTATTATTAAACAATTATCTAATGAATATACCACACAGCATAAATGTACATTATGGGATATTAATAATGGTATGTGTGATCAATTTACACAAGATATTATTAATAAAATAGGTGAAGAATCAAATAATTTACATGAACTAACTGGTGATATGTTTTTTAATACGAGAGACCCAGAATTTGCCAGAGAAAATTGGAAGGAAATAATTGAAACGCCATATGGCATTTGGTCAAAAATGATGTTAGATTATTATGGCTATCCACCAGTAGATTTACAAAAAGTTAGTGAAGAAATAAATCATTCATGGATTTATTATAATGGTAAGCATTATGATGCTGAATTATCAAATGGTTCAAAAAAATGGTATGACTTGCCACTAATAAAAAAACTTTTTTCAAAATTTTAAACCTTGACAAGTTCATTTTTTTGATTATCTTTGCAAGATATTGAATAAAACATGCAAATACCCGTTTTTATTGTACATTGTTTAAGAATTCGTAAAACATCTCTATATCAATTAAGATTTCCAATTAATAATCAGCTTACTGATAGAATTAAAGAGCTTCCACATATTACAAGAAGATGGGTTGCAATGGAATATGCGTGGGAACTTAATACATTAGGATTATTTTTGCTTATAAAAAGATATAAAGGTTCTAATAAAATTCATTTTGATTTTGGTACTGAAGATAGCCGAAAGATTTTTATTCAACAAATCAAAAAAGTCGAAGCAGCAGAAGAAGAAAAACGTAAATTCATTGCTGATCTTAATATTAAAAAAGAACATTGGGTTAAATATAAGCAAGAATTAGAAGCTACTTATATTCAATATTCTGATAAAATGCATGCACTTTTGAATGAAGGCGTTAAACTTTATCCACATCAAATTCAAGCAGCATTATTTGCAAATGCCACTCGTAACACGTTAATTTCTCACGAAATGGGTTTAGGAAAAAGTCTTAGTTCGATTCTTTATGTTGAAATGAATGGCTTTGAAAAGGTTGTGGTTATTACTCCTAATTCATTAAAATTCAATTATTTTAGCGAAGTTGAAAAGTTCACGAAAAGTATTTCATATATTGTTGGCTGGAGAAGAAACAAATGTACTATTGAAGATGCTAAATATGTAATTGTTAATTATGACTTTTTTAATTCAAGTAATAAAGATAAGTTTTTAGCCAAGTGGAAAAAATTGGGCATAGATAGTATTGATGCTGTTATTTGCGATGAAAGTCAGAAATTGAAAAACACAAAAGCAAATACTTATAAGAATTTCAATAGAACATTCAATAAACTTTTATTTAAAAGCGGTAAAATTAGTAAAATTTTCTTATCTGGTACACCTGCACCAAACAGGGCATATGAATTATATACTGTTTTAAATCAAATATCTCCTGTAGATTTTGCCACAAAAGAATATTTTTATGAATATTATTGTGGTATGACTTATGATCATGATAGTGGTTGGGGTTATGTTACAAACAGTGCAGAAGCTAAACTTGAAGAACTTTATCATAAAGCAGCACCATATACACATAGAAAAAGAAAATTCGAAGTATTGCTTGATCTTCCAGATAAAATATATCAGAAGATAATGTTTGAAATGGATGATAATGAATATGCAACATATAATGAAATTGAAGAAGGTGTTGCAAATGAATTTGTATTGCATCCAAACGGTAATCCCTTAACTACAATGCTACGCTTAAGACAATATACCGCATCGTTGAAAATTAAACAGGTAATTGAATTAGTTGAAAATATTCTTGAAACAGGAGAAAAGGTTGTAATTGTTGATTATTTTAAAGATGCTTTATATGAATTGAAAGAAAAACTTGGTGATGTAGCTGCACTTCATACTGGTGATCAAAAAGATGATGAAAGAGCAGACATTGTAAAGAAGTTTCAAGACCCAGATAGTGATTTAAAAGTATTCTTAGGCACAGTACAAACATGCGGATATGGTTTAAATTTGTTTGCAGCCAGTAAATTATTCTTTATGACACTTCCTTATTCAGTAGGAGAATATGATCAGGTAAGTGATAGACTTCATAGGATTGGTCAAAAAGCAGTCGTAAATATTTATCCTTTAATGTTTAGAGATACTATTGACGACTATGTATTTAGTTCAATTGAAAGTAAAAGAAAAGAAATTACTAAGGTTATTGACAATGAAGATTATACGTCAAATGTTGAAGAATCTGTACTTACTGAAGTAATTAAGAAGATAAAAGAAAAACATGGGAAGTAGATATGTTTATGGCAGCAATCCTTTTAGGGATTTTTTACTTGATTCAATTTATTTAGGCGTTGATATATCGACAAAACAAGCCAAAAGAGATATTGATGGTGCATTTAAATATATTTTAGGAAATCTTTTGATTAATCCTAATGAGGTAGTATATTTGGATTTTGAAATTATTAATGACAAAAATTATTTTAAAATAAAAGGAAAAAATTCAATAAGTGCATTATGGTTAAGCGGATTTTTTCCAACTGATGCGACATTAATAATAAAAAGTAATGCATTTATTATCGGTAATAAAAAATATCTATACAATAAAGAAACAAAAGAATTAACATATACAATAATCTATGATTAAGTATGAAAATGGATAAGCTAAAAGTCCTTGCGGAGATTAAAGGATTTCTTGAAGGTTACAATAATGATTTAAAATATCTGGTAAATGTTGAAACAGACCCAAGTACTAATCTTGCTGATTGTATTATTCATGAGCCAAACAAAGAACCAAAAACAATAAAAATGGCATATGAACCTTTCATGTATATGAAAGATTTACCTAAATTGGGTTATAATTTATATGAAGGTTATTCTGACACATATATTGAAAGCAAAAGAATAAAATATGGAATTACAATTACTAAACTAAAAACAGGTAATCAAAAAAGATTAGTTAACGGTTTCTGTTATAAAGTAACAAGCAATAAATCATATAATGCAATTATAAATTATTTTAGTGATGGTGGTCTCAATCCGTTTGACAAAGTTAAAGATAGTGATGGAAATGTTGTTAGAAATAAAAAAGGCGATGTAAAATATTTACATCGTGACCTTTTTCATTCTGTTAAACCATATGAACAATTTTTTATATCAACGCAATCAAGATTATACAAAGGTCTTGAAGAATATAAGCAAATTCATAAACTTACTTTTGACTGTGAAACAACTGGTTTGAGATATCAAATGGCAAGATTATTTGCTATTGGTGTCAGGGACAACAGAGGTTTTGAAATGATACTTGAAACCAATAAGCCAAATGATGACGAATCTGAAATTAAGCTTATTCAAGATTTCTTTAATCTGATCGATCAAATAAGACCAGCAGTTATTTTAGGTTTTAACTCAGAAATGTTTGACTTTGAATTCATTTTAGGTAGAGCAAAACTTTTAAAGATGGATATGTCAAAAATTCCAACAAGTCTTAAAGAGGGTGTTCAGTTAAAAAGAAAACCCAATACATCAGTTAAATATGGTAATACTGCCGATAAATATATTGCAACTGAAATGTGGGGGTATTCAGTAATTGATATATTACATGCGGTAAGAAGAACTGCAGCAGTAAATAGTGAAATAAAGGAAAATAAACTAAAATATATTGCAAAATTCGAAAAGATTGCAAGACCTAATCGCACCTATATCCCGGGCGAAGATAATGCTATTGGAAGAATTTATTGGGAGAATAAAGTGTTTGTTATTGACGATAAAAATAATTATATTCAAGTTCCTGACGTATATCAAATTATTGCAAGAAAATTATATACGTTACAAGCAAATAAAGAAACATTATCTCCAGAAAAATACAGTGCACTAAAAATTGCATATCTTAATGATGCACCAGACTTCGTTAAATGGTTTAGAGAAGAAGCACTTCCAAAGAAAATGAATGCCTTTATTGGCGGAAAAAAACTTGTAAAAAATTATCTTCTTGATGACCTCTGGGAAACTGAACAGGTTGATGAACTTTATAATCAATCATCATTCATGCTTGCTAAGATCATCCCAACCACATATCAGAGAATCTGTACTATGGGTACTGCTTCCGTTTGGAATTTACTTATGACAGCATGGAGTTATGAAAATGACCTTGCTATTCCTGAAAGTGATGTTAAATTAGCTAAAAAATTTGCAGGTGGTCTTGCAAGATGTTATAAATCAGGATTTACTAAAAGAATTATCAAAATTGATTATGCTGGTCTTTATCCTTCAATAGAATTAACTGAAGACGTATTTCCAATATTTGATATTACTGGTGTTATGAAGAAAATATTGTTGTACTTAACTACAACTCGTAACATCTATAAGAAATTAGGAAATGGTATTGAATTGAATTCCGAAGAAATTGTTCTTTTCAAACAGATCGACCCAGAAATGCATTTGAAGTATGTTAATAAATTATTGACCCCTGCTGATGTTGCGATGTTTAAAATCAAACAATTACCTATCAAAATTTTGAACAATTCATTATACGGTGCTCTTGGTTCTGATATTTCATTTAACTGGTCAGATAACGTATGCGCAGCACGTATTACTTGTACTGGTAGATTACATCTTAGACATGCAATTAGTTGGTTCAGTAGATATGGTTGTATTGCATTGCTTGCTGTAACTGATGGTATTAATTTTCAATATCCAGAAAAAACAACAATTAGAATTACTGATGAGGGAATAACTGAGGGATTAAGTGAGGGATTAATTGAAGAAATGTGGCAATATAATGGCAAGACAGGTATTAATGCACTTATTGATAAGTACAATAAAGAAGAAATGCGTCCACCGTACATGTCAATTGATAATGATGGTGAATCAATTTCTTGCCTTAATCTTTCAAGAATTAATTATGCAACTTTAGCATTTGCCAAAGATAAAAAGACTGGCGAAATGAAAGAAAAAATTAAATTGACGGGTAATACGATTAAATCAAAGATCATGCCCGGGTACATTGAAGACTTCATTGATAAAGGTTTGGAATTAATTCTTCATGGTAAAGGTGCTGAGTTTGTTAGTTATTATAATGATTATGCTGAAAATTTGTACTTATGTCAAATCCCATTGAAAAAAATTGCAAGTAAAAGTAAGATAAAAAATACAATTACTGCATATAAAAAGAGAGGTAAAGATAAAAACGGAAGAGAAAAAGGTAAACAGGCACATATGGAACTTTTGATTGATAAGAGAAATAAAATTGCCGAAGAAATATTTCAAAAGCACAAATCGCAATTAATTTTTACTAAAGACGAAGATAAATTAAGTATTGATGATAAGTTGAAACTGGTTACAAACTACATGCCACCCGAACCAGAACTTGATAGTGTTGTTTATTATGTAAATACTGGAACAAAGGCATCCGAAGGAAATTCAAGCATTATTAAAGACCCTGTAACTGGTGAAGAAAGATATTGTTCTACTTTAATTACTGCTGATGATTTGTTAGAAAATCCAAACATGATGGGCAAGTATAATGTTGCAAAATATTTAAATGCATTCAATAAGCGAGTTAAAACAATACTTGTTGGCTTTGAACCTGAAGTATCTCAAAAAATACTTGCCAAAATAGTTAAAGATAAAAAAACTAAAGAAGTTGATTTAAGATGTGGTGGTAAGGATTTTGCATCATATCAATTAGAATTAAAGAATTTTGATCTGAATGATTTTGATGAATCAATGCATTTGGAAGAAAAAGAGGTTGAATTTTGGAATAAAACTGGTTATGACCCAAGAAAAATATGGAAAGGGTTTAAAATGTTTGATGATAATAAAGTTTATTATGAAATATATGATCATGCATTAAATTATTTAAATGATCTGATGGCTAAGAATGACAAACCAAAAATTAAATCAGTAAATGAGGAATGTTTTGAGGGTGATTTGGTTTTAATTAAAAATGGTGGTGAATATATTCTTGGAAAACATAATGGTGTGTTTATTGAAACAATAAGAGAAAGTGTTAATATACCCAAGTGTGAAATTGAATTAGAACTGGATAGAAAAAAAGCCGAAGAAGAAGAAAGAATCAGGAATCTTGAAATAACATTGGCTACTAAGACTGAAAAGGAACAGGAAATTGAACTTATCAAATTAAAACGAGAAAAATATTTTAATAATTTTAAAAAACGCTTTAAAATACCTGAAGAGATGACAATGGAAGTGCTTTTACGTGAAGAAGTTACTGCAGGTGAAATGCTTGATTTTTATGTTAATCAAATGGAGGGTATTGATGAAGAAGATGATGCAGAATCATTTGATGATGAAAACGAAGAAGATTGATAGTGCATATTAACATTTAATAGTATTTATATGAAAATATGCACTCATGAAAATAAAAAAGATACAATTATTTGAGATCATTGATTCTAATGGTGAATTGATTGGCAAAAATGATGTGCCAACAAATGATGCCAACGCAGATACCCAAGCAAATAATACTACTGATTATAATTCTAAAATTGCCCAACAACCGTTTAGATACGATATGTTGGGTCGTTTTGGTTTTACATTGCTTCCATTCTTTGAAGGTAAGGAAGATGAGGGGCAAAAAGAATTACTAAAAGATTTAGCACAACTTATGCATGACAAGCATACTGATACTTTAAGATATTATTATAAGAATCCTAATTTATTGAAACCCGATTACAGGAAGGAAGATGCTGGTGAAGCACATTCAGAACAGTGTGAAAAAGAGGATATTGATTGGGCAAGAAAAATTATTAAAATAGTTGAGCCACATTTCGAAAAAGCATTTAAAGAACCAATTGATGAAGAAGTTAATTCAACAATACCATTTGATAATAGTATTAAAGATGAATTAAAAAAAATATTTAGTGGTAGTAATTATGATAAAGCTGGAATACTTGATCAACGAATTGAACAATTATTAGATATGCATGGCAAATGGTTGGAAATGGCAAAAAAACAATATGGTGCAGAAGAAATTGCACAAAAATTGTTTGCATATGATAAAAATTTAAATAAAATAAATGAAGATAAAATTGTTGAAGACAATGTTGTTGAAGATAAACTTGTTGACAAAAGTGAAGATGAAATGTCCAAAAAAGCTGAAGATAATGATATAAAAGAAAAAAAACTTGAAAAAATTGCTGGTCTTATTAGTAAATTAGATCAAAAAGATAAAGATAAACTTGCAAATTTATTAGAAAGAAAATAATGGCTAATCAAGAATTATACGATAAGACGTATAAAATACCCCCAGAAGTACTGAAAAGCATCCAAACAACCCTCATATCCAATCCAAATGGTGAAGGCGTTAAAAGAGCTAAATTCATGCTTAAAAATGGTGCTATAACTTATCAGGCAATGAAAAGATTAAAAAATTTCTTTGATTATTTTAATCCTGAAATTGGTGATAAAATTCAATATGCGCTTGCTGGTGGAAATGCTATGAAACAATTTATTGATACGACATTAGTAAGTGATAGGGCAGGTGTTCAAATGACAAAAGATGTTAAACAGGATATGACAATCAATCCTAATTCAGAATTAAAGCCGTATCAAACTCCAAAATTAAATGAAGAAAAAAAGAAAAAAGATGAATTGAAGAAAAATGCTGTTGCTGTAATTGTTGATGAAGATAATAAAATTTTACTTTTAAAAAGAGGGTCAAACCCTAAGATATGGCAACCAAGTAAATGGGCATTAGTTGGTGGTGGAATTGAAAAGGGAGAAACACCAGAAAAAGCAATTAAGAGAGAAATTAAAGAAGAGATTAATGTTGATATTGATAAATTTATTAAGTCATTTACTATTCAAAGAAATCCAGATAGTATTGAAACCATATTTGCATGTCGTTATAAAGGTGACCCGACAGATATAAAATTAAATGATGAACATACCAATTATGGTTGGTATGATGTTGATGAAATGGAATATTTAGATATTGTGCCAAACCTTTTGGAATATATAAATTTAGTATTTACAAAATATGATTAAATTGTATTTATATAAGATAATAAAATAATTAAAAACGAAAAAAATGAGCAGATTAGAAGATGTTAGCTTGCCTTTCAGAAAATGTGCAGTTGCTAAGAATGATTTTACGGATAATGATCAGTATAGTACTGGACATCCAGATGCATTATCAACAGGTGATGAAGACGGTAAAGGTGAATTGAATGGTAGTATTGGTGGCAAAACAGACATAAAAACAAGAAACTGTGAAATCACTAAAAATAAGTTTCAACAGGACAGACAATATGATGCAAGTACTGCATAATGATTAGTGAGTTTAAAATATTATTTGAAAATATTAAGCATTTTCGCAGACTCTTAACAGAGGGCGTTAGTGATAAAACTATTGTTGATGCTATTAACAATCATAAATTCTTGTATATATATTATAAGGGAGATACGACTGTTGAAACTGGCTATCGAACAATAAGACCGTTTATATTAGGAGTAAATACCAGTGGTAATTTGGCACTTAGAGCATGGCAGGATAAAGGTAGAAGTGATAGTCTTAGACCTGATTCTCCAAGAAACAGGAGAGGACATGAACATGAGATTGACACAGATGGGGTAACAAAACCCGGTTGGAGAATGTTTCTCGTTAATAATATAACTTCTGCAATGCCAACAGGAAAAAAATTTGTTGATGTTCAAGGTAATGTGCAAGTTCCACCCGGATACAAAGAAAATGATAAAGATATGACAGGCGGTATTATTGCAGCAGTTACTGGTGGTAAAGAAGCTGTTAGTGGCATATTACCAACTGTAAAACCTAAAGTTCCAAGATGGGAAAAATATAAAAATGCAAATAAAAATAATCGTAAAATTACTAAAAATGACGTTCTTGGTTTAATTGATATTGCAAAAAAAGTTATGAAAAAACCTATTACTGATTTTTTTATTGCAATTGATGATAAAAACAATTTTAATTTGCAAGACATTAGAACTAAGCCTAATTTTCCACAAAACGCATATATTGATGATCTAACTAATTTATATAATAGACTTATTCTCAAAACACCAATAAATAAAACTCAACAAGATCAGTTTGCCAAAAATCAAAAAGATAAGATGGTAAAAGATATCGAACAAAAAGAAAGTACAAATCCACCTATGTTCAGAGAAAATGAAAATATTCCTATAATTAGAAAGACTTTTTTCAAAGATTAGAGTATTTATAAAAAAATATAAAATTTTATAAAATGGCAAAACCTGATTTAAATAAACTTAGAACTGAAATTGATTCTCGAAAAAGGGAGAGAAACACAATATCTTCTTCACCAACAGGTGAAGTAGGAAGTAATATTGCACCGAGAGATAAGTTTTTATATGAATTATTAAAGTCACATGATACTGGTGTTCAAACATCAGCAACCAATTTGATCAAATTAGTCGAAAATAAAGTTGCTATAAAAAATAAAGAAACTATACATCATAATATTGATGAAACTACTGTAGTTGAAAGAGAATCTGCACGTATACCAATACAGTCAACTAAGCCAGTTAATATGTCACCAGAAAGGGATGAACAATTATTTATTGATCTTCAAACTAAGAGCAAGCAAACATTAGCAGAAGCTATTACACCATTTGTAGCTGGTAATCAGCAAAGACAAAACACTGGTATTCCAACTCCAACACAAATGAATCTTAATGAAGGTTATTTGGTTGAAAATGTAAAAAAAATAGTTGATAATTATTTAATTGATAATTTCGGTCCTGTTGTTGAGGAAGCAATTAAAGGCACAATAATTGAAATGTATGCTGCTGAACGAATAAAAGAAGTGCTAACAGAAAACAAAGAAATGATCAGAGCAGTAATAATTGAAGTAATTAAAGAAATTTCAGACAAAAATAAAGCAAAAAAAGCGCAACTGTAATTGCGCTTTTTTTTCGCATTAAGTTTGTATTTATAAACATACTAATAATAATTTAAGTATGACTTACGAAAATTTCTTAAATTTCTTAGACCAATTTGAAGAAATACAATCATTTAGACAGAAAATAATGTTTGCTGATCAAAACCTTCAAAAACTTGGTGCAGGTAGTGGTAGAATTGTATATGATATTGATGGTACTAAAGTATTTAAAATTGCTAAGAATACCAAAGGAGTAGCACAAAACGAAGAAGAAATAAATATCGGTACATATGAAGATAGTCACGATATTGTCACTAAAATTTATGAATATGACCCAAATGGCAATTGGATTATTGCTGAAAAAGCAAAAAAAGTTAGTGAATCAAGAATTAAACAATTAACTGGCATCCCAAGTTTATTTCAATTATTTTTATTTCTTAAGAATTTTGAAGATAATCATAAAGGTGGAAGAGGCACATTTGGTCAGGATGAAGCAATTGTAGAACTTTTAAATAATAATGAATTTGTTATTGAATTAGAAGATATAATAGGAAATTATTCTATTAGTGCTGGTGATTTAAATAGAGCAAGTACATTTGGTGAAGTAATACGTAATGGTAAGCCAACAATTGTTCTTACTGACTATGGTTTAACTGACGAAGTATATAATACACATTACAGTCCACAAAGAAAACGTCAATATCAAATATATGAAATGTTTAATTGTGCTGATGGTAATGATGATATGCTTTCAGATATGCCACCACAAGATGCTGTTGATACACGTAGAGGTATGTGGGCGCAAATGCCCTATAGTGTTGGTGATGGCGGTGGCGTTATTAATGAAGGTTTCATTTCGTTTGTGCTTGCCAGAGATAAATATCCAAAAAAGTTGCCAAGTGCACCATATGTTCTTGATGAATTTCATAACTGTGTAAATAATCTTAAAGAAGTATTGAAACGTGTTCCTGAGAAAAAGAAATTCTATAATAATTTGTTAGCACTTCAAGAATGTCTTATTGAACAAAATTTATATAATAGAGAACCATTACTTAAAGAAGAATATGAAATTAATGAAATAACAAGTACATCAAAACCTGCAGTTCAACCATATACTTTAGAGAATAAGAACTATGCAATTGAATTGGCAAATGCTGTTGCAGCAAAATTAAATATTGGTCAATTACAATATTTGGATGGTGGTGCAAATGGTTATGCCTTTACAGTAAATGATAATGTAATTTTTAAATTAACAGCAGATAAAAGCGAAGCAGATGCTGCTGGTAAATTAATGAATGAAGAACCAAAATATATTAGTAAAATATATTCGTTTTATAAAGTAATTGACACTGAAAAACAATTGGCATTTTTTGCTATACTTCAAGAAAACATTCAGGATAAACCAAGAGCAGAATTTTTTAGATATATGGATATTATTAATAAAATTGAACCAGCAGGTTTAAATTTTATTGATATATTATTAAAAATGCGTAAAAGAACTCCTGCAGAAATAACAGAAGTTGCAAAGCACATATTAACAGATAAACCTGAAACAAACATATCTAATGAAGATAGAGAATTGGCATATGATTATTTAATTGATTTGATTAATATACAGGAAGAATTATATAAATATGGTATTAAATCAGATGATTATGGCAATCCAAGTAATTTAGGATATAAAAATGGGATACTAAAATTCTTTGATATTGGTGGTTATAGAGCAAATGAACCAACACTTACCGCACAGGATATTGTATACATACCTGAAGATGGTTCAGCTAAGTTTTCAACCGATAATTCAATGGGTCAAGATGATTTTCCTGTACATGATAATACAGATAATTCGCCATCAATTCAAAATGATCTTAATGCAAACAGATCAATGTATAATGAAGATTTAGAATATAATCATGTGAATGATGCAACCAAAGATGAATATTTAATGAGTGAAGAATTTCAGCATATTAATGGCGTTAAGTTATCTAATGTTTATTCTGAAATGCCTGACAAACGTGAAATATTATGGAATTTTATTACTATTGATGAATATGATAATAATTATTTTGAAGTTAAACAAATAAAAGTAAAAGATATTTATTTGTTTTACAATAATGGTGAAATTGAGGATAGTCTTGATTATGCAAAAAAAGAACAAATAGAAACAATAAAATATTATGAAGAAAATATTGAGAAACATTTAAATGACTATTTTGTGGTTAATGTGTCAGATAAAATTTTAATAGATGGATATCATAAATTAGTTGCTTTTTTCAATAAAGAAATATCAACAATTAATGCTGTTGACATATCATCACCAGTTAATGATTTTGAAATATCTGAACGAGTATTATCTTCAATGGCTGGCAGTAGTACTGTTGATGTTAAAAAGAAATGTAGATTAGGCGGTCTTGGTAATACCAGCGTTGCTTGTAATCAAGGTGATATTAAAAATTTGGATATAAAACCGCTTAAAGAAAATGAAGAAATTAATGAAGAAATAAGTGTAAAAGATGTTCGCACTAATATTGATTCAATTAAATCGGTTTTAAATAATAAAAGAAATGTGGGTTTTGCTGAAATAAATAAAGCAATTGCTCAAAAATTAGAAAAAAAGAAAATTAGTGTTATTCCTACGAGAATGACTTCACATCAAACAATGATGGCAATCATATATCGTGATAAAATTAATGCATATTTATTATATGAAATTGTTAAAAGAAACAATGGTTATATTGCAGATAGAACCCCAGAAGAAGCACGTGAGATTGGACGATTATTAGAATATAAATCAAGTGATGTTGAAAATTATATTCGTAATAAATATGGCAGCAAAGTACCTATAATGTCAGATAAATCACCAGATGATTTTGATGATCTTGCTGAACAGGCTTCATTTGATTTTTGGGATTTAAACGAAGAAGATGTACACGATTTAGATGAAAAAATTGATATAAATAAATTAAGTCGTGGTGTTAGTAAAGATGAACCAATATCAGTAAATGATTTTCCATTAAACAAGTTAACAGTTAGTAAACGTGGTATAATTGCATCAATTCAAGATATTAAACAAGATAGACCTACTACCACAAATGAGCCAGTTTTAGTGTTTTATAATATTGAAAACAAAACATTTTTAGTTGAAGATGGATATCATCGTGTAGCACAGGCATATTTGAATAAAGAAAAAACAATATCTGTTGAAATATATTCAGATAATTACTCAGACTATGTTGCAAACATTAGTCCCGAAAATAAATTTGATTTAACAGAACAAGATTTTTCAACATTTCAAAAACAAATTGAAAAAGATATTATTACTCACGAACTTGATAAAAAATTTATAAGAAATTATCAGGATGGAAAAAATACTTATAAAGTTTTTGTAGTTAATGGTGATCAGGTTCGTGACAGTGGATTTATTGAATGGGTTGATGGTGGTAATCATTGGGTTGATGCTGATCTTCCAGAAGATGAACAAAAGTATGCCAAAAATATTCCAGAAAATGAATATTGGATTGATGATGTATTCATGATTAAGCCAAATGATTTTGAAGCAATACTATTACATGAAAGAACTGAAAGTTTTATTATAAGACATTACGGTTACGAATATGATGACGCTCACGAGATTGCGAACAAAATTGAAATGATGTTCAGAAAAAAAATACCAAATGGAGCAAATCGTGTTATTGCTGAGAAAATTTATGATACATTTGTAAAAACTTTTAAACCAGAAAAGAGTAAACAAAAACATGAACCAGTAAATGAAATGTTGACAGAATCAAAAATTATTGTGCCTAATTATGATCATTCAGGTTGGATAACACCAGATAATAAATTTGTTTCTTCTGATATACATTTGGCTTATTTGGTGCGATTATATCCTGAGATAAAAAATCAAAGAGAAATATATGAAAAAGCATATGGTGATGGTTATACAAGAATTATTTTTAATAAAGGAGAGATCGGAAATATTTTAGATATTCATGCACCAACAGTAGAAAGACTAAAAGAAATATTGCTTGATGCATATTCGAGTTCATTGGGTGGAGAATCACAAATTTATGGTGATGTTGGTCTTGATGATGAATTTAAAGGATATAATTACGTTTTCAAATTACCGATGGATAAAGAAAATTTAAATAATTTTTTATATTCAAATAAAAAAGTGCGTAGCATGATATATGAAGCACAAATAATGGGATTAAATTATCTTCCGTTCAGGGAAGATGTTGAAGAAGTTGGTGGTAAAATATATTCGGTTGGTGGTGCTGTCAGGGATGAATTTCTTGGCAAAGAATCCAAAGACTTAGATATTCTTATCACTGGTGTGCCATTTGAACAACTTGAACAAATACTTGGCAAATATGGTCGTGTAGATGCTGTTGGTAAATCATTTGGTGTTCTTAAATTTAAACCAAAGGGAGCAACTGAAGATATTGATATTGCAATTCCACGTACTGAAACACCAACTGGTGAAGGCGGTCACCAAGGATTTGATGTTAAATCAGATCACGCATTACCAATTGAAAAAGATTTGGAACGTAGAGATTTTACAATAAATGCAATTGCAAAAGACATTGAGGGTAATGTTGTTGACCCATTTGGTGGTCAGGAAGACCTAAAGAATAAAATAATTAAGGTTGTTAACCCACAAGCATTCAGTGATGACCCACTCAGAATGTTGCGTGCCGTACAGTTCGCAAGTCGTTTTGGTTTTATTATTGAACCAGAGACAATGAAAATGATTCAAGACAATGCTGGTCGAGTAAAAGAAATTGCTCCTGAAAGAATTTTGACAGAATTTGATAAAATTATCAAAAAAGGTAATATTTTGACAGGTGCTATATTATTGGATGAAACTGGCTTATTAAAAGAAATATTTGGTAAAGGTTTATATTATGACTTCAGGAATACAAAAGAACCGTTTGATAAAGTCAGAACAATGGGTGAATTTGTTTACTTGTTAAGTAAAAATCTTGTTAATAATCCTGCAGAATTCTATAAAACTAATTTAAAGGGTGACGAAAATGCATACAGAGAAATAAAAGCACTTCAATTAGCATTTGAAAGTGGTGAAGCAACCAATTTGATTGAAGCAAGATCAGTTGCTCATAATATGTGTGTGATATCTCCAACTTCATTGCAAAGTCAGATATTACCTAATGTTATTAAAACTGCAGCACAAGAATTACTGCAGGGTAAATATCCAAAAACAGTTAATGAATTAGCAATAAATGGTAATGATTTAATGCAACTTGGTTTACAAGGTAAAGTAATTGGTGATATGCAAAAATCATTATTATTGAAAATTTATGCTAATAAGGCTATGAATAATAAAGAAGAATTATTATCTTTGGCAAAGCAAGAAAAGCCAATGATTAAAGAAGATGTCGAAAGTTGGGGTTGGAAAAAATATAGTAATCAAAAACTATATTTTGGCAGTCCAAGTGGTATGATGATGGTTATATTAAATAAAATTGTTTTTGATAAAGAAACAAACACATATTTAATTGAAATGCGTCCATTAGACACTAAATTTAAAGGCGATATTTGGACAACAAATATGACTGAAGAACAACTTAAAGAATTTATTAACAATGGTAGAGTTGATTACAACCATCCAATTAATGGTTCGCATGTAAGATTAACAACAATAAAAAAATATGATGCATTACAAAACGCAAGAAATATTGTTGGATTTGCAAATGCAGAAGAAATTAATGAAGAAAAAATACCAGAAAGAATTGAATATGGTTGCTTAATGTTATTTCTTGATGTACCTATCTGGAGTAAGATAACATCAATAATTGACAAGAATGATATATATGATAAAGAAGGATATGGTATTGAAAACGAACCACATACCACAATTTTATATGGCTTTCATGACGAAGTAACAGCAGAAGATGTATTTGAGCTTTACAAGTCTAAAATGCCATTAAAGCCAATTGAAATAGGTATTAAAGGTATTTCAGTGTTTAAAAATCCTGAATTTGACGTAGTTAAATTTGATGTTGATTCAGAAGTATTGAAAAAAGCAAATGGAATAATGAAAGAATTACCAAATACAAGTAAATTTCCTGACTATCATGCTCATATTACTATTGCATATGTTAACAAAGGTGAAGGTGATAAATATGTTAAACCATTTGAAAAAGAAAGAATATTAAAAGGTAATGAGTTGGTTTATACTTGGAAAGGTCATAAAGGTAAAAAAGACGGTAAAATATTGTCACTTGATGAAAAAGGTTTATTAAAAGAATTTTCATATGATGCTTTAGAGCCTGAAAAAATAAGTACTTGGGATATAAATGGTCAGAAAGTTGGCATACCATTTTTTGTTGAAAAATATGATGAATGGAATCATCAAGGTGGTGAAAATAGTGGTTATAAAGACCCTTCAGAGGCTTCAGTACTTGAGTTTATACAAAATAATTATGAAGACTTTACACATGATGAAAAACTAAAAAAAGAATTACTCTGGGCGTTGACAGATAGAGAATTATTAAATGAAGGCAAATCAGATTATGAAAATGCTAAAGCAGCATTAATGAGATCAAAATCTATTAGTGCCGAAATGAAAGAAAAGATTCTTAAATATTTTACTGGTGGTTCGACATATAAAGAAGGTGGTCATGTACATGGTTTAACTAAACCAAAAGAATTAATGGATAAAACGCTAAAAGCAGAAGGCGTAAGCATGGGTGCAGATAAAGATGGATTCTTTGTTTATACACATAGAGCACGTTCGGATTCATATGAATCACCTGAAAAAATACCAATAAAAGAAATTAATTTTATTGAAAATACTGGTTAATGAAAAAAGAAAAACTACTTAAAGAGCAACAACGTAATAAATTGTTAGAAGATTCAGGCATTAATCTGGTTCAAAATGCAAATCTCTTGTCTGTTGATATTCAACCAGAATATCATAATGCATTTAGTTTTGTATTAGGTGATTATATACGATTTTTAAATAGAAATTTTGATACAATGAATTCTCTTACATTTTTATATAATGGTGAAAATACTGTTGGCAGTATGGGCGAAGAAGAATATAAAATGTGGTTAATTCAAAACGGTCTTAAAGAATCAATACTCGACTATGCCAGATTTTATGATAAAGGTTATGCATTTTTCAGAAGTTGCATGGATAGTGGTCATGATGAAGAAGAAATAGTTAATCTTGTTAAATACATGATTCGAAATAATATTAATGATAGTAGAGATATTGATGAAGAAATGTGGCTTGGTTTTATGAAAGAATATGGTTACAATTCGAGTGATGTTCGTGATTTTCTTCAACCTGCACAAGATGCTCTTAATATACCTGATTTAATGGAATATTTACAAAAATATTCAGGAAAATTGGTAATATGTGGCGGTGGTATTAATGAATGTTTTAAAGAAGTTGAAATTGCATTAACTGCATTGGGAAAAAATTATAATGTACTTACAAAATTTACATATTAATGGCTGGAATATCTTATAGTGCAGTTGTTCTTGATGAAAATTCAAGAAAAAGACTGATCAATAGATTTAAAAATATAATTCCTGAAAACTGGAATGTAATAGCTGATCATATGACTATTAATATGGGTGAAATAGACTCTGAGTATGAAAAATATCTTGGATTGCCAGTACGATTAGCTGTTGAAGACATTGCAATGGATGATAAGGTAATTGCAATAGGTGTATCAGGATTTAAAACGAATAATGCAAAAGCACACATAACTCTGGCTGTGAATAGGACAAATGGCAGTAAACCAATAATGTCTAACAATCTCACTAATTGGGAAAAAATCAGAAAACCACTTTCATTAACAGGAAAAGTAACCGAAGTAGAATATAAATAAAATGATAACAAGATTTTGTGCATTTGATTTTGATGGAACACTCATAAATTCTCCTGACAAAGAATCTGGAAAGATTACTTGGTCAGAAGTAATGGGCGAACCATTTAAATATCAAGGCTGGTGGGGCAGACCCGAAAGTTTGGATTTAAATGTTTTTGACATTAAACCATTTCCAAAGGTATTAAGCATTTTAAATAAAGATGTTTCAACACCTGCCACCTACGTTATTGTATTAACTTCAAGAGTAGTAAGGTTACGTCCCTTGGTTCAGGCAATATTGGATGTTAATAATATCCATGTTGATAAACTTGATATGAAAGGCGATGAAAGAAATAAGGGTCAAAAAATTCTTGATTATATAAAAAAATTTCCTGATTTGAGAGAAGTTAATGTTTATGATGACAGGGATACTGACATTATTTCATATCAAGAAATCGAATCACAAGTACCAGAAAACATAAAATATCGAATATTTACAGCAAATAATGGTGAGTTAAGATTAACTGAAGCAGTAAATAAGCTGGATGATATTATCATTATAGAAATTCAAAAATTTAAACAGTCGTATTTATAGTAAAATTATCACAATGATTGACATGCGCTATAAGCCAGCTTTTCTTCCACAGGTAAATGCACCTTACGAAATTGTATTGCAGAAGCTCGAAGAAGAAGGTGTGGATTATGAATTGATCGAAGTAGACCCTAATGAACTTGAAGCATCACAAGGTGTTACATTTTCTGATGAAGTAGAAAAGGTTAATCTTGCTGATAGTAATCCTATTTGGATTGCTGGCGAAAATAAGGTTTGTGATGGTCATCACAGGATGGTTAAAGCAATCTTGGATGGTGTCAATATTAAAGGAGTTAAACTTGGATTGAATGAAAAAGATGCTTGTAGACTACTTAATAAAATACAAGACATTTATGACTACCAGCAGAAACAACAGATGGAAGAAGTGATCACTCAGGATGTTATTAACCAAGATAATCAGGCAAGCAGTGGAGTTAGTGATAGTGAATTTTTAAATTCATTGGAAGAAGATAATATAGCAATTAAACCTTCTGGAGATACTGGTACAAATAGTAAAGTTATCATTGGTTATCGAAAAGACCCAATAAAAGAAAATTCAGTAGTTGGCAATTTCTTTTTATTAAAACCAGTTGAAGGTTTTGATAAATATGAAATTGAATTTAACAACCTTCTTGATTTACATTCGTTGGGTGTTACATATAAGGATGGTCAAGAACCTGTTGATATTATGGCAAAGATTTGGTTTCCACATATAAATTTCGAAAAAATAAGCGAGCAATATGATATGCCGTCAATTAATCTGAAAAATAAAGCAATTGCCGAGAAAGCAATGAAATTGGGTTATGACGGAATCAAGTACGGAGATACATTAATACAAGGATTAAAATAAAAAACTATGAACACATACAAAATTACAAACTTAACAAATACCGCAGCAAAGCGTGATTTTAAATTCAACTCTTCATTAGATATTGATTATGTTGATAATATGATAAGAAAGACTGTAACCGTAAAACCGGGTGAGAGTCTTTATCTTACTGTTGCAGAATTACCAGTTTCAGTACATAAATTAAGAATTAAAAACTTAATTAGTGTTGTTGAAATTAGTCAAAGAGAATTGGAAAATGTTATGAATGCAAGCAAACTTAAAGTTGCTGCAGTACCTGTTGCAGAAGTAGCAGTTGTTGAAGAAGTTACAACAGAAGAAACTACAAGGAGATCGAATAAAAAGAAAAAAGAATAAGATAATTTTTTAATTATTATTGATTAATGCCAACATTTTGTTGGCTTTTTTTTTAAAATGTCTGGCATCTTTGATGATTTTCAGTTATTTTTGACTATTTATAATTAATTACATAATTTTATAATAATTTATAAACACTATATGAACGGAAAGATTAGAATTTTATTCTATAACTTAGACTCAGCAGGAGTAAACTACTTTAGAACATTAACACCAGCAATGGAACTCGATAAAAAACATTCAGATGAATTTTATGTTGAAATTAATCCACAAATAGATTTTAATGACCCTAAGTATATTGACTATCTTAAAACATTTCATATTATACATTATCACCGTCAATTTTTGGGCGACACAAAAGATATGTTAAGACTGGCAACTGAATTAAGAAAAGCAGGTACAATATTAATGGTAGATATTGATGACTACTGGCAATTACATAAAAAACATCCGTTTTATTCTTTGAATCTTGAAAAGAAAATGCATATTCCAATATTGGAGAATTTGAAAATTGCAGATTATGTTACAACTACAACTGACTTATTTGCTGATGCAATTCGTAAGGTAACTGGCAGGGATAATGTTGGTGTATTTTATAATTCTATTGACCCAATTATGATGAAACAATTTCAGGACAATAGAAAACCTGACCCAGATGGACTTGTAAGGGTAACATATATGGCAGGGTCTTCTCACATGGGTGATGTTGAACAACTTGATGGGGTATTTAATGTGCTTTATAATGACCCAGCTTTAAAGGATAAATTCAAAGTAATTCTTGCTGGATGGGATACTGAAGGTAGTACAACTGATATTACTTTTAATCAAGAGTTTGGTGAATTACTTCAGAAAAAAGGTTTGTGGACACCACAAACAGTTAAAGCAATTAACAGATCAAGAGGCGATGTTGATCAAATACCTAAATTATCACCAGAAATAAAAGAAAAGTACAGAGGTAAAATTTTTGATCAAAAACAAAGAGATATTAAATCAACTGAAAGTGTCTATCTCATATATGAAAAGATATTGACTGATAAGCATCACATAATTAATAATCCCGATTATATTCAATGGCTTTCAAATTTCGAAAGAAATGTTAAATATGAAAATGAATTTAATTATGGCAGACGTTGGACAGAAAAAGCAAATGCATATGCAAAGGTATTGGATGAAACTGATATAGTAATAGCACCACTTGCTGACAATTCTTTCAATAGAATGAAATCAAATTTGAAACAGGTAGAATGTTGGACAAGAAAACTTCCAATAGTTTGTTCAGATATACCACCATATAACGTACACGGTAGACACATGGAAAATTGTGTTCTTATTCCTGCAGAAAAAAATGCCAGAAAATATTGGCAGAAATACCTCAAAAGACTTATATTAGATGCTGATCTACGTAAACAACTTGGCGAACAGCTATATGAGGACTTTAAAGAGGAATATAACTTGGCAACGGTTACAAAAAAACGTGCAGACTTTTATAAAGCTGCTGTTGCTAAAACATTAGCGGTATCTTAATTTAAAAACATGAAAAAAACAGTAAAACAATTTGAGAAAAAACAAGCAAAAAAAGAGAAAAAAATTCACTCTATTGTAAATAAAGAATTTAATAAAAGAGTTGGAAAACAGAAAAAAAGCAGTAAATGCTTTAATAAACGGGATGATAAAAAAAGTAATCAACTTGTTGACGCAATTACTAAATCAGTTATTCTTAACAAAAGAATGTTGAACAGAGATAAAGATGTGTTGAAGAAATGGCAAGAATCATATTTTCAAGAATTATATTCTGAGTTCAAAAAACTGGTTGAGAAATATAACAACGGACTTCAGGTTAAAGCAGAAACATTAACCAATAAAATTTCTGATTTAAAAATTGAAAAAAGAAGGCTTCAGGATGATGTAAGGGAACTTGAAGTAAAAAAGAAAGTATTAATTAATGATTGATTTTTTTAAGAGAATATATTTTTGGATATATATTAAGATACATACTATTTTAATAAATATCGGTATTATGTTGTATAGGGCGGAAGCAGACATGATAGCAGACCCCAATAATATACAAGAAGGTGATAAGCGAATTCAGAGAATGCTTCATAGGAATCAAACACTTGAAAAATTCTATGCTGGTAAAACCGATGAAAAGTATGTTCAGGAATATTATGAAATATTAAAAAAAGCTGATAAGTTTATTCGTAACGCAACTCCACGCCAAATGGCACTTGCAGCAGACAGACATGGTTCTTCTTATGCTCAAAAAGATCAATATGGTAGAAGATATGAACATTTTGGTTTTTATGATGAAAAACACAAAAATGCAGGTAAAACAATTGGCGAAGTATTGGTTCAAGAGTTTGAAGAAAGAAGACTTAAGGATGATGATTATGAACTACTTCACATTTTTAATAATAAACCAATTGAAGTTGGATTAGAAAAAATTATGAATGTAGTTAAGAAAACTGATAAAGAAAATACGGAATTCGAATTTGAAGTAATGGATATAAGTGAAAAATCAAAAACATTTGAATTTCCAATTAAGATTATTAGAGAAAATGAAAATGTAGTCAATAAGATCGAACAACTTACTGAATTTTTGCATGTAAAAAAAATTGGTTTCGATTATCGTCAACTGGAATTTTTAATTCCGTTAAAGTATAAAACAAATGATTTTGAAGAAGATACTAATATTTTCAAGGAATTAACTAATATTAAAGAGGTTTATCTTCGTGATGATTATGGAGAATTAATTGGTTATGGAGTGATTAAATTCATAAAAAGAATAAAATATAATGATACTCATGATGTACTTAAATTCGAAGCAATTGAAATGCAGAACATGAGAACTTAAAACTTAAAAAATATGAGCACATTTTTAGAAAATTTAAAAAAATCTGTAGAAACTGGTGAATTTAATTCAGAGGCTGCAAAAAAAATAATTGAAATCGATAAACTTGCTGAAGAAAAAATAAAATCATTGACAAAAACTGGTCAAAGTATTGAAGATTCTGATTTGGCAAAATCAGTAGATGATCGAATAAAAGAAGCTGGTGTTAAAATTATTAGCGAAGAAGAAGCATTAGAACTTAATTCACAATATGAAAAGAAAATGGAAGAAATAAAAAAACAGGATGCAGCTAATCAACAATTAGCAACAATAATTGATATTGAAGATATGGTAAAGTTAAGTATCGGTGACATGATGACTTTCGTGGCTGAATTAGAAAGTAAATTTGACAAAGCTGAACCAATATATAAAGATTTGCTTGCAAAACTTGAAGAAATTAAAACTAAATATAATTCTATTATTAACAATTAAAACAATTATTTATGGCAAAAATTGAAAAAGCATCTGATGAAATGATCAAACTGTTTGATACAGTTAAAGAAAAAACAGCAATTAAAGACTGGCTTGAATTTGAAGTTCTTTGTAATGATAAACAGAAAGAACTATATAAGATCGTTAAAACGAATGATCTTGTAGAAATATTGAGCAATGGTATTAATTTTGCAGTTATCTTCAATGAAGAAATTTTTGATAAATTACCTGATGATATGAAAGAAATCGCAATTAGCGAATGTCTTGCAGGTGTTATGGTTGATGAAAATGATAAAATAACTTTGGAGAAACCAAATTTCAGTACTTACAGGGGCATTCTTGAGAAGTTTGGACATGACCCAATCATTGTTCTTAAAAGTCTCTATGACGCTAAAAAACAGCAAGAGGATGAAGAGAAAGCTCAAAAGAAAGAAAAAAAAGCTAAAAAGAGTTTTCAAAAAGCCTTTTAAATAAAATTATTTAAATTCAGACAAATCCTGACAATCAAATGTTGGGATTTTTTTTTATTAGTATTTATTAGAAAATCTTATAATGGCTTCATATAATATTACCTATCCGATACGTGATGATGTCAGCACAAATAGTTACTTTTTAATGAGTAAAGTAACTAAAGACGCATTTAGTTCCGATTTATTATTGCTTTTATTGACACAAAAGGGTGAAAGATATTATGAACCAGACTATGGTACTGACTTACTAAAATATATATTTGAACCAAATGATAATTTAGATGCAAATGATGTTGAACAAGAAATCAAAAGAATAGTATCAGCATATATTCCTGCACTTACAATTAATAAGGTAACATTTAATTGGAACACGGATGATCAAGGAAATACAATTTCTGAAAATCAATTAAATGTAAATATTAAATTTACTTTTAGTGAAGATGCTTTTAGTGAAAACGGTGAATTAGATTTAAACTTTTAAGATATAAAATATGGCAACAAATACAGCAACTAATGTAATACAATACGGAAGCAGAACATTTGGAGAAATACGCACTGACTTAATTTCGTTAATAAGACAAGCATATCCAGATGTACTTAGTGATTTTACTGATTCAAGCGTTGGAGCAATGCTTATTGATTTAAATGCAGGTGTAACCAACAATTTAAGTGTAAATACCGATAGAGCATTTCAAGAAACTCAATTAGAGTATGCACAACAAAGAGTATCAATATTGAATATAGCGAAGAATATGGGATTTAATATTCCAGCAAGAAGACCTTCAGTAACAGTAGTTGATTTTACAGTAGTTGTTCCTGTTCTTGGAGATAGTCCAGATTCTTCATATTATCCAAAATTAGGTGCTGGCGCACAGGTTCTTGGCGGTGGTAAAATATTTGAAACAACTGATGTAATTGATTGGAATTCACCAGTAAGTAATTTAGGCGACCCTAATCGTTCAATTTTACCAAATACTGATTCGAACGGAACTATAGTTAATTATAGTATCACAAAAAGAGAAGTAGTTGTTAATGGTTCTTCTGGTGTATTTAAAAGAACAATTAGTTCAACAGATATTGTACCATTTTTTAATGTAACATTGCCAGACCCAGATGTGCTTGAAATTACTGCCATATATTTAATGCCCGGGACTAACTATGCATCAACTCCTTCAGCAAGTGATTTTAATACAATTGGTTTTAAATATTATGAGGTTGACTTTCTTGCTCAACAAAGAGTGTTTGTTGAAGATACAAGCAGTTCGTTAGTTAATAATAATACAAATGGACTTAAAGCAGCTACTTGGATTGATGTAACTAAAAAATTTATTAAAGAATTTACAACTAATGGTTATTGTATGATAACATTTGGTTCTGGCGATGCTGATGTAAATGCATTTAAAAATGGCTTCTTGAAAGAAGGTGTAAGTAATAAATATTTTCTTGAAAATTTTTTAAATAATACTGCTTTGGGTGAAAAATTATTATCAAACTATACTTTATTTGTTTTATATAGAACTGGTGGTGGTAGTAATTCAAATGTGGGCGCAGGAACTTTAACACAACTTGGTGGATATAATTTAACAGTAACTGGTTCTCGTCAGGATTTTAATCAATCTGTCCAAAGAAGTTTAACAGTAAATAATCCAATTCCAGCAATTGGCGGTAATGATGGTTTAAGTGTAGAACAAATAAGACAATTAATTAAATATAATTATGCAAGTCAATTTAGAGATGTTAGTTTAACTGACTATTTATTACAACTTTATAAGATGCCCGGAAAGTTTGGTTCACCCTTTCGTGCCAATGCTTTTAAACTAAATAATAAAGTAGTTATTCCAATACTTGATATTGGTTCAGATGGTAAATTGGATAATTCAAGCAATACACTTTTAATGACAAACATTACTGAATATCTTACTCAATTCAGAATGATTAATGATTACATTGAAATTAAAAATGGTAAAATATTTAATCTTGCATTTGATGTTGATGTTTATGTTGATAATATTGCTGATAATCAGATTGCAAATAGTATAATTACACTTGTTAGAAATTATTTGGATATTAATAATTATGAAATGAATCAGGATATATTTTTGGGTCCGCTTCAGCGAGAAATACTTACTGCAAATGGTGTTATTAATGTTATTAGTATTAAAGTATATAATAGAGTAGGTGGTCAATATTCAAATAATGTTGTTTCTCAAACAATTAATCCACTTACTGGTGAAATAACCGTTATTAACAATACTATTCATTCTACTGCTGATTCAATGTTTGAAATAAAATATCCCGAAAAAGATATTAGAGTATTTTTAAGAAAAAGTGTTGGATAATGGAATTAATTCAAAAAACAGTATTACGAATAATGACAACTGGCACAACAACTGGTTGTACTGGAACATGTCGTGTGATTATTCCAGATACTGGTGCTACATATAATTTTAAATTATTATTAAATCAAGAAATAAAAAATGTTGGGTTTTTTGATGCATATCCGCTTAGTGGAATTACTGGCACAACAATAACATATGTTCCATATGTGGTAACAGGTCAATGCACAAGCAGACTATTAGAACTCAGAAAATATTCAGTCACTGATGTGTTTGCTAATCAGTATTTTGGTAATGGTAATTATATTGTTGATGGAGTTGATTATTCTAATTCTATTTCAGGCGTAAGTGTTGTATATTTTCTTGGCGGAATTAGATATGTTGATCTTCTTACTGGCAGTACTTCTGGTTCAACATTTAGTTTTACAAGTTTAGGGTATACCAATCCTAATTTTATTAATAAACCAATATATCAAGACCCGAATAAAGAAAATATTATAAGTAACCCAAAAATTAGTGATGACGTATTTATAGTAAGACAAGAATTATCAGCATTTGATGGAAATTATAGATTAGAATTTATAAAAAATTTAATTGATCTTGAAACATACGCTGCTGGCAATTTTTTTAACATAGTAAAAAACACATAACATGGCAACTGGAATTTATGGTATAGTGAGACCTTCAGACGTTAATATCGATGATATTGATATGTATTATAGTTTTGCACCAGACAGACAAACATCTCCTAATCCAAATATCAAATTAAATGCTATTGAATTACTATCATATTCATATTTACCAACTGATGACCCAAACGCAATATCTATTGCTGACCCGAATTTAGTTGAAAACAGTAATTTATTAGAGGGACTTTATAATTTAAGATTACCTGCAACTATATTTAATCAGTTAGGTATATATACAATTTATATAAAACCAAAACTTATTTTGTCAACAATTGTGGATTGTGGAGTTTTATCATCATTACCTACCATTAATGGTATTGTAATTGATCTTAATGCAACGCAACTTCCAGATAACTTAAAAGCAAATAATGCATTACAAGGATTTAAGATTGAATATCTTAATACTGATGGAACTAAGTTAAGAAATACAGTAAGATATGTTGTTACAGCAAATAAAGTAGTTCCAGTTAGTGAAAACATAGGAAATACTTCACAAAAAGCAGTCAGATATCGTTTTGATGACTCAGGCACGTTGATGTTTTTACAGCTTACTCCAAGTAGTTCTTCAGATGTAAAACCAAACGTATTACCTTTTATTGGCAATACTGGTGGTATTATTTTAATAAGCAATACATATTTTTCGCCACTTGTATTAGAAGTTGAAATGGTTGAAAATACAATAGATACTTTAACAAATTATGTTGCTGGTGAACAAATTAAAGATGTTCAGAATGGCATTTTAACATATTTTGATAAGAATAGAGTAATCATAAAACAAGATAATCTATATGAAATTAAGGATGATGTAACCAATGTACCATTATTTGAAGTTAAAGAAGAAAGAACCAATATTGATGAAACGCAAAATTTTGACAGCGTAACAAGTGGTGTACAATAATTCTAACATTAAAAATCTCAATATATTGAATTGAGATTTTTTTTTATCGTATTTATAGTAAAATAGAAATTTTGTGGCAAAAGTAAAAGTAGTTGGTACAAATCTTGACCAGAATTTAAACGGAACAAATTTTAATCATACTGCATCCGAAACAATATTTTCGTTTGGTAGTTTTGCTGTTACATCAAATTTTGAAGGTAGAGTACCTATTGATTATAGTAATACGTTGAGTTCATTCGTGCGTCCAGTTACATTAGAAACAATGGGACTGACACAAACACAATCAGAAATAATACAACTATATAGTACTAATGCAGTATTAAACTTAGATAGATCAGATTTAAATACTTTTGTAAGATTTGGTTCAGCGTATGAATTTCTTAGAATATCAATAGAAAATATCATTGTAGCATATCCGGGTAGTTTATTCATGAATTCACAATTAAATAGGACAAGTCCTGATACTTTTACTGATTTTATATATGACCCAATTACAAATATTTCAACGTTTAGAATACCAACTGGTTGTACTGTTAATACATTTGGACTTGCAATTAATTTTGGCAATGTAAGTAAACCAGATAATAATGAACTTAAAAATGTAAATTTATCATATGATAAATATGTTGTTTGGTCAGCAATTAATTTAACTGGTAATTCATATACTATAGTTGGATTTACTGGATGTACTGCAAATAACCCATCAGCAGCTAATTATAAGCGATTAATTATAAAGACAATTGGCAATCCATTTCCTACTCTTACTGGTTCGACAACAGGTAAGATTGATTTTCATATTAAGCCAAACAATGAGGTTTTTGAAGAATTTCGTGCATTATTACCTGAATACGAAAAATATATTATGTCACAAAGAGTGAGTGGCACAACAAGTGGATTTAAATTTATATTAAAAGACCCAACATTACTTGATAATGGTTCAATCACATATTCAAATTCTTCAATACTTTGGGCAACAAATGATAATTATAATATTGATATTAATACTCCAAAATATCGTAATTTTTTAAATATTGTATTGACTATTGGTAGTAAATATGATACCATTAAAACTGATTTAATCGCAAGATTTCTTACTCCCACATCCCTTAAAACATATGATTTAACTGAAAATGGTAAAGTAACAAAACTTTTAAGAATATATGGTAGAGAGTTTGATCAAATAAGGCAATTTATTGATTCATTAGTTAATATTAATCGTGTTAGTTATAATAAAACTAATAATATTCCCGATCAATTAATTAAAAATCTTTCAAAAACATTTGGTTGGAATTATTTTTCTTTGGTTAATGAAAGCGAATTAGTTAATAGTTTTTTAAGTATTGACGATACTGAAAGAAATCTTGATACAGATTTAATGCCAGCAGAAATAGATATTGAACTTTGGAGAAGAATATTAATGAATACTAATTATTTTTGGAAATCTAAAGGTACACGAGAAGCAATTAAATCAATGTTTCTTTTGATTGGTATTCCAGAACCATTTATTAATATAACTGAATATGTATATACTGTTGACGGTAAAATAGACCCCAATACAGTACCGTTAAAACAATCCGAATTTCCAAGCAATTCACTACCTTATGATAGTGATGGATATCCTAAAGCACCTTTAGAAACCAGTGATTTCTTTTTCCAAATTTCTGGTAATACTGATGCAGGACAGAAATATTTGGATGTATTTCGCATGGCTGGGTTCAACTTAAAACAAAATGTTGATAATAAAAAATCATGGATTCAAACAGGTGCAACTACAAGAGTTCATTATAGTACACCACAATATTATCAAGAAGATAGTAAATTAGTTATAAATACTAAAGAAGTAGATGTGGCACTTGATACTGCACGTGGTATTGAATTTGATGTTTATGATTACATTAAAACTGTTGATTTTCCAGCAAATTCAAGTGGTTTTACATTACCATTCTCATATGTTAATATTTCTTTGGATTATACAAGTACTCAATCTTCTTTTACATTACCATTTACATATGACCCAAACAAAATTCAAGGTTATTTGGAAGTTCGCTATAATGGTATTTTGTTAACTACGAGAGATAAATATGATGGTACTCTTACAGGAACAACAAGCATTGGTGAAGAGATTGATTATTATATTACTGGCGGTAATGTTATTAATTTAAATAATAGTAATTTTGCAACAAATTCTGGTAATCGAAGAGATGTTATTCAAGTAACGTTTGTTTATTCTGGCGGAACACATCCTGTAACTGGTATATCAGTTCAATATATTGTAATGAGAATTACTGCAAATATAACTGGAACTGCAATACCATTGCCAAGCTATCCACGTGGTGACGTACAACTTACTGTAAACGGTATTGCTCTTACAAAAGGTACTAATCAATTTACTGCTGATTATATTCTTGACCCAACTAATTCAACTGGTGGAACAAATAATATTATTATTCAAAATCCAGAAATAATATCATATTTGGCAGTTAATCCAAATATAATGGTAGCATATGTTCAAGTTAATGGCAGTAATGAACTTAATGCAAGAAGTGAAATAGTGAGAGTTGATAGTTTTAATAGTAGTAAAATATATTTTAATGTTTCAGCAAATAAGTATGTTTATAAGATGAATTATAAAGCAACAGATGCATCTAATATTAAAGTGCTTATAGACGGTATTGCTTTAGAGCCATTTAGAGATTACACAGTTAATGTACAAAATCAATATGAAATTTTCTTACCAAGGGGTATTAGATATGGTACAGTAATTAGTGTATATTATCTTATTGCTGGTAATGCATATTTTAATCCTATTGTTGCAAATGCTTTTGGTGTTGGTGATATAAGTAATTTATCATTTCTTGAATTTATTGAATTAATACAAAGAAGATTAATAAATGCAAGAAATAGAAAAACTATATCAGATTTTAAAGGTGGTTGGTATCCTTCTTTATTAAGAATATATATTGAGTATCTTAAAAGAGGTTTATTACCAGTAAATGATCCATTACATTCAAACGGTTATACTTTTGAAAATTTATATCCATTTTTAAGTAAATATAATTCATTTTTTCAGAAATTTGTTGATCAATTATTAGCAGCAACAGTTATATTGAAAAAAAGTGGCTTATTGGTTAGAAATACCGTATTTACAAAGCAAAAATTTACATATAAGAGAGGGGTTAACTTACTTGCAAGCGGGTCAACAACAACCGATGTAAGAAATTTTCCAATATTATATTATTTTGGTGATGATGGAAGTCAATTTTTGATTAATCAAAACATAATAACAATAACAACTACAGTACCAACGGTTACAACCAATGCAATAACAAATATTTTACAAACTACAGCTACTGGTGGCGGTAATGTAACAAATGATGGTGGTTTGTCTGTTATTACCAGAGGTATATGTTGGAGTACGTCACCTAATCCAGAAACAACTGATAGTACAACAATAGATGGTTCTGGAACTGGTGCATTCATAAGCCTAATGACTGGATTAAGTCCAAACACAACATATTATGTCAGAGCATATGCAATTAATAATGAAGGTATTGCTTATGGTAATGAAGTAAGTTTTATAAGTGCAACAATTGTAATCCATCCTTCGGTTGTAACAACATCAGCAACAAGCATTGGTCTTAATTCATTTGCAACAGGTGGTAATAGTATACCTGCCAATGTGTTTGGAATAGTAGAATCATATGCAATACAATATTCAATAGATAATATTAATTGGTTATATTCACCAGTATCGCCATTAGCAGGACCGTTAGCTGCTAATAATTATTCAATTACTGTTGCTGGATTAACTGAAGGTACGTTATATTACTATCGTGCATACATTGTGGTGGGTGGAATGCCATATTATGGAAATACTCTTATTGCAACAACAACTTCATTACCACTATCATTACCAATAGTTGTAACAACAAATATTACTGATGTATTACAAACTACAGGAATTGGTAATGGAAATGTTACTTCAGATGGTAATGCATTTGTTACTGCTCGTGGTATTGCATGGAGTACATCACATAATCCAACTATTGCTGGTAGTCATACTGTAAATGGTACTGATATTGGCACATTTTCAGGTTCAATAATAGGATTAATTGGGGGTACAACATATTATGCAAGAGCATATGCTACCAATAGTCAAGGAACTGCATATGGAGATGAATTAAGTTTTACAACACTATCAACACCAACAATTATTTATGTATCATCTATTGGTTCTTTTAGTCCTGCACTTACATTAACGGCAGTTGGAAATATAACGAATGATGGCGGTTTACCAGTTACTGAACGTGGTACTGTTTGGGCATTACAAAATCAACCAACAATTGCAGATTATCGTTATGTTGCTTCTGGTACAGGTGCAGGAATATTTAGTGTAGCAACTGATGTAGATGCATTACCACATGGATATTGGTTTTGGAGATTTTATGCAATTAATAGTTTGGGAATTACTTATGTTGCTGGTAGAGTTTTTGATACCAGACTGAGTTAAAAAATTAAATATTAAAAAGATAAATAAAATTAATAGTATTTATAATTAAATTCATAAAAAATGGCTTTCATTGAAAAAAAAGACCCTGTAGTTTTAAATATAAAATTAACTACAAAAGGTAGAGAATTACTTTCTACTGGTAATTTAACATTTAAATATTTTGCTATTGGTGATAGTGAAATTGATTATGAATTTAATAATGAAACGGGTTTAGTACCATTTGATTCTAAAATTTTAAGACCTGCTGATAACAATCCAAATTTAATATCTTTTATACCAAGATCAATAAGTGGTGACCCATATAATGAAATACCAACAATACCTTCTTCATGGTATCTTGTTACAAATTCAGTAGAATCGATAGGTTTTTTTACAAGCGGTTGTACGTCTTTTATTACCGATTCTAATCATGTTAAACAACCTGATGTCATGATTTTAATGAGTAATATTACAGGTGGTACAGGATTATATTTAAAAAAAGCACCATTATATGGTAGAAGTGCAGAAGAACCTGCTATTGGGGATTTGATTTTAATTAAATGGGCAGTAAATATAAATACAACAGGTGATACACTTAATAAAACAAATCCTACGCCATATTTAATATACAGAATTTCAACAAAAAGTGGTACATTAGCTGCCAATAATTTATTTGTAACTGTTGATAGACCTTTACCTAATTTTACTGGCATTGCAGGTGCTGGTATTTATGCAGGTGCACTTATTTATTATAATTTTATCAATTATAGTGGTAGTACAATTTTTAATGATTTTTCAACTGATTATATTGATGAAAGTGTATTATCATTCTTTCAAAACAGTCAGTGTCCAACAATAGTATTTCCATTTTGGAATATGTCAATTATTTTCACTGAAGAAATCGCAGGAGTACAAGCCAGTCTTTTAGGAGATAAAACATTTGGTCAATTCGATAGTAGAGCATATGGTGGTTTTGTTTCATATATTCAAAGTCAACAACCTTATTATAAAAAATTAGGTGTAATTCATTATACTAATTCATCACCAGCCAATGTTTATGGTGAAGGATTTTATTTAAAAACACCCCTTTTAGAAATTCCAACAATAATGTGGCATAAAAACAATACTGCTACTTTAGGTGCTAAATTTAAATCTGGAAATGGTTTTACATTAACAAATCTGGGTATACATTATTATGATTTGGTTGATGTAAATGACCCAACTATTATTGTTGGTAAAATATTCGATGAATTAAAAATATTTCTTATTGAAGATCAAGAATTATTATTTGCAATGTCATATAAATCAAATAGATCGTGGACACTTCCCGAATTTATAATGGGCGGTGGCAGTGGTGGTAATTCACCAACACCACCAACACCATCAATATTATTTGTTCAAACAATAGTTGGTACGCCCGGTTCTATTAAGAATACTGGTGGTAGAAATATTATTGGATATGAAAATGTTACCGAATTTGGTGTAGAATATAAATTAACTGGTGCGACTACTTGGACACGTATAGTTGTAGGTACTTCACTTGCTGCAAATAATTTTAATTATACAATTACTGGCACGACTCCAAATGCAACATATAATTACCGTTCATATGTTAAAATAGGTAATAATGAATATATTGATAATTCAACATCATATAGTATTACTACATTACCAACACCAGTAGTACCACCTGTACCACCAGTTATTATACCAAGTGTTCAAACAATTATAGGTACTGCTGGAATTGGACAAATTTACAATACTGGAGGTAATACTATACCTGCCAATGTGTTTATTGCTGTTGAAAAATATGGAATGGCTTATAAATTACATAGTGATGGAGATATTGCTCAAAATTGGCATTTATCACCTGCAGTACCATTGACAGGACCGTTATCTGTAAATAATTTTGTTACTACAATAGTTGGTTTAGTTGAAAGCACTTCTTATGATTATCGTGCATTTATAACTGTTGGTGGTGTGACATATTCTGGTATAACACAAACACTTACAACATTATCATCGCCACCACCAACAATTTTTATTCCCGAAGTTACAACTGGTATTATATTTAAACAACTTTCAAATACTACAACACAATTAATTGATATGCTAATAAGAAATAATACTATTGATGATAATGGTGGTACTGTAATTACAGAATATGGTTTACTATATACACAAGACCCAGCAAAAAATAATAGTAGTAATTTAGTATATGGTGGACTTGGAATTAGTAAAGTATCTGTTATTGCTGATATTACTGTTGGTACGTCATTTATTATGACAATGCCTGATTTGCTTGGTAGTTCACCAATTTATTTTAGATTATTTGCACAAAATTCAGCAGGTATTGGATATGGTGAAATTGGAAATGGAACAACAAATCCAATTGTAGTACCACCTGCAACACAAACTATTTTTGTTTGTGGCACATGTCAATTATCATCAAATACTGACATTAGAAGTTGTATGTGTGCTCATCTTGGAGTAAGTACACCATTACTTGCGGGACAAAATATCACATTATGTTTTACCGATACAGCATTTTCAGAATCAAATGTAGCATTAACACATCCTATTGGCGCATGCTCATGGATAAGTTGTAGTCCTTCTACAGTATGTTGTAATTTTGTTAGTAGTATGGTACTTTCTGGCGGTGAAACTACTACTTGTTCACAAATTAAAAGTAACTCAATTAATATTAATTGTACAAATATTAATTGTTATATATTACATGCAATAACTAATAGTAGTACTGCTGATATTGGTCAAGATTTCAGAAATACGGCATCTATTGATTTAACATGTGCATTGAATTCTGGTGGTGCTAATTATTGTGTTGGTGCAGCATCATCATTGGTAGCAATTGATACTGGACCGAATGGTAGGGGTAGAGTACTTCCTACAGAGTAAATAAATAAATTATTATGATACAAAATTATACAATATTTGCAACATATTTTTTAGCACCAAGTGGTAATACTGGCTATGGTTATGGTCAAGCTATACATTGTAATTATATCAAATCTATGCAAATAGAGACTGATAATATTAACATTCAGGAAGTATTAATTAATTTTTCTGGTGCAACTACTTTTAAATTTTTAAGTGATAATATTACAAATGGTACTGGATTTACTGTACATAAAATATATGCAGTAATTCAAAAAGTACTTAATAGTACAACAGGAGCAACTAAAGCAGACCCTGCAAATTGGAAAATGGTCGATGTTACTTCTCAAATAACAGGGCATGTTTCAGGAGTACCATTAACTGCTACTGAATTAGTAAGTACTGTTTTTAGAATTCCATTAAATCTTTATGGCACATATTCATCATATACTTTAACATATTTAAATTATCCTAAATCAGTTGATGTTGATTTATATGCTAATGATGATTTATCTTTTGGTGATGAAACATATTTTCTTGGTAATATTACAACAGATATTCATGCTGATGTCTATACAACTGATCTTTCAATTAATTTGGATATGAATGAATTTAATTCAAGTACAAATCTTACTTGGGATGGATTATCATCTGTTGCAATAACTGAAATTGGTATATATGATGCAAATAAAAATTTGGTTGCTATTGGTAAATTAAATGACCCAATAATAAAAGATTCAACCCTTACCAGAACTATTTTATTTGCATTAGATTTTTAATTATCCAAAATAATCATAAAATTTTATATTTTTTTATAAATTCTTAGTATTTATTATAAATCATGATGATTTAAAATTTATAATATATATGGGAAGTAATGAAGAAACAAAGCCTAAATCAATTATAATTGATGGTAAATTACATAGTCAATTCAAAATACTATGTAAAGGCAAAAGCATGAAAATTGGTGGTGTTATTGAAGATTTAATCAGGTTATACCTTCAGAATCCAAAGAAAATTCAGGTAATGATTGAAGAATCAAAAGACGAAAAATTAATTTTTAAGCAAGTAGAATAAAATTTTTATGGAAAAATATATTTGGTCGTTGGATATTAGTACTACCAACATTGGCAGTGCCTTATGGGATAAAAAAGGCAAACTTATTGAATTAAAACATCTTGAATTAAAACTTGGTAAAGATATACCTGTTGAAGATCGTGATATGCATAAAGCAGAAATATTCAGAAAGTATGTTGAAGACTATAAAGAACGTATCAGATATGAATTAAATGGTGAAATTCTTTACATTGTTGTGGAAGAACCTTTAGGTGGTAGTAATAATGCAAATACTGTTTCATTATTATATGGCTTTAATGGTATATGTAGATATATTTTATTTAGAATATTTAATATATATCCAAAAAAAATCAGTGTTTATGATTCACGTAAATCATTCTGTACAGAACTGGTTCACACTTCAAAAGTAAAAAATAGAAAGACTGGTAAAATTGATATTGTTGAAACGCTTTCATTTCCAGATGAATATAAAAAAGAAAAAAAGTTGTATATTTGGGAAAAAGTTTGTAAATTAGAACCCCAAATCGAATGGTTTTATAAGAAAGACTCAAATGAACCAAAAGATATGTGTTTTGATATGTCTGATAGTTATGCGGTTGGAATTGCTGGATTAAAACAATTGGGTATATTAAAATAAAAATAGATAAAAGAAGATATGAAAAATTTTACTAAAACTAAAGAAGAATGGGAAGCAATTGGAATATTAAGTATTACATTTGAAGACCGAAAAGATAAGGTTGTTAATGCTTTGAATATTGGTGTTCAATGGTTAATTGGATTGCCAATTAGTACAAATGTTAACGATTATAGAGAATCAATAGTTCTACCTGTAATTGTTAAAATTGCAAATGAGGTTGATGTCTCTGAAGAAGAAGTATTGACTATTTGTAAAGAAATATATACTGGATTTAAAATCTTTGACCCGTCAACATTGCCAAATTCAATAGACCCAGAAGCCGAATTTGTGCGTGCATTCTGTGTCAGTAAAATAAATCAGTTAAATTCAAAATAATATTTTAAAGTGAAGTATGTTTATTTAATACAATCACTGGAGGATGGTTATTATAAAATAGGAGTATCTAAACACCCAAATAAAAGAATAAAAGAGTTAAATACTGGAAATCCTTCACCATTAAAATTGATTGAAACATATCAATCTAAATTTGCTGAAAAGATTGAAAGAACTTTACAGAGAAGATATACGCATCTTCGTAAAGAAGGCGAATGGTTTGATATGTCAATAAGCAATGAAGTCAGTTTTCGTCAAGAATGCCAAAAAATTGAAGAAACTATTGATTTCCTTAAAAAAAATGATAATGTATTTATATAAAGTCTTGTCTTTATGACATTTTTGTTATAAGTTTGACGAAAATTTAAATAATTTTATCTAAAATATTTAGCATGAGAAAAGAACGAATTGAAAAAGCAGTAGAAATTATTAATTATGCAATCAAAAATCAAATATCAGTTAAAGAAGCATCTAAAAAAAGTGGATTTGCTGATACTTACGTAAAAAATATTAAAGCTCTGGTGTATGAACTTTATGAAGATGGTGAACTCGAAAAAGAACTATACATATTATTTGATGAAGCATATAAATTATATGCATATTACAGAGGTTTTGGAATAAAAGAAGATGATGCCATAACCGAATCAAAAAAACCTGATGATATTCCACCATCAACAAATGGTGAAGACTTGAAATATAGTGAAAAAGGCAATGAAGCAACTATTGAATGGAAAAGTGGCTCAAATTATCCTACTGATCACATAAAAACACTTCCTGAATTACTTAAAGTAACTGAAGTTGATACTGAACTTTGGGATGTTGCTCAATATTGGGTAAATAAATGGGATGTTACTGCAGTTATTGATAAAACACCAAGAACTTTTCAGAACTTTCAGGTTAAGGCACGTCTGGAAAAGAAACTTACTGTTGTTAAAGAAAAAGCAATTGGTGAATTGTTTCTTGATATGTGTAAAAATTATAAACCACCTGTGCTTGCAACTTATCCCAAAACACGTGGTATTGATGATGATAACAATTTATTTGAAGTAACAATATTTGATCTTCATTTAGGCAAACTTGCATGGGGTGGTGAAACTGGTGAAAATTATGATACTAAAATTGCACGTCAGAGATTTTTAAATTGTATTCAAACACTTATAAAAAATGCAAGTGGATTTCAATATAACAGAATTTTATTTCCAATTGGTAGTGATTTCTTTAATAGTGATACTATTTTTAATACAACTACAAAAGGAACTCCGCAGGATGAAGACTTACGTTGGCAAAAAACATTTAATGTCGGTGTAAGACTTCTTATTGATGCAATTAGTTTATTGAAACAAATAGGAGTACCAATTGATGTGGTGAATATCCCGGGTAATCATGATTTTGAACGCAGTTTCTATCTTGGTTCATATCTTGAAGCATGGTATAATCATGATACACAGGTAAAGATTAATAATGGTGCTTCACCAAGAAAATATTATAGATTTGGTAAGGTATTACTTGGTATTACTCACGGTAGTGAAGAAAAAGAAGGTTCATTACCATTAATAATGGCAAGTGATATTGAATCAAAACCAATGTGGAGCGAAACAACATATCACGAATGGCATGTTGGACATATACACAGAAAAAGAGATGTAAAATATTCTGTTACTCTTGATAAATCAAAAATGACAGATGAAGACTTAGGTGTTACAGTAAGATATCTTTCAAGTCTTACTGGTACGGAAGAATGGCATCATAAAAAAGGTTTTATTGGTGCACTTAAAGCTGGTGAAGGTTTTATATGGAATGATGAAGCAGGTATGATTGCTCATTTAAATGCAAATTTAATAATACAATAATATGAAAAAAGACAACTTAGTAAAATTAGCAAAGAGTGCTGAAAAAAAGCCAAAAGCACCTGTTGTTAAAAAAGAAAAAAAAGAGGATATAACACCTGAAAAGGTACTTACTCCAGAAGAAGAAAGAGACCTTAAAACAAAAGCAAAGGTTGATGAATTGTTAGATGGCGTTGTGTTAACACCAAAAACCGAAGGTGAAAAAGAAGAGCTACTTGAAGTGGATGATGATGAACCAAAAAGTACCGAATGGCTTGAAGAACAATGCACTAAATTATCTGAAGAAAATGAAAGAATTAAAAGTGAATTATTACTTGCCAATGAGGATTATAAGAAAATTTTTGTTCAATATCAGCAATTAAAAAATGGCGGTATTCAAGAAACAGTTACTACCAATGATGATGCATTGCAAATAAAAGTAGTTCAACTATTTAATGAACTTCAAGCACAATATCTTTCAATGGGCACTAATCCAATGACAGGTCAACCAAACTTTATAATTTTCCCTATTGGATTTATGAACAGATTAATTATGTTCTTCCCGTTTTTGGAACAACATAAACGATTTTAATTATATATTTGAACTAAATTAAGTTATAATTAAGGTCCGCAAATATATGCGGACCTTTAATGATATATAAAAATGGTTCATTATGATTAGAGGGCAGGAATTTCATGCAATACTTCAGAATATTTTTGGTGATGTTCAAGGTGCAATGCAATCCGAACAGTTGCAGGTAAACTGTCCTCATTGTCAGGAACGTGAAGGTCTGTCTGAACCAGATGGTAAATTCAATCTTGAAATCAACACTGCAAGGCGCATGTTTAGGTGTTGGAAATGCGATGAACCTCAATTTTCAGGTTCATTAGGAAGATTGATCAAAACATTTGGTTCATATATAGATTATGAAATATATAAGTCATATGCAGGTTCTTTTGTTGATTATGAATTTGATGAAGATGAAAAAGAATATGTTCCTGTTAAATTACCAATTGAAATGATTTTATTTTCACAAATGGAAGCAGGTAATTTGGAACATTTTGAAGCATATAACTATATGGTTAATGATAGAAAAATATCGAGAGATATAATTTTAAAATATCGGCTCGGTTTTTGTACTACTGGAAAATATGAAAAAAGAATAATAATTCCTTCATATGATGCAAAAGGTGAAGTAAATTATTTTGTGGGAAGAACTTATGACCCGAAAATTGAGAAAAAAAAGAAGTATGACAATCCACGATCAGATAAGGATAAGATTATTTTTAATGAGGGTCTTGTAAATTGGGATTCTACTGTATACCTTGTTGAAGGTGCGTTTGAAATGCTGTCATTTCCTGTTAACATAATACCAATGTTGGGAAAAACACTATCGACCACATTATTTACAAAATTGAATGAATTAAAACCTGACGTGGTTGTATTGTTAGACCCTGACGCATATAAAAGTAGTATTGAACTCTATTATAAGCTACATAATATTTATGTTGGATGCGAAGAAAGGGTAAAGATAGTTAAATTGCCTACAATAGATGACTTGGATAATCTTAGAAAAAAATTTGGTATTGATGAAGTTATAAAAAGTCTATATGGTGCAAGGAGTTTAACTGTCGATGATTACTTTATTAATAAGTTACAGAAACCCTATGATAGAAAAGGATACGGAAGACGTGATACTAATTCAAAATATTTTGAATGGAAACCGTCAAGCGGAGGAACAATTTTTTAAGAAATATCAAAAAATAGTTAAAGATTTTTTAAGAAGCAAATTTACAACATTAAAACCAGACGATCTCGATGATTGCGTTCAAATGATTTTAATTAAAATCTTTGAAAATATTAAGACAATTGATATAGAAAAAGGCAGCGTTAAAACATGGGCGTTAGTTATTGCAAAACACTTCATGATTGATACATACAGAAAAGATTTAATAACATTTACATCAACATTTAATAATTGTGGTATAAGCATTAGTAATAATAGTGCGCAAAATTTAATGTTTAGTGGAGAAGCAACTTCATGGGCAGCAGGTAGCACATCAATATCAAATGCAATAAGTGGCACAATAATGACCACAAACAATGCAGCATTTACTGTTTGTAATAGTTCAGAATTTGAAAATTGTAATGCAGTAAACTATATATCATCACAAATTTCTCCAGCAGATTATAGTTTGTTAAATATGAAATATGTGCAGGGATATAGCCATTGTGAAATCGGTAAAGAATTTAATCTTACCAGTAGTACTGTTAGCAACAGAATAAATTATATTAAAACCAAATTAAAGAAACAAAATGCTGACATTTTAGAATAAAAATGAGGTCACAAATTGTGACCTCATTTTACTTAATTTTGATTTGTTTTGTTGTTTTAACTTCTTCAATTTTTGGTACTGTAATTTTAAGTATGCCATTTTCGAACGAAGCCTGAATGTTTTCTTTATCGGTAGCTTCAGGAAGTGTAAATGATTTTTGATACTTACCATAGAAAGTTTGTTTTCTATTAAAATTTTTATCTTCAACTTCTTTGCGTTCTGCTTTGATTGTTAAAACATCGTATTCAATATTTAATGAAATATCTTCCTTTTTTACTCCTGCTAATGCCATTTCAACAACATATTCTTTTTCATTTTCAACAATATCATGAAGCGGATTGCTAATTGAAGGAAAATCCCAAGTTGGGAACACGAATAATTCATCAAAAAAATTGTCAAATAAATTAAGTGAAGATTTTGTGCGTCTTACTGGTAACATAATTTTAAAATTTTAATATAAAGTTATTTTTTAAACACATACATAAAAAATTATGCCAAAATAAATTTTCTGACAAATTTACAGTTGAGTTTAATAATTTTTGACATTCTGACAATTTAAAAAAATCCTTGCTTTTTAGTGTTCATTTTGATATATTTGTGAAAATTTTTATTAATGATTAAAACCATATGCCAAATTGCCGATATTCATATCCGTAAGAGTCCCACTCGTAATGAAGAATATCAAATTGTATTCGATAATTTAATTAAATCTTTACAACAAACAAAACCCGATAGAATTGTAATTGTCGGTGACTTGGTTCACGATTATCTTGATCTACAAGGTGAACAATTAATCATGGCACACAAATTACTCAATGATTTGAGTAAAATTGCACCAGTACGTATTACCAGAGGTAATCATGATTGCAGAAAGAAAAGTCTTAAAAGAGTTGATTCAGTTAAGGCAATTGTAGAAACGCTGGATAACCCAAAGGTTATTTATTATGATCAAACAAGATTTTTTGCTGACGATAATATAATGTGGATGGTTTGGCATCATGGTGACCCTAAAAACAATCCTTGGAAAACTAAGGACGGTAAAAAACTTGACCCTGCTGGCTCACCTGAATTTACTTTCATTGATCTTTTCCATGACCCTGTGAATGGTTGTAAATCAACCACAAACTTTGAAATGAAAAGCAAATCATATTACAAACTTAGTGATTTTAAGGGTCAATATTCATTCTTTGGTGACATACATAAGTTTCAATATCTGGATAAAGCTCAAACCAAAGCATATTGTGGCTCACTTATAGCACAAGATGTAACAGAAGGTGACGATAATTTTCATGGCTACTTACTATGGGATATTGAAAACAAATCAATTCAGGAGATTCCAATTGAAAGCGAATACTCATTTAAGAATATTCGAATTACTCAATTTACAGATTTTGATGATTTGGATTTTGAAATACCGAATCCAACCAAATATATGAAAATAAGATTTATCTGGGGTACATTGCCACAAACAAGAGTTAAAGAAGCTGAAAGAAAATTAAGCGAATATGTTAAGAGTTTACATAAGGGTATTGTTATTTCACATAAGAATGAATTCATTGAAAGCGAAAAAATTGATATTAATGAGAACATTACTTTACAAAACATAACTGACCAGAACGTTCAACACGAAATATTCAGAGAATATTTAAGTAAAATTGGTACTAACCCACAACTTATTGAAGATATTATTGCACTTGATGAAGAAATACTTGCGTTAATTGATACAAGTGAAGATCAGAGTATTGAATGGAATGTTGTTAAGTTTGGTGGCAAGAATTTTATGTCATATGAAGAATTGGAAATTGATTGGCGTAACATGGATGGGTTGTTTCAGATTACAGGAGAAAATACTGCTGGAAAAACAACAATAATGAAACTTATTTCTTATATTCTTTTTGGTAAGACTTTAGAGACTGAGACACGCATGAAATATGGTGATCAACGTTTTGTAAATAATAGAAATGGTGCTGCTTTTTGTGAAGGATATCTTGTGGTTGAAGCCAACGGTGAATTTTTCGGCATCAAAAAGAAGACAGAAATTACAAAAACCAAAGGCGGAGAAATTAATGGTGCTCCAACGACATTAAGCTATTATACCCTTACTAATCCTGATGAAGAAATGAATGAAGATACTTCACTGGAGAAACTTGATGAAGATCGCAGAAAACTTACTCAGAAAAAAATAGAAAGTATAATTGGCACTTATGAAAATTTTATGCGTATCGTTATGACAACATCTGATACACTTAACAGAATATTGTCTAATGATATGGCTGTGTTTATTGATTCACTTTTGTTTGATAGCGGACTGGACATTTTTGATAAGAAATTGACAGGATATAAAACATACGAAAAGAAAGTTAATGAGAAACCAAGAGTAAGTTGTAATGTCGAAACAACTGAAATGCAAAACGTAACATTGGGTGAAGAAATTATGATACTTGAATCAATAGTTTCGACAACTGAAAATATTAGGCTTCCAGAGATTCGTGAGAAAATAATTAAGGGAAGAAAATACGTAGAAGACTTAAATAAGAAATTATTTAAAATAGACCCTGAAATTTACGGTCTGGACGTAGATAGCACAAAAGAGACTATTGATACACATAACAAGGAGATCGATAAGCTAAAGGCACTAAAAACGGTTATAGAACAAAGTATCGTTCCATTAAAAGAAACATATGATGCCGAAAAGCTGAAAACATTGATTGAAAAGAAAGATACTCATAAAAGTAATGAATATCAACAAAAAATGCTTATTAAAACACATGAGCAAACAAAAACAAACGAAGACCATGCAATTGAAATTATTAATGGTGAGATATTCAGATTAAAAGAACAGGGTGCTAAGTTAAAAAAAGAAATTGTTGATCTTAAAAACAGTAAAATTTGTAGTCAATGTGGACAGGCAATTAATAAACAAGAACACATTGATCACATTCTCAACACTGTTAAGTTAAAAGAAGATGAAATGTTTCCGCTTGCTGATAAAATTAAAGCAAAAGAAAACGTTGATAAAAAGGCACATCAGGATAAAATTGAGGAAGAAGATAAAGCAATTGCAAAAATTAACGAAGAGATCAGGGTTGCTTCTCTTGAAATGGAAAATGTTTTAAAAGAAATCGGTACGCTTACTAACGAAAAGAATGATGTTGAAAAACGTAAAGAACTTCAAACTGAGTTAGATCAAATACCAACAAAGATTCAGAACGAAGAACTACACATCACTTTGCTTCAGCAGAAGATTGATAATCACGAGAATAGTTTGAAACAAATTATAGAAAATCAGAAGATTGAGAAAGGCATTGCTGCAGCTAAGTTAAAATTAAGCGAACTCGAAGATGAAGAATCAGATGAAAAAGAAACACTTTTAATTAAAAAGTCAAGCATTGGTGAAAAACAGATAAAAATCAAAAGTAATCAATTACTAATTGCTGAGTTTAAAATACAAGAACATCAAGACAAAGTGAGAGAACTTTATAAAAAATGTGTTCATAGGGATGGCATACCAAGACAGATGCTTGCAAACTATATCTTACCTAAGATTAATGCAACTCTTCAGGACATATTATCAGTGGCTTCATTTAAAGTATGGCTCGATCAAGAAGATTTACGTCCTAAACTGGCATACAATAACAGACCAACTGCAGTTATTGACTGTATTAGCGCAAGCGGTAAAGAAAGAACTTTCTCCAGCATTGTTATGAAATATGCATTGAATCAAATCAACGTTAAAGCAAAACCATCAATATTCTTACTTGATGAAATAATGGGTAAATTGCTTAATGATAGTGTTGAAGAATTTATTGAAATACTTCAAATGATAAAAGCAGGTATGAAAAAGGTTTTAGTGATCGAACCAAAAGAAGAAATTAACCCCGATTATCTTATTAATGTGCAGTTAGATGAAAACGGCATATCATCACTAACAATTGAATAATTCATATTTTTTACTATTTATTAATAAATATTATATATGGATTTAAAAGATTACGATAAGTTAAGAAAAAAAATTAATATTAAAGACTTTGAGGGCAGCAATAAAGCCTTAGATAAATGGTTATTTGGCTTTTCATTCGTGGGAAACATCGGCTCTATATTCTTTTCATATTTTTTACTTTATCCAGCACTTTTAAAAGCAATTACAATTAACTTGGTTACTGGCTTTTGGGGTACAGCAATTGCATTTATTTTTACTCTTGTATTTTTAACAATTTTCGAAATTATAAAGAGATATTTATTCAGAAATTTCTCCAGTGATTACGTGAAAAATAATAAAAAAGTAAACGGTGCTGTTTTCGGTTGGTTTACAGTCTCAATTGCAATAGTATTATTAAGTTTTTATCTCTCACTGGTTGGTTCAAAGAACCTTGCCACTACAAGCGTTACTCAAAATACAATTGCCACAACACAAGTGGATATGCAGAAAGATAGCCTGACTGTGCAATATGAAAGAAAGAAAAAAACATATGAGGCAGATAATCAGTCACTGAGAAATGCAAGTAATGATTTGCGTAATACACTATCACAAACACCAGTTGGTTGGCTATCTATACGTAGGGATTATCAGTCAAGCATCGATAAAAATACTACAATAATCAACAGCAATCAGAATGAGATCAATAAAATTGATGATCAATTAAAACAAAGAGTCAATGAATTGAAATCCAGTCTTAATTCAACAATTGTAAATAATGCGACAGAAGACACCAAAAATATCATTTTATTTATTATTATTGCAATATTTTCAGAACTTATAATTATGAGTGGTGTTTATTTCAGAGAATTTTACCAGCATCAAATGTATATTTTAAATAAACAAAAATTCGAAAAGATATATCAAAAAAAGGATAGATATAAATCATTATTAATGTTTATATATAATAATGGTAAATCGAATGTCGGAGATAAAGTAATAAGTGGTTTAGAATTAAAAGAACTTATGATAGAAAAAGCCAATATTGAAAATTCTAATAAATTTACGGATAGTTTTTTACATGATATGGATAAAATCGGTATATTTAATACTGTTGGTAAACGTAGATTTATTGCAATATCATATCAAGAAGCATTAAATATTATTGATAATTATGATGATATATATATGATATTAGAAAATATTAAATAAAATGAGTAATAAAATGGCAAACGAAAAAGAAACAGCAAGAATTCTTAAAGAAGCATTAACTATTGTCGATAAATTGGCTAAAATGGATGCAGATGACATTTTCGCAAATGATGACGACAGAGAGGAATTGGAAGATTTAATTGAAGAAGCAAAAAGGCTCACTAAGAGCCGATTATGGAAATTAAAATAATTTTCATAAAAACAATAAAATTTAAAAAACATAGTATTTATATTAAAATAGATATTATGAGAAAAAATAGAAATTATTGGAGTAAAGAGAATTGTATGATAGAAGCACTTAAATACTCAACACGTAGTGAATTTAAATTTAATTCTCCATCTGCATATTGTAGTGCAAGAAAAAATGATTTTTTATTGGAAATTTGTTCACATATGATTAAATTGGGAAACATATCTAAAAGATGCATTTATGCATATGAATTTTCTGATAATCATGTTTATGTTGGATTAACTTGCAATATCAAAAAAAGAATGATTTGGAGAAAAAATAATTCAAAAGATGCCGTCACTAAGCATATTAATAATACTGGTTTATCACCACAATTTATTCAATTAACTGATTATTTAAGTATTAATGATGCTTCTGAAATGGAAGGCGTTTTTCTTGAAAATTATAAAAATAATGGTTGGAAATTACTTAATGTAGCAAAAACGGGTGGTATTGGGGGAAATCATTTAATTTGGACTTTTGATAAATGTAAAAACGAAGCCTTAAAATATAATTTAAGAAATGATTTTAGAATTAATTCAGGTAGTGCATATAATTCAGCACAAAGAAACTTATGGCTTAATGAAATTTGTTCGCATATGAAAAAATATGAACGTGAAATTATTTTAAGTTTTGATATTTGTGAAAAAGAAGCGTTAAAATATAACACAAAAAAAGAATTTAGTACGAAATCAAGTAGTATATATAGTACTTCGGTTAAAAATGGATGGATTGATAAAATTTGTGGACACATGCAAAAATTACCATACAATACCATTTATTGGATTAAGGAACGATGTGCTGATGCAGCACAACAATGCAAAACAAAAACTGAATTTGCTAAAATGTATGGTGGCGCATATTATAATGCACGTAAAAATAATTGGTTAAACGAATTTTTTAAATAAAATATGACAATAAATAAATGGGACTTAAGATTTATGTCACTTGCAAAAGAAGTAGCATCTTGGTCAAAAGATACTACCAAAGTAGGTTGTTGCATAGTGTATGATAAAAATCCAATATCTATGGGTTTTAATGGTTTTCCAACAAAAACAAACGATGAAATTTCAGAAAGACATGAACGCCCTCTAAAGTATTTATACACAGTTCATTCTGAAGCAAATGGATTAGTTCAAGCAGCAAAAAACGGTCAAAAAACTGAAGGATGCACAATGTATGTAACACTTTTTCCATGCTCTAATTGTGCTGGTTTAATTGTTAATGCTGGAATTGTTAGATTGGTTTGTGAGAATAAGCCAGACCTAAATGATGAAAGATGGGGCGAAAATTGGAAAATATCATATCAAATATTTAATGAAGCAAACATTATTATTGAATTTATAAATTAATTTATGCTAAAGATAGATAGTGAAACATATAAAGTTAAAGATATTAATCATCATAAATCTCAAAGTGTAAAGACACAGATTGTTCTTGCAACAAGTTTAAGAAAAAATGATTATTATATTACCAGATTACAGCATAAAGAACATGGCAATACAAAAAAATGGAATACATTTACTATTGCCAGAGATGGTACTGTGTTTCAGCATTTTGATAGTAAATTTCATAGTGATTTTCTTGGTATTAAAGAAGCAGACAAAAAATTAATATCAATTGTGGTTGAAAATATGGGTGCATTATTTCAAGCACCTAATGGTAATCATATTAATTGGTTAAATGAAATTTGTAATATTGAAAATGTTGTTGAAAAAACTTGGCTTGGATACTCTTTTTGGGAAAAATTTACAGATAAACAAATAGAAAATGTTGTTTTATTATGTAAATTATTATGTGTAGAACATGGAATACCAAATAATTGTATTGATTTTCATCATTATAATAAAGATGTTGTAAGATATAAAGGCATTCTTTTTAGGAGTAATTATATTGAAGACAGCAGCGATATCAATCCGTTATTTGATATACCAAAATTTAATGAAATGCTACACAATGAACTCACATAGAGTATTTATATAAAATAGAAAATATGAACAATAAAACCGCATCAATTGATATGAAAACTTTACTACGTAGAATGCGTGGTGAAAAATACATTGTAAATGAAGATATTGCGCCAAAGAAAGACTTAACAGTGCATGATATGTTAAAAATCACTCGTAAATTAAATGAAGACATTGGAATAGAAACTGATGTTGATCAAAGTAAGCCAGTAAACAAAAAGACTGATCAAGATCAGGCAAATGAAGAACAAAAGTTTAAAGATACTTTTCCTACTGGCTATGATATTAATGTAGATTTTATTGAATTGGAAGTAACAGATAAATATGTTTTTTGGGGTGGTACAATTAATGGATTGATTCAATTTGTTTATAAGGTAACTCCTGATGAAAACACAAGTGGTGTTGAATTTAATTATCTTGAAGGATATAATGAAGATGACCCGAAAAATGATGAAATTATTAAAAGAGTTGAATCATATTATGATAAATTTTATGAATATTGGATTGATAGTGTAATTCAAAAATCTGCTGAACAGCAATAATTTTAAATGCCTGACGAACAATCAGGCATTTTCATTTTCTAATATCTAACTATTTATATAAAAAATTATAATATGAATATTATATTAAAAAAAATCTGGGATTTTCTGAAACAGAAAAACAGATGGTTAATAGTATTGGTTATCTTAATTATTTTGGGTCAATATGGTATTATTCGTTTAAAGAATAATAAAATCGCTGATCTTAATGATAAATATACTACTGAAGTAAAACTAAAAGATGCTTTACTTGATAGTGCAAAATATTATAAGAATAAACGTGATGAAGCCGTTGCTGAAAAACTTACTATACAAGAAACTGTAAAGAATCTCGAAAAAATGTATGGACAGCTTACAGAAAATCAAAAAGAATTAGTACAAAGAATAAAAGAATTGGGTAATAAAAATGAAGTTATTGCTGCAGCACTTATTAAAACTGATGTAAAAATTGATTCATTATTAGCAAAAGATAAACAGAATGGTAATGTGGTAACTGTTGATACCACAAAAAAACTGGTTAACATTAATAATTTAGCATCAAAAGATACTTCATTTGTATATGATATTGATGTAAATAATGTTTTACCTGCATTTTTAACAATTAAACCATATTTCTTATTTAAATCTATTGAGATTCCAAACAAACAATTTGCGGAATTTCATTGGAAAAATGATAAGAAAAAAGGTTATCCTATTTCATTTAGTATAAGCAATTCAAATAAATATATTAAGGTTACTGGTCTTGAAAGTTATGCTATACCACCACTTGATAAATTAAAATTAAATCCAACTGGTTGGCAAAAAATAGGTAATTTTTTTGTTAAAAATGGTAAAACAGTACTATATATTGGAATAGGTGGACTTGGTGGTGCTGCTGCTTATCATTATTTCGTGAAATAATATACTCCGCAAGAGGGGGACAGTTCATATCACTAAGGAACGCATATTAAATATAGTATGCGTTCTTTCTTTTTGTACCTGCTAAGTATTTATAAACAACGAATAAACGTAACATGGAGAAAACAGAAGTTGAAAAGATTGTTAACGATGAAATTAAGAAATTTGTTAATGATTCATTTGATAAAGAAATGAAAAGAGTGCTTCGCAGTTCAAATAGCCGTACAAGAGAAGAAATGGTTAATACTATTAAGAATGCAATGGAAGCAGTTGTTAAAGTGTTATGGCAGAAAAAAGATTTTTGGAAAACCGATATAAAATAATGAACGAAGAAACATTTAAACCAACACTGAGTAAACCAACGCCATTGGGTGCTAAGTTTCAAAAAGACTCTAAAAAAATTGGTAATCAATTTGGAGTTAAATTAAATGAAACTGATGGTTTATTGAGTGAAGCAGAACAGTCATTAAAGAAAAAAATTTTTAGTTTGGCTAAGATGGAAGCATTGGTATTTTCAGACCCTAAATTATCTGCAAAATATGATGAAATGGCTGAAAATGGTGAAGAAAAATATGGATATCATTATAATGAAACTATTCAGAATATGTTATTTAATGATTATGTTCTTAATAGTCCAAAGTATTTACAGAAATACAAGCAAGCAATTCCCAAAGAAAAAAAACGTAGAGATGCAAGCGGTATTAATCAATTAAAAAAGGCAGGAGAAGAGACTATGCAACACAAAATCGATATTAAAAAGCCACAGAAACTTGCAGCATCTGGCTTAAAACCAGTGGTTGCTGAGAATGATGAACCATTAACAAGAGTAGAATTCTTAGTTAATGAAAGAGACCCACAAAATCCTGATTTGTTTGCTTATTTTCCAGATGAATCACATCATGGAGAATTTAAAACAGCATACTCACATGTTGGTCAGCACTCGTCAGCACATCCTAATTATGCAAAAGAAAGTCGTCCAGCTACTCCAGAAGAATATGCTCCGTTAAAAACAGAACTTGAAAGTCTTGGTTATAACCTTGAGGTTATTAATGGTATTGCAGAAACAACTGGAGCAGGTAGTTCAGGTGCTTTTAGTGCACCTTTGGGTATAGTAAAAAGAGAATTAGCTGAAGAAGAAAAGATTGATGAAACAACTGGTTCAGCTTCATCAGGTGCATATGTCGGTCCTGCTGTATGGGGTTCAGGTGATCTTATGAAAACTAAAGGTAAAGCCAAAGTAAAAACACAACCAGCAATTAAAGGTGGTACTATCATTCAAGAAAGCAATTATCTTATTGAACCCAATAGTTTTGAAAAATATTTTAATGCGTTAAACGAAGAAGCAGACGTATTTCTTAATGGTCAGGATAATAATGGAGAAGCAGGAAAAAGTATTATTAGTTCTGAACCTGCAGCACCCCAAGTACCTGTTGGATTATGGGATAAAGTAAAAATGGAAGGCAGAAAAGAAGTTGATGATAAAATTATTAATAAAACAACTGCTTTTACAAACGACACAGTAAAAAACTGGAATGATCAAGATGCATCTATTGAAATAGACACAATAAACACTGGCGACCCAGACAAAGTAAATTTACAAACAATGGAAGAAAGTAAACAAATACAAGAAAAATCAGTATCAAAATCACAACAAAAATTCATGGGTATGGTTCATGCAGTACAAAAAGGTGAATTACCTAAGAGTGAAGTTGGTGGTAAAGTAGCAAAAGCTGCTAACACAATGAAAGAAAAAGATGCTGAAGACTTTGCTTCAACAAAGCATAAGGGATTACCTGAAAAAGTTGATGAAACCGAAGGTTCAATAATTGTTGACAATCCGAATTCAATGTCAAATAAAATGACACCTACAAGTCAAATTAGTTCTGCTGGTAATGTTCCAACAGGATTGCAGAACATTGGTGGCGGTGCAATGAATGAAAGCGATATAAAATTATTAGAAGAATTAGATAACGAATTGAAAGCATATTCAATTCACCATAAAAAATTAGTAAATATGAGCGAAGATAAAAAACCCTCATCATTAATCTTGAAAGATCGTCTTGGTGATGAAAATCAGGCAAACTTTAAAAAAGATTTGCAACATAGTGGTACAAAAGAAATTATTGATGTTGAAAAAGAATTACAATGGAAAGATCAACAGACAGAAGTTGGTAAAGACCCACAAAAATTAGGTACTGAAATTGAAGATACTGAAATTAAAGCTACTGATGCAAAAAGTGGCGAAGCACTTAAAAATGTTGGTAATTCTACTAATGATAAAGGTGATGAAATTCCAAAACGTAATTTAACAACTGAAGAACAGGACGAAGTTAATAAATATCGTCTTAGTTTAAAAGATTATGTTTATGACAACAAACCAGATCAGAAATTTGAAGATCGTATGAAAGCAGATATGGGCGAAACTAATTATAAGCAAAGACAAACAAATCTTGAGTTTAGAGGTAAAGCACCTATGTACAACAAAGACCCACAACCAGTTGAAGATACAACAGCCAAAAAAGTACAGTTTGATAAAGAACAAACTGGCTGGAATGAAAGAGAAGGTCTTAAAGAACATGTTATAACTGGTAAGTATTTCGGTTTTCTTGGTAAGAAAAAACTTATCAATTTTAAATTAAATGAAGCACAACAACTTGTTCATGCAGAAGATGGTGAGAATTTATTTGAATTAAATTTTGATGGACTTGGTAATAAGTATAACAATAGAGTTATAGTAAATGAAAATGTTAATACTATTTTGTCAGAAAATAAATTCTATACAAATGGTATGGAAGTGTTCATATTTAAAACACCTGTCCAGAAATTGAATGAAAATGAACAAAAGAGTCAAAAACCAGTAATAAATGAACAATTCGAAAAAATGAAACATTTAACTGGTTATAAACCAAATTCATTTACGGATACAAGTAATGTTAAGAAAAATAGGGGATTTTAATGGCAAATATAGATAAAATAACCAAAGAACAATTTGACGCAACATATAACAAACATTTACCAAGTGGTTGGATTAAAATTGCGTTTAAATATTTTTCAAAGAATACTGAGAAAAAAGATATAATGCTAAAAAATACAATTGCATATATTTTAGGGACTTTATTTACTTTTGGCTTATTAGGCACAATATTTAATGTATCAACAGCTTTAATTAAAGCAGCACTTATTCCATATTCAGTTATTTTAGTTACACTTGTTTTATATTTATTTAGTGCAGTTATTTTAAATAACATTAGGATAAACAAAATTAAAAAAGAACTTGGGATAAATAGTGACGAATATGATGCTTTAGTTAGCAAATATTATTAGCTAATTTAAAATATATTTATTAGTTTTGTGGGGTATTAAGTAATTAGTACCCCACAATTATTTTATAGTATTTTATAAAGTATTTATAGAAAATATATAATATGTTTAGTTTAAATAGATATTCATTAGGCTTATTCAACGATAGTAAAGCATATGCAAGCTATCAAATGGATAGTGAAGCGGTAGCATACGCAGAATTAGACCTCAATACAATAATACAGGTTGATTTTCCTGAAGATCAATACTTCAAACAGCAAACAACTAAAAAACAAATAGTATTACATCACACAGTCAGTGGACAAGGTGTAGATGGAGATATTTCTTGGTGGAGGCAAACTGCTGATAGAGTTGGCACAGCAATTATTGTTGGTTGGGATGGTAAGATATATCAATGTTTTTCAACACTTTATTGGGCACATCATTTAGGTACTCACGCAGCAAATAATGGTGTTTTAAACATGGGTTCGATTGGAATTGAAATTGATGCTTGGGGTGCTTTGATAGAAGTTGGTGGCAAATGGTATCCCGCAACTTGGGATGCTAATCTTAAAAAAAATATACCAAATATTACAGTTAAACCAATTCAAAATGTTGAATTATATCCAGCAGGTTTTAAAGGATTTTATGGTTTTGAAAAATATACTGATGCCCAGATAGAAGCAGTCAGAAAACTTCTGGTATTCTGGAATAAAAAGTATAACATACCATTAACATATAATCAAGACATGTGGGCATTATCAAATAAGGCATTAAGTGGTCAAACAGGTGTATGGACACACGTTAGCTTTAGAGAAGATAAGTCGGATTGCCATCCTGCTCCTAATTTAATACAAATGTTAAAATCGTTAGCATAATATGAGTAATAGCAGTCAAAAATTTCTAATAATTAAAGATAGGGTGGAAATATATAGAGATTTCGCATTAAATCTTTTATATTACATTCATTATTATTATCTTGATAAAGAAAGTTTGAGTAAGGATGAAGACATTTATAATCATTACTCATGGTGTTTTAAAAAAGTTTGTGATGAATTTTTATTAGAAAAAATTGATTTTACTAAGAATAGTGAATTAAAAGATTATTATTATGATTATTATTATCATCAATTCTATAAAATTGATAAAAATAATATAAACCAAAATACTTCATTAGAATATTATGAAAGATTTTGGAAGGGTATATTTGAAATTAATACACAAAAAAACAAAAATATTTTAAATATTCTTGTTGAAATATACAATATATACGATAAATCTATCAATCTGGAAAAAAATATATTAGAGATTGTATAAAAACTCTTGCATATCGTATTTATAATCGCTATTTTTACGAGCACAAAAATAATATTATTTAAATTAAAGAAAAATTATGGCAAATGTTAAACAAGACCTTTTAAATAAATTAGGAACTGACAAATATTATGCAGAATTAGAATTAGGTCGTCTTGCAGCAGACCCAAACATGAATTACGAACAAAAAATTATTGAAATGGCTTTCAAACTTGAAAGACTTGCAGTTTTGAACGGACAAATTGGGTTGGCAAATCAATATTTTCCAGATGCACCAGCACAGCCAGCACCTGTACAAACTGCACAGCCAGCAGCACAGCCAGCAGCACAGCCAGCGACACAACCACATCCGGGACAAACTTTTGCAGAATAACGATATGACAGTATTAACTGAAATATATCAGTTCTTATTTATTTCTTCCATCATTTTTATGATTTATACTCTTGGAAATTTAATTATAAAAATGTATGGAAGATTTGCGTTAAAACAAAATGAACTTACTTTCGTTTTAAGTAATACAGAAAAAATAATGCTTTGGATATCATTAGCAATATTTTTTTCATATATAATTTAATACTACAATGAAAACAATTGAAGCACTGTTAGAACCAATTACTGGATATTTAATTTCAATTACCCGAAACACTGTTGAGGGATGGTATGAAATGGAACTTGGTATTCCTAAAGGATGGGTTTTTAATGAAAATAAAGAAATTAAATGTGAAGTTCTTAATGAAAATGAAACAGGTAAGTTAATTAAGATCAGTCCAAAGAATATTGATATTGTAATTGATGATCTTGTTGCTTTTGTTGGTGTTATAATGGAAACTAATAAAAAAATTGCAGATAAAGAAAAAGAATTCACTGAAAGAATGACTGCAATGAGAGATAATTTGGAAAAGGAAGTTAAAATCTATTATGAAGAACTCGACAAATTAAAAGAAAATTCTTTTAAAAATCTTAATGATAGCTTTGAAAAAAGTATTCATCCTGATAGTGAAAAAGAAAAAAGACACAGAAGAACCAAGGCTGAAATGGAAGTCGAAAAAATTGTAAATAGCACTACTACAAATACAAGTGGTGCAACAGAAACGCAAGTTCAATCCGCAATAAAAATAGATGTATCACATAGTGCATAAAATTTTATGACTATTGATAAGAACATATTATCAATTGATTCAGATGATGATGATAAAAATTATAAAGCATTCTCTGAATATTTGGAAGATGACACCAAAAGAAAAAGAAATTTAACAGCAAAAGAAATTAATGAAATTGGTGAAAATTTGCTTAAAGAAATTGAAAGAAAAAAAAGAAATGAAGTACAGAAAAGCAGTAAATTGATTCCATATATTTTAAAGAATTGTGATGAAAAATATGATATAGATGAATTAAAAGGATATTGCTATAATGATGTACTGGACATATATAATGAACTCAAAATACAAAAACAATCTTTTATTAGTAAATTTTTTCATTTTATATTTAATTTATAATTCTTGTAAGTTACATATGTTTGCTATATATTTGTGAAATATTAATCTTTAAATAAAAAATATTCTATGGCACTATTTGATGATGTTTTTAATAAATCGAGCGTATATCAAATGCTCTTTTTTAATATCAAGGCAGTTCTGATTTATCCAACACTTGATGATCTTAAAATAAAAAATTTACAAATGTTTGAACGATGGAAATATTTATCCAAAGTTAAATATAATTGTGAAATTAATGAAGTTCATAAAGTTAACACAATTATTACTAATGTACCAGAAGCAATACAATTGATTCAAAATCATGTTTATGAAGAAAATGCAGTTATGCATCCTGAGTTTGTTAGAATTGTTGCCATATCATATGCAACACTTTATAGTGAAAATGGTGTGGTTAAAAGACATTTAAAAGCAATTGCAAATGAAGATGAAGTCATGGTGATTGAGCAATTCATGTCTTTATTAGATGAAATTTCAAGTGATGATGCAAAATCATCGCCACAAATTTTTTCAATATTATGTGGTCATAACATAATTTCTTATGATCTTCCGCTTTTAATTAAAAGATTTATTGTTAATAGAGAAAAATTTCAAACTAATAAACAATTACCTTATCTTCTAAAAAGGGCACTCAATATTAAGCCTTGGGAATCTGGCATAATTGATACAGTTAATGTTTGGAAATTTAATGGGTTTGAATATTCACCATTAATGCTGATTGCTGATTTTCTCGGACTTAAAAAGAAAGTTGATCTTGAAACACATAGTGAAGTATCCAAACAATATTGGACTATTATTGCTAATGAGAAATCCGCAGAAGCGATTGAATTTGTATCTTTACAATCAGCAACACAAACAAATATTGTCGTTCAGCTCATGAATGAATTAAGACAAATTTAATTTTTTTTCGTATTATTATAAGTAAAGTAAATTGTTATAATTTACTTTATTTTTTTGATATTTATATAAAACAAAATATTATGACAAATACTCTTAGTTCAATTAGTTATGAGCAGTAAACGTGGTTTGTTAATATCAGGTGGTGGTAGCTGGGGAGCATTTGGTGGTGGTACACTTGCCAGAATTAATAGTGATTATGATACAATTGTTGGTGTTTCAACTGGCAGTCTTTTAGCTCCTTTAATTGCATTAAAAGAATGGGAAGTTTTAAAAGAAGGATATACTTCATTAAATAATGATAATGTGTTTGATAAATGTTGGTATAAACCTATGCCTTTTACAAAAAGAGGTAGTTTAAATAAATTAGCTATAATCATAACGTTAATGTTAGGTCAAAAAACCATATGCACATCAAATGCACTTAGAAATACAATCAGTAATTTTTTTCCTGAAAAATATTTTGATGAACTACGTAAACAAAATAAAGAAATTCTTGTAAGTGCACAAAATTATGCACAAATACCATCAAAAATTCATTATTTTAATTCTTTAGATATTGAATATGAAGAATTTAAAGATTGGATATGGTGTAGTACCAATTTTCCTTTCTTTACAACATTAGTTAAGAAAAGTTGGCAAAGTAATGATGGTAATTTTCATATTGGTCAATGGAGTGATGGTGGAATAACTGATTTAATTGGTATAGATCAATTAATGATGAAAAGATTTAAGGAAATTGATATTATATTACATAAGGAACGTGTGATAGAAAAACTTGAAGGCAATATCATTAATACACTTATGGAAAATGTTAATACCAATATAAATGTTATGCAATATGATATTGAATTCGAATATTTTTATGAAAGAATTAAAAGACTTAATAAACAAGGTGCAAAGGTTACAGTATATTGGTTACCCAGAAAGTTAAGTGTAAACTCAATGGTATTTAATAAAGAAGAAATGAGTGCTTGGTGGGAAGAAGGTTATAATACTGCTTTTGATGTTAATAGAACCGAAGTCTTTATGCCAATTAAGAGATCAATGTAATATTAGTGTCAATTTGGTTGTTTAAATCGATTTTAAGACCAATAATAGTTTTTAGGTCTTCTGGTATGTATTCGTAACGATAATTGCTAAAACCCTGCCAAAACTTATGCTCATTCAATAATTTAGTCCTATCTTCTCCCGATAAGGCATTCCAGTATGCTTTAATTTTAAAATTCATTTCCGTATTCATATACATAAATACCGAAATATATTAATTTTGCCATTTTAATATATCAATAAATTTGCCATCCACATAATCAGCATCATAGATATTATCAAATTCAATTTCTTCCAAGTATGCTCTTTTCATTTTACTTTCACCATATAATAAGTAATCGAACAAATCTACCATTGTGTTAAAAAATATATACATGGCATTTTTTTGATGATAAATGAATGTAAAACTTTCTTTATATGAATTGTCGTCAGTATAATTAATAATAACTCCTAACGTTCTACTCCCATCGGAGTATGCTTCTTCATGAACTGATCTTAACTGTGTTTTCATTTTTTTCTCTTTTTAAAATATTAGCATAAAATGTCGGATTAGAATGTGTTTTAAGTATAAAAGTAATAAAATCTGTTGTTTCTTTATATGGCGGAATACCTTTATATTTATTCACTGCAACAATACCTGCATTATATGTTGCAAGCGATAATTTCCATGAATAATTTTCAGAATTACCTCTTCCTCTCCAATATTCATATTGATTTTTTAATATATTTAAACCAATATAAATATCTTCTTGGTTCTTATCAAGATTTAAAGTATCTGTACGAAGATTTTTTCTGTATAAAATACGGGTTTCAGGCATTAACTGCATAAGTCCATTTGCACCCGCAGGTGAATTAATTGTGTCAATAAAAGAAGATTCTTTGAATATTAATCTAAAAACAGTTCTTGTTGAAAAACCTAATTGATTTGCAAGATTATAAGCATATTCAACATATTTAAAATCAATATAATCTGGAATTAAAATTTCTGATTCAAATTCAATTTGTTGAATAAGACTTTTCTGGTATATCTCATTATACATTCTGATATATTCTTCTTTTTCTCGGTCAACTATCATTTCAGTCATTCTTTTAGCTCCATTCTCAGTATTTTCAGCATTACTAACAGTAATATTACTGAAGAAAAAAGATGAGAACAAAAGAAAGAAAAATAGCATAATTTTTTTCATAATCATAATTTTAATAAAGTTATTTATCAGAAAATCAGTGAGTTAAATGTGTAATTTTCTGGATTATTTATGGTTTTTAAATGAAAATGCCCAGAAATGTAAGTTTTTCTGGGTAGTGTGTGAGTTAGTACAACCAAATTTTGAACAATATCAACCTTCCAAGAAGGGATTTTTCGAATTTCAGTGGTCAATATTTCTATATTATTATTCATTCTTTATTCAGTATAAATACTTTCGAATCTCACAAACTACAACTTATTTAGTTTCAGGTATATTACCTTCTGAAAATAATTTGACTTCTAATCCACCAATGAGTTGATATGCTGCCAGAACAAGTTTTTGTGCTTTTTTAACTCTTTTGCGCAATTCTTTATGTTTTATAAAGACTGGATGCTCAATTAGTATATCTTCCATCATATTAGCTACAATATATGCTCTATCAATTGCTTCAATATAAAAACCTTCATCAAGTTTTCCGATTTTTTTTGACTTTTTCTTTGACATAATAAATGATTTAAATAAAAGAATTTATTTTTATAGAATAATTTCTCTTTTCACTCATTCGCTGAATTGTCTTTTCAGGCGAATAGTTGAATAAATATGATTCACCAATTCTGCTGAAACCACATTTGGTTGCAATTGAAAAAAGTTTATATTCATTTGTTTCTGTATCTTTCCTTTCAAGCAATTCATTTAATTTATAATACTCTACAGCAGGAACAAATTCAAGTTTTTTGTTGTCTTCAAGCGAAAGTTTTATTTCAATTATTTCCCGCTTATAATAATGATCTTTATCTATTTTATTATCCTGTAGTGGTTTAACCAACGCAATGATAGCATCATTTTCATTAAAATGTTCCCTGTATAGTAATTCAACGAACTCTTCAGTTAATCCGAATTTTCTAAAATCTGGACGTACTATAAGATTTGTAACAAACACGATCTTCTTGTATTTGGTTATATCGATCTCTTTGTTTTTTATCACACTCAGTAATTCAGTATATAAGAATTCTGCTTTGTGCTTTTTCATGAGTTTCATTAAATCTGCATCAAACTTAAGACCTAACCCTATATTCCATTCTGAAAGTTCAAACTCACCCATAAGTACAGGTGGTTTATATTCTTTTACCCTAATGAGAGATATTGTCCCACGATATTCAGTAATAAGACTTTCATCATCATTAACTAAGTCAAAATTTTTATGATAACAAATGGTCTTAAATGTTGTTTTATCCCAAATATCCCAATATTTTTTTTCTATTTGCATAGTAATATAAATGTCAAATGTAAGTTAAATTTTTTAAAAATGCAAGTTTTAGTCTAAATCTTGCTCCTTCTTCATCCTGATTAATAGATTTGTGAAGTATATAGATATCTCATTTACATCAAGATAATCCTTTGGTTCAAAATTGTCATCCATCCATTGACTCCAGAAAAGTTGAATGCCAAATCTGTTCATATCATTGATAAAGTCATTAATAGTTTTGGGTAGCGGTAATTTTTGTGAATCTTTTTTTGGAAATTTAATGATATAATATCCTGCATAGAATTCAAGAACAATATTTTCTTCATTATAAAATTTACACCAAGTTTCCATGTTTTTACCATGCCATCCATCAAATATTACATTAATGCCATCTTCTTTAGTAGTTGAATACAGTAAATTAATTGAGAAAGGAAGCGAAATGAATTTTTTATACATTTCGCAACCTATTGTCTGAATATACGGTACTACTTTTAACATTATTGTACGATATAAGTGCCATCATTACTTGGCTTGAGTACAACTTTGTGAATACTAAAATCTACTTTACCCTGATATTGTGTTTTCTTACTGTGATTAACAATTATTATGGTAACAGTACCATCAGAATCTATCGTTACACTTCCATTTTTACTCCCAACACCATAATCCTGCTGTTCATTTTCGCTTATTGAACTCTGTGGAAAATAACTGGAATATGACCAGATTTTGCTTGCAAGACTACTACCTTCTGGCATTGTGGTTTTGATCTGTTTGTAATCAATCTGCACAGGCTTATCAGATGCTTTAACCCAACCAGTCTTGTCCAAACGGAACAAATAGATACCTCTTTCTCTTCTCTCATTATCTTTTACCCATTTTGTCATACATAATTTGCAAGTGTCATATGAAAGCATATACAGTTTTTTATTTGCAATAAACGAATATGCACTTTTATCAAAATATTCAACAGCAGTTTTATAATAAGGATTATTTATGTCATTATTTTTCAATATCTCAACGGACTCTGGAGATTCATGTTCCATCAGAGCATATTGAGGTCTTTCCACGAAATACTCAAGTAAAGATGGCTTCCACGTTTGTGCAAATACTACATCTGTGAGTAGCATAATTCCGATAATTAAAACAATTCTTTTCATAATTTTGAGTTTATTAATGTGCTTCTTATACGGAAATAACATTAAAAAGGTTACAAAAAAAGCACATATTTGTATATATACTTTAAATGTAGTTAATTCAATATTATTGTAAAGTAAATTCAGATACTACTAATACCATTAAATTTGTTGGTAGTTTATCTTCTTTCAATTCACTTTTAACAATAGCATCTACTGAATAATCGCTGAGTAGTTCACCAATATTCATCCAAGTTCTATCGTTTAATTCAAGTATTGTTTTTTCAGTATCTGCATCAATAAATTTGACTTTAAGTCTTGGTGTATCCTTTATATATCTTGCCATAATTATTTAGTATTAATTTTAAGTCCCATTTCTTTCATTTTGAGCAATGCTTCTGCATTACCTCTCGCATCATCAACAGGATTATGTGTATGCTTTGTTACTCTTAATTGTTTCCATTGAGCAAATGTATCCTTAACCATACCACAATAGAGGTCACCAATACGTCTGGATGACCAACCGAACGGATTTTTACCATAATATACATGAAAGTAATAATTAATCCATGAAGCATCATAGCCATTATTGTCTGAGATAAGAACAGGTTGACCTATCGAATGCTCATTAAGCCACTTTGCAAAATTTTCCATAACACTTTTGGGATGTGAAAAATTTTCATGTTCTTCACGACTAAATCCACTTACAGCAAGTGCGTCAGGTATCCATTGATCTGAAATTGGCATCATTTGACCATAAAAGGTAGTATCAAGTTCAGGTGTTAATTTAACTACACCAAAGCACACAATACTGTGTCTTCCAATTATCTGTCCGTCTGATTCAACATCTGTTACAAATAAACTCATTTTCTTCTGAATATGGATTTTATTATTGATGTGATAACACTATCAATGATTATAAGTACAAGGATAAAACCCCAAAAATGGTTTTGATCTTGACTAAGATATTCTAAAAATTCTTTTAGTGTCATAGTATTATTTTAAATGAATATGTGTTTTAGTATAAAATTCGTAAAAAATAAAACAAGAAAATGCTATGGCAAATACCATTCCCGATAAACCATGTGCAATATCACCCATACTTGCATCTTTATGATATTCATTTTTATATTTTTTTATATAATTTATATCAGGAAGTTCAAATGTCATTATTATATACGTCAGAGAATATACTATAAAACATATTGTAAATATTATAGGATATACAAACCATTTTTCCAGAAAAAGAATTATTTTCCACATAGTTTATACTTTTAATGCAAGTTTCTGTAAGTTTGCTCTAAACATATCACGAGCGAAAATAAATAATCCAACTTCATAAAGAAGATGCATAAAAGTCATTGCATAATGTACTATAATTAATAATGATGCAACAATCACTCCAAAAGTAAGTTTACTTGCCCAACCATTGAATTTACCAAACAATTGTTTGATACGATTCCAATGGATTTTTTCTTTCTTTAAAAAAATTTGTAATAATGTAGTTTTCATTTAATTTCAATTAAAATAATAACACATGGAATAAAAAGATTATGTGTAATTTTTATAACTTGTCCGTTATAATTTTCGATTTCAACATATTCATCCTTTCTTGGCAAAAACAATCTATCTGATTGGCGTGAAAATTTTTTAATTGTTATACCTTTTTTATTTTGATATATAATGTATCAATTCCATTAGAAGGGAAGTTTTTTGATTAATGAATCTGGTATCATTGTATATTCTTTTGGCGGTATGTATATTACGGTAGCCGTCTTTACTCTTGGAAAACTAAAGCCAGTAATCCAGTTACTTGGTGGTACACTATAAACAAGTTTCCTTTTAGTAATATATATAAGCGTATCGTTACCGCTTGATGCAACATAAGTCAGATCATAATTATAGTATGTCTGCTTGTATTCAGTTTTGAATACACCGAAATACTTGTTCTTTCCCTTTTTATCTATAGTATAGAGTACAAAACTAACTGGTGTTTGTTTTTTAGTACTATCCTTCCAGAATTCTTTGCCTTCATGATCGTTATACCAGTCATAATTAATTGCGAATTTCATTTTTACCTGTTCAGGAAAAAGACTGTCTATACGTTGAAATCCGTCTTTGAATAGAATGCTGTCAGGCATATAGAATGTATATAAAGATTTAGTCCAAACAGTTTCGACTTTTGTTTCTAAATGTCCACGCACAATAAAATTGGTGGTAAGTGTGGCAACGAGTGCCACACCAGAACCAATTAATAAAACAAGGTATCTATTTTCCCAGAATTTACTCTTGAAGAAGCACAGCGAAACGATTGCTGTTGCAATGAATGATAAAATAAATATTAACATAATTTTAATTTTTTTAGGTTAGACAATAAAACTATTTCTCTTCTTCTTCGTCAAATCCACGCCATTCCAGACCCGGACATAAGCCAGTATAGTCAGCATGTACATATTCACCAAATACTCCAGTACTGTTAGCCAGACCACGACCTACTGAACAAAGACCACTCCATATTAATTTGGCAACATTTACTATTATAAGTTTCCAAAGAACGGTATAGAAGATGAATTTAACTGGATAGCCAATTATATAAAGTACTGCATAGAACAGTCCTAATCCAATATATTTTACTGGATACCATACAAACCAGATAAGTGGTTCAACATACCACACCTTTTTACCACCATTATACTTGTTAATAACATTCTGTAACCATCCACCGATGAATACTCCGATAAAATATAATAAACCACATGCTGCTGCAATTATAATAATTGCAACAAGTACATACCAGAATTTAATCAATGCATCAATTGCTATCATAAGTGCCAATGCAAAATATTCTACCACAAAGAATGCTCCTACAAGCAGTATAAGAGTAATAAGCGCACCAATAACTTGTTTAGTTCTCTTAATAAGCGTTTTAGTATCACCTTTGAAAATGAATGCCTTGCGAAATGATACAAAGAAATTATTTATACTATCGTTAAGTGGTTTCATACGAGCATCCCAGATAGCTTTCTTTGCTGCTCTTTTTGCTTCACGAACTTCTTCGATTTTTCTCTGCTCTTCTTCTTTTGCATATCTTTCTTGTTTACGTTTATCACGTGCTTCACAAACTTCCTTACGCCAAATATCCCAATCAGCATAGATTTGATCTTTTTTTGCTTTATCGTATTTTGCTCCTTCACCGTATTTTTTAGTCAGAAAGTAATTGAAAAAATCATCATCATTAGTATCGAAAAATACTTTTGCTGTAAGTGGAAGTTTCTGAACATCTTTCTTACTTGTGTAACGATTCTGATATATTTCATAAGCAGTAATGTCATCAAGACTCTGAATCCAGTTATCAACAGATTTTTCGAGACACCAGACAAATCCTTTTGGAAATAATAACACAATATATTTCAACACCTGAAATATTGCAAGAAATGAACAAGCAAACAATGAGAATATAAGCAGCCAGAAATATGGACAACCATTCTGCATTGTCTGTGGAGTTGGTGCATTATCACCAAGTACATACTTTACCAATTGATAGTGCCACGAATTTTTATCGACTACCATAAGTTTGGGTTTTTCAGCATGAATGATAAATTCATCATCACCTAATTTGAAGCGAATTTTGTCGTTTACAGCAATATCTGTACCGCTAATGTGTTCGATTACTTTTATATAGTAACCTTGACTGTCTTTATAAAGAAAGCCTTTGAAATTGCAACCTTTACCATCATAGGCAGTAGGATTGTTGTACTCAACAACCTTGTTCAGTAATAATTCCAGTTTGTCGTTTTTCATAAAAATAAAGTTATACATTGTTTTACATTAAAAATTTTAATATTTTTTCTTTAACACCTTCTTGATTAAGTCCATCAGTAGAACTTGTGCACCAAACAAAATGATCTGAAACCCAACCAGTGAGATTCATATCATCAACAACGGCATAATTTTCAATTTGATATTGTCGGGTATACCTTAGTATTTCAAATCCACGACACATATTCGCATCTTGAAATTTAGTGAATTGTGTACCCCAGAAATTAGGAGTATAGTCTTTAACTGGTGAAATAACACCATTATGTTTAAAAACCTCATTCATTTCTTTGAGTTGTAATCGTAATCTTCTGTCACTGGTAAGGATAATGAAAGGATTAACAGCTTCGATAATTTCATTTAATACCGCAACACACTTAGGGTCAAATGGCTCTGTTATGTACGTAAATTGTATTGCTGAATCGAATTCTCTTTCTGTTATCATAACACTATCAAGATCAAGAAATAAATATTTTTTTTCATTTTTCATTCTGTGCGTATTATACGTAGTCCTTATTTAAAAGGTTACAAAAATCTTACTCAATTCCAAAAATATTTTTTATTGCCTCTGTAAATCTGGACTTTGGCTGTGCTCCCATCATCATTTGAGGTATACCTTCAATTGGTATAAATAAAATAGAAGGTATGCTTCTAATACCAAATATTGCAGCCAATTCACTCTGTGCATCCGTATCAATTTTATAAAAATCAATACCCGTATATTCGATGCTAAGTTGTTTCAGAATTGGAGCGACCATTTTACAGGGATTACACCAATCTGCATAAAAATCAATTACAACTGGCTTAGTACCAAGAAGTTTTTTATCTGTTCCACTAAAATCGTATACCTTTTCTTTAAAGGTTTCTGCCGTTAAATTTTCCATAATAATTTATTTTTAATTAAATCCACCGTAAGTTACATCTTTCTTAATTTCCTTACCGCATATTTTGCAAATATATGTCTTTATATATTGACATCTATCATAATAACTACCTTCAACATATGAATCTTTTATTTCATATTCATCATGAATACATGCAACATGCATTTCTTCGGTTTTATCTTCAATATCTTTATTTAATTTTTCACGTCTACGTCTTAGACGATTTACGATTTCTCGTAATACCAATGCCTTGGCATTTGCACCTTCAGTTTTTTTCATTATTCTAATTTTAAATTCAAATAAGTTCCTTTTACTCCATGAGCAAAATCTAATTCTGCCCATAGTAGTTTAAGTATTTCCTGATCAAGAAATTCAGTATGCCATTTTAATCCCATTTGAAATATTGACTTACGATATTTATATTCTTCAACATATTTACCATACATTGAATTACGAGAATTTCTACTGAATGTTGCGTTTGACCAAATATCTGCCATTTTAAGAATGATAGCACGATGATCTTCAACAGTTTTACCCATTGTGAGTAAATGTTTCATTAATCGATTTTCTGCAGGTACATCTGTTACTCTAAGAATAACTCTGGCTGCATCAATACCCATTACTTCTCTTATATCATTAACTGTTTGTTTTGCGTCTTCAATTAGATCGTGACCATAGGCTGCAGCTTTAGTAATTTCAGCATCGATTGGACGAAGAAATATGTCCTGATATGTTTCAATAACATACACCACTTTATCAACGTGAATCATATAGCTTCCACCAGCGTATTTGCAATTAGCGTCTTTATGACATTTTTCTGCGTACTCTCTAATTTTTGTAAAATCACCTCTCATTGGATGTTTTCGTGTTCGTTTAATTCTTTTAATAGTTTTCTATAATAATCCAGATTGTTTTTTGCTTTAACAAGCGAATCATCAAGTGATTTGAATTTGTCATTTATTCTTTGGAGTTCATTTTTAAGATTTAACCAATGATAGTATATATCATCGTACTCTTTTTGTGTATACTCCACTTTCGTTTCAAGATGATTTCTTATTTCTTCCATTGTGTTTATTTTAAACAACAAAAGTAATATAATTTATTTAATCAACAAATTTTTTTGAAAAAAGTTGCAATTATAATAATTTAGTTATATTTGCATAAAATATTGTAACCTTTCATCAATCATATACGTATAAAGGGCATGAAAATTACAAAAAAATTATTAACCAATCTTTTAAAAATCATGAAAATTAATGGTTTTCACATAATTATTAGTGGTGAAAACCCTACAACATATAATGTTGAAGGTGGTTTTTATTTCGATAATGAAAAAGAACTTGAAGCATTCAGAAATAAATTAAAGACACTTTTTACCGATCATTGTGGTGGCGAAGTACATGTTGAAACATTTTACGAACGTGACGCAAGAATAGCAAAAGAATGGTTGAACCAGAGATAAATAAATTTAACATAGTAGAGAACATAAAAAATTTTTTACACATAAAATCTTTTAATTATGATAAATATGAGAATTGGTTCAAAAGTAAATGACGGACAAGTTTTTGTAAATTGTAATGATATACTTAAGTCATTATATTCTGATTTAGCAGATACTGAAAACAGTGAAGTTAAAAAATACATTAAAGGTAATATTGAACTTTGGGAAGATTACGAAAAAGACATATTAACTCAAGCAGGATACTTATGAAATTTCTCATTCAAAAAATCAATGGAGAAATCAGACACGATTTCACTTTTGCTTTGCTTGAGTCTATAAGATTCAAGAATTGGCTAAATCGTAACGACAAGAAAGATAAGATCATGGTTAAGTTTCTTGATTATATTGAAATAACTGAGCCTAATGATATATATCCAATACAATTTAAGCCTTGTCACAAAAATTACGTGCCTGTTGGTAGTGTTGAATTTGTAACAGAATTTTTGGGTCACTTCTATGGTTTAAAACCAAAGCCAATAAATGTACCTGAATGTTTGTTTGAACCACGATATTCACATAGACCAATATTTAATGGTACTGATGTTGATATTGCAAAACTTCATGGTAAATGGTTTGTTAAAAGTAACGATAAAATTAAAGGTTTTGCTGAAATTCTTCAATGTGATAAAAATCATGTCTGGGGAATACCTAAAGGTAACTATCAGATATCTGAATTTATTAGTATTGATAGCGAATGGCGCACCTTTATATATGAAGGTAAAATACTTGGATTGCAAAATTACAGCGGTGAATTTATGAAGTTTCCAAAAATTGAAGCAATTCAGGAAATGGTAGCAGCATTTGAGAAAAGTGATTCTGCGCCTATTGCATATACTCTTGATATTGGTGTTAATGATTATCATACTTTTGTTATTGAAGCTCATGATTTTTTTAGTTGCGGATTATATGGCTTTAATGACATAAAATATCCATCAATGCTTAATAAATGGTTTAATCAGTATCTTAAAAATAATGAAATATGAATAATGAAATCTGGGGCATTCCCCTTAAAACAGAACCAAAACTTTTCAAAAAAACCACTACTGGTGCAATTCAGGAATGGGAAGTTAGTGTTGCTATCATTGATGGTGATGTAAACATTATAAATCAATATGGACAAGTAGGTGGTAAAATTCAGGTCAGTCGAGAATTAGTTCTCGAAGGAAAAAATGTTGGAAAAACTAATGAAACAACACCAATTACACAAGGCTTGGCACAAGCTAAAGCCAGATGGGAAAAACAGCTTAAAAAAGGTTATGCTCAAACTATTGAAGATGCTCAAGCAGGTGTAGTCGATAGTGTTATTGAGGGCGGTATATTCCCAATTCTTGCACATAAGTTTTGGGAGCAAGGGCATAAGATTAAATTTCCAGCACTGGCACAACCAAAATTGGATGGTCATAGGTGCACAAGCCAATATAATAACGGTACTATTACCATGTGGTCAAGAACTCGTAAGCCAATTATGACTATTCCGCATATCATAAATGCGCTTGAAAATTGTAGTCTTGCTGACAGGTTTGATGGTGAACTTTACAATCATGAATACAAAGAAAATTTTGAAGACCTGACTTCATTAATTACACCTGATGAACCCCAAGAAGGTTATGAAAACATTCAATACCATGTCTATGATTTGGCACTCCCTAATCTGATTAATTACGAAAGATATTTGATACTGGAAAATATGCGTCCTGAATTTGAAAATACACCAATTCACATTGTTGAAACAAGAATCGTTAACAGCAAAGAGGAATTGATGCAAGCATATGAAGATTTCATGGAAATGGGATATGAAGGTGCTATTGTTAGAAATTTCGATGGAAAGTATGTGAATAAACGTTCATATGACTTGCAGAAAGTCAAAGTATTTGATGATGATGAATTCCGTATTGTTGATATAAAAGTTGGTAATAAAGGCATTATGGCGGGTAAAGCTGTATTTGTTTGTGAAAGAACCAGAGACGATCAGCAATTACCTGAAGGAGTGACATTTGATGTAAAACTCAAAGGTAAAATGGATGATCTTAAATTATATGCCGATGATAAATCAAAAGTTGTTGGAAAAATTGTTACTGTTCAATATCAGGGTTATACAAGAAAAAATAAAAAACCACGTTTTCCAGTTGCATTACGCTTTAGAGTAGATATATAATGTTATGACTGAAAATGAAGTAAAAATATTGGCAATAACATTAATGCAAAAGCATGGTCTTTCAACTCTGGTCTGGAGATTTGCTTTTGATAATGCTCGAAGCAGGTTAGGCTTTTGTAGTCATAAAAAGAAAACCATTTCGTTGTCAAAAAATTATTTACAACTTTCTTCATATACCGAAGATGAAATCAGAGATACCATATTACATGAAATTGCACATGGACTCGTTGGTAGAAAAAATGGTCATAATAATGTTTGGCGACAAAAAGCAATTGAAATTGGGTGTAATGGTGAAAGATTATATCACGGTGAAGCACATGTTATGCCGAAATATAAAGGTACTTGTCCAAGGTGTGGGAGAGTGATTTTAAGGCATCGAAGAAAAACAATCTCATGCTCCAGATGTGACAGTAGATTTAATAGAGAATTATTATTTGTTTGGGAATTAAACAACATAAATGACGATTAATTATGGAACTTAAAGGCAGTTATAAATTATCTTACACTCTTGATAGAGAGCCAAAAGATTTGAATTTGCTTATTGAATTAAAGCAAGTTGAAGGTATATCACCAAAAGGTAGAAATGTCTGGGAAGGTATTGCAATTCTTAATGGTCAACCATACACTAAAGAAGATTTGCGTTGGTGTGTAAATGCACGAATTGCTGCAGAACGCATAGGAAAAAAATTAAAGGATGAAATAAAGAACAATGCTCGTGATAATGGGCATTCGTTTAGAGTAAAAAAGGAGGACATAAAATGAGTTCTATTAAATCAGTTAAAATTGAAATGAATCCGATTAATATCGAGATTCCTGTTACACCAATCTTAGTGGAAGATAAGGTTGTTGGTGGCTTTACAGTATACTTTAAAGAATTCCCTGATATTATATCACAGGGTAAAACACAAAGCGAAGCACTACAAAACATAGAAAATACAGTTTTTGATGTGTTTAAATATAAAAATATCTTACCAGAATGAAACCAAGAGAATTTAGTAAAATTATGACAAAGTTTGTCGAAGAAGATAAACGTTGGAGAGCACTTAAAGTCGGTGATACCATTTATGATGAACAGGGAAAAGGAATGGATGTGAAATATCATAAAATGATAATCGATGAGATTGATCTGGAAGAACGAGAAATTATTGCACACAATGCAGATACTCCCATAAAATTTCATAATGCAAAATTAGATAATTTTTTGACAGAAAAAGAATTTGATACAATGTTTAATCCATTAATAAAAGATTAATTATGAAATTTAAAGCACTTAGAAAAAAAGAAACAAAAGAATTTGTAGAAATACAAGAATTCGGTGGGATGAATGTAGTTTTTACATCAGAATTACCCAATCCACAACCATTAACAGCTACCATTGATTTAATGAAACAAGTTTATGTAGGTAAATTTCCAGCAGATTTTAATTTTGATGATTATGAACTTGTTGAATTTGAAACATTTGAAATCAATACCGTAGGTTCTGATATACGCAACAAACTTAGTCCACCACTTAATTTAGTTTCTTTATTGAGAATCTATTTCACAGAAACTGGTGACAGGTTATTTGACGAAAATAGTAAAGCAAAAATTCTGCCGTTCATAAAAAAAGAAATGGATAATGCAGAAAAAAGTATAAAATACATTGCGAATCTACTTTAATGTAGTATATTTGTAATTGAAATGCGTGGGTGGCTCAATTGGTACAGCACTCCCCACAAGGGATGGTAGACAGTAGAAAAGGTGCACCGAAGTATCGCTGTCTTGTGGGTTCAAATCCCAGACTGCGCTCAAAGTTCTTTGAAAAGCTAAAGTGATTGCCGAATCAGGTTAAGATGCCCGCAAGTTGTGGATGTGTACAGTCCCATGTCAGAGGTAGAAATCACTTTAAAGATTAAATCTTTCTGCTGAGAACCAAACAGTAAGTTCTGCGTTATAGGTCGTAGGAGTGTTCATAAGAGCCTACACCATGAAAACAGTCGTTTCACTTATATGTTCTATTCTAAAGAACGGTGTTTGTTATCAGATACTTGCCACGCAAGGCACGGAGTATGTGGGTTTGGGCACATATAGGTATTCTGCATGGAAACAGACAGAAAGGTTTTTCAAAATGATTGGAAGCGAAGTGGATGTGCCATGTCTTGTGAAGAGTCGTTCCAAAGATACATACACGCAGAACCTTGTCAGTGTAAACGAAGCAAAGTCAGTATGTAGCATGCTAATGGATGAACAAAAGAAGTAATTCTGGAAACCATTAGGTACGGGTTCGAATCCTGTTCCAATCACTTAGTAATTATTTTCGATTTATTGCTTATTATTGCTATAATAATGTTTAAATATTTCTGTGCATTATGTTCTTTAAAATAGGAAAGTGATGAAGTATCAATAATACACAATTCAATATTCTTTTCTAAACAGGCTTGAAATTTACGATTATCGTTATTCTGAATTTGGCATAATTTTTCTTGACCAAATATTGGCTCATAATGAAAAATACCATTAAGCTCAAATGCAAGTTTAAGCGAAGGAATGTAGATATCTAATTCAGAGTTAATGGTTATTTTTCCATTGAAATTAATTTCTAAATTGGGATATAAATTAATTAATTCTTTTTCAAGATACTTTTCAAGTTTTGATCTTCGATTACCTGTAGTTTTATGTTTATTATTATACGTAGCAGCACAAGACTGTGAACAAAAATGATTACCAGACTTAGATTTTTTATGTGCAGAAAATATTACTTTAATTTCTTTATTACAATTTTTACATTTAGTTTTAATAGTATTTTTATAGATTCTTTGTGGACTATTATATGTAGCTGCACAACTACGTGAACAAAAATGATTTCCAGATTTAGAGTTTTTATATTGAGATAATGGTATAATCATTACAGTATTACAACATTTACACTTTGTTTTTATTGTGTTTTTATTAGTATAATATACTCCTTGACATTTTTTTGAACAAAATTTATTTATTCCCATATTGTGTTTTAATTCTCTGGTTATATTTTTTTTAAATGTTTTAAATGGTTTATTACAAGAATAGCATAAACAAGATAATAATTCTTCTGATTTGGTGTTTTGATATTCAATTTCAGTAAAATTTAGTTTCATGTGAAAATTTTTATATAAATACTTGGATATTAATTTTCGAATCCTTATCTTGCGCTCGATTACTAACACGATGGCTGCGTGTTCAAATGACGAATAACATGCCACAGGAAAATGGTTGATTGTAATAAGTTCATGAACTTTAAGGTCATGAACTTTTACGATTGGCAAAGGAAGCACCGTTACAAAGGAAAGTTGGCGACTAAACCTAACTTTGCAAGTTTGATAAATGAAACTTGTTTTTAATTAAAAATTGGTAATATGGAAAAATTTAAAATTAATTACATATTGTTTAATAATTTTCAGAATAATAAAATATTTTCTTTTGAAAAAGAACCAACAAAAGAAGAATGTAAAATTTGGCTTTGGAATATTATTAATGAATATGAGAAAGAAACTTTGGATTGGGAATTAACTATAAACGATATTGAAATAATTAAGATTAAACTTGTTTTTAATTAAAATTATTATGAGAAAAGAATTTAATAAAAATAACCGTAAAAGATTTGAAACTAATGAATTTCATAAAATCGATGATGTGATAAAATGGTTGAATCACATTAAAGCAAAAGGTGCTAATTATATTGATTTTACTGGATATTCAAATGTGGTTAAATGCAGAGCAATGTATTTGTCACCTGATGATAATTTAGAAATGAATAATGAAATTGTTGATTAAAAATAATGGAAAAGGAAAAAGAAGATAACACAGGCACAAAAAAAACCGAAGATATTTTTGAACCTTTAAGAAAGGTAATTACTGAAGCAAAATTATCGTTGGGTAAAAAATGTGAATATTGTGGCTGTTATGACGGTATCCATAGGTCGGATTGTTTATTTATGTTAAGGTTAAAATAATGGAATGCCAAAGGCTTGAACGATATGATGAAAATCTTCAGCCGGTATTTGTGCCGAAAAAAGCATATGATACACAGGATGAAGCCATTGATGTTGCAAAATTTATAAATTCTCAAGATCATGTTATTCATAAAATCGTTCCATATAAATGCAAGGTTTGCCACAAATATCATCTTGGTAGAAACGGTAAAGAATTAAAAGATAAAGAAAGACAGAAACATAAAAATCAATTATATAATAAATTATAAATCAATTAATTATGGGGTACTTACACATACAAAATCTTTACAAAAGTCAAGAAATTCTTTTATTTAAAGAATGTTATGCAATGGAAAAAATCCACGGAACTTCGAGTCATATTGGTTGGAAATTTGAAACAAAGACACTTCATTTTTTCGCAGGTGGTGAAAGTCACGAAAAATTCTGTAATTTATTCAATATCGGTTTATTGAAAGATAAATTAACTGAAATGTTTCCAGATATTGAAGTGGTTATATTTGGTGAAGCATATGGTGGCAAACAGCAGGGCATGTCACACACTTACGGCAAAGACCTTAAATTCATTGGCTTTGATGTTAAAGTTGGTGACAATTGGCTCAATGTGCCAAACGCTGAAGACGTTTGTACCAAACTTGGTTTGGAGTTCGTTCATTACGACAAAATTGAAGTAAATCTTGAAAATCTTACGGCATTAAGGGATGCACCGTCAGTACAGGCAGTTCGCAATGGTATTACAGAACCAAAGAAACGTGAAGGTATAGTTCTTCGTCCACTTGTTGAAATGAGACTTAATAATGGTGAAAGGGTTATCTGCAAATACAAACCAGATGAACAAATGGAAACCAAAAGTAAGAGAGAAGTAAGTCCAGAACAGGCAAAGATTCTTGAAGACGCAAAAGCAATTGCTGAAGAATGGGTAGTTAGTCTCAGATTACAGCACATCCTTCAGAAATTTCCAAATGATGTTAATATGGAATCTATGGGTGATATAATTAAAGCTATGATTGAAGATGTTTATCGTGAAGGCAAAAATGAAATTATTGAATCCAAAGAGGCTACTAAAGCAATAGGTGCAAAAACAGTACAATTATTTAAACA